>NZ_JNXE01000005.1 GCF_000716605.1 Streptomyces sp. NRRL F-525 | reverse complement strand
GGCCACCCACGCCGACCCGGCCCCGGCCACCCACGCGGCCCCGGTCCACGCCAAGTCTGTCGCCGAACCCCTCTCGTCGCTGAGCGCGGCCGAGCGGGCGAACGCGGTGGGCTGACCCCACCCCGAGGAGTACGCACGCCTCCCCGAGAGCCTCGGGCTTCTGCCCGGTGCGGGAGGCGTGCTGCTCCGCACGACCCGCAGTGGACAAGGCTCACCGAACCACCACCGCAGTGCGTCCTTTGTCGAACCACTCAGCAGAGTGCTCATCATCGGCTCCGGTCTCGGCGGCCTGACGCTGGCGCAGGCCCTGCTGGGCAGCGGAATCGACGTCGCCGTCTTCGAACGTGACGCGAGCCCGTGGGACCGCCCCCAGGGCTACCGCCTCCACCTCGACACCGACGCCATCAACGCCGCCCGCGAAGTACTCCCCAGCCACCTGACCGCATTGTTCGAGGCAACCTCACGGTTCACCGAGCCCTTCACCACGATCCTCACAACGGATCTGTCCGTCCTCAAGCGTCTGCCCACCCACGACGACCACGGGGACGTCTGGCCCGACCGCGAGAACAGCCTTGGCAGCATGTCCGTCGGCTGACCGGGCGTCTCCTGCCAGAGTTGTCAGGCGGCCCGGTCGGAGACGACGGCACCCCGGCGAGAGGACCTCCAGCCATGGCACCAGCCGAGCAGCACCACCTGGCGGGCAAGGGACGCGCCGCGATCGACGCGTTTCTGCGCGACCGGGGAGCTGACGAGATGCCCCATCCGGGTGGGACGTTGCTGGCCCATCTGGGGCGTGTTCAGGGGCTGTTGGCGGAGTGGGGAGCGGATGCCGTCGTCCTGACGGCGGGGCTGTGCCACGCGACGTACGGAACGGACGGCTTCGCACCGGCGCTGCTGCCCCTGACCGAGCGGGCCACGCTCGTCGCGTTGATCGCTGAACCGGCGGAGGCGCTCGTCTATCTCTACGCCAGTTGCGACCGCGGCGCTGTCTACCCTCGCGTCGACGGCACCACGGAGTTCGCCTTCCGGGACCGCTTCACCGGCCGCGAACTCAGCCCACCCGCCGACCAGTTGCGGGCGTTCTTCGAGATCACGGCCGCCAACGAACTGGACGTACTGGCCCACAACACGGAACTGGCCGAGCGCTACGGCCCGGCCCTGCACTCCCTCCTCACCCGCGCGGGCGCCCTGCTCTCCCCCGCCGCCCGCGAGGCCGTGGCCCGGCAACTGGGCTGAGTTCAGCTCCGATCGCCTCAACACCCCTTTGCGGTGAGGCTGTTGAGATCGTCCTCCAGCTCGCACCACACCGTCTTGCGATCCGGCCCCTGCTCCACGCCCCAGCGCCGCGCCAGCGCGTCAAGCAGCGCCATCCCCCGGCCGTGTTCGTCCGTCGCGGTCGCCCGGAGCAGCAACGGCAACGCCCTCGGGTCCGGGTCGGTGACCTCGATGCGCGTGCGGCCGTCAGCCGTGGCCAGGACTCTGACGGTCACCGGCGTTCCGTCGCCGACGTGGTCGATCACGTTCGTCACCAACTCCGTTGCGCAGAGGCGGACGTCGTAGGTGTGGTGGCGGAGGTGGTGGCGGAGTTCCGGTACGGCCTTGGGGGTGGCGAGGAGCCTGAGTTCGAACGTCACCGTTCCGCCGCCTTCCGTAGCGCGGCGGCGAGTTCGCGGGCGGTGGCGGTGTTGCAGTTCCCGAGCGCGACGAGGCCGGCGTACAGGATGTCCACGCCGAGGGAAGGGAGCGTGATGTCGTGCAGGGCAAGGGCGTCGCGGAGTTCCTCCACGCAGAGGGTTGTGTCGTAGGGGGTGGACATGAACGGGGGCCTCCGTGCGCTCTGTAACGAATCCCTCACAGGCTGACGTTCAGCTGGCTACCGTAAAAGAGGTTTCGCGTTCGCGACCGGATTTGCGGAGGGGAGTAAGTGGTGGCACGGGGCAAGGACATTGACGGGTCGATGAGCGTTCCGGCCTTCTACGGCAAGGAATTGAGGTGGCAGCGGGAAGCCGCGGGGCTGTCCCTGGAGGGATTCCTCAAGGGGATCTACTACGGCAAGACCTACCTCAGCGACATCGAGCACGGCGAGCGGAGGATCCCACTCGATCTGGCCCAGCACGCGGACCGGGTGTTGGGGACGGACGGGTTCTTCGAGCGGAACTGTGAGGATGTGCGGACGGCGCGGAAGAATGCCCACGCCGAGTACTTCGCCGATGTCCTGGAGTTGGAGGAGCACGCGAGAGAGGTCGAGGAGTGGGACCCGTCCCTGATCCCGGGCCCTCTCCAACTGCCGACATACGTCAGGGCCGTTGTCCTGGCATCGCACCCGACGTACTCCGAAGAGGCGGTGACGGAGAAGATCGAGGCGCGGCGCAAGCGTGCCTGGCTCTTCGAGGATCAGGAGGCACCCGAGAGCTGGCTCGTACTCCACGAGGAGATCCTCACGAATCCGATCCTCCCGCCCGGCGACATGGCCGAACAGCTCGCCCATATCGCAGAGGTGACGCGTAAGCACCGCCGATCCATTCCGCAGATCCTTCTGCGGAACTCAGGGGCGCACCCGTTCATGATGGGCGCCACCAGGTTCCTGGCCTTTGCTGACGCCCCGCCGATCATGTACACGGAGGGGATGTACAGCGGCCAGTTGATCGACGATCCGGCACTCGTGAGCCAGTACTCGAAGGCGTACGGTCGACTCAGGGCCGCCGCACTCCCGCCCGAGGCGTCCCTGAGACTCATCGAGCAAGCAGCGGAGGACTACCGAAATGGCAAGCAGCCGGGGCGACTTGAGTGACGCCCTCTCGTTCGGGAGCAACTACGACGACCACTGCGTAGAGGTCGCCGCCAACCTCCCCGGCCTCATCCCCGTCCGCGACTCAAAGGCCCCGTACCGCCCCGCCCTCATCCTCACCGCCTCCGCCTGGGCCCCCTTCGTCACCGCGCTGAAGACCCCTGTTGACCAGTCGGGCTTGCTGCGGGCGCCGTAGCCGGTATCGTCGTAGACGAGGAACGAGCCCCCGCCACGGCCGGATACCGCGACAGGGGCTCAAGCTCGGTCAGGAGCTTGGTGGGAGGTCCCTAGTCCTTCGGGGGATCTCCCGCTACCTGCTGAGCCACCAGAGCCACCACCTCCTCACGTGCTTGGCCCACGATTCCGGCAGCAACCGGGTGAGTCGACACACAAGAGTCAGCCTTGGCCTGGCATGACGTCCCATAGGGTGCGCCTCCCTTTCCATAGGGAGGCGGCCTTTTTTCTTTACCCGGAACCGCCCCGCTTCGGGCCGGGCCCCGAGGAGAGGGGCCCGGAACAAGGGAGGCGCACCCGAGGTACGTCACGTTCCGTATGCTACTGCCAACTCTCCGCCCCCATGGACCACTTGACTTCCGCAACGCAAAAGGCGGCCGCCCCGCCAGGGGCAACCGCCTTCAAGCAAACCGAAGTTGACCGGAGTCGACAGGTCAGGTCGGGTCAGTTCAGACCGCCGACCCCGCCTTCCACTGCGCCCAGTCCATGTTCCAGCCGTTGAGGCCGTTGTCCGGGGCCACCGTCTTGTCGCCGGTGTTGGAGATGACGACCACGTCGCCGACCATCGAGTTGTTGTAGAACCAGGCCGCCGGCATGTTCTTGTCGCCCGCGCCCTTCACGTCCTGCAGGCCCACACAGCCGTGGCTGGTGTTGACGGAGCCGAACACCGAGGGCGAGCCCCAGTAGTTGCCGTGGATGAACGTGCCGGAGCTGGTGAGGCGGATGGCGTGGGGGACGTCCTTGATGTCGTACTCGCCCTTGCCGTCGTCATCCGTGAAACCGACCGTCGCGCCGTTCATACGCGTCTGCGTGAACTTCTCGGACATCACCATCTGGCCGTTGTACGTGGTGTGTTCGGGGGAACCGGCGGAGATCGGGATCGTCTTGATCACCTTGCCGTCCTGCTCCACCTTCATCTGCTTCGACTTCGCGTCGACGTACGAGACCTGGTTGCGGCCGATGTGGAAGGTGACCGTCTTCTGCTGCACGCCGTAGACCCCGGAGGCGCCCTCGACGCCGTCGAGCGCGAGCTTCAGCGTGACGGTGGAGTTCTCCTTCCAGTAGTCCTCGGGGCGGCAGTCCATGCGCTGGGTGTTGAACCAGTGGCAGACGACTTCCTGGCCGCTGGTGGAGGTGACCGTGATGCCCTTCTGGACGGCGGACTTGTTCGTGATCGCCTTGTTGAAGTTGATCGACACCGGCATGCCGACGCCGACCGTCGAACCGTCCTCGGGCGTGAAGTTCCCTATGAAGCTGTTGGCCGGGGAGACCGTGGTGAAGGAGGCGTTCTCGTGGGCGGCGAGCCCGGCGGAGTCCTTCGCGGTGGCCGCGACCTTGTACGTGGTCGAGCGGTCCAGCTGCGCGCTGGGCTTCCAGCTGAGCTTGTCGGCGGAGATGGTGCCCGCGACGGCCTTGCCGTCCGCGGTCGTCATCGTCACGGCCGTCAGCGTGCCCTTGGTGACCTTCACCGTGGCCGAGTTGTTGATGGAGGCGTTGTCCGAACCGTCCGCGGGCGTGATCTTGATCTGCGCCTCGGAGGACTTCTTCGCGGCCGCCTCGTCGGCCTTGGACTGCGAGCTCTGGCTCGAATCGCTCCCGGACGACTTGTCGTCGCTGCCGGAACACGCCGTGAGCACGAGCACACCGCCGAGCAGTGCGGACGCGGTCACAAGACCCTTGCGCCGCTTACTGTCCGTCATCACACGCTTCTCCATCGTTGCCGAAAAACCTGAAAACCCCGAGTGACCCCGTTGGCCCCGCACGTAGTCCCCGTTAAACAAATTCTTAAGAAACCAACGCTACGACTGATGCGTACCGTTCCGCCTGTCGCCCAGATGTGGGGCACACCACGTCCACGACGAAACCCCGGGCAGCGGCAGCCGCCCGGGGTCACCTGCTCCCGCGCACGGCTCAGCCGACCACTGCCACCCCGTCTGCTTCCTCATCGCCGTCGACATCATCCTCGTCGAGGTCCCAATCCGGCGAATCCGGGTCGTAGTCGATCTCCTCGCTGCTCCACGAGGCCTGGGCCAGCTCGACCCCGGGCATCTCGCTGACCAGGTCGAACGGGTCCACGAGATACGCGAGCGCCTCGGCGGTGTCTTCCGTCACAGCGGTCTCGGCGTGCCCGCGCTCGTCACCGGGCAGCTCGGGATCCTCGGCGATCTTGGCCAGCGCGGCCTTGGTCACGGCGTCCTCGTTCTCGACTTCAAGAACGAGTTCGACACGAAGGCGTACAAAACGTGATGTCTCTTGGGTGCTCATGCCGGGAGCGTACGGCCCACAGCTCCCGTGACTTTCCCGCGACCCGCACAGTTCATTAGCATCGCTCCACACGGCCAATTCGCCAGCGCCACAAGGGGATCGATATTCCGTGTCAACCGCTCGCCGAACGATGCTGACCGCCACCGCCGCGGGCACCCTGCTGGGCGCCCTCTGGTTCGTCCCCTCCGCCAACGCGACGGTGACCGACCAGGCCAGAGTGGAGACTTCGGCGACACCTGCCTCGCAGGTCACCCAGCAGGCCCGGGTCACCTCGACGGCCGTCACCGCCTCCTCCGACGACACCCAACTCGCCGACACCGGCAGCCCGAACACCACGCCGTACATCGTCGGCGGCACGGTGTTCCTCGGCCTCGGCGCCGGTTTCGTGGCGTATTCGGTACGACGGGAACGCCTGGGCTTTTAACCGGCTTGACGCTTCTTTGACCCAAGCTTCATAGTCCGCTCATGAAGAGATCATCGGGCATACGGCTGTGCGTCACCGTCGCGGTGGGCGCACTGTCGCTGGCCCTCATCACCGGTTGCTCCGACGGCGGTTCGGACACGGCCGAGAGCAACACCCGGAATGCCGCGCAGGGTTCGGCGAAGAACACCGACAAGGCGCTCACCGCCGCAGAGTTGAAGAAGCTGATCCTCGCGAAGGCCGATCTCGTCGGCTACGAGGTCGCGCCGGTCGACAAGTCGGTCCCGGCCACCAAGACCGCTGTCACCGTCGACAAGCAGCAGTGCCAGCCGCTGGCCTGGGCCATGTCCGCGCAGGCGCCGGGTGACGCCGCCTCGGCCACGAACGAGACGGCCACCGAGACGAAGAAGGCCTCCGCCTCTCCCTCCAAGTCCGTGGAGGACATGACCGAGAAGGAGATGGAGGACGCGTTCAACGCCTCGCTGGACCACCCGGTCACCCTCATCGGACTGTCCTCGTACGACGGCGACGGCGCGGAGAAGGCCTTCAAGTCCGTCTCCGACGGGATCAAGAGCTGCTCCGGCGGCTTCGCCCTCACCGTGGGCAAGGACGGCACGAAGTACACCGGGGTCGTCGCCGAGAAGGCGTCCGACACCGGTGACGAATCGGTGGCGTTCGGCGCGAGCAGCGTCATGGAGGACACCGGCGGCCAGAAGGGCACCGTGCACACCGAGGTGGTGCGCCACGGCAGCACCCTCGTCACGTACTACACGGTCAACATCGGCGCCCTGATCGCGAACAAGACCTACACCGTGCCGTCCGCGGTGATCGACGCACAGGCCGCCAAGCTGAAGTGACGTACGGGGCCCGGCCCTTGCCGTGGCCGGGCCCCAACCGCCCTACCGCAGCGGCCCGGTGACCTTCTCCACGGCCTCGACGACATGCCCGCCCCGCACGAACGCGTCGGCCGCGGCGAGGTCGGGAGACAGGAACCGGTCGGGGCCGGGTCCCTCAACTCCCGCCGCCCGTACGGCATCGATGACCGCACGGGACGCCGGCGCCGGGGCCAGCCCCTCGCGCAGTTCCACGGCACGCGTCGCCGCGTACAGCTCGACGGCGATGATCCGGGTGAGGTTGTCGACGGCGGTGCGGAGCTTGCGCGCGGCCGACCAGCCCATGGAGACATGGTCCTCCTGCATCGCGGAGGACGGGATGGAGTCGGCGGAGGCGGGTACGGCCAGCCGCTTCATCTCGCTGACCAGCGCGGCCTGCGTGTACTGGGCGATCATCAGCCCGGAGTCGACACCGGCGTCGTCCGCGAGGAACGGCGGCAACCCGTGCGAGCGGTTCTTGTCGAGCAGCCGGTCGGTACGGCGCTCGGCGATCGAACCGAGGTCGGCGATCGCGATGGCGAGGAAGTCGAGGACGTAAGCCACGGGCGCGCCATGGAAGTTGCCGTTCGACTCGACCCGACCGTCGGGCAGCACAACGGGGTTGTCGACGGCGGACGCCAACTCCCGCTCCGCGACGAGCCGTGCGTGCGCGATCGTGTCGCGTCCGGCACCGGCGACCTGCGGGGCGCACCGCACCGAGTACGCGTCCTGGACGCGGGGCGCGTCGTCCTGGTGGTGCCCGGTCAGCTCCGAACCGGCAAGCACGGCAAGCATGTTGGCGGCACTGGCACCCTGCCCGGGGTGCGGGCGGATGGCGTGCAGCTCGGGCGCGAGCACCTTGTCGGTACCGAGCAGCGCCTCCAGGGAGAGGGCGGCGGTGACGTCGGCGGACTTGTAGAGCATGTCGAGGTCGGCGAGGGCCATGACCAGCATGCCGAGCATGCCGTCGGTGCCGTTGAGAAGGGCGAGGCCCTCCTTCTCGCGCAACTCGACCGGCGCGATGCCGTGTTCGGCGAGCAGCTCACCGGCGGGTCGTACAACTCCGTCCGGGCCCTCGGCGTCGCCCTCGCCCATGAGCGTCAGCGCGCAGTGGGAGAGCGGCGCGAGGTCGCCGGAGCAGCCGAGGGAGCCGTACTCGTGGACGACGGGGGTGATCCCGGCGTTCAGCACGTCCGCCATGGTCTGCGCGACCTCGGGCCGCACACCGGTGTGCCCGGAGCAGACGGTCTTGAGCCGCAGGAACATCAGCGCGCGCACGACCTCCCGCTCCACCCGCGGCCCCATCCCTGCGGCGTGCGAACGAACGATGTTGCGCTGCAACTGTGCCCGCAGTTCCGGGCTGATGTGCCGCGACGCCAGCGCCCCGAACCCGGTGCTCACCCCGTACACGGGCTCCGGCTTGGCCGCCAGCGCGTCCACGATCTCCCGCGCCGCGGCGAGCGCCGCGACGGCCTCACCGGAAAGCTCGATCCGGGCGCCGCCACGCGCCACGGCAAGAACGTCGGACGCGGTGACCCCGGACGTCCCCACCACCACAGTGTGCATATCCATATTCAGGAGCGTACGCATTGAATGCGGCGGTGTCACTACCGGGTAGCCACTTAGACCCTTACAGGTAGGTCACGTCCGACGGCCCCGGAAGCGGCGCCGCTCCGCCGGCATCTCCGGTGTCGAGGAGTCCGCGAGCCGCACCACCGGATCGTCCGGCCCGTCCCGCCCGGCGACCACCGGCTTGTCGGCGCGGAGGGCCTTCGCGCGGTACTGGGCGGCATCGGCCAGCCGGAAGAGCCGACGGCCGGAACGCACCGCCCCGATCGGATCCTCCGTCGACGCGACCCCGCACGCGACACCCTCGCCCAGCTCCAACTCGGCGGCGCGACGGCACAGTTCGATCGCCGCGTCGACCACTTCATCGGCGGGCGGCCCGACCGCGAGCAGACAGAACTCGTCCCCGCCGAGCCGCGCGGCGAGCGCGCCCGGGATCATCGCCCCGCACAGCGACAGCACCGACCCGAAGCGCTCAAGCAACCGGTCTCCGACCGCATGCCCCCGGGTGTCGTTGACACGCTTGAGCCCATTGAGGTCGCACACCACCAGGCTGACCACGACCCCGTCCCGCCGATGCCGCTCGATCGCCTCGTCGAGCCGTACGTCGACGGCCCGCCGATTCGCGAGCCCGGTGAGCGCGTCCGTGAAGGCGAGCCGTCGCGCCTCCTCCAGCCGCTCGGTCTGGGCGATCCCGGCCGCGACGACTGAGGCCAGGACCGTGGCGAAGTCGGCGTCACCCCGGTCGAAGACCGGCGCACCGACGGGCCTGGCCACATACAGCTCGCCCCACGCCCGCCCGTGCAGCACGATCGGGGCGACGACACAGCATCCGCGCCTACGACGCCGTAGAGCGGCTACGCGTTGGTGGCAGTAGCCGGGGCTGCCCGCGGCCGGGCCCTCGGCGGTCTCGACCCAGGCGTTGGGCTCGCCGCCGCCCGCCCAGCGTTCGTGCAGGAACTCGGTGATCTCCGGGAACTGGTGCACCGGGTAGGTCTCGCCGTCCGGGAACTCCTCCTCGCCCTCGGCCCGCTCCCCCACGTTCACGAGGACGCGCAGCCGCCCCAGCTCCCGCTCCCACACCGAGAGCGCGGCGAAACTGCCGTCCAGGGCCCGGCATGCCCCGGCTGCCGCCGCCCGCCAGGACTCACGAGGGGTGTGTGCCGCCGCCATCCCCTGCGCCAGCTCCACCACGGCCGCGAGCCGCCTGTCCTCACCCATCACTCCAGGCTAGGGACATTTAGGGCATAGCGGGATATTGATGCGGCGAACAGGTGTCATGGACCTTGGGTTGCCTGTCGAGTGCGGGCCCGGTGGGGGCTGGTCGCGCAGTTCCCCGCGCCCCTAGGGGGTTGGGGCTGGGCGTGTTGGTGAGTGGGCGCGACTGATGCAGGCCCACCCGTCAACACAGGCCGGCACCCACCCCCCAGGGGCGCGGGGCTGTATCGATATGCGACTCCGCCGCGCGAGCGCGACCAGCACAGGCCCACTCACCAACACCGCCAGCCCCAACCCCTTAGGGGCGCGGGGAACTGCGCGACCAGCCACAACGCACCCGCACCCGGCAACGCACGCAAGCCCCCTGCCCCTCCCCCGCTACTCTCCAGGCCACTCCGGCGCCCGCTTCTCATTGAACGCCGCAACCCCCTCCGCCCGATCCCCCGAAAACGCCACCGACCGCCAAGCCGCATCCTCGACCTCAAGCCCAGCCCGCAGATCCAACCCATGCCCCAGCCGCAGGGCCCGCTTGGCCGCGCGCAGGCCGACAGGAGAATTCGCGGCAATGCGCGCACCCAGAGCGAGAGCCTCCTCGCGGTCCTGACCCGGCTCCACCAGGACGTCCACCAGACCCAGTTCCGACGCCTCGGGCGCCTCCAACCTCCTTGCGGTGAAGATCAGTTCAGCCGCCCGAGCCGCCCCCACCCGCCGAGGCAGCAGCTGCGTACCGCCGCCCCCCGGAATCACCCCCACCGACACCTCCGGCAACCCCACCACCGCCGTACCGTCCGCCACGATCAGGTCGCAGGACAGGGCGAGTTCGAAGCCGCCACCGAGGGCGAAGCCGTGCACCGCGGCGATCGTCGGCATGGGAAGCTCCAGGACGCCGGTGTACGCGCCGCGTGCGAGCGGGCGCTGCCGTACGAGTTCCGCGTCCGTGAGGGAGTTGCGCTCCTTCAGGTCCGCGCCCACGCAGAACGCCCGCTCGTGCGACGAGGTCACCACGGTCACGCGCACGTCCCGGTCCGCCGCCAGCGCCGCGCAGGCCTCGGCGATCGAGACCGCCATCGCCGTGGAGACCGCGTTCATGGCCTTGGGCCGGTCCAGGACCAGTTCCGCGACATACCCGTGCCGCCGCACCAGCACGAACTCCCCGAACCGCGACTCGAACCGCGACTCGAACCGCTCCTCGCTCATGCCCGCCTCCTGGTTAACGTGGGTTAACTGACCTCGCCCCGATCATCGCACGCGGCTTCCCCGTTCGGGTGACATCACGCCCAACTCCCGCCGCACCGCCCGTAGAAGCGCATAACGTGCGTCCGCCACACCACAGGGGAGGGATCGTGACGACGACCACGAAGGCGGAGCGGGCCGAGGACACCGCGGAGATAGAGACGCCGCTCCCGCGCGGACGGCACCGCCGTCCCCGCCCCCGCAAGGTCCTCCTCGCCGTCAGCGGGCTCGCCGTGGCCGCCGGGGTGCTGAGCCTCGTACGGCTGGCGCCCGAGTCGGGAGTCGGCGGCCTGGGCACGGCGGAGGCGGAGCCGAGCCCGGAAGCGAGCCGGAGCGCGGACCGCCCGGCGAACGCCGCCGCGACCATCAGCGCCGACCCGGCCGCGATCCCCTCCGCGACCTCGGTGATGGGCGGCAGCACTCCCACCCCCACGGCGGCCTCCGGGGTCGTAGCGACTCCGTACGCGACCGCGACGCCGACGACACCCGTGGACGCGGACCCGACGACCATCCCGGAGACGACGTCGGCCACCACCCCGCCGCCCCAGGCACCGGCTCCCCGGCCGACCTCGACGCCCACGCCGACGCCGACCCCCAGCCGGACCGTCGACTCCCCCGCCCCCGCGCCGAGTCGGCCGAGGCTGTGCGTGCCGATCATCGGGCTCTGCGTGGACGGGCTCGCCAACCACTCGGTTCCGTAGGCGAGTTGGGGCTACGCCGGTGACGAGTCCCGGCGCGTGAGCAGCCAGGGTTCGACAACTCCCAGGCCGCGCACGGGGCGTTGCCACATCGGCTGGAGGGCGAAGCGGTAGGTCGGGGGCTCCTCGCCCTCCTTCTCGGCCGTCGCCGCGGCTTCCGCCGCCTCCGCCTCGGAGGCCGGGGCCTCGCCGCTGCGGATGAGTTCCTCGGCGAAGGCGCTGTCGACGAGGACGGCGTCGCGAGGAGCTATCGACGTGAGCCGGGAGGCGAGGTTGACCGTCGTGCCGAAGACGTCGCCCATACGGGTCGTCACCGTGCCGAAGGCGATGCCGACGCGGAGTTCGGGCATCGTCTCGTCGTTGGCCATGGTCTCGATGAGGCGCAGGGCGATCTCGGCGGCGACCCCGGCGTCGTCGGCGGAGAACAGGACCTCGTCGCCCAGGGTCTTGATGAGACGGCCACCGCGAGCCGCCACCAGGTCGGCGGCCGTGGTCTCGAAGGCCTCGACCAGTTCGCCGAGTTCCTCCTCCTCCATGCGCCGGGTCAGCCGCGTGAAACCGACGAGGTCGGCGAAGCCCACCGCGAGCCGCCGGTCGACCATCTCCTCGTCGTCGCCCGCCTGCACGACCCGGCCGGCCGACGCGGCGAGCTGGCGGCGCCAGACGTAGACGAGGAACTCCTCCAGCTCGGGCAGGAGCAGCTCGATGATCGGGTACGTCACCTCGGTGCGGGACATGCCCGGTTCCGGGGGCTCGGTCAGGCCCTCCAGGAACGAGTCCATCTGCCAGCCGGCCAGCCGCGCGGTGGTCTGCCCGGTGGAGCGGGCCACCTGCACCGCCATCGCCTCGCTGAGCAGCCCCGCCTCGACGAGACCGGCGAGGCGGCGCAGCGCGAGGACGTCCGCCTCGGTGAACGCCTTGGCCTGGCCCACGTCGGCGAAGCCCATGGCCCGCCAGAAGCGCGTGGCCAGCTCCATGGAGACGCCGGCGGTGCGGGCCGCCTGGAAGGGGGTGTAGCGGCGCTCGGCGCCCAGGATGAGCCCTTCGAGGCGCAGCGCGAGCGGGTCCTCGCCGGGTTCGGCGGCATCGGGGGCCACCCGGCCGTCCGCGTCCGCGCCGGAGCCCGTGTCGTCGACGGTCACGCCTGCTGCCCTTCCGATCTGCCACGGTCAGGTATCGACCGGGCCCAATGCTACGGCAGGTGTGGGCCAGCTCACTCCGTGAGTCACACGGGAAGAGCCGCCACAAGAGCGGTCGGGGTCACGCGGGGCGCAGGTGGACGATGTCGCCCGCCCCCACGGGCTCCTGCACGCCGTCCTCCGTGGCCAGCACGAGCCGCCCGTCGCCGTCGATCGCGACGGCCTCGCCGGTGATGGAACGGTCCCCCGGCAGTTCGGCCCGGACGACCCGGCCGAGCGTCGAGCAGCCGGCCGCGTAGGTCTCCTGGAGGCCGCTCTCCAGCGGGTCGCCGCCCGCCGCGCGCCACTTGTCGTACCAGTGCTCCAGGGACCGCAGCACCGCCCGCAGGAGGGGGTCCCGGTCGGTCGTGACCGCCCCCGCCAGGGCCAGGGAGGCCGCCTGCGGCACGGGCAGCTCGTCCTCGCGCAGGGTGACGTTGATGCCGACGCCGACGATCACCGCGTCGTCGCCCGCGCGCTCGGCGAGGATGCCGCCGGCCTTGCGTTCCTCACCGCCGACAGTCACCAGGAGGTCGTTGGGCCACTTGAGTGCCGTGTCGACCCCTGCCGCCCGGGACAGGCCGGTTGCGACGGCGACCCCGGTCAGCAGCGGGAGCCAGCCCCAGCGGGCCACCGGCACATCACCCGGCTCCAGCAGCACGGAGAAGAACAGACCCGAGCGGGCCGGTGCCGTCCACTGCCGGTCGAGCCGTCCGCGCCCGGAGGTCTGCTCCTCGGCGACCAGGACGGTGCCCTCGGCGGCCTTGCCGGCGGCGGCGAGGGCGACGAGGTCGGAGTTGGTGGAACCGGTGCGCTGCACGACCTCCACGCCGGTCCACAGGCCGCCCGCCCGCACGAGGCCGCGGCGCAGCGCGTCGGGGTTGAGGGGAGGCCGTTCCAGATCGGACCACCGGCTGCTGTTCGCGTCTGATGCATCTCGCGGCGTCATGCAAGCCACCCTAGGTGTGTGTCGTGCAAGCCACCCAAGGTGTGTTGTACGCCGCACTGCCGATCGGTAGGCCCGCCACTACTCTACGGATGAGTAACCCGTCCCCCTTTTGAGCAGGCAGGGAGCCGCAATCCCGATGTCCGAGCCGGAAGCGCCTCAAGAGATCGACATCCACACCACCGCCGGGAAGATCGCGGATCTTCAGCGCCGTATCCAGGAAGCGACGCACGCCGGCTCGGCACGTGCGGTCGAAAAGCAGCACGCCAAGGGCAAGTTGACGGCCCGTGAGCGGATCGACCTGCTCCTCGACGAGGGGTCCTTCGTCGAGTTCGACGAGTTGACCCGGCACCGCTCCACGGACTTCGGCCTGGAGAAGAACCGCCCCTACGGCGACGGGGTCGTCTCCGGGTACGGCACGGTCGACGGCCGCCCCATCGCCGTCTTCTCCCAGGACTTCACGGTCTTCGGCGGCGCCCTGGGCGAGGTCTACGGCCAGAAGATCGTCAAGGTGATGGACTTCGCGCTGAAGACGGGCTGCCCGGTCATCGGCATCAACGACTCCGGCGGCGCCCGCATCCAGGAGGGCGTGGCCTCGCTCGGCGCGTACGGCGAGATCTTCCGCCGCAACACGCACGCGAGCGGAGTGATCCCGCAGATCTCCCTCGTCGTAGGCCCATGCGCGGGCGGCGCGGTCTACTCCCCCGCGATCACCGACTTCACGGTGATGGTCGACCAGACCTCGCACATGTTCATCACCGGCCCTGACGTCATCAAGACCGTCACGGGCGAGGACGTCGGCTTCGAGGAACTGGGCGGCGCGCGCACCCACAACGCGGTGTCGGGCGTGGCCCACCACATGGCGGGCGACGAGAAGGACGCGATCGAGTACGTCAAGCAGCTGCTGTCGTACCTCCCGTCCAACAACCTCAGCGAGCCCCCGGCGTTCCCCGAGGAGGCGGACCTCGCCATCACGGACGAGGACCGCGAGCTGGACACCCTGGTCCCGGACAGCGCGAACCAGCCGTACGACATGCACACGGTGATCGAACACGTCCTGGACGACGCCGAGTTCTTCGAGACGCAGCCCCTGTTCGCGCCCAACATCCTCACCGGCTTCGGCCGGGTGGAGGGCCGCCCGGTAGGCATCGTGGCCAACCAGCCGATGCAGTTCGCGGGTTGCCTGGACATCGACGCCTCCGAGAAGGCGGCCCGCTTCGTCCGCACCTGCGACGCGTTCAACGTCCCGGTCATCACCTTCGTGGACGTCCCCGGCTTCCTCCCCGGGGTCGACCAGGAGCACTACGGCATCATCCGCAGGGGCGCGAAGCTGATCTACGCGTACGCGGAGGCAACAGTCCCCCTGATCACGGTGATCACCCGCAAGGCCTTCGGCGGCGCCTACGACGTCATGGGCTCCAAGCACCTCGGCGCCGACCTCAACCTCGCCTGGCCGACCGCCCAGATCGCCGTCATGGGCGCCCAGGGCGCGGTCAACATCCTGCACCGCCGCACGATCGCGGAGGCCGAGGCGGCAGGCGACGTGGAGGCGACGAGGGCCCGCCTGATCCAGGAGTACGAGGACGCCCTCCTCAACCCCTACATCGCCGCCGAACGCGGCTACATCGACGCGGTCATCCTCCCCTCGGACACCCGCCGCCACGTCGTCCGGGGCCTACGCCAACTCCGCACCAAGCGCGAGTCCTTGCCCCCGAAGAAGCACGGCAACATCCCCCTGTAAAGGAGCGCCCCCCCATGAACATCAAAGTCGTACGGGGCAACCCGACCCCAGAGGAACTGGCAGCCGCGTTGGCGGTGGTGAGGGCGCGCGCGGCAGCGGCAACATCAACACCGCCGGGCACCCCAAGGCCCCGCGACGCCTGGTCCGACCCGTCACGCATCGCGGGCGCAAGGCTCCCCCACCCGGGCCCGAGTGCATGGACCCGAACTTTCTGGCCCGGCTAGGTCTTTCAGGGGCGCGGGGAACTGCGCGACCAGCCCCCACCGACCGGCAGGCTACAAACAACGCACCACAGCCTCAGCCATCACCCCGTACCCCTCGTCATTGGGGTGCAGCCGATCCCCAAAGTCATAAGCAGGGTGCAGCCGATCCAACTCCCCCGGATCGGCCATCACCCGATTCAGATCAACAACCCGATCGAACTCCCCCGAACCCCGCACCCACTCGTTGACCTCACAACTCACCTTCGCCGCCCGCTCCCCCCAGTGATCCGACCCCCCGAACGGCAACAAGGTCCCCCCGACCACGGTCAGTCCACGAGCCTGCCGTATCAACTCCCGGTACCCAGCGATGACTTCACCCGCCGAAACCACCGGCGCCGGCTTGTACGTAGGCTGCACATCCGTCTCGCTGAACCCGATGTCATTGAGCCCCAGCAACACAACGACCGTGTCCACCCCGGCCAGTTGAAGCACATCACGCCCAAACCTGCGCACCCCCCGCTCCCCGTACCACGCGGAGTCGTTGAGCAGCAGATTCCCCCCGATCCCCGCGTTCAACACGGCCCGCCCCGTCCGCGAGGCCAACGCGTCCGACCACCGCCGATCGGCCCCCGCCGTAGACCCGAACCCGTCGGTGATGGAGTCGCCAAAGAGAACAATCCCGTCCCCCCGCCCGGAGTCGGTCTCGACGGCGGACAGGAAGTACCAGGACTCACTCGACTCGGTGAACCCCTCCCCACCCAGCAGACACCCCGCACCCCGACAACTGGTCGCGAACGCCTGCGCATGAAAGGTGGCCGGCCCGGTGGCGGAGTCGAAGTACAGCGTGACAACCACCGACTCCCCCGCTGCTACGGCGAGTTGGACCCCGTCGCTCACCAACTCCCCCCGAGCCGGCATCTCCCCCTCCACCGCACCCCCGAAGGTAAGCCGCACCGCAGCCCCGCCACGAGCCACCGAGCCGGAGGCAATCCGCACCGGCGAGTTCCCGTACGCGTTCGAGAACCGCACCCGCACCCTCTCCCCGCCCGCGGTCAGCCGCACGACCTGCCGCAGCGACTGACGCCAGAAGCCCTCACGGGACCAGTTCGGCGTGAAGCCCTCGCTCGGGAGCTGGGGTGACGCGGTCCAGGCAGCAGCGAACATGACGCACCTCTCCAAAAGGAACCACAGTCCCATTACTCTAACGGAACCCTGGACCCTTTTGGAGGCATCGAGAGGAAGGCGGGGAAGTTGAGTACCCGTACTCAGGCGCCCCGGCCCAAACCACCGCAAGCTCGGAAGCATGTTGTGGTCCGACCCCGATGACGAGCCTCCCAAAGACCTGCGGGAGACAGAGGTCATGTTGCGGCGGCTCGGCATCCTCATGGCGCTCGCGATGGTGCTGGCGATGATCGTGCTCGGGCTGACGTGAGCGCCCGGGGCCGCGCCGATACGCTGAACGCATGACAGATCAGCCGCGCCGCCGACTCGTGCTCGCCTCCCAGTCCCCCGCCCGGCTGGGCCTGCTGCGCCAGGCCGGACTTGACCCCGAGGTGATCGTCAGCGGGGTCGACGAGGACGCCGTCAGCGCCCCCACCCCGGCCGAACTCGCCCTCGCGCTCGCCGAGGCCAAGGCCTCCGTCGTCGCCGCGAAGCCCGAGGTCAAGGGCGCGCTCGTGATCGGCTGCGACTCCGTCCTCGACCTCGACGGCGAGGCCCTCGGCAAGCCCGCCGACGCCGAGGAGGCCACCGCCCGCTGGAAGGCGATGCGCGGGCGGGCCGGGACGCTCCAGACCGGACACTGCGTCTACGACACGACGAGCGGCCGGTACGTCTCGGCGACCGCGTCCACCGTCGTCCGCTTCGGCGAACCGACCGACGCCGAGGTCGCCGCGTACGTCACCTCGGGCGAACCCCTTTACGTGGCAGGGGCGTTCACGCTCGACGGCCGTTCCGCACCGTTCATCGAGGGCATCGACGGCGACCACGGCAACGTGATCGGCATCAGCCTGCCGCTGGTTCGCCGGCTGCTGGCCCAACTGGGCGTCGGCATCACGGAGTTGTGGACACCCCGGGAGGGATGATCAGGAGGGGCTGGGGGCGGCCGGCGGAGCGATCGGCCCCGGGCCCTCGCTCTCGCCCTGCTCGGGCCTCCCCTCGGACGGGGCCTCCATGCGGTCGTACGTCATCAGGAGCAGGACGACCAGGGCGAGCACCACCACCATGGACACGAACGCTCCCGGGCCCACCAGGCCCCACGCGAACGCGCCCAGCAGGCCGTGCACGACCGCCACGCTGATCAGCAGGATGCGGCCGAAGCCGGCCGGCGCCCGGTCGCGCAGGGCGACGAGCAGGGCGACCACTCCGCACAGGGCGAAGTAGAGGCCGAAGACTATGCCGCCGACCTTCGAGGAGACGGACATCGCGTCCGGGTCGAGGCCGGCCAGGGACATGTCCTGGCGGTCGACGACGATCCCCAGGAACCAGTTCAGCGCGGCCACTCCGAGCGCCTCCACGAAGAGGACGAGCGCCAAGATCCATGCCACCGGCCTGCGCACCACCGGCTCCACCCACTTCCCACTACCGCTCGATCAAGAGCCTGGTTACCTCAAGTACGTTCGAGACAACCCGAACGCTACTAACGGGTAAACCGCGGGACAAGGGTTGTGTTGGGGGCAAAGAATCATTGGGCCATTCGTAGGGACTCCACAAAGAAACGGCGTGGCACGCGGCACGCTCTCACAGAGACCTTGCCCACACCGGAGAGCTAGGGTTTCCACGAGGAGTCCTGCGTACCGAGGTGCGACAAGGGATTTCGCGGGTCGAGCAGGCCTCGCATCACGCTCCGTGTGGGCAAGCTCACCACTGGGGACGGGTCGATGCGCCGTGTCGGCAGTCCCTAAACTCGGCTTGTTTCAAGGAGGGAGCCTCAATCGTGCGCAAGGTGCTCATCGCCAATCGTGGCGAAATCGCTGTCCGCGTAGCCCGGGCCTGCCGGGACGCCGGGATCGCGAGCGTGGCCGTATACGCCGACCCGGACCGGGACGCTCTGCATGTCCGCGCCGCGGATGAGGCGTTCGCCCTGGGCGGTGACACACCGGCGAGCAGTTACCTGGACATCGGCAAGGTCCTGGGCGCGGCCCGCGAGTCCGGTGCCGACGCCATCCACCCCGGCTACGGATTCCTGTCGGAGAACGCCGAGTTCGCCCAGGCGGTCCTCGACGCGGACCTGATCTGGATCGGTCCGCCGCCGCAGGCGATCCGGGACCTCGGCGACAAGGTCGCCGCCCGGCACATCGCGCAGCGCGCCGGTGCCCCGCTGGTGGCCGGTACGCCGGACCCGGTGTCGGGCTCGGACGAGGTCGTCGCGTTCGCCGAGCAGCACGGGCTGCCCATCGCGATCAAGGCCGCCTTCGGTGGCGGCGGTCGCGGGCTGAAGGTCGCCCGGACGCTCGAAGAGGTTCCCGAGCTGTACGACTCCGCGGTGCGCGAGGCGGTCGCCGCCTTCGGCCGCGGCGAGTGCTTCGTCGAGCGCTACCTGGACAAGCCGCGGCACGTGGAGACCCAGTGCCTGGCCGACTCCCACGGCAACGTGGTCGTCGTCTCGACGCGTGACTGCTCCCTCCAGCGCCGCCACCAGAAGCTGGTCGAGGAGGCGCCCGCGCCGTTCCTCTCCGAGGCCCAGGTAGCCGAGCTGTACGCCTCCTCGAAGGCGATCCTCAAGGAGGCCGGCTACGTCGGCGCCGGGACCGTCGAGTTCCTCGTCGGCCAGGACGGCACGATCTCCTTCCTGGAGGTCAACACCCGCCTCCAGGTAGAGCACCCGGTCACCGAGGAGGTCGCCGGCATCGACCTCGTCCGCGAGATGTTCCGCATCGCCGACGGCGAGGAACTGGGCTACGGCGACCCCGAACTGCGCGGCCACTCCTTCGAGTTCCGCATCAACGGCGAGGACCCGGGCCGCGGCTTCCTGCCCGCGCCCGGCACCGTCACCACGTTCGCGGCACCCACCGGCCCGGGCGTCCGCCTGGACGCCGGTGTCGAGTCGGGCTCGGTCATCGGCCCGGCGTGGGACTCGCTGCTGGCCAAGCTGATCGTCACCGGCGCGACCCGCGAGCAGGCGCTGCAGCGCGCCGCGCGTGCGCTGGACGAGTTCACCGTCGAGGGCATGGCCACGGCCATCCCCTTCCACCGCGCGGTCGTCAAGGACCCGGCGTTCGCCCCCGAACTCACCGGCTCCGCCGACCCGTTCACGGTCCACACCCGCTGGATCGAGACCGAGTTCGTCAACGAGATCAAGCCCTTCGCGGCCCCCACGGACGCCGAGGCGGACGAGGACGCGGACCGCGAGACGATCGTCGTCGAGGTCGGCGGCAAGCGCCTGGAGGTCTCCCTCCCGGTCTCGCTCGGCATGTCCCTGGCCCGCACCGGCCTCGCGGCGGGCGCCAAGCCGAAGCGCCGCGCGGCCAAGAAGTCCGGCCCCGTCGCCTCGGGCGACACCCTCGCCTCCCCGATGCAGGGCACGATCGTCAAGGTCGCGGTCGAGGAGGGCCAGGAGGTCAAGGAGGGCGACCTCATCGTCGTACTCGAGGCGATGAAGATGGAACAGCCGCTGAACGCGCACAAGTCCGGCACGGTCAAGGGACTTGGCGCGGAGGTCGGGGCGTCCATCACGTCCGGCGCGGCGATCTGCGAGATCAAGGACTGACCCCACCGCACGTCCAGAGGTGCCCGGCGGACAGGAACAGCCTGTCTTCGCCGGGCACTTCTGTCATCAACGCCTGGCATGCTGAGGGAACCAGTCGAGGAGGGCAGGTGGGAGCCATGGCCAAGCCGCCTGTCGGGCTGCGCGCGGATGCCCGTCGCAACTACGAGCGGCTGCTTGCCGAGGCGCGGGTGTGCTTTGCCGCGCACGGTACGGACGCGTCTCTGGAGGACGTGGCTCGGCGTGCGGGGGTCGGTATCGGCACGCTGTACCGGCACTTTCCCAATCGGCAGTCCCTGATGAGCGCGGTGTTCGAGGACGCGGCGAGTGAACTCCTCGCGCGGTCCCGGGAGTTGCTGTTGGCTCCGCAGCCGTGTGTTGCTCTGGTGACCTGGCTGCGGGAGATGGTGACCCACTCCAGCGAGTACCGGGGGCTGTCGCGGACGTTGATGGCCGTCGCCTACGACGACTCGTCGGCGTTGGCCAGGTGCAGCGGGCCCATCCGGGAGGCGGGGAGCGCGCTGCTGGTCCGGGCGCAGGAGGCGGGTGACGTACGCGGGGATGTCGAGATCGGTGACCTTCTCCAGCTGACCCACGCGATCGCTTTGGCGGCTGAGGGAAACCCTGGGGATCCTGAACTGGCGGACAGGTTGCTGACGTTGACGTTGCGCGGGTTGAAGCCGTAACGCGGGTTCGGTTTTCGGGTGCGGCGCCGTCGTGGCTGGTCGCGCAGTTCCCCGCGCCCCTAAAAAGACGGGCCCGTTGCAGCCGACCTGCTTTTAAGGGCGCGGGGAACTGCGCCCCCTTGAAAACGCGGGTCGGCCCATGTCTTTTAGGGGCGCGGGGAACTGCGCGACCAGCCCCCACCGGGCCTGCACCCGACAACCGGACCCTCGGTCAACGCCTGCGCAGATCTGCCACCCTTGCCGCGCGCTCCCGCTCGGGGGACTCCCCGCCCAGGACGCCGGCCGACCTCAACCCCGGTCCCCCGCCCGGTACTTGACCCCGTCGCGGTGCCGGGAGGGGGACATCCCGGCGGCGTTGGTCGCGCGTCGGGGTCTGATCACCCCCCTGGGCTCCCGAACCGCCCGCGACAGCGATCTGCACCCCCTGGTCGGCCAGCGCCTGCAACTCCGTGGCGGCGCGGTCGTCGTGGGCCGGGGGCTCGTCGGTGACGAGGCGGGTGATGACGTCCGTGGGCACGGTCTGGAACATGGTGTCCGTACCGAGCTTGGTGTGGTCGGCCAGGACGACGACCTCGGCGGCCGCCTGGACGAGGGCCCGGTCGACGGACGCGGAGAGCATGTTGGACGTGGAGAGGCCGCGTTCGGCGGTCAGGCCGCTTCCGGAGAGGAAGGCCCGGGAGACGCGTAGGCCCTGGAGGGACTGTTCCGCCCCCGACCCGACCAGCGCGTAGTTGGAGCCGCGCAGGGTGCCGCCGGTCATGACGACCTCCACGCGGTTGGCATGGGCCAACGCCTGGGCCACCAGAAGGGAGTTGGTGACCACGGTCAGTCCGGGGACCCGGGCGAGTCGGCGGGCCAGTTCCTGGGTGGTGGTACCCGCCCCCACCACGATCGCTTCGCCCTCTTCGACGAAGCTCGCGGCGAGATCGGCGATGGCCGTCTTCTCGGCGGTCGCGAGATGCGATTTCTGCGGAAAGCCGGATTCTCGCGTGAACCCGCCCGGCAATACCGCACCGCCGTGCCGGCGGTCGAGGAGTCCTTCTGCCTCCAGTGCGCGCACGTCCCGCCGTACGGTCACTTCGGAGGTCTGGACGACGCGGGCGAGCTCACGGAGCGATACGGCCCCATTCGCTCGCACCATTTCGAGGATCAATTGGCGACGTTCTGCAGCGAACACGAAACTGACAGTAACCCCAACGACCGTCTGCTTTCAGGTGTTTGCGCCGAATAACGGAAGTTGTTCGTACAGCGGGACCGGAAGTGGTATAGGGCCTAGTCTCGCCGCCTATGCCGCCCGAATGGTCGACAACTCCCCGTGACCAGCGGGGAGTCCGTTTCGGCTCAGACTTCGCCCGTCGCCTTCCGCGTGTGGAGCTGGCGGGCCACCTCGGCGATCGAGCCCGAAAGAGACGGGTAGACGGTGAAGGCGTTCGCGATCTGTTCGACCGTCAGGTTGTTGTCGACGGCGATCGAGATGGGGTGGATCAGTTCCGAGGCGCGAGGCGCCACGACCACACCGCCGACGATGATGCCGGTGCCCGGGCGGCAGAAGATCTTGACGAAGCCGTCCCGGATGCCCTGCATCTTCGCGCGCGGGTTGCGGAGGAGGGGGAGCTTGACCACGCGGGCGTCGATCTTGCCGCCGTCTACGTCGGCCTGGGAGTAGCCGACCGTGGCGATCTCGGGGTCGGTGAAGACGTTCGACGACACCGTCTTCAGGTTCAGCGGGGCCACCGCGTCGCCCAGGAAGTGGTACATCGCGATACGGCCCTGCATCGCGGCCACCGAGGCGAGCGCGAAGATGCCGGTCACGTCACCGGCGGCGTACACGCCAGGAGCGGTCGTACGGGAGACCTTGTCGGTCCAGATGTGGCCCGAGTCGCGGAGCCTGACGCCCGCCTCCTCCAGGCCCATGCCCTCGGAGTTCGGGATGGCGCCGACGGCCATGAGGCAGTGCGAGCCGGTGATGACGCGGCCGTCGGCGAGGACGACCTCGACCTTGTCGCCGACGCGCTTGGCGGACTGGGCGCGCGAGCGGGCCATGACGTTCATGCCGCGGCGCCGGAAGACGTCTTCGAGTACGGCGGCTGCGTCCGGGTCCTCTCCGGGGAGGACCCGGTCGCGGGACGACACGAGGGTGACCTTGGAGCCGAGGGCCTGGTAGGCGCCGGCGAACTCGGCACCCGTGACACCGGAGCCGACCACGATCAGCTCTTCGGGGAGTTCGGTGAGGTCGTAGACCTGGGTCCAGTTCAGGATGCGCTCGCCGTCCGGGCGGGCGTCGTCCAGCTCGCGGGGGTGGCCGCCGGTCGCGATGAGGACGGCGTCGGCGACGAGGGTCTCCTCGGTGCCGTCGGCCGCCTTCACGACGACCTTGCGGGAACCGTCGATGGCCTGCATGCCGTCGAGCCGGCCCCGGCCGCGCATGACGCGGGCGCCGGCCCGGGTCACGGAGGCGGTGATGTCGTGCGACTGGGCGAGCGCGAGGCGCTTCACACGGCGGTTGACCTTGCCGAGGTCCACGCCGACGACCCGGGCCGCCTGTTCCAGCGGTGGGGTGTCGTCGGCGACGATGATGCCGAGTTCCTCGTACGACGAGTCGAAGGTGGTCATCACCTCGGCCGTCGCGATAAGGGTCTTCGACGGGACGCAGTCGGTCAGTACCGACGCCCCGCCCAGACCGTCGCAGTCGACGACGGTCACCTCCGCGCCGAGCTGCGCTGCCACCAGCGCCGCTTCATAGCCGCCGGGTCCGCCACCGATGATCACGATCCGAGTCACGTACCCCATTGTCCCGCACGCTTCAAGGTGCTTCCGCCCGGGGGCACGGGGGGTCCCAGGAAGCCGGGGGCAAAACTAACCACCTTCACCTCAGATAACCGGTTAGAAAAAGACACAGCCTGCGGAAGGTGCCCTGGGTGGCGGGCGGCACTCGCGGCGGCGGTGCCGGTACCGCCGGTTACGGGAGTGACGGGTGGTTTCGCTGCCGTACTCTCGAAGCATGTCGCTCTACGCCGCGTACGCCGGCAATCTCGACGCGCGGCTGATGACCCGCCGCGCCCCGCACTCGCCGTTGCGCGCCACGGGCTGGCTGAACGGGTGGCGGCTGACCTTCGGCGGCGAGCACATGGGCTGGGAGGGCGCGCTCGCGACGATCGTGGAGGCCCCGCGCTCCCAGGTCTTCGTCGCGCTGTACGAGATCGCGCCGCCCGACGAGGACTCCATGGACCGGTGGGAGGGCGTCGGCCTCGACGTCTACCGCCGGATGCGGGTGCGGGTGCACACGCTGGAGGGCGAGGAACCCGCTTGGGTGTACGTGCTGAACGGGTACGAGGGAGGGCTCCCGTCCGCCCGTTATCTCGGTGAGCTCGCCGATGCCGCCGAGTCCGCGGGCGCCCCGCACGACTATGTGATGGAGCTGCGGAAGCGGCCCTGCTGAGGGCTTCCCACACATAACGCCCGTCACAGGTCTCGTTGGAAACGACAAGACAACGATCGCCATCCCGTGCGCTCTGTCATCTACGCGCGTAGGCCCAGACCAGCTACGCTCATCCGCGTGAACGCATCTCTTCTTCCGGACGACATCCAGGGCGACCCCCATGCCGCCGCTGACGCCGCCGCCACGCGCCTGCGCGAACTGACGGGCGCCGAGACCCACGACGTCGCCCTTGTGATGGGCTCCGGCTGGGGACCGGCCGTCGACGCGCTCGGCGTACCCGAGGCCGACTTCCCCGTCACCGAGCTGCCCGGTTTCCCGCCGCCGGCCGTCGAGGGCCACGGCGGTCGCATCCGCTCGTACGGGATCGGTGACAAGCGCGCGCTGGTCTTTCTCGGGCGTACCCACTACTACGAGGGCCGCGGGGTCGCCGCCGTCGCGCACGGCGTGCGTACCGCCGTCGCCGCCGGCTGCAAGACCATCGTGCTGACCAACGGCTGCGGGGGGCTCCGCGAGGGCATGCGGCCCGGCCAGCCCGTGCTGATCAGCGACCACATCAACCTCACCGCCACGTCCCCCATCGTCGGCGCCAATTTCGTCGACCTCACCGATCTGTACTCGCCTCGGCTGCGCGCCCTGTGCAAGGAGATCGACCCGGCGCTGGAGGAGGGTGTCTACGCCCAGTTCCCCGGGCCGCACTACGAGACTCCGGCCGAGATCCGCATGGCCCGGGTGATCGGGGCGGACCTGGTGGGCATGTCCACGGTGCTGGAAGCGATCGCCGCGCGTGAGGCCGGTGCGGAGGTGCTGGGTATCTCCCTGGTGACGAACCTCGCCGCGGGTATGACGGGCGAGCCCCTGAACCACGAGGAAGTCCTCCAGGCGGGCCGGGATTCCGCCACGCAGATGGGCTCCCTGCTGGCCCAGGTGCTCGGGCGGTTGTAAGCACCGTCCCCAGGGGGCTCCCGCCCCCTGGAACCCGCTGACGTAAAACCGACATACCCCACGAGAGGTTGCCCCGACGTGCACGACGACGAACTCATCGCGCGGGCCAGGACCTGGCTCGCCGAGGACCCCGACGCGGACACCCGTGACGAGCTCGCCAAGCTCATCGACGCAGGGGACGTCGCCGAGCTCGCCGAGCGCTTCAGCGGCACGCTTCAGTTCGGCACCGCCGGCCTGCGGGGCGAACTCGGCGCCGGGCCCATGCGGATGAACCGCGCGGTCGTCATCCGGGCCGCCGCCGGACTCGCCGCGTACCTGAAGGCGAACGGCCACACCGACGGGACCGGAACCGTCGTCATCGGCTACGACGCCCGCCACAAGTCGGCCGACTTCGCCCGCGACACCGCCGCCGTGATGGTCGGCGCGGGACTCAAGGCCGCCGTACTGCCCCGCCCCCTCCCCACCCCCGTACTCGCCTTCGCCATACGGCACTTGGGCGCGATCGCGGGCGTCGAGGTCACCGCCAGCCACAACCCGCCCCGGGACAACGGTTACAAGGTCTACCTCGGCGACGGCTCCCAGATCGTGCCCCCGGCCGACGCGGAGATCGCCGCCGAGATCGAGGCTGTCAACTCCCTGCACGACGTGGCCCGTCCGGACACCGGCTGGGAAACCCTCGACGACGCCGTCCTCGACGCCTACCTCGCCCGCACCGACGCCGTCCTCGCCCCGGACTCCCCCCGTACCGCCCGCACCGTCTACACGGCGATGCACGGCGTCGGCAAGGACGTGCTGCTGGCCGCGTTCGCGCGGGCCGGTTTCCCCGAGCCTGTGCTCGTCGCCGAACAGGCCGAGCCCGACCCGGACTTCCCGACCGTCGCGTTCCCCAACCCGGAGGAGCCCGGCGCGATGGACCTCGCCTTCGCACAGGCCCGCGCCACGGACCCCGACCTGATCATCGCCAACGACCCTGACGCCGACCGCTGCGCCGCGGCCGTGAAAGCGGACGGCGATTGGCGCATGCTCCGCGGCGACGAGGTCGGCTCCCTCCTCGCCGCCCACCTCGTCCGGCGCGGCGCCCAGGGCACCTTCGCCGAGTCGATCGTCTCCTCGTCCCTCCTCGGCCGTATCGCCGAGAAGGCGGGTCTCCCCTACGAAGAGACCCTCACCGGCTTCAAGTGGATCGCCCGGGTGGAGGGCCTTCGCTACGGCTACGAGGAAGCCCTCGGCTACTGCGTGGACCCGGACGGCGTGCGCGACAAGGACGGCATCACCGCCGCCCTCCTCATCACCGAACTGGCTTCGGAGTTGAAGGCCGAGGGGCGCGATCTGCTCGACCTCCTCGACGATCTCGCCGTGGAGCACGGGCTGCACGCCACCGATCAACTCTCCGTCCGCGTCGAGGACTTGACCGTCATCGCGGACGCCATGCGGCGGCTGCGCGAGCAACCCCCCACCGCGCTCGCCGGGTTGGCCGTCACCAAGGCCGAGGACCTGAACGAGGGGACCGACAGGCTGCCCCCCACGGACGGCCTGCGCTACACCCTCGACGGCGCCCGGGTCATCGTCCGGCCCAGCGGCACCGAGCCCAAACTGAAGTGCTACCTGGAGGTCGTGGTGCCGGTCGCCGCGCACGCCGACCTCCCGGCCGCCCGCGCCCAGGCCGCCGAGACCCTCGCGACGATCAAGCGGGACCTGTCGGCGGCGGCCGGTATCTGAGACACCGTCACGTCAGCCCGGCTCCCCCGGATTCACCGGGACACGCATCAGGTAACTGAACCCCGTGTCCGGTCCCACGCAGGACTGGAGGGTGAGGTCGCCCCAGTAGAGGCCCGCCGCCGGGACGCCCCGGCCCGGGGTGACGTAGTGGGCGTAGACCTTGTACGTCCAACTCCCGCGCGGGGTACTGATGTCGACCCTGGTGCCGACGGGCAGCGTGGCGAAGCGGTCGAAGCGGCAGTAGTCGTGGCCGACGATCACCACGGTCCGCAGTTCGTAGCCGTCCTCGGTGCCGATCGCGGGGCCCGTCCACTGCACGGCGTGCCGACACGCGTCGACCTCCGCCTGGTCGCCCCGGACCACGGTCGAGGACCAGCCGCCGATCCGGATCGTGGTGACGGTGGGGCGGCCGGTCGTCGCCGTGTCGGTGCCAGGGCCGGCGGACCGCGTGGGCGTACGGGTGGGAGCGGCGGACGGGGTCTTCCGGGAGAGGTCCGGGCCGGGTACCCGGGCCTCGGAGGTGGACGGGAGGGCTGGGACCGATGCCGGTGTACGGGGGCGCGGAGTGGCCGAGGAGGCCGTCGGGGCGGGCGCGGGCGGCACCGGTGGTGCGAGGGCGGCCGGGGCGGTCGTCGTGGCCGGTCGTCCGGCCGCCGTGTCCGTGGCCCGCGCCCCTGCCCCGCACCCGGCCACGAGCAGGACCGCCGCCGCCACGCCCACCAGCCGCCTCGCTCCCGGCCCTGCCGTCATCCGAACCGTCCGTTCACGTAGTCCGAAGTCCGTTCGTCCTGGGGCGAGTTGAACATCGCCTGGGTGTCCCCGTGCTCGACGATCACGCCCGGGGTGTTCTGCGAGGCGAGGAAGAAGGCGCAGCTGTCCGAGACACGGGCGGCCTGCTGCATGTTGTGGGTGACGATGACGATCGTGACCTCGGACTTGAGCTCGGCGATGGTCTCCTCGATGCGCCGGGTGGAGGTCGGGTCGAGCGCCGAGCAGGGTTCGTCCATGAGGAGGACCCGAGGGCGTACCGCCAACGACCTTGCTATGCACAGGCGTTGCTGCTGGCCGCCGGAGAGCGCGCCGCCCGGCTGGCGGAGGCGGTCCTTGACCTCCTTCCACAGGCCCGCCTTGATCAGGCACTCCTCGACCAGGTCGTCCTTGCCGTCGCGACTCGCCTTGATGGCGTTGAGCTTGAGGCCGGCGAGGACGTTGTCGTAGATCGACATGGCGGGGAAGGGGTTGGGCTTCTGGAAGACCATGCCGATCTGGCGGCGGGCGTGGGTGATGCGGCGGCCGCGGTCGTAGATGTCCTCGTCGTCGAGGAGGACCCGGCCGGCCAGGGAGGCTGAGCCGATCAGTTCGTGCATGCGGTTGAGGATGCGCAGGAAGGTCGACTTGCCGCAGCCGGAGGGGCCGATGAGCGCGGTGACCTCGCGGGCGGGCATCGTGAGCGAGACCCGGTCGAGGACCTTGTGGTCGGCGAACCAGGCGGAGACCGAGTCGGCGCGCAGGCTCGCGGGGCCCTGACCGGAGAGGGACACCGGCCGTTGGATGAGTGTGTCGGTGAGGTCGGTGGACATGTGGTGAGGTCAACTCCCGTACGGGGTGGGGTGGTTCAGAGGAGGTTCGGCAGCAGGGAGACGATGGCCCCGGAGTCGGCGAGGCCCAGGGCGAGCAGCAGGGGACCCGCGCAGATCCAGGTCTGCCAGCGACCCCAGACCCGGTGGGCGACCACCGCGAGCAGAGCGGCGAGCAACAGGCCCTGGGACCAGAGGAAGACGCGGAGCCAGGCGCTGCCGTCGCCACCGAGTGCCTCTTCGGAGGCGGATATCCAGCCGGCGCGCAGGTCGCGCGGCGGGTTGGCCTGCACGGGGGTGATCAGCCTGGCGTCCACCCGCAGCACACCGCTCGGGGTGTACGGGCCGCCGGTGGCGGTGATCAGGGTGAGCCGGCCCTGTCCCTGGCCGATGGGGGTGGGCAGCGGGTCGCCGGCGCGGCGGATGCCGGTGACCTGGTAGACGGCCTTGGTCTGGCCGGTGGTCAGCTCGACGGCCGTTCCGACGGGCAGGTTGTGCAGGTCGAGGAAGGGGCTGCCGTAGCCCCACTGGCGGCCCATGATCACCGACGTGCCGGCCTGGCCGGGCAGCGGGGTGTCCCGGCGGTGGCCCGGGCCCGACATCAGGACCTCGGAGGTGGTGCCCTCGGCGACGACCTCCTTGATGCCGAGGGCGGGAATGCGCAGCAGGGCGACGGGCGCGCCCGGCTTCAACATCCGTCCCTCGTAGTCGCGTTGGCCCACGGGGGCGGTGCCCAGGGCGAGTTCCTTGCGGAGTTCGTCGTACGCGGTCCGCTGGTTCCGGGCGTGCTGGAGGTGGCCGACGACGGTGAGGTTCGCGGCGAAGCCGAGGAGCACGGCGGCCAGGACGCACAGGGCCGCCCCGGCGAGTGCGAGCCCGGGGCGGGCGGGGGGCCGCGGGGTCTCCTGCCGCGGCTGCGTGGTCGGCGGGGGCGGTGGCGGGCCGTCGGTCGGCGCCGACGCGCCGGCCGGGGGCGGGGCGAGCGTGGTCACGGGGTGCGCTCCTCGAAGCGAGCGGGACGGTTTCCTTCGTACGGCGTCTCGTACGGCGTCTCGTACGGCGTCTCGTGCGGTGGCCGGGTGGGGCGGGGGCGTGTCGGTGTACGCCTCCGGCCCCACCCGCCCGGCCGGTCAGCGGTGGTGCGGGGTGTCGCCGGTGCCGAAGGTCAGCAGACCCTTGCGGCGCATGTGCAGGACGAGCGCCGAACCCGCGGCGAGGAACGCCAGCGAGGCCAGGCCGATCGCGCCGGCCTCGGTGCCGGTGGCCGCCATGGACCCGGTGCCCGAACCGGTTCCGG
This sequence comes from Streptomyces sp. NRRL F-525, assembly GCF_000716605.1. GTDB lineage: Bacteria > Actinomycetota > Actinomycetes > Streptomycetales > Streptomycetaceae > Streptomyces. The sequence goes on along the minus strand of NZ_JNXE01000005.1, from coordinate 346,348 downwards.
TGCCGCTGTCACCGCCCGTCGTGCCGCCCGTGTCCGAACCGCCGCTCGTGGAGCCGCCGGTGTCCGTGCCGCCGGAAGTGGTGTCGGACGGGGTGGGCGAGGGGGATTCGCTGGAGTCGTCGCCGGTCGTGAACGCGAAGGCAACGCTGTGCCCGTCGGTCCCGTCCTCGGCGAGCGTCAGCGTGTGGTCGCCGTCGGCGATGTCGCTCGGCACGGTGAACGCGTAACTGTCCACGGTTCCGGCCGAGTTGGCCTTGGCGTCCGTGAAGGTCGCGTCGCTGTCGGCGAGGGTGACCTTGACCGCGGCGCTCGCGGTGTAGCCCCGGGCGGTGATCTTCACCTTCTGGCCGGGTTCGAGGGCCGGGTCGGTGCCGAGGTCGGTGCCGTCCTCGTCGGTCACGGTGAGGTCGGGGTTGTCGCTGGGGCTCGGGCTGGAGGTGGCCGCGTCGGTGCTGACGAAGGCGAAGGACCCGAACACGCCCGATTTCTCGGTGAAGTGGAGGCCGTGGTCGCCGTTGGGCAGGGCGTCGGGCACGGTGAACGCGTAGTCCGTGACGGCCCCGTCGGCACCCGCGGTCACATCGGCGTAGGTCGCGTTGGAACCGGTGAGGGTCACGCCCACGGTGGCCCCCGGCGTGAAGCCCTGGACGGTGACCTTCACCTTCTGGCCGATGGCCAGCGTGGGGTCGGCCGCGAGGGCCTTGCCGTCGGCGTCCTTGGCGGAGATGGCGTAGTCGACGGTCGGGGTGACGGTGGCCTCGGAGCCGGCGTACGCGTCGAGGTCGGTGGGGGTGAACACGGCGCCGTACGTCGTGAGGCCGCCGATCGCCGGTGCCTTGACGGTGAGTTCGGCCTTGCCGTCCGCGACCGCCGCCGTACCGAGCGACGTGTCGCCGTTCTTGAACTCGACGGAGCCGGCCGCGGCCGGGGTCACCGCGGCGGTGAGCTTGAGGTCGCCGCCGACCTGGACGCCGGAGGCCGCGGTCAGGGCGAGGGACGTGGGCTGCTGTTCGAGCAGGGCCCAACTGGTGCCCGTGACCCGGACCTTGGCGAGGAAGCCGTCGGCGGTGGTGCCGCCGCCGCAGCCCAGGCCCAGGGTGTAGGTGCCGTCGAGGGACCCGTCGGGGATCCACACCCGCAGCGCCTGCTCCAGGCTCTTCGCGGTGGTCCCGGCCAGCGCCTTCATGTCCACGGTGAAGGGGGCGGTGCCGAGCGGGGGCTTGGTGACGCTCTGGGCGAGGTTGGTCTGCACGGCGGAGTCGGTCGGCTTGTACACCTTGAGGACGGCCGTGACCTGGGCGGTGTTCGGGCAGCCCGCGCTCGACGTGACCGAGGTGGTCATGGGGTTGTCCGAGATGCTGCCGGTGGCCGGTGCGACCGTGAACTTGCCCAGTGTCGTGGCCGCTTGTGCCCGACCCGAGAGGGCGAGGACCCCGGCCAGGGCGGCGAACAGCAGCGCGCAGCAGCTCAACAGGGCCACTGGGGATCTGAGGTGTGCGAGACGGTGAGTCATGTGGTGGTCCCCCCACGGGGTTCGGGTCGTGGATGAATACGCCGACAGGGCCGGGCACCCACGGGGGTGCCCGGCCGGTGCGCGGCTACTGGACGGTGCTCAGCTCTCGCCCTTGAGGGTCGTGCTGCCGCAGTCGGTGCCGAGGGCGCCGAAGCCGTAGTCGGTGATGGTGGAGGTGTTCTGGCAGACCGCGGAGCCGGTGCCCACGAAGGTGGCCGCGATCAGGGAGTCCGACAGCTTGGCGGTCGGGACGACGTTGTAGACGTTCCGCAGGTAGGGGAAGTCCAGGTTCAGCGTGAGGTCGTCGTTGCGCGCGCCGACTCCGTTGACGGAGCCGAGCACCGCGGAGCCACGGCGGTCGTCCGTGACCAGGGTCTCCTGGGCGGTGTACTGGGCCACCGAGTACGGGAAGATGTCACCGGCGCTGTCCACGGCCGAGCCGTCGTTCTCCTGGATCGTGGAGTCGGACGTGACGCAGGAGCCGGGGGCCGTCACCCCGATGGAGCTGAGGAAGAAGGCGCGGGTGCCGGAGGCCGACTGCGGCAGGATCGGGGTCAGCGTGACGCCGTTGAGCGTGGTCAGGGTGCACTCGTAGATCGCCTTGAGCTGGGCGGTCGTCAGGTTGTCGGGCAGCGCGCTGCCGTCCTGCTTGACCCAGGACACCGCGTCCTTGGCGTACGGGATGAACGTCAGGTCCGTGGTGGTGGTGTTGTTCGGGCCGCGCGAGGAGCGGGCGAAGTCCACACAGCCGGTGGAGCCGTCGACGGCGGCGTTGAGGGCCGTGATGCCGGCGCCGGAGCCGTCGGGACGCGGGATCGTGCAACTGCCGGTCGCCTTGGTCGTGATCGGGGTCGTGCCGGTGGCGTTCCACGAGGCGATGACCTTGCCGCTGCTGTTCGTGATCGCGTCGCCCAGGGCGTTCACGACGTCCTGGGTGGTGTCGGAGCCGACACCGGCGAGCTGACGGTAGTCGGTGGCCGAGCCGGGGTCCGCGTAGGCGGGGGCGGCCAGGGCTCCGAGGCCGAGGGCGACCGCTCCGACACCGGCACCGATACGCAGGCGGGTCTTGACGTTCACTTGGGTTCTCCTCCGTGGAAACGGATCGAGCAAAGGACGTACAAGCGGAAGACGCACAAGAAGAATCCGGATCTCTTTCGCCACCGGCCCGTCGGCCGGCCACGCAGAACAATTCCGTAGAATCGCTTCCCAGGACCACTAATTCCAGCCGGTCATCAGGTTACGACTCCCTTTCCTAAGTGACTCCAAGGGAATTCACCCGACGGTGTGCGGATTTCCCGGGGACGGAATGCGCCCCGGGAAATCCGGACACCCGGGAAACTCAGTCGGCGGCCGCCCGACGCCGCGTCGAGAGGCGCAGCGCGACCGGGCCCGCGAGGGCGGCCGCTCCGCCGGCGACGAGGACGCCGAGCAGGACCCAGCGGACGATCCCGAGCACCTCCGACGGTGTGGCGCCGCCGGACTGGGCAACGTTCTGCCTGGCCGGGTCGGTCTCCGTCGGGGCGGTGGAGGGCCTGGCGGTGTCCGAGGCGTCGGCGGTGGCGCCCGAGGTGCTGCCCGCACCGGCGCCGGTGGCACCGCCGACGCCACCGTCCGCACCGCCGGACACCGAGCCGCCGCTGCCGGTGCCGCTCAGGTCGCCGCCGCCTCCGGACGACGTACCGCCGGCGGACCCGTCGGCGTCCGGCACGCCCTTCTCCAGCCGGGCCGCCGCCTGCTGCGCCTGCGTGCGCATCGCCGTGGGCAACGGGGCGTATCCGTACGGCAGTTGGCCCTTCACGGTGCCCTGGGTCTGGCCGTCCCCGGCCGCGTAGCGCATCACCCTGGCGTAGTCGAGGCGGGCGTCCTTGGCCTGGTCGAGGGAGGCCGCCGCGTAGACCACGGCGGTCAGCGGATAGGCGCCGTCCTTCATGCTGCCGGGGGCGGGCGCCTTGACGCCGGACACGTCGGAGTCGGGCATCTCGGCGACGGCCTTGAGCAGGGAGTCGGTGGTGGGCTTGACGTACTGCCCGTCGGCGTTCGGCAGGGCGGCGGCGCCCAGCAGGTAACGCACCGCGGAGGCGTTGTCGACCAGGCCGAACTGGCGCTGCTGCGTGGGAATCGGGCGGTCGATCGCGGCCGGCTTCGTCGGAAGGGTGGTGAAATCGCAGTTGTACGCGGTGCCGATGGAGCCACGGCGTATCTTCAGCGCCGCGTCGTGCATGTCGTTCATGTACGGGACCACGTCAAGGCCGGTGTACGTGAAATCGGGGTAGCCGCCCCCGCACTGGGTGGTCGTGGGCGTGAGATCCGTCTTGGGGAAGAAATCCAGGGAATCCGAGAGCACCCCGTTCTCGTACGCGGGATTCACCTTCATTCCCCAGGGATCGGCTTTCCCCGCGATGAATTCCTTCGCGTCGTTGTCCGCCAGAATGTATTTCCACACCAGGTTGGCGGAGTCGGTGTTGTCCACGGCGACGGCCAGACCCAAGGGGGTGTTGGCGGCCGCCTGGCCCGCGAGACCGGGATTGAGTTTGAGGAATTCCGGGTCCTTGACGAGCGAGTCCGGGTTGGCGGCGAGGTAGCTGGGCACCTTGTCGCCCGGCTTGATCAGGCTGAGGGGATAGGACTGCGTGAGCACCTTGGCCAGCAGCCTCTGGTTGAGCTTGAGCTCCGTCAGCGGCACCGTGCCGCCCGTGACGTCGTACATCCAGACGAAGCCGATCGTCAGCCCGGTGACCGCGACCGGCGCGTGCACCACCTGGGGTCCCCCGTCGACCGGTTCGACGGGATCCACCGTCATGGCGAGCCCCGCCAGCGCGTCACCCGAGGTCACGGCGTCCCGGGCCTGCTGCTCGCCGGACTGGGTGTAGTTGAACCGGTACGTGCCGGTCCGGCACAGCGCGCTCTGCCACGACGTGACGGCGTCGGTGGCCAGTTCGGAGCCCATGATCCCGCGCTCGGGCTTGCTCGGGTCGCAGTTGTCGGTGACCGGCGCGAAGCCGAGCCGGAACGCGATGCGCTGGTCCCAGTTCGACCGGCTCAGCGAGGAGGAGACCGCGTCGCCCGACTTGTAGGGACTGCCACCGGCGTTGTGGGTGCCGCGGGGCACGACCACCAGCCAGCAGGGCTGGATCGTGCCGGCCGAGGTGGTGCGGGCGCCGCAGCCCAGGGCGGGCTGCTCCACGGCCGACTTCAGCTCGAACGACATGTCGCCGCCGCCGTTCCCGTCGTTCGGCAGGAACGCGACGGCGTTGGTGTCCCCGTCGTTGAAGTACGTGATGTCCGTGCCGCTCGTGGTCGGGTCGCCCTGCCCCTCGACCGGCCGGAACGGCGCGTAGTGGGTGCCGTTCCGGTCGACCGGGGTAGCGGACTCCGTCTCCAGCGGATCACCGAGCGAACCGCCGCCCTGGTACACGAACCGGCCGTTTCCCGCCTGCGCGCCCGACGCGAGTCCGTACTCGCACTGGGTACGGTCCGGCCCGGACGCCTCGTCCCCCCAACACTGCATGACCGAAAGGAAGTTGGAGTACGAGTTCTCGGACGGCGCCCCGCCCGTCCAGGTCACCCGCACGCCCTGCCCGGTCAGGTCCTTCGTCTGATGCACGGTGACCTTGAGGTTCGAGAAGTCGTCGTACGGCCCCTTCGTCCCGCTCTCGGTCACCGCCGAGCTCTCGGCCGTGGCCGCCTGCGCTTGGTCCGCTCCCCGGGGCAGCGGCAGCACCGCCAGCACCAGGGCGGACACCAGACAGCCCACGCCCGCGGTCACCCGCCGTCGTACCGTCAGCCGTCTCATCAGAACTCCCTCCTGCGGCGCGAGCGGGCGGCCAGCATCCGCGCGGTGAGCGGTGGTCCGACGACCACCGCGACGAGCAGGACGGCCGACAGCGCCATCAGGGCGCCGCGCATCCCTAGGCCGTTGTCGGAGGCGAGGGCGACCGGGTTGGCCACGACGGACGTGTCGCCGGTGCCGGTGCCGGTCCCGTCGCCGCTGACCACCTCGCCGGTGTCGGGGTCGATGGACGCCCCGGAGGTGCCGCCGGCCGCGGCGCTCGCGGTGCTGTCGGGCTTTCCGTCGCCGTTGGTGTCGGTGCCGCCGGTGGTGCCCGGGGCGGCGGAACCGCCCGAAGTGGAGCCGCCGGTCGAGGAGTTGGTGCCGCCGGAGGTGCTACCGCCGTTGGCCGCGGGCTTCACCGGGGTGTCGGTGCCCGCCGCGCCGGCCGTGCCGGTGGTGCACTGCGTCGACCCCTTCTTGTCGCAGGACTTGGGGTAAGGGGCGTTCTTGGTCAGGGTGTTGACGCCGCCGGAGAAGGTGGGGTTGCGGCAGTCGTTGATGTTGATGGTGCTGGTGGGCGCGCCCGGGACCTTGCGGATCTGCTCGAAGCCCGCCTCGACGAGGTTCTTCGGCAGCGGCGAGTAGCCCAGGTCGTCCGCCTGCTGCTGTCCGTCGCACAGGAAGTAACGGGCGAACGTGCCGAGGGAGTTGCCCTTGGCGGTGGTGAAGCCCGCCTCCACCTTCGTCGGCAGGATCATGTAGCTGTAGCTGGACAGCGGGTAGGTGCGGGCGTCCGGGTTCGTGTAGACGTTGTCGAGGATCTGGGTGAGGTAGTTCGAGGACTGCTTGTTCTCGTTGATCTCGGCCTTGGTCAGCGCCACCGCGACGCTCGCCGCGGTCGGCTCGACGTAGTAGTTGTCCTTGTTGAGCACCTTGGCCACCGGGAAGCCGGTGTTCTTGGCGTAGGAGTACTCGACGTAGGTGATCGCGCCCTCGCCGGAGGGCTGGCGGACATGGCCGGAGACGCCGAGCGAGCCGGACTTGGAGACCATCGTGGAGCCGCTGAGCAGCGGGTAGAACGAGGTCATGCCGCAGTTGCCGCTGCCGCGCCCGGTGCGGGAGCAGTAGTCGCTCCACAGCGCCGGGTACTCCTTGGACATCCAGGTGGTGAACTGCGCGCTGGTGCCCGAGCCGTCCGAGCGGACGACCGGGACGATCGCGCGGGCCGGCATGGTCAGGCCCGGGTTGTCGGCGGCGATCGCGGGGTCGTTCCAGCGGGTGATCTTCCCGGTGAAGATCTTGGTGAGTACGTCGCCGGAGAGCCGCAGGTTGGTGACCATCTTGCCGTTGATCTTGAGGTTGTACATGAACGCCGTACCGCCGGCCACGATCGGCATGTAGGCGTAGCCGCGGCTCGGCGGGACCTCGGTGACGCCCTGCTCCTTGAGGCCGTAGGGGATCTCGGAGACCGCGAAGTCGACGGTGTTGTTCTTGAACTGCTGGCGGCCCTGCGAGGAGCCGTTGGCCGAGAAGTTCACCGTCATGCCGTAGTTGGCCTTGACGTTGCGGACCCACTGCTGGACCGCGTTGGAGCTCCAGGTCGAGCCGGAGCCGGTGATCTTCGCGTACGAGGCGGCAGCGGCGGACGACGGTTGGGCGGCGAGCACGGCGCACAGCAGTGACAGCACGGTGGCCGCCAGACGGAATCGAGCGGCGGGTTTCACGACGAACTCCCGGGTTCGGTGAGGGCGTTGGGGCTGGGAGCGGAGAGGGCGGGGCGGTCGTCGAAGCGACGCGCGTCACGTCGCGACGCGAGGACGCGCCGGTGTTCCTGACGGCGGCTCAACTGCCCTGGTCCGCGCCCGCCGACGATGCGCGCGGCCACGAACAGCAGCAGCACCAGCGTCATCAGCAGAGCGGCCGTACCGAAACCGCGCGAAATCATGTTCGGCTCGGGCGACTTGACGTACTCGAAGGTGACCAGCGGCAGGGAGACCATCGGGTCGTGCAGCGGGTTGAGGTTGAGGTCGTTGGTGTAGCCCGCGGTCAGCAGCACCGGGGAGGTCTCGCCGATACCGCGCGCGGTGCCGAGGATCACGGCGGTGGTCAGGCCCGAGCGGCAGGTCGGCAGGACGACGTGCCACACCGTGCGCCAACGGCTCGTGCCCATCGCGTAACTGGCCTCGCGCAGGGTGCCGGGCACCAGCCGGATGACGACGTCGGCGGCCCTGATGATGATCGGCAGCATCATCACCGAGAGCGCGAGCCCGGCGGCGAGACCCGACTGGCTCAGGCCGAGGCCCAGGATCACGGTGGCGTAGATGAACAGGCCGGCGACGATCGACGGCAGCGCTGTCATCGCCTCGACGATGGTGCGCACGAACCGGGCGTAGCCGCCGGGCACTTCGGTGAGGAACACCGCGCAGACCAGCCCGGCCGGGACGGTGATCAGCAGCGCGATGGTGATCATGATGAGGGTGCCGGCCGCCGCGTGCAGCGCGCCGCCCACGCTGAGCGGCTCCAGCGGTCCCGCCAGCTTCATGTCCTGGGTGAAGAAGTTCAGGTGCACCAGCGCCTTGCGGCCCTCGACCAGCGCGTACACGACGACGAACGCGAGGATCACGACCAGCAGCACACCCATCGACCGGACGACCGCCGCCGCGATCCGGTCGACTATGGCGGGCCCGTCCTCGTCGAAGGAGACCAGCAGCGCGTAGACCAGCAGGAAGAGGCCGTACGCCAGGACGACGAAGCCGACCGCGCCGTTGAAGGGGAGCACCCAGGCGAACAGCAGCCAGGTCAGCGACAGCGCGGAGGCGGCGGCGCCGACGACGGCGTACGTGTCGGTGGCGCGCAGCCGGGTCAGGGCGCGGCGGCGCTCGCCGCCCGGCTCGGCGGTGCGCGCGGGGCCCGGCAGCGTGGTGCGCGGACGGCCGGTCGCCTGACGCGCGCCGGGCGCTTCAGGGGCAACGGTCATGGTCGCTCATTCCTGTCTGGCTGTGGTGTAACGGGCTGCGGGCACCGGGGAGTTGGGGGGGAAGAGCAGGGGTTCGTCAGGCGTCGCTCGTCGCGCCCGAGCGGGACCGGGCGACGATGGAGGAGGCCGCGAAGTTGACGATCAGCGTCATGAGGAACAGCGCGAAGCCGGCCGCCATCAGCGCGGACATGCCGAACTCGCTGGCCTCGCCGTAGTGGAGTGCGATCAGCGAGGCGATCGAGCTGGTGCCGGACTGCAGGACGTGCCACTGGATGTCGAAGGTCACCGAGATGATCATGAAGATGGCGATGGTCTCGCCGAGCGCCCGGCCGAGCCCGAGCATGGTGCCGCCGATCATCCCGCCGCGCCCGAACGGCAGCACGACGCTGCGGATCATGCCCCAGCGGGTCGCGCCGAGCGCGTAGGCGCCCTCGCGCTCACCGGCGGGGGCCTGGGAGAAGACCTCGCGCATGATCGAGCAGACGATCGGCGCGATCATCATGCCGACGACGAGTCCCGCGATGAACGTCGAGGAGGTGTAGAGACTCTCGGGCGCCAGCGGGTCGGCTGGGTCGGCGCCGCGCACGTCGAAGACGGGGATCCAGCCGAAGTAGGTGGAGATCCAGCGGGCGACCGGCAGCACCTTGTCCTGGAGGAAGAACACCCCCCACAGGCCGTAGACCACCGACGGCACGGCGGCCATCAGGTCGACGGTGCTGATCAGCGTCCGGCGCAACCGGGCCGGTGCGTACTCCGAGATGTACAGGGCCGCGCCGGTGGCCAGCGGTACGGCGACCAGCACGGCGACGACCGCGATCAGCACGGTACCGACGAGCACGGCCGCGATCCCGAAGTTCCCCTGGTCCGGGGCCCATTGGGCGGTGGTGAGGAAGGACCAGCCGGCCTTGTCCAGCGCCAGCCACGCCCGGTAGAGCAGGAAGCCGCCCACGAGCAGCATGACGGCCAGCACGAAGGTGCCGCCGGAGCGCAGCACCACGCGGAAGATCCGGTCGGGCAGACCCGGGTCGGCGTACAGGCGTCTCGGCACGTCGTCGCCGGGCCCGGCCGCGAGAGCGGTCACGGGCTGCGGCTGTCTGGTTCGTCTCGGCACAGGCACGGCCCCGACGCTCCGGGCCCGCGATTGACATGCTCACCCCGAGGTGTGAACGAGAGGTGCCCTGGGGGCAACAACCGTTGCGGCCACCCCGCGCGCACCATGGCCAACTCGCCCAGGGGCAGTATCAGTTGATGAACTAGCTTGCGGGACAGGCGAGTTGACCGGAAGTCAGCTACTGTCTCCGAATAACTCCGGCCCCGCACCCACCAGTTCGGGCAGCATCGCGCGGAAACGGTCGTAGGCGGCCCGGCACGTGGCATGCCGCTCGTACGTCCGCGCCGCACCGGCGAGATGCCGTCCCGACGTCTCCCACACGACCCACACCCAGCCGCCGCCCTCGGTGCTGTGCTGGATGCCGCCGCCCATCTCGGCGTGGCGCGCGCACAGCCGCACGAAGGCCGTACGACATCGCGCGTGGCTGTCGTGCGAGGTCAACGACACCGCCACCGCCCGCCCGTTGGGGGCGACCAGCCGCCAGCCGAACCCGCCCCGGCCGTCGATGTCGATCTGACATCTCATGCCCATCACCGCGACGGCAGGTCTTGCCGCCTCACCGGACCGCTCCATGTCCCCACCCCTGCCGCCCATTGATGAGTAAAACCCGCAGGTACGGCGCTATGGACGGCAGCAGCAATCTACTGAGGCACGAGTGAACGGCACGAGACAAATGTGGTGGCCCGGCCCACGCTTCATGTCGAAGTATCCCCTAGGTAACCCCTAGGACAGGCACAGGGAAAGCGCTCACCGCACGGTCTGGACAACGTTGCCAATAAGCGGACGGAAGCGTCGGCATGGGGCACCGCCCCGCACAGCGGTCAGGACAGCCAGCGGGTGACGAGCAACACGGTCCAGGCCAGCGCGAGGAGTACGGCGAAGGGCCACAACTGGCGTCCCCGCTCGCCCACTTCGCTCTCCCCCGTGGGACGCAGGGCGGGGTCGGCGATCATCGCGGAGAGTTCGGCGGCGAGGGCGTCGTAGGGATGGATCAGCCCGCGCCGGCGTTGCCACCAGGCCCAGCGGGGCGCGGCCATCGACCAGTCGTCGCCGTCGCGCACGCGCAGCTGCAGTTCGAAGGACTCCGTGCGGGCCGCCCGGAGGTCGTCCCAGGGGATGTGGCGCGGGGCGCGCAGCCGGTTCAGCCAGACGCCGGTGCGGTCGGCGGTGACGCGCCAGCGCAGTTTCACGGGGACGCGGACGGCGCACATCAGGCCGAAGAGGAGGAGCACACCTCGGAACCAGAGGCTGTGGTCGATCCCCAGCAGGAAGTACCCCAGACACCACTGCGCGGTCAGGAAGCCCGCCAGCCAGTCCACCGGCCCCGCCCGCCAGCGCCGTACCGGCACCACGGTGGTCCCCGCCCGCACGGTCGCGGCCAGTTCCCCGTCCCGTGCCGCCCGGACCTCCGCCCGCAGCGCCGCCCGCTTCTCCCGGGCGAGCCGCCGCCGCGCGGCGCCCTCCGGCAACGGTCGTACGGGACCGGTCGACCACTCCGCGACCGGCGGTTCGCCGGGCTCCTCCGCGGCGCCGACCAGCAGGATCTCGGCGCCGTCGCAGGGGGTGCCGTAGAGGACGGCTTCCCGCAGGGGTGCGCGGGCGCCGGTCTTCGCGGGCGCGTCGAGGAGATCCTCCAGCTCCTCCGCCTCCGCCTCGTCGTCCACCTTCCCCTCCGTTTCCACCCTCGTCGCGACCGTGAACAACGGCCGCAGCGCCTCCGTGTCGTCCGTCGCGTAGATCACCGCGTCCGCGTGGTCGTCCTTGCCGACGAGGACGCGCAGGACGGGCGCGGGTGATGTGCGCAGGGCGGTCGCCCGGCGTCGGCCGAGGGTGCCGGAGAGGAGCAGGGTGAGGGCGAGGCCGACGATGAACAAGCCCTCCTCCAGGGCCACTTCACGGTCGCTCGCCCCGCCCCACAGGCCCGAGGTGGCCAGCAGTACGACACCGGGTACGCCGATGCCGGCCCCGAACTTGAGGAAGAGCCCGCCCCGCCGCACCCGCCCGTCGGCGTCCGGCAGCGGGGCCGTGACACCGCCCGCCGCCGCCAGGGCGCTGTGCCGCTGGCGGGCACGCGCGCGTGCCCGCAGTTCGGTGGCCGTCACGGAGGCCAGGACCAGCAGGGCGGCGCACACCAGGGCCGGCCACGACAGTTCGGTGGCCCGTATCGCGATCAGCGTGATCAGAACGGGCGCGGAGACCCGTACGGCCTCGGGGCGCCACAGCCACCACAGGGCCTGGAGCGGCAGCAGCGTGGCCAGCTCCGGGGGCAGGTCCGTCGTCGTCAGCAGGGCGAAGGCGACGAACAGGGCGCACCAGAGCGACAGTTCGACGGACCAGCGCCGGGGCCGGACCGGCACCCACCACGGCACCGCCGCATCGGCCCACACACGCGCGTGCTCCCCGTTCCAGTCCACGCACCCGTCGGGTATCGCGGAGGCGGGCAGCGCCGACGGCTCCCGGACGTTCGTGGTCATGACATCCCTGGGTGAGAGGTGGGAACGGAGGAGGGCGGGCGGTGCCCGTCCGGTCAGCCCGTCGCCAGCAGGATCGCCAGGAGTACGGCACCGGCGGCCACCGGACCGATCACCTCGTACGCCCAGCGCACGGTGACCTCGCCCTGTGCCGACTCCGCCTGCTCCCTGGTCTCCAGCAGCTCGCGCAGGTCGGCCATGATCTGGTCGGACTCCGCACGCGCGGGTCCGCTCGGGGCGGCGCCGCCCCGCATGGCGCTGCCCGCGCCCATGCCGCCGCCGAACCCGCCGAGCCCGCCGCCGAAGCCCAGGGCGCCGGACCTGCCGCCGCGCTGCGCCCCCGCCGCCTCCGCCGCGGCCTTCGCCTCGCGCCGTGCCGCCTTCTTGCGGCCGCGCAGCGAGACCGGCACCGACCACAGCTGGAACTTGGCGCCCGCCTTCGTGACGACCTCGTTCGAGAACCCGGACCGCAGGCTGGCGATCTCGCCCCACGGCAGCACGACGACCCGGAACGGGTTGCGGACGCGCAGCCGGTCCGGGCCCGCGTACACCGCCGGGCGGAGCGTGAACGCGGCGATCGCGGGGACGACGAGGATCAGGCCGGCCAGGGCGAGCCACGGGGTGCGGCCGTGGCCGGAGACCAGGGCGTCGATGCCGAGCCAGCAGGCGATGGCCAGCAGCAGGACACCGCCGATGAGGCCCGCGGGTGAGCGGTAGATCCGGTCTTTGGGCTCGGGGTGCGGGGTCGTCATGATGCCGATTGTGCCTCAGGGGTGCGCCTGCTCGCCGTTGGGGTTCTGTGCGTTCGCGACTGCGGGTGCGCTGTGGCTGGTCGCGCAGTTCCCCGCGCCCCTTAGGGGGCTGCACCTGGGCGGGATCACCAAGCTATACCTCTGGGGTGTACAGCTGCTACGCGCGTAGATATGCTCGTCTGGTGACCATGCCCACCACTGCACCCACAGCACACGCTCTCGGCGACGTCACCGCGTCCGACAGCACGCTGCGCCGTTTCCTTCACGGGCTGCCCGGCGTCGACGCGGTCGGCCTGGAGGCGCGTGCCGCCTCGCTCGGGACCCGTTCCATCAAGACCACCGCGAAGGCGTACGCCATCGACCTCGCCATCTCGATGGTCGACCTGACGACGCTGGAAGGCGCGGACACCGCCGGAAAGGTCCGGGCGCTCGGCGCCAAGGCGGTCCGCCCCGACCCGACCGACCGGACGAGCCCCTCGACCGCGGCCGTCTGTGTCTATCCCGACATGGTGGCCACCGCGAAGGAGGCCGTCGCCGGTTCCTCCGTGAAGGTCGCCTCCGTCGCCACCGCGTTCCCGGCCGGCCGTGCCGCGCTCGCCGTGAAGCTGGCCGACGTGCGCGACGCGGTCGCCGCGGGCGCCGACGAGATCGACATGGTCATCGACCGCGGGGCGTTCCTCGCGGGCAACTACATGAAGGTCCACGACGAGATCGTCGCCGTGAAGGAGGCCTCGGGCGCCGCCCGGCTGAAGGTCATCTTCGAGACCGGCGAGCTGTCGACGTACGACAACATCCGCCGCGCGAGCTGGCTCGGCATGCTGGCCGGCGCGGACTTCATCAAGACGTCGACGGGCAAGGTCGCCGTCAACGCGACGCCCGCGAACACCCTGTTGATGCTGGAGGCGGTCCGCGACTTCCGCGCCCAGACCGGCATCCAGGTCGGCGTGAAGCCCGCGGGCGGTATCCGCACCTCCAAGGACGCCGTCAAGTTCCTGGTCATCGTCAACGAGACGGCGGGCGAGGACTGGCTGGACAACCACTGGTTCCGCTTCGGCGCGTCCTCGCTCCTGAACGACCTGCTGATGCAGCGTCAGAAGCTGGCCACCGGCCGCTACTCCGGCCCCGACTACGTGACGGTGGACTGACCATCATGGCTACTTTCGACTACGCACCCGCCCCCGAGTCCCGCTCGGTCGTCGACATCGCGCCCTCCTACGGCCTGTTCATCGACGGCGAGTTCACGGAAGCGGCGGACGGCAAGGTCTTCAAGACCGTCTCCCCCTCCACCGAAGAAGTCCTCTCCGAGATCGCCCAGGCCGGCGAGGCGGACGTCGACCGCGCGGTGAAGGCCGCCCGCAAGGCCTTCGAGAAGTGGTCGGCGCTGCCCGGCTCCGAGCGCGCGAAGTACCTGTTCCGCATCGCCCGGATCATCCAGGAGCGCAGCCGCGAACTGGCCGTTCTGGAGACCCTGGACAACGGCAAGCCCATCAAGGAGACGCGCGACGCCGACCTCCCCTTGGTCGCCGCGCACTTCTTCTACTACGCGGGCTGGGCCGACAAGCTGGACCACGCCGGCTTCGGCGCCAACCCGCAGCCCCTCGGTGTCGCGGGCCAGGTCATCCCCTGGAACTTCCCGCTCCTGATGCTGGCGTGGAAGATCGCCCCGGCACTGGCGACAGGCAACACGGTCGTCCTGAAGCCCGCGGAGACGACCCCCCTCTCGGCGTTGTTCTTCGCGGACATCTGCCGCCAGGCCGGTCTCCCCAAGGGCGTCGTCAACATCCTTCCCGGCTACGGCGATTCGGGCGCCGCGCTCGTCGCGCACCCGGACGTCAACAAGGTCGCCTTCACCGGCTCCACGGCCGTCGGCAAGGAGATCGCACGGACAGTCGCGGGTACGACCAAGAAGGTCACCCTCGAACTCGGCGGCAAGGGCGCGAACATCGTCTTCGACGACGCCCCGATCGACCAGGCGGTGGAGGGGATCGTCACCGGCATCTTCTTCAACCAGGGCCAGGTCTGCTGCGCGGGCAGCCGCTTGCTCGTCCAAGAGTCCATCCAGGACGAGCTGTTGGACTCGCTGAAGCGACGCCTGTCCACCCTCCGCCTCGGCGACCCGCTGGACAAGAACACGGACATCGGCGCGATCAACTCCGCCGAGCAGCTCGCGCGGATCACCTCACTCGTCGAGCAGGGCGAGGCGGAGGGCGCCGAGCGCTGGTCCCCGTCCTGCGAACTCCCGTCCTCCGGCTACTGGTTCGCCCCGACGCTCTTCACGAACGTCACCCAGGCGCACACCGTCGCCCGCGACGAGATCTTCGGCCCGGTGCTGTCGGTGCTGACCTTCCGTACGCCCGAGGAGGCGGTCGCGAAGGCCAACAACACGCAGTACGGCCTCTCGGCGGGCATCTGGACCGAGAAGGGCTCCCGCATCCTGGCCGTCGCCAACAAGCTGCGCGCGGGCGTCGTCTGGTCCAACACGTTCAACAAGTTCGACCCGACCTCGCCGTTCGGCGGCTACAAGGAGTCGGGCTACGGCCGCGAGGGCGGTCGCCACGGCCTGGAGGCGTACCTCGATGTCTGAGAAGTCCGACAAGAGCGAACAGCAGCGTCTGAGCGTCTTCAAGACCTACAAGCTGTACGTCGGGGGCAAGTTCCCCCGTAGCGAGAGCGGCCGGGTGTACGAGGTGACCGACTCAAAGGGCAAGTGGCTCGCGAACGCGCCGCAGTCCTCCCGCAAGGACGCCCGCGACGCGGTCGTAGCGGCACGGAAGGCGTTCGGCGGCTGGTCCGGCGCGACGGCCTACAACCGCGGCCAGATCCTCTACCGCATCGCCGAGATGCTGGAGGGCCGCAAGGACCAGTTCGCGCGCGAAGTCGCGGACGCGGAAGGCCTGTCGAAGTCGAAGGCCGCCGCTGTCGTCGACGCGGCGATCGACCGCTGGGTCTGGTACGCGGGCTGGACGGACAAGATCGCCCAGGTGGTCGGCGGCGCGAACCCGGTAGCGGGCCCGTACTTCAACCTCTCCTCCCCCGAGCCGACAGGCGTGGTCACCGTCCTGGCCCCCCAGGAATCCTCATTCCTCGGCCTGATCTCGGTCATCGCCCCGGTGATCGCGACCGGCAACACGGCCATCGTCATCGCGAGCGAGAACTCCCCGCTCCCCGCCCTGTCGTTGGGCGAAGTCCTGGCCACCTCCGACCTCCCCGGCGGAGTCGTCAACATCCTCTCCGGCAGGACGTCGGAAATCGCACCCTCCCTGGCCGCCCACCAGGACGTCAACGCGATCGACCTCGCGGGCGCGGACGACGTACTGGCGAAGGAGTTGGAGATCGCAGCGGCCGACAACCTCAAGCGAGTCCTCCGTCCACAGCCTGTGGATTACACGGAGACCCCGGGCACAGACCGCCTGACAGCCTTCCTGGAAACAAAAACGGTCTGGCACCCCACGGGTTCGCTAGGAGCATCCGGCTCGTCGTACTGATCAACTTCAGAGCAATCCCCCCCAGGGGCGCGGGGAACTGCGCGACCAGCCACGACGGGCCGACACCCGGCAACGAAACCGCAGTTCCCCACCCCTCCCCCGCAATCCTCAACCCCCCAACAGCCCCGTCACCTGCCCAACAACCGGCATACTCCCGATCGACTGAGCCTCGGCAACCGGCCCCGTCAACGCCCGCGAGGCAAGCGGCTGAAAGTCAGCGAGCTGGGTCGCGACCCCGTTGTCGAGCGGGTCAACTCCCGTACCCGCAAGGGGGTTCGGCTTGAGACCCGCAACCGGCCCGGTGACATACCCGACCGTGCCGGCGACCGCGCCAAGCCCCGCCGCAGGGTCGACCTTGCCGAGCGACGTGGGCCGGGTCCGCACCACGTCACCCACCGGCGAGGTGTCCGCGGCGGCCGACGCCGCGCCCGCGCCGAGGGCGACTCCGGCGGTCGCGAGGGCGACGAGGGCGCGCTGGGCGGTCGAATGCTGGGGGGACGTGTGTCGTGCCATTGCTGGTGCCACCTTCTGGTGCGCAGGGTAATCAGGTCAGCACGAAGGGTAGTTGACGTGTGATGCGCGTTCCACTGGCGACCCGCGGGGTCGGCAGGACGTACGGAATGCGTCAAACTGGTGTCCCGTGAGCATCCTTTCCCCGTCACCGGCCCGTGTCGTGCTGCTGTGCGGCCCCTCGGGTTCCGGCAAGTCCCTCGTCTCCGCCCGGTCCGGCCTGCCCGTGCTGCGGCTCGACGACTTCTACAAAGAGGGCGACGACCCGACACTGCCGCTGGTGGCGGGGAGTTCGGACATCGACTGGGACCACCCCGACTCCTGGGACGCGGACGTGGCGGTCGCCGCGATCGTCGAGCTGTGCCGCACGGGCCGTACGGACGTGCCGGTCTACGACATCTCGCTCAGCGCCCGCACGGGCACGGAGGCCGTCGACGTCGGCCGGACCCCGTTGTTCATAGCGGAGGGCATCTTCGCCGCCGAGGTCATCACCCGGTGCCAGGAGCTGGGCGTCCTCGCGGACGCGCTGTGCCTGAGCCGCGGCCCGATGCGCACCTTCCGGCGCCGTTTCCTGCGGGATCTGCGGGAGGGCCGTAAGTCCGTGCCGTTCCTGCTGCGGCGCGGCTGGCGGCTGATGCGGCTGGAGCGGTCGATCGTGGCCCGGCAGACCGGACTCGGCGCGTACGCCTGCGACAAGGACGAGGCGCTGGGCAGGCTGGCCGCGGCGGCGGTGGGCCGGCGCCCGGCACGGACGACTCCGGCGGCCTCTCCCTCGTAGGACATGAAAAAGCGGGACTGGACGGACCCCCCGGCCCTCCAGTCCCGCTCTCCCTTTTTCCCCCGTGGTACTTCCCCCGTGTTTCCCCCCATGGTCCCCGTGACCCCGTCGGCACCCCCCGGTACCGATCCCCCGTGGTCCCCCCGGACCTCCCCCGTTACCCATTCCCCCCAACCCTCAGGCGACAAGCTCCCCGAAGGCGTCCTCCTCGTCACGGCCGAAGCTGAGGACCTCGTCCTCGCGCATGCGGCGCAAAGAGCGCCAGATGCTGGACTTCACCGTGCCGACACTGATGTCGAGGATCTCCGCGATCTCCGGGTCCGTGCGGCCCTCGTAGTAGCGGAGGACCAGCATGGTGCGCTGGAGTTCCGGCAGCCGGGACAGCGCCTGCCACAGGACCGCGCGCAGTTCCGTGCCGCGCATCGCGTCCGTGTCGCCGGGCGTCTCCGGCAGTTCCTCGGTCGGGTACTCGTTCAGCTTGCGGCGGCGCCACGCGCTGATGTGCAGGTTCGTCATGGTGCGGCGGAGGTAGCCCCCGACCGCGGCCTTGTCGCTGATCCGGTCCCATGCCTTGTACGTCGAGAACAGCGCGCTCTGCAGCAGGTCCTCGGCCTCGAAGCGGTCGCCGGTCAGGTGGTACGCGGTGGCGTACAGGGAGGCGCGGCGCTCCTGGACGTAGGCGGTGAACTCCGCCTCCGACAGCGAGCGACGCTCCCCCGTGTCCTCCCTGTACGCGCTTCCCCCGTGCGCTTCCCCCGTGTGCGCGTCAACCACCGTCATGTAACCGGTGTGCTGACGCCCGACGCTGCGAGCGCACCCCCGCCCGTTCACAGCGCCGGACTTCTCGGAACCCCGGGTGACGTCGTGCAGACGCGTGATGACTGCGTTGTTGCTGGTGCTGTGCAGCGTGTTCATCTCGCGCCCCCCGTAGTGGACTTGCCCGGTGTTCGGATGTTCCGGCTCGGTTCCTCGTGGTTCCTTGCCTGTGCCGAAAATCCTGCCGGGGTCACTTCATGGACGTGTCCCCCGACTGTCACAGACCTGTCACAGGGGTCGGTCTCTGGAGCCGGCCTCAGAAAACGGACAGTCCGGTCACAGAAAAGGGCGCTAGGGGTGCGCACACCTGCCTACAAGGGCTACGTACACGTACAGGTGTCGAAACCGCAGCCCACCATGGGCCAGAATGAGCCCCGTGCCTTCCCTGTTGCTGATCGAGGACGACGACGCCATCCGGACGGCCCTGGAGCTCTCGCTGACGCGCCAGGGACACCGGGTAGCCACCGCTGCCAGCGGCGAGGACGGTCTGAAGCTGTTGCGTGAGCAGCGGCCGGACCTGATCGTGCTGGATGTGATGCTGCCCGGCATCGACGGTTTCGAGGTGTGCCGTCGTATCCGGCGCACGGACCAGCTGCCGATCATTCTGCTCACCGCGCGCAGCGACGACATCGACATCGTGGTCGGACTGGAGTCCGGCGCCGACGACTACGTGGTCAAACCCGTGCAGGGGCGCGTGCTCGACGCCCGGATCCGGGCCGTGCTGCGGCGCGGTGAGCGAGAAGCCAACGACGCGGCCACGTTCGGCTCGTTGGTGATCGACCGCGCCGCGATGACCGTCACGAAGAACGGCGAGGACCTCCAACTCACGCCCACCGAGCTGCGGTTGCTCCTGGAGCTGAGCCGGCGGCCCGGACAGGCCCTGTCCCGGCAGCAGTTGCTGCGGCTGGTGTGGGAGCACGACTACCTCGGTGACTCGCGGCTGGTGGACGCCTGTGTCCAGCGGCTGCGCGCCAAGGTCGAGGACATCCCGTCGTCCCCGACCCTCATCCGTACCGTGCGCGGCGTCGGCTACCGCCTGGACTCGCCTCAGTGACCGACGCACCAGGGGGGATCCGCGGCTGGCGCCCGGGTCGTAAGGGAGTTCTGTGGCGGCTGCGGTTCACCAGCCTGCGCCTCAGGCTGGTCGTGGTCTTCGGCCTGGTCGCGCTGACGGCCGCCGTCTCCGCGTCCGGCATCGCGTACTGGCTCAACCGCGAGGCGGTCCTCACCCGCGCCCAGGACGCCGTCCTGCGCGACTTCCGCCAGGAGATGCAGAACCGCGCGGGCGCCCTGCCCGTGCACCCCACCCAGGACGAACTGATGCGCACGGCGGGCCAGATGGCCAACAGCAGCCAGCGCTTCAGCGTCCTGCTCGTCGGCGAGGACGCCAACGACAAGACGGTCTACGGCAACTCCGGCGGCCTGAACGGCTTTTCGCTGGAGGACGTGCCCAAGTCGCTGCGGACGGCGGTGAACAAGCAGCAGTCGGTGTCCGACGGCAACAAGGAGCCGTACCACCTGTACTGGCAGCGGGTCACCGAGCACGGCACGCCGTATCTGGTGGCCGGGACGCGGATGATCGGCGGCGGGCCGACCGGCTACATGCTCAAGTCCCTCGAGCCGGAGGCCAAGGACCTCAACTCCCTTGCCTGGTCGCTGGGTATCGCCACCGGGCTCGCGCTGATCGGTTCCGCGCTGCTCGCGCAGGCCGCCGCGACGACCGTCCTCAAGCCCGTGCACCGGCTCGGCATCGCCGCGCGCCGGCTCGGCGAGGGCAAGCTCGACACCCGGCTGCGGGTCTCCGGAACCGATGAACTCGCCGAACTGTCACGGACGTTCAACCAGACCGCCGAGGCGCTGGAGAAGCGGGTCGCCGACATGGCCGCCCGGGACGACGCCTCGCGCCGGTTCGTCGCCGACATGTCGCACGAGCTGCGTACGCCATTGACCGCGATCACGGCGGTGGTTGAGGTCCTGGAGGAGGAACTCGACGCCGAGACCGGCAGCGTGGACCCGATGATCGAGCCCGCCGTACGCCTCGTCGTCAGCGAGACCAAGCGGCTCGGCGACCTCGTCGAGAACCTGATGGAGGTCACCCGTTTCGACGCGGGCACCGCCCGCCTCGTCCTGGACGACGTCGACCTCGCCGACCAGATCACCGCGTGCATCGACGCCCGCGCCTGGCTGGACGCCGTGGACCTGGACGCCGAGCGGGGAATCCACTCCCGGCTCGACCCGCGCCGCCTCGACGTCATCCTCGCCAACCTCATCGGCAACGCCCTCAAGCACGGCGGCTCTCCGGTCCGGGTCTCGGTCCGCCTGGAGGACGACGACCTCGTCATCGCGGTCCGCGACCACGGCCCCGGCATCCCCGAGGACGTCCTGCCGCACGTCTTCGACCGCTTCTACAAGGCGAGCGCCTCCCGGCCGCGCTCCGAGGGCAGCGGCCTCGGCCTCTCCATCGCCCTGGAGAACGCCCACATCCACGGCGGCGAGATCACCGCCGCCAACTCCCCCGACGGCGGCGCGGTGTTCACCCTGCGGCTGCCCCGGGACGCCTCCACGCTCACGGAGGACCCGGAGACCGACAAGGGCGAGGGCGACGGCTCGGACGGCTCCGAGGGGAACGCGTCATGACCGTACGACAGTTGATGGCCCGGCCCCGCGAACGTGCCCTGGCGGTACGGCCGTTGCTGGCGCTCCCGCTGCTGGGCCTGCTGCTCGCCGGGTGCGGGATCCGGGCTACCGAGGTGCCGACCGACTTCGGGGCGGCGCCGTCCCGGGTGCCGTGCACGCTCACCGAGCCGGACGTGTCACCGCAGGCCGCGCGCGGGGTGCCCGTGCAGGTGTTCCTGCTGTGCGGGTCGTCGCTGGTGACCGTCGACCGGGCCGTACAGGTGCCGGACGGCACGGCGGACGTGCTGCGGCGCGTGATCGTCGCCCAGGGGCTCCTGGACCAGCTCGCGGAGTCGCCCTCGTCGGGCGAGAAGGACGCCGGGTACACGACCGACGTGCGCGGCGGCATGACGGTGAGCGGGCCGCGGGCGAAGGATCCCAAGGACGCGCTGCGGCTCAGCAATTCACCGGCCGACCTCACGTCGTACGCGCTCGCCCAGATCGTCTGCACGTTCTCCGACTCGGCCGCGGCCGAGGGCGACGGCTCCGTGATCCTCGGCGGCCCGGACGGCTCGCCGCTGCGCCGTTACGAGTGCACGGACGACGTCCGCTCCGATCCGGGCACCAAGGCGCCGCCGTCCAGCGAGGTGACGGGCGGCTGAAGCCGCGTGCGCCCCGGGGGTGAACGAGGCGCGAAAAGGGGCGTGTGGCGCAGGCCTCACCCTGGTGCGTGGCACCTACCCGGAACCGATCGTGCCGGACAGGGCGTCTTGTGGGGCGTGCAGCGTCAAGGCTCCATCGGCGGCAGCGCCGCGATTCGCATCCGTGTGGCAGGAGGTGTCCTCCTCGTCGCACATCTCGTGCTCGTCGCCTGGGTCACGCTGCGCCCCCGGGACGTCCCCTGGGTGATGCCCCCGAACCTGCACCCGCTGGCCAGCATCAGAGCCGACCTGGCCATGGGCTGGCCCGAGGCGTCGAAGCGGATCGGCGAGGGCCTCGCCCTGCTGGCCCCCCTGGGCGTCCTGCTCCCGATGGTCAGCGGCCGGCTCCATGTCTCCCCGCTCGCGTCCTTCATCCGTACGGTCGCGGCGGGCGCCCTGATCTCCCTGGGCATCGAACTCCTGCAGACCGGAGTACCGGGCCAGGTGGTCGACATCGACTCCCTGCTGATGAACACGGTGGGCGTCGCCCTCGCCCACGCCGCGATCGTCCCGGCGGCCCGCGCCTGGCTACGCCGCAGGACCGAGAGCCTGCAGCCTCTGACCGTCCTCCAGGAGGAACCGACTCAGGGACGGACCCCGACGATTCCCAGGGTCGGCATCGCACCGTAGAGCGACGCGGGGCGGACGGCGGCTCCGTACGGTTGAAGACAGATGAGGCAGCCGCAGGGGAGGCCTCGGAGAGACGCTCACGAAGGAGCCCGCCATGACCGCCATTGCCCGCCCCACCCAAGGCCGCATGATCGGCGGAGTGTGCGCAGCGCTGGCGCGGCGCTTCGGTACCTCCGCGACCACGATGCGGGTGATCTTCCTGGTCTCCTGCCTGCTGCCCGGCCCGCAGTTCCTGCTCTACATCGCGCTGTGGATCCTGTTCCCGGCGGAGGACAAGGTGCGCACCGAGGCCTGGTGACACCCGGACCCCGGCGCACGTACGCCGATGGGGCGCACCCTCGTCCAGGGTGCGCCCCATCGGCGCGTTCAGGGGGCGGGGCTCAGCCCAGCGGGATGCCGTTCACCGGCAGGCCGTGGGTGGGCAGGCCCGTCTGCGACAGGGGCAGGCCGCCCAGCAGTCCGGCGACGGGCGCGGTGGGACCGTCGGACAGCACCTTCTCGGCGGCCGGCTGCACGGCGGACAGACCACCGGCGAGCGCGGGCTGCGCCTGGCTCAGCGCCTGGCCGGCACCCGGCAGCGCCTTGGCGACGTTCTCCGCGGGCAGCGTGTGGGTCACGGTGCCCAGCGCCTGGGTGGCGTCCGGAAGCGCCGGAGCCGCGCTCGCGGCGCCCGCGCCTACAGCGGCGAAAGCGGCACCGAGGGCGGCGACACCGAGGGTCTTGGCAGCAGACTGCTTCATGGTGAATGCGTCCTTGAATGGGATGACGGGGATGTGAGCGGTCCAAGACCGTAAACACGCGAAGGCGCCCGCCGCAAACATCGAAATGCGGACGGATTGTGAACACCCGCCCGCATTCCGGTCCCACCCCTCAACCCAGTTCAGCCCTCATCTGCCGCAGAACCGCTGGTGGAAGCGGTCTGCCGGAACAGCCATTCGGATTTCAGCTCGGCATATCCGGGCTTGATCACGTCATTGATCATGGCGAGTCGTTCATCGAAAGGAATGAATGCTGACTTCATAGCATTGACGGAGAACCACTGCATGTCGTCGAGCGAATAACCGAACGCCTCGACAAGGTGCTCGAATTCCTGGCTCATGCTGGTGTGGGACATGAGCCGGTTGTCGGTGTTGACCGTCGCCCGGAAGTGCAGCCGCCGCAGCAGCCCGATCGGGTGCTCGGCGTACGAGTCGACGGCCCCGGTCTGCAGGTTGGAGCTGGGGCACAGCTCCAACGGGATGCGCTTGTCGCGCACGTACGACGCGAGGCGGCCCAGCTCGACCGAGCCGTCCTCCTTGACCTGGATGTCGTCGATGATGCGCACCCCGTGCCCGAGCCGGTCGGCACCGCACCACTGCAGCGCCTGCCAGATCGACGGCAGCCCGAAGGCCTCACCGGCGTGGATCGTGAAGTGGTTGTTCTCGCGCTTCAGATACTCGAAGGCGTCCAGGTGCCGGGTGGGCGGGAACCCGGCCTCCGCGCCCGCGATGTCGAAGCCGACGACGCCCAAGTCGCGGTAACGGTTGGCGAGTTCGGCGATCTCCAGGGAACGGGCCGCATGCCGCATCGCGGTGAGCAGCGCCCCGACACGGATCCGCCGACCGCTCTCCCGCGCGAGCGACTCCCCTTGCCGGAAGCCCTCGTTGACGGCCTCGACGACCTCTTCGAGGCTGAGCCCGCCGTCGAGGTGCTGCTCGGGCGCGTACCGCACCTCCGCGTAGACGACGCCGTCCTCGGCGAGATCCTCGGCGCACTCGCGGGCGACCCGGATCAGCGCGTCCCGGGTCTGCATCACGGCGACCGTGTGCGAGAACGTCTCCAAGTACCGCTCCAGCGAACCGGAGTCGGCGGCCTCGGCGAACCACACGCCGAGCTTGTCGGGGTCGCTCTCGGGGAGTCCGGTGTACCCGGCGTCGCGGGCGAGTTCGACGATCGTCCCCGGGCGGAGACCGCCGTCGAGGTGGTCGTGCAGCAGAACCTTCGGCGCCCGGCGGATCTGGTCCGGCGTCGGGGTGTTCGGGGTGCTCTGGCTCGTCATTTCCGCACTCTAACTCCTACGCGCGTAGATCGCCCGCTGTACGAATCCGTCGATACGTAACGGTGACCGCGCGGAAGGATGGCGTACACGCTCGCTTCTGACACTGTTCTGTCATGGCACAGCAAGCGACGCCGGTCAGGACGGCCCGGCTGGGGAGAGCGCTCGGTCCCGAACCGACCTCGGTGAGCGGCGTGGTGCTGCTGCTCCCCGGTGGCGAGGAGGTGTCCAGCCGTAGGCCCTCCCCCATGTTGGCGACGGCCTCCGTACGGACGTTGGGCCGCCGGCTGGCCCGCGCGGGCGCGGCCGACGGGCTGGCGGCGCATGTCGTCCACTACCGCTGCCGCGGCTGGAACGGCAGCGAGGCGTCTCTCGCGCACGACGCGGCGTGGGCGGTGGAGGAGGTCGTACGGCGGTACGGGGACGTGCCGGTCTGTCTCACCGGGATCGACATGGGCGCCCGCGCGGCGTTGCGCTCCGCGGGGCACGAGGCGGTGAACTCCGTGGTCGCGCTGGCTCCTTGGCTGCCGGAACAGGATGTCGCCGCGCCACCCGAACCGGTGAAGCAGCTGGCGGGGCGGCGGGTGTTGATCGTGCACGGCACGAACGACGAACGAACCGATCCCGAACTGTCGTTCCGGTTGGCGGCCCGGGCGAAGAAGGCGAACCGGGACATCTGCCGGTTCGAAGTCCACTCCGACGGGCACGGGTTGCATCAGCACCGGCAGGAAGTGCACGCGCTGACCGAGGACTTCGCGATGGGGGCGTTGTTCGGGCGGGCGTTCTCGCGTCCCGTCGAGGACGCGTTGATGGCTCCGCCGCCGTTGGGGTTGAGGATGCCGTTGGCCGCGGGGTTCGGGCGGTCGCTTCGTAAGGGGTGAGGGGTCGTTGCGGGGTGCGGGGGCGGTGGGGGCGGGTCGCGCGCACGCGGTGAACTGACCGCGTGAGCCCGCACGGCTTGACCTCAACTGGTGCTGTGACCGGGATGGTTCACCGTGGTCGGGAGACGGCTCACGGGACGAGCGCGGTCCGCGAGGCGACTGGTATTACTGGTGCATGCAGGAAGAGACCGCGCGGTCCGCGATCGACACGTTCATCTCCGCGTTCAACGCCTCGGACGACAGCTATGTGACTGCGCTGCTCTCCCAGGCCCTGACCTCGGACGTGGTCTTCTGGGGACCGTTGGGCCGCAGTGAGGGGATCGAGGCGGTCGAGCGGTTCGTGCTGGACATCCGGCGCCACCCCGCGGGGACCGGCACGATGGTGCGCTGTTCGGCGGTGGACATGCCGGACGAGTGGGCCCGGTACCAGTGGGTCTTCACGACGCCGGACGGAGGCCCCCGCCTGGCGGGAACGGACATCGTCCATCTGCGGCGGAGCCTCATCGACCAGGTCATCGTCTTCGCGGGGGAGATCGAGCCGTCCGCCTCCTGAGTCGTTCTCCTACGGCGCCGTCCGCGGGTACGCGACGAGTTTGCGCAGCCGACCGCTGCCCCTCCTGGTCGGCCGGTCCGCGCGCACGGATCAATTCTCCAGGCGGACAGGCATCAGCATCGAAAAGGTGCCCTCGGTGTCGGGCCGGCGGATCGCCAGGGGTGCCGTGGCGGCGCCGAACTCCAGGATCAGTTGGTCCCGGGCCCCGGCGGCGAGGGCGTGCAGCAGGAACTCGCGGTTGACGGCGATGTCGCCCTGGCCGTCGTCACCGTCGTCGCCGTCTTCACAGACGCGGACCGTGCCGTCGCCCGTCACCTTGAGCACGCTGAGGTCACAGGGCACGCCGTCCTGCTCGCGCACCTCGCTGACGCGGACGGAGCCGGTTTCCACCGCCGCCCGGAAAGCCGGGACATCGACGAGGGCACGGTTCCCGGCCGGCAGGCGGACGAGGCGACGGTAGTCAGGAAAGTCGTGGTGGGGACACTGACCGGCCGCCTGACGGTCCCCTGCCTCCAAGGCCACGCGGTCACCGTCCACGGTGAGTTGGACGGACGCGTCGTCACTCAGCAGCGCTCGCATCGCGTCGGCGAGCGGGGACGGCACGACGACCTGCACACGGGGCCCGCCGTGCCCGGTGGTACCGGCTTGCGCGACTGCCATCCGGTACCGGTCGGTGGCCACGACGTGGAGCGTCTCGCCCTCGATGTCGAACAGGACACCGCCGAGCATCGGCAGCTCCGGGTCGGTACTGGCGGCGAAGCGGACCGCGTCCAGCGCCGCGGCCAACTCAGGCGCGGGGACGGCCAGTCGGACGGTGGTGTCGGTGCGGGGCAAGGCCATGGGATTCTCCCTGGATTCGAGTAGCGCTCGGACCATGGAGAACTCGACGCGGGCATCGGACAGCCCCAGTTCAAGACGGCGCAGATGCGCCTGAAGCAGCTTCCGGACCAGGTCGGTGTCCGCACTGGACCAGCCGGCCAGCACCAGCCGGATGTCCGCCAACGCCATACCGGCCCGCCGCAACCGGGCCAGCAACCGGGCCTCTTCGAGCTGCTCGGGGCCGTACCAGCGATAACCGCTCACCGGATCCACCCAGGCCGGGACCAGCACGCCGGCACCGTCGTAGAACCGCAGGGCGCTCACGCTCAGTCCACTGTCCCGAGCCATCTCACCAATGCTGCGCATCTCGCTCTCCACACCCGGAACCCTGGGCCCTCCACCAAGTCGAGGGTCAACCCCCGAAGGACGTCCGGAGCCGACCACTGAGGGGAACACCCTCACGTTGGGAGCAAGTTGCCCCTTTTTGACATGAGGAACTGCTTGAAGGCCGCCACCGGAGGTGTGTCGGGGTGGCCGTCCAGCCACGCGACGCCGATCTCCCTCACCGCCCTCGGAGCTGTGACCGTCAGTTCCGCAACTCCCGGGCGGGGTACGGCCGGTGGGGGCAGGAGGGCGACCCCCAGGCCCGCCGCCACCAGGCCCCGTAGGGTCTCGGCCTCCTCCCCCTCGAAGGCGATTCGCGGGCGGAAGCCGGCCTCCTTGCAGACGTCGTCCGTGATGCGGCGCAAGCCGTAGCCCGGTTCCAACGTCACGAAGGTCTCGTCGGCCGCTTCCGCGAGGCGGACGCGTTTGCGGGTGGCCAGGCGGTGGTCGGCCGGGACGACGAGGCGGAGTTTCTGTTCGTCGAGGCGGCGGGCGATCAGGTCGGGGGCGTCAGGTACCGGGGAGGTCAGGCAGAGGTCCAACTCCCCTGCCCGTAGGCGCTCCAGCATGGCCTCGCCGTAGTTCTGGACGAGGCTGAAGCGGACGCGGGGGTGGTCGGCCCGGAAGGCTCGGATGAGGCCGGGGACGGTTTCCGAGCCGAGGGTGTGGAGGAAGCCGAAGGCGACCTTGCCGGTGGTGGGGTCGGCGTCGGCGCGGACCTCGTCGGCGGCCTTCTCGATCTCGGCGAGGGCGCGGTCGACCGAGGTGAGGAAGGTGCGGCCGGCGGGGGTCAACGACACCGTGCGGCCTCGGCGGGCGAACAGGTCCACGCCCAGGTCCTGTTCGAGGCGGACCATCGCCCGCGACAGGGTGGACTGCGGGACCTGCATCTCCTGCGCGGCCCGGGTGACGTGTTCGGTGCGGGCGACGCCGGCGAAGTACGCGAGGCGGGGCGCGAGCAGCGCGACGATGTCTTCTGTGTCACCGGACGGTGACAGCCGGGCCTGTGAGCTGTACTGATGCACCATGGGAACGATTATGGCGTTTCCGTGCATTGGACGGATGAGCGGGCGCGTACGTAGCGTCGAAGCATGCCTTCCGCCGATACCGGGGCGTCCACGGTCGTGGCCGCCAGCCTCCCTGTCCCCGACTCCGAGTCCGACTCACGGCTGACGCCGGGTGGTCCCGGCTATCGCCGTATGAGCTTCGCGCTGTTCCTCGCGGGCGTGGCGACCTTCGCGCTCCTCTACTCCACGCAGGCGCTGCTGCCGCTGATCTCCTCCGGTTTCGCGGTGTCGGCGAGTGCGGCGAGCTGGACGGTGGCGGCGGCCACGGGTGGGCTCGCGTTGTTCGTGCTGCCGATGAGCGCGCTGTCGGAACGTTTTGGACGTCGTACGGTCATGACGGCGTCGTTGGTGGTCGCGGTGAGCATCGGGGTCGTGGTGCCGTTCGCGCCGTCGCTGGGGGCGTTGGTGGCGTTGCGGTTCCTCCAGGGTGCCGCGCTGGCGGGGTTGCCGGCCTCGGCGACGGCGTATCTGGCGGAGGAGGTCCGGCCGAAGGCGCTGGTCACGGCGATCGGCCTGTTCGTGGCGGGCAACAGCGTCGGCGGGATGAGCGGCCGGGTCATCACCGGGTGGGTCGCGCAGGAGTGGGGCTGGCGGGTCGCGGTCGGGGTGATCGGCGTGATCGCGGTCGGCTGCGCGGTCGCCTTCCGGCTGCTGCTCCCCGCCCCTCGGCACTTCACGCCGGGTTCGCTGCGCCCGCGCGTCCTGGCCCGCACGGTCCGCGACCACCTCGCGAACCCGCTGCTGTGCCGGCTGTACGCGATCGGCGCCCTGTTCATGACGGTCTTCGGCGGCGTCTACACGGTCATCGGCTACCGCCTCACCGAGGCCCCCTTCTCCCTCCCCCAGGGCCTCATCGGCTCGATCTTCCTCGTGTACCTGGTGGGGACGGTATCGGCGTCCACGGCGGGCCGGCTGGTGGGCCGACTGGGGCGCCGGGGAGCCTTGTACCTGGCGGGCGGTACGACGGCGGCGGGTCTGCTGGTCTCCCTCGCCGATTCACTCCCCCTGGTGCTGCTCGGCCTGGTCCTCATCACGGCCGGCTTCTTCGCGGGGCACGCGGTCGCGTCCTCGTCGGTCAGCAAGACGGCCACGACGGGGCGTGCGCAGGCGTCGGCTCTGTACCAGTCCGCGTACTACATCGGCTCCAGCACCGGCAGCACGGTCGGCGCGATGGCGTTCCACGCGGGGGGCTGGGCCGGGACGGTGGGGGTCGGGTTGCTGGCGGTGGCCGGTGTCGTGACGATCACTGTGCTCGGGTCGCGGGCTGCGCGGGTTGAGCGGCGGGGGGTTGAGGCGGCGGCTGTGTGAGGGGCGGGGGCTCACCAATACCGGGCGACCTGTAATCGCGCTGACCTGCGCGTTCGTCCAGTCCTCGCGCCATTGTCAGTGGGCTGCGCTACGTTGCGGGGTAAGGGAAGAACGGCCACAGGGGTGGGTGGGCGAGACCATGAGTGACAGCGTTGTTACGACGACGGACCTCGACGTCAGGCTGGAGAAGCACCGCGTCGAGCTGACCGGGTACTGCTACCGCATGCTCGGCTCCTCCTTCGAGGCCGAGGACGCGGTGCAGGACACGATGGTCCGCGCCTGGCGGAACTACGAGAAGTTCGAGGGCCGGTCGAGCCTGCGGTCCTGGCTGTACCGGATCGCCACGAACGTCTGCCTGGACATGCTGTCCGCCGGCAACAAGCGGGCGCGGCCCGTCGACCTCAGCGACTCCACCCCGCTCGCGCAGGCCGCGCTGTCGCCCCGCGCGGACAACACCTGGCTCGAACCGATACCGGACGCGCGCGTGCTGCCGACCGTCGCAGACCCCGCGGAGGCGGCCGTGGCCAAGGAATCCGTACGGCTCGCGTTCATGGCCGCCCTGCAGCAACTCCCGCCCAAGCAAAGGGCGGTGCTGATCCTCCGCGAGGTGCTGGCCTGGCGGGCCAACGAGGTGGCCGAGCTCCTCGACACCTCCGTCGCGTCGGTCAACAGCGCTTTGCAGCGGGCCCGGGCGACCCTCGCCGAGCGGGACGACAAGGCGGCCGACGCCGCCGTCTCGGACCCGCTCGACGAGGAGCAGCGCAAGCTCCTCGAGCGCTACGTCGCCGCCTTCGAGGGCTACGACATGGCCGCGCTCACCGCGCTGCTGCACGAGGACGCCATCATGACGATGCCGCCGTTCGACCTGTGGCTGACCGGCCACGACGACATCACGGGCTTCATGACGACGATCGGTTCCGCCTGCGAGGGCTCCCGCCTGATCCCGGTGCAGGTGAACGGCCTGCCGGGCTTCGCCCAGTACAAGCCGGACCCGGACACCGGCGGCTTCAGCCCCTGGGCGGTCCAGATCCTGGAGATCTCAGACGGCGGGCTCACCGGGTTCCACTTCTTCCTGGACACCAAGCGCTGGTTCCCGCTGTTCGACCTGCCCCTCCACCTCGAAGCGGAGTCCGACGAGGTCGAGGAGGGCGCGTAGCGCGGGGGCGGGGTCGCGCAGTCTGATCCGGCCGCCCCCGGTCCGCCGGGCGGTGAGGTGCAGCCGGGCCAGGAGGTCGACGGTACCGAGCCCCGGTGGTCCTGGTCCCACGATCTCGACCAGGACCACACCGGCACCGGGCGTCGCCTCCAGCAGCGCCCGTACCTCGGCGCACAGCCCCGCCACCTCGTCACGGGTGACGGGGCGGGCCGGCACGAGTACAGCGGGTGTCTTGGCGTCCACGATCGGTAGACCGGGTGGGCGGTCGTAACTCATCGGGGGCGACCGCCTAGGTTTGCTGTATGCCCCACGGATCAGCCCCGCCCTGGATACCCGACGCCCTCGCGCGCGCCGACATCGCCGCCGAGGGGGTGCCGTGCAGGGGGTTCTGACCGGGTTCGCGGTCATCGGTGTGGTCATCGCGGTCGGCTATCTGCTCGGGCTGCGCGGGTCCCTCGGCGAACACGGGCGGGACGTCCTGACCAAGCTGGCCTTCAATGTCGCGTCCCCGGCCCTGCTGTTCACGACCCTCGCGCGGGCCGACCTGTCGGTGATCTTCTCCAGCGGGCTGCTGGTGACGGTGCTCAGCACGGCGGCGGTGGCGGGGGTGTTCGTGGCGGTGGGGGTCGTACGGGGCTGGGGTGTCGGCCGTACGACGATCGGGGCGCTCTGTTCCAGTTACGTGAACTCCGGCAACCTCGGGATCCCGATCTCGGTGTACGTCCTGGGCAATGCCTCGCTCGTGGCGCCGGTGATGTTGTTCCAGCTCGTGGTGGTGAGCCCGCTCGCGTTGACGGTCCTCGATCTGTCGGGGGCGGGTGAGAAGGGGCCGTTGTGGCTTCGGCTGCTGACGCCGCTGCGGAATCCGGTCGCGGTGGGGTCGCTTGCGGGGGTCGCGGTTGCGGGGGCCGGGGTTCATGTTCCGGGGCCGGTGATGGATCCGCTCACGTTGATCGGGAACATGGCTGTGCCGGCGGTGTTGATCGGGTTCGGGATTTCGTTGCGGGGCAGTTCGGTTCCTGCGCGGGGCGTTGAGCGGTGGCCGGTGTTGTTGTCGGTTGCGCTGAAGTCGGTGGGGCAGCCGGTGGTTGCGTGGGTGTTGGCTGTGGGGGTGTTCGGGATTCATGGGGCGGGGTTGCTCGACGTGGTGGTGACCTCGGCGTTGCCTGCCGCGCAGAATCTGTACACGTACGCGAGTCGGTATCAGGTGGGTGAGGGGTTGGCTCGGGACTCGATTCTGCTGTCCACGGTGTTGTCGGTGCCGGTGTTGGTGGGGATTGCTGCGCTGCTTGGGTAGGTTCGGTCGTTGTTTGTCTGCCGGTGCGTTGTGGCTGGTCGCGCAGTTCCCCGCGCCCCTAGGTGGGCAAGCCGGGCCGGAGTTGACCTGCCCAGCCCGCTGTCCTCAGGCAAAGCGAAAGGGGCCGGAACCCGAAGGTCCGGCCCCTCCCCCAACTACCAACTACCAACTACCGATCAGGCGATGCGCTCCAGCACCACCGGCGAAGCAGTGAACTTAGTCCCCTCCGCGCCGATGTCGTACGACCCCTGCACCGCCTCCAGGGCGTACTCGAAGCGCTCCGGCGTGTCCGTGTGCAGGGTCAGCAAGGGCTGGCCCGCGGTCACCGTGTCGCCCGGCTTGGCGTGCATCTCCACGCCCGCGCCTGCCTGGACCGGGTCCTCCTTGCGGGCGCGGCCCGCGCCGAGGCGCCAGGCCGCGATGCCGATGTCGTAGGCGTCGAGGCGGGTGAGGATGCCGGACGTCGACGCCGTCACCACGTGCTGTTCGCGCGCCACCGGCAGCTCCGCGTCCGGGTCGCCGCCCTGGGCCGCGATCATCCGGCGCCAGACGTCCATCGCGGAACCGTCGGCCAGGGCCTTCGCCGGGTCGGCGTCCTTCACTCCAGCCGCGTCGAGCATCTCCCGGGCCAACGCGATCGTCAGTTCTACGACGTCCGAGGGGCCTCCGCCTGCCAGGACCTCCACCGACTCCCGGACCTCCAGCGCGTTGCCCGCCGTCAGGCCCAGCGGGGTCGACATGTCCGTCAGCAGGGCCACCGTCTTCACGCCGTGGTCCGTGCCCAACCCCACCATCGTGGACGCCAGTTCACGCGCGTCCTCGATCGTCTTCATGAACGCGCCCGTGCCGACCTTCACGTCCAGGACCAGGGAGCCCGTGCCCTCGGCGATCTTCTTCGACATGATCGAGGAGGCGATCAGCGGGATTGCCTCCACTGTCCCCGTCACGTCACGCAGCGCGTACAGCTTCTTGTCCGCGGGGGCCAGGCCGTCGCCCGCCGCGCAGATCACCGCGCCGGTCGTGTCCAGTACGGACAGCATCTCCTCGTTCGAGAGCAGCGCGCGCCAGCCGGGGATGGACTCCAGCTTGTCGAGGGTGCCGCCGGTGTGGCCGAGGCCCCGGCCGGAGAGCTGGGGGACGGCCGCGCCGCAGGCCGCGACCAGCGGGGCCAGGGGGAGCGTGATCTTGTCGCCGACGCCGCCCGTCGAGTGCTTGTCGGCCGTCGGGCGGGACAGGGACGAGAAGTCCATGCGCTCGCCGGAGGCGATCATCGCGGCGGTCCAGGTGGCGATCTCGCGGCGGTTCATGCCGTTGAGGAGGATCGCCATGTTGAGGGCGGCCATCTGGTAGTCGGCCACGTCCCCGCGGGTGTACGCGTCGATGACCCAGTCGATCTGCTCGTCGCTCAACTCGCCGCGGTCCCGCTTGGTGCGGATGACGGAGATGGCGTCCATCGAGACTTGCGCCATGGCTTGGCTTTCCTTCCGAACGTTCAGAAAATGTGCGGCCCCGCCGAGGGGGATGGACCGACTCGGCGGGGCCGTACGGGAGTTACCTGGTGAGATGGTCCGGCCCGAAGGCCTGCGGGAGCATCTCCGAGAGCGGCAGGATGCCCGCCGGTGTCTCCACCAGCAGACCGGGGCCGCCGAACTCGTACAGCAGCTGGCGGCAGCGGCCGCACGGGACGAGGATGTCGCCCTTGCCGTCGACGCACGTGAAGTGGGTCAGGCGGCCGCCGCCGGTGCGCTGGAGGTTGGAGACCAGCCCGCACTCGGCGCACAGGCCGAGGCCGTAGGACGCGTTCTCCACGTTGCAGCCGGAGACCGTGCGGCCGTCGTCGACCCGGGCGGCGACCCCTACGGGATAGCCCGAGTACGGCGCGTACGCGTGGGACATCGCCTCCCGCGCCTCGGCGCGCAGTTCGTCCCAGTCGACGGCCAACTCGGCGGCGGGCGAGGTCACTTGCCCTGTCCCTTCCGGTACGGCAGGCCGTCCGCCTTCGGCATCCGCAGGTGCTGCGCGGAGAGCGAGAGCACCAGCAGGGTGACGATGTAGGGGCTGGCGCCGACGAGTTGGGTCGGGACGTCGTCCGTGGTGGCGTACCAGACGAACATCAGGGCCGCGACGACGGCGGTGATGCCGGCCGGGACGTACCGCTTCTTCCAGACCAGGTAGGCGACGCCCGCGACCAGCAGGAAGCCGATCAGCAGGATCAGGGCGTGCACGTTGGTGGAACCGCCGCGCAGGTTGAGGCTGTCGGTGTAGCCGAACAGGCCCGCGCCCAGGGCGAGTCCGCCCGGCATCCAGTTGCCGAAGATCATCGAGGCGAGGCCGATGTAGCCGCGGCCGCCGGTCTGGCCGTCGAGGTAGACGTTGGACGCGACGATCGACAGGAAGGCGCCGCCGAGACCGGCGAAGCCGCCGGAGATGATCACGGCGATGTACTTGTACTTGTAGACGTTGACGCCCAACGACTCGGCGGCCACCGGGTTCTCACCGCAGGAGCGCAGGCGCAGGCCGAAGGCCGTGCGCCACAGGACCCACCAGGTGACGGGGACGAGGGCCACCGCGATGACCGTGAGCGGGGAGAGGTCGGTGATCAGACCGCCGATCAGGCCCGCGATGTCCGAGAGCAGGAACCAGTGCTTCTCGTTGAGCTTGTCCAGCCAGGTGGACAGGCCCGGGATGTCGAAGGTGCCGAGCGAGTCGATCGGCGGGGACTGCTTGGCGGAGCCCTGCTCGGTGTTGGCGAAGGTGAACTTCGACAGATAGCGGGTGGTGCCGAGCGCCAGGATGTTGATGGCGACACCGGAGACGATGTGGTTGACGTTGAACGTCACCGTGGCGATCGCGTGCAGCAGCGCGCCGAGGCAGCCGCCGATGATGCCGAAGACGATGCCGACCCACGGGCCCCACTGGTAACCCGCCCAGGCGCCGAACCAGGTGCCGAGGATCATCATGCCTTCGAGGCCGATGTTGACGACGCCCGCGCGCTCGGCCCAGAGGCCGCCGAGACCGGCGAGGCCGATCGGCACCGCCGCGCGCAGGGCCGTGGACATCTGGCCGGTGGACGTGATGCCGTCCGCGCCGGTGATCACGCGGACCAGCGAGGTGAGGATCAGGGCGCCCGCGATGATCAGCAGGAGCACGGGGAGCGAGAAACGGCGGCCGCCCTTGCCGGGCTGCTGCGCCTGCGGCTTGGCGATGGTCGCGGTACTCATCGGGCCGCCACCTCCTTCTTCTCGGAGTTGTTGCGGGCGGCCGCGGCGAGTTCCTCGCCGACGCGCTTCTGCTGGCGGCGCAGGCCCCAGGTGCGGACGACCTCGTACGAGATGACGACCGCGAAGACGATCAGGCCCTGCATGATCGTGGCGATCTCCTTCTGGTACGCGACCGGGGTCGCGTAGTCCAGGGCGGGGGACGCCTTGTCGAGGAAGGCCCACAGGAGGGCCGCGAGGGCGATGCCGCCCGGGTTGTTGCGGCCGAGGAGGGCGATGCCGATGGCGGTGAAGCCCAGGCCCTCGGGGAAGGTGAGGCTGTAGGTGTGGCTGTCGCCGAGCAGCAGCGGCAGACCGGCGAGGCCCGCGACACCGCCGGAGATCAGCATCGCGGTGAGGGTCATGCGCTTGGCGTCGACGCCGGAGGCCGCGGCGGCCGACTCGGACTCGCCGGTGGCGCGCAGGTCGAAGCCGAAGCGGGTGCGGTTGAGGACGAGCCAGTACAGGACGCCCATGATCACGGCGAGGAAGACCAGGCCGTAGATCTCGCCGACGTCCGAGCCCAGGTCGATGCCCGGGATCCAGCCGGACTTCTTCATGATGCCGGTCGTCATGTTGTTGCCGACCTGCACGCCCCACGTGTTGGTCTGCGTGAGGTAGAGGATCAGGCTGGTGGCGATCGCGTTCAGCATGATCGTCGCGACGACCTCGCTGACCCCGCGGGTGACCTTGAGGACACCCGCGATCCCGGCCCAGAAGGCGCCGGTGAGGATCGCGACCAGGAGCAGCAGCGGCACCTGGAGCACGGCCGGCAGGCCCACGTGCGCGCCGACGACCGCGGTCATCACGGCGCCGAGGCGGTACTGGCCGTCGACGCCGATGTTGAACAGGTTCATCCGGAAGCCGAGGGCGACCGCCAGGGCGGCGATGTAGTACATCGACGCCTGGTTGATGATCAGCACCTGGACGTCGGAGTACCCGATCTGCTGGAGCATCAGGTTGTACGGCTCGATCGGGTTCTTGCCCGAGGCGAGCAGCACGACCGAGGTCAGCAGGATCGCGGCGACCAGCGCCATGACCGGTCCGGCCACGGCGAGGAGCACGCGCTCCTTGTCGAACTTCTTCATCGGGCCTCGTCCTCCGGGGCGGCGGTGTCGTCCGCGTCTTCTACGGTGCTGTCCGCGCCGTTTTCTACGGTGCTCTCCGCGCCGTCCGCTTCTTCCTCGACGTGTTCGAGGTGACCGGAGGCGGCGCCGGTCATGGCCGAGCCGAGTTCCTCGGGGGTGACGGTGGCCGGGTCGGCGTCGGCGACCAGCCTGCCGTCGTAGATCACGCGCAGGGTGTCCGACAGGCCGATCAGCTCGTCCAGGTCGGCGGAGATGAGCAGCACGGCCAGGCCCTCGCGGCGGGCCTCGCGGATCTGGTCCCAGATCGCGGCCTGCGCGCCGACGTCCACACCGCGGGTGGGGTGGGCGGCGATCAGGAACTTCGGCTTGTGGCTCATCTCGCGGCCGACGATCAGTTTCTGCTGGTTGCCGCCGGAGAGGGAGGCGGCGGTGACGTCGATGCCGGGGGTGCGGACGTCGTACTCCTCGACGATCCGGCGGGTGTCGGCCTGGGCGCCCTTGATGTCGAGCCAGACGCCCTTGGAGTTGGGCTTCTCGGTGACGTGGCCGAGGATGCGGTTCTCCCAGAGCGGGGCTTCCAGGAGGAGGCCGTGGCGGTGGCGGTCCTCGGGGATGTAGCCGATGCCCTTCTCGCGGCGCTTGCGGGTGGCCCACGGCGTGATGTCGTCGCCGAGGAAGCCGATGGTGCCGGAGTCGGCGTTCTTCAGGCCGATCAGCGCGTCGATCAGCTCGGTCTGGCCGTTGCCCTCGACGCCGGCGATGCCCATGACCTCACCGGCGTGGATGGTGAAGGTGACGTCGTCCAGGACGCGCTTGGCGGTGCCGCCGGGGGTGGCGAGGTCGCCGAGCAGTCCGCCGGCCGCGGGCTCGGACTCGGCGCCCAGGGAGGCGCCGCCCGCCGCGTAGACGGTGAGGCCCTCGACCTCGATGACCGGGGTGTCGGTGACCGTGGACTCCGCCGTCTCGGGGGTGGGGAGTTCGCTGCCGACCATCATCTCGGCGAGCTGGCGGGGGGTCGTCGCGGAGGGGACGGCCGTGCCGACGGTCGTGCCGCGCCGGATGACCGTGATCTCGTCGGCTACGGACAGCACCTCGCCGAGCTTGTGGGAGATGAAGATGACCGCGAGGCCCTCGGACTTCAGCTCGCGCAGGTTGCTGAAGAGGGCGTCGACCTCCTGCGGGACCAGGACGGCGGTGGGCTCGTCCAGGATCAGGGTGCGGGCGCCGCGGTAGAGGACCTTGAGGATCTCGACGCGCTGGCGCTCGGCGACACCGAGGTTCTCGACGAGGACGTCCGGGCGGACGTTCAGGCCGTAGCGGTCGGAGATCTCCTTGATCTTCTTGCGGGCGCCGCCGCCGATGCCGTGCAGCTTCTCGCTGCCCAGGACGACGTTCTCCAGGACGGTGAGGTTGTCGGCGAGCATGAAGTGCTGGTGGACCATGCCGATGCCGCGGGCGATGGCGTCGGCGGGGGACGAGAAGGTGACGAGCTCGCCGTCGACGGCGATGGTGCCCTCGTCCGGCTTCTGCATGCCGTAGAGGATCTTCATCAGGGTCGACTTGCCGGCGCCGTTCTCGCCGACGAGGGCGTGCACGGTGCCTTTTCGGACACTGAAGCGGATGTCGCTGTTGGCGACGACACCCGGGAACCGCTTGGTGATCCCCACCAGCTCGACCGCGATCGTCGACTGATCGCCGAGTGGAGGGTTGCTGGACGCGTCGATGGCGAACTCTCCTCGTGGAAAGGGGCCTCTCTACGCGCGTAGCGCCCCTGCTTTAAATAGTGCCCGGACCTGATCGTCTTCTGTCTGGCATCCGATCCGTTCCGAGCATTCTGCCGCGCGAACGGGGTGCGTCCCTGCCGTCGATCTCCCGTCGTCCGCCCGGAGGGCGGGCCGCGCGGCGTCTGGTGCGTGCGATCGCAAGGCGCCGAAGCGTCCTCGTGGCGGAGCCACGTGGGCGTTTCGGCAACGCGGCGAGCGTGCGTGCCAGGCGTCGCGCGGCAGGCGGGAGATCGACGGCAGGGGCGCCTGGGCAGACATCCTCCCCACACCCCGTTCCGTGGCCGTAACGCTGTCATTACAGCGCTCTTTTGGCCATGGTCGTGACTGGCCTAGAACCAACGGTTCAGGAGGTCTTGACCTTGATCGAGCCGTCCTTGATGCCCGCCTCGGCCTTCGCGAGGGCGGCCTGGAGGGTGGCGTTGTTCTTGAAGGTCGGGTTCGAGTCGGCCAGGCCGACCGCGCCGTTGCTCAGCGAGCCGCGGATCTCGCCGCTCAGCGGCTTCTTGTCCTTGATGACGGACTTGGAGAGGTCGTAGACCGCGCCCGCGACGTTCTTCAGCGCCGAGGTGAGGATGTACGGCTTGTACTTGGCCAGCGCGGCCTGGTTGTACTGGTCGGAGTCGACACCGATCGCCCACACCTTGTGCGCGGCGGCGGACTTGATGACGCCCTGGCCGGAGAGACCGGCGGCCGCGTAGACGACGTCCGCGCCGGCCTCGATCTGACCGTCGGCGGCGGCCTCACCCTTGTCGGGGCTGGAGAAGCCACCCTGCGCGGCGGTCTGGGTCAGGTACTGCGCCTTGACCGTGACGCCCTTCTTGGTGTCCTTGACGCCCTGCTCGAAGCCCGCCTCGAACTTGTGGATCAGCGGGACGTCCACGCCGCCGATGAAGCCGACGGTGTTCGACTTCGTGGTGAGCGCGGCGGTGACGCCGGCCAGGTACGAGGACTGCTCCTCGTGGAAGACCATGTCGGCGACGTTGGCGGCCGTGATGGTGTTGTCGTCGATGATGCCGAAGGTGATCTTCGGGAACTTCGCGGCGGCTTCCTTGACGGCGGGGGCGTAGGCGAAGCCGACACCGATCACCGGGTTGTAGCCGGACCTGGCGAGGGTCTCCAGGCGCTGCGTCTTGTCCGCGTCGGACTCGTTGTCCTGCGGCTCGACGTCGCGGCCGCTGACGCCGAAGTCCTTCTCGGCCTTCACGAGACCCGCGTAGGCGGCGTCGTTGAAGGACTGGTCACCCTTGCCGCCGACGTCGTAGGCAAGACCAATACCCTTGGACGTGCCGGAGCTGCTGCTGCTGGAGCTGGACTCGCTGGACGAGCTGCCGCAGGCGGAGACGGTTACTGCAAGAGCTGCGGTTGCAACGCCTGCAACCGCGATTCGGGACACCCGGCGCATGGAACGAGACTCCTTCGTGCAAGCGCCCAAACCAGGCGCTGGTTCCGCCGCAGCGTAACGCGCGTAGACCAGACGGAAAACCCCATCTGTCCGGTCCGTTATAGAGCTGTGGCCACAGATGCCCGACAGACTACGGACACCGGTACGCCCCTTGCGGGAGGCAAGGGGCGTACAGGCTGCAACGATGCCCGGAGGGCGTAGTCCTACGGGGTATTACTACTTCGTGTTGACGGTGACCTTGCCGTCGATGATGTCCTGCTTGGCCTTGTCCACGGCCGCCACGGCGGCGGTCATGGCCTTGTACTTCGGGTTGGAGTCCGCGAAGCCGACGCCGTCGTTGTCGAGGCCGTAGCGGATCACGCCGGTCTTGGGCTTGCCCTCGTACACGGACTTCACCAGGTCGTACACGGCGCCGCCGACGTTCTTGAGCGCCGAGCCGAGGATGGCGTCCTTGTACTTGGCGAGCGCCTTCTGGTTGTACTGGTCGGAGTCCACGCCGATGGCCCACACGCCCTTGGCGGAGGCCTCGGAGATGACGCCCTGGCCGGAGAGACCGGCGGCGGCGTACAGGACGTCCGCGCCCGCGTCGATCTGGCCGCTCGCCGCGTCCTTGCCCTTGTCGGGGCTGGAGAAGCCGCCCTGGGCCGCGGTCTGCGTCAGGTACTGCGACTCGATCTTGATGCTCGGGTTGACGGACTTGGCGCCCTGGTCGAAACCGGCCTCAAACTTGTGGATGAGGGGGACGTCCACGCCGCCGATGAACCCGATGTGGTTCTTCTTGGTGGCCTTGGCCGCGGCGACGCCCGCCAGGTACGAGGACTGCTCCTCGTGGAAGACGAGGTCGGCCACGTTGGCGGCCTTGTCCTGCTCGTCGTCGATGATGCCGAACGTGATGTTCGGGAACTTCGCCGCGGCCTCCTTGACGGCCGGCGCGTAGGCGAAGCCGACACCGATCACCGGGTTGTAGCCGGCCGTGGCCAGGCTCTCCAGGCGCTGCACCTTGTCCGCGTCGGACTCGTTGTCCTGCGGCTCGATGTCGCGGCCGGTGAGGTTGAACTCCTTCTCGGCCTTCTGGAAACCGGCGTACGCGGCGTCGTTGAAGGACTGGTCGCCCTTGCCGCCGACGTCGTAGGCGAGGCCGATGCCCTTGCCGGTGTACTTGCCGGACGAGGACGACGAGCTGTCGCTCGCCTTGTCGGCGTCCTTGCTGGAGCTACCGCAGGCGGTCGCCGCGAGGGCGATGACCGTGACGGCCACCGCTGCTTGGGAGAACTTCGTCCTCCGAGTTGTCTGACGCACAGCAAGCACTCCTTCGTCCTCACGGCACCGTCACCGGACCGCTTCCCCAAGCCGCCGCCTCTGTGGCGATTTCCGCGCACAGTAACGCGCGTAGACGAGGAGGGGAACGGTGTTTCTCCGTGCCGTTACCGGATCGTGCCGCCGCCGCGTTACGTTCACGCGCCGATGGTTACACCCGGGTGACACAAGGGGACGTAGGGGTACCGAACGGGCACTCCTGCGCCCCCCTCGTGCTCAGATCGCGCCGTCGATCAGCGCGGCCGCGGTGAACAGCTCCACGCCGACCGTGATCGCGGACTCGTCCGCGTCGAAGTCGCCCTGGTGGAGATCCCGTACGGTCCGCTCCC
Source organism: Streptomyces sp. NRRL F-525 (assembly GCF_000716605.1). GTDB lineage: Bacteria > Actinomycetota > Actinomycetes > Streptomycetales > Streptomycetaceae > Streptomyces. The sequence continues at coordinate 305,539 of NZ_JNXE01000005.1, read as the reverse complement.
CCGGGGTGCGGACGCCGAGCCGGGCCATGGCGCCGGGCACGTGCTCCAGGTACCAGGAGAAGTCCTCGCCGCCCAGGCTCTGTTCGGTGTCCTCGACGGAGAGGGGACCGCGGCGCGCGGTCATCGCGTCCCGCAGCAGCTCGGTGACGAGCGCGTCGTTGACGACGGGCGGCACCCCGCGCACGTAGGTGATCGCGGACTTGGCCCGGTGCAGCCCGGCGACCTCGTCGATCGCCGCGTGCACGATGTCGGGCGCCTGCCGCCAGGCGTCGAGATCGAGACACCGGACGGTGCCCGACAGCTCGGCGTGCTGCGGGATGACGTTGGGCGCGTGGCCGGACTCGATCCGGCCCCAGGTCACCGACACCCCACTCCTCGCGTCCATCCTTCGGGCGACGACGGCGGGCACGTCGGTGGCGACGCGGGCGGCGGCGGTCACCAGGTCGGTGGTGAGGTGCGGCCGGGCGGTGTGGCCGCCGGGGCCGTCCAGGGAGACCTCCAGCCGGTCGCAGGCGGAGGTGATGGGGCCGATGCGCAGCCCGATCCGCCCGCTGTCGACCTTGGGGTCGCAGTGCACGGCGATGATCCGGCCGACCCCGTCGAGCACCCCGCACTCGATGGCGTCGGCGGCACCGCCGGGCAGGACCTCCTCGGCGGGCTGGAAGAGCAGCCGTACGGCACGCGGCAGGAGTCCCTGTTCGTGCAGCCGGGCGAGCACGAGGCCGGCGCCGAGGACGACGGTGGTGTGCACGTCGTGGCCGCAGGCGTGGGCGCGGTCGGGCACGGTGGAGCGGTACGAGCACTCACTCTTCGTGTCCGGGATGGGCAGGGCGTCGATGTCGGCGCGCAGCGCGAGCATCGGTACGGCGGTGTCGCGGGGTCCGATGTCACAGACGAGCCCGGTCCCCATGGCGAGGACCCGGGGTTCGAGACCGGCCAGCTCCAGCCGCGCCTTGATCGCCGCGGTGGTCCGGAACTCCTGGTTGCCCAGCTCGGGGTGCATGTGCAAGTCCCGCCGGAACGCGACGAGTTCGGCACGCAAGGTCTCCGACAGGGTGCCCGGAAGCACATTCCCGACGGGCTCGGCCTCGGACGCTGCCTCGGACTCTGGTGACATCAATTGCTTCACCCTCTGAAGGGTAGGGCGCCCGGGTGGTCAACTGACCCTCGATCAACAAAAGTTCAACCCGTTAGTCGAAGAAAATCTGACCGCCGACCGCATAGCCGCTCACGGAGATGGGTAAACTCCCTGCTCCTTCTGGGATACCACGGCTCACCCCGGCACGGCGCGTCCCGTCCGTATCACGGACATGGTTACCCACCGTGTCCCTTGGTAGGGTCCGCCGACGTGACCGACTCGAACGCGGCTCCGACCGCGGACTTCATAGAGGCCACCCGCTCCTCCTACGACGCGATCGCGCCCGCGTACGGCGCCGAGCATCCCGACAGTCTCGTCGAGAGCCCCCTCGACCGCTCACTGCTGACCGCCTTCGCCGACCTGGTCCGTACGGCGGGCGAGGCGCCGGTGGCCGACGTGGGCAGCGGCCCCGGATACGTGACGGCGCGGCTGAACGCCCTCGGCCTCCCGGCCTTCGGCATCGACATCTCGCCTCGCATGGTGGCGCTGGCCCGCGAGGCGCATCCCCAACTCCGGTTCGAGGTGGGCTCGATGACGTCTCTGGACGTACCGGACGGAACGCTCGGCGGTGTCGTGGCGCTCTACTCGACGATCCACATCCCGGACGCCGAACTGCCCGGCGTCTTCGCGGAGTTCCACCGGGCTCTGCGGCCGGGCGGCCACGTCCTGCTCGGTTTCCAGGGCGCCGAGGACGAACACCTGCACCTGTCGGAGCGCTACGGCCAGGACATCTCGCTGGACTACTACTTCCGCACTCCGGCCGCGGTCGCCTCGTTCCTCAAGCAGGCGGGCCTGCCCCTGTACGCCGAGGTCCTCCGCAAGCCCCAGGGCGAGGAGAAGCGGCCGCGGGTCTTCATCCTGGCCTACAAGCCCCCGGCGGCCGACTGAGCCGTGACGGTGAGCGGCAGCGGTGAACGCACCCCGAGCCGCGCGGCACAGTCGGCGACGGTAGCGGCCAGCCAGCCGACCGCGTCGCAGGACCACTCGGCGAGTTCACCGCGCAGTGTCATGCCGTGCACGGTGACCTCGTAGTCCCCGCACATGAACACGTCCTGCTCCAAGTCCCGCAGGTCCAGGACGAGTTGACGAGCGACGGCCGGGATCAACGGATCCCGGCCACTGCCGATCCGGACGTCCACCGGGGTCCTGGCCGCCGGATCGCGCTCACCGAACCAGGCGACGGTCAGCATCGACGGTACGGCCGCGTAGGCCGGCCGCGCCGCCGGATCGATCCCCCGCACCGGCAGCAGCACCCGCACCGCGGAGAGCCGCACCGTGCCGATCCGCGCCGTCACGTCCTGGGCGCAGCGGAGGAACTGCTGTACGGGGAGCGGCCGTTCGGCTGTCACGGGACCGGCCTCGACCTGGAACCAGGAGATCCGTCCCGTACCGGGCGCGGCCTGCGGAGGACTGGACCCCGCGTCGTTCATGGCCCACAGCCCGGGACCGCCCGCTGTCCGCTCGTCCAGCCAGCCCATCGCGAGCGACCGCTGGTAGAAGAGCTGATAAGCGTCGTGCTCGGGGTCGTGCCAGGCGTGCGGGGTCAGTTCGCCGTACAGGGCGGCGAAGAGGGTGCCGGCGGTGGGCGGGGTCGTAGGCGCGATTCCTGGTTGTGGTTGCACGCCTTGAGGGTGACAGGACGCCCCCGTCCGGACCGCGCTACGCGGCCGTCACCGCCGACAGCCGGTGCACATCCCGAGCCGTCCCCGTGACCCCCGACAAAAACCCCTGCGCCCGGGGCGACGCGTTCTCCGTCAGCCACGCGGGGTCGATGTCGCACACCGCGACCCGCACCTCCGTGCCCACCAGCGCCAGCGGCAACGTATGCACCACCGTCGACGGGAAGCTCAGGATCGTGCGGCCGATGGGGCCGCGGCGGGCGATCAGTTCCAGGGGGAGGTCCGGGCGGACGATCTCCAGGCCTGTCTCCACCGCCAACCGGTGGAGTTTCTCCGTGCTTTCGCGGCGGTGGGCGAAGTAGCGGGTCGCGCCGTGGGTCTTGGCGAGGGTGGCCACCGCTTCCAGGTAGCGGTCGTTGTCGACAACTCCCGTTTCCACCAGGGACGTTCCGACCATGTCCGCGCCCTTGGTGATGCGCGGCGGGCCGAACGTGGCGCGGGTCCAGGCGAATTCGTTCGGGGTGATCGTGACGCCCTCGGGGGTCGTCTCGATCGGCATCGACGAGAAGACCTCCACCGTGCGGCGGGCGCTCGGGGTCAGACGGCGCCGGGCCGCCGAGGAGACCGGGGCGAAGATCAGGTCGCGGGGGCCGGGGCGGCCGCCCTTGCGGTGCCAGCGCACCAGGCGTTCGCCGCTGGCGAGTTGGGCGACGAACTCCATCGTCGCGGTGCCGTCGTCGACCACCACCAGCTCGCGGGCCTTGGTGATCGTCAGCAACAACTGCACATACCGGGAGAACGGGTCGCCCATCACGATCCGGTCCGCCTTGCGGAGGAGCCGGGTGAGGCCGCCGATCGTCTGAAAGGGGGCCGCAGGTCCGCCCCGCGCCTCCTCCCAGCGCACGGTGTGGCCCTCGTCGCGGGCGAGGTCGGCCATGCGGCGCAGCTGGCCGCGGGTCATCGGGTCGGTCGGCGACAGGACCACGAGGGTGAGCCCCTCGCCGGGTGCCGCCTCGGCCCTGGGCGCACGGAGGTGCGCCCACTCCAGCACGTTCAGAAGCTGTACCGGACTCTCCACGAACGCGAGAGTGTGGGGGGTGAGGCCGGCATCGCCGGCGTGGGGGCTCATTGTCGTACGACCGTCCCGTGACCGTAAGTGGCGCTTAATGGCTCAGACTCAGACCGAGACCGGCTCGCCCGCGGCCGCGGCGATCTCCGCCTCGGCCACCACGCCGTTGACGCGGCGCAGCTTCTTCATCGGGCCGAGCTCCGACTCGTAGACCTTCTTGACGCCGTCGCCGAGGGAGGCCTCGATGGTGCGGATGTCGCGGACGAGGCGGGTCAGGCCCTGCGGCTCGACCGACGCGGCCTGGTCCGAGCCCCACATGGCGCGGTCGAGGGTGATGTGACGCTCGACGAAGGTGGCGCCGAGCGCGACCGCGGCGAGGGTGGTCTGCAGGCCCGTCTCGTGACCGGAGTAGCCGATCGGGACGTTCGGGTACTCGGCCTGGAGGGTGTTGATGACGCGGAGGTTGAGCTCCTCGGCCACCGCCGGGTAGGTCGAAGTGGCGTGGCACATCAGGATGTTGTCCGAACCGAGGACCTCCACCGCGTGGCGGATCTGCTTCGGGGTCGACATGCCGGTGGAGAGGATGATCGTACGGCCCGTGGCGCGGAGGGAGCGGAGCAGCTCGTCGTCCGTCAGGGACGCGGAGGCCACCTTGTGGGCGGGCACGTCGAACTTCTCCAGGAAGGCGACGGCCTCGGTGTCCCACGGGGAGGCGAACCAGTCGATGTTCTTCGACTTGGCGTACTCGTCGATCTGGCGGTACTCGTCCTCACCGAACTCCACACGGTGGCGGTAGTCGATGTAGGTCATGCGGCCCCAGGGAGTGTCGCGCTCGATGTCCCACTGGTCGCGCGGGGTGCAGATCTCCGGGGTGCGCTTCTGGAACTTGACGGCGTCGCAGCCGGCCTCGGCGGCGGCGTCGATCAGCTTGAAGGCGTTCTCCAGCTCACCGTTGTGGTTGATGCCGATCTCGCCGACGACGTACACGGGCTGGCCGGGGCCTGCAGTCTTCGAACCGAACTGGCGCAGACGGGAGTTGATGCTCATGACAGCGGGTTTCCTTACTTGGTGAGGGAATCGAGAGAGGGGCCGAGGATCCAGCTGGCGATCTCTCGGACAGCGCCGTCGCCACCGGCCACGGTGGTGACCGCGCGTGCGGCGCCGCGTACGACGTCGTGGGCGCTCCCGACCGCCACGGGCCAGCCCACGAGGGCGAAGCACGGGAGGTCGTTGACGTCGTTGCCGACGTAGAGCACGCGCTCCGGCGCGATGCCCTGCTCCTCGCACCACTGCTTGAGTGCGAGGTCCTTCCGGTCGATGCCGTGCAGGACCGGGAGTTGGAGCTTCCGGGCCCGGGCGGCGACGACCGGGTTCTGCTCCGAGGACAGGATCAGCATCTTCAGGCCGCTCTTGCGCAGCGCGGCGATGCCGAGCCCGTCTCCGCGGTGCACGGAGACGAACTCCCGTCCGTCGGAATCGATCAGCACCCTGTCGTCGGTCTGGGTGCCGTCGAAGTCGAGTACGACCGCGTCGATGTCGTCGGCGGTCGGGAGCGAGCCGGGGCGGTCCGCGTCGAAGAGCGGGGCCAACGCCCGTGCCCTGGCCAGCTCGTGGGGATCGTCGATCTCCAACACCCTTGCGGGGTCGGTCCGGACGAGTTCCGTGCGACCGAAGAAGCGGTGGCCGACCTTGCGGAAGCCGGCCGCGTCCATGCCGTAGACGGCGCCGGTCTCCAGGAAGTCCTGGGGGCGGTCCTGGCGGCGCGGGCGGAACGACTTGTCGTGGTTGACGCCGTAACCGCCGCTGGCCACCGTCGAGTTGGCGACCTTCGTGGCGCCCCCGACCTCTTCGCTGCGGGCGGGTTCGACGACCGCCGTGGCCTCGTCGTCGGCGTCGCGCCACACGAAGCCGTGGAAGGGGGCGACGGTGTGCGCGGTGTCGGCGCCGTTCGCGACGATCGCGTTGACGATGCCGTCGACGTCCTCGCGGACGATGAAGGGGCTGGTGCACTGGACGAGGAGGACGACGTCGACCGCGGAGCCGTGCAGCGCCTCATGGGCGTCCATGGCGTGCAGGACGGCGGCCTCGGAGGTCGCCGTGTCACCGGCGATGGCGGCGGGCCGCAGCACGACCTCGGCGCCGGCCTGGCGGGCGGCGGCGGCGATGGCCTGGTCGTCGGTGGAGACGACCACGTCAGTCACCAGCCGCGAGGCACGGCACTCGCGCACGGCGCGGGCCACCAGCGGCACTCCGCCGACGGGGGCGAGGTTCTTGGCGGGGACGCCCTTGGAGCCGCCGCGCGCGGGGATCACCGCGAGCACCCGGCGCATCGAAGCGCCTTGGCCCGCTTGCGAGTTGGACATGGGCTCTACTCCTTGAGCGGAAGACTCGGCGGTCACAGCTCCCCCATCCGGCGGATGACGGGCGCCACGCGCTGCACGCCGTGGCGGTAGGCGCCGCGCGCGGCCCGGCGGACGATCTGCCGGACGGGCCCGGGCGCCTTGTCCGCGGCGGGGGCGCCGGGCAGCGGGGTGCCGTCCGGGCCGAGGTGGTGGCGGGCGAGGATGCCGGGCAGATAGCCGGGGGCGGTCTCGGGCGTGTAGTACGGGGTCAGCGGCGCCATCTCGTCGCCGGCCAGCAGCTTGGTGATCCGCTCCCGGGCCGCGTCGAAGGCCGACTCGTACGATCCGTCGGCCATGACCCCTTGCCGCGCCACCCACTCCGCGTCCGGCACCGGCTTGTACCCGGCGTCGAGCTGGTCCCAGGAGGCGAGGCACCCGGAGCCGACGAAGTGGTGGTTGCCGAGCCCCTCGCGGATGCCGAGGTCGGTCAGCACGACGGTGGGGATACGGCGGTGCAGGGACTCCAGGGCGGCCGTCGAGCTGATGGTCACCAGGAGGTCGGTGCGGTCGAGCACGTCGCCCATGTGCCCGTACACCAGGCTGAAGTTGGCGGGGAGGTCCTTGCCCTGGACCAGCTTCTGGTAGGGCAACTCCTCGATGTGCGTGGTGTGTTCGCCCGGCTTGGAGCGCAGCTTGAGCAGCACCTCGCGGCCCGGGTGGAAACGGGCGTGCTGGATCGCCCTGTTGAGCAGGTAGTCGCGGTCCCGGCGGTTGTCGGGCACCGAGGGCTGCACGGCGAAGACGACCGTGTACGGGTCGTGCTCGCCGGTGTAGGCGTCCCCGCCGAGGAACGGCAGGGCAACCTCGGTGACCGCCGAGGAGTCGGCGCCGACCCCGTCGTAGACCGCCTTGAAACGGTCCGCGTCCTGGCGGGAGTTGGCGAGGACGAGGTCCGCGCCGTGCCGGAGCAGCAGACCGTCGGTGAGCTTCTCGTAGACGACGCCGACGTAGCCGGTGACGACCACGGGGCGCTTGGCGCGTCCGTCCCAGGCGCGGGCCAGACCGTGCAGCATCGCCTGGACCCCGCCGCCGACGAGGGAGAGCACGAGGATGTCGTACGGCTCCTTCTCCATGGCGCGCAGGAACTCGACGGCGGTCACCTCGCGGAGGGAGTCGGCGGTGACGCCGACTTCCTTCAGCTGGCGGGCTGTTGGGGTGGCACGACCCCGCAGGAGGTACCCGTCCAGAGAGATGTCCGAATTAGGCGGGGCAATACGGTTCGCGGTGAGCGAACCCCATTTCCACCGGGTGTCGGAATCCGCGAGGACGGCTACTCGCAGGGTCTGCGTTGCACTTGCTGGCACACCGAAGACGCTAGGAAGCCATTCCGTTGATCGGCCCAACCAGAAGGCAACAAACGGTTAACAGCACACCGCCGAATGGCGAATCAGGGCGTGGTAGGGCCGTAAAAATTCCTGGTTCACAGGTTCGCCACGTGGCGTTCACCCGACATCAAACCAATGGTAAAGACCGATGCCGGAGCGCCCTCTAACGTCATGCGGGTGGTCAAGCTCTCCGTCATCGTGCCGTTCTACAACGTGCAGCAATACGCGCCCGACACCCTGAAGAGCCTGCGTGCGAACACACGGGAGGACTTCGAATTCATCTTCGTCGACGACTGTTCGACCGACGAGACCCCTGACATTCTCGCGCGCGCGGAGCGGGAGCTGCCAGGCGTCGTGCATGTCAGACACCAGAAGAACGGAGGGCTGGCGACCGCCCGCAACACCGGCATCGACAAGGCACGTGGCGAGTATCTGACGTTCCTGGACGGCGACGACTGGCTCGCCCCGGACTACTTCCCGCGCCTGCTGGCCGCCATCGAGGAACTCGGCTGCGACTTCGTGCGCACCGACCACGTGGTGTGCACGGCCAAGGCCCGCTCGATCGCCCGGGTTCCGCAGGGCCGGCGCGGTGTGGTGATGAACCCGCGGGACGCGATCCTGCCCGCCGACCGCTCCACCTCCGTGGACTACGCCTACGCCTGGGCGGGCATCTACCACCGCAGACTCGTCGACCGGGGCCTGCTGCACTTCACCGACGGGCTGCGCACGGCCGAGGACCGGCCGTGGATCTGGAAGCTGCACCGGGAGGCGGAGTCCTTCGCCACGGTGGGGCTGCTGGGGGTGTTCTACCGGCGGGGGGTCGCCTCGTCGCTGACCCAGATCGGGGATGTCAGGCAGCTCGATTTCATTCGTGCGTTCGACCAGGTAATCGAGGAGACGGCGGCTGACCGCGACGCCGATAAACTGCTGCCAAAAGCGGTGCGCACGTATTGCGCGATCATGGCTCATCATCTCGGATCGATCGAGAGGTTCGAACCCGCCGTGGCTCGAAAACTGCGTTCACTGAGTTCCGCCGCGCTCAAGCGCATGCCCCAGGATGTTCTGGCGGAGGTAATGGACTCGATGGACCCCCAGCGCGCGAGCCGGCTGCGGCGACTGCGCCGCCGTCCCACCTCGGCGCGGACGGTGGCCGCCTGATGCCCCGCACCACCCAGATCCTGTGCGCGTCGACCCTGTACGGCGCCGCGACCCTGGCCGCCGCGCTGGACGCCGGGCTCCTCGGCGAGGCCGACCGCAGGCTGCTGCTGATCACCAACAACGCGGCGAACCCGGAGACCACCCCGTCGGTGGACACCATGCCGGGCTTCGACCGGCTCCGGGAACGCTTCGACGACGTGCTGTCGTGGAACGAGACCATCTCCCCCTTCCACCCGAGCGGTTGGAGCCCGCGGGGCGACGACGTCCCGATGTGGGAGCGGTACGTACGGCTGCTGTGGAAGCTCGGCGACGACGAGATCCGGCTCGCCGTGGAGTCCGTCCAGGTCAATCCGTCGCTCGCGCTGTGCCAGCTGTTCACCGGCGCCCCGGTCGACGTCTACGCGGACGGCCTCATAAGTTACGGCCCCACGCGCGACAAGATCGACCCGCTGGTCGGCACCCGCATCGAGCGGCTGCTGCACCTCGATCTCGTCCCGGGCCTCACCCCGCTGCTGCTCACCGAGTTCGGCGTCCCGCCGGAGCTGGTCCCAACCGAAGCCTTCCTCAAGGTACTTGGCGAACTCGCCGAGTCCGAGAGCGAGTTGCCCGCCGTGAAGGGCCAACCCGCCCTGCTGCTCGGCCAGTACCTCGCCGCGCTCGGCATCCTCACCGACCAGCAGGAGGAGGAGCTGCATCTGCGCATGGTGCGCGGCGCCGTTGCCCTCGGCCATCGCGAGCTGGTGTTCAAGCCGCACCCCGTGGCGCCCTCCCGCTGGTCGCGCCTCCTGGAGGACGAGGCGAAGAAGCTGGGTGCTCATCTCACCCTGCTGGACCGCCCGGTGCTCGCCGAGGTCGCCTTCCAGCGGATGCGGCCCGCCCTGGTCGTCGGCTGCTTCTCCACCGCGCTGTTCACCGCCGCCGGTCTCTACGACATCCCGGTCGCGCGGGTCGGCACGGACACCCTGCTGGCCCGGCTCGCGCCCTACCAGAACAGCAACCGGGTGCCGCTGACCATCGTGGACCACGTGCTGCCCGACCTCGGCGACAAGAAGGCGGTGACGGACTGGCGGATGCCGTCGCCGGAGCGGGTCGACGAACTGGCCGGACTCCTCAAGGCGGTCGGCTTCGCGATGCAGCCCAAGATCTACCCGCGGCTGCGCGCGGACGCCGAGCGGTACCTCTCGGCCCACCTCAATCCGCACACGTGGCGCTACTTCAAACGCCGCCGCCTGACCGCGCTGGCACTGCCCGGGGCCGTACCGGCACAACTGTCGTTCATTCCGCGGAATCAGACGGTCCGGCGCATCGCGCGTCGCGCCCGTGCTTTGTCCGGACGTTAGCGTCCATTCAAATTGTTCATCCGGGCGACATGTAGGAGACCCCTGTGTGTCGCCGGTGAATTGCCTCTCATCCGTCGAACGTTCGTAGCGTCACATCGTTCCCCAGCGGAACAGCCATTCGACGTCGGCTAGAAAGGCCCAGGATGAACGCGGTTGACCAGGCCCTGGCACCCACCCTGAGGGGCCAGGACCCTGGGCAGGAACCGGAGCAGCCACCCGTCGCCCCGTCCCGCCCGCCCCGGGAGAACCGGCTGCGCGCCCTGGACGGACTGCGGCTGCTGGCCGCGCTGATGGTGTGCCTGTACCACTTCACCGGCAAGAACGGTGAGGTGGCCGCCTCCTGGCACCAGTCCCCCGGGAAGATGTTCCCGACCCTGTCCGAGGCGGGGACCTACGGCTCGCTCGGGGTGCAGTTCTTCTTCCTCATCAGCGGGTTCGTGATCTGCATGAGCAGCTGGGGCAAGTCGATGGGCGAGTTCTTCCGCTCCCGCATCGCCCGCCTCTACCCGGCGTACTGGGTGGCCCTGATCCTGGTGGGCACCGCGTCGGTGCTGATGCCGGTGGTCGTCAAGCCGCTGCGCTCGGACGAGTTCCTCGTCAACTTCACCATGCTCCAGCAGCCGTTGGGCGTGCCCCGCGTCATCGGCGTGGACTGGACGCTCTGGGTGGAGATGCGGTTCTACCTGTTCTTCGCGCTGTTCGTGATCTGGAAGGGCGTCACCTACCGCCGGGTGGTGACCTTCTGCATCCTGTGGACGTTCGCCGGCTGCTTCGCCCGGGTCGCCGACAACCCGCTGACGACAGAGCTGACGATGCGCGACCACGCGCCGTACTTCATCGGCGGCCTCGCCTTCTACCTGATCTACCGCTACGGCAGCGACCTGCTGCTGTGGGGCATCGTGGGGATGTCCTTCCTGCTGGGTCAGCGCTACTCGGTGACGGCCCTGTGGCACCCGGGCATGACCGGCGACTTCCACCGCAACCCGCATGTCATCCAGGCGATCGTGTTCGTCGCCTTCGCGGCGGTGGCGGCGGTGGCGCTGGGCTGGACGAGCTGGGCGAACTGGAGCTGGCTGACGCTGGCCGGCGCGCTGACGTACCCGTTCTATCTGATCCACGAGCACCTGGGCTGGTTCGCGATCCGCGTGCTGCACCGGGGCTTCGGGCTCGGCCCGTACGAGACGCTGGCGCTGACCGTGCCGGGGCTGCTGTGCCTGGCGTATCTGATGCACCGCTTCGTCGAAAAACCGTTCGGGCCACGGCTGAAGCGCACGATGTCGCTGCAGTCGAAGCAGCTGGCGGCGAAGCTCGGCAAGTAGCCGCCGCACCGGGCATCCGAAAGGGCCCCTCGACCGATGTGCCGGTCGAGGGGCCCTTTCCTTGTGCCGTGTGCGTCTCAGGCCTGCGCGGCCCGGATACGGCGCACCACGCGCCGTACGGTCGGGTTCCTGCGCAGCGACTCCGCGCGGACCGCGCTGCCGCCGGGGAGGCGGAGGCTGGTGAGGCGGCGCTTCTTGAAGTACTGCGGGTACTCGTCGAGGTGGACGGCGAGCCAGGCCGCCACCTCGTCGCGCATCGCGTGGTGCTTCAGGGCCTGCATGCAGTAGCCGACGGCCCGCACCAGCGGCGCCAACTCCTCGGCCAGGGCGCCCAGTTCGAGCGGCTGCCCGACCTTGTCCTTCTCGGCGTCCGGCAGGATCGCGTCGATGACGGTGAGCGGGATGCGGTTGCTGTTCTCGTACGGCGTGATGCGTTCGAGGAGCAGGCCGGTGCCGACGCGGGCGACGGGGATGTCGTAGAGCGCGGCGGCCGTCATCAACGCCGTGGAGAAGCAGCCGATGACCAACTGCGGGCGGAGATAGGCGAAGACGGTCTCCGCGAGGACCGGCTCGCGCAACACCGTGAGGCGGACGCCGAGTTGGTCGGCGGTCTGCTCGAGTGACGTGCTGTAGACGGCGGGTGCGCTGGGGTGGGGCTTGAACAGGACGTCCTGGTGGCCCGCCTTCGCCGCGGCGCGCAGCATGCGGACGTGCAGCTGCTCCTCCTCGTCCTGGGTGATCAGGTCGATGGCGGAGAGGTACTGGCCGAGCATCACGGCCGTGGGCCGGTTCTCCTGGGGCAGCTTGTCGGCGAGGATCGAGGCGCCCTCCTCGCCGATCTGGGCGAGGACGTCGACGATCGCCTCGTTCGGGACGGGCTGCGGCTCGACGCCGTACTCGGACAGCAGCATCGGCCGCAGCCCGGGTATCAGGTCGAGGTGCAGCACGCGCGCGATGCGGCTGTTCAGGTTGTGCGGGATGCGGTTGCGGGTGGGGCCGTAGCTCATCAGGCCGTCCGCGTACACGTGCACCGGGCTGTCGGCGAAGATGTCGGCGACCGCGCGGGAGGGGTTGGCCTGGATGGACTCGCAGGCGATCTCCACGTCCTCGTCGCCGAGGTTCCAGGCCAGGCGTACGGCCTTCTCCCACAAGGCGGCGTCCTGGGCGCGCGGGGACCAACCGGCCGGGTGGAACGGGGAGATGAACTCGTTCCACGAGCGGACCTCGTCGAACTCGGGGCGCAGTTTCTCGAAGCCGGGCATCCGGTCCAGCGGGGTGCCGACCTCGGGCACGGCGGCCGTGTTGCTGACCACCAGGATGCGGCGGTGGGCCGCGCGCGGGCCGAAGAAGCCGGCCCGGATCGCGGCGGTGACGGTCGCGGCGGCGTACTGCGTGGCCGAGAAGAAGATCTGTGTCGTGCCGCCGCTCATGCCGCGACTCCCTTCATGCCACCGCGGATGCGCCGCAGCGTGTGCACGCGTTCCTCGCCCATGCCGACGAGCGCTTCGTTGAGTTCGGTCTCCGTCATCCGGCCGAGCGCCTCGGCGGCCATCTGGCGCAGCTTGGCGTGCACGCTGCGCTCGAAGCGGCCCCGGTCCAGGAGCTGGTGGGCGATGACGACGCAGTAGTTGCGCAGCGCCTTCTTCCTCAGTTTCGCAGCTTCCGGGTCGTCGGCGAGTTCGGCGAGGACCAGGTCGAAGGAGCGGAAGAAGTCCAGCTGGCGGACGTCGCCGATCTGGGTCAGGGAACCGGCGAGCCCCCGGCGGTAGAAGACCCCGCGCAGGCTGGCGGCGACGTAGGACTCCGCCTTGCGGTGCAGTTCCCAGATCCAGGGGCGGTCCTCGGCGGTGCGCAGGCCGTCGTGGAAGCGCAGCAGGCCGCGGTCGAGGAGGCGGCGGTGGTAGACGCCGGCCCAGGCGTACGGGTAGTCGACCATCGTCGTGTCGTCGACCGGGAGGATCGAGCTGCGCGGGTCGAGCGGGGTGTGCCGGCGACCCTCGGGAGAACGCTGGATGGCGCGCTCGACGCCGGTGACCGTGACGTGGTCGGTGCGCACGAAGTCGACGTCGAACCGCTCGATGACGTCGACCAGGTCGGCGAGATAGCCGGGCGCGAGCCAGTCGTCGCCGTCGAGGAACGTGAGGTAGCGGCCTTCGGCCTCGTCGATGCCGGTGTTGCGGGCGGTGGCCAGACCGCCGTTCTTCTCGTGCCGGATGACCCTGCTGTTCGGGAGCCGCTTCGTCAGCTCCAGGAGAGCCTCATAGGTCTTGTCCTTGGTCGAGCGGTCCTCGACGAACAGGAACTCGAACTCGTCCCGCGCGTTGTTGATCAGGCTGGTCACCGTTTCCGGGACATAGGCCTCGATGTTGTAGCAAGGGACGATCACGGACAGTGTTGGGGGGCGGTTGGTCACGCGTACACCTGGGCTCTCTCCGGGGCGGATTCTTGTGACCGTAGGAGATGTTCGAGCCCTGATATCAACCCTGCCGGGGCCAACAGGTGAACGCGAAGTTACGGGCCGCCCTCCATTTACAAATAGCCGCTCCAGGACACATCCCGAACGCCCGCTCGACGATCCAACGTTCGAAATGAACGGCTGATCGATCCGGGGGTCGCGTGATCAGAACGGTGTTCCGGAGCGAGGACCTGCCACCGGCCGAACGCCTGGCCGCCTTCGACGCATTCCTGCACACCTGCGAGCCCCCGATGCGCGTCACGAGCGCGGCACCGGACCGGTTCCGGGCCACGGCCCGCGCCCGTGACCTCGGCCCCCTCCACATCCTGGAGCTGACCTCCTCCGCGTCCGTCATCCGCCGGACGCGCCGCTGCGACCCCGCCGTGTGCGCGGTGGTCTTCCCCCTACGGGGCACCCTCACGGTGTCCCAGAAGGGCCGCGAGGCACTCCTGCGCGGCCAGGACTTCACCTTCTACGACAGCTCGCTGCCCCTCCGGCTGGGGATCGCGGGCCCGGAGCCGACCACCCTGCTGCGGGTCCAGGTGCCCCGGTCGCTGCTGCCGCCCCCGGCCCGCCACGCCGACCGGCTGGCCGGGACCCGGTTACCGGCCCAGGAGGGACTGGGCGCACTGCTCACCCGCTTCCTCGCCGACATGGCCGCCGAGGTGTGCGCCTATCCGGCCGCCGACGAGACCCGGCTGAGCGCGGTCGCCCTGGACCTGCTGGCGGCCACCCTCACCCACCACCTCGACGGCACCCTCGGCCCGCCGCCCGAACCCAGCGCGTGCGAGCTGCCCGCGCGGATCGAGGCCTACGTCCAGGAGCACCTGGCCGATCCCGGGCTGACCCCGCGCACGGTGGCCGCCGCCCACCACATCTCCGTCAGCTATCTGCACCGGCTCTTCCGGACCGGCGGGACCACGGTCACCGAGCTGATCCGCCACGGCCGCCTGGAGGGGGCCCGCCGCGACCTCGCCGACCGGCGCCTGCGGGAGACCCCGGTGCACCGCATCGCCGCCAGCTGGGGGTTCCGGGACCACTCCGCCTTCACCCGGGCGTTCCGCACGGCCTACGGCGTACCGCCGCGGGAGTACCGCGAGACCCGTACCGAATGACCTGTATCGAATGACCGCACACCCAGGGGGAGTTCATGACCGGACGACTTGTCAGACTCGGTGCGACGCCGGTGTGGTCGGCGGCCTTCCAGCCGCTGGAGTTACGCCGCTCCACCCGGAGGACCGGCGCGGACCGCTACCGCCTCGCGCTCCTCGTCGAGGGGGAGGCCGTGATCACCTGCGGCCGGCGCGAGACCCGCCTGCGCGCGGGCGACTTCTACTGCGACGACGGCTCACGCCCGCACGAGATCCGCACCGGCCCCGTCCGGGCCGTCGGCGCCGTCATCCCGGAGGCGCTGCTGCCGTTGCCGCGGGACAGCGCCGACCGGGTGCCGGGCCACCGCATCCCGGGCCGGGACCTCATGGCCCAGCTGCTCGCCCGCTTCCTCGTCCAGGTCATGGAACACACCGGCGCCTACCGCCCCGCCGACGGACCCCGGCTGGGCACGGTCCTGAGCAGCATGGCCGCCGCCCTGCTGACCCGCGCCGCGGAACCGACCCCCTGCCCGCCGCTGACGCCCCGGGCGCCGCTGACCCCGCGCATCACGGCGTTCATCCAACACCGCCTGGGCGACCCGGAGTTGACCCCGCAGAGCATCGCCGCCGCGCACGGCATCTCGCTCAGCTATCTGCACCGGCTCTTCGAGGACGAGAGCGAGACCGTCGCCGCGTTCGTCCGCCGCAGGCGCCTGGAGCGGGCCCGCTTCGACCTCGCGGACCCGGCCCAGGCCGACACCCCCGTGCACGCCGTCGCGGCCCGCTGGGGCTTCGCCCGCGCCACCGACTTCGCGCGCGCCTTCCGCGCCGCGTACGGGCTGGCGCCGGGTGACTTCCGCAAGCACTCCCGCGGTTTCCGTGGACGCATTGCCACATGAGTGTGCTCTGTGCGCCAACGCCCCAACCGCCCCTTCCCGGCAGGCTGTTGATCAGGACGACCGCTCCACTTCCAACGCTCCGAAAGAGGTTGCAGTGAAGAAATTCCGTCTTGCCGCAGTCAGCGCCGTGGGCGCGCTCGCCGCGAGCGCCGGGCTGATGTTCCCGGCGACCGCGCAGGCGGCGCCGACGTACTGGCAGTTCCAGAACGCCAGGTACGGCACGTGTCTGACCGCCGGTGACACCGGCACGGCGTTCGCCACGTCGTGTGTCGGGAGCAACCGTCAGCAGTGGGACTTCGTCGGCACCGGCAGCTACCAGGAACTCAGAAACCGCGAGACCGGCACCTGCCTGATGAGCGACAACAACACGGACACCAACGCCGTCTGGATGAGCTCCTGCACCGCCTCCCTCGGCCAGTTGTGGACGTACAACGGCGCCACCGGGTTCATCGTCGACGGCCTCGGCGCGCAAGAAGAGGGGCACCTGAGGACAAGCACCGTCCAGAACGCGGTCTACGCCACCGACCACCCCCAGGCGGGGATCGACGAGGACACCTTCATCTGGTGGGGCACCCACAACTGACCCTCACCTGACCCCGGACCACGCCTCCACGCCCGCCACGACTATGGCCAGCCCTTCCTCGAAGTGCCGGTCATAGTCCTCGAAGATCTCCGCGCCCGCCGCGGCCGACAGAGGGAAGTCGGCCATCAGGCGGGCGCGTTCGTGTACGTCGTAGCCCTCGCGGCGCTCGTCCGGCAGTGGCTGGACGCCCTGTTCCTCGGTGACGAAACCGATCGTGTAGAGGTACGACGTCGAGGCCGCGCGGACCGCCTGGGCGAGGGTGAAGCCGGCCTCGGTGAACAGGCGCAGGGTGCGTTCCATCTCCACCGCGTGCGGCGTGCCGGTGAAGCGGGAGCCGCTGAAGACCTTGGCGCCGTCGCGGTAGCCGAGCAGCGCGTCGCGCAGTCCGCGGTTGGACTTCAGCAGCCGGTCCCGCCAGGTGTCCTCGGGGGCGAGCGGGGCGTCGGCGACCATCCGCCGGTACATCTCCGTCGCCATCTCGTCGAGCAGCGCCTGCTTGTCCTTGAAGTGCCAGTACAGCGCGGGCGCCTTGACGTCCAGCTCCTTGGCGATGGCGCGCAGGGTCAGCCCGTCGAGACCGACCTCGTTCAGCAGTCTCAGGGCCGTGTCCGCCACGCGCTTGCGGTCGAGGGGGGTGCGTCGTTCCGTACTCACGCTTGACAACTTAACACCGTTAAGGCCACGCTCGGAACCGACGGCACTTAACAGCGTTAAGGAGACTGGATCATGACCGATCACACGGACGTACTGATCGTCGGCGCCGGCCCCACCGGACTGGCCCTCGGCATCGACCTCGCCCGGCGCGGGGTGGACGCGCTGGTCGTGGAGAAGGCGGACGCGCTGTTCCCCGGCTCGCGCGGCAAGGGGATCCAGCCGCGCACGATGGAGGTCTTCGACGACCTCGGCGTGATCGACGCGATCCTCGCGCGGGGCGGCGCCTACCCGGTCGGGGCGGTCTGGCAGGACGGCCGGAAGGTCGGCGAACACCAGATGTTCGACCCGTCCGTGACGGACCCCGACACCCCGTACGGCGCTCCGTGGATGGTGCCGCAGTGGCGCACCCAGGAGATCCTGTCCGCCCGGCTGAGGGAGCTGGGCGGGACGGTGGCCTTCGGACGGGAGGTCACCGGCTTCACCCAGGACGAGACCGGGGTGACCGTCGGGTTCGCCTCCGGGACGGCCGTCCGCGCCCGGTACGTCGTGGCCGCCGACGGCGGTCGCTCGGTCGTCCGCCGGACCCTGGGGATCGGCATGACCGGAGAGACGGTCGACCCGAACCCGATGCTGGTGGCGGACGTCCGGATCACCGGCCTGGACCGCGACAACGTGCACGTCTTCCCGCCGCGCGGCGACGACGGCTTCCTCGCGGTCTTCCCGCTGGCCGGCACCGAGGACTTCCAGGTCATCGCGCAGTTCCCGGAGGGCACCGCCGTCGACCTCTCGCTCGACGGCGTCCGCAAGACCGTGGCCGCCCGCACCCACCTCGCCCCCGAGGACGTGACCGAACTCCGCTGGGCCTCGGACTTCCGCCCCCGCACGGCCCTCGCGGACCGTTTCCAGCAAGGCCGGGTCTTCCTCGCCGGGGACGCGGCGCACGTCCACTCGCCTGCCGGCGGGCAGGGCCTCAACACCAGCGTCCAGGACGCCTACAACCTGGGCTGGAAGCTGGGCGCGGTGCTGCGCGGCGGGGCGCCCGCGAGCCTGCTCGACACCTACGAGGAGGAGCGGCTCCCCAACGCCGCCGAGATGCTCGGCCTGTCCACCAAGGTCCACCGGGGCGAGACCCGCCGAGGCGAGGCGACCCGCCAACTGGGCATCGGCTACCGGGAGTCGAGCCTCACGGAGGAGACCCGGGCACCGGGAGAGGGGATCCGCGCCGGGGACCGCGCCCCGAACCGGACCGTCGCGGGCGTCCGCCTCCTCGACGCCTTCCGGGGCCCGCACTGGACCCTGCTCGCGCTGGGCACGAAGGCACCGGCGACCGGGGACGCCGTACGCGTCGTGGAAGGCCCGGCGACCGAGACGTACGGGACGGGCCTCTTCCTGGTGCGCCCCGACGGCTACGTCGGCTGGGCCGGCGACACGGACGACGGCCTGGCCGCGTACGCGGAACGCTTCGGCCTGGACGTCTAGTTACACGGAGCTGGCCAGTGAGAGCTTCAGCGCGAAGCCCAGGAACAGCGCCCCCGCCGCCGAGGTGGCGCCCGCCGCGAGCCGCCTGCGACGGCGGAAGGCCGTCGCCAGCCGGGTCCCGCTGAAGATCAGGGCACTGAGGTACAGGAAGCTCGCCAGCTGCGCGAAGGCGCCGAGCACGACGAACGACAGGGCGGGGTAGGCGTACCCCGGGTCGACGAACTGCACGAAGAACGTTCCAGAATCCAACTGCCTGTACGCTCGCGCCCATGACCGCTACGAAGACCGCTCCCGAGTGGACCCCTGACGAACTGGCAGAGCTGGCCGAACTCCAGGACCGGAACGATGCGCTACCGGAGGGTGCGCCCCGTGGGCTCCTGTCGGTACGCCTGTCCATCCTCACGGAGGACACCACCAGCCCAGCGCGGCAGGAACTTGACCTTCGTCGCCATGCCATCCGAGAGGGCGTCAGGGTTGTCGGTGTGGCCCGGGACCTCGGAGTTTCTGCAACCAAGAAAGCACCTTGGGAGCGTAAGGAACTTGGAGATTGGCTCAACAACCGGATACCTGAGTTCGACCTGATTCTGTTCTGGAAGCTGGACCGGTTCATTAGGCGAATTTCCGACCTGCACGAGGTCATCAAGTGGTGCGAGAAGTTCGGGAAGAACCTGATTTCCCTGAATGACACGCTGGACCTGTCATCTCCCATGGCCCAGGCAATGGTGACATTCGTCGCGGCAGTTGCAGAGATTGAAGCCGCCAACACCAAAACCCGCGTTTCATCCCACTGGGAATACACTAAGCAGCAGGACCAATGGCGTATCGGTAAGCCATCGTATGGCTACAAGACTGGCAGGGTGCGCGGGAAACTCCGTCTAGTACAAGATCCCAAGCAAGCGCGGGTAGTGCGCTACATGTACGAAGCTGCGATGCGGGGGGTTCCGGCAAACCGAATCGCTAAGGTCCTTGACAGGGCCAAGGTGCCGACCTACAGCAACGGGAAATGGAACAACCAGCAAGTTCTCAGGACCCTTAGGAATCCTGCCGTTAAGGGGATTCGCACGGAGGGAGGAACGAAAGCGGTCACCTACAAATCCACACCGGTACTGGACAAGAACGGCCAGGAAATTCGGGTCACGGATAACCCGATCTTGACTGATGAAGAGTTCGAGAACGTACAAGCAGCACTTGCCACCCGCTCGAAGAACAAGCGCCATCATGAGAAGAACCGCCGTCCCACCAGGTTCCTCGGCGTCATGAAACACCAGTGCGGTAGAAACGTTAACGAAACGAACAACTACAAAACGCTCTCTACTGGCGAAGCGAAAGAGTACCGATACTTGCGGTGCCCCGAGTGCCGGAAGCCCGGATTCGTGACACCAGATCCTGAGCATGTGTACTCGGCTCTGGCACAGGCCGTCTTTGAGGCCCTGGGTGATTTCGAGGTGATCCGCCGTGAGTACGCCCGAGGCGACGAGAACAGGCGTGAGCGGAAGCGACTGGAAGATTCCATCGCCTACTACATGTCTGGGCTGGAGCCCGGCGGAAGGTTCGATAAGGCCGGATTCATCCGCGAGAAGGCAGAGACCACACTAGACGCTCTCATGAACGACTTGACGAAGATCGACCCGGAGTCCACAAAAGACAGGTGGGTCTACGAAAGCACCGGTATTACCTACAGCCAACATTGGAAGACCGGTGGTGTAGAAGCCATGGAAAAAGATCTACTGAGCGCCGGAATCACTTTCGAACTTGGAAAACAGGACGATGGGGAACTGTTGGGGAGGTTGATCATTCCGCACGATGTCGAGAAGCGACTGATCAGGATGGACAACAACTGGAGTTAGCCATACCGGCACACTCCGCGAAACCAAAATGCCCCCTCCGGAAGGAGGGGGCATTTCTTATGTCAACTCTCGGAGGGATAGACGACATCAGCAACAACTCTCCGGTTACCGTCCTGATCCTGGATCACGGTTACAACGCGCATATTCCCCCTGTCTCGACCCCGAGGCCATGCGCCAGGTGCTAGTGGTGAAGGAACCTTGCATCGCAACCCCCTGGCGAAGTCAAAGGAATCGTTTAAACACCTTCTGCGGTGCCCGTTTAAACACCTTCCATTGAAACCGCCAGTCGTTTGATGTTATGTCGCAACCACCTTTGATTCCGCCACCCTCCCTGACGTACAACCGGATCACAGCCCAGCACTCAAGTCGGGGCCTTCCTTATGCCCCACCTGAAATGGAGCTACGTGAATGACGTTTCTCGAACGGTATGCGGACGCTATCGAGATCAGCAGAGTGAAGCTACGGAAGCGCGGGGTTGCCCTCGCGGCTGAGACGGCACTGCCGACCGGGCAAGCCGCCCTGTGGTACGCCGACGCAGTTCAGTGCGTCCCGCGCAGCGGTCAGGCCGTGGCCAGGCAGATAGCCCGCCTGTGCGGCGACGAATCCGAGGTCACCATTCCATGGCGTTCGCTCGCTGATGCCGTCGGCGTGCGTGACCGGGCCGGGAACCTGCGCCGCTACACCGAACGCGGGGCAAAAGCTCTAACCGATGCCGGATGGCTGGAAGTTGAAACGGTCGGGAGCAAACGCGGAGCGAAGACGACGTTCCGACTCCTTGCTGGTGAGCGTTCCTCGGAATGCCTGGGGTGGATCGATGATGCGGAGTGGTTCGCCGGGGCAGCCTGAACGGCCCTCGGCTACTTATGGCCTTAGTAAGGACCCTTCCGGGGCCGTTAGCTGCTGCGCTCCGCTACGCAGCTATGCCCTGGCCGATCAAGGCCAGGAGAAGTTATGGCCTTAGAGAGGCAGCGCCCCCCGAAGGGCGCTGCTCTATAGAAGCTCTCTGCCGCTCGCTTCTCGCCCTGGCCGAGTAACGGAGGCCAGGGCGAGACAACCTCACTACGGGCACCCCGCCGAGGGTGCCCTAACTCTTTCTATCTAAAAGCGTCCCCTGCAGGGGCGCTCTATTGGAGTAGCTATGCCTATGTCTATGTACAACCGCTGTAAGCGACTCTATCCGCTCGGCTCCCGCCCTGAGCCGTGTGCCCGGTCCGGAGCGAAGCGACGGGATTCAGAAGAGAAAGCACACACGCCCTTCGGCCCGGGCGCGTGACACAACTCAATATCGGAAAGCTAGAGCCGCGATCCTCGCGGATAATCCAGTCTGCTCTATCTGCTATTCACGGCCGGCTACCACGGCTGATCGCATAGTTCGCCCAATTGAATGAAGTATTCGACTATGTTCCAGCTCCCGTGAATCCGCACCAAATACTGGCGTTCGGAGTATCTATACATCTCGCGACGGGTGACTTTTTTGATGACCGGATTGTATGTGTTTATGATTACATGGAGCTCCTTGAGAGCTTCCGCCTCATCTCCTTCGATATTCGAAACCGTGCGCATCGCGGGCGGTGGGTCAAATGTGTGCGCGGTGATTATCCACTTCGGCATGGCGGCCTTTTCTCGGGAAGAGGGCTTTTGGTTTGGTAAGTTCCGCTCAGCCGAGGCGGAACGAATGACATAGAGAACCTTCGCCCGGCCTGCGGGCCGTGCAACTTCAGCCGAGGCAATAGAACGCCCTAGGAGCAAGCCTGGCCGAGGGGTGAAGGCTGGATGTCGAAGTAAGAGGGGCACCTTAGTGGGGCGCCCCCTACCAAGCTAAATACTTGCATCAAGGTTAGAGGTCGGCCGAGGGCCCCGACCTTTAATCGGTGGAACTCTCGCCTGTATTCCCTTCCACTGTTCGCTCTGCTTGCCTCCGCCTGAGTTCCGTACGCAAATCACGCCGAGACTCCTCTAGCATTTTAGCAATCTTTCGTAGGGCCTCAGCAGCATCGGACATGCCGTACTCGGTGGGTGAAAGCAGGCTGTAGCGAATAGACAGATCGAGGATGTAAGTCAACGGCTCCTGCGCCCTGCCGTGGGCATCCTCGAAACGAACTGTAGCGGTGTACTTCATGGGCAACCCCGATTCACGACGTTCGGGGGCTCCATCGAATAGCGCAGTGATTCGCTTCCTTGGCGGAAGCGACGGGATTCCCTCGGTAATGAGCGGAGCGTCCTTCAACGGATACCCGTACTGGTCGAATGTCGTTGCAAATGGAGGATCGACGACGATCTTGACGTTCCTCGCGAGTGTCTGCCCCATGTTCTCAACGACAAAGTCGATGCCTTGCCTCATCACCGGATTGTCGGCGAAGTCGACAACGACGAAGGGTTGAGCCTGCTCTTCTCTCAACTGCCGAGCCAAGTCAACTTGCTGCTTCGCGTACAGCGCGGCAGCCAGGGCGATACCAACGGTAAAGATGGTGAAGATCGCCGTGGCGACCGTCGCAGCGGCAGACCAGTCTTCCGGAGTCCATGCTCCCAAGTTGATGGCGAGTAGCTGCTGATGCGCGGTTGTCATGCGCGCAGGCTAGTACAAGTCTCTTTGCCTTGCAGGGCCCTTCTCTGATCTTTCATGGCGGCGCTTTGCGCTGTACGTCAGGGGGAGGGGGGATCTGAAACTTTTTTGGGATCACTTTACGCACCCGCGTCTTTCCCTCCCCGTGAACGCGCGGGGGTTAGCCGGAACCCGTGGGCCTGATAGCCGGTTCGTAACTCGGCCGAGGCATTCAGAGGATTGCGCAGTATCGAGCCGGGTAGCGCGTGATGTTTCGCGCTACCTAACGGTTCTATGAAGGGTGAAAGCTGAACCTCGAAGAGGCATGGAACATGAAGAACACAGTCGAGCTGAAGTGCTGGGCTTGTGAGAAGCCCTTCGATACCGAATACGGCCCTGGTCGTCCGCCCCGGTATTGCGGCCCTTCTTGCAAGAACCTAGCGCGCAAGATTACGCGCAGAGTCCGCTTCGTAGAGCGGATTGAGCTTCAGCGCGTGTTACGCGCTGAAGCATCTCCGTAAACAAATTTCATACATAGCTAGCCGCCCCACCCGAAATCAGGGTGATGGGCGGTTTTTTCATGGCCATTTCCGGCCGCGACCAATGAAGGAACACCATGACTAACTGCCCTCCCCTGTTCAAGGCTCACGCTAAGGCTGCTCTGGAGAAGCGTGCGAAACTCGTTGCCGAGATGCGCGCCGTGCGGGACGACGCGAACCTTTCGGACGCCGAAAAGCGAGAGCGCATCGAGCGTCTCGACGTTGATATCAACGGTTACGAGGCCGAGGCCCGAGATGCTGTCGAGCGGGGCGAGCGGGAAGCCGAGGTCCGGTCTCTGACTTCGCGCTCCGGCCTGTTCGCACCGACCGGGAACCGGCATCAGGACAAGGGGGATTCGTGGCGCGGCCTGATGCCGTCCGCGAACGAGTACCGCGAACTTATCGCCGAGAATTCTCCGAGCAGTGGTGGCTATACGGTGCCGTCCGAGACGGCTTCCAAGTACGTAGACGCGCTAAAGGCTAACTCGACCTTCCTCCGGGGTCTCCCTGCCGACAGCATAGTCCCGTTCAATTCGGATACCTTCTCGGTTCCCCAGCTTGTCTCTTCTACTGGCGGTGATTACGTAGAAGAGGGTCAGACCATCCCGGAAGGGGAAATGGTCTGGGGTGAGGTTAAGTTCGAAAGTCAGAAGATCGGCCGCATTCAGTGGGCGTCCGTCGAGGTGTTGGAAGACAGTGCCGTCAATCTGCGTAACGTGATTGCTAGCAACCTTCTTCGTGACGCTAGCCTCAAGTTCGACGCTGACGCGTTCACCGGGTCGGGGACCAATCCGATCAAGGGCATTCTTTCTCGGGGCGTCTCTACGACTCTTGGTTCCGGAAAGACGTCGATCACTTACGACGATTTGGCGGACGCCGTGGCCCGGATCGAGTCTATGAACGGAACGCCTTCTGTCGTATGGGCTTCCGTTGATATGGCTGCGGCTCTCCGAAAGGAAAAGGCCGCTGGTTCTGGCACCTACCAGGGTGGCTCTCCGGTTGACTCTCCCGCTTCGACTGCATGGGGTCTGCCGATCCTTCCGAGTGCCTTCCTGCCGCCCAAGACCGTGGCGGTGGCTGATGGCTCGCGCATCATGGTTGGCATTCGCCGCAATGCCTCGGTGAAGGTTTCCGAGGACGCTCGATTCGACTCCGACCAGGTGGGCTTCAAGCTGACTATGCGAGTTGCTGGCGTTTCTCTGGCCGAGACTTCTTCGGCGCAGATCGTGAAGGCTGCCCCTAGCTAAGCGGCTGACAGTGCGGGGAACGGGGTTTGATTGCTCCGTTCCCCGCAATCTGAGAAGGAATATTACTCGGGGGAAAGGTTAAAGAGTGAAGACACCGCTCGATGAGATCATGATGTTGTCTATCCCGGTTATCGAGACTGGCTGTCGAGTCTGGAAAGGGAAGACCACGGCGCAGGGTGAGCCCGTTTTTGGGCGCGGCCGTGAAACTCTAGTGAAGAGATATCTCACGGCGAAGAAGTACCGAGGGCCGATCATCGCGAACACCTTCGAGAACCGGTGCGGGAACCAGCTCTGCATCACAGTGACTCACCTGGTCTTGCCCGATCGGCGCTGTTCCAAGAGATCACTGAAAGACCACTAAAAAAGCAGGGGTACCCCGAGCCGGCTCGGGGTACCCCTGCTTTTTCGTTTCACCCGAGAGGGCTCCGGATCATTCATCTTGCAGATATGCAGAAGCCCCGCCCGAACGCCACGGGGGACGACGTTCGGACGGGGCAGTTCTCGGGCGTTCTGATCAGTGCGAGGCTCGTTCTGGTGTGCTCTGGGCACGCAGCTCAGCTCTACTTCAAAACCTATACCCGGTGACGCGCCCGCCCGCGCACTGAGTGCACCGGACTTTTTCCCGGCCGTTGCAGATGCCACATCCACCGAATCCACCGCACGCAGGGCACCAGACTTCACGGCTCCCGAAACACTCTCCACAGATCGCGGATACGCCGTTCAACCATTCGATAATGGAAGGGCGGCCATTGTCGTAGCCCCGCCGACCAGCCCTCGGCTTTTCTGGTGCCGTAGCCATGACCTAGCCGCCGTGCGCGCATTGTCGAATCCTGCGGGCCGCCTCGAAGCGAGCGGAGGCGTCACCGGCCTTCTTGGCCGCCGTCAATTCAGCAAGAGACTCCGCGCATTGGTGGCACCCTTCGCGCGGCTTGGCTTCATACAACCAATCGTCTAGGGGTAGGTCGACGGCCTCACTCGGGTAGCTAGGTGGCCTCATACGGGCACCCCCCACACCGTCGCCATGGGAAGCTCTCTCCCTTGGCCCACGCCGCTGTGCGGATGGTTGCTGATCTGCTGATTGGCACTCGCCACAGCTTCCGGCACGCCTGCTTCGCGGGCCACTTCTCGTGAATTCCCGAGGGCTGCGCACGTCATGCACCCCTCGACCCCGACAGGTTCAAGTCCGGGGATGCTCCTCGCTACTGGTCCGGAACTGGATTCAGCCTCCGACTTGTCCTTAAGCATCGATCGCCCCTCGGCTCCACGTCTGTCATGTAATGGTGCCGCGAAGCGTGCAGTCGAACGAGTTTTATTCGCGTTGTCGGGTAGGAATCATGAGCGGAACCTATCGGCCCACTCGGACAGCCGTTCCCTGCATTGGTCCCCGAACAGGGCCAAGCCTTCATATACGGCAAACTCATCTAGGTATGCCGATACATCCCGGTGGTCCCTGAAAACCATGGCACCCGTTTGCGTCTCGACGGTCACAATCCGCGTGTCATATACGGTGAATGTGTTCAGCGGCCCCACCGGCATATGACCTTCAAGCGGGATGACTCCGAGACGGATATTTGGCAGCAAGGAAATCGATGCCAGTCGGTCAACCTGCATGGCCATGGCTGCCGGGGGCAGGAATGGCCATCTAACGGCCTGCTCAGTGAGAATGAATGTGAACCGTTTCGGCGTATCGTATAGAACTGCCTGTCGCTCTAGTTTCTTGGCAATCGCCTTACTGTGGTCCCCAGGGATGTGGGCGAGACTCGCCCTCACGTACTCGGGCGTCGCTAGTAGCCCGGTAATCATCGACAACAGGAAGTATCGAAATTCTGTGGACGACTGCTCGAACCCGGCTAGCTCGTTCTGCTTCTTCTCTAGACCTGTTCGACGCTGATTCCAAACGTCTTGCCATTCACTGTTTGCGTTACGCGCCAGGGACGCGACTCGTGAAACGAGTTCCGGAGGTGCGTCCAAGGCTCTTAGAATTAGTTCAACATCAACTAGGGTGGGAGTTAGTTTCCCTCCTTCAATATTACTGATCTTTGTTTGACTCATGTTGCATAGCCGAGCGAGCCGGGTCTGTGTGATCCCGGCTCGCTTTCGGAGCATCTTGAGAGTGTCGGCTAGGTCCGCCTTGGACTGCCCCATCTCCTCTGGCTCAAACGTCAAGACCCTTCACGTACTCCTCAAAAGGCACCGACGCGGTCAGTGCAATGCGCTGATATCCGAGGTACCGCGCCACGTCGCCCTCGTACAATTCCCGGCCGATCTGCGTGCCGTCGTCCTCATAGTTCATGAGGACGACTTCCTTTTTGTCGAACATCCAGAAGTCTTGGACGCCCGCCAGAGGATTTTCCCGATCGGTCACGTCCATGATTCGAATGTCTTCTCCGGCCCATACGTGCGGACGGTAATACATGAACTCGTACCGAAGGTATATCGTTAGAGGGCGAGTCACGATGTGTACGCGCCCCTTGCTCCTTCCTTCCCGACGCACCCTCTTGAGGTCTTCTGTGTAGGAGTTCGAGTGCGTGTGGGGGTCGATTCGATCACCCGCCAGAAAGGCCCGAATCTCTTCCTCTTCTTGAGGGACCCTGTATTCGGGCAGGGTCTCCAGGCGCCATGCTTCGCTTTGGAAGTCCCGGAACTTGGCTTGCCACGCTTCACCATCCAAGAGCACGAACAGCCTCCCTGAGTACCGATTCCGGGATCTCCACCAGGGCCTCACCCTGCGGAGGCTTGAAAGCCTCGAACAGGTCGCCCTGGACGATGATGGAGCCGCTTGCGGTTCGGTACACGTTGGGGCAGTCGTTCTGATTGCACTCACCGTTGCCGTTGCCGGTAAGGCGGGTCAGTTCTTCGCGGGCCATGCCGAAACCCCCTTGTGTCTGGCCCCAGTTGGGGCCCTTGAACACGACCGTACGGGGGTCGCTCATGGTCGTCTATGCGGCATCGCCAATATTCGCGTTGTCGGGTATTGGCAGGTGGGCGCGCGGGGGCTCACGCGGTCCGAGAAAGGCATGGGCACGTACGGCCTGCGGCCGGGGAGCGGGACGCCCAACGCGGGGCCTAGAGGGCTGGCAAAGCCTCTGAGAACTCAGGACGCCTCAGGGCCACTCACAGCCGTGACGGTGAGTGGCTGTCGCTTCCGCCTGCTGGGCGTGCTGACAAGGGCCGAGAACGGGGTGACCTTGGGGGGCTCCTGGGACTCCTTGGGGAGCCTCTTGGGCAGGCCGAGGGCTCCCAGTGCCTCATGCTGCTCTTGGAGGCTCATGCGGGCGAACAGGGCCGCAGCATCGTCAAGTTGAGACATGCCAGCCTCTACACGCTTGCCAGAGACAACTTGACGGCGAACCCCAGGAAGAGCACCCCGGCGGCCGAGGTGGCCCCCGCGCTGAGCGTCCGCCGACGACGGAACGCAGCGGCTAGACGAGACCCGCCGAAGATGAGCGCAGACAGGTACAACACGCTTGCCAACTGGGCGAGTACGCCCAGAGTCACGAAGCCCATGACCGGGTTGGACTCTGACACGAACTGCACGAAGAACGCGACGAAGAACAGGATCGCCTTCGGGTTGAAGAGACTCACGACGAAGGCACGGCGGTACGGCCGCTCCTCGGCCGCCTCCGCGACGGGCGCCGGTTCCGTCGCCGCCCGCTCCTTGCGGCTGCGCCACATCGACCACGCGGCCCGCAGCATCCCGAACGCGAGCCAGGTCAGATACCCGGCCCCCGCGTACTTCACGATCCCGAACAGCACGGCGTTGGCCTGCAGCAGCGAGGCGACCCCGGCCGCGGAGAGCGTCATCAGCACGGTGTCCCCGCACCACACACCGGCGGCGGCCGTGTACCCGGCCCGGGTCCCGCACCGGGCGGCGACCGAGAGGACGTAGAGCGAGTTGGGACCGGGCAGCAGAACGATCAGGACGAGGCCGGCCAGGTAGGTGGGGAGGTCTATGACACCGAACATGGGAACGAGTGTCGCACGCGGGCGCACGGCCCCACAGGTGCGAAAAGGCTGGGGGTAAAACTAACCGCTGTCCTGCGCGATGACCGGTTAGAAATGACCCCGGCCTCTGGAGGTCCCCCACCCCGGACGCCGTTCGCGACCCGTCATCCGGGGTACGTCTCCGGGGTACGAGACCGGTGAGACGGCGGGGGTCCGCGATGCGTACTACGGGTATGAGAGCGATCGTCGCCGCGGCGGCCCTGGTGGCGGTGTGCGGCTGCACGGCGCAGGGCACCGACGCGGACGGCGGACACCATCTGCCCGTCCGCATCGAGCTTCCCGGCAGCAGCAGTGGCAGTAGCAGCACCGGTGACGGGAAACCCTCCGCCTCCCCGAGCACCGCCCGCGCCGCGAACGTCCTGTGGTCGCGCGGCGACAGCGGCGGTGACGTGCGCGAACTGCAGGCACGGCTACGGCAGGTCGACTGGCTCTTCGACGGGCCGACCGGGACCTACGACGACCTCACCGAGCAGGCCGTCGCGGGTTTCCAGGGCAAGCGCGGGCTGCCGAAGACGGGCCAGACCGACACCGTCACCTGGCAGCGGCTGCTGAAGATGACGCACGAGCCGGGCAAGTGGGACCTGTATCTGATGGGCGGCCAGCCGGCGGGCGCGCCCGACCCGCGCTGTCTCACCGGCCGGGTGCTGTGCATCGACAAGACGAGCCGGACCCTGCGCTGGATGATCGACGGGCGGACGGTGTCGACGATGTCGGTGCGGTTCGGCGCGGAGCCCACCCCGACCCGCGACGGTGTGTTCCAGGTCTACTGGAAGGCCCGGAACTGGGTGTCCACGCTCTACCACTCCCCCATGCCGTACGCGATGTTCTTCAGCGGCGGCCAGGCGGTGCACTTCTCGTACGACTTCTCGATGCGGGGTTACGCGGGCGGCTCGCACGGCTGCGTCAACGTACGGGACGAGGCGGCGATCGCGAGTCTCTTCGCCCAGGTGCGGACCGGCGACAAGGTCGTCGTCCACCAGTAGATGTATGAGGCGCGGGCGGGACCGGGGGAACGTGTCCCACCCGCGCCATGTGCACGAGCCGTAGGTACGGGGGGAACCCCGGCTCTGTGCGATGGCCGATGACCAGTCGGCTCACTCAGTACTGCGCCACGGCGGCCGGAAATGTCACACCTGCCGCGAAGAAATTTCCACGAACCGCGAAAGCGCAGGTCAGCGACGCGCGATCGGTTCAGAGCACGCTGTACGTCGGGCTCGGCGACGGGGTCTGCCGGGTGACCGTGGTGTGCGAAGGGGCCGGGGCGGACGGCGGCTGGTACCGGGCGAGCGGGGTGAGGACCGAGGGGCCGGAGGTGGCGGCGCCGTTGTTCTGGTAACCGCCGTTGCCGCCGCCGCTGTTGCTGCCGTTGCCGCCGTTTCCGCCGCCCGGTGCGATCGGGGCTATGTGCCCGCCGCCGCCCTGGCCGCCGGCCTGCTCGTCCGAACCGTTCTGGTCGCCGCCCTGACCGCCGGCGTTCTGCCCGTTGCTGTCACCGCTGCCGCCGCTGTTGCCACTGCCCTTGCCGCCGGCGTTCTTGTCGTCCGTGCCGGTGCCGGTGTCCTGGAGGAGGCCCTTGCAGTACGTCCACACGTGGGACGTACCGCCCGCCGCGCCCTCCAGGGTGCGCTTGCGGCCGGGGGCCAGGGGCTTGCCGTCGCGCACGGCACGGCAGGACGAGGTGACGCCCTTCCACCAGCCGCCGGAGCCGAAGGACTTGCCGTCACCGGTGCCGGCGGAGGGCGTGGGGACCGTGCCGCTGCCGGCGGCCTCGCCGGAGGAGTCGTCGGAACCGCCGCCCGCCGTGGGCGTGCCCGGGCGGCCGGTGCCGCTCGGCGAGGGCGAGACGAGCGTGCGGTCGGGCGGTGTCACGGCGGCGGAGATGGAGGAGGCGGGCGTCGGATCGTCGTAGAACGGCGTCGGAAGGGCTCCCGTGCCGACCGCGGCCGCTACCCCGCCGAGCATGCCGACGGCGAGCGCGGCGGTCAGGCCGACCCGTACGGGTCTTCCCCAGCGGGGGCCCGGGACGGTCACGGTCGGCCGCCCGAGCCGGACGAGACCGGCGTCGGAGGACGGCCCGCGGCCGCGCCGGGCGAGGGCGGCCCGCTCGACATCCTTGCCGGTGCGCGCGGCCCTGAAGGCGGCCAACGCGGCTTCCTCGCCCGGGAGTTCGACCTTGGCAGGCGAGGGTTCCACGGACAGCGCGCCGAGGGTTCTGGCGAGCCGCTCGGCCTGGGCGCGGGCGGCCGGGTCGACGGCTTCCAGGGACTCGCCGCGCAACAGCAGTTCGGCGGTCTCACGGTCCAGCCATCGGCCGGGGGTCCGAGGGGTGTCCCCCGGAAAAGCAGAGCGCTCGTCGGCCATCACATGTCCTTCTGCGTCCGCGCGCGCGTATGCGTCACAGTGGCGGACGTCACCGCGCGGTCGCGCGGGTCTCGCTGGGGCGGCAGGGCGTCGAGGGCCGCGGCCGATTCCGGATCGCCGCCGAGCAGCTCCGCCAGCCGTTTCAGCCCGCGGTGGGCGGCCGTGCGGACGGCGCCGGGCCGCTTGCCGAGGGTCTCCGCGGCGGTCTTGGCGTCGAGGCCCATGACCACCCGCAGGACGACGGCCTCGGCCTGGTCCTGGGGCAGCTGGGCGATGAGGGAGAGGGTGCTGTCGGTGGCCAGGGCCTCGATGGCCTCGCCGGCGGTGTCGGACTCGGCGGCGCGGCCGGTGAGTTCGGTCTCGTCGCCGCCTATCGCGGGGCGGCGGCCGCGCATCCGTATGTGGTCCAGGGCGCGGTTGCGGGCGATCCGGGCCGCCCAGCCGCGGAACCGGTCCGCGTCCCCGCTGAACCGGTCCAGGTCCCGGGCGATCTGCAGCCAGGCCTCGGACGCGACGTCCTCGGCGTCCGGATCGCCGACCAGCGTCCGTACGTATCCGAGCAACCGTGGGTGCACCGTGCGGTACACAGTCCGGAACGCGGTCTCGTCCCCGTCCTGTGCCGCAAGCACCGCGGCGGTCAGCTCCGCGTCGTCCCCCAGCACGTGGTCCCTCGAATGGTGTCGGTCGCGTCCGCACTCCGGCGCGAAAGGCACGTTACGACCTGAAACTGTTCCTCGTCCATGTCCGTACAAGACGCAACTACTTGGTTCGGACCCTTGGTGTGACAGAAAACGCACTCCCGGCGCTGTAAAAAGTACGGGCCGCCGCGCGGCCCGTACAGCGCGACGGCCGGGGCCTCTCCTGTGGGGGGTGGCGGCCCCGGCCGTCTCCGCGGTGTCTCTCTCCCCCGTCAACCCGTCGTCGCGTGTGTGGATCCGCGACGGCCGGCTCCCGCGCTCGCGGACATCAGCGACCTGCTACGGGGGGACGCGTACTCGCCCCTCTATATCGACACGGTCAACACCCCTTACGAAGCAGACATGTTGACTCCGTGTTAACCCGATGGAGCGACCTCTGGGACCAGGGTTGACGGTGATAGCATTCCGCCGTCTGCGACCTTGATCCACTTTTGTTCAGGCCTCGAGTCTGAACGCGGACATCTCTCCGCGTAGATCAGCCATGCAGTCCCCTGGACGGGTTGCGGATCCCTGCAAGGCGTACTCGACGACGCCTGCATGCCACGCGCCGGGAAAGGTTTCCATGACTCAAGACGTGCTTCTTTGGTGCCTGGTTGCGATAGCGGTGATAGCCACAGCCGCAGTCGTCGCACTCGTGCTCCGCAGCAGAGCCCTGGGCAGGAGGAAGAACGAGTCCGAGGCCGCGCTGGAGGCGAGGCTGCGGTATGCCCAGGGTGAACTCGACCGCGTCCAGGCCTCTTTGGTGAAGATGCGGGACGAGCAGGACGATGTCATCCGCGAGGCGGGGCAGGCCGCCGAGGAGAACACCAAGGCGGTCCTCAAGGGCGCCGCCCGTTTCCTGCAGAGCCTCGCGGCCGAGCAGACCACGCTGCTGGACGGGGTCCAGCGCGAGTACGGCGGCCACGCGGTCCTCTCCGACCTGATGGACATCACCCACGCCAACGCCCAGATGGCCCGCAAGGCACAGGGCATCGCCGTCATGTGCGGCGCCCCGCTGGGCCGCCGCAACCAGCCCGCCAGCGTCTACGACGTCGTCCGCAGCGCCCAGAGCCAGATCCGCAACTTCCAGCGGGTCGAGATCATGCAGCCCAGCGGCATCGCGCTGAAGGCCTCCGCCGTCGCGCCGGTCGCCCTGGCCGTCGCCGAACTCCTCGACAACGCTGCCAGCTTCTCCCAGGCGGACGCGCCGATCGAGGTCACGTTCCGGCAGGCCCAGAAGAACCTGTGCATCGTCATCGACGACGCCGGTGTCGGCATGGGCGACGAGGACCGCCAGCGGGCGAGCGCGCAGCTGTCCGGCGAGGGCCTGCCCCGGCTGTCCCAGCTGGGCACCCAGCCGAAGTTCGGCTTCCCCGTCATCGGACTGATCGCCCGTCAGCACGG
This sequence comes from Streptomyces sp. NRRL F-525, assembly GCF_000716605.1. Taxonomy (GTDB): domain Bacteria; phylum Actinomycetota; class Actinomycetes; order Streptomycetales; family Streptomycetaceae; genus Streptomyces. The sequence continues at coordinate 272,386 of NZ_JNXE01000005.1, read as the reverse complement.
CTTCACGGTGGACGTCACCGGTGTCTCCCGGTACGGCGGCGTACGGGCCGTCGTCCTCCTGCCCGAGGAGCTGTGGACCATGGAGGAGGCCTTGCCGCCCGCCACCGAGGCGCCCGTGAGCAGCATCCGGCCGATGGACGCCGGACGGTCGGCGCGTACGGCGGGCGGCCTGCCGAAGCGTGGCTCCCGCATCTCGCCCGCCGGTGTCACCACGGGTGGGGAGCAGGCGCCCCGCCGCACCGCCCGCCGCGGCTCCGGCAGCCTGGCCGCCCTGCAGCGCGGTACGCAGTCCGCGCGTGACACGGCCTCCTTCGACACCCCAACGCCCGGAGGGTCCGAAAACGCATGAGTACAGGAGACCTGTCCTGGATGGTCCAGGACATCGTGGACAACGTGCCGAGGGCACGGCACGCCGTGGTGTTGTCCGCGGACGGCATCCCACGCGGGTCCACGGACGACCTGACCGGCCAGGACGTGCGGACCATCTCCGCCGCCATGGCGGGGATGCAGTCGCTCAGCCGGGCCACGGCCCACTTCGCCGGGCTGGCCCGGGACCGGAACTGGATCCAGACGGTCATCGAGTTCCAGCACGGCTGGGTCTTCCTGATCGGGGCCGGACAGGGCGCCTACCTGGCCGCCGCCGCGGAGCCCGACGTCGACATGGAGCAGCTCTCGTTCCGGATGAACCGGCTGGTCTCCCGGCTGGGCAACAACCTCACGGCCCCGCCCCGGGTGACCGCCGGTGACCCGGCCCAGAGCGGGGACACCTCCGCCGCGCTGCGGGACGGCGGGGGCGGGAATGTCTTCACGCTCGTGGAGCTGGACAAGGCGGTGGCGTCGGTACCGGGCGCCCTGCACGCTCTGCTGCTCGGCGCGGACGGTCTGCCGCGCGGGGCCAGCTCGGGCATCGGCAGGAACCTCGCGGACACCATCTCGGCGGCCATGACCGGCATCCACGCCTACAGCCGGGCGACCGCGCCGTTCGCCGGCGGGCAGCAGGACGACGAATGGATGCAGACGGTCATCGAGTTCGAGCACGGCTGGGTGTTCCTGATCGCGGCCGGCGAGGGGGCCTTCCTCGCGGCGGCCGCCGAACACACCTGTGACATCGAGGAGTTCACCGTACGGCTGGGCGACACGATGGCGGCGCTCACCGCCGGGTCGGCCACTCGCGGAGGAAGGACGGGCGATGAGTGACGAACTGGACGGCGAGCTGGAGCTGACGGCTCCATTAGTCCCACTCTTCGTCATCGCGCAGGGTCGCGCGCTGCCACGGGAGAGCGAGTACGAGCACACCACGATCATCACGGCCCAGGAGGGTGCCGTAGCGGCCGCGCGCACGCTGGCGCCGGAGGCCCGCACGGTCATGGACCTGATCGCGGACGGGTTCCTCTCGGTCGCCGAGGTCGCCGCGCACACCCGGCTGCCGCTGGGCATCGTCCGCATCCTGTTGGCGCAGATGGCCGAGGACGGTCTGATCCATGTGCGCGATCCGGTCCCCCACGCCGAACGCCACGACCCCGTCCTGCTGACCGCCGTGCTCGACGGCCTGATGCGAATTCGAACCGGAGCGTAGTCCCGTGTATCTGGATCCCGACGTCTCCCGCTCCGTGAAGATCCTGGTCGTGGGCCACTTCGCGGTCGGGAAGACCACGTACATCGGCAGTGTCTCCGAGATAGAACCGCTCCAGACCGAGGAGGAGATCACCGAGGCCAGCGAGGGTCTCGACGACCTGTCCGAGACCCCGGACAAGACGACCACGACCGTCGCGATGGACTTCGGGCGGCTCACCCTCGGCGAGGACCTGGTCCTCTACATCTTCGGAACGCCCGGGCAGGAGCGGTTCAAGCAGATGTGGGAGGGGCTGTCCCGGGGAGCGCTGGGGGCGCTGGTCCTGGCGGACCCCGAGCGGCTGGAGGAGACGTTCCCCGTCCTCGACCTGGTCGAGGCGTTCGGCCTGCCCTATGTCATCGGCGTCAACACGTTCGAGGGGAAGCACCAGTTCCCGCTCGACGAAGTGTGCGAGGCACTCAACATCTCGGAGGAGACCCCGGTCATCCACTGCGACGTCCGTGACCAGGACTCCTCGATGCAGGCACTCATCACGCTCGTGAAGCACCTCTTGTCCTCACTCGGCTAGGAGCCAGCATGCAACAGTCCTTCGACCCGTCCGGGGCGCCGGCCGGCTGCCCCGCGCACGGCAACGTCCCGCTGTACGGGTCCGAGTTCGGCTCCGACCCCGAGAGCACCTACGCCCGGCTGCGCACGCTGGGGCCCAGCGCCCCGGTCGACATCGCGCCGGACGTCGAGGTCGAGCTGGTGACCAGTTACGACGCCAGTCTGTACATCCTGCAGAACCCGACCCTGTTCGTGCGGGACTCGCGCCGCTGGAACGCGCTGAACGAGGGGAGGGTGCCCGCGGACAGCCCGGCCGTGCCCATGATGGGGTACCGCCCCAACGCCATGTTCAGCGACGGCGCGGCGCACGCCCGGCTGCGGCAGGCGGTCACGGACAGTCTCGCGACCGTCGACCAGAGCCGGATCGTCCGGCTGACGCAGCAGTCGGCCGACTACCTGATCAGCCAGTTCGGCTCCGAGGCCCTGGGGCAGGCGGAGCTGATGTCCGCGTACGCCCAGCCGCTGCCCCTGCTGGTCTTCGGTGAGCTGTTCGGCTGCCCGCCCGAGCTCGGCGACCGGGTGATCGCCGGAATCACCGGCGTCTTCCAGGGCGTCCCGGGTTCCGACGAGACCCTGGGCGGCGCGGTCGCCGAACTGATCGCCCTCAAGCGCCGGCAGCCCGGCGAGGACATCACCACCCGCCTGATGGTGCACTCCTCCCGGCTGACCGACGAGGAGGTGCTGCACCAGCTCGTGACGCTGCTGGGCGGCGGAACCGCGCCCCTGGCGGCCTCGATCGGCACCAGCGCCGCGCTGTACCTCAGCGACGACTGGCCGACCGGCCTGCCGGTCGAGGACGCGGTCGTGAAGACGTTGTGGAACTACTCGCCGATCGCCAACTACGCGGGCCATTACCCCACGCAGGACGTCGAGTTGGGCGACCGGACCCTCCGCGCGGGCGACCCGGTCGTGATCTCCTTCGCGGCGGCCAACACCGACCCCAAGCTGACCGCGCACCGCGAACAGCTCAGCTCCAAGGCCCATCTGGCGTTCGGTGCCGGCCCGCACGGGTGCCCGGCGAAGGACCCGGCCTTCATGATCACGGCCACGGCCGTCGAGTCCCTGCTCAACCGGCTGCCCGACGTCGAGATGCGCGTCCCCTTCAAGGAGCTCTCGTGGGTGCCGGCGCCGTGGAGCCGCCAGCTGGTGACCGTGCCCATCCGCTACACCCCCCGCGCCGTGCCGTCCGCGGCCAGGGCCCAGCCCGCGCGGCCGGCCCCCGCCCAGGCCGGGCAGCAGCCCGCCGCGATGCCTCAGCCGGCCGGGGCCGTCCGTCCGTCCCACGCCGCCCCGCGCCCCAAGGGCGGGATGTTCAGCCGCTTCCGGGCCTGGGTGAATGGCGAGTGACGTAAGTAACCCTACGAAAGCACTGTGTTATCGGATGATTCAAACATCCCACGGGTACGGATGGCGGCTGGCAGAGAGGAGCCACCATCGTGGGAAGCGTCGCGACTCCGGAATCGGACCGTCGGGCCACCATCTCCCTGTTCTCCCGTCTCCGGACGGCTGAGGGACAGGCCGATCCCTTCCCCATCTACGCGGACCTCAGGGCGCGCGGCACCGTCAGCCCCGCGCCCTGGGGCGGTCACCTCGTGACCGGTTTCAGCGCCTGCGACCAGGTATTGCGCAACAGCCTCTGGCTCGAACCGGACACCAGCTGGCGGGAACAGCAGGGTGCGGGCAGCCGCTGGAACGCCCCCTCCTCACGGGAGACCGGCCGGACCCTGCTCGCGCTCAATCCTCCGGAGCACACGCGCGTGCGCCGGGCGGCTGGCACCTTCGACCGCGGCACCGTCGAACAGCTCGGCCGCCGGGTGGGCCACATCATCGACGGTCTCCTCGACACTCTGCACGAGCGCCTGCGCTCGGGCGAGGCCGACTTCACGGCGCTGGTCGGCGAGGAACTCCCGGTCGCCACCCTCGGCGGCTGGCTCGGGCTGCCCCGAGCCGACTGGCCCCGCCTGCGCGCGCTGGCCCACGAGCAGGTCTTCTCCCAGGAACTGCTCCCGAACGCCAGCCAACTGGCCCGTTCCGACGCCGCCACCGCGGAACTGCGCACCTACTTCACGGAGTTGGTGCGCGAGCGGCGCGAACACCCCGGGGACGATCCCGTCTCCCGGTGGATCCACACCTGGGACGAGCTCGAACCGGACCGGGACAAGGCCGACGAGGCCGTCTACTTCCTCGCCCTGTTCGTCATGCTGGCGGCCATGGAGACGACCGCGACCATGCTGTCGACCCTGGTCCTCCGGCTGGTCGAGGACCCTGACCGCTGGAGCCTGCTCGCCGAACACCCGGACCTTGTCCCCGAGTTCGTGGAGGAGTCCCTTCGCCACGACCCTCCGCTCCACCTCGTCGACCGGGTCGCCTCCGAGGACTGCCTCCTGGAAGGCGCCGAGATCCGGGCCGGGGAGATGGTCCACCTCATGGTGGGCGCCGCCCATCACGACCCCGCCCACTTCCCCGACCCCGGCTCCTTCGACCTCCGGCGCAAGACGCCCCACCTGGCCTTCGGCGGGGGCATCCACCACTGCCTGGGCGCACCTCTGGCCCGGATGGAGGCGCAGACCCTGCTCCGCCGCATGATCGCCCGCCTGCCCGCACTCACCCTGGTCCGCCGCCCCTCGCGGGCACCCCGGGTGGCGTTCAGACGACTCCTCAACCTGGACGTTTCACTGACATGAACCCGCCAATGCCGCCCGGTACGGCCGCACCCGCCCCCGCGCGGCAGCCCGCGGACGACGCGGAGCCCGCACCTCCCGCCGCCGCCCTGAGCCTCGCCTCACCCGGACCGGATCCGTCCTCCACGTACGACTCAACCCCTCCGCCCAGGACGACGACGTCCTGAGCTCCGCCGTCATGGACGCGCTCATCTCCGTCCTCGACGGCCTCCACGACCAGCCCGACGTCCAGATCCTGGTGCTCTCCTCCCTGGGCGAGGACTTCTGCCTGGGAGGCGACCGCCGGGAGTTCCGGGAGACGCCGGCCACCGATCCGACCGGGGCCACCCTGCGGCGCATCGCGGACAAGGCCCACCGGCTGTGCCAGGCGCTGGAGAACACCCACGCCGTCACCATCGCCCGGCTCCACGGCAAGGTCATCGGCGCCGGCCTCGGGCTCGCCGCCTACTGCGACCTGCGCGCGGGCGCAGACACCTGCCGTTTCCGCATGCCGGAGATCGGCCTCGGCATGGCCCCCACCTGGGGAGGCGCGACGGGGCGCCTGATCTCGGAGGCCGGTGCCGCGCGGGTCCGTGAACTCCTGCTCACCTGCGACGAGTTCGACGCCCCCACCGCCCAACGGCTCGGACGCCTCCACAAGGTCGCGCCCCTCGACCAACTGGACGACACCGTCAGCGCCTGGACCAGCCCCCTCGCCCGGCGCTCCCCCCAGGCGCTCGTCCTGACCAAACACATGCTCGCCGGCTACGCGAAAGCCGCCCGCACCACCGACACCGCCCTGCTCGACTCCCACCTCCTGGCCGCCCAACTCGCGCGACCCCGCTGACTGGTGGGCCGGCGCGGGCCGTCCGGGGAGCCTCGCCCCGGACGGCCCGTGACCGCCCGGGCCGTCGGCGCGGGGGCTGAACACCGCTCCTGGACACGGGACTTCTCCTTCAGCGCTCCCTCGGCCGCCAGTCGTCCTGACTGCGCGTCGGCGCCGCGGCCGAACACCTCTCCCGGACACAGAACTTCCCCTTCAACGCCCCCGCAGCCACCAACCGCCCTGACCACGCGCCAGCACCACAGCCGAACCCCCCGACCCCACACGGAACTTCCCCTTCAACGCCCCCGCAGCCACCAGCCGCCCTGACCACGCGCCAGCACCACAGCCGAACACCCCTCCCGCACACGGAACTTCCCCTTCAGCGCCCCCTCGGCCGCCAGTCGTCCTGACTACGCGTCGGCGCCGCCCGGCCCCCCGCGTCCCGCGCCGCCCTGAACGCCGCCACCGCCCGCCGCTCCGCCTCCCCGTCCACGTCACCCTCGCGGAGAGCCGCGCCCAGCAGGCCGGGAAGGCCGGGCAGACCCGTGTCGTGTTCAGCCATGTCCGTCCCCATCCCTTTCCCGCACGCCCAGTTCGCGCGCCAGCCGCTTCAACCCCCGATAGGCGGCCGTACGCACCGCCCCCGGCCGCTTGCCCAGCACCCGCGCGGCGGCGGGCCCGTCCAGCCCCACGACCACCCGCAGCAGCACGGCCTCGGCCTGGTCCCGCGGCAGCCCCCGCACCAACCCGAGCGCGTACTCCGTGGAGAGGGACTCCAGCGCCTGGTCGTGGGTGCTGTGCGGACCCGGCAGTTCGAGTACGTCCTGCTCCAGCGTCGCCGGTCTCGGACGCACCCTCGACCGCCGCAGATGGTCGAGCGCCCGGTGCCGGGCGATGGTCGCCGTCCAGCCGCGGAAGCCCGCCCCGTCGCCGCGGAACCGGCCCAGGTCGCGGGCGATCTCCAGCCACGCGTCGGACGCCACGTCCTCGGCGTCGTCGCCGACGAGCCCGCGCAGATACCCGAGCAACCCGGGCTGCACGAGCCGGTACGCGACCGCGAACGCGCCGTCGTCGCCCTCCTGGGCCCGCGCCACGGCCGCGCCCAACTCCCCGTCGTACGCGTGCCCGCGCCGGGGCTCGCCTGTCTGGCCCAAGGACTGTGCACCCCCCCATCGCCCTCAGCGCCGCCCCTCACAGAAACGTCACAGCCCGCGGCCCGCCCGGCACATCTCCGGCCCGCCCACGGGGCACGGTCCCTCTGGCCCCGGCGCACGTCCGCCCGTGGTGTCCCCGCGAACGAAGGAGACCCATGTCCGACCTCCGTATCGGTGTCCTCGGCTACGGCCTGCGCGGCAGCCTCGCCCGCGTCGCCCACCGCCCCGGCGCGGGCTCCCGCGTCACCGCCCTCGCGGACCCCGACCCGGCGGCCCGCGGACAAGCGGCAGAAGACTTCCCGGGCGTCTCAACAGCCGCCGACCACCGCGCAGTTGTCACGTCCCCCGACATCGACGCGGTCCTCGTCCTCACCCCCGACCACACCCACGCCGACCTCGCCTGCGAGGCGCTGCGCGCGGGCACGCCCGTCCTCGTCGAGAAGCCGCTCGACATCACCGTCGACCGCTGCGACCGCGTCCTGCGCACGGCCCAGGAGACCGGCACCCGCCTCTACGTCGGCCACAACATGCGCCACATGCCGGTGATCCGCCTGATGCGCGACCTCGTCGAGGGCGGCGCGATCGGCACCGTGAAGACGGTGTGGGTACGGCACTTCGTCGGCTACGGCGGCGACTGGTACTTCAAGGACTGGCACGCCGAACGCCGTTACAGCACAGGCCTGTTGCTCCAGAAGGCCGCGCACGACCTGGACGTCATCCACTGGCTGTCCGGCGGCTACACCCGCCAAGTCCAGGCGTTCGGGGACCTGTTGGTCTACGGCGATCTCCCGCACCGGCGCGCGCCCGGCGAGCCGAAGACCGCCGACTGGTACACCGAGGACGGACACTGGCCGCCGCACACCCAGCGGGCGCTCAACCCGGTCATCGACGTCGAGGACGTGTCGCTGGTCAACATGCGCCTGGACAACGGGGTGTTGGCCGCCTACCAGCAGTGCCATTTCACCCCCGACTACTGGCGCAACTACACCGTCATCGGCGACGCGGGCCGCCTGGAGAACTTCGGCGACGGACCGGGCGCGGTGGTGAAGGTCTGGAACAGCCGCCGCTCGGAGTACCGCGAGCACGCCGACGCCGAGCACCGGGTCCCGGACGTCACCGGGCAGGACGGCGAACACGGCGGCGCCGACCCGCTGTTGATCGACGAGTTCCTCCGCTTCGTACGGCACGGCGGGCGCACCGACACCTCACCCGTCGCCGCACGGATGGCCGTGGCGGCGGGGTCGGGGGCGACCGAGTCGCTACGGGACGGCGGCACCCCGCGCGAGGTGCCGCCGCTCGATCCGGACCTCGTCGCGTATTTCGAGCGGGGACAGGAGCCCTAAAGGGTGGTGTCCACGGGCTGTTGAGGGGTCTCCTTGGCCACCGCGCCCGGCGTGGGCACCCGGTCCGCGTTCACCAGGACGCCGGCGATGAGGGCGGCCAGCAGGATCGAGGCCATCGCCCACCAGGTGGCGACGTTGAAGCCGTGCACCGCGGCCTTCGCCTCCAGCAGCTGCTTGTTCACACCGGGGCCCGCGTGGGCGGTGGCGTAACGGGTGGTGACCGTGGCGGCGATCGTGTTGAGGAGCGCCGTACCGATCGAACCACCCACCTGCTGGGCCGTGTTGAAGGTCGCGGAGGCCGCGCCGGAGTCGCGGGGTGCGACGCCTCCGGTGGCCAGGGACACCGAGGTCATCATCGCCGTACCCATGCCGAGGCCGAGCATCAGCATGCCGGGCAGGATGTACGTGGCGTACGCGGGCTCCACCCCGACCTGCGCGATCAGCGCGAGCGCACCCGCCGCGCACAGCAGGCCCGGGACCATCAGGGTGCGCGGCGGGACCCGGTGCAGCAGCCGGGCCGCGATCTGCGTCGAGCCGGTGATCATGCCGACGGTGATGGGAAGATAGGCGACGCCCGTCTTGACCGGCGAGTATCCGAGGACGCGCTGCATGTAGTAGGTGAGGAAGAGGAAGACACCGAACATGCCGATGGTGACGAACAGGATGGTCAGGAACGCCCCGACCCGCTGACGGTCCTTCACCACCGACATCGGCAGCAGCGGAACCTTCGCCCGCGTCTGCCAGAACCCGAAGGCGCCGAGCAGGACGACCCCGGCGGCGAGCAGCGTCAGGACCAGCCCGTCGCCCCAACTCCGCGACTCCGCCTCGGAGAAGCCGTACACCAGCGTCAGCATGCCGAGGGAGCCGAGGAGCGCGCCGGGTATGTCGAGGTGCGCGTCCGGGTGCCGGGAGCTGTCGCTGAGCAGGACCCACGCACCGGCGAACGCGACCAGCGCGATGGGCACGTTGACGTACAGACACCAGCGCCAGTCCAGGTATTGAGTGAGGAAGCCGCCTGCCAGCAGCCCAACTGCCGCTCCCGCGCCGACAATTGCGCCGAACACCCCGAAGGCCTTGCTGCGGTCCTTCGGGTCGGTGAACGTCGTCGTGAGGAGCGAGAGCGCGGAGGGGGCCAGCAGGGCGGCGAAGACTCCTTGCAGTGCCCGGGCGCCGAACAGCATGCCCTGGTTGGCGGCGGCCCCGCCGAGCGCGGACGCGGCGGCGAAGCCGATCAGCCCGATCATGAAGGTGTTCTTGCGCCCGGCGAGGTCGGCGATCCGGCCACCGAGCAGCAACAGCCCGCCGAACGCGAGGGTGTAGGCGGTGATGACCCACTGCCGGTTCCCGTCCGACATGCCGAGGTCGGTCTGGGCGGACGGCAGTGCGATGTTGACGATGGTCATGTCGAGGACGACCATCAACTGCGCGAGCGCGATGACGACCAGCGCCCACCAACGACGGTTCTCGGCCATGGATCCTCCCCGGGTCCGGCGAACGCCTTCATCGTCCTCCCGCACCCCACCCTTTGGGAACGCCAGCGTCTCTTATTACGCCGATTTTGCCGACGCGTCCCGCCGCGTGCCGGGTGCCTGCCGCCAGGCGCCGAACTCCCTTACCGGCGAACGCCGTTCACCGCGTCCCGGCACAGCAGCCGCAGCGACCCGTGCCCGCCGAAACACCGCCGGGCCTCGTCGATGGGGTCCCACAAGCGCCCCTCCGGAGTACGCAGCCAGTGCTCACCCCCGGTCGCCCACCACTCGCCGCCGGTCTGCCGCGCGATCACCTCACCGGCGTACGCCCCGAACCCGCGCAACTCGCTCTCGACGGCGGCGTACGGCGCCCCGTCCCGCCGTATCTCCTCGATCATCCGGTCGACCCGCCACAGGCTCTGCGCCGAGTAGTCGAGCCGCACCCGGGCCCCCTCGCGCATCGTCGCCACCGCGTCCGCCGCCCACCGCACGGGCCGCGCGGCGGCGGAGGGCCTGTGCTCGCGCGCTGTCATCACGTGTGTCATCGCACCGAGAAAACCCTAGTCACGGGGGATCCCGGCACCCCGATCCGGGCATTTCCCCGGACCGGCGCAGGACCGACCCACCCCCACCGCACAACGGTCACAGACCGCGCGCTCAACTCCGCCCGCGCGCCCGCCGCGAGACCACCGCGCGCAGCACCCGGCGCCCCTCCGTCGACACCGCGAGCACCTGCCGCAGTCCACCCGCGCCGCTTCCGGCGAGGAGTTCGAGGACGGCGATCTGGCGGCGCAGCTCGGCGGCCACGAGGGGTGAGATCCCCTCCGTACGGCCCGCTCGGCGGGAGTCGATCGCGTCCGCGCCGTCGGCGGGGGCCATGACCTCCAGGAGCCGGTGGATCCGCAGCGCGGCGACCGAGCAGGCGTCGGCCCACTCCCGCACCTCGGCGCCGGCCGGAACCGCCGGTGCGGTCGCGAGCATCCGCCGGGCGAGCTGAACGGCGCGGTCCTCACCGGGTTCCTCACCGGATCCCGCTCCGGGCTCCTCACCTGGTTCCTCGAAGAGCGCGGGGAATTTGGCGCGGGCCCGCTCCAGGCACTCGCCCCACGTCTCCCCCGCGGCCGGGTCGGCGAGGCTGGTCCACAGCGGGCGCAGCACCTCGTCGTCGCCGCCCAGCAGCGGCACGCACCGATCCAAACAAGCCAGTCCACTGGCAGCCAGCGCGCGTTCGTCGGCCTGCGCGATCAGTTCCACCAGACTCATCCAGACCTCCCTCGGCGGGGCCCCTCCCCTATGGAGCCCGCATCTCCCCTGGCGGCGCGCCCCACCCCGGGAGTGTCACACGGGACACCCCCGAGCAGGCAGAGAAAAGGGAAGAAGAGGTTTTCGGCCAACTGAACGGGATCCCTCAGGCCCCGGCGGGAATGCCCGGCCCCGCCAGCGCCTTCGCGTGCTGCATCCGGGTCAGCCGCAGCACCAGTGTGATCGCCAGCGCCGCGGCCGCGATGTCGAGCGCGTCGGAGATCATCAACGCGTAGGCACCGGCGTGGGTCCCGTCCACCGTGTCGGCGTCCGTGGACTGCGCGGAGCCCACCCGGTCGCCGACGAGCGACAGGAGCCACAGCGTCCACCATGCGTTGACCAGCAGATACGACCTGCGGGCGCCCAGCGGGCTGCTGGCGTCCCAGATGTCACGGGTGATCCGGCGCGGGTACCAGAGGTTCACGAACGGGACGAACCACCCCCCTATCGCCCACCCGGGCTTCATGCTCTGCGTGTCAGGAGCGAACACCCCGGCGTTGGCCCGCACCCGCACGAACCAGCACAGGTACACGACGGCGCACGCGATCAGCGCGCCCGACTGGATGCCACCGGCCACCGTGTTGAGCGAGTTCGCGTCGTCCAGCCTCCCGGCGGCCGCACCGGCGGACGCGCCGTCCAAGAGGTCGCCCGTCACGTCGTAGAGGACGAGATCGGCGTAGACGGCGAACAGGTCGACGGCGATGACGAGGCCGAGCAGTGCGACGGCGGCCCGGCCGAGCCCGATGGGCGAGCGCAGATAGGAACCGGGCGCGGGTCTGGGCGTGGGCATGGAAACGGACATGGTGAAGCGACCCCCGAGTGCGAGCGGAAAGAGACAAAGAGAAGAGACAAAGAGAGGGGAACATACGTTCCCCGCCCCCTGCCCGTCCAACCGCGCCGAGCGCCCCGCTCAACCCACCTTGTCCGCAAGGGACTTGAACTGCGTCCAGGTCAGTCCGGGCGTCCCCGGGTCCCAGAGTTTCTGGACCGTCGCGCGCAGTGGCATACGAATTCCGGCCGCGACCTGGTTCTGCGTCTGCGAGTTGGCCAGGTCGCACCAGACCGCGAACGACCCGCCGAGGATCTGGGAGTCGTACTTCGCCGGGACCGCCGTCGTGCCGCGCAGCACGCGCGGGGTCCACTGCTCGTAGATCCGCCGCCCCGTCGGATAGACGAAGGTCTGCGGCTCGCCGAGGACGTAGTAGAGGTACTCGTCGTTGTAGTTGAGGACCTTGCGCCCGGCGCTCAGATACGCGACGGGCTGCCGGGCGCCGATCTCCTTGCCCGTCCAGTACGCGACTTGGAGATCCTTGGCCGCCGCGACCGAAGTCCCCTTGAGGAAGCCGTCGTTCCACACCCGCATCGTGCGGTCGTGGTCGCGGACGGTGTCGGCGCGGTCGTTGAGCCAGCCGGTGGTGAGGTCTGCGACGGTCCCGCCGGAGCCGTAGGCCTTCACGGCCTCGGCCGCCAACTGAGGGAAAGACGCCTGGGGGTTGGCGACGGTCAGCGCCTGGTACTCGTCGCCGCCGAGGTTCCACTGGTCACCGGGGAACAACCCGGCGTACTCGTCGAGGAGTTCGTCGACGATCGCGGCGGACGCGTCCTTGGAGATGTCGATCGCACCGCGCGTGGCGACCCCCGACGCGTTCCGCAGCTGCAGATCCGGATGAGCGGCGAGCACCGCACCCAAGTGCCCCGGCGAGTCGATCTCGGGCACGACGGTGATGTGCCGACTGGCGGCGAGATCGACGATCTGCTTCACCTGCGCCTTGGTGAGGTGATCCTTCGACACGACCTCGGGGTGGGTCGTGGACTGGATCCGGAAACCCTGGTCGTCGGAGAAGTGCAGCCCCAGTTCATTGAACTTGAGGTCCCCCAACTCCCGTACCCGGTCCTCGATCCAGCCCGCGGTGAACGGCTTGCGCGCGATGTCCAGCATGAACCCCCGCCGCGGCTTGGCGGGTTGGTCGTGCACGACGCCCTCCGGCGCCGTACCGCCGCCGTGCACTTCCTGCTTGAGCGTGCGCGTCCCGTAGAACACCCCCGCGTCCGAGGGCCCGCTGATGTTGACCCGCCCGCCGCGCACGGTCATCGCGTACGACTCCGGGTTCGCGCCCTCGTCGTCGTTCAGCGCCAGCCGTACGTCCCCGGCCCGCACGTCACTCGCCTCGCCGCCGTACGTCAGCCCCAGCTCCCCGGCGATCAGCCGCCCCTCGTCGATGAGATCGGCGTCCTCGACGACGACCCGGTTCCCCTTGGCGGGCCGCCAGCCGGGACCGCGCGCGGGGGTGTGGGAACGCACGGCGGGGATGGTGCGGGGCGTCTGCGACAGCGGATACGACCGGGTCGGACTCGGCGTGGGGGAAGGGGAAGCGGAACGGGAGGCCGCGCCGCGCGAGGCGGCGGAGGTCTCGTCGGCGGACCCGACCGCCGTACCCCCGGAACCTCCCTCGTCGCCGGAGGCGGCCCACAGCCCGAGGCCCACACCGCCCGCGACCACCGCAGTGGCAGCGGCGACGGCGATCAACCCGCGCCTCTGCTTGGTCTGCTTCACCTGCTTCGCCGACGAACGGCGCCTGTGCTGGCTCACGGCGCCAACCTACGGCCCCGGGTGGATCGCGGGTGTCCACCACGCGTTCCGAAACTCTCCCGTCCGGGTGAAATTCGGGCATCTGTCGGACACCTCATGACCACTCCCGATAACGTGGTGACGCACTTCTCACTCTTCAGCACCGCATCCCCTGCCGCATCGTCCGTGACGCGAGGATCCACCCTGCCTGCGCACCGCCTCCCCCAGCTCCCCGACCTTCCCGGCCGAGTGGCCATACCGGCGCTGCCCGAGCAGTCCCGCACCTCGCGGTCCCCGAAATCGCTGGACGCGTTCAACACCGCGCCCGCCGACGACATCCGGCACACCCTGCTGAACTGCCTCCACAGCCACCGCTGGACCCGCCGCCTCACAGACCACCGCCCCTACCCCGACCTCGACGCCCTACTCGCCGCATCCGACGAGGCGTCGTACGACCTGACGCCGGGTGACCTGGCGGAGGCTTTGGCGGGCGAGTCGCTCCCGGTCCTCCCGGATGACACGTACGAGGCCGCACATATGGCCCTGGACGCGGCCCACGCGGCGTACGAGGCGAGATTCGGCCACGTGTTCGTCATCTGCGTGGATGGGGTGGCCCCGGACGAGGTACTGGACCACGTCTTGGCAGGCATCCGATCCCGCCTGACGAACGACCCGGAAGAGGAGCGGGTGGTGGTGGCGGAGGAACTCCGGCGCCTGGCAAGAGGGCGGCTGCTCGATGCCCTGTCTTTTAGGGGCGCGGGGCTGTGACATTTGCGGCTCCGCCGCGGGGCGCGCCCAGCCACAACGGCGCCGCACCCGGCAATCAACAAGAACCCCCCTCCCATTAGCCGCTCGAAACTAGCCCGTACGTACCCCTTTGGGTGCCAGTTTGATCACACCAGCAGGCCCGCCGTAAGACCGGCGTCAACGGCTGGATACGATGCTGAGGGCCGGAGGACCGTACCCGGCCGGGCCCGACCGACAGAGAAGCCGGCGCGGCCCTACATCCCCGCTCCCGGAGGGCTTCCGTGCCGGCTGGAACGCTGTACCGCGGCCGGGAAGGAATGTGGTCCTGGGTGGCTCATCGAGTCACCGGCGTCCTCATCTTCTTCTTCCTGTTCGTACACGTGCTGGACACCGCTCTTGTGCGTGTCTCCCCTGAGGACTACGACAAGGTCGTAGCCACCTACAAGACGCCGATCGTGGCACTGCTGGAGTACGGCCTCGTCGCCGCGATCCTCTTCCACGCCCTCAACGGCCTGCGCGTCATCGCCGTCGACTTCTGGTCGAAGGGCCCGCGCTACCAGAAGCAGATGCTCTGGTCCGTCGTAGGCCTGTGGCTCGTGCTCATGCTCGGGGCGATCTACCCCGTGCTCGGCCACGCCGCTCGTGTTCTGTTCGGGAGCTGACGCAGATGTCCACGACTGAAACCGCGTCGGGCATCGGCCCGGTCGAGAGCGCGTCCGTCTACACCGTAGACAACCCCGCGCCCCTCATCGAGGCCCCCCGCAAGCGCACCAAGAAGTCCCCGAAGTCGACCCGGGGCAACTTCGAGATGTACGGCTGGCTCTTCATGCGCCTGTCCGGCGTCGTGCTGGTCGTCCTGGTCCTCGGCCACCTGCTGATCCAGCTCGTGCTGGACGGCGGTGTCTCCAAGATCGGCTTCGCCTTCGTGGCGGGCCGCTGGGCCTCGCCGTTCTGGCAGGTCTGGGACCTCTTGATGCTCTGGCTGGCGATGCTGCACGGCGCCAACGGCCTGCGCACGGTCATCAACGACTACGCGGAGCGCGCGAACACCCGGCTGTGGCTCAAGGGCCTGCTCTACACCGCCACGGTGTTCACCATCCTGCTGGGCACGCTGGTGATCTTCACCTTCGACCCGAACATCCGCTAGGCCATCGGGCTGAGGGACTGAGGAATTCTGATGAAGATCCACAAATACGACACCGTCATCGTCGGCGCCGGCGGCGCCGGTATGCGCGCCGCGATCGAGTCGACGAAGCGCAGCCGCACCGCGGTCCTGACGAAGCTCTACCCCACCCGCTCCCACACGGGCGCCGCGCAGGGCGGTATGGCCGCCGCGCTCGCCAACGTGGAGGAGGACAACTGGGAGTGGCACACCTTCGACACGATCAAGGGCGGTGACTACCTGGTCGACCAGGACGCCGCCGAGATCCTGGCGAAGGAGGCCATCGACTCGGTCCTCGACCTGGAGAAGATGGGCCTGCCGTTCAACCGCACGCCCGACGGGACGATCGACCAGCGCCGCTTCGGCGGTCACAGCCGCAACCACGGCGAGGCCCCGGTCCGCCGGTCCTGCTACGCGGCCGACCGCACCGGCCACATGATCCTCCAGACGCTGTACCAGAACTGCGTGAAGGAGGGCGTGGAGTTCTTCAACGAGTTCTACGTCCTCGACCAGCTGATCGCCGACGTCGACGGCGTGAAGACGTCGGTCGGCGTGGTCGCGTACGAGCTGGCGACCGGCGAGATCCACGTCTTCCAGGCGAAGGCCGTGATCTACGCGTCCGGCGGCTGCGGCAAGTTCTTCAAGGTGACGTCGAACGCGCACACCCTGACCGGCGACGGCCAGGCCGCGGTGTACCGGCGCGGGCTGCCGCTGGAGGACATGGAGTTCTTCCAGTTCCACCCGACCGGCATCTGGCGCATGGGCATCCTGCTGACGGAGGGCGCCCGCGGTGAGGGCGGCATCCTCCGCAACAAGGACGGCGAGCGCTTCATGGAGAAGTACGCGCCGGTCATGAAGGACCTCGCGTCCCGTGACGTCGTGTCCCGCTCCATCTACACGGAGATCCGTGAGGGCCGCGGCTGCGGTCCCGAGGGCGACCACGTCTACCTCGACCTCACGCACCTCCCGCCGGAGCAGCTCGACGCGAAGCTCCCGGACATCACCGAGTTCGCGCGCACCTACCTCGGTATCGAGCCGTACACGGACCCGATCCCGATCCAGCCCACCGCGCACTACGCGATGGGTGGCATCCCGACGAACGTCGAGGGTGAGGTCCTCACCGACAACACCACCGTCGTCCCGGGCCTGTACGCGGCCGGCGAGGTCGCCTGCGTCTCCGTCCACGGCGCCAACCGCCTCGGCACCAACTCGCTCCTGGACATCAACGTGTTCGGGCGCCGGGCGGGCATCGCGGCGGCGGAGTACAGCCAGAAGGCGTCCTACGTCGAGCTGCCTGAGGACCCGGCGCAGCAGGTCATCGACCAGGTCGAGAACCTGCGCAACTCCACGGGCACCGAGCGCGTGGCGGTCCTGCGCCGCGAGCTGCAGGAGACCATGGACGCGAACGTCATGGTGTTCCGCACCGAGCAGACCATCAAGACGGCGGTCGAGAAGATCGCGGAGCTGCGCGAGCGCTACCGCAACGTCTCGATCCAGGACAAGGGCCGCCGGTTCAACACGGACCTGCTTGAGGCCATCGAGCTGGGCAACCTGCTCGACCTCGCCGAGGTCATGGCGGTCTCGGCGCTCGCCCGCAAGGAGTCCCGCGGCGGTCACTACCGCGAGGACTACCCGAACCGCGACGACGTCAACTTCATGCGCCACACCATGGCGTACCGCGAGGTCGGCGACGACGGCACCGAGTCCATCCGTCTCGACTACAAGCCGGTCGTCCAGACCCGCTACCAGCCGATGGAGCGTAAGTACTGATGGCTACCCCTGTTCTGGACAAGGCGGAAGCGGCCGGCCAGCCCGAGCCCGGCTTCGCCGACTCCCCCTACATCACGGTCACCTTCCGGATCCGCCGCTTCAACTCCGAGGTCTCGGCGGAAGCGGTCTGGGAGGACTTCCAGCTGGAGATCGACCCCAAGGAGCGCGTCCTCGACGGCCTCCACAAGATCAAGTGGGACCTCGACGGCACGCTGACGTTCCGCCGCTCGTGCGCGCACGGCATCTGCGGTTCGGACGCGATGCGGATCAACGGCAAGAACCGTCTCGCCTGCAAGACCCTGATCAAGGACCTCAACCCCGAGAAGCCGATCACGGTCGAGCCGATCAAGGGTCTGACGGTCCTGAAGGACCTGGTCGTCGACATGGACCCGTTCTTCCAGGCGTACCGCGACGTCATGCCGTTCCTGATCACCCACGACACGAACGAGCCGACCCGGGAACGCCTCCAGTCGGCGGAGGACCGCGAGCGCTTCGACGACACCACGAAGTGCATCCTCTGCGCGGCCTGCACGTCCTCGTGCCCGGTCTTCTGGAACGACGGCCAGTACTTCGGCCCGGCCGCCATCGTCAACGCGCACCGCTTCATCTTCGACAGCCGTGACGACGCGGGCGAGCAGCGCCTGGAGATCCTCAACGACCGCGACGGCGTGTGGCGTTGCCGCACGACCTTCAACTGCACGGACGCGTGCCCGCGAGGCATCGAGGTCACGAAGGCGATCCAGGAAGTGAAGCGGGCACTGATCACTCGGCGCTTCTGAGGTTGTTTCCTGTACGTCCCCGAGGGCCCCGTTCCTGTTGTGGAACGGGGCCCTCGGGCGTGGGGGGCCACGATCGGGTGAAGCGCCTCTTTCAGGGCTCCTGAGGGCTGCCCGGCCTACGATGATGCTCTCGACACCAGCCCAGCAGGAGGCACGCGATGTCCGCAGCATCCGTCGAGCGGCCCCACGACGACCGTTCGCTGATCGCGGAGGCGAACCGTCTCGCGGACCGCAACCCGGGCAACCGAGTCGAGATCATCGGAGGCCTGATCGTCATGTCCCCGCCCCCGGACGGAGCCCACGCCGCCGCCCTGACCGACCTCATGGTTCCTTTCATCGCAGCCGGACTGCACGGAACCGAGTCGATGGTGCTCCAAGGCATCGGGCTCTGGTTGTCCAGCGGCGCCGAGGACTACGCGATCCCGGACCTCGCACTGGTGGACGCGGACTTCCAGGAACACCTCGTCGAGAACAGCTGCTACGACCCCATCGCCTTCCGCCTCGTCCTGGAAGTCACGTCGAGCAACTACCAGGCCGACCTGCGCACGAAGGTCACTGCCTATGCGGGTTCCAACGTGCCCGTGTACGTGATCGTCGACCGCAAACACCAGCGTCTCCACGTCCTGACGGACCCGGCCACAGGCGAGTACACCAACCACCGCATCCACGCCCCCGGCGAACTCGTCACCCTCCCCGACACCCTCGGCGCGAAGGTCACCCTCGACGTGGCGGAAATCCTCAAGGCCGGTCAGCCTAAGGGCGATTGAGGCTCAAGCCACAGGCGGCGGTCAGCGCTTCCGTGGCCGAGAGATCTCCCTCTCACACCTCAGCCCCGGTCGTGGAGTGTCACCTGGTAGCCGTCGGGGTCCGCGAACGTGAACGTGCGGCCGAACGGTCCGTCGACGGGTGCCGAGACGATCGTCGTGCCGTCGGCGGCGAGGGCGTCGTGGATGTCCTGCGCGTCGGGGGCGTGCAGCCACAGCGCCATTCCCTGGCCCGGCTGGGCGATCGCGTCCAGGTCGACGCCCGCGACGACGTCGCGGACGGCGAACGCGATCGGCTTGGTGTCGAACACGACGGCGTGCGGCGGTCCCGCGTCGGAGCGCTTCAGCCCCAGGTACCGCTCGTAGAAACCGGCGGAGCGCTCCAGGTCGCGCACCTGCAGCGAGATGAAGTCGGGTCCGGTAACGGCCATGATCCTTACCTCCTCACGCATGTCAGTCTTCTGACATAACCCACGGTATGTCAGACTACTGACATGAGTCAAGGCGAGCCCGGAGTCGAGCTGGACACATCGGTGGGGTACATGCTCAAGGCGGCCGCGAGCGCCCTGCACTCCGCACTGGAGGCCGTACTGAAGCCGTTGGGCATGACGATCACCCACTACTCCTGCCTGGAGCTGCTCGCCCAGCGACCGGGCCTGTCCAACTCCGAGCTCGCCCGCGGCACCTTCGTCACCCGGCAGTCGATGAACGTGCTTCTGCAGGCCCTCGAACGCCAGGGACTCGTCGTCCGCCCGGCACAGGCACCCGTCGGCAGGGCCCTGCCCACCGAGCTGACCGACCGCGGGCGCCGTCAGCTCAAGGAGGCCAGCGCCGCGGTCCGCCGCGTCGAGCAGAACATGCTGGCCGATCTGAGCGCCGGCGAACAGGACCAGATGCGACGCCTGCTCACCACGTGCATCGCCTCACTGACCCTGCCGCCCACACCGGCGCCGTAAAGATCACCTCGCGTCGCCTCAACGAGTGATCACCTCACCGGGCCGTCGGACCGCCGCCCGCACCCCTCCCTCTTCACCCTCTAATCTGACGGAATGTCAGATGAAGAGTCGTACGAACTGCTCGGCTTCGACAACCTCCTCCTCCCCGTCGGGGACCTCGCCGAGGCGGTCCCCTTCTACGAACGCGCCGGATTCACCGTCGGGTTCCGCCTCGACGAGGCCGGGATCGCGATCCTGAAGGTCGGCGGCGAGACGCCCGGGGTGCTGCTGCGCCACGAGGAGGGGCTGGGACACCGGCCGCCGCCATGGCCCTCGCCCCGCGTGTGGCTGGAGGTACCGGACGCGCGGAGGGCCGCCCAGCACCTCACCGCCGCCGGGATTCCCCTCCTCGACGCGCCGTCCTCCGTGGCCACCGGGTGGACCGTCGAGATCGCCGACCCCTGGGGCAACGTCATCGGATTCACCGACTACTCGAAGCGGCCGGAGCTGGCGCGGCGGGTGTGACGCAGGTCCCAGCGCACGCGAGTTGAACACGTTCAAAAACGCCCCTACAGTTCTTCCTGTCAGCACTTTTGAACGTGTTCAGAAGGGGGAGGCGCATGGACCGCACGGTCATCGCCTACGTCATCTATCTGATCGTCAGCATCGGACTCACCGTCTGGGTGGCCCGCACGCTCAGCCGCAACGGGCGGATCTTCCTCGCCGACGTCCTCCAGGGGAACGAGAAACTCGCGGAGGCCGTGAACCACCTCCTGGTGGTCGGTTTCTACCTCGTCAACCTCGGGTTCGTCGCCCTGTACCTGAGCGGCGACGGCACCATCGACGACACCCGGGGCATCTTCGAGGCCCTGTCGAAGAAGGTGGGCGTGGTGCTGCTGGTGCTCGGGGTGATGCACCTGGGGAACGTGTTCGTGCTGAACAAGATCCGGCGGCGGGGGGTCATGGAGCGGGAGCAGGTGCCGCCCATCGCGCCGCAGGGGTGGGTTCCGCCGACGGCCGGGGCGTGACGGGGTGGCCCCGGCCCTCGGCGGGACCCAGGACCGGGACGCCTCGCGCGTCCCGGTCCACGGGCTCACCGTCCTCTACGACGCCGACTGCGCCCTGTGCACCTTCGTACGCGACTGGCTCGTACGGCAGCCGCAGTTGGTGCCCCTGGAGCTGGTACCGGCGTCCTCCGAGGAGGCCCGGCGGCGCTTTCCCGGGCTCGACCACCGCGCGCCCCTCGACGAGGTCACCGTCGTCGGCGACTCCGGGCAGGTCTACCAGGGCGCCGCCGCCTGGATCGTCACCCTGTGGGCCCTGCGCGAACAGCGGCCCCTGGCACACCGGTTGAACACCCCGGCCGGGGCCCGCCTCGCCCGGGGCGCCGTCCTCGCCGCCGCCAAGTGGCGCGGGGCGCAGTGGGGCGCCGGGCGGTGGGGCGGCGGGGTGTACCGGCAGGGGGACGGCTGGTCGTACGACCCGCGCCGGGGGTGGACCTACACCGCGCCGGGCTGCGCCGACGGTTCCTGTCCCACTGGATAGGCTCTCTTTCCGTGCCCGCGAAGAACGACAGCCCCGAAGAGGACGGCGGTACGCCCGCCAGGTCCGCGAAGTCCGAGCAGACCCGTGCGCTCATCCTGGAGACAGCCATGCGGCTGTTCCAGGAGCACGGCTACGACAAGACGACGATGCGGGCGATCGCCAAGGAGGCCGGCGTCTCCGTCGGCAACGCGTACTACTACTTCGCCGGCAAGGAGCACCTGATCCAGGGCTTCTACGACCGGCTCGCCGAGGAGCACCGGATCGCGGTCCGCGAGGTGCTGGACCGGGAGACCGATCTGGAGGCGCGGCTCGCGGGCGTGCTGCGCGTGTGGCTGGACGTCGCGAAGCCGTACCACGAGTTCGCGGTGCAGTTCTTCAAGAACGCCGCCGACCCGGACAGCCCGCTGAGCCCGTTCTCCGCGGAGAGTGAGCACGCGCGTGTGCAGGCGATCGACGTCCACAAGGAGGTGCTGTTCGGGGCGAAGACCAAGGTGGCGCCGGAACTGCGGGACGTGCTCCCGGAGTTGATGTGGCTCTCCCAGATGGGGCTCGTGCTCTATTGGGTGTTCGACCGGACCGAGGGCCGTGAGCGGAGTTACCGGCTCGCGGAACGCGGAGCGCGTCTCACCGCGCGCGGGGTGTCCCTCGCGCGCTTCAGGGTGCTGCGACCGCTCGTCCTGGAGGTGCACGAGCTGTTCACGGACTTCCTGCCGGGCATGACCAACGCGCTGCCCGATCCGGCGAAGCCGAAGAAGAAGCAGGAAAGGCGCGGGGCGCCCGCCGACGTGCCTGACGACAACGGGCGCCCCTGAACGCTCAGTTGACGGCGTCCACCTCGCCCTCCGCAAGCTCGACGTCGTAGACCAGCGGACCGTCGGTCACCGCCACGTGGCGGGCGATCGAGCCGTACGAGGTCGCCGTCGTCGCCAGGAGGTAGGTCCCCGGGCCCGGCACCGACACGATGTACGAGCCGTCCGCCAGGGTCTCGACGCGGTCCAGCTGGCGTCCGCCCGCCGACAGGAGCGTCACCGAGGCGCCCTCCAGGGGCTCGCCCTCGGCCGTGCGGACGAAACCGTGAACGGCCGACGCCGGGCCCTCAGGGGCGGCCTGTACGGGCTCCTCGGCGGGTTCCACGGCGAGGTGCGGCAGCGCCTTGTCCAGCCAGCCGGGCAGCCACCAGTTGGACTTGCCCAGCAGGTGCATCGCGGCCGGTACCAGGGCCGTACGCAGGATGAAGGCGTCGAGGGCGACCGCGGCGGCCAGGCCGACGCCCGCCGTCGCCGCGCCGGAGTTGCCGCTGAGGACGAAGGCCAGGAAGACGCAGACCATGATCAGGGCCGCGCTGTTGATGACGCGGCTGGTCTCCGCGAGGCCGACGCGGACCGCGCGGGCGTTGTCCTTGGTGTGGACCCACTCCTCGTGCATACGGCTGACCAGGAACACCTGGTAGTCCATGGAGAGGCCGAACAGCAGGGACAGCATGATGACCGGCAGGAAGGCGTTGATCGGGCCCTCCTTGCCGAGGCCGAGCATGTCCAGGCCCCAGCCCCACTGGAAGATCGCCACCAGCACACCGAAGGAGGCCGCCGCCGCGATGAGGTTCATCAGGGCGGCCGTCAGCGGCACCACGAGCGAGCGGAAGGCCAGCAGGAGGAGCAGGAAGCTCAGGCCGATGATCGTCGCGACGAAGAGCGGGAGGCGGTCGCCCGTGACGGTCGCGAAGTCCTTGGAGATCGCTGTCACGCCCCCGACGTGGCCGGTCACACCGGCCTCGGGTATGACCTTGTCGCGCAGGGTGTCGATCAGGTCGTCCGTCTGCACGGACTGCGGTGAGGTCTTCGGAACGACCTGGATCACCGTCACACCGTGCGCGGGCGGCAGCGCGGCGACCTGGGCCACGTCCTTCGTCGCCCGGATGTTCTCGACCAGCGTGGCGGTGTCGCCGCCCGAAGTGACCACCTGGAGGGGGCCGTTGAAGCCCGGCCCGAAGCCGTCGGCGAGCAGGTCGTACGCCTGCCTGGTGGTCGTCGAGGTGTCGTCGTTGCCCTGGTCGGTGGCGCCGAGGCGCAGCGACAGGATGGGGAAGGCGAGGACGGCCATGACGACTAGGGCGAACGCGGCGATCCGGCGCGGGCGCTTCTGGACGGCGGCCGACCAGCGGGCCGCGAGGTTGTCGGTGCGCTCCGGCTCGGACCCGGTGGCGGCCAGCTTGCGGCGCTGCTTGCGGCTGAGCACCCGCACGCCCAGGAAGCCGAGCAGGGCGGGCAGCAGCGTCGTGGCGGCGAGCACGCTCAGGACGACCGTGAGCGAGGTGCCGATGACCACGCCGTCCAGGAAGCGCAGGTTCGTCACCAGCATCCCGGCGAGCGCGATGCACACCGTGCCGCCCGCGAACAGCACAGCGCGCCCCGAGGTGTTGAGGGCGATGACCGCCGACTCCTCGGGATCCAGGCCGCGTTGGACGCCGCGCCGGTGCCGGGTGACGATGAATAGGGCGTAGTCGATGCCGACGCCGAGGCCGATCAGGGTGGCCAGCAGCGGGGCCAGGTCGGGGATGTCGGTGGTGTGGCTCAGGAGCTGGGTGGAGAACAGGCCCGTACCGACGCCGAAGATCGCGACGCCGATCGGGAGCAGCATCGCGTAGAACGAGCCGAAGGCCAGGAACAGGACGATCGCCGCCGCGAGGATGCCGACGCCCTCGGCGATGCCGCCCGGCGGCTCCTCCACGCGCTGGACGGCCTGGCCGCCCAGTTCGACCTTCAGGCCCTTGCGTTCGGCGTTCTGAGCGGTGTCCACGACGTTCTGGACGAGGTCCTTGGGGACGGCGTTCGCCTGCTCGGCGAAGGTGATCTGCGCGTACGCGATCGTCCCGTCGGAGCTGATCTGCGTCGCGCCCCGGGCGCCCGAGTAAGGGCCGGTGACGCCGCCGACGCCCTTCATGCCGGCGATCTTGTCGAGGGCGGGCTGGATCCGGGACCGTACGGACGGGTCCTTCACCGAACCCGAGTCGACCTTCCAGACCACCGTGTCGGTGTCGCCCGAGGTGTTCGGGAAGGCCTTCGCCATCTGGTCGTACGCGCTCTTGGAGTCCGTGTCCGGGAGGGAGAAGACGTTCGCGTAGTCCGTCCCCGCCGCCGAGGCCGACAGGCCCAGGCCGAACAACGCCCCCACCCACAGCAACAGGACCACCAGCCGGTGCCGATAGCACCACCGTGCCAATGCCGCCACGCTCAACGCTCCTTATTCGCAACCGGGTTGACCCGGTCGATCGGTCGGATGGTCCCCCAGGTCCTGCGCTACAGAATTGGCGGCGGCACGCACGCGTGGACACGCATCGGGCATGACTCTCAAGGAACTCCAAAGACCGGACCGGCCCGGTTGTCAGTGCCCGGGCCGATACTGGGGGCATGACGGCTCCAGGAACCGTGCTGGTGGTGGAGGACGAACCGAGCATCGCGGACGTCCTCGCCATCGCGCTGCGCTACCACCGCTTCGAGGTGATGGTCGCGGGCACCGTGCGCGAGGCGCTCGCCCTCGCCGAGCGCACCCGCCCGGACTGCGCGCTGCTCGACGTGATGCTCCCGGACGGCGACGGCCGCGCCCTGGGGCAGGAACTGCGCGCCCGCAGGCCGGACCTGGCGGTCGTCTTCCTCACCGCGCGGGACGCGCCCGCCGAGATCGTCGGCGCCCTGGGCTTCGGCGACGACTACATCACCAAGCCCTTCGACATCGACGTGGTCGTCGCCCGCATCACCGCCGTCCTGCGCCGCACCCGCCCCGCCGACGTCCTCCCCCAGCGCCCGCCCCTGCGCTACGGCGACCTGGAGCTGGACGAGACGACGTACTCGGTGCACCGCGCGGGCAACTCGGTCGAGCTGACCCCCACGGAGTACGCCCTGCTGCGCTTCCTGGTGCGCAACGGCGGGCGGGTCGTGCCCAAGGAGCAACTGCTGCGCCACGTCTGGCAGTACGAGCACACCCCGCCGGAGTCGACCGTCGTGGAGACCTACATCAGCTATCTGCGGCGCAAGCTGGAGACCCTGGGACCGCCCGTGATCACCACGCGGCGGGGCGTCGGATACGGGCTCGCATGAGGAAGTTCACCCTCCCGAACTGCGAGCGCGGCGCCCACTCCCTGCGCGCCAAGCTGACCCTGGCCAACCTCGCGCTGCTGGCGCTCGGCATCGTGATGGCCACCGCCGTCAGCCTGATGGGCATGCGGCACTATCTGCTCGCCCAGGTCGACACCGAGCTGACCAAGTCCCGTGACTCGCTGAGCGGTTCGCAGCTCACCATTCCGCAGCTCAACATGCTGAGCACGCTGTCCGGCATCGGCGACCATCTGATGCCCCAGGAGAGCGCCGACTCACCGAACCCGGACAAGGTGTTCGCGGCGGTCGACTCCCAGGGCACGGTGCTCACGATCGCCGGCTTCGCCCCGACCACCGACCAGCGGGCGCTCGCCGCCGTCTTCAGTGACCCGGCAGCGCTGGCCGCCGACGGCACACCGCGCGACATCTCGCTGCGCCACGCCCCCTACCGGGCGATCGGGACCCGGCTCGCCGACGGCACGTACATCCTGATCGCCGCCTCCACCGGCGGCCTCCACAACGGCATGGCCAAGGCCCTCAAGCTGGACCTCGCCTTCGGCAGCCTGCTGCTCGTCCTGCTCGCCGCGCTGACCATGATGAGCGTGCGACGGCGGATGCTGCCCCTGGAGGACATGGTCGAGACCTCGACGGCCATCGCCGAGGGCGACCTGACCCGGCGCGTGCCCTCCAGCCACCATCCGACGCAGGAGGTCGAGCAGCTGCGGGTCGCCCTCAACTCCATGCTCCACCAGGTGGAGTCGGCGTACCGCACGCGCGAGCGGACGGCGGCCCAGCTACGCCGTTTCGTGGCGGACGCCTCGCACGAGCTGCGCACCCCGCTGTCGGCGATACGCGGCTACCTCCAGCTGTACGACAAGGGCATGCTGACCGAGCCCGACGAGCGCAAGCGGGCCTGGGACCGGATGAACGCGGAGGCGGACCGCATGGGCCGTCTCGTCGACGAACTCCTCATGCTGGCCCGCCTGGACCAGCAGCCCGAACTGCGCTTCCGCAGCGTCGATCTGAGCCGCCTGGTGCGCGACGCCGCCGAGGATCTCCGGGTGCAGCAGCCGGAGCGGCCCGTCACGGTCGGCGCCGACGGCTCCCTCCTGGTGCGCGCCGACGAGTCGGGCCTGCGCCAGGTACTCGGCAACCTGGTGACCAACGTCCGCACGCACACGCCCGCGGACGTGCCCGTACGGCTCGGTCTGGAGCGCGAGGACGGCGTCGTACGGCTGTGTGTCGCGGACCAGGGTCCGGGGCTCTGCGAGGACGACGCGGCGCGCGTCTTCGACCGCTTCTTCCGGGCGGGCGGTGGCGCGGGCAGCGGTCTGGGGCTGGCGATCGTGCAGGGCGTCGTCAAGGCGCACGGCGGGGACGTGGCGGTGCGGACGGCGCCGGGCGAGGGGCTCGCGGTGACGGTGACGCTGCCGACGCGGACGCCGGTGCCGTCGTAGGAGTCCGCGGGAGTCAGGTGTCGGCCTGGACCAGGGCCCACACCGTCTTGCCGTGCGGACCGCGGCTCCAGACGCCCCAGGCGGCCGCGATGCCCTCCACGAGGTGGAGACCCCGGCCGGCCTCCTCCAGGGCCGTCACGACCCGCAGGCGGGGCTCCAGGCGGCCCTCGTCCGACACCTCTATGAGGCAGGAGCCGTCCGCGAGGGCCGTCACCGCCACCTCGAACTCCCGCTCCAGGAGCGGCCCGTGGCGTACGACGTTGGTCGCCAGCTCGGACACCAGCAGCACCGCGTCCTGGAGCGCCGGGTCGTCACTCCGGTGTCCCCAGTCGGCCAGATGGTCCCGGACCCGGCGCCGGGCGAGACCCACGGAAGCCGGGTGCCGGGGCAGCCGGAAGGCGTTGCGTCTGACCACGTCGGCTCCTCACCCCGCACACCTCCGTCACATGGTGCTGCGTGCGATGGCCCACCGGCGTCACTCGGACAAAAGATCGAACAAAGGTCAGTCCCGCGGCATCACGTCCGGTGCCGCGGGACCACCTCAGATCCAGTCCAGCGCCCACAGCCGGAACACGCCTGTGCCGTCCGTGAGATAGGAGATGCCGCCGACGTCCTCGCTGCTCACGACGTACTCCTTGCGCTGCCACAGCGGGATCAGCGGCACGTCCGCGGCCACGTCCGACTGGAGGTCGCGGAAGTCGTCGTCGACGCGGCTGCGGTCGGCGAACTTCTGGCTGCTGAGGATGAGTTGGTCGACGATCTTGTTGCTGTAACCGGTGTTCATGGTGGAGCCGGTGCCGACGAGCGGGGAGCCGAAGGTGTCCGGGTCGGGGTAGTCGGCGACCCAGCCGACGGCGTACGCGTCCAGCTTGCCGGTCGCCCAGCGCTTCTGGAAGTCGGTCCACTCGTAGCCCTTGACGTCCACCTTGAAGAGCCCGCTCGCCTCCAGCTGCTTCTTCAGCTCGGCGGCCTCCTCCTTGCCGGCGCCGTGCCCGATGCCGTAGCCGTAGGTGAAGTGCACCGGGACGGAGACGTCGGCCTCTTCGAGGAGTTCCTTCGCCTTCTCGACGTTCTGGGAGGGGTAGTCGTCGAAGAAGGACGTCGTGTGGCCGACGATGCCGGTGGGGATCAGCGAGTACAGCGGGTCGACCGTGCCGTCGTACACCGTGGCGGCCAGCTGCTCGCGGTTGATCAGCCAGGCCATCGCCCGCCGGACGAGGACGTCGTGCAGGGGCGTGCCCTTACGGGTGTTGAGGTACAGGTTGCGGGTCTCGGAGCTGTCCGCCTCCGACACGCGCTGGTTGGGATCGCTCGCGGAGAGCCCGGAGAGCATCTTCGGGGGCAACTGGCGGGTGGCGACCTGGACCTGCTTCGCCTGGTACGCCTTCTGCAGCGCGTCCGAGTCGGCGTAGTAGCGCAGCTCGATCGGGCTCCCGGTGCTGCTGACGGCACCCTTGTAGTGGCTGTTCGGCGAAAGGACCGCCTTCTTGTCCTTCGTATACGCGGACAGGGTGTACGGCCCGGTGCCGTCGACCTGGTAGCCGTTGCGCGGGGCGTCCTTCGGGTACTTGGTGCTGTCGACGATCGCGCCCGCACCGGTGGCCACCTTGAACGGGAACGTGGCGTCCGGGGACGACAGATGGAAAGTGACCGTCATCCCGGAGGCGTCGACCGAGCCGAGCGTGGAGAGCAGCGACGACGGACCCACATCGGAGTTGATCTTCTTGACCCGGTCGAAGGAGAACTTCACGTCCTCGGCGGTCATCGCGCGCCCGCTCGGGAAGGTGAGCCCCTCGCGCACCACACAGCGGTACGTCGTCAGCCCGCCGCCCACGAACGCGCAGCTCTTGGCCGCGTCCGGCACGGGTGTCGTCCCGCCGGAGTCGAACGTCATCAGCGACTGGAAGACGTTGCTGTACAGCGCCCACGAACCGGCGTCGTACGCGGCGGCCGGGTCGAGGGACGTGACAGCGTCCGTCGTCCCGACCGTGATCGTCTTGTCCTTGCTCCCGTCCGAGGGCAGCAACTGCCAGCCCCCGACTCCCACGGCCGCCAGAACCAGCAGCGTCGCGAGAATCCGTATGCGAACCGACCGCATCGGTGTGCCCTCCCGAGGGCCCTCCCGGGCCCCTCCCATATGCCACTCCCCTAGTGGCGCGGATCACCTAACCACAGGAGTTTCATCCGGGGGAAGAGGGTTCTGCCGAGATGAGAAAGAACTTACCGACCAGTGTTAATTGCCCGTTTCACAGGCGGTTCTCAGCCAGTGCGCAGGCATCCTCCGGCATGGGCAACTAGGCCTGTTTCGAGGCCAGTTCGACGACCGTGATGTCCGACGGCGCCCCCACGCGCGTGGGCGGTCCCCAGGCGCCCGCGCCCCTGCTGACGTACAGCTCGGTGTCGCCGTACCGCTCCAGGCCAGCGACCGTCGGATTGGCCGCCGCCGCGATGAAGTTGCCGGGCCACAACTGGCCGCCGTGGGTGTGTCCTGAGAGCTGGAGGTCGACGCCGTGCTTGACGGCCTCGTGGATCTGCACGGGCTGGTGCGCGAGCAGCACGCACGCGCGCGTGGTGTCCCGGTCCCCGAGCGCCTTCCCGAAGTCGGGCCCCTGCCCCTCGCTCTCGCCCTGGAGGTCGTTGACCCCGGCGAGGTCGAAACCGGCCAGTTCGGTACGGGCGTTCTCCAGGGTGTGGATCCCGAGCGTGCGGACTTCTTCCAGCCACTGCTGGGCGCCGGAGAAGTACTCGTGATTACCCGTGACAAAGAAGCTGCCGTGCCGCGCCTTCAGCCCGGCCAGGGGTGCCGCGGCGGGCCCCAGGTTCTTGACACTGCCGTCGACCAGGTCGCCGACGACCGCGATGAGATCGGGCTGGGTCGCGTTGATCGTGTCGACGACCTTCTGCGCGAAACCCCGCCCCAGAAGCGGCCCCAGGTGGATGTCACTGACGACAGCGATCCTGTACCCGTGCGCGGACCGCGGCAGTTTGGCCAACGGCACGGTGACCCGCTTGACGCTCGGCCCGCGCAGCACGCCGTAGGTGCCGTATCCGACGGTCCCGACGGCGGCAGCGGCGGCGGCACCCCCGACGACACGGGAGACGAAGAGACGACGCGAGGGGGCGCTCCGCGGCGCTTCAGGGGCCTCTGCGGGAACGGTCGCGGAGTCCGGGGCCTCGTGCGCTTCCACGGCCGTCTCGGGCCGCCCACGCCGTTCGAGGAGCCGGCGCAGCAGCGGTCGTAGGACCTCACCCGCGAGGACGGCCAGGAGCAGGTAGATCGCCAGGGCCATCCACAGGAAGCCGGGCCAGCCGAGGACCTGTTGGAGCCAGAAGGGCGCGCCGCCGCGTTCGGCAACCAGGGCCGCGATCATCAGCACCGGGCCGGCGACGAGCACGGCCGTGCCGGTGATCCGGGCGGGGCCCCACGCGCGCGTGGTGTCGCGGACGAGACGGCGCCAGACGTACCAGTGGAGCCCGCCGAGGACGGCGACGGCGACCAGGGCCACGAGGGCGATGACGACGACGGCCACTTCTTTATGACGTCTCGCGCAGTGCGCGCAGTCCACGCAACCCGAGGCCCCCGATGACCGTCCCCAATACGAAGGAGACGACGGCGAGGGTCAGGTGCACCCAGAAGTACGCCGTCGGATGGCCGTCGTCGAAGGCCAGTCCGCTCGTGTCCTTGACCAGGTTCTTGACGAAAGTGACCCAGATGACCCAGCTCCACACCCCGAAGGCGAGCAGGAACCAGGAGACGGGGCGGCTGAGCTTCATGAGTCCAGTATCGCCGTCGTCCCCGGGGGCCCGTGTCCGGGGTGGGGCCGGTGACGGGACTTCGGGTCCCCCGGCATGTACGTTCTCGTCCGTGCCCGCTCCACTGCAGACCATCAGGCGACCCCTGCTGGTGCTTTCCGCCGCCCTGTCGTCCCTCGCGCTCACCGCGCCCGTCGCCCTCGCGGCCCCGAGTCCGACGCCGACGCCGACCTCGAGTTCGTCGGCGAGTCCTACGGCCACTCCCCCGGCGAACATGTCGTCGGTGGGCGGCACCCGCCTCGGCCAGGCGGGGACCCAGGTCAATCTGACGTCCGGCGTCCCGGTGCTGCCGAAGGACGTGACCGCGCGGTCGTGGATCGTGTCCGACGCCGAGTCGGGCGCGGTGCTCGCCTCGCACAACGCGCACTGGCGGCTGCCTCCGGCGAGCACCCTGAAGATGCTGTTCGCGGACACCGTGCTGCCGAAGTTCCCGAAGACGACCGAGCACAAGGTCGTCGCGTCGGACCTGGCGGGCATGGGCACCGGTTCCAGCCTCGTCGGGATAAAGGAGGGCGAGAGCTACACGGTCCACGACCTGTGGCTCGGGGTCTTCCTGCGCTCCGGCAACGACGCGGTGCACGTCCTGTCCCACATGAACGGGGGCGTCGCCAAGACCGTCTCCGACATGAACGCGCACGCCCAGGACCTCCAGGCACTCGACACGCGCGTGGTGACGCCGGACGGCTACGACGAGCCGGGGCAGGTCTCGTCGGCGTACGACCTGACGCTGTTCGCGCGCTCCGGGCTGCAGAAGAAGGACTTCAGGGAGTACTGCTCGACGGTGAGCGCGAAGTTCCCGGGCGAGACGACGAAGAAGAAGGGCAAGTCGGTCCGCGGGACCTTCGACATCCAGAACACCAACCGGCTGCTGAGCGGCGACTCGGACGTGTCGGTGTACCCGGGCATCGCGGGCGTCAAGAACGGCAACACCACCAACGCGGGCGCGACCTTCACCGGAGTCGCCGAGCGCAACGGCAAGGTGCTGCTGGTGACGGTCATGAACCCGGAGAAGGACGAGCACAACGAGGTCTACAAGGAGGCCGCGAAGATCCTCGACTGGGGCTTCCAGGCGGACGGGAAGGTCCAGCCGGTGGGAGAGCTCGTCGCACCCAAGAACGTCCCGCAGGCGAGCGCACAGCCGGGTGCTACGGCCACCGGGGAGGCGGGCGGGGACACCTCCACGAAGCCGAGCGCCGGCGGGTCGGCCTCGGCGACGGCCTCCGAGGACGACGGTTCGAGCGGGGTCGGGATCGCGCTCGCGGTCGCCGGCGGGCTGCTGGTGCTGCTCGCGGCCGGGGTCTTCCTGGTCAACCGGCGCTGGCCGCTGCCGGATCTGGTCCGTCGTCGCCCTCGTCCCTGACCTTCGGGTTCTCGGTCTCGTCGGCCGGGTCGTACTCGTCGTCCTCGGGGTCCCCCTTGCTCGGCGTCGCCGTCCAGGCGGCGCAGAACAGGACCAGCTTCGAGGTGAAGTTCATCCACAGGAGCAGTGCCACGGGGACGCCGAACGCGCCGTACATGCTCTTCGCGGCCACGCCCTGGATGTAGCCGCTGAGCAGCAGCTTCAGGAGTTCGAAGCCGACCGCGCCGATCAGCGCGGCCACGGAGAGCCGGCGGCGCGGCGGTTCGACGCCGGGCAGCAGCGTCAGGACGTAGAGCAGCAGCAGGAAGTCGACGAACACGGCGACGGCGAACGCGGCGATACGCAGCAGGATCCCGCCCCAGCCGCCCTGCACCAGGCCCAGTTCGCGGCTGATCCAGTCGACCAGGGCGGAGGCGACGGTGGAGATGGCGATCGTCGCGAGGACGGCGCCGCCCAGGCCGATCAGCACCCCGGTGTCGATGAGTTTGCGCAGGAGGGGGTTCTCGTCGCGGTCGGGCAGCTCCCACACCGCGCGCAGACACTCGCGCATCGAGCCGACCCAGCCGATGCCGGTGAACAGCAGGACGGCACCGGCGATGAGACCGATGGTGCCCGCGTTGTCCACCAGGGAACCGATGTTGAGCTGGTCGGAGATGCCGGGGACCTGCTCGGCGATCTTGTCCTGCAGCTGGTGCTGCTGGTCGGTGCTCAGGGTGGCGGCGGCGATCGCGGCGGCCACGGTCAGCAGCGGGAACAGCGCGATGAAGCTGATGAACGTCATCGCGGCGGCCAGCTGCGACCACTTCACCCGGTCCAGCCGCTCGTACGACCGCCACGCGTGCGTGAGCATCAGGCGCGCCACCGGCGGCCCGATGAAGGGGAGCTTCTTCAGCCAGTCCATGATCCGATTCTGCCCTCGTCCGCGAGACCGATGTGCGGGTACCCAGGGAACTCGCGTGCGTGGCGTCCCGGGGAGTGGCAATTGGACGGCATCCGATTAATCGCCCATTTCAGGGAGGGCGCCGACGCCGTACGGTGAACTGCCCATAAGCGGGCGATACGGTCACCGGCATGCGTCCTCCACAGTCCCTCCTCGTCCTCGGCGGTACGTCCCGGATCGCGCTGGCCACCGCCCGCAGACTCATCGCCCGCCGGACCCGCACGGTGTGGCTGGCGGGCCGTCCGTCACCCGCCCTGGAGAGTGCCGCTTCGGAACTGCGCGCCCTGGGGGCCGAGGTCCACACCGTCGCCTTCGACGCGCTCGACCCCGACTCCCACGAGATGGTCCTCGGCAAGGTCTTCGCCGAGGGCGACGTCGACATGGTGCTGCTCGCCTTCGGCGTCCTCGGTGACCAGGCGCGGGACGAGCGCGAACCGGCCGCCGCGGTGCGTGTCGCGCGGACCAACTACGTCGGTGCCGTGGCGGCCGGTCTGGTCAGCGCGCGGGCGTTGCAGACCCAGGGACACGGCTCCCTGGTGGTGCTCTCCTCGGTCGCCGGCGAACGGGCCCGCCGCGCGAACTTCATCTACGGCTCCAGCAAGGCCGGCCTGGACACCTTCACCCAGGGGCTGGGCGACGCGCTGCACGGCACGGGCGTGCACGTCATGATCGTACGCCCGGGGCTCGTCCGGTCGAGGACCATGGCCGACCCGAAGGCGGCGTCGCTCACGACCACCCCCGAAGCCGTCGCCGCAGCCATCGAACTGGGCCTGCGCCGCGGCTCGGAGACGGTGTGGGTACCGGGAACCCTGCGCGTGGTGACATCGCTGGTACGGCACCTGCCACGCGGGCTGTTCCGGCGGCTGGCGGTCTGAGAGCGCTCAGTGGCTGGGGATCGTGCCGCGCTCGGTGTGGGCCGCCTGGGGCGGCACGACGGCCCCTCCGAAGGCGAACTCGCGCATCTTGCGCCAGACGCCGTCGGGGCCCTGTTCGTAGAGCGCGAAGCCGGTGCACGACCACTCCGCGCGGTAGTCGGCGAGCGCTTCGTAGGCGCGGTCCATCAGCTCGTCGTCGATGCCGTGCGCCACGGTGACGTGCGGGTGGTACGGGAAGTGCAGGTCGCGCGCCACGGGACCGGAGGCGTCGCGGATCTGCTTCTGCAGCCAGGTGCAGGCGGAGGCTCCCTCGGCCACCTGGACGTAGACGACCGGGGACAGCGGCCGGAAGGTCCCGGTGCCGGACAGCCGCATCGGGAAGGGGCGCCCGGCGGCGGCGACGTCGACCAGGTGGGCCTCGATCGCGGGGAGTTGTGAGGCGTCCACCTCGGTCGGCGGCAACAGCGTGACGTGCGTGGGGATGCCGTGAGCAGCGGCGTCGCCGAAGCCCGCGCGCCGCTCCTGGAGCAGGCTGCCGTGAGGCTCCGGGACCGCGATCGACACACCGATCGTTACGGTCCCCACGTCGTCTCCTGTCGTCCTGTCGATGGTCCTGATGGTGGTCTTCATGGTGAGCGGGGCGGTCACGCGCGCGGCCACCCGGCTATCGACTGTACGGCCACACCTGAGTTGTGGGCAGGCGCAACCGTAGTGATGTGCAGCGCTCTGTCCAGTGGTACGTCAGTCGGTACTTGGGTGCGGCCGTACGCCTCAGTGCTTGGCGGGCAGGAAGCCGACCCGGTCGTACACCTGGGCGAGGGTCTCGGCCGCGACGGCTCGCGCCTTCTCCGCGCCCTTGGCCAGGATCGAGTCGAGCGTCTCCGGGTCGTCCAGATACTGCTGGGTGCGCTCCCTGAAGGGCGTCACGAACTCGACCATGACCTCGGCGAGGTCCGTCTTGAGCGCACCGTAGCCCTTGCCCTCGTACTTCTGCTCCAGTTCCGGGATTCCGGTGCCGGTGAGGGTCGAGTAGATGGTGAGCAGGTTGCTGACGCCCGGCTTGTGCTCCGCGTCGTAGCGGATCACGGTGTCCGTGTCGGTGACCGCGCTCTTGACCTTCTTGGCGGTCGCCTTCGGGTCGTCGAGAAGGTTGATGAGGCCCTTCGGGGTCGACGCCGACTTGCTCATCTTGATCGACGGGTCCTGAAGGTCGTAGATCTTCGCCGTCTCCTTGAGGATGTACGGCTTCGGGATCGTGAAGGTCTCGCCGAAGCGGCCGTTGAAGCGCTCGGCGAGGTCGCGGGTCAGCTCGATGTGCTGGCGCTGGTCCTCGCCGACCGGCACCTCGTGCGCCTGGTACAGCAGGATGTCGGCGACCTGGAGGATCGGGTACGTGAACAGGCCGACGCTGGCGCGGTCGGCGCCCTGCTTGGCGGACTTGTCCTTGAACTGAGTCATGCGGGACGCCTCACCGAAGCCGGTCAGGCAGTTCATGACCCAGGCGAGCTGGGCGTGCTCGGGGACATGGCTCTGGACGAAGAGCGTGCAGCGCTCCGGGTCGAGCCCGGCGGCCAGCAGCTGCGCGGTGGCGAGCCGGGTGTTGGCGCGCAGGTCCGCCGGGTCCTGCGGGACCGTGATCGCGTGCAGGTCGACGACCATGTAGAACGCGTCGTGGGACTCCTGCAGGGCCACCCACTGGCGGACGGCGCCGAGGTAGTTGCCGAGGTGGAACGAGCCTGCTGTGGGCTGGATTCCGGAGAGCACGCGGGGTCGGTCTGTCGCCATGTTCACCATTCTCTCAGGTCTCGGGACCCGGTCCGGAACTGGTTCGGAAGAGATGTGACACGGGTGGGAACCGATCCGGTTCGGGCGGTGTACCAAATGTGTGGAGACGCGGGAGGGGGGCCGCATCGTCGATGAGGCCGCGGTGATCGCACGCGTACGCGCCGGAGAGCCGGAGGCGTACGCGGAGCTGGTGCGGGCCCACACGGGCATCGCACTCAGGGCGGCCGCGGCACTCGGGGCGGGAGCGGACGGAGAAGACGTGGTGCAGCAGGCCTTCGTCAAGGCGTACTGCGCGCTGGGCAGGTTCCGGGACGGCGCGGCGTTCAAGCCGTGGCTGCTGTCGATCGTCGCCAATGAGACGAGGAACACAGTGCGTACAGCGGCGCGTCAGCGCACGCTCGCCGGCCGGGAGGCGGCGTTCGCGGAGGCCGAGCCGCTGATACCGGAATCGGCGGACCCTGCGGTCGCCACGCTGGAGACGGAGCGCCGCGCGGCCCTGCTCTCCGCCCTGGACCAGCTGAGCGAGGACCACCGCCTGGTCGTGACCTACCGCTATCTCCTGGAGATGGACGAACCGGAGACGGCCCAGGCCCTGGGCTGGCCACGCGGCACGGTGAAGTCCCGGCTGAACCGCGCACTGAAGAAACTCGGGCGGTTGCTGCCGGATTTCCGACCTCGGGAAGGGGGTGATGAGTGTGAGTGACGGACGGGAGTCGTACGACGGTGAGGGCGCCGATGAAGGTGCCCGTGCCGGTACGGGTGAGGAGGCCGGGCGTCGGCAGGTGGGCCGCGATGGGCGCGTGGATGCCTCTCGGTTGCCCGCGGAGTTGCGGGCGTTGGGGCGTTCGCTGGACGCGCGGGGTGGTGACGGGGGCGAGGCCTCGGGGTCCGAGACGATGGTCGAGCGGGTGCTGGCGCAGATATTGGCCGAGCAGATCCCGGTCCCCGTCCAGGAGGCCGGGCCGACCGGGGTCCGGGAGCGGCTGCGTGCCGTCCGGCGCTGGATGCGGATGCGGCGGCGGTCGCTGGTGGCGGCCCTGTGCGGCGTGCTGACGGTGCTCGTGCTCACGCCTCCGGTGCGGGCGGCGGTCTTCGACTGGTTCGGCTTCGGCGGGGTCGAGGTGCGGTACGACCCGTCGGCGGTGCCCTCGGCCGGGGCCGAGGTGCCCGGGTGCGGGCGGTCGGTGACGCTGGCGCAGGCCGGTCGGCGGGCGGGGTTCGAGCCGGTGGTGCCGGACGCGTTGGGCGTACCGGACGCGGTGACGGTGACCGGCGAGCCGCGGGGGCGTTTCCTGGTGAGCCTGTGCTGGCGGGAGGGCGGTCGCACGGTCCGGGTCGACGAGTATCCGGCGCGGCTGGACATCGGTTTCGCCAAGACGGTGCGCGAGCCGCCGGAGTGGCTGTCGCTGAGCGGGACCGTCCCGCCGGAGGGCATACAGGACCCGGCGCTGTGGTTCGCGCGACCGCATCTGCTGAGCTTCTGGCTGGTGGACGCGGACGGGGACCGTTATACGCGGGAGGAGCGGACGGCGGGGCCGACGCTGCTGTGGACCCATGTGGCCGGTGGGGTACCGGGCGAGAATCTGACGTTCCGTCTGGAGGGGGTGGGGTCGAAGGGGCGGGCCCTGGAGATCGCGCGGTCGCTCGATCGGCGGGGGTAGGGCGAGCTGTGCAAGTGGCGCGAACCGTGCGAGCAGTGCGGGTAGTCCAGACGGCTCGGGCGGGGTGGGAACCTCGGCGGGCCGAGCGGTGTACCAGAAGTGACAGGCGGCTCACGGACGGGCCGTACGGGGAGCGGCTGGTTGGGGGTTCTGGTGTTCGGAGGCGGAAGTACGGGCGGGGCAGGCGGAGTTACGGGCGGGAGTGCAGGCAGGCGTAGGAGGAGTGCGGGCGGAGTTCGTGAACTGGCGGCTCTGAGCGGGGCGTTGGCGATGACGCTGGCCCTGATGGTGTGGGGCGCGTCGGACGCGGCGGCGGGTGGGCCGACGAGCGTGCTCGTGACCTCTCCGGAGAGCGGGCAGGCCAAAGCGCTGTACTACTCGGACGAACAGTACGGAAAGCTTCAGCAGTTGCTCGGGCTGGAGGGCAAGGGCACCCGCGACAAGCCGCCCGAGGCCGATCTGGCCCACGCCCGGCAGATCAACGTCACCTGGCTGGCGCACGACATATCGCCCTGGCGGATCGACCGGGTCTTTCCGGTCGAGTCCCGGCCGCAGGCGGTCTGGATCCACACGGCGGCCGACCCGTCGGAGAACACGAACCTGAACGGCTATTGGCACCGGGCCGGGCAACCCGCCCAACTGCGCGCCCTCTTGAAGAAGTTGGGCGTGACGGGCAAAGGCACGGGTGACGGCTACTCCGGGATCTTCCCGGCGCCGTGGCAGTCGACCGAGCCCGCCACCACCGCGCCTGACACCGATACGGGGACCACCACGGTGCGGGTCGCGGCACAGGAGAAGGGTCGCGGCACCGACTGGTGGTGGGCGATACCGGGTGCGACTGCCGGAGCGGTACTGGCCCTGGTGCTGCGGCCGTTCGCCGCGCGGCTGCCGTTGGACCGGTGGCGGAAGGGGCGGGAGCAGGGGCCTCGGCAGGAGCTGCGGGACGTGTGAGGGGCGGCAGGAGACGGAGG
Organism: Streptomyces sp. NRRL F-525; assembly: GCF_000716605.1. Taxonomy (GTDB): domain Bacteria; phylum Actinomycetota; class Actinomycetes; order Streptomycetales; family Streptomycetaceae; genus Streptomyces. The sequence continues at coordinate 234,229 of NZ_JNXE01000005.1, read as the reverse complement.
GGGGAGGAATGGAACTCGGGAGGGGACGGGCGAGGTCGCGGGCCCTGTGTCTCATGGCCGGGCCGGTGCTGATGGCCCTGGTCGGGATGCACCAGGCCCAAGCGGCTCCGCGCCGGGACATCCCGGATCTGGCGCTGGTCGTGGCGGGTGACACCGGCCGGACGGAGACCTGGCGCTCCGGGCAGTCGTCGTTCGCCCGTCTGTGGACGTTGCTGCAGCCGACGTACGCGGGGACGGAGCGGGTGTCGCCGGAGTGGGAGGCGGGCCGGTATCCGGCGGTGCGGATCACCGTGGTGTGGGGGCTGACCGGGGTCGGGGGCTGGCCCCGGACGAATCGGGCTCCGGGTGGTGACGTGGCGGTGGAGCGGGAGGACCAGTTGTTCGTGGCCGCGGACGGCACCCCGTGGGTGCGGACGGATCCGGCTCCGGAGGTGGCGGACGACGACATCCGCTGGCATCGGGCGCCGCGTGCGGTCTTCGCGCAGATGGAGCGGGCGGGGGTGCTCGGTGGAACGGGTGGCGCCGGCAAGGCAGTTGGGGGCGGACCTGGATCGGCGGGGCTGGCCGGACCCGTCTCGTGGGCAGCGGCGGGGGTGGCCGTCGGGGTCGGCGGCACGCTGCTGATACGCCGCGCGGCGGCCCGGCGTGAGGCCGGACCGCCGCGCGAGGAACCACGACAGGAACTCATCGATCTGTGAGTCGCCGGTCTTTGACAACTCAAGAGTGAGCGTGGGTCAGCTGTCAGCCGAGGTCGATCTCCGGGTAGAGCGGGAAGCCGGCGACGAGGTCGGTGGCGCGGTGGGAGATCTCGTCCGCGATCTTCGGGTCGAGGACGTGCTGGGCCTTGGACGGCGCGCCCTTGCCGGTGGTGCCGGGCTCCGTGGTGGTGAGGACGCGGTCGATGAGACCGGCGACCTCGTCCATCTCCGCGGTGCCCAGGCCACGGGTGGTCAGGGCGGGCGTGCCGATGCGGATGCCGGAGGTGTACCAGGCGCCGTTGGGGTCCGCGGGGATGGCGTTGCGGTTGGTGACGATGCCCGAGTCGAGCAGGGCGGCCTCGGCCTGGCGACCGGTGAGGCCGTAGGAGGAGGCGACGTCGATCAGGTTGAGGTGGTTGTCGGTGCCGCCGGTGACGAGGGTGGCGCCCCGGCGCATCAGGCCGTCGGCCAGCGCGCGGGAGTTGTCGACGATGCGCTGGGCGTAGTCCTGGAAGGAGGGCTGCCTGGCCTCGGCGAGGGCGACGGCCTTGGCGGCCATGACGTGCGGGAGCGGGCCGCCGAGGACCATCGGGCAGCCGCGGTCGACCTGGTCCTTGAGGGAGTCGTCGCACAGGACCATGCCCCCGCGCGGGCCGCGCAGCGACTTGTGGGTGGTGGTGGTGACGATCTGGGCGTGCGGGACCGGGTCGAAGTCACCGGTCAGCACCTTGCCCGCGACCAGGCCGGCGAAGTGCGCCATGTCGACCATCAGGGTCGCCCCGACCTCGTCGGCGATCTCGCGCATGATGCGGAAGTTCACCAGGCGCGGGTAGGCGGAGTAGCCGCCGACGATGATCAGCGGCTTGAACTCACGAGCGGAGGCGCGCAGGGCCTCGTAGTCGATGAGGCCGGTGACGGGGTCGGTGCCGTAGGAGCGCTGGTCGAACATCTTGCCGGAGATGTTGGGGCGGAAGCCGTGGGTGAGGTGGCCGCCGGCGTCCAGGGACATGCCGAGCATGCGCTGGTTGCCGAAGGCCTGGCGGAGTTCGGCCCAGTCGGCGTCGGAGAGGTCGTTGACCTGGCGGACGCCCGCCTTCGCGAGGGCCGGGACCTCGACGCGGTCGGCGAGGATCGACCAGAAGGCGACGAGGTTGGCGTCGATGCCGGAGTGCGGCTGGACGTAGGCGTGGCGGGCGCCGAAGAGTTCGCGCGCGTGCTCGGCGGCGAGGGACTCGACGGTGTCGACGTTGCGGCAGCCGGCGTAGAAGCGGCGGCCGATGGTGCCCTCGGCGTACTTGTCGCTGAACCAGTTGCCCATGGCCAGGAGGGTGGCCGGGGAGGCGTAGTTCTCGGAGGCGATCAGCTTGAGCATCTCGCGCTGGTCGGCGACTTCCTGGCCGATGGCGTCGGCGACGCGCGGCTCGACGGCGCGGATCACATCGAGGGCGGCGCGGAAGGCGGTGGACTCGTTGGAGAGGGCAGAGAGAGGCACGGAATTGTCGGGCATGGGGACCTCCGGACGTGGCGTTCGGCGTTCTCGGTACGGCCCAGGCGCACGGCACACATTCCAGCTCGGGCCGCTCCCCGATGGTCGGTCCCATCCCAGCGCGCCAGTCACGGCCCGCCGGTCAGCCTACCGGGCGTGCCGGACGGTGCGGCTCCCGCGTCCACCATGCGGGCGAGGATAGGAAAGGGGCACCCTCACCCCCGGGAGACGCCGTGACCAGTGCGGAAGCCAGTACGGAAGCCCTCATCGCCGCCGCCGAGGCGCACACCGCGCACACCTACCACCCGCTGCCGGTGGTCGTCGCCACCGCCGACGGCGCGTGGATGACGGACGTGGCGGGGCGGCGCTATCTCGATCTGCTGGCCGGGTATTCGGCGCTCAATTTCGGGCACGGCAATCCGCGGCTGATCGCGGCGGCGAAGGCTCAGTTGGAGCGGGTGACGCTGACGTCGCGGGCGTTCCATCACGACCGGTTCGGCGCGTTCTGTAAGCAGTTGGCCGAGTTGTGCGGCATGGAGCTGGTGCTGCCGATGAACACGGGCGCGGAGGCGGTGGAGACCGCGCTGAAGACGGCCCGGAAGTGGGGGTACCGGGTCAAGGGGGTACCCGAGGGCAGGGCGAAGATCGTGGTGGCGGGCAACAACTTCCACGGCCGTACGACGACGATCGTCAGCTTCTCGACCGACCTGGAGGCGCGGGCGGACTTCGGGCCGTACACACCGGGCTTCGGGATCGTGCCGTACGGGGATCTCACCGCGATGCGGGCGGCGGTGAGTGAGAACACGGTGGCCGTGCTGCTGGAGCCGATCCAGGGGGAGGCGGGGGTGCTGGTGCCGCCGGCCGGATATCTGGCGGGGGTGCGGGAGTTGACGCGGGAGCGGAACGTGCTCCTCATCGCCGACGAGATCCAGTCGGGGCTCGGGCGCACGGGGCGGACCTTCGCGTGCGAGCACGAGGGGGTGGTGCCCGACATGTACGTGCTCGGGAAGGCCCTGGGCGGTGGAGTGGTGCCGGTGTCGGCGGTGGTGTCGAGTGCGGAGGTGCTGGGCGTGTTCCGGCCCGGGGAGCACGGGTCGACGTTCGGCGGGAATCCGCTGGCGTGTGCGGTGGCGCTGGAGGTGATCGCGATGCTGCGGTCGGGCGAGTACCAGGCGCGGGCCGCAGAGCTCGGGGAGCATCTGCACCGGGAATTGCGGGAGTTGACCGGTACCGGGCGGGTGACGGCGGTGCGCGGGCGGGGTCTGTGGGCGGGGGTCGACATCGCCCCGGCGGTCGGGACGGGCCGGGAGATCTCGGAGAGGCTGATGGACCGGGGCGTCCTGGTGAAGGACACCCACGGGTCGACGATCCGGATCGCGCCGCCGCTGATGATCAGCCGGGAGGACCTGGACTGGGGGCTGGCCCAACTGCGGGCGGTGCTGGGGGTCTAGACACCATCCCGGGAGTTCCTGGAGTTGGGTGAGAGAGCCCACGCGGGAGGCCGCGGCGATCTCCCCTCCCCTAGAGTCACTTTGTGCTCTTTGGAATGGTGTGCGCGCTCGGCGCGGCGGTCTGCTTCGGTACGGCGACGGTGTTGCAGGCGGTCGCCGCGCGGGCGGCCACGACCGGTGGAGGCGGGGACGCGGCGCTGTTGCTGCGGGCGCTGCGGCAGTGGCGGTATCTGGCGGGGCTGGGGCTGGACGGGCTGGGGTTCGTGTTCCAGATCGCGGCGCTGCGGTCGCTCCCCATCTACGCGGTCGGCGCGGCACTGGCGTCGAGCCTCGCGGTGACGGCGATGGTGGCCGCGCGGCTGCTGAAGGTACGGCTCAGCGGCGTGGAGTGGGGAGCCGTCGGCGTGGTGTGCGCGGGCCTCGCGATGCTGGGGCTGGCGTCCGGGGCGGAGGGGCACCGGGACGGGTCCATGGCGTTGAAGTGGGCGATGCTCGGGACAGCGGTGGTGGTGCTGCTGCTCGGGCTGGTGGGTGGGCGACTGCCGGAGCGGGGGCGGGCGTTGACGCTCGGTCTCGGTGCCGGGTTCGGGTTCGGGGTGGTCGAGGTGGCGGTGCGGCTGATCGACTCGCTGAAGCCCTCGACGCTGGTCGGCAATCCGGCGACGTACGCGCTGCTCGTCGGTGGGGGCGCCGCGTTTCTGCTGCTGACGACGGCTCTGCAGCGGGGGTCGGTGACGACGGCCACCGCCGGGCTGGTGATCGGGGAGACGATCGGGCCGGCTGCGGTGGGGGTGGTGTGGCTCGGGGACCGGACGCGGGAGGGGCTGGAGTGGCTCGCGGTGCTGGGGTTCGTGGTGGCGGTGGTGGGAGCGCTGGCGTTGGCGCGCTTTGGTGAGGCGCCGGCGGAAGCAGCCGACGAAGCTCCCGTGGAAACGGCGTAGGCAGGCCGCACGAAGACGGCGGCGCTGGTCACGGCAACACCCGGCACAACGCCTCCACCGCCCCAGCCCACGCATGGTCCGGCGGCGTTCCGTAACCCACCACCAGGGCGTCCAGGGGGTCGGCGAGGGCGTGTTCGTGGCAGTAGAAGGACAGGGCGTGGAGGGCGAGGCCCTGCCAGGCGGCGGCTTGGACCACGGACTGTTCGGTCCCGGGTGGGAGGCTGAGGACGGCGTGGAAGCCGGCCGCGATGCCGGTGACGTGGACGTCGGGGGCGTGCTGGGCGAGGGCGTCGACCAGGGTGTCGCGGCGCCGGCGGTAGCGCAGGCGGGCGGCGCGGACGTGGCGGTCGTAGGCGCCGGAGGTGATGAACTCGGCGAGGGTCAGCTGGTCCAGGACTCCGCAGGTGTCGATGCCGCCCTTCGCCTGCGCGACCTCCTCCATCAGCGAGGGGGGCAGGACCATCCAGGCCAGGCGGAGGCCGGGGGCGAGGGACTTGCTGGCGGTGCCGAGGTAGACGACCTGGTTCGGGTCGAGGCCCTGGAGGGCGCCGATGGGCTGGCGGTCGTAGCGGAACTCGCCGTCGTAGTCGTCCTCCAGGACCAGGCCCCCGGTGCGTCGGGCCCAGTCGACGACGGCGGAGCGGCGGTCGTGGCGGAGGGGGACGCCCATGGGGAACTGGTGGGCGGGGGTGAGGAGGACCGCCGGTTCGTCCGTCAACTGGCCGGGGTTCGCGCCCAGTTCGTCGAAGGGGAGGGGGCGGGTGCGCAGGCCTGCCTCGTTCAGGATCTGCCAGTGGACGGCGAGGCCGTAGGACTCCACCGCGATGGTGTGGGCGCCGCGGGCCCGCAGGACGGCACCGAGGAGGCGGAGGCCGCTGGAGATGCCCGCGCTGATCAGGATGTGCTCGGGGTCGGCGCGGACGCCGCGGGCGCGGGAGAGGTAGGCGGCGAGGGCGGTGCGGAGTTCGACGCGGCCGCGGGGGTCACCGTAGCCGAGGGCCTGGTAGGGGGCGTTGGTGAGGGCGCGGCGGGCGGCCTTGAGCCACTCGGTGCGGGGGAAGGCGGCGAGGTCGGGGGTGCCGGGGACGAGGTCGTAAGCGGGGCGGGTGCGGAGCCGGCGGGGCGGGGTGGTGTCGGTGGGCGGGACGACGGCGCGTTCGGCGACGCGGGTGCCGGAACCCTGGCGGGCGGTGAGCCAGCCCTCGGCGACGAGGTCGGCGTAGGCGTCGGCGACCGTGTTGCGCGCGATGCCCAGGTCGGCGGCGAGGGAGCGGGAGGAGGGCAGCCGGGTGCCGGGGGCGAGGCGGCCGGTGCGGACGGCGTCACGCAGGGCGTCCGTGAGGCCGCGGCGGACGCCGGTGCTGGTGGCGGTCGGATCCAGATGCAGGTCTACGCCGAAAGTGGCCCAAGATTTCGCCATGAAAATGGACCATACTCCTGGGCTGCCTGACTTCTAGAGTCGAGACATGACCACAGCACAGGAAACTCCTTACGCCCACGAGCACAGCCCCCGCCTGAACTGGGCCGAGCACGCGCCCGAGGTCTACAAGGCGATGGTCCGTCTCGACATCGCCGCCCGGCGGGGCCTCGACCCCAAGCTGCTGGAACTGGTGAAGATCCGCGCCTCGCAGCTCAACCACTGCGCGTACTGCCTCGACATGCACACCAAGGACGCGCTCGCGGCGGGCGAGAGCGTGGAGCGGATCATCCAGCTCGGCGCGTGGGAGGAGTCGCGGCACTTCTACACCGAGAAGGAGCTGGCGGCGATCGAGCTGACCGAGGCGGTCACCGTCATCACGGACGGCTTCGTGCCGGACGAGGTGTACGCGCGGGCGGCCGAGCGGTTCGAGGAGGCCGAGCTGGCGCAGCTGATCGCCGCGATCACGGTGATCAACGCGTGGAACCGGTTCGGGGTGAGCACGCGGATGGTGCCGGGGCACTACAAGGCGGGGCAGTTCAAGTGACGTCGCCCGCACGGGTGTTGGAGCGCGAGGTGCGGGGGCGTCGGCCGTGAGCAAGGTGGAGCTGTTCCGGAGTCTGCATCGGCGGCGGCTGCCCGGTGATCCGCTGGTGCTGCCCGGGCCGTGGGACGCGGTGAGTGCGCGGGTGTTCGTGGAGGCAGGGTTCGCGGCGCTCGCCACGCCCAGTGCCGGGGTCGCCGCCTCGCTCGGGTACGAGGACGGGGCTGTGCCGGCGGACGAGATGTTCGCGGCGGTCGCGCGGATCGTGCGGGCCGTGGACGTGCCGGTGTCCGCCGATGTCGAGGGCGGGTACGGGCTCGCGCCGAAGGAGCTGGTGGAGCGGCTGCTGGAGGCGGGGGCGGTCGGGTGCAACCTCGAGGACTCCGAGGACGGAGTGCTCAAGGACCCGCGGCGGCACGCCGATTGGCTGGCCGAGGTGCGGGCGGTGGCGGCGGAGCGGTTGTTCGTCAACGCGCGGGTCGACACCTTCCTGCACGGTGACGGGAACCCCGAACGGGCCATCGAGCGGGCCGCGTTGTACGTCGCGGCGGGTGCCGACTGCGTCTATCCGATCATGGCTCCGACGGAGGTGCTGCTGTTGCTGCGGTCCGGTATCCAGGGGCCGGTCAACGCGCTCGCGCGGCTGGACGGCGAGGGCCCCTCGCCCACCACACTCGGTGAACTCGGGGCCACGCGCATCACGTTCGGGCCGGGGCTCCAGCGCTGGGCGGCCCTCGCGCTCAAGGGGAGGGCCGTGGAGCTGAAGCGGTGAGTGGGGTCAGGACAGCCAGGCCTTCCAGGTGGAGGGGTGGCTGTCCACCCACTTCTTGGCGGCGTCGGCCGGGGAGAGTTTCTGGTCGGCGATCATCAGGGAGACCTCGTTCTGGTCCTCGGTCGTCCACTTGAACTTCTTCAGGAAGGCCGCTGCCTTGCCGCCGCGCTTGGCGAAGTCCGTGTTGAGGTACTTCTGCAGCGGGGTGTGGGGGTAGGCACAGGCGACCTTGGCGGCGTCGGCGTCGCAACCCTCCTTGTAGGCGGGGAGTTTGACCTCCGTCATGGGGACCTTCTTGAAGAGCCACTGGGGTGCGTACCAGTAGGTGAGGAAGGGCTTCTTCTCCTTGGCGAACTGCTTCATCTGGGTGATCTGCGCGGCCTCCGAACCGGCGAAGACCACCTGGTAGTTCAGCTTCAGGTTCGTCACCAGGGCCTTGTCGTTGGTGACGTAGGAGGGCGAGCCGTCCATCAACTGGCCCTTGCTGCCGCTCTCGGCGGTGCGGAACAGCGAGGAGTACTTGTTGAGGTTCTTCCAGTCGGTGATGTCCGGGTGCTGCTTGACCAGGTAGGTCGGGACGTACCAGCCGATGTGCCCGGTCACCCCGAGGCCGCCCGCGCGCGTGATCGTCTTCTTGTCGTCGACGTAGCGCTTCTCCTGGTCGGGGTGGCCCCAGTCCTCCAGGATCGCGTCGACCCGGCCCTGGCTGAGCGCGTCCCACGCGGGGACCTCGTCGACCTGGACGGTGTCGACGCGGTAGCCGAGCTTGTGCTCCAACAGGTACTGCGCGACAGCCACGTTGGCCTGTGCGCCCACCCAGGACTGGACGGAGAGGGTCACGGTCTTGGCGCCCTGCGCGTTGGCGAAGGGCGAGGCCTGCTTGGTCATGTCGGCGGCGCCACAGCCCGAGAGCAGGGCGAGGGACGTCACCGCGGCCACTGAATAAGCCGTACGAACTCGCATGTCACGCTCCCTTCTTGGTGCGGCGTTCCGTCGGTTGGGTCACCCGGTCGAGCATCAGGCCGAGGCAGACGATCGCGGCGCCGGCGACGAGTCCGGTCGCCAAGTCGCCCTGGGCCAGGCCGAACACGGCGTCGTAACCGAGGGCGCCGCCGCCGACCAGGCCGCCGATGATGACGACGGCGAGGACCAGGACCACGCCCTGGTTGACGGCGAGGAGCAACGCCGGTCGGGCGAGCGGGAGTTGGATCTGGCGCAGCTGCTGAGTGCAGGTCGCGCCGAGCGAGCGGGCCGACTCCAGGGCCGCCGGGTCGACCTGGCGCAGGCCCTGGGTGGTGATGCGGACGACGGCGGGGAGGGCGTAGACGACCGCCGCTGCGACGGCGGGGGCGCGGCCGACACCGAAGAGGGCGACGACCGGGATCAGGTACACGAACTGCGGCATCGTCTGGCAGACGTCGAGGACGGGGCGCAGGGCGCGTTCGAAACGGTCGCTGCGGGCGGCGGCGATGCCGGTCGCGAAGCCGAGGACGAGGGTGACGGCCACGGCGGCCAGCACCTGCGACAGCGTGTCCAGCGACGGCTTCCACACCCCGAGCACGCCGATCGCGGCCATGGCGAGGACGGCGGTGAGCGCGGTGCGCCAGGTGCCGATCACCCAGGCGAGGGCGGCGACGATCAGCAGCACCGACCACCACGGCAGCCACTGCAGGCCGTCGCGTACGGGGTCCAGGACCCAGGTGGTGAAGTGGCCGGCCCAGTCGGCGGTGCCGCCGAGGTAGGGGACGCCGGAGTAGAGGTGGGCGGTCATCCAGTCGACGACGCGGTTCACCGGTTCGGCGATGTTCAGGGTCCAGCCGGAGGGCCAGTCCAGGGCGCCGGCGAGCCGGACGGCGACCGCTACGACCACGGTGGCGCCGAGCGCGTACAGCCACGGGCGGAGGCTCGACCCCGGCTCGCCCGCGGACGCGTCGGTCTGCTCACCGGCCGCCGCGGTGACGCGGTCCAGTACGACGGCCAGGAGCACGATCGGGATGCCGGCGGCCAGGGCCGCGCCCACGTCGACGGAGGCGAGTGCCTGGTAGACGCGGTCGCCGAGGCCTCCGGCGCCGATGACGGAGGCGATGACGGCCATGGAGAGGGCCATCATGATCGTCTGGTTGAGGCCGAGGAGGAGTTGCTTGCGGGCCAGCGGGAGCCGTGCGGTCAGCAGGCGTTGGCGTCCGGTGGCGCCCAGGGAGTCGACGGCTTCGAGGACCTCCGGGTCGGCGTCGCGCAGGCCGAGCGCGGTGAGGCGGGCCATGGGCGGGGCGGCGTAGACGACGGTGGCGAGGACGGCGGCGGGGACGCCGATGCCGAAGACGAGGACGACGGGGAGGAGGTAGGCGAAGGCCGGGAGCACCTGCATGGTGTCCAGGACCGGGCGCAGCGCGCGGTCCGTGCGTTCGGAGAGGCCACCGGCCAGGCCGAGGAGCGCGCCCACGACGACCGAGGTGAGCACCGCGACCACCATCAGCGCGAGGGTTTGCATGGTCGGTACCCACATGCCGAGCAGCCCGCAGGCGAGGAAGGCGACGCCGGTCCCGATCGCGAGCCGAACGCCCGCCACCCGCCAGGCGACGAGGGCGCCGAACGCGGTGACGCCGGCCCAGCCCGCGGCGAGCAGGACCAGGTAGACGGCGCGTACGGAGAGGACGACGGCGTTGCTGATGTAGCCGAAGAAATAGAGGAACAGCGGGGAGCTGTCGCGGTTGTCGATGATCCAGTCGTTGGCCCGGCCCAGCGGACCGGACAGGTCGACGGTGAGAGCGTGCGGCCAACTGCCGCTGGCCCAATGCGCGTTGGCGAGCGGTACGAGGATCGCGGCGGCGAGCGCGAGCAGGAGGAGTTTGTGCGCGGCCCGGTGCCGGAGGATTCCGGGAAGGGCGGGGCGCGGGGCGGGTGCGGTGACCGTGGCCATCAGACCGCCTCCTTGCCGGTATCGGCGAGCTCCTTGCGGACGCCGGTGCCGGGGCCGTCGCCGGTGCCGGAGCCGTCGCCGTTGCTGGGGCCGCCGCCGTTGCTGGGGCCGCCGCCGGTGCCGTCGCCGGTCGCGATGCCGGCGCCCACGCCGCCACCGCCTCCCGCGCCACCGCTGTCCCCCGTGCCCGCGACCACGCCGAGCAGCGCGTCCGAGTCCACCATTCCGACGCAGCGGCCCTGGTCGACGACCCTCGCCGGGACCCCGGCGCGCGCCACCGCCTCGATGGCTTCGGAGACGGTGGCGTCGGGCGCGACGGCGGGACCGCTGCCCGCGCCGCCGACCCCGCCGGCCTCCTCCGCGGACGCGGCCCGCATCGCCGTACGGACCGTCATGACGTCAGCGCGCGGTACGTCGCGTACGAACTCGCGGACGTAGTCGTCGGCGGGTGAGCCGACGATCTCCTCGGGGGTGCCGAGCTGGACGATGCGGCCGTCGCGCATCAGGGCGATGCGGTCGCCGAGCTTGAGGGCCTCGTTCAGGTCGTGGGTGATGAAGACCATCGTGCGGCCCTCTTCCTGGTGCAGCCGGACGACCTCCTCCTGCATGTCGCGCCGGATCAGCGGGTCGAGCGCGCTGAACGGCTCGTCGAAGAGGAGGACTTGGGGGTCGACCGCCAACGCCCGTGCCAGGCCGACGCGTTGGCGCTGGCCGCCGGAGAGCTGGCCGGGGCGGCGCTGTTCCATACCCTCCAGGCCGACCTTGGTGACGACCTCGGCGGCGCGGCGGCGGCGCTCGGCCTTGCCGACGCCCTGGATCTCCAGGCCGTAGGCGACGTTGTCGAGGACCGTGCGGTGCGGGAGGAGGCCGAAGTGCTGGAAGACCATCGCGGCGCGGTGGCGGCGGAGTTCGCGCAGCCGGGACTTGTCCATCGCGCGGACGTCCTCGCCGTCGATGGCGATGGTGCCGGCGGTGGGTTCGATGAGGCGGGTGAGGCAGCGGACCAGGGTGGACTTGCCGGAGCCGGAGAGGCCCATCACCACGAAGACCTCGCCCTTGCGGACGTCGAAGGAGACGTCGCGGACGGCGGCGGTGCAGCCGGTGCGGGTGCGCAGGGCGGCGGCGTCGAGGGCGGTGAGTTCGGGGTCGGCGGGGACCTCGTCGGCCTTCGGGCCGAAGACCTTCCAGAGGCCGTCCACCGAGAACACGGGGTTGCCGGAGACGCTGGGGGTACTGGGGGTACTCGTCGTCGCGGTACTCATCACGCACCACCTCCGATCAGGTCGACAGCCCTCTCGCCGACCATGAGCACCCCGATCATCGGGTTCACGGCGGGCATGGTCGGGAAGACGGAGGCGTCGGCGATCCGGATGCCGTCCAGGCCGCGGACCCTCAACTCTGGGTCGACGACGGCCAGTTCGTCGGAGTCGGCGCCCATGCGGCAGGTGCCGGCCGGGTGGTAGACGGTGTGGGCAACCTTGCGGGCGTACTCGCTGAGTTCGGCGTCGCCGAGGATCTCCGGGCCGGGGCACACCTCGCGCTTCAGCCAGCCGGCGAGGGGTTCGGTCTTCGCGATCTCGCGGGCGATGCGGATGCCGTCGACGAGGGTGCGGCCGTCGTAGTCGTCCTCGTCGGTGAAGTACCGGAAGTCCAGGGCGGGTTTGACCGCCGGGTCGGCGCTCTCCAGGTACAGGCGGCCGCGGCTCTTCGGCTTGGGGATGTTCGGGGTCATGGAGACGCCGAACTCGGGGCGTTCGTAGCCGAGGCGCTCGGGGTTGTCCGTGAAGGGCACTTGGTAGAAGTGGAACATCAGGTCGGGGCCCTGGTGTTCGGGGTCGCGGCGCACGAACAGGCCCGCGTCGGAGTCCATCGCGGAGTTCTCCGGGATCGGTCCGTTGGTCTCCCAGACGATCACCGACTCGGGGTGGTCGAGGAGGTTCTCGCCGACGCCCGGGAGGTCGACGGCGACGGGGATGCCCAGCGCTTCGAGATCCTTGCGGGGGCCGATGCCCGAGTGCAGGAGCAGGCGCGGGGAGTCGACGGCGCCGGCGCAGAGGACGACCTCGCGGCGGGCGCGGACGAGGAGTTCCTCGCCGTCCTTGGTGCGGACGTGGACGCCCTCGGCGCGGGTGCCGTTCAGCTCCAGGCGGTGGGCCCAAGTCTCAAGGAAGATACGGAGGTTGGGGCGCTCGTCCATCACCGGGTGGAGGTACGCGACGGACGCCGACGACCGCTTGTTGTTCTCCGGGTGGTAGGCGAGGTCGAAGAAGCCGACGCCGTCCGTGAACGGGGCCTGGTTGAAGCCCTCCACGCGCGGGACGTCGAGTGCCTCCTGGGCCGCCTCGACGAAGTCGCGGGCGATGGCGTTCCGGTCCTTCTCGTCGACCGGGACGATGTTGTTGAGGAGGCGGGCGTAGTACGCCTCCATCGAGATCGCGCCCCAGCCCTTCGCGCCGGCCGCCTCCCACTCGTCCCAGTCGGACGGCAGCGGCTTGAAGGCGATGAGGGTGTTGTGCGAGGAGCAGCCGCCGAGGACGCGGGCGCGGCTGTGCCGGATGTGGGAGTTGCCGCGCGGCTGTTCGGTGGTCGGGTAGTCGTAGTCCAGTTCGCCGCCGAGGAGGCCCATCCAGCGGCGCAGGGTCAGTACGTCCTCGCGGCCGACGTCGCTGGGGCCGCCTTCGATGACGGCGACGGTGACGTCGGGGTTCTCGGTGAGGCGGGAGGCGATGACGGAGCCTGCGGTGCCGCCGCCGATGACGACATAGTCGTACATGTACTCGTTCTCGGGCATGGGGGTACTCACTCCAGTCGGAAAGAAAGAGGCGGGGGGGCTCAGCCCGCGAACCAGCGGACCGGCTTCGGCGCCAGGTTCTGGTAGACGTGCTTGGCCTCGCGGTACTCGGCGAGTCCGGCGGGGCCCAACTCCCGGCCCACGCCGCTCTTTCCGAAGCCGCCCCACTCCGCCTGCGGGAGGTAGGGGTGGAAGTCGTTGATCCAGACGGTGCCGTGGCGGAGTCGTCCGGCGACGCGGCGCGCGCGGCCCGCGTCGGCGGTCCAGACGGCGCCCGCGAGGCCGTACTCGGTGTCGTTGGCGAGAGCGACCGCCTCGTCCTCGGTGCGGAAGGTCTCGACGGTGAGGACCGGTCCGAAGACCTCTTCGCGTACGACGGTCATCTCGCGGTGGCACTGGTCGAGGACGGTCGGCTCGTAGAAGTAGCCGGTGGCGGGCCGGGCCGCGGTCGGCTCGGGGCGCTTGCCGCCGGAGCGCAGCACCGCGCCCTCGGCGAGGGCGGCGGCGACGTACGACTCGGTCTTGGCGCGCTGCTGTTCGGAGACGAGCGGGCCGCACTCGACGCCGTCCTCGGTGCCGCGGCCGAGGCGGATCTTCTCGGCGCGGCGGGCGAGTTCGGCGACGAAGCGCTCGCGGACGGTTTCCTCGACGATGAGGCGGGCACCCGCGGAGCAGACCTGGCCGCTGTGGATGAAGGCCGCGTTGAGGGCCTGGTCGACGGCGGTGTCGAAGCCCTCCTCGGTGGCGCAGGCGTCGGCGAAGACGACGTTGGGGTTCTTGCCGCCGAGTTCGAGGGCGACCTTCTTCACGGTCACGGCGGCGGCCTGGGCCACCTTCGTGCCGCTGATCAGGCCGCCGGTGAAGGAGACGAGGTCGACGTCGGGGTGCTCGGCGAGCCGGGCGCCGACCGAGTGGCCCGGCCCGGTGACGATGTTGGCGACACCGGCGGGCAGACCTGCCTCGACGAGCAGGTCGATCAGGGCGATCGTCGTCAGCGGGGTGATCTCGCTGGGCTTGACGACGAAGGTGTTGCCGGCCGCGAGGGCGGGCGCGATCTTCCAACTCGCCTGGAGCAGCGGGTAGTTCCACGGGGTGATCAGCGCGCAGACGCCGACGGGCTCGTGCACGACGACGCTGTGCACCTCGGGCGTGCCCGCGTCGACGACCCGGCCGGGGGCCTCGCCGGCGACGAGGTCGGCGAAGTAGCGGAAGGCGTCGGCGACACAGTCGATGTCGACGCGACCCTCCTCTACGGTCTTGCCCGCGTCCCGGCTCTCCAGCAGGCCGAGCTCCTCGCGGTCGCGCACGAGGAGGTCGGCGACGCGGCGCAGCAGGGCGGCGCGCTCGGTGACGGGGGTGAGCGGCCAGGCCCCCTGACCGCCGTCGAAGGCGGCACGGGCGGCGGCGACGGCTATGTCGGTGTCCTTCTCGTCGCCCTCCGCGACCACGGCGAACGGCAGCGCGTCCGCGGGGTCGATGATCTCGCGCGTGGCGCCGGAGACCGCTTCGAGCCAGTCCCCACCCGCGTGAATGGTCTTCCCCGCCTGCTGTTCCGTGTTGTCGGCCATGATCGGTATTGCCTTCCGTTCCTGTTCAGCGCCCCAGCGTCACCTAACTGTCACTCTCGGGGACTGCGAGCGCCTGCCCGGGACGTCCGTATGCATGCGCAATCCGTGGCCGAAAGTGGGCCGAGCCACTGAACAGGGGGACAAAAGCCGCATCGCGACCGTGGACTCCTCGGATTCCTTTGACTAAAGTCAAAGAATATGGAGCCAGTCACGGAATCGACACCCGCTTCGGCACCCACACCCGCATCGGCACAGGCACCGGCAGAGGCCCCGGCACCGGTGACCGCGGAGGACGTAGCCGCCTTCCGGCGCTTCAACCGCTACTTCACCCGCCGCATCGGCGCCCTCGACGACCACTACCTCGGCCAGAACCGCCCCCTCGGCGAGGCGCGCCTGCTGTTCGAGATCGGGGACGGGGTCTCGCTGCGCGAACTGCGCGGCCGACTCGCCCTGGACGCGGGCTACTTGAGCCGGATGGCGAAGTCGCTGGAGGCGCAGGGCCTGGTGCGGCTGACCGTGCCGCCGCACGACACCCGGCTGCGCCTGATCGAGCTGACCGACGCCGGCCGCGTCGAGGTCGAGGAGCAGCACCGCCGTTCCAACGCGCTCGCCGCCGGCCTCCTCGCCACTCTCACCACACCCCAACGCGCCGAACTCACCCACGCGTTGGCGACCACCCGACGCCTCCTCCGCCTCGCCGGTATCACGGTCACCCTCGTCGACGGCGCCGCCGAGGACGCCCGCGCCTGCCTGGACGCCTACGCCGCCGACATCGACGCCCGGTTCCCGGAGGGCTTCGACAAGACGGATCTCGTACGGCCGGAGGAGGTCACCGGGGACGCGGGCGCGTTCTTCGTCGCGTACGAGGAGGGGCGGCCCGTGGCCTGCGGGGCGCTGCGGACCCTGGAGCCGGGCGTCGGCGAGATCCGGCACGTCTGGGTGCACCCCGACGCCCGCCGCCTCGGCCTCGCCCGCCGCGTCCTCACGGAGCTCGAACTGGCCGCCGTAGAGCACGAGTTCACTGTCGTACGGCTGGACACGCACGCGGCGCTCACGGAGGCGCAGGCGATGTACCGGGCGTGCGGGTACGCGGAGATTCCGGCGTACGTCGATCATGTCTACGCGGACCACTGGTTCGAGAAGCGGCTAGGCGACGGCGGCTGACCGGTCCCCCATCAACTCCCGCACGACACCCCGCAGCCAGGCGTGCGCCGGGTCGGCCTCATGACGCGGATGCCAGGCCAACCCCAGCGGGAGCGGGGGGAGTTCGAGGGGCACCTCGAAGGTGACCAGTCCGAACGCGGCGGCCATCGGCAGGCCCCAGGAGCTGGTCAGCCCGATCAGGTCGGTGTCGCGCAGCACGAACATCGAGGCGGGCAGGGTGCCGACGGAGCCCACCACCCGCCGTTCCAGGCCGAGTTCGGCGAGCGCGGCATCGACGGGACCGTGCAGCTTGCCGCGCCGCGACACGAGCAGATGGGACCCCGACTCGGCGAACCGCTTCGGGGTCAACTCCCCCTCCAGCAGCGGATGTCCGGCCCGGACGATCCCGACCATCCGGTCCTCGTACAGGGTCTCCACACGCACCTCGGGCGCCGTGGAGTCGATGACCCCCACCTCCAGGTCGGCGGTCCCCTGCCGCAGGAACGGCGCGTCGACATGGCTCTCGGACAGAAACCGGATGCGGATGCCGGGCGCCTCCTGGGCGGCGCGCGCGAACAGGGCCGCGCCATACAGGGCGGCGATCGCGTCGTGGCCGAGGATCGTGAACGTACGGGTGACGGTCCTGAGGTCGGCGTCCCGGCCCGGAGCGAACAGCGCACGCGCCCGCTCCACCACCGCGCTCACCTCCGCCCGTACGGCCAGCGCGTGCGGGGTGGGCACCATCCGCCGCCCGGCCCGGACCAGCACGGGATCGCCTAGCGCCTTGCGGATGCGGCCGAGCGTGCGGCTCATCGCCGGTTCGGAGAGATGCAGCCGGTGCGCGGCGCGCTGCACGCTCTGCTCCTCCAGCAGCACGTCCAGGGCGACCAGCAGATTGAGATCCAAGCCCCCTGAGCTGCCGGAACTCCCGGAACTCGCGGATTGCGTCACACGCATTCTCCCCTTGCAAAGGTTGCACTGGAAAGCAGGTCACTGCCGAGCCTACGGTGACAGGGCACCCCACACCACACCGAAGCTCCCCGGAGGAGCCATGCCCCCGCCTGCCCTGAAGCGCTCCACCCTCCTCACCCTCTGCGCCTGCGTCCTCGTCGCGCAGAGCATGGTCGCCGCCATCAACCTCCTCATCCCGCAGCTGAGTTCGTCCTCCCTGCACCCCTCGCACACCGAACTGCTGTGGATGGTCGACGCGTACGTCATCGTCTTCGCCGGACTCCTCATCCCGGCCGGCGCGCTCGGCGACCGGCACGGCCGCAAGGGCGCGCTGCTCGCCGGGCTCGCCCTGTTCGCGGCGGGCGCCGCCACCAGCGCGCTCGCGCAGAACCCGGCGACGCTGATCGCGGGCCGCGGCCTGTCCGGCGCGGGCGCGGCACTCATCACGCCCGCGACGATGTCGATCCTCGTGCACCTGTCCGCCCCGGAGAACAGGGCCCGCGCCATGGGCAGTTGGACCCTCGCGCTCGGCCTCGGCGGACTCGCGGGCAACCTCGGCGGCGGCCTGGTCGGCCAATTCCTGTCCTGGCGCGCCCTGTTCGGGGCGATGGTCCCACTGGCCGCCCTGCTCGCCCTCGCGGTCACCCTCACCACACCCCGCACGGCACGCTCCGCGCACAGCAACCTCGACCCCACCGGCACCGCCCTCCTGACCACCGGCCTGGTCGCGCTCCTCTTCGGCATCATCGAGGGCCCGGCCTACGGCTGGACCTCCCCGCGCATCATCACGGCCTTCGCGGCGGCCGCCGTACTGATCGCCGCCTTCACCGTCCACGCCCTGCGCTCCCGCACCCCGCTCCTCGACCCGCGCGTCTTCACCTCCCCCACCCTCCGCGCGGCCACCCTCGGCACGGCCACCGGCTTCTTCGGCCTGTTCTCCCTCTTCTACGTCAACTCCCAGTACCTGCAAGGAATCAAGGGCTACGGTGCCGCCGTCACCGGCGTCGCGATCGTGCCGCTGACGATCGGCATGGCCCTCGTCCCGAAGCTCGCCGTCCGCTGGGCACACCACCCCCGCCCGGTCATCGGCACCGGTCTCGCCCTCATCGGCCTGGGCCTGCTCGGCGCGTCCACCGCCGACGCGGGCACCCCGTACTGGACGTACGCCTGCTGGCTGCTGGTGATCTCGGCGGGCACCGGGCTCTCCATGCCCGCGCTCACGGTCGGCGTCGTCACCTCGCTCCCACCGCACCAGGCGGGACTCGGTTCCGGCCTGGGCACCTCGGCCCGCGAACTCGGCGCGGCCCTGGGCGTGGCGGTCACCGGCACGATCCTGGCCGCCCACCCCGACCTCGCCCACGGCATTGCCCCGGCGCTGCGCACGGTCGCCCTGATCGTCCTCGCGGCCACCGCGGTCGTGATCGTCGGACACCGCGACCGCAGGACCACCACACGCACTATCGCGTCCGACGAGAAACGCGTACTATCGCGTCCAGCCCGCCACTCCTGATCGCCAACTCCCCACACGAGCACCCCAGTTGAGGAGCCCCCTGTGCCGTCCGCCCTCCTGAACCCCGTCCTCGACCTGGTCACCCTCCGGGCCACCGTCACCACCGCCGAACCCATCACCGCCCGCATGCGCCGCCTGCGCATCGAGAGCGACACCCTCGCGGGTCTCGACGTCCGCCCCGGCCAGCAGGTCCGTGTCCTGGTCACCGGCCTGACCCTGCGTACGTACTCGATCTGGCGCTACGACCCGTCCGGCACCGTCGAGTTGTGCGTGCTGGACCACTCCGAGGACGGACCCGGGACCCGCTGGGGGAAGAGCGTCGGCACCGGCGACCAGGTGCGCCTGCGCAAGCCCGAGGGCACCTTCACGCTCCGCCCCGACGCCTCCCACCACGTCTTCGTCGGCGAGGAGACGGCCTCGGTCGCCTTCGGCGCGATGCTGGCCGCGCTGCCCGAGGAGGCTCGGGTCTCCGGTGTCGTGGAGACGGAATCGGCGGCGGACCGGCTGCCGCTGGCCCACTCCGACCGCCTCAACTGGCTGACCAGGGGCGGGACTTCACTCCCGGGCGCGGTGCAGGACCTGGCCCCCGAGCCCGGCGGCATCGCGTACGTCGCCGGGGAGGCCCGTACCGTGCAGCACGTCCGGCAGGTGCTCGTACGGGAGTTGGGCTGGGACCGGCGCTCGGTCCTCACGAAGCCGTTCTGGGCGCCGGGGAAGCGGGGGCTGGAGTAGGAACCCGCCCCCGCCCAAGGGCAGTTCGCGCCCGACTAGCGGCAGTTCGCGCCCGCCGGGCAGAAGGAATCCACCGCCGCGGTGAGCGGGCCCCTGACCAGCGCGGGATCGAGGGACTCGGGGCCACTGGACCGGACCGCGTAGAGCGAGCCGCCCGCCGCCTCGAAACGACGGTCGATCACCCGGCGCGCACCCTCGCCCCGACCACCGTCGTAGCGATAGGTGAGTTCCGCCCAACTGGGGCCGGTGGCACGGTCGATGACCTGGTAGCCGGGCTGGCGGACGAAGCCGTAGCCGGGGTCGTTCTCGGCGAGGTCGAGGGACTCGGCCGGGGAGTCCTCCGAGACGCGGAAGATCTGGAGGCGGCGGGTGCCGTCCGGGGAGCCGTAGGTGACCACCGGGGCCTTCGCGCCCTGCCGTTGGGTACGGGTCCAGCCCCGGGGGACGTCGACCGTGTAGCCGGCGGGGTCCTCGGCTGTGCGGTACGCCGATGCCGACCGGGTCACGCCCGCACTCTCACCCGCACCCACCTTCGCGCGGCCGTGCGTGACGTACCAGACCCCTCCCCCGGCACCCGCGCCCAGCACCACCGCGAGAGCCACCGCGAGGACCAGCCGCCAGGCGCGACGGCCGGAAGCGGGCGCAAGAACCGGCGCGGGAACGGGAGTTGGAGCCGGTGGTGACACCCACGCCGGCGCGGTCAGCGAGGTCTGCGTCTCCGCCGTGGACCACACCGACCAGGGCGCCTGTCCGCGCTCCTCACTCGGCCCGTGCCCGGCCGCGAAACGATCCCAGTCACTCATCACGAACCCCCCGAATCACCCACCACGTACCTCTTCCGAAGTTAGCGGCGGAAACAGGAAACGGGCCCCGCTCCGGCCGTAACCGGAACAGGGCCCGCGCAAGCCCGTGACAGAGCCGTCGAGAACGGCCCCGCAGGTAACTACATGAGGCCGATGACTAGATCAGGCCGAGCGAGCGGACCGCCTCGCGCTCCTCCTCCAGCTCCTTCACCGACGCGTCGATGCGGGCGCGGGAGAACTCGTTGATGTCCAGGCCCTGGACGATCTCGTAGACGCCGTCCTTCGTGGTGACCGGGAAGGAGGAGATGAGGCCCTCGGGGACGCCGTAGGAGCCGTCCGACGGGATGCCCATGGAGGTCCAGTCGCCGTCCGCCGTGCCGTTGACCCAGGTGTGGACGTGGTCGATCGCGGCGTTCGCGGCGGAGGCCGCCGAGGACGCGCCGCGGGCCTCGATGATCGCGGCGCCGCGCTTGGCGACGGTCGGGATGAAGTCGTCGGCGAGCCACTGCTCGTCGTTCACGGTCTCGGCGGCGTTCTTGCCGGCGACCGTGGCGTGGAAGATGTCGGGGTACTGGGTGGCCGAGTGGTTGCCCCAGATGGTCAGGCGCTTGATGTCGGCGACCGTGGTGCCCGTCTTCTTCGCGAGCTGGGTCAGCGCGCGGTTGTGGTCCAGGCGGGTCATCGCGGTGAAGCGGTCGGCCGGTACGTCCGGGGCGGCGGCCTGCGCGATGAGCGCGTTCGTGTTGGCCGGGTTGCCGACGACGAGGACCTTGATGTCGTCCGCGGCGTTGTCGTTGATGGCCTTGCCCTGCGGCTTGAAGATGCCGCCGTTCGCGGAGAGCAGGTCACCGCGCTCCATGCCCTTGGTGCGGGGGCGGGCGCCGACGAGGAGGGCTACGTTCGCACCGGCGAAGGCGACGTTCGGGTCGTCCGTGATGTCGATGCCCTGAAGGAGCGGGAAGGCGCAGTCGTCGAGCTCCATCGCCGTGCCCTCGGCGGCCTTGAGCGCCGGGGTGATCTCCAGGAGACGCAGCTTGACCGGCACGTCCGCGCCGAGCAGCTGGCCGGAGGCGATACGGAAGAGCAGGGCGTAACCGATCTGGCCGGCCGCGCCGGTGACGGTGACGTTCACGGGAGTGCGGGTCATGGCGTTCTCCGTTATGACAGCTGGCGGTGGGGCGGCACTGCCCCGGGGTGCGGGACGTACAAATGATCGATCTCTTGGCGTCAAGAGATCCACCGGTCAGGCTATCGCGCATCCGCGATCCCGGACTCCCGGGTCCGTGTGGCCCACCCCACAGCGCCGGGTCCTGCGCATGGGAAACGCGGACCGGGGCACACAAAAGGCGGCCGTCCGGCTCGGGAGAGGAACACCGGACGACCGCCGTGGGGGGAACCGGGGGTCCGGAATCCCGTGGGGGTACTTTCCGCCTGCCCCCGATCCGGAGCGGTCATTCCGCACGTACACAGAATCCCCACAAACGGTCGCCGCACGCGCGGACTACGTGGTGCACCCCTTCTGCCCCGACGCCAGCGTCACGCACGCCTTCGCCTCGCCGGCGTCCTTCACGGCCACCATCGGGGTGTACGCGATGGCGTCACCGGACGCGGTGATGCTGTCGGTCTCCTTGGCAGTCCCCGCGCTGACCTGCACGGAGTCCCCCGCCACGCCCGTGGTGATCCGGCCCCAGGCGGCGCCGCAGGTCTTGCTGTAGCGGACCTCGACGACGGTGGTCCCGACGGTCGCGGTCTTGGCGGTGGTCACCGCGCCCGCCTCCGTCGTGCAGCCCATCGCCTCGGCGTCCTTGCCGGTGCAGCCGGCGCCCACGCACTTCACTCCGGCGGGCAGGTCGGGGTTCGCGCTGACGGACGGCGCGGCCGAGGTGTGCTTGGCGGCGGCCTTCTCGCCCCCGCCGCCGTTGTTCGTGAACAGGAACACCGCCGCGATCACGACCAGCACCCCGAGGACCCCGGCCCCGAACATCAGTGCCCGGCGCTTGGCACCGCCCACACCGTCGGGCCGTGCGGGGCGAGGCGGCTGCGGCGGTTCGCTGTTCGGGACCGGCGTCTCGGGCCGGGGCGTCACGGCGGCGGCCTCGGCACCCGACTGCTTCGGTGCCGAATACCCCGCCATCCCCCACGAGTTGGCGACCTTCGAAGGACCTTCCCGTACGTCGCTGTCGGGCGCCGCCGGCTGTGGCGGCACCGTCGGCGACACTCCCGCCGGGCCCGCGATCCCCGGGGTCGCGGTGGCACTGCCGCCACCCTTGCGGGCCGACTTGCCGCCCTTCGCGGGTGCCGCCGGTGTCGTGGGTGCCGGGGCCGCCCCGAACTCCCCCAGCGCCGCCCGCGCCTGGGAGACCCGGATCGCCTCCATGGTCATGTCGTGCCGCATCTCCGAGCGGCTCCAGGAACGCTCGGCGAGCTCCCACATCGTGGTGAGATGAACGGGATTGGTGCCGGTGACCTCGGCCAGGGCGATGATCGCGCCCTTCGGTGCGAGGAGCCGGCCGTTGAGGTAACGGTCCCAGGACGTCTTGCTGTAGCCCGTGCGGTCGGCCACCGCCGCGATGCTCAGGCCGCTGCGGTCGACGAGCCTGCGCAACTGGCTCGCGAACTCCCTGACCTGCGGATCGAGTTCATCCGGCAAGGCCCTCCAACGAGGCATTGCTTTCCCCCCTCTGCCCTGAATTGCCCACGCTAACGCGGTTGTTGGTCGGCTTCGTTGCATATCCGCAAACTTGTCAATACATCGACACAAGGACCACGACTCCCACGACAGCGGTGAGGAGCAGGAGAAGCAACAGCACCAGCGCGTACCGGAGCAACCGTCCCCCGGGCCCGCGCTCCGGTTCCCCGGGCGGGGTGTCCCACCACGGAAGGGTGGGATCGTCCCGGTACCCGTCCCCGCCGTCCGCCCGTTCGGGGACCGGCACCTGCCGGGGCCACGCCTGGACCGCCAACTCCCAGCGCACGCCGATGCGTTCGGGGTCGGCGTCGGCGACCCGGCACAGGGCGAGCACGGCCTGTCGGGGCGGGGGCTGGGTGGCGTTGAGATAGCGGTGCCAGGAGGACTTGCTGTACGCGGTGCGGGCGCCGAGGGCCACCAGGCTCAGGCCGGTGCGGTCCTTGAGGAGGCGCAGCTGTTCCACGAAGTGCCGTACCTCCGCCGGCAGTTCGTCCGGCAGCGGCTGCCAGCCGCGCATCGCACCTCCCCGGTGTCCCCCGTGTCCCCTTGCGCCCGCTCCGAGCGAAATGACGACACCGGAAGGGGAACGGTTCCCTCGTCGCCGGGCGGTGCGGAGCGCGTAGCGAAACGGTCACCTCCGTGCCACAGCGCGCTGACAGCTATTGAGCCGCGCCCCCGCCGGGCGCCACGGTGAACACAGACGGCGGCGCGTCCTTGCTCGGGGGAGGGGACGGGCCGCCGTCGTGTGTGGCGAACTGCGCTACGCCGTGGGCTAGTTGCTGTTGACCGTGTAGTGCAGCGTGTCCTTCAGGTACGGGATCGTCAGCCACGGCTTGGGCTGCGCCATCAGCGCCAGCAGGACGATCGCGAGGCCGAGGATCGCGTAGGTGACGATGTCGGTGAAGCGGGAGCGTACGGCGAGCATGCCGACGTCCGGCATGACCCAGCGCAGGACTGCGCCGGCCAGCAGCGCGGCGCCGATCAGCAGGATGCCGTAGCGGAAGACGTCGAAGGCGGTCAGGAGGAGGCCGAGGCCGACCGTGCCGAGGACGGCGAGGATCGGCCACTGGCGGGCCGGGGCCGGGGCGTCGCGCGGGGCGGCCCGGCCGCCGCCCTCGGGGCGCGCGGTGTCGCGGGTGAAGAGGGGGAAGCGGCGGGTGGCGCGGCGCGGTTTCCCGTCGGCGTCGGGCGCGCTGACCGGGTCCGTGACCTCGATGTCGTCCGCGCTCTCGGTGTCCTGAGCGTCCTGGATGTCCTGGGTGCCCTCGGTCTTGCCGGGGTTGCTGTCAGGCGACACTGCGCTCCGCCGCCTCGACCACGTTGACGAGCAGCTGGGCGCGGGTCATCGGGCCGACCCCGCCGGGGTTCGGGGAGATCCAGGCGGCCACCTCGGCGACGCCGGGGTGGACGTCGCCCACGATCTTGCCGTCGGCGTTGCGGGAGACGCCCACGTCGAGGACGGCGGCGCCCGGCTTCACGTCCTCGGGACGGATCAGGTGGGCGGAACCGGCGGCGGCGACGATGATGTCGGCGCGCTTGAGGTGCGAGGAGAGGTCACGGGTGCCCGTGTGGCACTGGGTCACGGTGGCGTTCTCGCTGCGCCGGGTGAGGAGCAGCGGCATCGGGCGGCCGATGGTGACACCGCGGCCTACGACCACGACCTCGGCACCCTTGATCTCCACGCCGTAGCGGCGGAGCAGGGTCAGGACGCCGTTCGGGGTGCAGGGCAGGGGGGCGGGCTCGTTGAGGACGAGGCGGCCGAGGTTCATCGGGTGGAGGCCGTCGGCGTCCTTGTCCGGGTCCATCAGTTCGAGGATGCGGTTCTCGTCGATGCCCTTGGGGAGCGGGAGTTGGACGATGTACCCGGTGCAGGTGGGGTCCTCGTTCAGCTCGCGTACGACCGCCTCGATCTCCTCCTGGGAGGCGGTGGCGGGCAGCTCGCGCTGGATGGACGCGATGCCCACCTGGGCGCAGTCCCGGTGCTTGCCGGCGACGTACTTCTGGCTGCCGGGGTCGTCCCCGACCAGGATCGTGCCGAGGCCGGGCGTGACGCCCTTCTCCTTCAGCGCCGCCACGCGGGCGGTCAGATCGGACTTGATCGCGGCTGCGGTGGCCTTGCCATCGAGAATCTGGGCGGTCATGGACCCATCCTCGCGGATGACGCCCTCCGGGTTCCAATCCGGGTACACCCCGGGTGTATCGCCATGATCACTGATGTTGCACTTACACAACACCTATGGAATGCCGCTGGACAAAATCCAGCCTCGGCTAGAACGATGAACGCCGCAGTACTGCGGTAGGTGTTGGGGGGCAAACCGCTCATCTCGTGACGTACCTCCGCGCAATCCGCATCGTCCCCGCATTGCCGACGGAGGAAATCCCGCCATGAGTTACGACCCGAACAATCCCTACGGGCAACCTCAGCAGAACCCCCAGCAGGGCTACGGCCAGCCCCAGGGCCAGCCCGGCTACGGCTACCCGCAGGGCGCGCCCCAGGGTGTCCCGCCGCAGCAGGGTTACGGCTACCCGCAGCAGCAGCCGGCCTACCCCGGGTACCAGCAGGCGGGTTACGGCGCGACCCCGCCGTACGCGAACTGGGGCCAGCGGTTCCTCGGCACGCTGGTCGACTGGCTCATCCTCGCCGTGCCGTACGTCCTCTACATCGTCGGCATGACCAGCAAGAACGGCGCGCTGCTGGCCATCGGCGCCCTCCTCGTCCTCGGCGTCTTCATCTGGCAGCTGATCCGCGAGGGCCGCACCGGCCAGACGGTCGGCAAGCAGGCGCTCGGCATCCGCCTGGTCCGCGAGAGCGACGGCCAGCCGCTCGGTGTCGGTATGGCGTTCGTCCGCCGCCTCGCCCACTTCGTGGACGCGATCGCCTGCTACATCGGCTTCCTGTGGCCGGCGTGGGACGCGAAGCGCCAGACGTTCGCGGACAAGATCTGCGGCACGATCGTGATCCGCACCCAGTAATTCACCGGGCAGCCCTGCCGACTCGCCGGGTTGTGGCTTTTTCCGGGGCCGTGTCACCACGTGGTGGCACGGCCCCGGGGCGTTTCTCCGGCGCGTGGTGGTGGGCGAGGTCGGTGGCGAGGTCGTGGAGGTGGGCCCTGGCTTCGGTGGGGCCGTGCACAGTGATGGCGCTCCCGAACGGCAGCAGTGCCCGCACGTCCTCCAGCCGCGGGAAGCGGATCGTCACCTTGTGGCCCGTGGCGGATTCTTCATGGTCGTCCCGGACGAGTCGTTGGCCGAAGATCCGTTGCGCTCGCTCGATCTGGCTCTGGTCGATGGTGGCGCTGACCTCTGTCGCGTACTCGTGCTCCCACTGATCCATGAGCGCCGCGGCGACGGTGGCCAGGGTCTGGCTCTCGCGGATCCGTCGTGGCCGGTCGACTTCCTCCCACGTCGTGATCCGTTCGAGTCGGTACATCCGCGGCACGCGGGCGCGGTCGGCGACGAGGTACCAGGTGCCGGCCTTGGCCAGCAGCCCGTAGGGATCCACGACGAGGTCGCGTGGGCATGACTCGCGCGGGCTGTCGTACGCGATCCGTAGCCGGCGGCCTCGCCGGACCGGGCCGATCAGCGAAGCCGGAGCCGGGCCGGAGGCCCGTGTCTGGAGCCAGGGACGGCTGTCCACGTGCACCACATCGGTGAGCGGCAGAAGCTCCTGACCTCCACGTGACTGTGCGGCCATGACCTTGGAGAGCGCGCGCCGGCTCTCGGCCGACGCGTCGAGCTCCGCGCGCTGCCTCTCGTCCAGCCCGGTGAGCGACAGCTGATCACGCTCGCCCGGCGTGAGCCGCGTGAGGTCGGGCCCGGCCCCGGGCAGCATGGTCACGCCTCCGAGGCGGCCCCGTTGCGCGGTCACCGGCAGTCCGGCGTCGCGGAGCCAGTTCAGGTCCCGGGTGATGGTCCGAAGGGACACCCCGAGCGCCGAGGCGAGTTCCTGAGTGGTCACCGCGTCCCTCGATCCGAGGAGCAGCATCAGGGAGAAGAAGCGGTCCGGGGTCACCCGCCAAGTTTTTCAGGAATTGCGACACGATACGGCGCACATCCCGGCCAGGCTGGTGGACGCGTACCCACCGGGACCTGGGAGAAGGAACATCCATGACCACATCCGTCGTGTCCATCGTCTACGTGAACGACGCTCCCGCCGCAGCGCGCTTCTACGGCGGCCTCCTCGGCATGAGCCCCTCGTTAGAGACGCCGGGATACATCACCTTCGACCTCGGGCCGGGCGCCGATCTCGCCCTGTGGTCCGGCCAGTTCGAGGACCTGTCCCCGGACGTCCCCCGCACCAGTGAGGTCTGCCTGGCCGTCAACAGCGGACCCGACGAGATCGACGAGATCGACGAGATCTTCAAGCGATGGCAGGCCAAGGGCGTCACGATCCTGCGTGAGCCTCACGACGCGGGCTTCGGACTGACCTTCGTCGCAGCCGATCCCGACGGGAACCGCATCCGCGTCGCACCCCGGGACTGACACCCGTCCTAGGCAGCACCGGCCCAGCCGACGAAGGGCGCCCACGCGGGGGCGGGAATGAGGAGGGCGGGACCGTCCGGGACCTTGGAGTCACGGACGGGGACGAGGCCGGGGAGGTCGTCGCGGACTTCGACACACTCGCCGCCGGAGCCGTTGCTGTAGCTGCTCGCGCGCCAGAGGCCGGCGACCTCGACGCACTCGCCGCCCGTGCCATTGCTGTAGCTGCTCCTACGCCACACCGCAGTGCTCAAGTCAGGCTCTGTGCTTGCCATTTCCGTCATCCTCCGAGATAGATGGCTACGCAGTACCGGCCCAGTCGACGAAGGGCACCCACGCGAGAGCGGGAATGAGCAGTGCCGGACCGTGCGGGACCTTGGAATCCCGCAGGGGGACGACACCGGGGAGATCGTCGCGGACCTCGACGCAGTCACCGCCGGAGCCGTTGCTGTAGCTGCTCTTACGCCACACCGCAGTGCTCAAGTCAGGCCCTGTGCTTGCCATTTCCGTCATCCTCCGAGATAGATGGCTACGCAGTACCGGCCCAGTCGACAAAAGGCGCCCACGCGGAAGCAGGAATGAACAGCGCCGGACCGTCCGAGACCTTGGAATCCCGCACGGGGACGACACCGGGGAGATCGTCGCGGACCTCGACGCAGTCACCGCCGCTGGCGTTGCTGTAGCTGCTCTTGCGCCACACCGCAGTGCTCAAGTCAGGCCCTGTGCTTGCCATTTCGGTAGTCCTCCGCCGTCTGCTCGATCATGTTCAGGGACGTCTCCGGCGCCAGTGCCGCGGCCCTGAGCAGATCGTACGACCTGCGGTAGTCCTTCACGAGGGCCGGATAGTCGATCAGTTGGCCGCTGTGCAGACCCTCCGTGTACACCACCGGCGGTGCGTCCGGAAAGGTCATCACCTTGATCATGCCCATCATCATCGGGTAGGCCACCGCCGTTTCCGGAAGGATCTGCAGAACGCCCTGCGTGGAGCGGACCACCTGCGCGATGTGCTCCAACTGTGCTGCCATCTCCTCGGGCGACACCAGCGGCTTGCGGATCAGCTCCTCGCGCACGATCGCCCAGAACGACGGGCGTTCCTCCCGCTGCCAGAGTTTCGCACGTGTCATGCGCGCCGTGACCTGCTTGTCGACGGTCTCAGGCCGCAGCCACGGCAGACCTGTCTGCACGACCTTCAAGGCGTACGCCTCGGTCTGCAACAGCCCCGGAAGCAACGTCGGCGCCCACTCTTCGATCGACTCCGCATGCTTCTCCATCTCCGCGACATCCGCGAAGTACTCCGCATGCCCCGACCGCTTCGCCTTCCGCGCGTCTTCACAACGCCGCTCGAAAAAGCCATCCGTACCGAGCCGCTTGTCGACATGGCGGGCCAGGTCCAACGGCATTCGCCGCTCACCCCGCTCGATCAGGCTCAGAAACGGGATGCCGCGAAAGCTTCCCTCCGCCAACTGTTCGAGCGTCAGGCCCGCCGCCTCCCTCCTGAAGCGCAACTCCGCGCCGTAGAAGGAGGGGACATTCGCCGACGCGTCGGTGTCCTTGCGTGGGGGCACAACTCACCACCGCCTTTTGCCAGTTCCCGGGTGCAACCCAAACCACTGTCACGGTACGAGACTTCGCGCCACTCTGTGAGCAATTCGTCACAGAGAGAGGCAGCCGGAAATGACCAGCCCCTACTCCCACGAGGCCAACGCCGAAGTGGCCGACCTCCAAGCCGCGTTGAAGGCACACGGGATCACCCTCCCCTCCCTCGGCCTCGACCTGGCCTCCGTCGTCCAGACCTACGGCCCCCCGCTCGTCGAACTCGGCAACTGCAACCTCGACACCGCCAGGGCCCTCACCGCCGCCCTCCGCAAGGCGGCCGGCCGGTGACTCCGCTCGTCCTCGAACTCCTCGCCGCCCCCCACATCGTGCCGGAGGCCCGCCGTGCCGTACGCGAGCACCTCGGCGTCCCGTGTCCCGAAGTCCAGCTCTGCGTCAGCGAGTTGCTGACCAACGTGATCAAGCACCTGGGCGAGGGCACCCCGGTGACCCTGACAGTGGCCCACACCGACGGCCGTACCCGAATCGCCGTCACGGACCCGGAACCGTACGCCTGGCTCGTCCTCCGCACGGCCGGGCCTCGCGACGAGAGCGGTCGCGGGCTCGTGCTGCTGGATGCGCTCGCGACGCGGTGGGGCGTGGAACAGGGGCCCGAGGGCAAGACGGTGTGGTGCGAACTCCCCCCGCCCGAGCCCGACTTCACCCCCGGAACCCGCCCCGCCCCACTGAACAGTTCGCGCCAATAAGAGCCGGGGCCCGGGCCTTGGCCGCCGAAGGGGGACACCGGCCCGGTACGTCGCCCTACCCTGGCACGGGTAGCTGTCGGGCACGGGGAGACGCACCTTGTACAGCATCGTCGTGGTACCTCCGCCCATCTCGGAGGACGAGCGAAACCGCACCCAGCACCGGCTCGCCCCCGGTGAGCGGATCACCTTCGGACGTGCCGGGTGCGGCGCCGACCTGCCGATCGCGCACGAGGGCGTCTCGCGCCGGGCGGGTGAGATCGGCGCCCAGGGCGCGTTCTGGACGCTCAGCAACCTCAGCCGGGAGCAGACGTACGTCGTCGAGAACCCGGAGGGCGCGGGCGAGCACATCAAGGTCGGACCGGGGCGGCTGGACGCCCCCGTTCCCTTCGAGTTCTCGCGGATCGTGCTGCCCGCCGCCGGTGACCTGCTGCCCATCGAGGTGTGGGCGCCCCGCCACGACTACCTGCACGCGGAGGCCGGTGGCGACAACGCTGTCGGCGACACCACCGCGCCCGCGTTCTCCGTCGACCGCACCAAGCGCTACTTCGCGGTCCTCGCCGCCCTGTGCGAACCCCGCCTGCGCGGCGACCCGCACGCCCCGCTGCCGACGGTCGACCAGGTCGTCGACCGGCTGCGCCCCAACTGGCCCGCCGCGTCCCGCACTTCGGTCCAGTGGAACATCGACTACCTGGCCGTGAAGCTGCGTCTGAAGCCCGGCCCGGACGAGGCCGACCAGGGCCCGCGCCTCAACGGCAAGAAGGAGTCCCTGGTGTCGCTGGCACTCCGCTTCGACCTCGTCCGGGAGCACGACCTGCTCGTCCTCGCCGCCGCACCGACGGACCGGTTAGGCCGGTTGGCGCGGTGAGCGAGCCGTACGCCGTCGACGTCCCCCGGGGCTACCGCGTCGGCGTGTGGGAGGTGCGGGCACCGATCGCCACGGGCGCGTTCGGCAGCGTCTACGAGGCCCGCCGCACCGCCGATGTCGTCGGCGAGGATCTCCCCCGTACCGCCGCCCTGAAGTTCCTGCCGACCGGTACGGGCACCCCGCGCCAACTCGCCCATCTGCGCGAACTCGTCGAGCGCGAGGTCGAGTTGCACCGGCGCCTGAAGAGACCCCGGCTGATCCGGATGTACGACACCCTCACCGTCGACGACCCGTCCCGCCCCGCCCTCGACGGCGCCACCGTGCTCGTACTGGAGAAGGCCGAACGGTCACTGGCGTCCCTGCTGTCCGGCACCCCGCGCCCCGACACCGGGCCCCTCCTCCTCGCGCAGATCTGTGAGGGGCTGGCCCAGCTGCACCGCGCGGGCTGGGTGCACGGTGACCTGAAACCGGCCAACGTCCTGCTGATGAAGGACGGTTCGGCCCGGCTCGCGGACTTCAACATGGCGGCGGAGCTGGAAGGCACGCACGCGTACACCCCGGCGTTCTCCACCCCGGACTACACACCCCCCGAAGTCCTCTGGTCGGAGATCGACGAACGCGGCCGCCGGATCCGCCCCTCCGCCGATGTCTGGGCCTTCGGTGTCCTGACCCACCTGGTCCTCGCCGACTCCTTCCCGCTCCCCGGCACCACCCCGGCCGCCCGCCGGGACGCGGCCGCCGCCTACGCCTCCGGCACCGACGAGTTACGCCTCTCCCCCGAACTCCCCGACGCCTGGCGGGAGATCGTCCGCGCCTGCCTCACCCGCACCCACGCCGACCGCGTCGACACGGCCGCCCTGCTGCGCCGCGTCGAGTCGGCGGCCGGCACCGGCACCCCGCCCCGGCTGCCGCGCGGCCTGTTGCCGCGGCGCCGCCGGACCGCCGTGACCGTCGGCTCGGTGCTCGCCACGGTGGCCGTCGCCGCCGCCGGGTACGGCATCAGCCACTGGGCCGGCACGGGCACGACCCCGGACGCGAAGAGTTCGGCCTCCGTCTACGGCGCCTCCGAACTCCGCACGGACAAAGGCGTCCCGGTCCAGTACCGCCGGATGATCGTCGACGCCGCCCACCAGTGCGCCCTGCCCGAGGTCACGCCGGCCCTCGTCGCGGCGATGCTGAAGACCGAGAGCAACTTCGACCCGGACCTCTCCGACCCGTCCGTGCCGGGCGGCGGCGAGTACGGCATCGCCCGCTGGACCCCGGCCGTCCTGCGCTGGTGGATCCGCGCCGACGGCATCCCGGCCTCGGCGACCCCGGCCCCGCCCCTGACCCCGGCCCAGTCGATCCCGGCCATGGGCCGCTACCTGTGCTTCATCGACAGCGGGCTGAAGTCCACCCTGCCCGGAGACCGGCGCGTGCTGATCGCCGCCGCCTACCGGACCTCGTACAAGAAGGTGAACGACACGGGCGGCGTTCCCCCGAAGAACCGTGCCTACGCCGCCCGTGTCGCGCACTACCTCAAGGAGTACACGCCTCCCGCCGGGACGTGACCCTGAGAGTTCCGAGGTACCCCGCGCCGCCCGCGTGCCCCACGGTGTGAGTGCCGCCCAGGACGGGGCGGCGGGGGAAAAACGGGGGCGTGTCATGAAGCGTGCGTTCGCTTCGCTGTGTGCGGCCCTGGCGGTGACGGGGACCGTCGTGACCGGATGCGGTCACGGCCCGGACTCCGGCACCCCGGGGCCGGCCACCGCGGTACCGCGGCCACTGACTTGGCAGCAGGAACTCCGGATCGGCGACGCCCAACAGCGCCTGACCAGGCGGTGCATGAACAGCCACGGGTTCGCGTACTGGGAGGACCGCACGCTGACCCTGCGCGAGAGCATGCCGGTGCGGTACGTCCAGGACGACGTGGCGTGGGCCCGCCAGTACGGCTACGGCGGCCGCATCGAGGCGCGGCAGGACCGGCTGCGCCTGCACAACCCCATCGCGGCGTACCGCCAGAGCCTGTCCGCCACGCGCCGGGCCGCCTTCGACAAGGCGCTCGACGGCGGCGACGACGTACAGGTCCTCTCGGCTCAACTCCCCGGCGGCCAGGAGGTCCGCACCCGGCTCGGCGGCTGCACTAAGGCGGCCGAGAAGGCGCTCTACGGCGACCCCGCCGACTGGTTCCGCGCCTCGAAGACCGCGACCGGCCTGCCCGCCCTGTACGACGAACAGCTGCTGCGCGACCGGCAGTTGACCACCGCCGTGACCGCCTGGTCCCGGTGCGTGAAGCGGGCCGGGCTCTCCTATGCCGACCCGCAGGCCGCCCGGGACGCGGTGCGGGAGAACACCGCCCGCCTGGGCGCCGGCGGCGCGGAAAAGGCGTTCGCGACCGAACGGAGGACCGCGGCCGCCGACGCCACGTGCGCCCGCGCGACCTCCCTGAAGACCGTGGCCACGGCCCGGGAGACGTACTACGTCGACCGGCTGCCCGGCCGCTACGGCGAGGCGCTGGACACCTACCGGCGCCTTGAGCGGCAGGCGTACGACCGGGCGGTACGGATCGTGCCGCAACGCGCCTGACGCACAGCAGCAGATCTGTAGCACCCACACGAGAACAAGGGGGATCCACCATGCGCAAACTCGCCATCGCGGCGGCCGTCGTCGGCCTGACCGCCCTGGGGCTCGGCGTGCCCGCCACGGCCGCCCAGGCGTCCGACACCGGCGCCCAGGTCACCGGCTGCAACAACAAGTGGCCGGGCCGCAACGGCAACGTCTACGCCTGGGACGGCCTGGACTGCCAGGGCACGCTCCTGGGGTCGACGGCCGGCAACGACAGCGACTGGAACGCGGCGGGCGGCGGCTTCACCGGAGTCTGGGACCGGGCGTCGTCCGTCATGAACGCCGGCTACACCGGCGGCAACGACGTCGTCCAGTTCTGGTACCTGGCCGGCTACGGCGGCGGTTACGCCTGCCTGTCCCCGAACGAGTACTTCGCGGACAACCTGAGCGACAACCACTTCAGCAACGGCTTCGTCGTGGACAACAACATCCGCTCCCACAAGTGGGTGACGTCCGCGTCCTGCTCGGTCTGGCTCACCTGATCCACCGCACGAACGACGGGGCTCCCGCACAGGTCGACCTGTGCGGGAGCCCCGTACTCCTGGCGCGTGCGCGACCCGTCAGTGGAAGAAGTGCCGCGTCCCCGTGAAGTACATCGTGACGCCCGCCTTCTTCGCGGCCTCGATCGTCAGCTCGTCGCGGAGCGAACCGCCGGGCTGGACAACGGCCTTGACGCCCGCCTCGGTCAGGACCTCGAGCCCGTCCGGGAACGGGAAGAACGCGTCCGAGGCCGCGAACGACCCCCGGGCCCGCTCCTCGCCCGCCCGCTCGACGGCGAGCTTCGCGGAGTCGACGCGGTTGACCTGGCCCATGCCGACGCCGACCGAGGCACCGTCCTTGGCCAGCAGGATCGCGTTGGACTTCACCGCGCGGCAGGCCTTCCACGCGAAGGCGAGGTCGGCGAGGTCGGCCTCGGAGAGCGCGTCGCCCGTCGCCAGCGTCCAGTTGGCCGGGTCGTCGCCGTCGGCCTGGAGCCGGTCGGTGACCTGGAGCAGGACGCCTCCGTCGATCGGCTTGACCTCGACCGCGTTCGACGGACCGGCCGGGGTCTTCAGCACCCGGAGGTTCTTGCGCTTGGCGAGGATCTCCAGCGCGCCCTCCTCGTAGTCGGGCGCGACGATGACCTCGGTGAAGATCGGCGCGACCTGCTCGGCCAGCTCCTTCGTCACCGGTCGGTTGACCGCGATCACCCCGCCGAACGCCGACAGCGGGTCACACGCGTGCGCCTTGCGGTGCGCCTCGGCGACGTCCGAACCGATCGCGATACCGCACGGGTTGGCGTGCTTGATGATCGCGACACAGGGCTCTTCGTAGTCGTACGCGGCACGGCGGGCGGCGTCCGTGTCCGTGTAGTTGTTGTACGACATCTCCTTGCCGTGCAGCTGCTCGGCCTGCGCGAGACCGCCACCGCTGCCGTCGACGTAGAGGGCTGCGGGCTGGTGCGGGTTCTCGCCGTAGCGCAGGGTGTTCTCGCGCTCCCAGGTGGCACCCAGGAAGTCGGGGAACTGCGACTCGTCCACGGGCGCGTACTCGCTCGCGAACCAGCTCGCCACCGCCACGTCGTAGGCCGCCGTGTGCTGGAACGCCTCCGCCGCGAGCCGCTTGCGGGTGGAGAGGTCGAAACCGCCGTTCTGTACGGCGTTCAGGACGTCGGCGTAGCGCGCGGGGCTGGTGACGACCGCGACCGACGGGTGGTTCTTGGCGGCGGCGCGGACCATCGACGGGCCGCCGATGTCGATCTGCTCGACGCACTCGTCGGCGGACGCGCCGGAGGCGACCGTCTCCCGGAACGGGTACAGGTTGACGACCACCAGGTCGAAGGGGGCCACGCCCAGCTCGTCGAGCTGCTGACGGTGGCTCTCCAGGCGCAGGTCGGCGAGGATGCCGGCGTGCACCTTGGGGTGCAGGGTCTTGACCCGGCCGTCCAGGCACTCGGGGAAGCCGGTCAGCTCCTCGACCTTGGTGACGGGGACACCGGCGGCGGCGATACGGGCGGCGGTGGAACCCGTGGAGACGAGCTCCACGCCCGCCTCGTGCAGGCCGCGGGCCAGCTCCTCCAGGCCGGTCTTGTCGTAGACGCTGACGAGCGCGCGACGGATGGCCCGCTTGCCGCTCTCGATGTTCTCGGCGGTCACTGGATAACTACCTTTCGTCCCTCAATGCGATAGCCGTTGCGGGCGAGCCGCCCCACGACATCGACGAGCAGCGTGCGCTCGACTTCCTTGATGCGCTCGTGCAGAGCGCTCTCGTCGTCCTCGTCCCGGATCTCGACCACGCCCTGAGCGATGATCGGCCCGGTGTCGACGCCGTCGTCGACGAAGTGGACGGTGCAGCCGGTGACCCGGGCGCCGTACGCGAGCGCGTCCCGTACGCCGTGGGCTCCCGGAAAACTGGGCAGCAGGGCGGGGTGCGTGTTCACGACCCGGCCGCCGAAGCGGGCCAGGAACTCCTTGCCCACGATCTTCATGAACCCGGCCGACACGATCAGATCGGGCTCGTGGGCGGCGGTGGCCTCGGCGAGGGCCGCGTCCCACTCCTCACGCGTCCCGAAGTCCTTCACCCTGCACACGTAGGTGGGCAGTCCGGCCCGCTCGGCACGGGCGAGGCCCTCGATGCCCTCGCGGTCCGCGCCCACAGCCACGATCTCGGCTCCGTACGCCTCGGTGCCGGCGGTCTCGACGGCGTCGAGGAGCGCCTGCAGATTCGTACCGGATCCGGAGACCAGCACGACGAGGCGCTTGGCCACGGGCTTGGCGGCCACGGCGGGGCCCTTTCTCGGGGGAGCGTGTCGTCAGGTCGACTCGTGCGTTCATACGAATGCTTCGCGCCCTGGGATACGGGGAAGTCTACGAAGCGGCCGACCGTCAGCAACGATACCGGCACACCGGACAGCCCCCACGGGACGGGGGCGTGGCCGGAAGGTAGCGTCTGCGGAGAGCGGGTCCGGGAACGCGCTTGTCGTGCGACGCGTTCACGGACTGACAGCTCATCTCGGAGAGACGTATCCACAAAGACGTATCCATCAAGGGGAAGACGCTCATTTGATGCCGGACCGCAGTCTGCGACTTCTCACGTTCCCGCCGCAGTCCGTGCTGCTCCGGGAGCGGCCCTCGTCGCCGCCCGACGCGCCCTCGGACGGGAAGAGCGGTGCGGGGCAGGACGACAATCCCTTCGCGCCGCCGCCCGAGGGCACCCCGGACCGGCCCTGGCAGCCGCGGCGCCCGGAGTCCGGCGAGGACGGCGACGCCCCGCAGGGTGACGGCGGTCACTCGCCGTGGGGCAGTCAGTGGAGCGACCGGCAGCCGGGGCGTTCCTCGGGCAACTTCGGCGACCGGCCCGGCGGCCCCACCGGACAGAGCGGCCCCGAGGGCCCGGGCAACGGCGGCCCCCGCCAGGGCGGCATGCGCTGGGACCCGACGGACCCGGCCCAGCGCCGCGCGCGTTACGCCCTGCTGAGCGGTATGTGGGCCTTCTTCTTCGTCCTCTTCGGCTGGCCGTACGTGTCCCTGCTGCTCGGCTCGCTGGCCCTCTACTGGGGCGGCAGCGCCCTGCGCGCCAAGTCCCCCACGCCGAACCCGGACACCCCCGCGGTGCCCGACACACAGGCCCGCCCGCAGACGACGGCGGCGATCAGCGGCCTGGTCACCGCGTCCCTGGCGATCGCCCTGGTGGCCGCGATGTTCGTCGCGCAGCTGGTCTACAAGGACTACTACACCTGCGCGAACGACGCCCTCACGAACCAGGCCAAGCAGTCCTGCAACCAGCTGCTGCCGAAGGAGCTGCGGGGGTTCCTGGGCACCGCCGACTGACTCAACCCACCGGCGGTTCCGGCTCGTCCGTGTGTTCCGCGGGTTCCGGTGGCGTGGACGACGTGGACGCCTCCCTCAAGGCCGCCCAGCGGGCCTCGCGGGAGGCGTCGTCGTACCAGGGGGTGGGCGCCAGCTCCGACGGCACGTCGACGGGCAGGAAGTCGTACGGGTCGAACGTGGGGTCGTGGTCGTAGGCGATGTACGGCTGATCGACGGGGGCCTGCGCCGGGACGGGTACGGGGACCGGCTGCTGCGGCTTCTTCGGCTTGCGGGTGAACCAACCCCGGCCGACCGCGAGCGGCCGCCGGAACCAGGGCACCGGGTCGCCTGCGACGGGGGTGGGGGCAGGGACGGGGGCGGGGGCGACCTCGGCTTCCCTCGGCTTCCCGATCGTCGGTACCGACACCCGCCGTTCCCGCAGCCGCCACGCGCGCAACCCCAGCGCCGTAGGCACCGCCACCGCCGCGATCCACGCCAGCGCCGCTCCCCCGATCTGCCACCACACCGGCCCGAACCGTGCCAGCGCGGCACTCCCGAGCGGCCCCCCGGACAACTCCGCGAGCAGACCCAGCGCTACGGCGCAGAGCGCGGCGGCGAGCAGGGCGGTGGCGGCGGTGCGGCCTTGCGCCCAAGGGGCGTGCGCGGAGGGGGCGTTGGAGGAGGAGGAGGTGTGCACGGAGGAGGCGTGCGGCGGCTGTTGGCGGAGTCCGGCGCCGGCCGCCTTCCGCTTCTGATCCTCCGTCAACTCGCCTGCTCCATCGCCCCGTTGACGCGCGGAGCCGCCCACCGCGACCCGGGCCACGAACCACCCCACCATCACGGCGGCAGCCACCGGCACCAGTCCGGCGAGCCAGTTCAGCGGGGTTCCGGTGCCCGCGTCCGGGACCGCCGCGAGGAGGGGGAAGGGCGGGAGGAGCGGGGCCGGGGCCGAGGAGAGGGGGGCGACCGTGTGGTGGACGCCGAGGGCGAAGCCGGGGCCGAGGCCGTAGGACGCGGACCACACCGCCGCGTTCGGGATCAGCGCGAGGCAGAGCAGCAGGACGGCGAACCGGCCCGACATCCCCTCCGTCAGCTGGAGGAACGACGTCCGGGCGGCACCGCCGTGCCAGACCAGGGACGCGCCGAGCAGCAGCGCGCCGCCCCCGACGAGCACCGCCGCACCGAGTCCCGCCGCGCGCACCGCGGTACCGATACGTGCCCTCGACTCACGGGCCTCCGGGCCGAGGACGAGCCGTCGCAGCCCGGCCGGCAGGTGGATCAGCACGCTCAGCACGGGTTCGCGCGGGCGGCCGTACGCCGTCCACACGCCGGAACCGGCCGCGCCCGCGGCGAGCAGCGGCAGACAGACCGCGGTCCAGCTCCAGGAGGGGGAGAGTTCGCCGCCGGACGCGTAGAGGGCGGCGGCGGTGCCGACGGCGAGGTAGCCGAGGGCGACGCCGGTCCAGGCGGTGCGGGCGGCGATCAGAGGCGGGGCATCGGAGTCGTCCTCGCCGTCGCTCCCGCCCAGCACCGCGTGCCGGGCCGCGCGGTGCAGCAGCCACAGGGGCAGGGCGAGGAGGAGCAGCGGGGTGACGCCCACGGGGGCGGGGACCCCGGAGAGCGTGTCGGCGCGGACGAGTTCGACGCCGTGCGCAAGGAGCCACAGGGCGGCGGCCATGTGCAGGGCGCCGCCGGGCCCGCTGTCGGGGTACGGCGAGCTGATCCAGAGCACCATCACGAGCACCGCGAACGAGCCGAGCCCGAGCCCGGCCGCGACCGCGCCACCCAACAGGCTGGCGGCCAGTCCGGGGGATCGGTCGCGCATCCGGGTGAGCAGGGGCGACAACAGCGCTCGGCGGTGGGTCATCGGCATCACGCCCGCCATGCTCCCAACGACACGCGCTTTATCGTCGTAACAGGCGAACCTCGGAAGTGTCGCTCAATATACGTTTATGTACTTTTTCGTACGAAGGGGCGTTCGGTGACGCAGAGCCCTGCAACCCCGCTCCCTCCGCCCAAGGAACGCCGACGCCTGCGCGAGGCGGGCTCGCTGACGCAGGCTCAGGTCGCCGAGCGGGTGGGCGTCAGCCGCGAGACGGTGCGGTCGTGGGAGACCGGCCGTACGACACCACGTGGCCGGAAACGGGAGGCGTACGCGAAATTGCTCACCAGCCTGGGTGAAGAGGAGACGGTGACGAAGCCTCTGGCGGTCGAGCCGGTCGAGTCGGTCGGGGTTGAGGTGGTCGAGGTCGAGTTGGCCAAGGCCGAGGCCGAGATCGAGGTGGTCGAGGTCGAGGTGGTGGATGACACCGCCGTGCTCGAACCCGTCCTCGTCCCTGCCCCCGTCCCGGTCCCCGTACCGATCGACGAACCGTCCCGCGCGCCCCTGACGCCCGCTCAGGCCTTCGACGCGCTCTACGCGTTCTGCGCGCCCGCCCTCGTACGGCAGGCGTATCTGCTCACCGGGCGGCGCGAGTTGGCGCGGGAGTCCGTGGAGCGGGCGTTCCAGGTCGCGTGGCAGCGCTGGCCGGAGGTGGCGGTCGACCGTGACCCGGCCGGCTGGGTGCGGGCGGTGGCGTACGAGCACGCGCTCTCCCCCTGGCACCGGTTCCGGCCCAGATACCGCCACCCGGAACCCCCGCCGCCGGACGCCGCCGACCGCGCCCTGCTGACCGCCCTCCTCAAGCTCCCGCCGTCGTACCGCCGCACGCTTCTCCTCTTCGACGGGGTCGGGCTCGGGCTCGCGGAGACGGCGGCGGAGACGGAGGCGAGTACGCCGGCGGCGGCCAACCGGCTGCTGCACGCGCGCGAGGCGCTTGCCGCGCAGTTGCCGGAGTTGTCCGACCCGACCGAGTTGCACCGGCGGATGACCGGACTCGCCTCCACGGGGCGGTTGCACGCGGCCAAGCCGCCGACGGTTCGGTTCGTGGGCGAACGCCGGACCGTGTTCTGGACCCGGGCGGCGATCGCGTTCACCGTCGCGATCATCGGGGCGACGACGTTCACCGTGCGGGTTGCGCCCACGCGTTATGAGGCGCCGGTGCCGGTGGGGGAACGGGTGGAGGGGGTGCCTGCGCGGGTGGTGCAGGGTTCCTTGTCCGAGGAGGAGGTTGCTCTCCGGGACCGTTTGCGAAGCGGGATGACGAACGGTCCGGAGAGGTTGGCGCCGCTGAGCCGGTAGTCCGTCGACTGCGGCCCGGTGGGGGCTGGTCGCGCAGTTCCCCGCGCCCCTTAAAGACGGCCCCGTTTCAGCCGACCTGCGTTTTTAAGGGGCGCGCGGAACTGCGTCGCTCAAAAACGCAGGCCGGCCCGCGCTTTTCAGGGGCGCGGGGAACTGCGCGACCAGCCACGACGCACCCGCAGCCACCCGACAACCCATTCAGCAGGCCCGTCCTTTAGGGGCGCGGGGAACTGCGCGAACGGCCACGACGTGCCCGCGGCCGCCCGACGACCGGACCCGGTACCCCATGACGCGTCGATGGGCCCGCCCCCACCCAAGGGGACGGGCCCATCGACGTGAAGCGGGGTGGCTCAGCCGGCCAGGATCTCGCGGGCGAGCTTGGCCGTCTCGGTCGGGGTCTTGCCGACCTTGACGCCGGCGGCCTCGAGGGCCTCCTTCTTCGCGGCGGCCGTACCGGAGGAACCGGAGACGATGGCACCGGCGTGGCCCATCGTCTTGCCCTCGGGCGCGGTGAAGCCCGCGACGTAACCGACGACCGGCTTCGTCACGTTCTTCGCGATGAAGTCCGCGGCCCGCTCCTCCGCGTCGCCACCGATCTCACCGATCATCACGATCAGGTCGGTGTCGGGGTCGGCCTCGAACGCGGCCAGCGCGTCGATGTGCGTGGTGCCGATGACCGGGTCGCCACCGATGCCGACGGCGGACGAGAAGCCGATGTCACGCAGCTCGTACATCATCTGGTACGTCAGCGTGCCGGACTTCGAGACCAGGCCGATACGACCCGGCTTGGTGATGTCGCCCGGGATGATGCCGGCGTTCGACTGCCCCGGGGTGATGAGACCGGGGCAGTTCGGGCCGATGATCCGGGTCTTGTTGCCCTTCGCGACCGCGTACGCGTAGAACGCGGCCGAGTCGTGGACGGCGATGCCCTCGGTGATGACGACCGCGAGCGGGATCTCGGCGTCGATCGCCTCGACGACCGCGGCCTTGGAGAAGGCCGGCGGTACGAAGAGGACGGACACGTTCGCGCCCGTCTTCTCGATCGCCTCGGCGACCGTGCCGAAGACCGGGATCTCGGTGCCGTCGACGTCTACGGACGTGCCCGCCTTACGCGGGTTCACGCCACCGACGATGTTCGTGCCGTCGGCCAGCATGAGCTTGGTGTGCTTCATGCCCGTGGAGCCGGTCATGCCCTGGACGATGACCTTGCTGTCCTTGGTGAGGAAGATAGCCATGGCTGTTTTGTCCCTCGTCCCTTACTTCGCAGCCGCGAGCTCGGCGGCCTTGTCGGCCGCGCCGTCCATGGTGTCCACGCGCTGGACCAGCGGGTGGTTGGCGTCGGAGAGGATCTTGCGACCCAGCTCGGCGTTGTTGCCGTCGAGGCGGACGACGAGGGGCTTGGTGACTTCCTCGCCCTTGTCCGCGAGCAGCTGCAGCGCCTGGACGATGCCGTTGGCGACCTCGTCGCACGCGGTGATGCCGCCGAAGACGTTGACGAACACGGACTTGACGTCCGGGTCGCCGAGGATGATCTCCAGGCCGTTCGCCATCACGGCCGCGGACGCGCCGCCGCCGATGTCGAGGAAGTTGGCCGGCTTCACGCCACCATGGTTCTCACCGGCGTACGCGACGACGTCGAGGGTGCTCATGACGAGACCCGCGCCGTTGCCGATGATGCCGACCTCGCCGTCGAGCTTGACGTAGTTGAGGTTCTTGGCCTTGGCGGCCGCCTCAAGGGGGTTCGCCGAGTCCTTGTCCTCGAGCGCCGCGTGGTCCGCCTGGCGGAACTCGGCGTTCTCGTCGAGGGAGACCTTGCCGTCGAGCGCGATCACGCGGCCGTCGGCGACCTTCGCGAGCGGGTTGACCTCGACCAGGAGGGCGTCCTCCTTGACGAAGGTGTCCCACAGCGTCACCAGGATCTCGGCGACCTGCTCCGCGACGTCGGCCGGGAACTTGGCCTGCGCCACGATCTCGCGGGCCTTCTCGATGCTCACGCCCTCGTTGGCGTTGACCGGGACCTTCGCGAGGGCCTCGGGGTTCTCCTCCGCGACGACCTCGATCTCCACGCCGCCCTGGACGGACGCCATGGCGAGGAAGGTGCGGTTGGTGCGGTCGAGGAGGTACGAGACGTAGTACTCCTCGACGATCTCGGGCGCGGTCTCGGCGATCATCACCTTGTGGACCGTGTGGCCCTTGATGTCCATGCCGAGGATGTCCGTCGCACGCGCGACGGCCTCGTCCGGGGTGGCGGCGAGCTTCACGCCACCGGCCTTGCCACGGCCGCCGACCTTCACCTGGGCCTTGACGACGGACTTGCCACCGAGCCGCTCGGTGGCTGCGCGGGCCGCCTCAGGCGTGTCGATGACTTCACCGGCCAGCACCGGTACATCGTGCTTGGCGAAGAGGTCCCTCGCCTGATACTCGAACAGGTCCACGCGCTTCCGTCCTCAGTGATATCGCGGTTCGTTGGATGCGTGGGCGTGCCGCGAAGGGCAACGTGACGTCCGCTGTCACAAGGGAGGCGCACACGGTGACCGAGCGCGCGGCATGTCCGTCTCGCAGGTTATCGCTGCTTGCAGGGGGCCCCTAAATCGAGGGTCACACCTGAGCGGTGATACCTGTCACATGATGCCGGATTCCGTGACACGGAGTGCCGCGGGCGGGACGTACGGGCAGGTCGTTCGGGTGGGTGATTCGGGAGGCCGGCCCGGGCCGGTGGTTCGGGCGGGGCCTCACCGGGTTGGGGTTGGCCCGGCGAGGCCCCATACCGCGAGACGGACTCCGGACAGGCCGACGGCATTCGGCCGTCCGGGGTCACTGCCTCACGGAGTCGTCACTCCCAGTGCCGAACGGTCCGGGCGCAGACATTGCGTGCGGCCCGTGCACCCTGGATGGCCGCGGCGGCCCTGACTCGGGAGCCTCTCGGGACGGAAACGTGGGCGTCGACGAGGCGTCGCCGGAGTTCGGCCGGGGCAATGTCGATGTTCGTGCTCATGCTCGGGCTCGTGTTGCTGCTCATGCGTACGTCGGTTCCTCAGGCGTTCCGAAAAGGGGGGCATGGCGACATTCCGGGCAGCTCAACTGCCGGAAGGGCCCTGCCTAGCCTGGGAAGACGGGAACGTCCCGGTACCTGTCCCGGGTCTCCGCCGCGTCCGCGCCCACGACGACACCGGGCACGATCCGCACGGGTACGCGGAAGCCCAAGGTCACCGCACACGCGTCACAGTGCCGCGAGCCACCGTTGTCCACACCCGCCTGATTGCGCTGCGCGCCGTCGGGGTCGCCGACGGGTGCCTGGTGCTGAGCGGGGGTGCGTCCGGCGGAAGGAGACGGGGCGGGACGTACGGCG
Organism: Streptomyces sp. NRRL F-525; assembly: GCF_000716605.1. Classification (GTDB taxonomy): domain Bacteria; phylum Actinomycetota; class Actinomycetes; order Streptomycetales; family Streptomycetaceae; genus Streptomyces. Next base: position 191,247 of record NZ_JNXE01000005.1, on the reverse strand, counting down.
GCTGCGCGGCCCACGGCCCCGACGTTCGGCCCGTACGTGGCGCTGATGGCCACGTGGGTGGAGACCGCCGCGGGCTCCGAGGCGTGCCTGTGAGCCGTGGTGGCCACGCCCACGTTGCTTCCGGCGCCGTGCGAGGGCTGTGGGGTGGCGGGGACCGGCACCGGTGTCGACTGTGCCGGAAGCGTCTGCACCGGAAGAGTCGGCTCGGCGGGCAACGAGGGCAGAGCCGGCAGCGACGAAAGCGGCGGCACCTGGACCTTGGCCAACACCTCGGTCACCGCCTTCACGACCTCGGCGACCGGCTGTACGACCTGAGCCGCGGTCTCCGGAACCAGCACCGGAACCGACTTCACCACCGAAGCCACCACCGGAATCCCGGGCTCGCCCAGATGCACCGGCTGCGGCCGCGGCTGGCCCAGACGCACCGGCCGCGCCGGGACCGAACCGCCCTCCGCCGCCTGCGCCTGCCCCCCGAAGACAACGCCGAGCACGAACAACCCACCGACCAGCAGGGCGACTTGAAGCACCCGTCGACGCACACGCCGCCCAACCGCCGTACGCGTCACGCGCAGAGCGGCACCGGACAGTGCGGCGGGCCAGTTCATGAGGCGACGATCCTCGCACGGGTGTCCCCTGTACGCACAAGCCCCCTACTGCACACGCCAGTTCGTCACGCGGTGTCCGGTATCGGCAACGGCCGCTTCTCGATCGCCGCCGCCATCACCTCCGGGAACAGGTCGGGCGTACAGGCGAAGGCCGGCGCGCCCAACGCGGCCAGCGCGGAGGCGTGTTCGCGGTCGTAGGCGGGCGTGCCCTCGTCGGAGAGCGCGAGCAGGGTCACGAACTGCACCCCCGACGCCTTCATCGCCGCCACCCGCTTCAGCATCTCGTTCCGAATGCCCCCCTCATAGAGGTCGCTGATCAGCACGACCACCGTCTCGGCGGGCCGGGTGATCTGCGACTGGCAGTACGCGAGCGCCCTGTTGATGTCCGTACCGCCGCCGAGCTGGGTCCCGAAGAGCACGTCCACCGGGTCGTCGAGCTGGTCGGTGAGGTCGACGACCGCCGTGTCGAAGACGACGAGCCGGATGTTGATCGACCGCATCGACGCCAGCACCGCCCCGAACACGGAGGCGTAGACGACCGACGCCGCCATCGAACCGGACTGGTCGATGCAGAGGATGACCTCCTTCTTCACGGACTGGGACGCCCGCCCGTATCCGATCAGCCGCTCCGGCACGATCGTCCGGTACTCGGGCAGGTAGTGCTTGAGGTTGGCCGCGATCGTGCGGTTCCAGTCGATGTCGTGGTGGCGCGGCCGGTTGATACGGGCGCTGCGGTCGAGCGCGCCGGTGAGGGTGGCCCGGGTGCGGGAGGCGAGCCGCTTCTCCAGGTCCTGGACGACCTTGCGGACGACCGCCCGCGCCGTCTCCTTCGTGGTCTCCGGCATCGCCTTGTTGAGGGAGAGCAGCGTGCCGACGAGATGCACGTCGGCCTCGACCGCCTCCAGCATCTCCGGTTCGAGAAGCAGCGCGGACAGCCCGAGCCGGTCGATGGCGTCGCGCTGCATGACCTGGACGACGGAGGACGGGAAGTACGTCCGGATGTCCCCGAGCCAGCGCGCGACGGACGGCGCCGACGCCCCGAGCCCCGCCGAACGGTCCTTCGCCGCCCGCCCCTTGTCCTGCCTGCCGTACAGCGCGGCCAGCGCCCCGTCCATCGCGGCGTCCTGCCCGGACAGCTCGCACCCGGTGCCGTCCGCCGCGTCACCCCCGAGCACCAGCCGCCACCGCCGCAACCGCTCCTGGCCGGGCTGCCCGGGATCCGCGACCCCGCCGACCGCGACCGCCTCGGCCGTCATCCGCGCACCCCCGTACGCAGTCCTTCCCACAGCGGTACGACCCGCGCGGCCGTCACCGGCCGGTCCACGCCCCCACCGGCACGCGCCAGTTGGACCCGCTCCCCCGGCCTCCGCGTGCCCTGCCTGCTGTTGCCCGTCATCCCGCCACCCCCACAAGCTCGTTGTCGTCCAGCCCCAGCAGCAGCCGCAGCACCGGCACCACCGCGTCCGCGCGCCCCGCGTCCAACTCTGCCCCGAACCCGGGTATCCCGGCCGCCGTCGCCGCCGTACCCACCTGCTTCCCCGGTCCGCGCCGCACCAACTCCCCGAGTGTCCGGCGCACTCCGGGCTCGTACGACGAGAATGTTCGCCGCAGCAAAGGCAGTACGTCCGTGAACGCCTCCGCCGGCACCCCGGTCAGCCACGCGTCCACCAGTCCGAGCAACCGCTCGTCGTGCACGAGGAGCAGCCCACCCCCGCCGCCGACGAACCCCTCGATCCACGCGGCCGCGTCGGCGGGCGGTGTCCCGGGCGAGAGCACGAGCCCCATCAGCCGGGCCGCCTCGTCCGGCCCCAACTCGCCTTCGTCCAGCAGGAGTCGTACGGCTCGGCCCCGGATGACGCCGGGGACGGTGTCCCGCGCGGAGAGCGTGCGGAGGACCGCGCGCCAGCGGTCACGCAGGCCACCGTGACCAGGTCCCGGGCCATGTCCGTCGCTCTGCCCAGGCTCAGAGGTGTCACCGTGGCCGGTTCCAGAGGCGTCGCCCAACAGCGCCACCGCCCCGTGCACCGCGTCCACATGCCGCCGCATCTCCTCCGCGGCATCCGCGTCGAGGGCCGCGCAGGCCGGGGGCAGCCCGACGAAGACGCGCTCGGCGAGGCCGGCCGCGACCTCCGTCAGCGCGCCGGTGTCGGTGCCTCGTACGTCGCCGTAGCGCAGCGAACGGACCAACGCGGGCAGCGCCTGGGCGAGATGACCGACGTCGGTGTCGAGGGCCGCGCGGTCGGCGAGGACCTTCATCACTACTGGGAGCGCGTCCGGCAGTTCGGCCAGCAGGCAGTGCTCGGCGAGGGCGGTGACGTCGGCGAGGCTCTGCGCCCCGACGGCGTCCGCCTCCGCCTTCGCGGTCGCCGCCGCGAGCACGGTGGTCCCCCAGACCCCCGCCTCGGCGACCCGCACCGCCAACTCCGGCTCCCAGCGCAGCCGCCAGGTCTCCCGGAACGTACCCGTGCTCCCCCGCGACGCGGTCGGCTCGCCCCACTCGACACCCAGCAGCCGCAGCCGGTGCAGGAGCCTGCTGCGCCCGGCGTCGGTCTCCTTGCGCAGGTCGAGCTCCAACTCCCGCTCCAGCGCCTCCGGTTTGATCCGCAGCCTGCGCTGCGACCGGTCGAGGTCACGCTGCAACGGCACGGCAGGCGCACCCGGCGGCACCTCGCCCAGCACATCCCCGACGACGAGCCGGTCGTGCACCAGCGCCAGCGGGATGTCCGAGCCCTCGCACATCACCGCCCGCACCGCGTCGGTGGTCTCCCCGAGTCCCGGCAACGGCCGCCCGCGCATCACGGCAAGCGTCTCCGCCAGCCGTACGGCCTCGATGACATGGGCCGGGGAGACGATCCGGTCCTCCTCCCGGAACAGTCCCGCCACCTTGGTCATCCACCGCTCGACCGGCCGGTCCGGGGCGCTGAACAGATGGCCGTACCAGCCCGGCGAGTCGATCCCCGCGCCGTACCCGCTGGCCCGCGACAGCCGGCGGTGCGTCCACGGCACCCAGGTCAGATCGGCCTTGACCTTGGGCAGCCCCTTCAGCAGCGCACGGTCCGCGGCGACGGACGCCTTCTGCCGCAGCGCCGGCACATGCCAGGCCCCGCACACCACGGCCACGTCGTCCTCGAACTCCCGCTGCGCCGCCCGCACTTGGAGCCGCATATACGCCTCACGCACCAGATCCCGCTCGTGCCCGCCGACCCCGTACGTCTCGCGCAGCGCCCCCATCGCCTCCTCCAGCGCGGTGAACGGCGCGAACGCGTCCCGCTCCCCCACACCCCGGTGCTCGACGACGTCCTCCCACCAGCGCTCGGGATCGTCGTAGCCGGCGGCCTCGGCGAGGACGGCGAGGGGATCGACACGGATGTCGGTGCCCGGGTCTGAGGGGTCCGGGCCGGAGGGATCCGAAGCGGAAGGGGATTCGCTGGACGGAGTCCCGGCGGCCGGGGTCTCTGCGGTCGGGGGCTCGGCAGTCGGGCCCGGCGGCTGCTCCTCCCCCGTCAACTCGCCCTCGGCGTCGTCCTTTCCCCACGCCAGCGTGTGCGTGGCCGGGAGGTCGATGAAACGGGCCGGGACCTCGTGCTCCAGCGCCCATCGGATGGCGACCCACTCCGGGGAGAACTCGGCCAGCGGCCAGAAGGCCGAGCGGCCCGGCTCGTCCACGGCGTGGCCGAGGAGCGCGACCGGCGGCCGCATGTCCTCGTCGGCGGCCAGCGGGATCAACGCGTCGGCCTCCGGCGGCCCTTCGATCAGGACGACCCGCGGCCGGGCCGCGTCCAGCGCCGCCCGCACGGCCCGCGCCGAACCGGGCCCGTGATGCCGCACCCCGAGCAACAGCGGTCCGGCGCCCCGGCCCCCCTCAACTCCTGCCACTCCGTCCCCCTCCCCTCCGGGTCAGACTCCACGCGGAGTCGTCGTCGACCGTCCCCCTGAAGCCGCTCACGCGCTCACCTCCCGGCAGGCCCGGTAGAAGTCCTTCCAGCCGTCGCGTTCGCGGACGACCGCCTCCAGGTACTCCTGCCAGATGACCCGGTCGGCCGCCGGATCGCGGACGACGGCGCCGAGGATGCCCGCGGCGACATCGCTGGGCCGCAGCAGTCCGTCGCCGAAGTGGGCCGCCAGGGCAAGGCCGTTGGTGACGACGGAGATCGCCTCAGCGGTCGACAGCGTGCCGCTGGGCGACTTGAGCTTCGTCCGCCCGTCCGCCGTGATCCCGTCGCGCAGTTCGCGGAAGACGGTCACCACGCGGCGGATCTCGTCGACGCCCTCGGGCACGGCGGGCAGGTCGAGGGAGCGGCCGATCTGGTCGACGCGGCGGGCGACGATCTCGACCTCGGCGTCCGCGCTCTCCGGCAACGGCAGCACCACCGTGTTGAAACGGCGGCGCAGCGCGCTGGAGAGGTCGTTGACTCCACGGTCGCGGTCGTTGGCCGTGGCGATGAGATTGAAGCCGCGGACGGCCTGCACCTCCTGCCCCAACTCCGGTATCGGCAACGTCTTTTCCGACAGGATCGTGATGAGCGAGTCCTGTACGTCGGCCGGGATCCGGGTCAGCTCCTCGACCCGCGCGGTCATCCCCTCCGCCATGGCCCGCATGACGGGGCTGGGCACGAGGGCGCCACGGCTCGGGCCGTTGGCCAGCAGCTGCGCGTAGTTCCAGCCGTAGCGGATCGCCTCCTCCGGGGTGCCGGCGGTGCCCTGCACGATCAGGGTCGAGTCACCGCTGACCGCCGCCGCGAGGTGCTCGGACACCCAGGTCTTCGCCGTGCCGGGCACGCCGAGCAGCAGCAGGGCGCGGTCGGTGGCGAGGGTGGTGACGGCGACCTCGACGATGCGGCGCGGGCCGACGTACTTCGGCGTGATCACCGTGCCGTCCGGCAGCGTGCCGCCGAGCAGATAGGTGGCGACCGCCCACGGCGACATCTTCCAGCGGACCGGACGCGGCCGGTCGTCCTGCGCGGCCAGCGCGGCGAGTTCACCGGCAAAGGCGTCTTCGGCGTGCGGCCGCAACGCCTCGTCCGACGGCTTCTCGTTCGCCTGCTCAGGCGTGGTTCCTACGGACACAGTCATGGCTGAGGCCCCCTCCAGCTCGGCCGGTTCGGATCTGGTGTCCACCTTGCACGACCCCACTGACAACGCGTTCCGACCTGCGAAAACGCGTTCGCGAAGCCGGTCGCGGGACCGTCCGCACCACCACCCGCAGCCCGCCTGCACCCCAGCGCCCCGCCAGCCGCCCGCCGCCCGCTCGCGGACCGATTGTCAGTGCCGGGATCTACCTTCGATGACATGACTCAGCAGGGGGTGCGCTGGACGGCTGATCAGGTGCTGGCACTGGCGCCTGACGCAGCGTCACGCAAAGCGGGAAGCAAGCTCGGGGCGGCGGGGCCGTGGTCCGAGGCGGGCAGTTCTGACGAGGGGACGGTGTGGGGGCTGTGCAAGGGCAGTGGCAGCAAGCCGTATCAGACGGTCGTCGACATCGCGGACACCGCGGGTCCGGCGTACAAGTGCAGTTGCCCGAGCCGCAAGTTCCCGTGCAAGCACGCGCTGGGACTGCTGCTGTTGTGGGCGGGCGAGGACGGCGCGGTCCCGTCGCGGCAGGCGCCGGGCTGGGCCGAGGAGTGGCTGGCGGGGCGGCGGAAGCGGACGGAGGAGAAGCGGGCGGCGGGGGCGTCCGCTTCCCCGGCCGCCGCTGATCCGGAAGCCGCGCGGCGCCGGGCGGAGCGCCGGGCCGAGCGGATCACCGCGGGTGCGGGCGAGCTGGAGCAGCGGCTGACGGACCTGCTGCGCACCGGCCTGGCCTCGGCGGAGCAGGCGGGGTACGGACTGTGGGAGGAGACCGCGGCCCGCATGGTCGACGCCCAGGCCCCCGGACTGGCCGCGCGCGCAAGGGAGTTGGGGGCGATCCCGTCCTCGGGCCCCGGCTGGCCGGTCCGCCTGCTGGAGGAGAGCGCCCTGCTCCACCTCCTCGACCAGGCCTGGCTGCGCCGCGAGCACCTGCCCGACGACCTGGCGGCCACGGTCCGCTCCCGCATCGGCCTGCCCGCCGCACCGGACGGCCCGCCCCTGCGCGACCACTGGCTGGTCCTCGCCCAGTACGACACGACGGACCCGAAACTGACGACCCGAAGAATCTGGCTGCACGGCACGGACTCGGGCCGCACGTCCCTCCTCCTCTCCTACGGCGCCGCCGGCCGCGCCCCCGAGCTGGCGCTGCCCATGGGGCTCGCCCTGGACGCGGAGGTGTCCGCGTTCCCGGGCGCCGGACAGCTCCGGGCGTCCCTGGGTGAGCAGTTCGCGGCACCTTCGCCTACGACGGCACGGCCGCAAGGGGTGACGACGGCTCAGGCCGCCGTCCACTACGGGGAAGCGCTACGGCACGACCCCTGGCTGGATTCCGTCCCCGTGACGCTGGACCGGGTCGTCCCCACCCCGGACGGCGACTCCTGGCAACTGGCGGACGCCGACGCGGACTTGGCGCTCCCTCTCACGCCCACCGCCCGTTCCCGCCCCGGCCTGTGGCGGCTCGTTGCCCTCTCCGGCGGCGCCCCGGTGAAGGTCTTCGGCGAACTGGGCCACCGGGGTTTCACCCCACTGACGGCCTGGCCGGAGGGGGCGGGAGAGCCGGTGTCCCTGTGCTGAGCCCACTCACCAACTCGACGGAAGGCACCGCATGAACAGCACCTCCGCTCCGGCGCCCCCGGCGGGCGACTGGGAAGAGCTCGTCACCGCCGCGCTGCTCGGCACGGACCGTCGTACGCCTCCGGGGTGCGCGCCGGGCCAGGACGCACCCGTGGCCCTGCTGGACGCGGCGGCCGTGGAGACCGTACGGCGGCGGGCGGGGCTGACTCCGACGCGGGCGGCCGAGCGTCCGGAACCGGCCGCGCCCGACGCGCGTCCGGCGCTGCCCGCCGCGGCGGCGCGCAGGCTGGCGATGCTGCTGACCGACCGTCCGGGTACGGGCGGTGGGGGCCGTAGGGGCACCTCGCCGGATCTCATGGAGCTGCTGCCCCAGTGGCTGACGGCGGCCAACGCGCGCGGGTTCGCCGCCCCCGTCCAGGCCTTGCCCGCGCTGCTGGACGCGGCCCGGGGGCGTACGGATCTGCGGCCGGCGGCGCTGGAGTTCGCGGGCCCGCGCGCGCTGTGGCTGGCCCGGCTGAACCCGGACTGGCGGTTCGCCCTGCGCGCGACGCCGGGCGGCGGCACGGCCCTGCCGGACCTCGCCGACCCGGAGCAGGTCCAACTGCTGTGGCAGGAGGGGCTGTTCGCCGAGCGGGTCGCCCTGCTCGCGGCGATACGGACGCACCGGCCGCCCGCCGCGCGGGAGTTGCTCGTCACGACCTGGGCGACGGAGCGGGCCGAGGACCGGCTGATGTTCCTCGACTCGCTGCGGATGAGGCTCTCCGCCGAGGACGAGCCCTTCCTGGAGCAGGCGTTGGCCGACCGGAGCCGCAACGTCCGTGCCACGGCGGCGGAGTTGCTGTCGGCGCTCCCCGGTTCGGCGCTCGCCGCGCGGATGGCGGTCCGGGCGTCGGCCTGCGTGGCCGTCGACCGTACGCGCGAGGAACCGGGCCTGGTGGTCGAGGCGCCGCACGAGTGCGACTCGGGGATGGAGCGGGACGGTGTGGTGGCCAAGGCTCCGGCGGGTCGGGGTGAACGCTCGTGGTGGCTCGGCCAGTTGGTGGAGGCGACGCCGCTCGGGACCTGGGAGCGGCGGCTCGGCGGACGTACGCCCGCGGAGATCGTGGCGCTTCCGGTGGCGGACGACTGGCGGAGCGAGTTGCACGCCGCGTGGTGCCGGGCGGCGGTACGGCAGCGGAACGCCGAGTGGGCCCGGGCGCTGCTGGGGACTCCGTCGGCACCGGAGGCGGGCGGGCCGGGGGCCGTGTCCCTGGCCGAGCGCGCCAAGCTGCTCAGCACGCTGGGCGGGGGCGAACGGGCCGACTGGGTCGCCGGGTTCATCGCGGCGCAGGGGCTGTCCGAGGCGTTTCAGCTGCTCGGGGTGTGTGCGGTGCCGTGGGCTGCGCCGCTTGGGCGGGCTGTCGTGGACGCGCTCAACATCGCGCGGGACGCGGGGAGTTACCCGTGGAGTTTCAGTGGGGTGATGGGGCTGGCCGAGCGGTGTCTCGATCCGGGCGAGGCGGGTCGGCTGGACGGGTTGCTGGCGGTGCCGGACGAGACGGAGGATGCGGCGCCGGGTGCGGGGGGTTATTGGGCGGAGGCGTTTCAGCGGCTGGTCACGACGTTGCGGTTGCGCGCGGCGATGACGGAGGAACTAGGGGTGTTGGAGGCGCCGTAGAAGCTTGGGGGCTGTGCCCCCAAACCCCCCTTCGGCCTGAACGGCCTCGTCCTCAAACGCCGGACGGGCTGAAAACGCCGGCCCGCGCTGAAAAGAAACCCCTGCAGGCCCTACGCCCCGGCCGGCTGCCGGACGTTCTCCCGCACCCAGTCCACGATCGCCTGCGTCGTCGCCCCGGGCGTGAAGATCTCCGCGACGCCCTTCTCCTTGAGGGGGGCGATGTCCGCCTCCGGGATGATGCCGCCGCCGAAGACGAGGATGTCCTCCGCCTCGCGCTGCTTGAGGAGGTCGATGACCGCGGCGAAGAGGGTGTTGTGGGCGCCGGAGAGGATGGAGAGGCCGATCGCGTCGGCGTCCTCCTGGATCGCGGTGTCGACGATCTGCTCGGGGGTCTGGTGGAGGCCGGTGTAGATGACCTCCATACCTGCGTCGCGCAGCGCCCGCGCGATCACCTTGGCCCCGCGATCGTGGCCGTCGAGCCCCGGCTTGGCCACCACCACGCGGATCGGACCGGCTGCCACACCCATCACTGCCTCCATGAAGCGACTGCGTTCATCCCTACCCACGGGTACCGCGGTACCCGCATCAGTGCGGGAAGTGAACGAACGTTATCTCCAGCATCCCGCAACCGGCAGTTTCGCGGCGGATACCGAGGGGGAAATCACACGATGGGACACGTTCACCGCGCAGCGTTCCAGCGGGAACAAGCGCACCGGGAGCCGCAACGAGGTCGCCGTACCACCGCGCCGCAGGCCGCGCGGCCCGGTGGTACGGCGCATCGGCGCAGGCACGTAGGGCACGCAGGGCAGGTACGGCACGACAGCGGGAAGCCTCGTCGCCAGACCGACAGGGCTCCTCGGTACATCGACGGCGTCGGTCACGCCGTGCGCCGCACCCACCCCACGCGTACCCCTCGGGCACCGCCGGTGATCCTCGCCGTGGCCTCCCACGAGGGCACACGGGGGACGGAGCTGTCGTTCCGTGTGCCGACAGGAGGTCGGCCATGAAGGTCACCGGGGTCGCAGCGCCCTTTCTCCCGCTATGTCAGCGCCTCCTGCCCAGCAGGCTGGCGGGCCTCTCGATGACCCTCCTGAAAGCGACCGCCCTGGAGATCGTGATCCTCGCGGGCCACCTCCTCCTCTATCCCTCCGGCATCACCCAGGAACACCGGGAACCCCTGCCCGAGCCGCCCGCACCGGAGGACGCGACGCAGCTGCCGACCGAGGCGAAGCCGCCGGTGGTGCTGCTGCACGGGTTCATCGACAACCGCTCGGTCTTCGTGCTGCTGCGCCGTTCCCTGGCCCAGCACGGCCGCCGACAAGTCGAGTCCCTCAACTACTCGCCGCTGACCTGCGACATCCGCACCGCCGCCGAACTGCTCGGCCGACACATCGAGGAGATCTGCGAGCGCACCGGCAGCCGGGAGGTCGACATCGTTGGGCACAGCCTCGGCGGGCTGATCGCGCGGTACTACGTGCAGCGGCTCGGCGGCGACCTGCGGGTCCGCACGCTGGTGACGCTCGGCACCCCGCACTCCGGCACGGCCGTCGTCCCGCTGGCCAACGCCCACCCGATCGTCCGGCAGATGCGGCCCGGCTCGCCGGTGATCGAGGAGCTGGCCCGCCCCGCGCCCGGCTGCCGTACGCACTTCGTCAGTTTCTGGAGCGACCTCGACCACCTGATGGAGCCGCTGGAGACGGCCTGCGTCGACCATCCCGACCTGATCGCCCAGAACGTCCAGGTCAGCGGCATCGGCCACCTCGCCCTGCCGGTCCACCCGGCCGTCGCGACCGGCATCCGCCAGGCCCTCGACACCCCGCTGCCAAAAACCCCGGCCGCGAACCGCACCGGCGCCCACGCGAGCCCCCACGCCGGAGGTCTGACAGTGGCCTGACCGGATACCGACAGCGGGCACACAGCACCCCGAAGATCGAACGCTATTCGAACCCACGGCCAAACCCGTGCCCGCCGTCCCCCGAAACACGGCCGAATGCCCGTTTCCTGCTGACGCGAAACCTGACGAAGATTGTCGTGCCCGCATACTGCCGGGTACAGTCCACCGCACTGCTCTGGCAGCCCCTGTTGTCGAGGCGAATAGAGAAGTTGGTGAACGATCGTCACCCGTCGGGGACCATGACCACCCCGGCTCCGGCTTCCGATGCCACCTCGGCGCACTACGCGTCGTACGGCGGGCAGGACGCCCAGTACGGTGACTTCACCACGTACGGCGACCACACCGCCACGGATTTCCACCCGGGCGCGGCCGCCCAGGCCACCGCGACCTTCGCGACCGACCCCCTCTTCGGCGACATGCCGGGCGGCGGTCAGAGCCACGGCCACGACACCGGCGCCTACGACTCCTCCGGCTGGTCCACGGGTGCCCAACACACCCTGAACTACGACCCGTACGCGGCCCAGCACCACGCCGCCTACGACACGGGCGCCTACGAGACCACCGCCTGGTCGGCCGACTACCAGCAGCTGTCCGCCATCCCGCCGCAGACCGGTGCCCCCGATGTCAGCGGCCAGTGGGACGCGAACGCCTGGCTCCAGCCCGACACTTCGGCGCATGCCGCCACCCCCGCCGACCAGACCCAGCAGTGGCAATGGGGCACGCAGACCTTCGACACCGGCACGTACGACGCCACGCAGTGGAACGCCGACGGCACCGCCGCCGACGCGACCACCACCTTTGAACAGGCGTCGTACGACGGGACGCACGAGGGCACGTACGACGAACCCGCCCCGGAAGACGGCGAGTTGACCGGCGAGTTGACCGCCACCGGCGAGATGCCCGTCCTCGACGAGGCCGAGCCGGAACCGGACGCGTCCTCGTCGCAGCCCGAACTCCTCGACGACCAGGAGGAGTTCACCCCCTCCGCGGCCCCGGCCGGTTCGCGCGCCGCGGCCCGCAACGGGAGCCGTTCCCGCCGCCGTACGCCCCCGAAGCGGTCCGCGCTGATGACCATCGCCGTACCGTCCGCGTGTGTGATGGGGGTCGCCGGGATCGCCGCCGCGTCCGTCGGCACGTTCACCGGCGGCAGCGACACGACGGCCTCCGCGTCCGACGCGACCTCGGTCAAGCCGTCCGTCGCGAACAACAAGCTGGACGCCCAGATCAAGAGCCTGTCGGCCGGTGCCGACGACTTCGCCGACCGGGCCAGCCGTACGCAGGAACGTATCGACCTCAAGGCCCAGCAGGAGGCCGAGAAGAAGAAGGCGGCGGCGGAGGCGGCCCGCAAGGAGCGGCTGCGCCCCAAGTACGTGCTGCCGGTGACGCAGAAGGGCCTCAGCGCCTACTTCGGCCAGGCCGGCGTCAACTGGATGTCCGTGCACACGGGCATCGACTTCCCCGTCTCGTACGGCACGAACGTGATGGCCGCGACCGACGGCGTCGTCTCCACGAAGTGGAACAGCGCCTACGGCAACATGCTGATCCTCACGGAGAAGGACGGCACGCAGACCTGGTACTGCCACCTCTCCAGCTACCGGGTCGCCTCCGGTACGACGGTGAAGGCCGGCGACTCGATCGCGTACTCCGGGAACTCCGGCAACTCCACCGGCCCGCACCTGCACTTCGAGGTGCGCCCGGCGGGCGGGGCGGCGATCGACCCGCTCCCGTGGCTCCGCAGCCACGGGCTCGACCCGACCTAAGCCGCCGCCCCAACTCCCTTACGACTCAAGCCAGTACGGCTTACAGCTTCTCCACGGGCGCGTACCGCAGCAGCAGCCGCTTCGGCTTCGGCTCCCCGAAGTCGACCGTCGCCTCCGCGTTCGCCCCCGTGCCGTTCACGCCGACCACCGTGCCGAGCCCGAACTGGTCGTGCGTGACCCGGTCGCCGACGGCCAGTGCCACGACCGGCTTCTCCGAGGTGCGGCGGGTGGCGAAGCCCGAGGCGCCCGCCGCCGACGAGCGCGAGCGGGACGAGGACAGCGAGGACGCGATACCCGAGGCCGGTCCCGTCGACGGCGGAGCGGCCATCGCGCCGGTCCGCTTCCACTCCACGTGCGCCGCCGGGATCTCCTCCAGGAAGCGGGAGGGCGGGTTGTACGACGGCTGTCCCCACGCGCTGCGCAGCGACGAGCGGGTCAGGTAGAGGCGTTCCCGCGCGCGCGTGATGCCCACGTACGCGAGGCGCCGCTCCTCCTCCAGCTCCTTGGCCTGGCCGAGGGCGCGCATGTGCGGGAAGACGCCGTCCTCCATGCCGGTGAGGAAGACGACCGGGAACTCGAGGCCCTTGGCGGTGTGCAGGGTCATCAGCGTGATGACTCCGGAGCCGTCCTCGTCCTCGTCGGGGATCTGGTCGGAGTCGGCGACCAGCGCCACCCGCTCCAGGAAGGCGGCGAGCCCGACCGGCGTCTCGCTCTCCCCGTCACTGTTCTCCTGCTCGAACTCGAGCGCTACGGCGGCGAGTTCCTGGAGGTTCTCGATGCGGGTCTCGTCCTGCGGGTCGGTGGAGGCCTGCAACTCGGCGAGGTAGCCGGTGCGTTCGAGGATCGCCTCCAGGACCGTCGCCGGGCCCGCGCCGGACTCGACGATCGTCCGGAGGTCCTCCATCAGCGTGTTGAACTTCTTGACCGCGTTCGTCGACCGCGCGGCCATGCCGTAGGCCTCGTCGACGCGCTTCAACGCCTGCGGGAAGCTGATCTTCTCGCGCTGCGAGAGGGCGTCGATCATCGCCTCGGCGCGCTCGCCGATGCCGCGCTTGGGGACGTTGAGGATGCGGCGCAGCGGGACCGCGTCCTCCGGGTTGGCCAGGACGCGCAGGTAGGCCAGGACGTCCCGGACCTCCTTGCGCTCGTAGAAGCGGACACCGCCGACGACCTTGTAGGGCAGGCCGACGCGGATGAAGATCTCCTCGAAGACACGGGACTGGGCGTTCGTCCGGTAGAAGACGGCGACGTCTCCGGCCTTCGCGTCACCCGCGTCGGTGAGACGGTCTATCTCCTCGGCGACGAACTGCGCCTCGTCGTGCTCCGTGTCCGCGACATAGCCGGTGATCTGCGCGCCCGCGCCCGCGTTGGTCCACAGGTTCTTGGGGCGGCGGGACTCGTTGCGCTCGATGACCGCGTTGGCCGCGCTCAGGATCGTCTGCGTGGAGCGGTAGTTCTGCTCCAGGAGGATCGTCGTCGCGTTCGGGTAGTCCTCCTCGAACTGGAGGATGTTGCGGATCGTCGCCCCGCGGAAGGCGTAGATCGACTGGTCGGCGTCACCCACGACGCACAACTCGGCGGGCGGCAGGTCGTGTTCGCTGGGCGGGACGTCGACCGGGTGCTCGGAGGTGCCGACCAGCTCGCGCACCAGCGCGTACTGCGCGTGGTTGGTGTCCTGGTACTCGTCGACCATGACGTGCCTAAAGCGGCGGCGGTAGTGCTCGGCGACGTCCGGGAAGGCGCGCAGCAGGTTGACCGTCGTCATGATGAGGTCGTCGAAGTCGAGGGCGTTGGCCTCGCGCAGCCGCGACTGGTACATCGCGTAGGCCTGGGCGACGGTCTTCTCGAAACCGTCGGCGGCCTGGGCGGCGAAGTCCTCCTCGTCGATCAGCTCGTTCTTCAGGTTCGAGATCTTGGCGCTGAAGGACTTCGGGGGGAAGCGCTTCGGGTCGAGGTCCAGGTCGCGGCAGACCAGGGCCATCAGCCGCTTGGAGTCGGCGGCGTCGTAGATCGAGAACGAGGACGTGAAGCCGAGCTTCTTCGACTCGCGGCGCAGGATGCGGACGCACGCGCTGTGGAAGGTCATCACCCACATCGCGTTGGCGCGCGGGCCGACGAGCTGCTCGACGCGCTCCTTCATCTCGCCCGCGGCCTTGTTCGTGAAGGTGATCGCGAGGATCTGCCCGGGGTGCACATTGCGCTCGCCGAGGAGGTAGGCGATGCGGTGGGTGAGCACGCGGGTCTTGCCGGAGCCGGCGCCGGCCACGATGAGCAGCGGGGTGTCGGAGTGGACGACGGCCGCGCGCTGGTTCTCGTTCAGCCCGTCGAGCAGCGCCGCCGGGTCGGCCACCGGACGGGGGGCGCCGTCCCGGTAGTGGGCGTCTCTGCTCGCGGGCACGTCGAACTTCCCGCCGAACAGGTCGTCCGGAATCGGCTCCGGTCCGTGCTCGTCCTCGGGCGGGGGCGGGGGCTCTCCCTCGTGGGCACGGGGGCCCTGGAGATCCGCCAGGAAGCTGTCGTCAAAGAGGCTGCTCATCGCCTTCCGAGTTTAGGGCGCCCCACTGACAACCGACTGCCACCCCGAAAACTCGGGAAAATTCACGGTCCAGAACCGGTCGGTCACGACCAGCGACGACCGACCCCGAGCATGGCCAAGCTCACGGCCGCGTACCGGGCATATCGGCCATCAACCTTCACACAAGCCACACGAATTGGTTAGCGTTCGATCAAGCCGTACGACCCCGCCGACCTGGGGTGCGTCGGTCCAACTCCCGTTCCGGGCACGGACCGTAGGCATCATCTGGAAGGAGTCGTCTCCTTTGGCGTCGTCGCACCGCAAGCCGCGTTCCGCGGGTTCGCGCATCGCAGGCATATGGACCCCCGCCGCCGACGACGGCGACCGGAGCCTCGGAGAGGTCGAGCGGAAGGTCGACGACCTCTACCGGCGGGCGGAGTCGGGGACCGAGACGTACAACGCGACCAGGGAGAGGGCGGCCAGGCAGCGCGGGCGCGTCGACACCGGCCCGGAGGACGTGCCCAAGCTCGCGCGGACGCTCAACTCCGCGCGGGAGCGGCTGGGTTCGTTCACCGCCGCGCAGTACCGCACCAGGGCCTCCGCCCCGGACGCCTCGACGTTCCTGCTCCCGGACACCCCACAGGACTACTTCGAGCAGGCCCAGCTGATGAGCCGGCTGACCAGCCGCCAGAAGAACGCGGTTCGGCATGAGACGCCCGAGAGCCTCCCCACGCCCGACGACACGCAGAGCGACCTGAGGACGGCCAAGGCCACGGTCCAGAAGAAGCTCTCCACCGCGCGCGAACTGCTGGCGCGGCCGACCGCGCGGAAGCGGCAGGAGGCGGCGGCGCTCGCGCAGCAGCAGGCAGTCGCCTTCGCCCGCGCGCAGGTCGGCAAGCCGTACGTCTGGGGCGCCGCCGGACCCGGCTCGTACGACTCCTCGGGCCTCACCCAGGCCGCCTGGAAGGCCGCCGGGGTGACCCTCCCGCGCGTGATCACCGACCAGGCGAACGCCGGCACGACGGTCTCCCTTGCCGACGCGCAACCCGGTGACCTGGTCTTCTTCCACGACGACATCACCCACGTCGGTGTCTACGTAGGCGACGGCACGATGATCCACGCCCCGAAGCCCGGCGCCTACGTCCGCGAGGAGCCTGTCCACCACGACGGCGCGGCGACCGTCCACAGCGTGGTGCGGCCGGCCTGAGCGGGTTCTCGGCACGCACACACGCGTGCAGGTGTTTTTGAGCCCCACGCGCGCGTGGCCCGTCGTCGGCACCGGGGCCGCTCCCTAGCATCGGGCCATGTCCGATACCGGTATCTCCCGCTTCCGCGCCTGGTGGGCGCAGCGTCCGCCGGCGGCCGGGGCCGTCGTGATGGCCACCGCGATCGTGTCGGTCGGCCTGCGGGTCACGGGGTACGGGGTGCTGTCCCGCATCGCCTTCGTGGTGGCGTGCGCCTTCTGGCTGGGACTGGCCGCGGACTTCGCCGTACGCCTGCTGTGGGACCGGCGGCGGTGGCTCACGGAAGCGGGGACGCCCGGCGCGCTGACCGCCACGGCCGCGACCGCCGTACTGGGAACGCGGTTCTCGGCGGCGGGTCGGCAGACGGTGGCCGAGGCGCTGCTGGCGCTGGCGGCGGTGCTGTGGCCCTGGCTGCTCGTGCGGGTCGTACGGACCTGGCAAGGACGTATGCCCGGGACCGTGTTCCTCGGCTGTGTGGCCACCCAGTCGCTGGCCGTCCTGGGGGCGACGATCGCCGCGGCCGAGTCGGTGGCCTGGCTCGCACACACGGCGCTGGTGCTGTTCTGGTTCGGGCTGGTCCTCTACGGCTTCGCGCTCGCCCGTTTCGAGTGGCAGCAGGTGATCACCGGGGCCGGGGACCACTGGATCGTCGGCGGCGCGCTGGCCGTCTCGGCGCTGGCCGGGTCGAAGCTGATCGCCGCCGACAGCGCGCGCCTGTACCTGTGGAACTCCGACGACCGGGGCGTCCTGCGGGCCGTGACCGTCGTGCTGCTGGTGCTCGACGTGGCCTGGTGCGTGGTCCTGGTGGCCGCCGAGGCCGCCTGGCCGCGGCTGCGCTTCGACGTGCGCCGCTGGTCGACCGTGTTCCCGTTGGGGATGACGGCGGCGACCATGCTGTCCGTGGGTACCGCCGTGGACGTCTCGTGGCTGCGGACGCCCGGGGAGGTGGTGCTGTGGATCGCGGTGGCGGCCTGGCTGGTGGTCGCCGCGGGGACGGTCCGGTTCTACCTCGCCGCCGCGTCCGGGGTCACGTCCACAGGACCGCGATGAAGATGTTCACCATGGTCAGCCCGCCCACCAGCGCGAACTGGCTCTTGTCGACCGCCTCCTCGTCGCGCTTCACATAGACGAGGCCGAGGATCACGATCAGCAGCGCGAGCTTGATGCCGATCTTGATGTTGTTGACGTGCTGATCGTCGGCCTGGTTGAGGCCGACCAGGATCGCGCCGGTGACCAGCATGGTCAGCGCGCCGTGCAGCATGCCGGGGACGAAGCGGGCCGTGCCCTGGCCCATCGCCTTCATCTGGGTGAGGAAACCGCCGAGCAGCGCGGCGATGCCGATGATGTGCAGGCCGACGAAGAGATGGATGAGTACGTCCATGGGTCCGGAGCCTAATCAGGGGCTCGGGGACCGTCCGACACCGGCCCTCGTTAGCGCTTCCCGGTCCTTGCATATATGCGGCCCATAGCACCGTCCCGTCCCGCCCCGCGTCGGAACCGCCGCTTCGGTCAGCGCTCCGTGCGAAGGCGGCGGCCCCGGACCGGGATCACCGTCACTTGCGGTCAATCGCCGATCACCTCATGCCAGTTGTGGACATGCGTTACCGGGCCGTCACCATCAGGTTTAGCGTCCTCCACCAGGTGACCGGCTCCCCACCGCCGCCCGGACCAGGGGCGGCAGTCGGCCACCACCGCCGAAGACTGTCCGGCGGCGGCCCGCTCCCCCTGTGCAGGCCGCCGCCGGACGCGCAATCGCCCGCTCCCCCGGCGGTCGTACGAAAGGACGTGCAGTCCACGTGGCAGCGCACCGCAAGCCCCGACAGCGCTCGCTCAGCGGCAACACAGCCCGGACGGCGGCGACGATCGCCCTCGCGGGCGCGGCGACGGCGACCGCCTTCGACGGGACCTCGCACGCCGAGCCACAGCTGACACCGACGCAGGTCAAGGCCAAGGTGGACAAGCTGTACCAGGAGGCGGAGGTCGCGACCGAGAAGTACGACGGCGCGAAGGAGAAGGCGGACGCGGCCGAGAAGCGGCTGAACACCCTGCGGGACGAGGCGGCACGCAAGACGGAGAAGCTCAACTCGGCCCGGGACTCGCTGGGTTACGTCGCCGCCGCGCAGTACCGCAGCGGCGGGATCGACCCCGCGGTGCAGCTCATGCTCTCGGACAACCCCGAACGGTATCTGGACGGCGCCGAGTTCGCCGACCGGGTGGGCCACCGGCAGACGGCGGCCGTGGAACTGGTCCGCCAACAGCTGCGCGAGATCGAGCAGTTGCGCGGCGCCGCGCACATCGAGCTGACCTCGCTGAAGTCCCGGCAGGCGGAGCTGGGCAAGCAGAAGAAGACGATCAACGGCAAGCTGGACCAGGCCCGCCGCCTGCTGTCCACCCTGCCCCCGCAGCAGCGGGCGCAGGTCGGCGAGGCGGGTGGCACCGGCCGCGCGTCACGGTCGTCGACCACGGCCCGGGGCGCGCTGGCCGCTCCCGGTTCTTCCGCCGCTCGGGCCGACGCCCCCAACTCCCGTGCGGCGGCGGCCGTTTCCTACGCCTACCAGAAGCTCGGCAGCCCCTACGTCTGGGGCGCGACAGGCCCCAACGCCTTCGACTGCTCGGGCCTCGTCCAGGCCGCGTACAGCTCCGCCGGGGTCTCCCTGCCCCGCACGACCTACGCTCAGATCAACGCGGGCCAGCGGGTCTCCCGGTCCGAACTGCGCCCCGGCGACCTGGTGTTCTTCTACTCCGGCATCAGTCACGTCGGCATCTACGTCGGCGACGGCCAGATGATCCACGCCCCGAACCCGACGGCGCCGGTCCGGCTGGCGCCGATCGACGAGATGCCGTTCGCGGGGGCGACCCGGGTGGTGTGAATCCCCGGGGTATCCCCCAGAGGTCCCGGGTGAACTCCCTTACGGGTCACACCAGTCGACGTGCCGTCGCCCACCGCGTCAGCTCGTGCCGGTTCGACAGCTGGAGCTTCCGCAGTACCGCCGAGACATGGGACTCGACCGTCTTCACCGAGATGAACAGCTGCTTGGCGATCTCCTTGTAGGCGTAGCCGCGCGCGATGAGGCGGAGCACCTCGCGCTCGCGCTGGGTGAGGCGGTCGAGGTCCTCGTCGACCGGCGGGGCGTCGGTCGACGCGAAGGCGTCGAGGACGAAGCCGGCCAGGCGGGGCGAGAAGACCGCGTCGCCCTCCTGGACCCGGAAGATGGAGCTCACGAGGTCCGTGCCGGTGATCGTCTTGGTGACGTAGCCGCGCGCACCGCCGCGGATCACCCCGATCACGTCCTCCGCCGCGTCCGACACGGACAGGGCGAGGAAGCGGACGGGCTGCTCGGCGTCGCTCATCAACGGGGCGCAGCGGCGCAGGACTTCGACCCCGCCGCCACCCGGGAGGTGGACGTCGAGGAGGACCACCTCGGGGCGGGTCGCGGTGATCACCGTGACCGCCTGATCGACGTCCGCGGCCTCGCCGACCACCTCGACCCCGGTCTCGTCGGTGCGGCCGATCTCGGCCTGGACCCCCGTGCGGAACATGCGGTGGTCGTCGACGAGGACCACGCGCACGTGACGCCCGCCCGCGCTCCCGCCGGTCGGCTCCGCCGGTTCGTTCGTCTCGGTCGCGTCGCTCATGACGTCTTCTCCGCCCTCTCCATCTCCAGCTCGACCTCGGTACCGCCGTCCGGCACCGCGCGCAGTCGGGCCGTACCGCCGTGGCGCTCCATACGGCCGATGATCGATTCTCTGACACCCATGCGGTCGGCGGGTATCGAGTCGAGGTCGAAACCCGGTCCGCGGTCACGGACGGACACGAAGACCGTCTTCCCCTCCACCTCGGCGTAGACCTGTACGGCGCCGCCCTCGCCACCGTACTTGGCCGCGTTGACCATAGCTTCGCGCGCGGCCTGCATCTGGGCACCGATCCTGTCGTCGAGCGGGCAGTCGCCGACGATGACCACCTCGATGGGGACACCGTGCTTGTCCTCGACCTCGGCCGCGCTGCGGCGCACCGCCTCGGCGAGGGTGTCGGGTTCGTCGGCCTCGTCCTTGCCGGTGCCCTCCGGTTTGTAGAGCCATGCCCGGAGGTCGCGCTCCTGGGCGCGGGCCAGGCGGCGCACTTCGTTCGGGCTCTCCGCGTTGCGCTGGATCAGGGTCAGGGTGTGCAGCACGGAGTCGTGGACATGGGCGGCGACCTCGGCACGCTCCTGGGCGCGGATGCGCATCAGGCGTTCCTCGGAGAGGTCCTGGGTCATCCGCACGAGGTACGGGCCGGCGAGCAGGGTGATGCCGACGAGGACCGCGAGGGCGGCCTGGAGGACCGAGCCGAGGTGGTCGGCGGAGCCCTGGAGGACGAAGATCGCGGTGGCGCCGGCGGTGACCAGCAGGACACCGCCGCCCGCGCGCAGCAGGCTGAGCGTACGGCGGCGGCTGCCGACCTCGGCCCAGCGGGCCCGGCGGGCGTTGTCCGCCTGGCGCCAGACGAGGGCGACGCCCGCGCCGACGAGGACGGTCGGGAAGAGATAGGCCTTGGCGCCATTGCCCAGGTTCACATTGCCGACGAAGACCAGCGCCACGACGACCATGAGGAGGAGGGCGACGATCTGGCCCTTGTCCGGCTTGCGGGCGACGAGCCTGCGACGGCCGTCCGGCGAGGTCTCGGTGGAGACGAGCGACGGGGGCCGCTGACCGGCGACGCCGCCGACGCCGAGCGGCACGAAGAACCAGAACGAGGCGTACAGCAGCGCGCCGAGTCCGTCCGCGAGGAACAGCCCCACGAACACCAGCCGCACCCAGATCACCGGCAGCCCGAGATGCCCGGCGAGCCCCCGCGCCACACCACCGAGCCAGCGTCCGTCACTGCTGCGGTAGAGCTTGCGCGGCGGCCGCGGGTCCTCGACGGGCAATGCTGCGGCTTCCGGCATGCCACCGATGTTCACACGCCCCGCCGTTCAGGGCATCAGGGTCGACCCCCGAGACTCCCCTGATCTTCGAATCCGGCACGCTCGGTCCGCGAAAACGGCGTGCCGCGGGGGTTCTGACGGGTTGCCGGAAGGCGAGGCGGGTGACGGCGGTCCGTGGGTCGGTGGCGGCTGCGATGGCTGCTGCGGCTGCGGCTGCGGCTGCGGCTGCGGCTGCGGGGGATCTGAGCGCCACCGGCACACGAGCCGGTCGCGGTACCAGTCGTGGGGCCGGTCGCGGGTGCCGGTCGCGGTGTCAGTCACGACGGCACGGGAGCCCTGCGGGCAACCGGCCGCCCGCGGCGACCGCACCCGCCCGGCGAACAGCTCGCTCGCGGCACAGCCCACCGGCGCGCACCACGGCCTCAGCCCCTCGAACACTCCCCCGGTCCGGGTCAGGGCGGATTTCAGGGTTCGGCCAGGGTCGTCCCGACTGCCATCGGCGGCTCGCGGCGGGCAGCATGGACGCATGACAGATCACGAGCGCGCCGCGACGGGTCCCGGACCCGGCTCCGGCCCACGTCCCCGAGCGGGCGGCGGGCCGCAGGACGCCGTGCCCGGCGCGGGTGCCGCCTCTTCGCCGGGTGCCGTGCCCGGCGGCGGCACCGCGGCCGCGGCTCCGCACCGGTTCCGGCGGGACCGGCGGTCCAAGGTGCTCGCGGGGGTGTGCGCGGGGCTCGGGCGGCAGTGCGACATGGACCCAGTGATCTTCCGCATCACGCTCGCCGTGCTCTCGGCGACGGGCGGCATCGGCCTCATCTTCTACGGCTTCGCATGGCTCTTCGTCCCGTACGACGACGAGGAGGAGAACGAGGTCCGCAAGCTCTTCACCGGCCGCGTGGACGGCCAGGCCCTGGCCGCCGTGCTGTTCGCGCTGGTCGGCTGCGGTGTGTTCCTGTCGATGCTGAACAACGCGAGTGTGCTGACCTTCGCCGTCGTCCTCTCCCTCCTGCTGGCGGGCGCGGGGTACTGGTCGCAGCAGCGCGGCGCCCCCGACCCCGACCCGCTCGCCGCGCAGGCCGTCGCCGACGCCCCGCCGGAGGCCCAGGCGCCGCCGGTGGCCACCGCCTACCCCTCCTGGTGGCGTGATCCGATCGTCAAGGACGGCACACACGTCGGTGGCACCGGTTATCTGTGGGGCCCCGGCGACTCCCGCGACCGAGACATCGCGGACGTGATCGACTTCAGGCTCGCCCCTTCCTACCCGCACTGGCCCGCGGACCAGCGGGTCCCGCGCCCGGCGCCTCCGAAAACGCGCGGTCCGCGCTGGATCGGCGGCTGGGTGTTCCTGCTCGCGCTGCTCGCGGGGGGCCTCGGCACCGCCGCGAAGTGGGACGACCAGACGCTCGGCACCAGCCTGCAGGCGGGCCTGGCCTGTGCGCTCGTCGTCTTCGGCCTGGGGATCGCGGTCAGCGCGTTCCTCGGGCGGACGGGGGCAAGCTCGGTGTTCCTCGCGATCGTCACGGCCGGCCTGCTCGCCGCCTCGGCTGCCCTGCCCAAGGACCTCACCACGCACTGGGAACACCTCACCTGGCAGCCCGCGGCGGTGGCGGAGGTGCAGCAGAAGTACGACCTGGGGAACGGGGTGGGCACGCTCGACCTGACCCAACTGCGGCTGACCAAGGGGCAGACGGTCTCGACGGACGCCGAGGTGGGCGTCGGTCAGCTGAAGGTGATCGTGCCGCCGAACGTGACGGTGAACCTGAGTGTGGACGTACGCGTCGGGGACATCCAGTTGCCCGGTGACGACAAGAAGGACGTGGACGTGGAGCCGGGCAAGCACAAGCAGGTCACCCTGACCCCGGCGACGGGCGTCAAGAGCACCGGCACGCTGGACCTGGACCTCCAGGTCGGCGTCGGACAGGCGGAGGTCAGCCGTGCTGCGTCATGAGTTCCAGCCAGGAAAGCTGGTCGCCGGTCTCTTCCTCGCCGCCGCCGGCGTGGTCTATGCCGGGGACGCGGGCGGGCTGTGGGTGACCGAGTGGTTCGCGGTGATCCCGCTGGTCACGGTCGGCCTGGTGCTGGCCGGCGTGGTGGCGGGTATCAACGGCGCGGTCCGCAGACGCCGAGGGGCCGGCCGCGGGAACACGGCCGACCCGGGTCCGGACATATCCGGCTGAAGATCGTCTACGGACGGGACCGACAGCCCGCCCGGAAAGAGCCCGGCGGCGAGCCGCCGGCGGCACCCTCCTCGGGAGCTACCGGTAGCCGCCCGCCCGTTGCCTCCGCCTGCCGCGGATCATCGAGTCCAGGGAGAACATGGAGGCTCCGGCGAGGACGAGGGGCAGCCAGGCCATCAGGTAGGCGAGGTCGTTGCCGTAGTAGTACGGGTCGTTGGCCCAGCTGATGGTCAGCCACAGACTGAGCGAGATCAGCGCGCCGCCGAGTGCGGCGAGGCGGGCCAGCAGGCCGATCAACGTGCCGATGCCGACGGCGAGTTCACCGAAGGCGATGGCGTAGCCGAAGCCGACGGGACTCTTCAGGGCCAGGTCGACCAGGGCCGGGATCGCCGACGAGTCGCGGACCGCGCGCATCGTCTCGCCGATCGAGCCGGCGCCGGAGGACTTCATGAAGGCACTGTCGGTGAGTTTGTCCAGGCCGGCGTAGATGAAGGTGACGCCGAGGAAGACGCGCAGTGGGAGCAGGGCGTATCGGGTGGCGGTGTCCCGCCAGCTCCGGTCGCCGTCGAGGTACGGGGTTTGCGTATCCATTCGAGTGCCGTGAGTCATCGCCCTTAGCCGCCTCTCGCCCGCTGTGCCGTGACCCCTCAACAGACCATACGTACGAATAGGGGGACCCGCTCAATCATGCTTCAACCAGTTTTCGCGACTTTGGCACGGCTCGTGCGGTGGGCAACCCGCCGCGGGTGTCAGTCCGTGACGTCGACGACGCAGGAGTTGGTCTCCACGCCCGCCGCGGTCACGACCTGTACCTCCACGCGCCCGGGCTCGACATCGACCGGGACCGGGACGGTCAAAAGGGTGTCCGTCGGGTTGGAGAAACCGCCGGTGACCGGGACCAGGGGGACATGGACGTTGACCGGGCCGATGCGGACGACCATGCGGGAGAGGCGGTCGGCGGTCTGGGCGCCCGGGGGCACGAAGCCCGCGCCCCGGATCTCGATGTCGTCGCCGGTGCGGATGGGTGCGTCGAGGTCGCCCGCCTCACGGGAACGGACCACCGAGAGGATGACCGGGCGGCCGCCCTCCGCGTACTTGCCGGCCAGGTACGTCGCGGCCGAGATCAGCACCACCACCGCCAACCCCCAGGGCAGGTCGGGCAGTTGGTCGGGGCGCCGGGCGAGGCGTACGGCCACGAAGACGAGGGCGACGGCGCTGATCGCGACGTACTGGATGTCGGCGAAGGTGCCGCGGCCCGCGTCGTCGGTGAGCAGGTCGGCGGCGCGGGGGCGGTCGGCGGGGAGTTTCTGGAGGCGCTGGCCCAGCACGCGCAGGCCGACGACCCGGCGGACGAGCACGGCGATCGCGCAGACCACGGCGAGGACGGTCACCACACCGGCGCCGCGGGCGAGTTCGAGGCCGGAGATGAGGGCGTCGCGCTCGGCGTGGTCGGAGGCGGCGGCGAGGCGGCCGGCCAGGACCAGCACCGCGTACGCCACGAACAGCACCCAGGACACGGCCACGGCGCGGGAGGTCGACAGCCGGTTGTCCTCACCGATGACCGGCGCCAGCGCCCCGCCGCGGGCGCGGTGGAACCAGGAGGCCGCGGTCAGCGCGCCGGCGACCACGAGCGCGGCCAGCAGTCCGGCCGTACGCGCCGCCGTCCAGCCCGCGCCGATCGCGGTGAGCGCCTGCACCATGAGCAGTACGACGAAGGCGCTCCACACCGCGAAGGCCGTGCGGTGCCACAGGCGGGCCAGCCAGGCGCCGCCCTCGGCACGGCCGCGTTCGGCGACGACGTCGGCGGACTGGGTCAGTTCGTCCGAGACCCACTGCCGGGAGGCGGACACCGAGTGCGCCACCGCCGCGGGCAGCCCTTCCCCGGCGGCGAACCCGTCCCGCTTGACGAGGAACGCGGCGACCGCGCGCCGGTGCCCCTCGCGTGCTCCGTGCGGGCAGTCCCCGCAGGTGCAGCCGCCTCCGTGGGCACCGACGTGCTCGCCGCCCTGTCTCGCCTCCTGCACCGCCACGCCCGACGCCTGCCTTCCCCATGCCCCGCGGCCCGCGACCCCGGGCCCTCACGTTCGGCGGCCGGCTCCGAAGCCTTTGGCCACCGCCTTGCAACTCCCGTACGACAACAGCGGATTGTGCCCTACGGGACACGGCCCGCATCCGGCAGGTCTGGTCAGCGCGGGTGAAGCGAGCGCCGCCGTGTTGACCCGGCTGCGAGAATTTCCCCATGGCCGAGATCATCCAGCGCGACGGGACCTGGGCCTTCGACGGCACAACGGTCCGTATCACGCCGGGACTTCACCGCTCCGTGCCACTGTTCCGGCAGACGTACGGGGAGATCGCCGTGCCCCTCGAAGCCGTCGCGGGGGTCGTCTACGAACCCGAGCGCAAGCGTGGCCGACTGCGGCTGAGGCTGCGCGAGGGCGCCGACCCGTTGCTCCAGGCGACCGGCGGACGGCTGCCGGACGCGGCGGATCCGTACCGGCTGATGGTGGACATCGACCGGTCCGGGGTGGCCGAGTACGTGGCGGAGGAGATCCGGCACGGGCTGCTCCTCGACCAGATCCCCAAGGACCCGACCAAGGCGTATCTCCTGCCGGGGCCGCCGGTGCCGGTCTCGGTGCGTTCGTCCGACGGCACGGTGTCGTTCGACGGCGCCCAGGTGCGCATCGACTGGGCCGACACCTCGGAGCGCGTCAAGCGGGCCACCGGGCCGCGCATAGTCGCCGTGGGCGACCTCGTCCAGGTGGAGTGGCTGCCCAACTCCGGGTACGAGGACGGGTTCATGCGGTTCGTGACCCGCGAGACGGTGTTCTCGAAACTGCCGCCGGAGAAGGACCCGTACGCCCTCGATCTGTGGGGCAGCACCCGCCGGGATCTGCTCACGGCGCTGGTCGCGACGGCGGTGACCGCGCGGCTGCCGCATCCGTCGGCGCGGGAACACGAGGGCGACAACGGCGAGTTCGCGGACCGGCCCCGCCGGGCGGCCGCCGTCCCGCCTCCGGCCGACCATCACGACGTACTCCTGCGCAGGCTGCGGGAGTTGGGGGAGCTGCACCGGGAAGGGGTGCTCACGGACGAGGAGTTCACGATGACCAAGGCGGCGGTGCTGCGGGGTTTCCGGTAGGGGCCTCAGCTGAGGAGGTCCGGTTCGCTGCGGCTGATGTCCTGCCACAGGGGCTGGTAGTTGATCCACGCGACGAGGTCGCCGCCGGTCTGTTCGCGGGTGGCGACGGCGAGTTTGTGGTCGATGAGGAGGGGGCGGCCGGCCGCCTTCGCGAGGAGCTGGACCTGGCAGGAGCGTTCCATGGACAGGAACCACCAGGCCGCCGCGTCCACCGAGTCGCCCACGGTGAGCAGGCCGTGGTTGCGCAGCACCAGCGCCTTGCGCGAGCCGAGGCCGGCGGCGATCCGCTTGCCCTCCTCGGCGTCGACGGAGACACCGCTGTAGGCGTCGTAGAGCGCGTGGTCCTCGTAGAAGGCGCAGCTCTCCTGGCTGATCGGGTCGAGGAAGTCGCCGAGGGCGGAGAGCGCGCGGCCGTGCACGGAGTGGCAGTGGGCGACCGCGACGACGTCCG
Organism: Streptomyces sp. NRRL F-525; assembly: GCF_000716605.1. Taxonomy (GTDB): domain Bacteria; phylum Actinomycetota; class Actinomycetes; order Streptomycetales; family Streptomycetaceae; genus Streptomyces. Next base: position 164,259 of record NZ_JNXE01000005.1, on the reverse strand, counting down.
GGCGGGCGGCGTGCACCTGCGAGTGCACGGTGAACGCGGCCTGGTTGACGTGGTGGCGGCCCTGGAGGACCTGGCCGTCCGAGTTGGCCAGCACCAGATCGCTCACGGTGACGTGCCGGAAGGGCATCCCGAAGGGGTTGACCCAGAAGCAGTCGGTGAACTCCGGGTCGCGGGCGGTGATGTGCCCCGAGACCCCGTCCTCGAAGCCGTACCGGCCGAACAGGCGCAGGGCGCCCGCGAGCCGTTCCTTGCGGTGCCGGCGTTCGTCCTCGACCGACTCGTGCATCGGCGGCATGGCGAACCGCAGCCGGTCGGTGGGCAGGGGGGAGGGCGGCGTCGGCCCGTGCATCGGTCCTCCAGCACTGGGTTCCTGGTTACCGGCGGAAGTTACCGTCAGTGAGGCGAAAAGGGCAGTGGTGTTCTGTAAAGATGCGGCACCAAGCGTGCCCGGCGTCCGCCAATCCGGACAGTGGATGTCGGGTATCGGCGGGACAGTGGTCGTATGACAGCGAACTGGGCGGTATTCGTCGCCGCGGAACCCGAACTCGCCGCGACCGTGGAGGAGCGCTTCGGGGCCTTCACCCACCACATCCTCGCGACCCTGCGCAAGGACGGGTCGCCGCGGACCAGCGGGATCGAAGTGCGGTTCCTGGACGGGGAGTTGTGGCTCGGGATGATGCCCGACTCGCTCAAGGCGCTGGATCTGCGGCGGGATCCGCGGTTCGCGCTGCAGGCGAACCCGGGGGCGGGTACGGAGATGGGCGGCGGGGACGTGCGGGTCGGCGGGCGGGCCGTGGAGGTGACGGATGCCGGGGTGAAGGGGGCGTACAGCGAAGAGGTGGAACCGCCGGAGCCGTTCCACCTCTTCCGCACCGAGGTGACGGAGGTCGTGCGGACCTACGTCGAGGACGAGACGTATCTCGTCGTCCAGATCTGGACGCCCGGGGCGCCGGTGCGCACCCTCAAGCGGACCTGAGCCTCAGGAAAGGCCTACTCCCACTCGATCGTGCCCGGCGGCTTCGACGTGATGTCGAGGACGACCCGGTTGACGTCGGCGACCTCGTTCGTGATGCGGGTGGAGATCTTCGCGAGGACGTCGTACGGGAGGCGGGACCAGTCGGCGGTCATCGCGTCCTCGGAGGAGACCGGGCGCAGGACGATCGGGTGGCCGTAGGTGCGGCCGTCGCCCTGGACTCCGACGCTGCGGACGTCCGCGAGGAGGACCACCGGGCACTGCCAGATGTCGCGGTCGAGGCCGGCCGCGGTCAGTTCCTCGCGGGCGATCGCGTCGGCCTCGCGGAGGAGGTCGAGGCGGTCCTTGGTGACCTCGCCGACGATGCGGATGCCGAGGCCGGGGCCGGGGAAGGGCTGGCGCTGGACGATCTCGTCCGGGAGACCGAGCTCCTGGCCGACCATCCGGACCTCGTCCTTGAACAGCTTGCGGAGCGGCTCGATGAGCTGGAATTCCAGGTCCTCGGGCAGGCCGCCCACGTTGTGGTGGGACTTGATGTTGGCCGTGCCGGTGCCGCCGCCGGACTCGACGACGTCCGGGTAGAGCGTGCCCTGCACCAGGAACGCGACCTCGGGGCCCTCGTCCGCGATGATCTCGGCCTGCGCCTGCTCGAAGACGCGGATGAACTCGCGGCCGATGATCTTCCGCTTCTGCTCCGGGTCGGAGACCCCGGCGAGCGCGGTGAGGAAGCGCTCCTCCGCGTCCACGACCTTCAGCTGTACGCCGGTCGCGGCCACGAAGTCCTTCTCGACCTGCTCGGTCTCGCCCTTGCGCATCAGGCCGTGGTCGACGTAGACGCAGGTCAGCTGGGAGCCGATGGCCTTCTGGACCAGGGCCGCCGCTACGGCGGAGTCGACACCGCCGGACAGACCGCAGATCGCGCGCTTGTCGCCGACCTGCTCGCGGATCGCGGCGACCTGCTCGTCGATGACGTTGCCGGTCGTCCAGTCCGGGGTGAGGCCCGCGCCGCGGTAGAGGAAGTGCTCCAGGACCTGCTGGCCGTAGGTCGAGTGCATGACCTCCGGGTGGTGCTGGACGCCGTAGAGCTTCTTCTCGTCGTTCTCGAAGGCGGCGACCGGGACGACGTCCGTGGACGCGGTGACCGTGAAGCCCTCGGGGGCGGCGGAGCAGGCGTCGCCGTGCGACATCCACACCGACTGCTCGACCGGGGTGCCCTCGAAGAGGGTGGAGGACGCCTTGGAGACGTGCAGTTCCGTACGGCCGTACTCGCGGGCGCCGGTGTTGTCGACGGTGCCGCCGAGGGTCGTGGCCATCAGCTGGAAGCCGTAGCACATGCCGAAGACGGGGACGCCGGCGTCGAAGAGTTCGCGGTCGAGGCGGGGGGCGCCGTCGGCGTAGACCGAGGAGGGGCCGCCGGAGAGGATGATCGCCGCCGGGTTCTTGGCGAGCATCTCCGCTACCGGCATGGTGCTCGGCACGATCTCGCTGTAGACCCGGGCCTCGCGGACGCGGCGGGCGATGAGCTGGGCGTACTGCGCGCCGAAGTCGACGACCAGGACGGTGTCGGGGGCGGGGGTCGCTGCTGACACGGGGGCGGGGCCTTCCGGCGGTGGGGCGGGGGTCTGGGGTACCGATTCTAACGGGGCTCGGGTGGGGCACCTGGTCGTCCCTGGGGGCTCCGCCCCAGACCCCCAGGCCATCGCCCACCCACCGCCCGTCTCGGGCGCCTTCATGGGTGCCGTAACAACGCCCGTCTCGGTGGGCTGCAAAGGCGCCCCACTACGCCCAGCCCGGCGGGCCGCACACGCGCCCCACCACCCCCAGCCCAGCGAGCCGCACAGCCACCCAGAACCCCCAAACCGTTCTGTGCCATACTCGCCCCCATGCTCACGCACCCGACCTTCCTCTTTACCTATGGCAACCGGCCCGCCGGCTGCCATGGTCGAGCTGCTTGAGTTACTGACGAGCGACTTTCCAGGCGCCCCGGGCCGACAAGGCCCGGGGCGCCTGTCGTTCTCCGGGGGTTGTCGGTCGGAGGTGGCCGTTCCGCGACGAGGAGATCCCATGACCACCACCACGCCCGAGCAGACCATCGTCGATGCCCGGGAGCGCATCGACGCCCTGGACGACCGGATCATCGGTCTGATCCAGGAACGGGTCGCCGTCTCCGCCGTCGTGCAGGAGACGCGGATCGCGTCCGGCGGACGGCGGGTGAGCCTGACCCGGGAGAACGAGATCCTCCGGCACTACAGCGACGCGCTCGGCAAGCCCGGTACCGCCCTCGCGATGACGTTGCTCGAACTGTCCCGGGGTCGTATCTGAGGCCCGTCGCATCTGAGTTCGGGCCCGCTCTCACCCGTACGGCGCGTGACCGCCTCGCGAACCGCTTCGTTGGGGGTGGTGTCCGCGCCAGCCAGGGGCGGGCCCGAAAGAACCACGCGTGGCTCGGCTGGGGCGATGAGACGTACGGATCGTGCCGTGCGTCGTGGGACCTCGCTCCAGGGTCGTGACCGGACGGCAGGGGACAGCAGCCCGGTCACCCAAGAGAACGGTCGGCTCCGGGGACGCCCGGGGCCGCCCGGCGGAAACTGCAAAAATGCACAAAGCCGGATCGAACGGTTGCGGAGGCCGCGTCCATCCAGCACGATGCGTAGAGGGCCCTGAGGCTTCCCCCAGCCCCAAGTCCCCACGCAGACAACCGCATTGCAGTGCACAGTCCCGTCGGCAACACCCCGCCAAAGGTCGAGACCAAGCGTGCGCCCCGTGTGCGCCGGGGCGCCGACCCAGGGCACTTTTGACAAGCGGCGCAACCCCCCGGCGCCGCTCCCAGGCACCGGCGCTGCCCTGACGTCGGTGCTGACGGAGAAGGGCCCCGCGGCTCCGTCCCGCGGGGCCCTTCGCTTGTCTGTCGACCGGTGGCGTCAGCGGGCACGAGAAGGCATCAGGTGCGTGACGCCGTCCCGCACGCGGCCTCGCCCCGGCTGATGTCCTTGCTGCGGTCGTACGGGTCCGACGTCGGGCCGGTGGGCGGGGCGCCGGTGGGGGACACGGAGTCGAACTCCGGGTTCAGATAGCCGTCGTAGACCCCGCAGGCCGAGTTGCCGAAGTCCGCGTCGTACCGGGTGAGGGTCAGCAGGCCGGAGGTGACCTGGTAGCGGGCGGGATCGAGGATCTCCACGTCGATCACGCGACGGACGATGGTTCGGGCGACCTGGGTGGAACCGTCGGTCCGGACCAGCGGGTAGACGAAGGTGAAGTCGCTGTGCACGGTGACGCCGCCGCGGGCGTCCGTGGCGAAGGTGACCCGTCCGCGTGTCTTCACGACGTCACCGACCAGCCGTACGTCCTTGGGGTTGAAGCGGCTGAAGAGCTGCGTGGGGTCGTGCTCCTTGGTCGGGGCGGCCAGCGACGTCTTCAGCAGGTCGAGCACCTTGGCCTGTTTCGGGTCGAGGACCGCGAGGGCGGCGGACGGGCGGTCACCGCGGAGTGTCTTCGGGTCGAGGTTGGCGCCGACGAGCAGGATCTTCGTCTGCTGCAGGGCCAGTTCGACGCGATCCTTGGAGATCGGTCCCACGGCTGTCGCCTTCGGCAGGATGATGCCGGCCGCGCCGTCCGCCCAGCCCAGGGCCGGGGAACCCGCGAACGGATGATCCAGGGTGGGCACTTGGGCGGCAACGGCCGAGGGCGCGGCGGTCGGCGCCGCGGTCTCCGGCGCGAGCGGGGAGGCCGCGGCGCTGTCCGGCTCCGACTTCCCGAAGGGGTCGCCGGGCAGCAGCGACGGCTTCATCGCGACCACGGCGACGGCGATCGCCAGCAGCAGTCCGAGGACCGGCAACAGCCGTCGTCGCCGGGGCGTCTTGACCGTGGGTCCGGCGCGCCAGCCTGCTGGTTGTTCGCCCGCCCGCAGCCGTTCACTCACCATGCGGGCGCGCGCGGACGGTTCTTTCTTGGCGGAGGCCCGGATGTCCCGTTCCGTGTCGCGGGCGAACTTCTCCCAGACGTCGTCGGGGATATCGGGGCTTGAGGACGGATCCTCTGACGGTTTGTCGGACACCTGGTAGTTGTAGGCGCCCGAAAGCCTGTTCACAAGAAGAACTTGGGTGTGACACAGCCCACATAAGAATCCTGTGAGGATAGGCACAACCGTTCTCAGGTTTCCCGGGTCTCACCTGCATGACCAAGGGCCACACCCGCGCCCCACACGCGGAGCCCTCCGCCCAGCGTGCTGCGCTGCCGCAGCACACCGGACTTCTTGAGGACTTCATGAAGCTGCGCCGTGCCATGGCCGCGGCGGCCGCGACGGCCGTCATCGCTCCGCTCGCCCTGCTCTCCGCGCCCGCCGCGTTCGCGGAGGACTCGGCGTCGCCGACCCCGAGCGACAGCGCGAGCGAGTCCGTCTCCGCTTCGCCGTCGGACTCGGTCTCCCCGACGCCGTCCGACTCCGACTCCGCGTCGCCGACCGGCAGCACCCTGCCGAGCGACTCGACCTCCCCCTCGGCGAGCGACAGCGCCTCCACCTCGGCCACGCCGTCCACCTCGGCCGAGCCGACCGGGGAGCCGACCGACCCGGACGTGCCGTTCTGCGAGGACCTGGACGAGGACTTCTCCACCGCCAAGGTGTCCGCGGACATCAAGGGCCTGCCGGGCAAGATCGTCGCGGGCGACGGCTTCCACGGCTTCAAGCTGACCGTCACCAACAAGTCGAAGACCACGGTCGACGGCGTCGCCTTCTACGCCGAGGTCGAGAACTACGAGCTCGACGAGTCGAAGTTCCTGAGCCCGTACGTGGACCTGGAGTTCAAGAACCCCGAGACCGGCAAGTGGGACCGCATCGGGAACGACGAGTGGGCCGGTGACTACTTCTTCTACGTCGACGAGCTGAAGTCCGGGAAGAGCGAGTCCGTCGACCTGCGCGTCAGCATCAGCGCGAAGGCCCCGGCCGGCGACGCCTACTCCTTCGGTTCCGGCGCCTACCTCGACAACATCAAGGGCCAGGACTGCATCGCCGAGGGCTGGGCCCAGTACGACTTCGAGGTCCTGAAGGCCGGTTCCTCGAACACCGACCCGGGCACCGCCACCCCGAGCACCGGTGACAAGGACACCTCGGTGAAGAAGCCGCAGGGCCAGGTCTCCGACCTCCCGACCGGCAACCTCGCCGAGACCGGCTCCAGTTCCGCGCTCCCGGTGATCGGCCTCGTCGGCGGCGCGGCCGTCGTCGCGGGTGCCGCCGCGGTGGTCATGGTCCGTCGGCGCAAGAGCGGCGCGAGCGCGTAACACGTAGCTCGCCGCACGAGGAAGGACCTGCGCTCGGAGGGGGGCGCAGGTCCTTCTGTCTGTACCGGCTACTACGTCAAGTACCGCTGATCGTCTACGACTTCGGTGGCACCGTCGGCATTCCCAGGAACGGCAGCTTCAGCGCGCCGAACGCGCCCTCCGGGACCGCCGGTCGACGCGGCTCCACCGGCTTCAGGCGTTCGTACGACAGCCCTTGCTCCGGGCGCGGGTCCGGCTCGCCCTTGTTGGGCCAGTACGACATCGCGCGCTCGGCCTGTGCCGTGATGGTCAGGGACGGGTTGACGCCGAGGTTCGCGGAGACCGCCGAACCGTCGACGACCGAGATCCCGGCGTGGCCGTAGAGGCGGTGGTACGGGTCGATCACGCCGGTCTCGCGGGAGGCGCCGATGGGACAGCCGCCGAGGAAGTGGGCGGTGAGCGGGGTGCCCATGAGTTCACCGACGTTCGAGCCCGCGAAGCCGTTGATCTCGGCGGCGATCGCGGCCGCGCCCTCCGAAGCCGCCTTTATCTGCTTGGGGTTGGGGGCGCCGTGTCCCTGACGGGCCGTCAGCAGCCCTTTCCCCACGCCGTCCGGTTTCAGGTACGTCGTCAGGGAGTTGTCCAGCGACTGCATCACCAGGCCGATGATGGTCCGCTCCGACCAGCGGCGGTTGGAGAGCGAACGCAGGACCAGGAGAGGGTGCTTCGCCGCGTTCGCCAGCCAGCCCAGCGCCCTCGACGAGCCCTCCGCGTACGGGACTTGGAGGATGGAGAGGCCGCCCATCGAGTTGGAGCCCTTGCCGTAGCGGACCGGTTCGATGTGGGTGTTCTCGTCGGGGTGGATCGAGGACGTGATGGCCACCCCGCGCGTGAAGTCGACCTGGCGGGTGCCGGTCGCCTTGCGGTAACGGCGGTTGTTCGTCTGCGCGCCGACCAGCGCCTCGGAGTTGGTGCGGGTCAGCTCGCCCAACTTCTCGGAGAGATACGGCAGTTGGCCGCCCGTCTTCATACGGTGCAGGAGGGTCTGGGTGCCGTAGGTGCCGGCCGCGAGGACGACTCGGCGGGCCTTGAAGGTCCTGCCCTGTGACGTGCGGCGCGCGTCCGTGGGCAGGGTGGCTATCGCGTAGCCGCCCTGGGAGTCGTCCGTGACCGACACGACCGTCGTCATCGGGTGGACCTTCGCGCCCGCCTTCTCGGCGAGGTAGAGGTAGTTCTCGTTCAGGGTGTTCTTGGCGCCGTGGCGGCAGCCGGTCATGCACTCGCCGCACTCGGTGCAGGCCTTGCGGGTCGGGCCCGCGCCGCCGAAGTACGGGTCGGCGGCCTGTTCGCCTGGGCGGGCCTTCGCTGTTCCCTCGGCGTCCTTGCCGTCGCCGAAGAAGACGCCGACGGGGGCCATGTGGAAGGTGTCTCCTACGCCCATGCGCTGGGCGGCGGCCTTCAGGTGGACGTCCGACGGGGTCATCGTCGGGTTGAGGCGTACGCCGAGCATGCGGCGGGCCTGGTCGTAGTACGGGGTCAACTCCTCCTCCCAGTCGGTTATTTCGCGCCACTGGGGGTCCTCGAAGAACGGCTTCGGGGGGACGTAGAGGGTGTTGGCGTAGTTCAGGGAGCCGCCGCCTACGCCTGCGCCGGCGAGGACCATGACGTTACCCAGGAGGTGAATGCGTTGGATGCCGTACATGTTGAGCTTGGGGGCCCAGAGGTAGTTCTTTAGGTCCCAGGAGTTTTTGGGGAGCGTTGACGGGGTGAAGCGGCGGCCTGCTTCCAACACGCCGACGCTGTAGCCCTTTTCGGTCAGGCGGAGGGCGGTTACTGAACCGCCGAAGCCGGAACCGACGACGAGGACGTCATAGTCGTAGGCATCTTGCGACAACGTGTTCTCCTCATTGAGATTCGCTGCGGGTCGTGTGTGGCTGGTCGCGCAGTTCCCCGCGCCCCTAAAGACAACTCACCTGAGCCGGAATGCCTTCATTGCGCGGAGACTCCTGCTCATGAACTGCGCGTACGCCTCGTCGGTCATTCCCAGTGAGGGGGCCATCGGCAGCAACCGCTGCTGGGCGATGGTTTGGGCCTCGGTGTACTTGAGGATGCCCTCGGAGCCGTGGCGGCGGCCCAGGCCGGAGTCCTTCATGCCGCCCATGGGGGACTGGACGCTGCCGTAGGCGGAGGCGTAGCCCTCGTTGACGTTGACCGTGCCGGTGTGGAGGCGGGCGGCGATCGCGCGGCCGCGGCTGCCACTCTTCGTCCAGACCGAGGAATTGAGGCCGTACGGCGTGGAGTTGGCCTCCTCGACCACCTCGTCCTCCGTCGAGAAGCGGTAGACGGAGACGACCGGGCCGAAGGTCTCCTCGGCGCAGACGGCCATGGGGGACTCGACGCCGTCGAGGATGGTGGGTTCGAAGAAGTACGGGCCGATGTCCGGGCGGGCGACGCCGCCGGCCAGTACCTTCGCGCCCTTGGCGACCGCCTCCTCCACGTGGCGGGTGACCGACTCCAACTGCCGTTCCCCCGCGAGCGATCCCATGTCCGCGCCGTACGCGAGGGAGGTGCCCAGGCGCATCGCCTTGGTGCGGGCGGCGAAGCGCTCCAGGAAGGTGTCGGCGATCGACTCGTGGACGTACAACCGCTCGATGGAGACGCAGAGTTGGCCCGCGGAGGAGAAGCACGCGCGGACCGCGCCCGCCGCCGCCTTCTCGATGTCGGCGTCCTCCAGGACCAACATGGCGTTCTTGCCGCCGAGTTCGAGGGAGACACCGATCAGCCGGGCGGCGGCGGCCTGTGCGACCTCGCGGCCGGTGCGCGTGGAGCCGGTGAAGGAGACGTAGTCGGCGTGCTTGACGACCTCGGGGCCGACGACCGGGCCCTCGCCGAGGACGACCTGGAAGACGTCGGACGGCAGGCCCGCCTCGATGAGGAGGTCGCGGGCCCAGAGGGCGGTCAGGCAGGTCTCTGTGTCGGGCTTCATGACCACCGCGTTGCCCGCCGCGAAGGCCGGGAGCGCGTCACCGACGGAGAGTTCGAACGGGTAGTTCCAGGGGGCGATCTGCCCAACTACCCCGCGCGGATGCCGGAGTTCGGTGACCTTGGTGAGGGTCGGGACCGCGCCGGTGTGCCGCTTCGGCTTGAGGTAGGCGGGGGCCTTGCGGCCGTAGTGGCGGGCCGCTACCGCGACGGCCTGCACCTCCTCGTGCGCGTGCAGCCGCGCCTTGCCGGTCTCCAGCTGGATCAGGTCGAGGACCTCGGCCTGGCGGGCGAGAACGAGGTCGTGGAAGCGGAGCAGGACCGCCGCGCGCTGCCGTACCGGCGTCTGCGCCCACAGCGCCTGCGCGGCGCGGGCCGCGTCGAAGGCCTTCGCCACGTCCTCGGGGGTGGACTCGGGCAGATCCGCCAGCTTCTCGCCGGTGAACGGCGAGTGGTTGGCGGTCCGGCCGGAGCCGACCACACCCTTCGTGAGCTGGGCGATCAGCTCCGGGGTGACCACGTCGGCGGCGGTACGGGCGCCTGTGGGGGCCGGTGCGAGGGGGTTCGTGCCGGTCGTCGTTTCCGTGCCGGTCTTTTCCGGGGCCTGCGAGTCCGTCATGTGCGGCAGGGTATGCCGCGGGAGGAGGTTTGGGTACCCGTCGGTAATCGGGATTCACCCAGTGCTCACATCACGCCAGTGATCACTGGCAACGAATGCCCTGATCAGGGCGTTGTACAGGGATGATCACCCCCGGACCGGCCGTCAACATCACTTTTCCGTGAGGGTGAGCCGGGCGCGGGCGCCCTTGAAGAGCGCCGTGCCCTTCTTCTCGTCCGCCGTGCCCTTGGGCATGTCCACGCGGAGCTGGTACATGCGGTGGTCGGCGGTGCGGATGATCAGGGCCATGGCGCGGGTGGGGACGCCGGACTGTTCGTAGGTGGTGTCGGCCAGGATCGCGTCCTTGTTTCCGCGGAAGCTGGTGCGGGTGTAGTGGGGGTCGGACGTGGCCTCGGCCCAGGACCGGGCCTCGGCGAGGGGCGTGCCGGAGGCCTTGTCCCATGCGGTGAGGCGGACGCGGAGGGCGCCGGTGCCGTAGGTGACGGTACGGCTGCCGGATGCCGTCTGCGTCCGGAGCAGCCGGTACTGGGACGGGAGGGAGAGGACCGCGCCCATGCCCTCGCGCCGGTGAGCGGTCCAGGAGTCCTTGTCGAGGACGCTCTCGACGAACGTGCCGAAGAGCAGGCCCGCCAGGAGGAGCACCCCGAGCGTGACGAGGAGAGCGCGGCGGGGGCGGCGGGACTTGGGCTCGGGTCCGGGGGCGGGAGCGGGTGCGGGTGCAGGTGCGGGCTCCAACTCGGCTTGCGGGACTGCCTCGTTGGCGGTGGCGGCGCCTACGGGCTCCACGTCGGGCACCGCGTCCTGGAGGGCGATCGGCGGTTCCGGTACGCCCTTCCCCTCGGCCACCGCGTCCAGTACCGCGCCGACCTCCTCCGCCCCCGGCCGCACCTCCGGCTCCCGCTCCAGCATCCGCAGGATCAGCGGCCCGAGAGGCCCCGCGCGGGTCGGTTCGGGCGGATCACCGGCGAGGATCGCGCCGAGGGTGGACTCAACGGTCGTACGGCGGAAGGGAGATGCCCCTTCGACGGCCGCGTACAGCAGGACACCCAGGGACCACAGGTCGGAGGCCGGGCCCGCGCCCGTGCCGGACATGCGCTCGGGGGCGATGAATTCGAGCGATCCTACGAACTCCCCGCTGGCGGTGAGGGATTCCTCGCCCTGGATGTGGGCGATGCCGAAGTCGGTGAGGACGACGCGGTCGTGCGGGCCGAGGAGGACGTTGGCGGGTTTGACGTCCCGGTGCACTATGCCGACGGCGTGGGCGGCGCACAGGGCGCCGAGGACGGCGCGGCCGATGCGGGCGGCGTCGGCGGGGGCGAGGGGGCCGCGCCCGAGCCGTTCGTGCAGGGACTCGCCGCGCACCAACTCCATGACGATCCACGGGAGTTCGTTCTCGATGACGACATCGTGGATGGCGACGGCGGAGGGGTGGTCGACCCGGGCGGCGGCGCGGGCCTCGCGGTAGAGCCGGTGGGCGGCGCGCTGGAACGCCTCGTCCTCCGGGTCGCCGGGCAACCGCGGCTGCTTGACGGCGACTTCGCGGTCCACGAGTTCGTCGAACGCCCGCCACACGGTGCCCATGCCGCCGGACCCGATCCGTTCGAGCAGCCGGTAGCGACCGCCGACCAGACGTCCGTCGCGCACCTGTTCGCCGACTTCGCTCATGCCCCATCAGTACCGCGCCGGATACGGCCTTGTCGACGCGCGTCCTACTTCGCGAGCGTCAGCGTGTCGCCCACCCGCCGCACCTCCGCGACACCGGTACCGCCGAAGTGGGCCGGGATCACCAACTCCCCCTCGTCCGCGGCGCGTTCGAGCACACGGCGACGGCTGTCCGCGGCCCGCCGGGCATCGAGGCAGAAGCAACTGCTGCACTCCGGATGCGGAATCTGGACGGGGCTGTGCAGCAAGTCCCCGACGAACACGGCCCGTTCACCGCCGGAGGCGACCCGGAGCACGGCCGAACCCGGGGTGTGCCCCGGCGCGGACTCCAACGTCAGGTACTCGTCGACGCGGTGCGTGCCGTCCCACAGGGTCGCCAACCCGGCGTCGTGCACGGGCGCCACGCTGTCCTCATAGATCAGGCGGTCGTCGGGCCGTACCGCACCGCCGTAGTTGTTGTCGGGCCCGAAGTGGAAGTCGTCGGCGGCAGGGAGGAGGTAGCGCGCGTTGGGGAACAGCGGCACCCAACTCCCGCCCACGTCATGGGTGTTCCAGCCGACGTGGTCACCGTGGATGTGCGTGTTGACGACGACGTCGACGTCCTCCGGCCGTACACCGGCCCGCGCCAGCCGCCCCGGGAGGTCGCCCTGGCTCATGTGGAACAGCGGATTGCCGGGCCGTTCCCGCCCGTTGCCTACCCCGGTGTCCACGAGCACGGTGCGCCCGGCGCTGCGCACCACCCAGGTCTGGAGCGCCACGACCGCGCGGTCGGTCTCGGGGTCCCAGTGGTCGGGGGCGAGCGTGTCGCGGTGCTCCTGCCAGACGCCGGGCGGCAGGTCCGGGACGAGGGTGCGGGCGGGGGCGTAGGGCCGCGCCCACTCGACGACGCGGACGACTTCGACGTCACCGATGGTCAGGGTCTGTGTGTTGTCCTCGGTCATGGGGACAAGCCTAGGGAGGGGCGAGTGAGCTTCTCAATGCGTGAATGACTCATTTGGATGCGCGGACAGCTCACCACTGCTCCCCTGGCGTAACCTGGCCGCATGGACGTGGTGAGCGACGCGATCTCCGCCGTGCGGACCGGGCGGCCCTCCTCCAACCGGCTGCGGGTGAGCGGCAGTTGGTGCACGCGGCTCGCGCCGTACGAGGGTGCCGGGTTCCATGTCGTGCTGGCGGGCGGCTGCTGGCTGGTGCCCGACACGGGCGGGGAGCCGGTGACGCTGGGCGTGGGGGACGTCGTACTGCTGCCGCACGGGGCGGGACACGTGCTGGCGGACTCGCCCGAGGACACGGCGCGTGCGGTGCCGTTCGAGGAGATGCGGCGGCCGGACGGGGACGGGCGTGAGGTCGAGTTGCTGTGCGGGAAGTACCGGCTGGACCGGAGCCGGACGCATCCCCTGATGGCGGAGCTGCCGGAGGTGGTCCATCTGCCGAACCGGGTCGGCCGTCATCCCGAACTGCGGTCTGCCGTAGACCTGTTGGCGAACGAACTCGACGAACGGCGGCCGGGGGCCTGCCTGGCGCTGCCAAGTCTGCTGGATCTCCTGCTGATTTACATGGTGCGGGCGTGGATGTCCGAGGCGGAGACGGGGAGTTGGCCGTCCGTGCTGAGCGATCCGGTGACCACGGCCGCGCTACGGGCCCTGCACTCCGACCCCGCCGCCCCTTGGACCAACGACCGGCTGGCCGCGGCGGCGGGTGTGTCCCGGGCGACGCTGGCCCGCCGGTTCACCGCGCTGGTGGGGCGGGCGCCGATGGCGTATCTGACGTGGTGGCGGCTGACGTTGGCGGCGACGCGGCTGCGGGACACGGACGCCTCGCTGGCGACGGTGGCGCGGGAGGCGGGGTACGGCAGCCCGTACGCCCTGTCGCACGCGTTCAGCCGGGAGTTCGGGGTGACGCCGGGGAAGTACCGGGTATCGGCGGGGAGTTCGTAGCTACCCGTCCTCGCCGTCCGGGCCGTCGTCGTACTCCTCCGCGAGCCGCAGCCCGAGGTCGGACTCCCACTCCAGGGCCCACTGCCGCAGCTCCGCGATCTCCGCCGCGTCGAGCCCGTGCGCCGCGAACTCCTCGTCGCTCACCCACACGACACTCTCCAGCCGGTCCCGCAGCCCGAAGAGGTCGAAGTCCGTGCCGTCGTCCCGGAGGCCCAACTGCTCCAGTTCCACGGCGGAGTAGTAGCGGCGGGCGGCGTACACGTCGACCACATCGGCCGGCAGACCGCGGTCGCCGAGCGCGCGCACGCTCAGGACCGCGAGGTCGGCGTCCGTACCGTCGCTCACAGCGCGTCGACGTCCAGGTTCGCGATCGCCGCCTTCGCCACCTCGCGGCCGCGGGCCGTGAAGTCGCCGTCGCCGGGGTAGCTGATCGTGAGTCGGTACATGTTGCCGGAGGTGGTCTTGTAGTAGAGGACCTGCACCTCCCAGGGAAGGGCGTCCTGGCTGTCATCGGTGTAGTAGGCGATCGTGTTCGTGGCGGCGGGTCTGCCCCGATAGGTACCGGTCGGTTTCGGGCTGGTCTTCCCGCCCTTCGCCATGTCGAGTTCGGAGCTGCCGCTCTCCTTGAAGCCTCCGTTGTCGTCGTACATCTGGGCGGCGGCCGAGTCCTTGATCTCGTTGAGGGTGTCCTCGGACTTCCGGTCGAGGAGCAGGCCGATCTGGATGGTCCCGCTCAGGTCCGTGTACGTGACCCAGTGGCCCTTGTCGGTCTTACGGTCGGGCACATCGCGCGTGTACTTGGCGGGAACCGCGAGCGTCGCCGCCACGTCCGTCTCGTGATGCTTCTTCCAGCCCTGCGGGAGCGTCCGTGTTCCGGCGAACGGGTTCGCGACCAGCAGATACGCCCCCACCGCCGCCGCGACGACCACCGCACCGAGCCCGAACCACGTCTTACGGCCCGGCCGAAGTCCCCTTGTTCCGCTGGGGCGTTCGACGTACCGCACCTCCTGCGTGGGCACCGGCGCCGGAGGGTTGGCCACCGACTCCAGTGCGGCGCGCACCTGGGCCGCGTTCGGACGGCTCGCCGCGTCCTTGGCGAGGAGGGCGGTGATGAGGTCGGCGAGCGGGCCGGGGGCCGAAGTCGGCGGTGCGGGGACGGAGTTGAGGACCGACTGGAGGGTGGCGGGGGTGTTGCTGCGGCGGAACGGGGAGACGCCCTCCGTCGCCGCGTACAGGACCACGCCGAGGGACCACAGGTCGGAGGCGGGGCCGGGGCGCTGGCCCAACACCCGTTCCGGCGCGATGTATTCGGGCGAGCCGACGAAACCGCCGGTGTCGGTCAGGTTGGTCTCGCCCTCGATCTGGGCGATGCCGAAGTCGGTCAGAACGACGCGGTCGTGGCGGCCCAGCAGGACGTTGTCCGGTTTCACGTCCCGGTGCAGGACGCCCGCCGCGTGCGCGGCCTCCAGCGCGCCGAGCACCTGGAGGCCGATCCGGGCCGCGTCGCGCGCGTCGAGGGTGCCCTCCTGCAACGCGTCGCCCAGCGAGCGGCCGGTCACCAGCTCCATCACGATCCACGGCTGACCGTCGACCACCGCCACGTCATGCACGTTCACGACAGCCGGGTGGTCGAGCCGTGCCGCCGCGCGGGCCTCGCGGCGCATCCGCTCGAAGGCGTTGGCGCGTTCGCGTTCGGGAAGATGGTCCGGGACGCGGGGCTCTTTCACGGCGACCTCGCGGTCCACCGTCTCGTCCTTGGCCCGCCACACCGTGCCCATCCCGCCGTGCCCGAGCTTGCCGAGCAGCCGGTACCGCCCGGCTATGAGCCGTCCGGTGCCGGGGTCCGGCTGCGTGTCGGACGGTGAACTCGGCGTCGCGTAAGGGTTGTTCGGGTGCGGCACCGGCGTCGGCACGGCCATGCGCGGGTTCGGCGGTTGCAGGGCGAAACTCGTCGGCTCGTCCGCTCCGTGTCTGGCTCCCCCGTTGCTGCTCATGCCTCCATCCATATCTCGCCGGACGCCACCACATCCACCTCTGGCGCTTTCCGGTCACAGAGCCGTGACCGAGGTCGCGGCTTATCTCCCGTTTATGCGCGTACGAACGTGTCCAGCGCGACGTCGAAGTACTCCTTCGCCTCCCGCACCTTCCCGACCGGCGCCGACACCCACACGTCGTACATCCGGCCGTTCTCCTCCCAGCACATGTCGTAGGTGTGCCGGGGTCCCTCCGCCGTGCTGAAGCCGTTCCAGCTGAACTCCCAGAGCGCGGCGGGGTGTCCGTAGTGCGTGGTGTCGGTGACCCTGCCGTCGTGGTAACCGGGGTTCGTGGCCGCCCCGTTGGCCGCCGCGCTCTTCATCACCGCGAGCGGGCCGCCCTGTTCGGGGTCGGACATCTTGATGCCGAGCCGGAAGGTCTCCCCCGGCGACATGTAGAAGATGCGCTCCCCCTGCGGTACGCGTACGAAGTCCTCCGGTACGGCGAGGGAGAAGCCGTCGGGGTCGTGGGCGATGCGGTAACCGGACGGCGCGGTAGGGGTGTTGGGCGTCGTCCCGGCGCTCGCCGAGGGGGTGGGCGACGGTGACGGAGTACCGGCGCTCGTGGAGGTCAGCGGCGCCGAACTCACCGGCAGGGCACCCCCGTTGCCCCCGTCCCCGCCGTCCCCCCGCATCAGCAGCGCCGCCGCCGACACCCCGGCCCCCGCCATCGCCGCGACCAGCAACGCGGCCATGAGCACCCCACGCGTGGAACGCCGAGGGGGCTGCCCGGCCGTGGAGGAAGGGGTCGGCGGGGACGGCGACGGTACGGGTGGAGGCACCAACTCCCGGCGCGGAACGTCCCGTTGAGTCGGCGTGTACCCGGGCGTCGGCTTCGCCGCCTGGCCGGATGCCGCCTTCGGATGCCGCCCCGTCGACGCCTTCGGTGTCCGCCCGGTGTCCAGGAAGGCCCGCAGCATCCGTTCCGCCTCGGCCGCCCCCAGCCGCCGTTCCGGATCGCGTTCGAGCAGTCCCCGTACGACGGGCAGCAGCGGCCGGGCCTGTTCGGGCGGGCGGATCTCGTCGATGACGACTGCGTGCAGGATGCCGCCCAACGAGTCGCGGTGGAACGGGGATTCACCGCTCAGCACCGTGCACAGCAGCGCGCCGAGGGACCACAGGTCGGACGCGGGACCGGTCCGCACGCCCGACATCCGCTCCGGCGCGGTGTACTCGGGCGAGCCGACGAACGCGCCGCTCTCGGTGAGCGTCGTAGCACCCGCGACCTGGGCGATGCCGAAGTCGGTCAGCACGACCCGCTCGGAGCCGTCCTCGTCGGTGGCCGTCTGCAGCAGGACGTTGGCCGGTTTGATGTCCCGGTGCAGGACGCCCGCCGCGTGCGCCGTGCGCAGCGCGCCGAGGAGGGCGACGCCGATGCGCGCGGCCTCGGCGGCGTCGACGGGACCGCGGGCGGAGATCCGCTCGGCGAGCGAGCCGCCGTCGATCAACTCCATGACGATGTACGGCCGTTCGTCCTGCTCGACGACGTCGTGGACGACGATGATGTGCGGGTGCCGCAGCTGTGCGACCGCCCGGGCCTCGCGCAGGGTGCGGTCGCGCTGCTGGCGGGCCTCCTCCTCGGAGAGGGAGTCGTCCTGGGCGATCTCCTTCACCGCGACCTGGCGGCCCAGGAGTTGGTCGGTCGCGCGCCACACGACGCCCATGCCACCGCGCCCGAGCCGCTTCTCCAGTCGGTAACGCCCGGCGATCACCCGGGCGTTGTCCCCCTCGGTCCCCATGCGCACCATCATGACGCAACCGGAAGCGGTCAGCCCGAGTCAGGGCTCCAGCTCTGCAGGACCGTCTTGAACTGCGCGCTGGTCGTCGCCCAGTCCGCGGCCGGCGCGGACATGTAGATCGCGTACTCGACGCCGTCGCGGGACATGTACGTCTCCTCGATGGCGCGCCGGGGCCCCGGGAAGGGCGTGTCCTTCGCCAGCGCCGTCCAGGTGTAGTCCCACAGGGAGCCCGGCCGGTCGCGGTAGGTGTTCGCCTCCAGGGTCACCCGCTGGTAGTCGACCAGCTTCTGGAGCTGCACCTCCAGGTCCAGCTGGTGGGCGTTCGCGGTGGGGAAGTCCGGTGAGGTGTCGATGGCTATGCGGACGAAGTGCTTGCCGTTGTCGGGCGTGTAGTCGACCTGCTTGATGCCGTCGGAGTCGCCGTAGACCTTCCGCGTCCAGCCCTTGGGGAGGGAGACGTCGAAGCCCCAAGGGTCGTGGTAGACCTGCCAGTTGGCGGGACCCGAACTCTGCGGGGCCGGCGTGGCGCTCTGCGACTGCGTGGCCGATGCGCCCGGGGTGCCGCCCTGGTCCTGATCCTGGTCCTGATGCCACTTCTGCAGCCCCAGCGCCGTACCGCCGCCGACGAGCGCGGCGACGACGACCACGAGGACGACCGAGCGCAACCGGCGGCGCTTCGGCGGAGCGGCCGCCCCGGGGGGCGCGAGGGAGACGGCCGGTGTGTGCTGGTACGTGGGCCCGGTCGCCGACGGGTACGGCAGCGCGCCCCCGGTCGCCGACGCGTACGGATTCGCACCCGAACCCGAGTTGAAGTCCTCCGCCAACCCGCCCTGCCGCGAGCCCACTTGCTGCGTGGGCAGCCACTCCTCCGCCGACCGCGGGCGCCGCCCCTCGGCAGCCTCCGCGAGCATCTGCTCGGCCTGGTCCGCGTCGGGCCGTAGCGCGGGGTCCTTGTTCAGCAGCGCGGCGATGACGGGCGCGAGCGCACCGGCGTACCGCGGTTCGCCCGCGTCCTCCTCGACGACGGCCTGCATGGTCGACAGCGGCGAGGTGCGGCGGAACGGCGAACGGCCCTCGACCGCCGTGAAGAGCGTGGCGCCCAGCGCCCACAGGTCGGAGGACGGGCCGGGGTCGGCGCCGCGGACGCGCTCGGGGGCGAGGTAGTCGACGGAGCCGACGACCTCTCCGGTGCGCGTGATGGTCGAGTCGCCCTCGATCTGCGCGATGCCGAAGTCGGTGAGCAGCACCCGCCCGTCCTGCCCGAGCAGCACGTTGCCGGGCTTGACGTCACGGTGCAGGACACCGGCGGCGTGCGCGGCGCGCAGGGCGCGCACCACCCAGATGCCGATGCGCGCGGCCTCGGCCGGTTCGAGGCGGCCCTTCTCCTTCACTTCGTCGGCAAGGGAGTTGCCCTCGACGAGCTCCATGACGATCCACGGGCGGCCGTCGTGTTCGAGTACGTCGTGCACGGTGACGACGGCGGAGTGGTTGATCCGCGCGGCGGCGCGCGCCTCGGCTCGGGTGCGCGCCAGCAGCCTCGGCTGGTCGCTCTCGGACACATAGAGCGCGGCCGTCAACTCCTTGATGGCGACGGTCCGGTGCAACACCTCGTCGTGCGCCCGCCACACCCGGCCCATACCGCCGCTGCCGATCGACTCGGCGAGCCGATAGCGCCCCGCGAGGAGCAGGCCCTGCATCTGATTCACGTTTCCCCGCAATGCTCTTGACAGGCTCAGCGTAAGGACAGGCCCTCGTCCAGGGAACCGGCGGGGTGCCACGGAGACCGCACTGTGACGGTTGTCGCTTCTGCGCCCGAACGGGAACCAAGGGGCCCCGGCGCGCCGCCTCCGCGGGTCAGCCGGTGTACTGATAGGTCGACGACGCCTGCTCGTACAGGCTTGTCACCTCGTCGCGTTGAGCCTCCGGGCCCCGCACCTGCACGATGTGGTACCGGCCGTCGATGAGGAACGCCATGTTGCGTACGAAGAGGTCGCCGCCCTGACTGTCCGTCCAGGTGAACTGCCCCTCGGCCATGGTCTTTCCGCCCACCGTGATGGTCCGCAGCCCGGTCGCGGTGGCCCAGCTGGAGTTGCGGTACGGCTGCAACTCGGCCTCCTTGTCCCGCTGGTAGACCATCGGGTCGCTGCCGTCCGCCGTGGCACTGTCCCGTCCCGCTACGACGATCAGCTCGAAGTCGCCGTGGGAGTAGACGACTTGACCGCTCCCGTTCTTGGGCGTCCGGGTCCAGCCCTTCGCCACCGCGAGCTGGAACCCCTCGGGGTCCTTGCGCAGCACGAACCCGTCGGCGACGTTCGGGTCCGTCTGCGTCTCGGTCGAACTGGCCGAGTTGGAGGGGCTGTTGTGGGCACTGGGCGAGGTCTGATCGGGCTGCGGCTGGCTGCTGGCCCCGGCCGAGGACTGACTGGGCGCGGTACTGACTTCCCCCGCGGCTCCGGTCCGATCCCCTTGCCCGGCCCCGGAGTTCTCCCCGGACTTGGGCATGAAGAGCATGGCGTACGCGACCGCGCCGGCGAGCAACAGGAAGATGAGGATCACCAGGGTCCGGCCGAGCCGCCGCGGCGACCCGCCGACCTCCTCCTTGGCCCGCTTGTGCCGCCCGTGCGGACTGGTCGCGGGCAGCCCGGCCCGCCGCCTGCGCACCAACTCGCCCCGCCTGCGCACGATCGGCAGCCGCCGCGGGTCGGTCGGCGGGGTGGCGACGACATGCGTACCGGCCTCGGGCTCGGGCGCCGAACGCACCAACGACCGCAACCAGCCCCGCAGTTCCTCGAAGTCGAGCCGCTCGGTGGGGTCCTGCCGCAGCAGCGACTCCACGACCGGCCTGAGCGGCCCGCACTCCTCCGCGAAGGCGGGCGGCTCCGCACACACCAGCTGCACCAGCTCGGCGGTCGACTCTTCGGGATACGGCGCGTGCCCCTGTACGGCCCGGAAGAGCAACGCCCCGAGCGCCCACAGATCGGTGGCGGGCCCGATCGGCGCGGCCAACTGCCAGTTCTCATGCACCGGTACGGCCTGCTCGGGCGCCCACCGCTCGGTGACGGGCCCGACGACCGTCATCCGCACCTGCCGTGCCCGCTCGGCGGCCAGCGCGGTGGCGGGACCCCGGCGGGCTGGGACCCCGGCGGAGGCCAGCTCGTCCCAACGGGCGGGAGGGCGCGGGGAGTTGCCGGAGGCGGCGGCTCCGGGTGCGACGGGGCCGTCGAGGCGGGGGGTGCCGGTGGCGGGTTGCCCGGTGGCGGGGGTGAGGGCGCTGTAGGTGGAGGGGTCGGTGTTGCGGGGTGAGGGGGCGGTGCCGTGGGGCGCGGAAGCCGTGCCGTGGGCGGGGGTGCCCGGGCCGTACGCCGAGGGGGCGGCGCCGTAGGGACCGGCTTCGCCGCCGTAGGCCGGGGCCTCCGCACCATAGGCCGACGCGTTCGCGCCGTGTGGATGTGCGTCGCCGCCGTAGGGCGAGGGGGCCGCGCCGTAGGGGCGGGTGTCGGCGCCGTGGGTCGGAGCGCCCGGGCCGGACGTGGAGGTGGCCGTGCCGTAGGGGTGGCCCTCCCCATCGCGCGCCGGGGCGTTCGCGCCGGGGATGGGGAACGTGCCTGTTGTGTCTGGGGACGGTGGACCTGCGGCGGCACCCTCCTGCGGAGGGTACGGCCGGTCGCCCTGTGTGGCCGGCGCCGGGGCGCCCGGGCGCGGGGTCGCGCCGTGCCAGGTGGTGTTGCGGACGCCGTAGGGGTCGGCTATCTGGCCCGGGGGTGTGGTGCCGGGCGGGTGCGGCTCCACGATGTTGCCGCCGGAGTACGGCAGTTGGGCCGAACCGTTGGCCTGGGCGGTGCCGCGCTCGCCCTCGACCGCGGGGCGGGCACCGGGGAGGGCAGGGCGCCCCGGCTGCTGGGTCTCCTGGACCCGGGCGGCGGCTCGCGCGCCCGCCCGGTACGCGGCGATCGCCCCGGCCCGCGCGGCCCGGACGTCACCGCCGACTTCCGCGTCCCTGCGGGCCAGCGCCGCGGAGGACGGGGTCGCGCCACCGCCCTCCACACCGACTCCGGGCAGCCCTCCGGCGGCCCGCGCCTCGATCGCGGCCCGCCGGGCGGCCTCGGGATCCACGGCACCGGGGCCTACGGCGGCCGTACCCGCGCCGGTTCCACCACCCGCGCCGCCGAAGCCGATCGCGCCGCCGCCACCGGTTCCGCCGCCGCGGGAGTCACCGGGGACCGCAGGAACCGTAGAACCGCCGGGAGCGAGGGAGCCGGCCGCCGGAGCGGTCGAGCCTGCGGGAAGTGTCGAGCCCGCGGGGAGTCTGGAGCCTCCCTGGGTCCTGAAGGCCGCCGGAGCCCTGGAACCCGCGGGTACTGGTGCCGCGCCGCCGGGTCCCGTTCGGGCTGCCCCGTCGTCGCCACCGTCCCCGCCGTCCTGGGGCGGCACCGGGTCGTAGCCGCACAGTGCCTCCTCCGCCGCGCCGACCGCGAGGCCGGTAAGCATCACGCGGCCGTCGTCGCAGACGAGCACCGTGCGGGCGGTGATGTTCCGGTGGACCCAGCCGTGCGCGTGCAGGACCCGCAGCGCCATCAGCACGTCGGAGGCGACCTCGGCCGCCCGGTACGGCGACAACGGCTTCTCGACGAGCAGCGCGGACAAGGGCTGGGCGGACACCAGTTCGCTCACTATCCACAGCGAACCGCCCTCGGCGAACACGTCGAAGACCTGGTCCAGCCGGGGATGGTCGGGGATCCGCGCCGCGGCCTGCGCCGCCTCGACCGCGCGCCGTACCGCCGGATCGGAGGGCCGCCGCGTCGCGGTCCGCGCCGCGGCCGGCCGCCGCGCCCCGCGGTCGCGCGCCGTGAACCCGTCGGGCAGCCCGTCCTCGCCGAGCACCTCCGCCTCGACGACCTCGGGCAACGGCACCTGGCGCACCAGGACTTCCTGCCCGCTGTAGGTGTCGAAGGCCCGGGTCTCGGTGAGTTCGTACTCGTCCGAGGGCGGCAGCGGCAGGCGGTAGCGGTCGGCGAGCACCCGACCCGCATAGTCGTCCACGTTGCCTCCCCCGGCCGCCCGGTCGGTCAATTCCGTTCGCCTTGCGGCCCGTTCCGTCCGCATACCTAGATGCGTACGGTCCGCAACCACTCACGATACGTGCCGGAGGCAACCCACAAAGAGGGGTTGACGGATCTGGCGCGCCAAACCCGGCCCCACCCGCCTCACGACTTCGGTTCGAACGTCTTCGTCAGGGTCGTCCAGGTGTCCTTACGAAGCTCAGTACCCCAATTGGCCGCCTTCGCGGTGTACATGAGCGCATATCCGAGATGACTGTTGACGACGAACCCGCGGTCGATGGTGCGGTACTTCGTCCCGCCGTCCTGATAGGTGAACTCCCAGTCGGCCGTGTTCCAGCCCCGGTAGTCCACCTTCTCTATTCGGATCCGCGAGTACCCGGAGCGCGTCATGTACTGCTCCTGGTTCTTCCAGTCCGCGACCGCGTCGCCCTTCGGCGTACTCGTCCAGGCGATCAGCAGCTTCTGCCCGTCGGGGCCGGTCAGCCGGACTCCGGCGGAGTCCGTCGACTGGTACGACCACCCGGCGGGCAGGCCTATCGAGAAACCCTGGCTCCCCTTGTACGTCTTCACGACCGCGGCGCCGCCCGAGGAACCGTCCGTCTCGTCACCGCTCCCGCCGGACGCGCCCGTGCCCGAACTCGCCGCGCTCCCGCCGGCCGACGCGGTCGCCGTGGAGTCGGTCCCCGCACCGCCCGTGCCCGCGCTCCCGGTGTCGCCGCTGTCCTTCTTGGTGTCGGTGCTCGCACTCGCGCTCGCGCTGACACTGCTGTCCGCCTTGGCGCCGCTGTTGTCCTTCGACCCCTTCGAGCCGCTGTCGTCATCGCCACCGAGCGTGAACGCCAGCACGACACCGATCACCGCGAGCAGGATGACGACCGCGATGATCACCAGCGTCCGCTTCGGCACCACATCGGTGAGCGGCGCCCTCGGCACCGGCCGCGGCGGCAGATCCGGCGGCGTCATCACGGGCCACCCGGAACTCCGCCCGCCAGAACCGGAGTTGGCCGACCCCGAGTTGGCCGACCGAGTACTCGACTCGTGCGTCGCGGCACCCAGGTCACGGGTACCCGAGTCCCCCAGTCCCGTCTCCCGCAGCCCGGACGACTGCACACCGAGGTCACGTGTACCGGGGTCACGCGTACCCGAGTCCGCCGCACCACCCTTCGCCGCCGAGGCGGCCGCGGAACCTGAACCGGCCGCAGCGCCAGTGCCGGCGCCGGCGCCGGCCGCAGATCCCGAACCGGTCGACGTCCCGGAACCGGTCGGCGTCCCGGAACGAGTCGCCGAACCAGAAGCACCTCCCGACCGAGCCGAAGGCACCCCGGGCGTCCGAGGCCCGGCAGCGGCAGCAGCAGCCCCCGAACTCCCGCCCGCAGCCGTGCCCTTCGCACCACCGGAGCCGGTGGCCCCACCAGCACCGGAACCACCCTTGCCCGAAGTACCAGCAACGCCAGCCGAACCAGCCCCGGCACCAGCCACACCGGCACCCGCACCCGAGCCACCCGGCTTACCAACAACGGGAGTTGAAGCCCCACCAGAACCCGAACCCGCAGCCGGACCCGCACCAGAACCCGGACCCGCACCGGAACCCGAACCCGTAGCAGAACCCGCAGCCGTACCCGCGCCCGCAGCCGCCGAAGACGTCGCCGCCCCGGCCCCCGCCGAACCCCCCGCCGCCTTCCGCATGGACCGCAACGCCCCGCGCAACCGCTCGGCCCCCGCCGAGGGACCCGAACTCCCGCTCCCGCCACCGCTCTTCTTGCCGCCGGACTCCGCGGGCCCCGGCTGCGCGGGCAGCGGCACGACCCTCGTCGCGTCCACCGGCGGCTCAGGCTCGGCCGCCTTCGGCTCGGGCGCGTGGATCACCGCGTTGAGCATCTCCCGGGCACCCGCGTCGTCGAGACGCTGGGCCGGGTCCTTGTTCAGCAGGCCGTAGATGACGTCCTTCAGCGGCCCGGCGTTCTTCGGCTCCTCCAACGGCTCCGTCATCACCGCGGTGAGCGTGGCGATCGCGGAACCCTTGTCGTACGGCGGTGCGCCCTCGACCGCCGCGTACAGCAACCCGCCGAGCGACCACAGGTCGGCCGCCGGACCCGGCTTGTGCCCGCGGGCCCGCTCCGGGGAGATGTAGGAGGGCGCGCCGACGAGCATGCCGGTGGAGGTGATCGACGGGTCGCCCTCGACCTGCGCGATGCCGAAGTCGGTGAGCACGACCCGGCCGTCCTCGGCGATCAGCACGTTCGACGGCTTCACGTCGCGGTGCAGGATGCCCTCGCGGTGCGCGGACCGCAGGACGTCGAGTATCGCGAGCCCGACCTCCGCGGCACGCCGCGGCTCCAGCAGGCCGTCCTCCCGGATGGCCTCCGCGAGCGACTTGCCCTCGACCAACTCCATGACGATCCACGGCCGGTCGTCCTCGTCGACGACGTCGTAGACCGTCACCGCGCTGGTGTTGCGGATCCGCGCGATGGCCTTGGCCTCGCGCAACGTCCTTGTGATCAGCCGGCGTTTCTCGTCCTCGTCGATGCTGGACGGGAACCTCAGCTCCTTGACGGCGACCGTCCGGCCCAGGGTCTCGTCCTCGGCACGCCACACCGTGCCCATGCCTCCGCGGCCGAGCACTGCTCCCAACCGGTACCGCCCGGCGAGGAGACGTTCGCTCTTGTCCTGACGGGATGTCCCCGCCCGCTCCGCCTCCGACATGCGTCCCCTCATGCAACCCGCCCTGACAGAGCCTCCATTGTCCCCCACCGAACAAGTGCCCAACGCCCAGGGGGCCTCTCCCCGCGCACCGACGGCACATCCCCTCGCATATCCGCCGCAGGTCACACAGCCAAGCCATGGAGGATGACCGGTGAGAACGGAGGATCACGATGCCCACACCTCGGACACTGCTCGCCCTTCCGGTGTCCCTGGCCTTCCTCTGCCTGTCCACGGCCGCCTCCCAGGCCGGCCCGGCACCGGACACGAACGCCCTGGTCAGACTGCTGGTCACCCAGGGCAGAGCCCCCGCCGCGGCCCTACTGGCCCACGCCAGCACGGGCGTTGGCACCGCACCGACCGGGACGGACCACCCGCGGGCCGGGACGGACGACACCCGGGCCGGGTCGGACTACGCACTCGGCACTACGGAGTACACACAGGCCGGAACAGGCATCGGCCGCGCCGACCACTTCCGCGCCGGCAGCATCACGAAGACCTTCATCGCGACCGTGATCCTCCAACTCGCCGCCGAACACCGGCTGTCCCTGTCCGACACGGTGGAGCAGCACCTGCCCGGTCTGGTACACGGAGCGGGCAACGACGGGCGCGCGCTGACCCTCCGTTCCCTGCTCACCCACACCAGCGGCCTGTACGACTTCACCGCGGTCACCGGGGGCACGGTCCCCGTCACCCCAACTCAGGCCGTCCGTATAGCAGTCACCCACCCTCCGGCCGGTCGAGGCCGCTTCTCCTACTCGAACACCAACTACGTGCTGCTCGGCCTGGTGATCCGACAGGTCACCGGCGACTCGTACGCCACCGAGGCCGAGCGCCGCATCATCGCTCCGCTGCGTCTGACGGGCACCTCCTTCCCGGGCTCCCGCACCACTCTTCCCTCACCGCACGGCCGCGCCTACGCCGCCGACGGCTCCGACGTCACCGATCTCGACCCGCGGGTGGCCGGGGCCGCGGGCGAGCTGGTGACCACGCTCGCCGATCTGGACCGCTTCTACTCGGCCCTGCTCGGCGGTGAACTACTGCCTCCGCGCTGGCTGCGCGAGATGCTCAACACCCGTACCGCACACGGCTCGTACGGCATGGGCCTGTTTCCGGTGAGACTTCCGTGCGGCACCACGGTGTGGGGGCACAACGGCCGGATCTCGGGCAGCTACGTGCGCACCGCAGCCACCGTCGACGGCCGTCATGTCCTCACCTTCCGGGTGAACACGGGCGAGATCGCAGACCCCGGCCTCGAACCGGCCCTGCTCGCCGCCGAGTTCTGCCCCCGCACCTCGTAGAACGGCCGGGCTCCGGACAAAGATCCCAACTCACGACACTCGTTCGAGTGAAGCGGGCGCGAAGTGCAGCGGGCTGCGGGCTGCGGGCTGCGGGCTGCGGGCTGCGGGCGAAGCCGACCCCAGGCGGGACCGACCGCACCCGGCGTCGCCATAGCGGCGCTGCACCCCGCGACGGGACTACAGCGGCGCGATGTCCGGCGCCCCCAACCGCGCCGCGTCCGCCGTCAGGTCGTCCGGCTGGCGCTGCGACTCCCGCTCGGCCTCCACCCGCTTCTCGTAGTGCTCGACCTCGCGCTCGATCTGGTCCTTGTCCCAGCCGAGCACCGGTGCCATCAGCTCGGCGGCCTCACGGGCGCTGCGGGTGCCCCGGTCGAAGGTCTCGATGGAGATGCGGGTGCGGCGGGTGAGGACGTCGTCGAGGTGCCGTGCGCCCTCGTGCGAGGCGGCGTAGACGACCTCGGCGCGCAGATAGTCGTCGGCGAACTGGAGGGGTTCGCCGAGCGCGGGGTCCTTGGCGATGAGGTCGAGGATCTCCTCCGCCATCGAACCGAAACGGTTCAGCAGGTGCTCCACGCGCACCACGTGGATGCCGGTCTTCGAGGCGATCCGCGCCCGCGCGTTCCACAGCGCCCGGTACCCCTCCGCGCCGAGCAGCGGCACGTCCTCGGTGACGCACTCGGCGACCCGCATGTCGAGCCCGTGCACCGCCTCGTCCACGGCGTCCTTGGCCATCACCCGGTACGTCGTGTACTTGCCGCCCGCCACGACGACGAGCCCCGGCACCGGATGCGCGACGGTGTGCTCGCGCGACAGCTTGCTGGTGGCGTCGGACTCGCCGGCCAGCAGGGGCCGCAGTCCCGCGTACACGCCCTGGACGTCGTCTCTGGTCAGCGGCACCGCGAGCACCGAGTTCACGTGCTCAAGGAGGTAGTCGATGTCGGCGCTGGACGCGGCCGGGTGGGCCTTGTCGAGGTCCCAGTCGGTGTCGGTGGTCCCGATGATCCAGTGCCGGCCCCAGGGGATGACGAACAGCACGGACTTCTCGGTGCGCAGGATCAGCCCGCTGGAGGAGTTGATGCGGTCCTTGGGAACGACCAGGTGGATGCCCTTGGAGGCCCGCACGTGGAACTGGCCGCGCTCGCCGACCATCGCCTGGGTGTCGTCGGTCCACACACCCGTCGCGTTCACGATCTGCTTGGCGCGGATCTCGTACTCGCCGCCCGCCTCGACGTCCTGCACCCGGGCGCCCACCACGCGCTCGCCCTCACGCAGGAACCCGGTCACCCGCGCGCGGTTGGCGACTTTCGCGCCGTAGGACGAGGCCGTGCGCACCAGGGTGGCCACATAGCGGGCGTCGTCCATCTGCGCGTCGTAGTACTGCAGGGCGCCGACCAGGGCGTCCTTCTTCAAGGCGGGGGCCACGCGCAGGGCGTGACGGCGGCTCAAGTGGCGGTGGGTGGGCAGGCCCCGGCCGTGCGCGCGGGCCATGGACATCGCGTCGTAGAGCGCGACGCCCGAGCCGGCGTAGAGGCGCTCCCAGCCCTTGTGCTGGAGCGGGTAGAGGAACGGCACCGGCTTCACCAGGTGCGGGGCGAGGCGCTCCAGGAGCAGTCCGCGTTCCTTGAGGGCCTCGCGGACGAGGGCGAAGTCGAGCATCTCCAGATAGCGCAGACCTCCATGGATGAGCTTGCTCGACCTGCTCGAGGTGCCGGACGCCCAGTCGCGCGCCTCGACCAGTCCCGTGGACAGGCCGCGTGTCACGGCGTCCAGGGCGGTGCCCGCGCCGACCACACCCGCGCCCACGACGAGCACGTCCAGTTCCCGCTCGGCCATTCCCGCCAGTGCCTCGGCTCGCTGCGCCGGACCCAGTGTCGCTGTCCTCACCGCTGCCTCCCGCTATCGGTAGCGCCGGCCGCACCCGTTCGGCGAAGCCCGGTTCGTATCCCTCCTGCCCAAATTCTGACCGGGTTGCCCGACTTCAGCCACCACTCGCCCCCAGCCTGTGGACAACAATCACAGGACTGCCGAAAAACACAGCCGTCCAATCCCGCATAACGGTCATATTTACTCCTAGTCTGACATTGCGCTCGCTCGTTCTGTCCACAGGGCTTGCGCACCTGTCCCGCTTCGGTTATCTGTCCCGCTTTCGGTTATTGGGAAGGACGGCCCACGCCATGCCCGCAGATCTCGCCGTCATCGGACTCGGTCCTCTCGGCCTGCCCCTGGCCCAGGCCGCTGTCGCCGCCGGTATCGCCACGGCCGGCTTCAAGACCGGCCCTGAGGCCGGTTCCCTCAGCCCCGCCGAACTGCGCCGGATGCTCTCGGGGGGCTTCCGGCCGGCCACCAACCCCGCCGAGCTCGGCCGCGTACGCACCGCCGTGATCTGCGCGCCGACCCCCCGGGACGCCGACGGTGGCCTCGACCTCAGCCAGGTGGAGACGGCCGCCCGCGCCCTCGCCGCGCACCTGCGCCCGCACACCACGGTGATCCTGGAGTCACCGGTGCACCCCGGCACCACCGAGAACTTCCTGCGCCCCCTCCTCGAAGAGGGATCGGGCCTCCGCGCGGGCCGCGACTTCCACCTCGCGTACTCCCCCAGCCGCATCGATCCCGGCAACCGCGACTTCACCCCGGCCAACACCCCCAAGGTGATCGGCGGCCTCACCCCGGCCTGCACCGAGTCGGCCGCCGCCTTCTACGGCCGTCTCACCGACAAGGTGGTACGCGCGCGTGGCCTGCGCGAAGCGGAGACCGTGCAGCTACTGGAGACCAATTTCCGGCACGTCAACATCGCCCTCGTCAACGAAATGGCCGTCCTGTGCCACGACTTGGGCGTCGACCTCTGGGACGTCATCCGCTGCGCGGAGACCAAGCCGTTCGGCTACCAGGCCTTCCGCCCCGGCCCCGGCGTCGGCGGCCACGCCGTCCCCCAGGACCTCACCGGCCACGGCCCCCGCCCCCTGCGCATGGTCGAACTCGCCCAGCAGGTCAACAACCAGATGCCCCGCTACGTCATCCAGCGCGCCGCCACGCTCCTCAACGAACACGGCAAGTCCGCGCGCGGGGCACGGGTGTTGCTCCTCGGCGTCACCTACAAGGCCGACCTCGCCGACCAACAGGGCACCCCCGCCCAGGAGATCGCGATCCGCCTCATGGAACTCGGCGCCTCCGTCAGCTACCACGACCCCCACATCCCGTCCTGGAGCGTCCTCGACCGCCCGGTCCCCCGCGCGGACTCCCTCTACGAGGCGGCGGCCGACGCCGACCTGACGATCCTGCTCCAACAGCACCGGACGTACGACCTCCAAGGCCTGTCCGTGAAGGCCCAGTTGCTCCTGGACACGCGCGGGGCCACACCGACGGGCGCGGCACACCGGCTCTGAGCACGAAGACACACCGCCTCCGAGCACGAAAACGACTGGTCACAGGGTTACGTCGACCTGCTAATCTCCCCACACTCGTCGCACAGTTGTCGCATATCCGCGTTGCACGCGACTCCACTTCGCTTTTCCTGTCTTCGCATCCCGTGGGGGGGATCTCTGTCATGAGCCAGTCAGCCACGCCACCACAGCAGCCACAGCCGCAGCCCGAGGCGCAAGCCCAGCCGCAGGCGCCCGCGCAGCCGCAGCCGGTCGACGGCAACCCGTACGCCCAGCAGCCCGGCGCCGTACCGCCGCCCCCGGCCCCGAACGCGCCGTACGCCCCGCCCGCTCCCCCGAAGAGCAACATCGCGCTCGGCCTGGTGACCGCTGTCGCCGCCGCGCTGATCGCCACCGGGATCTACGGCTTCGTCATCGGCACCACCAAGCACGAGATCGGCTGGGCGGCGATCGGCGTCGGCTTCGTCATCGGCCTCGCGGCGGGCAAGCTGGGCGGTCGCAACCCCGTACTCCCCGTGGTCAGCGCCGCGCTGGCCCTGGGCGCGGTCTACGTCGGCCAGCTGGTCGGCGAGGCGATGCTCATCGCGGACGAGTACGACGTGAACTTCAGCAAGGTGTTCTTCGACCACTTCGGCGTGGTCCAGGACGCCTGGAAGGCCGACTCCGACCCGCTCACCTTCGTCTTCTTCGCCATCGCCGCGTTCGCCGCGTTCTCCGGCACCAAGAAGGCGGCGCTCTGACCCCGGCGCGCGGGTTGTGCAGGGGGGCGCTTGAGGCGGGGTGTGCGTCGGGGGCTGGTGGCGTGCGACTCGCGGCGCCGGTACCGTGAGAAGCAGGTGGAATCGGCCGTAGCGGGCTACTGCGGTTGGCTCTTGAAAAGTGAACGGAGTGTCCACCCCTACTTGTGTTGGGGGTGGCCGCTCACCTTCCACCAACAAGGTGGAGCCCACCGCAGTTGGCCCTGCGGTGAGCTCCTGAAAAGTGAACGGAGTGTCCACCCCTAGTTGGTATGGGGGTGGCCGCTCACTTTCCGCCGTACATCCACAAGATCCACCTCCTCCGTTGCTTCACCATCCGAAGACGGATCCGGTCCCAGCGGGTGGGCTTGCGGTGGCGACCCATGGGCGCCCCCTTCCACGAGGCCGCCCATTGGCCCGGTAGGCGGTTCGTCTGGAATTCGGGCCGGGCCCCGAGAGCCCGGGTCCGGAACGATTTCCGTGGAAGGGAGCACCCCACACAACTGGGGCGCCGATCACGGACGTTACCGCCCCGACACGCCCCACCAGCGAACTTTCGCCCCGAACGCAACCGTGCGCCCCCCAACATCAACACGCGCCCCACCAGCCCCACTTGGGCACGCAAAAGGGCCCGGACCACCAGGCCCGGGCCCCTGAAAGCGTCGTACGGCTACCGCGTCGTAGAACCGCCTACCGCCTACCGCTTGTGCTGTGAGTCGGCCACCGTGACCTCGACGCGCTGGAACTCCTTCAGCTCGCTGTACCCGGTCGTCGCCATCGCGCGCCGCAGCGCCCCGAAGATGTTCATCGAGCCGTCGGGGATGTGGGACGGGCCGGTGAGGATCTCCTCGATCGTGCCGACCGTGCCGAGGTCGACCTTCTTGCCGCGCGGGAGTTCCTCGTTGACCGCTTCCATGCCCCAGTGGTGGCCCTTGCCCGGCGCGTCCGTCGCGCGGGCGAGCGGGGAGCCCATCATTACCGCGTCCGCGCCGCAGGCGATCGCCTTGGGGAGGTCGCCGGACCAGCCGACACCGCCGTCGGCGATGACGTGCACGTACCGGCCGCCGGACTCGTCCATGTAGTCGCGGCGGGCGGCGGCCACGTCCGCGACCGCCGTGGCCATCGGGACCTGGATGCCCAGCACGTTGCGCGTGGTGTGCGCCGCGCCGCCGCCGAAGCCGACGAGGACGCCCGCCGCGCCGGTGCGCATCAGGTGCAGGGCCGCCGTGTACGTGGCGCAGCCGCCGACGATGACCGGGACGTCCAGCTCGTAGATGAACTGCTTCAGGTTCAGCGGCTCGTGCGAGCCCGAGACGTGCTCCGCCGAGACCGTCGTACCGCGGATGACGAAGATGTCCACGCCCGCGTCGACGACGGCCTTGGAGAACTGGGCCGTGCGCTGCGGGGAGAGCGCGGCGGCGGTGACCACGCCCGAGTCGCGCACCTCCTTGATGCGCTGCCCGATCAGCTCCTCCTTGATGGGAGCCGCGTAGATCTCCTGGAGGCGGCGGGTCGCGGCGTCCACGTCCAGCTCGGTGATCTCGTCGAGCAGCGGCTGCGGGTCCTCGTACCGCGTCCAGAGGCCTTCGAGGTTCAGCACGCCGAGGCCGCCGAGCTCGCCGATGCGGATCGCGGTGGCCGGGGAGACGACCGAGTCCATAGGGGCGGCCAGGAAGGGCAGCTCGAAGCGGTAGGCGTCGATCTGCCAGGCGATCGAGACCTCCTTCGGGTCCCGCGTACGGCGGCTGGGGACGACGGCGATGTCGTCGAAGGCGTACGCCCGGCGGCCGCGCTTGCCGCGCCCGATCTCGATCTCAGTCACGTCTGTGGCCTTTCCTCTGCGTTTCAGCGTCTTCCAGTATCGCCGACGGGCACGACAAGGGCGGCCCCGGTGTCCCCGGGGCCGCCCTTGAGGAAGCCTGCCGACTACTTGCTGCGGCTGTAGTTCGGTGCCTCGACCGTCATCTGGATGTCGTGCGGGTGGCTCTCCTTGAGGCCCGCGGACGTGATCCGGACGAAGCGGCCCTTGGTCTCCATCTCCTCGATGGTGGCCGCGCCGACGTAACCCATCGTCTGGCGCAGCCCGCCGACGAGCTGGTGCAGCACGTTGGCCAGCGGGCCGCGGTAGGGCACCTGGCCCTCGATGCCCTCGGGGACGAGCTTGTCGTCGGAGGCGACCTCGGCCTGGAAGTAGCGGTCCTTGGAGTACGACCGGCCCTGGCCGCGGGACTGCATCGCGCCGAGCGAGCCCATGCCGCGGTACGACTTGAACTGCTTGCCGTTGATGAACTGCAGCTCGCCCGGGGACTCCTCACAGCCCGCGAGGAGGCTGCCGAGCATCACCGTGTCGGCGCCGGCGGCGAGCGCCTTGCCGATGTCGCCGGAGTACTGCAGGCCGCCGTCACCGATGAGCGGGACGCCGGCCGCGCGGGCGGCGAGGGACGCTTCGTAGATCGCGGTGACCTGCGGGACGCCGATGCCGGCGACGACACGGGTCGTACAGATCGAGCCGGGGCCCACGCCGACCTTGATGCCGTCGACACCGGCGTCGACCAGGGCCTGGGCGCCGTCGCGGGTGGCCACGTTGCCGCCGATCACGTCGACGCCGACGCTCGACTTGATCTTCGCCATCCAGTTGAGGGCGTTGCTGTTGTGGCCGTGCGAGGTGTCGACGACCAGGAAGTCCACACCGGCCTCGGCGAGCGCCTGGGCGCGCTCCAGGGCCTCGGGGCTGGCGCCGACGGCGGCACCGACGATGAGGCGGCCCTCGGCGTCCTTGGCGGCGTTCGGGTACTGCTCGGCCTTGACGAAGTCCTTGACCGTGATGAGGCCCTTGAGGATGCCGGCCTCGTCGACGAGGGGCAGCTTCTCGATCTTGTGGCGGCGCAGCAGCTGCATGGCGTCGGCGCCGGAGATGCCGACCTTGCCGGTGACCAGGGGCATCGGGGTCATGACCTCGCGCACCTGACGGGAGCGGTCGGTCTCGAAGGCCATGTCGCGGTTGGTGACGATGCCGAGCAGCTTGCCGTTGCCGTCGGTCACCGGGACGCCGCTGATGCGGAACTTGGCGCACAGGGCGTCGGCCTCGCCGAGCGTGGCGTCCGGGTGCACGGTGATCGGGTCGGTGACCATGCCGGACTCGGAGCGCTTCACGAGGTCGACCTGGTTGACCTGGTCCTCGACGGACAGGTTGCGGTGCAGGACGCCGACACCGCCCTGGCGGGCCATCGCGATCGCCATCCGGGACTCGGTCACCTTGTCCATCGCCGCGGACAGCAGCGGGATGTTGACGCGGACGTTGCGCGAGATGCGGGACGAGGTGTCGACCGCGTTCGGGAGCACGTCGGACGCGCCCGGCAGCAGCAGCACGTCGTCGTAGGTCAGCCCTAGTGTCGCGAATTTGGCGGGCACTCCGTCGACGTTGGCAGTCATGACACCTTCCCCAAATGGCCTTGATCGGTGCGGATGTCCATGCTAACGGGAAGCGCGGTCACCAAATTCCACGATTCCACGGCTACGGCCCGCTCCGGGCTTCGTATGTTCGTACGTACGCCGCCGCCCGGCTGTTCACGGAAGGCGCCGCGGGCGAAGGCGCCGCTGCGGAAGGCTCTACTGCTCGGCCAGTGCCCGCAGTCGGCTCAGTGCCCGGTGCTGGGCGACCCGGACCGCGCCGGGTGACATTCCCAACATCTGCCCGGTCTCCTCGGCGGTGAGGCCGACGGCGATGCGGAGCAGGAGCAGCTCGCGCTGGTTCTCCGGGAGGTTGGCCATGAGTTTCTTGGCCCATTCGGCGTCGCTGCTGAGGAGGGCGCGCTCCTCGGGTCCCAGCGAATCGTCCGGGCGCTCCGGCATCTCGTCCGAGGGGACGGCCGTAGAACCGGGGTGGCGCATCGCGGCGCGCTGGAGGTCGGCGACCTTGTGGGCGGCGATGGCGAAGACGAAGGCCTCGAAGGGGCGGCCGGTGTCCTTGTAGCGGGGCAGTGCGAGGAGGACGGCGACGCAGACCTCCTGGGCGAGGTCCTCGACGAAGTGCCGTGCGTCGCCCGGGAGTCGGGACAGCCGGGTGCGGCAGTAGCGCAACGCCAGGGGGTGGACGTGGGCGAGCAGATCGTGGGTCGCCTGCTCGTCTCCGTCGACCGCGCGAAGGACGAGTCCACCAATCGCCCCTGGGGCACTGGCCGCCTCGTCGTCACGCATCGGTCCATGGTGCCTTGTGGCCGAAGGGTCCGTGGCACCGCGTCCGTTGTTGTGCACCGAAGCGTTATGAGCAGGTGCGCCGGAAGTCATCTCCTGCGCCCTCCCCTCCCGCTCGACCGACTCGTCCCCGAGGAACTCCACACCTCAAGGATGCGGCATCCGCGGCGAAACGAGCAGCGGGCACCCGGTGGGCCCCTTTGCCGCCCCCGCCCACCATGAGGTAGGCGGGGATTGTCGTACCCCCGCTGCAACCCACTGACCTGGTCCTAACGGACCAGGCCCCACCGGAAACCGAGCGCCACGGCGTGTGCCCGGTCCGAGGCGCCGAGTTTCTTGAAGAGCCGCCGTGCGTGCGTTTTGACGGTGTCCTCGGAGAGGAACAGCTCACGACCGATCTCCGCGTTCGAGCGGCCGTGGCTCATTCCTTCGAGGACCTGGATCTCGCGCGCGGTGAGCGTCGGCGCGGCGCCCATCTCGGCGGACCGCAGCCGGCGCGGGGCCAGTCGCCAGGTCGGGTCGGCGAGGGCCTGGGTGACCGTGGCCCGCAGTTCGGCGCGCGAGGCGTCCTTGTGCAGATAGCCGCGGGCGCCGGCCGCGACCGCGAGGGCCACGCCGTCCAGGTCTTCGGCGACGGTGAGCATGATGATGCGTGCGCCCGGGTCGGCGGACAGCAGCCGCCGCACGGTCTCGACACCGCCGAGTCCGGGCATGCGGACGTCCATCAGGATGAGGTCCGAACGGTCGGCACCCCAGCGGCGGAGGACTTCCTCGCCGTTGGCCGCCGTCGTCACGCGCTCGACACCGGGCACGGTCGCGACCGCGCGGCGGAGCGCCTCTCGGGCAAGCGGGGAGTCGTCACAGACGAGGACGGATGTCATGGCCGCCCTCCGCAACTGATGCGCGTCACCTTGAGCCTCCAGGCTGGTACGAAATCGTCACCTGTGCGGTCGACCGTCTCGGACGCCTGCCCGAGCACTTGTGTTTTCAACCGCCTCGCACTCTCAACGACGGTCACTCGAAAGAGTTACGGGGCCGTGTGCCATCTTCGGCACTCTACGTGAGGGCGCGGACACGGTGGAGACGTGCGCGGCCGACCCACAAGCTTTCATCACAACCAGTGCCCCATTCAGCCCTATTTCTTCCCTTTTGCTGGTGTCTGAGGCTAGATTCGCAATGAGTCATATTTTCATCTCCTTAGATCGTAGTTGTACGGTCGTGGACACCGTATCCGCCCATAACGGCTACAAGGGGTCACGCAATGGCAGATTTCTCCCGCCTTCCCGGACCGAACGCGGACCTGTGGGACTGGCAGCTCCTGGCTGCCTGCCGAGGGGTCGACAGCTCGCTCTTCTTTCATCCCGAGGGCGAGCGCGGTGCGGCACGAAGCGCTCGTGAGAACTCGGCCAAAGAGGTCTGCATGAGGTGCCCGGTCCGCGCACAGTGCGCGGCGCACGCGCTGGCGGTGCGCGAGCCGTACGGCGTCTGGGGCGGCCTGACCGAGGACGAGCGCGAAGAGCTCATGGGGCGTGCCCGCAACCGGCTGGTGTCGGCTTCAGCCGCCGGGGACATGGCTTCGAACAACTGAAGGAACGTTTCTCCAACAAGTCCTACGACACGTCTCCGACAGGGGTACGCGCACGCGTGCCCCCCTATTTTTCGTGGGCCTGCTTGTCGCGCGCCGCCCGCGCCAGCTGGTCCAGCGTCGCCGCCACCGCCGGCACCCGCGCCAGGTCGGGCAGCGTCAGCGCGACGATCTCCCGCCGCACCGCCGGTTCCAGCGTCACCGTCCGCGCGCCCCTGGGCCGTACGGACTCGATGGCGAGCTGGGGCAGGACGGCGACGCCCAGGCCCGCGCTCACCAGGCCGACGACCGCCGGATAGTCGTCGGTCGCGAAGTCGATGCGCGGGGTGAAGCCGGCGGCCTCGCACACCTCGACCAACTGGCCCCGGCAGCGCGGGCAGCCGGCGATCCAGGGTTCGTCGGCGAGTTCGCCGATGGCGACCGACCGCACGCGCGCGTGCCGGTGTTTTTCCGGGACCAGGGCGACCAGGCGGTCGCTGAGCAGCGGCCGTACCACCAGGTCGGACCAGTCCTCGGCGCCCGCCGCCGTCTCGTAGCGGAAGGCGAGGGCGATGTCGCAGTCGCCCTCCCGGAGGAGGTCGACGGAGTTCGGCGGCTCGGCCTCCTCCAGGGAGACGCGGGTGCCGGGGTGCGCGGCGCGCAGGGCGGCCAGTGCGGTGGGGACGAGCGTCGAACTGCCGCTGGGGAAGGAGACCAGGCGCACCCGGCCCGCGCGCAGGCCGGCGATCGCGGCGACCTCCTCCTCGGCGGCGGTGAGCCCCGAGAGGATGCCGGCCGCGTGCCGGACCAGGGCCTCGCCCGCCTGGGTGAGGCGCATCTCGCGGCCGGTGCGGACCAGCAGCGGGGTGCCGACCGAGGTCTCCAGGGCCTTCATCTGCTGGCTGACGGCGGGCTGGGTGCAGCCCAGTTCCCGCCCGGCCGCCGAGAAGGAGCCGGTGGCGGCGACGGCGCGCAGCACACGGAGATGTCGGGCCTCGATCACGCGCCGAGCATAAGCGCTTCTTTGCTACGGCGACGAATAATGCGCCGCGCCTTTGGGGTGCTGTCGTCTACCGTGCCGATATGAAGCTTCTCTCGGTGAATCTGGGCCGGGCCACGGCCGTGCCGTACACGGACCAGCCCGACGGCATGACCGGCATCGACAAGCGGCCGACCGACGCGCCGGTGCGGGTGAGCGCGCCCGGCCCGAAGGGCGTCGCCGGGAGCGGGCTCGCCGGGGACGCGGTGTGTCACCGGCGCCACCACGGGGGCGACGACCAGGCGGTGTACGCGGTCGCGCGCGAGGATCTCGACGACTGGGAGCGGGAGTTGGGGCGCCCGCTGGCCAGCGGCTCCTTCGGGGAGAACCTGACGACCCTGGGTCTCGACGTGTCCGGCGCGCGGATCGGCGAGCGCTGGCGGATCGGTTCCGAGGTGGTCCTGGAGGTCACCTGCGGGCGGATCCCGTGCCGTACGTTCCAGGACCATCTGGGCGAGCGCGGGTGGGTGAAACGGTTCACCGTGAAGGGTGCTCCGGGGGCCTATCTGCGGGTGATCGAACCCGGTGAGATCCGGGCGGGCGATCCGATCGAGATCGTGCACCGGCCCGACCACGACGTGACGGTGGCCCTGCAGTTCCGGGCCGTGACGACCGAGCGGGAGCTGCTGCCTCGGCTGCTTCCGGCGGGCGAGGCGCTGCATCCGGAGTCGCTCGCGCAGGCGCGGAAATATGTCGCGGAGTACCAGGTCTGACCTGCCGTCACGGATCCGTTCGACACGTTGTTCGACACGTGTTCGTCACGGATCGGGAGGGCCTGTGCAGAGATCGGACCGGCTTGCTCCGGGTCACTAATCTTGCGCCATGACAACGGCATTGATTACGGGATCGACCGCGGGGATCGGTGCCGCGTTCGCGCGGCGGCTCGCGGCGGACGGACACAACCTCGTGCTGGTGGCGCGGAACACCGCGCGGCTCGGGGAGCAGGCGACCGAACTGCACGACCGGCACGGCATCGAGGCGGAGGTGCTGACCGCCGACCTGGCCACGGACAAGGGCATCGACACGGTGGCCGCCCGCGTCGCCGACCGCAAGAACCCCGTCGACCTGCTGGTCAACAACGCGGGCTTCGGCAACAAGGGCCGCTACCTCGACGTGTCCATGGCCGACGAGCTGAAGATGCTCAAGGTGCACTGCGAGGCGGTGCTGCGGCTGACCAGCGCGGCGGCCGAGGCGATGCGGGAGCGCGGGCGCGGCGGGGTCGTGAACGTGGCGTCGGTCGCCGCCTTCGTACCGCGCGGGACGTACGGCGCCTCGAAGGCGTGGGTCGTGCAGTTCACGCAGGGCGCGGCCAAGGACCTGGCCGGCACGGGCGTACGGCTGATGGCGCTGGCGCCCGGTTTCGTACGGACCGAGTTCCACGAGCGGGCCGGGATGGGCACGGACAACATCCCGAACTGGATGTGGCTGGACGCGGACAAGCTGGTCGCGGCGGCGCTCGCGGATCTGGCGCGCGGCAAGACGCTGTCGATCCCGGATCCGCGCTACAAGGCGCTGATGGGCCTGGTGAAGATCACTCCGCAGGCGGTGCTGGGCGGGGTCACCTCGAAGACCGGGCGGAAGTACGGGCCGCAGTGACGGCAGCCGCCTCGATGACGGCGGCCACGGTGACGAAGGCTTCGGCGGAACGCGAAGGCCCGGCTCCCCCTGAGGGGCGCCGGGCCTTCGACGTACTACCGGTTCACCGACTGGCGTCAGTGGGAGTGGCCGTGG
This sequence comes from Streptomyces sp. NRRL F-525, assembly GCF_000716605.1. Classification (GTDB taxonomy): domain Bacteria; phylum Actinomycetota; class Actinomycetes; order Streptomycetales; family Streptomycetaceae; genus Streptomyces. The sequence goes on along the minus strand of NZ_JNXE01000005.1, from coordinate 125,355 downwards.
CTGTGACCACCGGCGGCCGGCTCCTCCTCTTCCTTCTTCTCGACGACCAGGGTCTCGGTCGTGAGGAGCAGGGAGGCGATGGAGGCGGCGTTCTCCAGGGCGGAGCGGGTGACCTTGACCGGGTCGATGACGCCGGCCTTGACCAGGTCGCCGTACTCGCCGGTCGCGGCGTTGAAGCCCTGACCCTTCTCGAGGTCGGCGACCTTGGCGGTGATGACGTAGCCCTCGAGGCCCGCGTTCTCGGCGATCCAGCGCAGCGGCTCGACGACCGCGCGGCGGACGACCGCGACACCGGTGGCCTCGTCGCCGGTCTTGTCGAGGTTGCCCTCGAGGACCTTGGCGGCGTGCACCAGAGCGGAGCCACCACCGGAGACGATGCCCTCCTCGACCGCGGCGCGGGTCGCGGAGATGGCGTCCTCCAGACGGTGCTTCTTCTCCTTGAGCTCCACCTCGGTGGCAGCGCCGACCTTGATCACGCACACGCCGCCGGCCAGCTTCGCGAGGCGCTCCTGGAGCTTCTCGCGGTCCCAGTCGGAGTCCGTGTTCTCGATCTCGGCCTTGATCTGGTTGACGCGGCCCGCGACCTCGGAGGAGTCGCCGGCACCGTCGACGACGGTCGTGTCGTCCTTGGTGACCGTCACGCGGCGGGCGGAGCCCAGCACGTCCAGGCCGACCTGGTCGAGCTTGAGGCCGACCTCCTCGGCGATGACCTGACCGCCGGTGAGGGTGGCGAGGTCGCCGAGCATCGCCTTGCGGCGGTCGCCGAAGCCGGGGGCCTTGACCGCGACCGCGTTGAACGTGCCGCGGATCTTGTTCACGACCAGGGTCGACAGGGCCTCGCCCTCGACGTCCTCGGCGATGATCAGCAGCGGCTTGGAGGCGTTGGCCTGGATGACCTTCTCCAGCAGCGGCAGCAGGTCCTGGATGGAGCTGATCTTGCCCTGGTGGATGAGGATGTACGGGTCCTCGAGGACCGCTTCCATGCGCTCCTGGTCCGTCACGAAGTACGGCGACAGGTAGCCCTTGTCGAAGGCCATGCCCTCGGTGAAGTCCAGCTCCAGACCGAAGGTGTTGGACTCCTCGACGGTGATGACACCGTCCTTGCCGACCTTGTCCATCGCCTCGGCGATGAGCTCGCCGACCTGGCTGTCCTGCGCGGACAGACCGGCGACGGCGGCGATGTCGGCCTTGTCGTCGATCGGCCGCGCGGTGGCGAGCAGCTCGTCGGAGATGGCCTTGACGGCGGCGTCGATGCCCTTCTTCAGGGCGGCCGGGGAGGCACCCGCGGCGACGTTGCGCAGGCCCTCGCGCACGAGCGCCTGGGCGAGCACGGTGGCGGTGGTGGTGCCGTCACCCGCGATGTCGTTGGTCTTGGTCGCCACCTCCTTCACCAGCTGGGCACCGAGGTTCTCGTACGGGTCCTCCAGCTCGACCTCGCGGGCGATGGTGACGCCGTCGTTGGTGATGGTGGGGGCGCCGAACTTCTTGTCGATGACGACGTTGCGGCCCTTGGGGCCGATCGTCACCTTGACCGTGTCGGCAAGCTTGTTGACGCCGCGCTCGAGGGCGCGACGGGCGTCCTCGTCGAACTTCAGGATCTTCGCCATGGGAGCGGTTCAGCCCTCTCGGAAAACGTGGGTGAAACGAACTACGCCCCTGACGCCCGGCTTCATAAGGTCGCGGGGGCCAGGGGCGTAGCTCACTGCAAAACTGGGTGAATTACTTCTCGATGATCGCGAGCACGTCGCGGGCCGAGAGGACGAGGTACTCCTCGCCGCTGTACTTCACTTCGGTGCCGCCGTACTTGCTGTACAGCACGATGTCGCCGGTCTTCACGTCGAGCGGAAGACGCTCGCCGTTCTCGAAGCGGCCCGGGCCAACGGCCAGGACGACGCCCTCCTGGGGCTTCTCCTTGGCGGTGTCCGGGATGACCAGGCCAGAGGCCGTGGTCTGCTCGGCGTCGAGCGGCTGGACCACAATGCGGTCCTCAAGCGGCTTGATGGCAACCTTGGAGCTGGTGGTCGTCACGATCCGACCTCCCCCTTCGGAGATCTCACGGGGTTAACTGTCTGAGGTGGCGACCAGGTGGATCCGTCGTCGCGGGTGCCGGACCTGCCCGTCGCTATTGGCACTCTCCAGGGGGGAGTGCCAGGTCTGAGACTATGACTGCGATTAGCACTCGGTCAAGCGGAGTGCCAATGCCCGCGGCGCTTGAGCGGAATTTCTCCGTCGCCCTGAGCTGTCCGGCGGGGCTGTGTTCGATGCCGCCGTTCCTGGGGGCTGCGCCCCCAGACCCCCGCTGTCGGCCTGCACGGCCTCGTCCTCAAACGCCGGACGGGCTGGGTGTGCCGACCGGCGCCGGAAAGTTCCCCGCGCTAGTCCACCGTGCATCCCCAGTAGCCGATCTCGGCCGGCTCACCCTCGCGATAGAGGATCGTGCAGCGACCGCTCCCACGGCCCGGGAAGGGCAGAACCCAGGTGCGGAGGGCCGCGACCCATTGCTCGCGGGTGGGTCTGCCCTCCGGCGCCCAGTCGCGCACCTCGTCCTCGGTCAGGGGTCGCATCATGGCGAACTCGTCCCCGGACGCGGCGTCGACGAGGTCGCAGAAGTCGAGCACGGAGGAGGTGCCGCCCGTCAGGATGTACTCCGCCCAGCCCTCGTCCTCGCACAGATCGAGGATGTCCCGCCCCGGGAACCCGTGGTCGTCCTCAGCCAGTTTCTGTTCCTGCGCCTGCCGGAACGCCGACTCAAGATCCTTCTGGTACGGCCCCGTCGAGGTCCACTGGCTGCCACCCATCGCAAGGCCCTTTCCGCTCACCGCTGTTCGTCGTGCGCGGCAGGCTATCCGGGGCCTCTGACACTCCCGCCCGGCGCGCGCTACAGGTAGTCCTCCAGGCGGCCCACCGTCAGGCCCTGCTCCTGGATGCCGCGCAGCAGTCGGGCCGTCGTGTCGGTCGGGGCGATGCGGACGATGTCGCCCGGGGCCAGATGGTGGTCGCCGCGCGTGTAGGTGAGCGTTCCGGTGGTCATGGCAGCCCGCCACAGGACCAGGGCGGAGACTCCGCAGTCGGCCGCGGCACGGCGGGTCGTCGTGTCGTACGCGCCGTGAGGGGGCCTGAGCAGCCGGGAGTCGGGACGGGGATGCCGGCCGCAGATCTCGGTGCGTTGGGTGGTGTACGGGAGGCCGGCGAAGTGGTGGCGCTCGGGCGTCGTGCCGAAAACGGTGACGGGCAACCGGAGTTCACGGACCATGTCCGCGAACCTCGGGTCCGGCCGCACGCCCGCGTCGTGGTCGTAGGTCAGGAACACGACCTTGTCCCGGGTGCGGACGTGGTCCACGGCGGGTGGGAGGCCCGGGCCCGCCGAGCGGGCGGCGGGGTGGGGGGACGGTTTCGGGGCGGGGGCCAGCGGGGCCGTCAAACCCCAGTGGCGGTACGGCTGTTCGCGGGACGGGCCGTGCGGGTGGACGCGCTGGGCGGCCTTCTTGCCGAGCCGTTCGATCGGGTCGACGGACTGCGCGCAGCCGGTGAGGAGGGTGGCCGCCAACGCGACGGCCACCGGCGTCCGCAGGGTCGCGAACCTCACAGGTAGTCCTCCAGGCGGGCCACCGCGTAGCCCTCCGCCGTGACCTTGCCCAGGAAGCGGCGCATGTCGTCGACCATCGTGCCCTTCCAGTCCTCACGGCCCCGGAAGTGCGTCAGGACGATGTCACCGGGGTGCAGGGACCGGTCGTCCTCGCGGTACTCCCAGTGGTCGACGAACACCTCCTCGTCCCAGATCGGGGCGTACTTGATGCCACAGGACTTCGCGGCGACGAGGGTGTCGTGGTTGTAGTTCCCGTACGGCGGCCGGAACACGGTCGGGGCCTTGCCGAACTGCTTCTTCATGATGTCCTGCATCCCGCAGATCTCGTGCCGCTGCTCGGCGTAGGACAGCCCCGGCAGATACGGATGCGTGAGGGTGTGGTTGTTGATCGTGTGCCCCTGCGCCTGCATCTTCCGGAAGTAGCCGTAGTCGTCCTTCACCAGGTAGTTGCTGAGGAAGGCGGTGTACGGGATCTTCAGGTCGCTCATCATCCGCAGGAACGCGGGGTCCTTGTTCTCCCCGTCGTCGATCGTGAGGAAGACGATCTTCTTCGTGGTCGGGATCGTGGTGAAGACCGGCGGGAGGTTCAACTCCTCCTGGTCGTCCACCTCGAAACCCTTGCGCGCGGTGATCTCCGGCTTGCGCGCGGGCGCCGGCGGCGCCGTGAGCGGCACCTTCGCCAGCCCCCAGCGCTTGGCCGCGGCGACCCGCGCGGCGTACGCGGCGCGCAGCTTGCTCGCGTAGGAGTCCAGCGCGCGGGCCGGGGGCGCGTGCAACGGCTGCGCGCCCTGCGCCGGATGGACGGCCGCGCCCGAGCCGGGCTGGCCGCAGCCGGAGACGAGCGCGGCCAGCGCGAGAGCGGCGAGCGCGCCACGGGCGCCCGCCCTCCGGCGCGGGTTCGCGTGCGCCCGGTCCCCACGCGCCCGATTGATGTCATTTTGTACGACTACTCGCATGGGGTCGGATCTTTTCAGCCCCCGGCCCCGATCCCGCGCCGACACCGCCGCGACTCCGCCACCGGAGGCACACCGTCCACCGACTGGCCCACAATGTCCCGGTGAACGACCCCGTACTCGCCTTCGCCGCCCTGCTCACCCCCGAGGGCCGCGCCCTCCTCGACGAGGTCCGCGGCACCGACCCGGCCAAGGAACTCGCCGTCGCCACCCGGCTGCGCCGCGACCACCCCGCCGACCTCGTCTCGGCGGCGCTCGGCCAGGCCCGGCTGCGGCAGCGCGCGGCGGCGGCGAAGTTCACACCCGAGGACGCCGACCGGATGTTCTTCACCCCGAACGGCTTCGAACAGTCCACCCGCTCCACCGTCGCCACCTACCGCGCCACCCGCCTCCTGGACCTCGGCGTGACCTCCGTCGCCGACCTCTGCTGCGGCATCGGCGGCGACGCGATCGCGCTGGCACGGGCGGGGGTACGGGTCCTGGCCGTGGACCACGACCCGCTGACGGTCGCCGTCGCCCGCGCCAACGCCGAGGCCCTCGGCCTGGCCGACCTGATCGAGGTACGGGAAGCGGACGTGACGGACGTCGACACGTCCGCCTACGACGCCGTGTTCGTCGACCCCGCCCGACGCGGCGGCCGCGGCCGCATCTTCGACCCCGAGGCGTACTCCCCGCCGTTGTCCTGGGCCATCGACGCCGCTACGACGGCCCCGCTCGCCGCGCTGAAGATCGCCCCCGGGGTACCGCACGAGGCGATCCCGGCGACGGCCGAGGCGGAGTGGATCTCGGACGGCGGTGACGTGAAGGAGGCGGTGCTCTGGTTCGGGGCGGGAGTGCGGCCGAGGGCGGTGCGGGCAACTCTCCTCCCCGGCCCGCGAGTTCTGCACGGGCGCGGACTGCCCGACCCCGAAGTCCGTTCCGTGGGGCGGTACTTGTACGAACCCGACGGCGCCGTCATCCGCGCGCATCTCGTCGCCGAGGTCGCGGAGGAGGTCGGGGGCGGGCTCGTCGACGAGACCATCGCGTATGTGACTGCGGATGAGCTACGGCCGACCGCGTACGCCTCCGCCTACGAGATCACCGACCAACTCCCCTTCGGCGTCAAGAAGTTGAAGGCGCTGCTGCGGGAGCGGGAGGTGGGCATCCTCACCGTGAAGAAGCGGGGGTCGGCCGTCGAGCCGGAGGAACTGCGGCGGAAGGTGAAGCCTCAGGGGCCCAACTCGGCGACGGTGTTCCTTACTCGGGTCGCGGGGGCACCGGCGATGTTGATCGGGCGGCCCGCCTAGGACGCCCCTAGGTCGCCTCCGCCGCCCGGCGCAGCAGGAGTTGGCGTTCGCGTTCGTTGCGGGCGAGGGCGGCCGCCCGGGTGAACTCCGCCTTCGCCTCCGTCGTACGGCCGAGGCGGAGCAGCAGGTCGCCGCGGACGCTGGGCAGCAAGTGGTAGTCGCGCAGGGCGGGTTCGGAGGCGAGGGTGTCGACGATCTCCAGTGCCGGGGCCGGGCCCTCGGCCATCGAGACGGCGACCGCGCGGTTCAACTCGACGACGGGGGACGGGGATCGGGCGGCGAGGAGGGCGTACAGGGTCGCGATCGTCGGCCAGTCGGTCTCGTCGTAGGTGTACGCGTGGGCGTGGCAGGCGGCGATGGCGGCCTGGAGGGCGTAGGGGCCGGGGGCGCCGGTGGACGTGGCGTCGGCGCGGCCGAGGGCGGTGATGCCGCGAGCGATGAGGAGGCGGTTCCAGCGGCGGCGGTTCTGGTCCTTGAGGAGGACGGGGTCGCCGTCGGGGCCGGTGCGGGCGGCCGAGCGGGAGGCCTGGAACTCCAACAGCGAGGCCAGCGCGTGGACTTCGGGCTCCTTCGGCATCAGGGCGGCCAGGAGGCGGGCCAGGCGGAGGGCGTCCTCGCAGAGGCTCGGGCGGAGCCAGTCGTCGCCCGCCGTCGCCGCGTAACCCTCGTTGAAGATCAGGTAGATGACGTCCAGGACCGAGCCCAGGCGGGCCTCACGGTCGGGGCCGTAGGGGACCTCGAAGGCGACGTTCTTGGTGGCCAGGGTGCGTTTGGCGCGGACGATGCGCTGGGCGACCGTCGGCTCGGGGACGAGGAACGCGCGGGCGATCTCGGGGGTGGTCAGGCCGCCGAGGAGGCGCAGGGTGAGGGCGGTGCGGGACTCGGCGGAGAGGACCGGATGGCAGGTGGTGAAGACCAGGCGCAGGAGGTCGTCGTCGATGTCGTCGGGGGCCGGGGGTTCCTCGGGCGGGGCCGTCGTCTCCAGGGTGCGGCCGATCTCCTGGAGCTTGCGGGCGTAGTTCTCCCGGCGCCGGATGAGGTCGACGGCGCGGTGTCTGGCGGTGGCCATGAGCCAGGCGCCCGGGTTGTCGGGCACGCCGTCCCTCGGCCACTGCTCCAGGGCGGCGACCAGCGCGTCCTGCGCGAGTTCCTCGGCGATGCCCACGTCGCGGACCAGGCGGGCGACGGCGGCGATGATGCGGGGGGACTCGATGCGGAAGACGGTCTCGATGGTGCTGTGCGGGTCGGTGGCGTTGCCGTGCGGGGCCGCGGTGGGCTGTGATTCCGGAGTCACAACCCACCATGCAACACCCCCGGCGGCCTCAGACCAAGGAAGGCCGGGCGAGGCCACGGCGATCGCGGAGTGCTCAGCCCTCCGCGATCTCCCGCACCTCGCACGTCACGGTCCAGAACTCCTCGTGCACCTTCAGGAACCGCTTCGTCCACTCGATCGCCTCGGCCATGTCCTTGCACTGCATGAGCGCGTAGCCGCCGACGACCTCCTTGGACTCGGTGAACGGCCCGTCGGTCACGGAGATCTTGCCGCCCTCCCAGTGCACGCGGGCGCCCTGCGCGGTCGGGGTGAGACCGGCGGTGTCGAGCATGACGCCGGCCTTGGTGATCTCCTCGATCAGCTCGCCCATGCGCTGCATCAGCTCGGCGCTGGGGCCCTCGGCGGGGGCGGTCTTCTCGTCGATCTGCACGAGGGAGAGGTAGCGGGGCATGGTGACTCCTCGGGTCGTTCCGGCCAGGTCGTTCCCGGCCTTTCAACCATGCGTCGAACGAGGGGCGGGCGGATCGACACACTCGCCGGAATTCCCCGAAGATTTTTTCCGCCTCCGTGTCTACGCAGGTCAGCGCAGCGACTCCCACAGATCGCTCGCCGCCGGCTCCTTCGCCACCACCCGGTTCGGGTCGGACGGTGCCGTGACGTTCGGCATCGTCACCGTCGTCACCGCGTCCGCCGACAGCCCCTTCAGGCTCTGGCCCAGGCTGATCAGTTCGCTGAGGGAGTCGAGGCCGGTGTCGGTGGTGAGGCTGTCGGTGACCGCGTCGGTGACCTCGTAGAGCTTGGCGGGGTCGGTGAGCAGGTCGTGGGTGGAGATCTGGGTCAACAGGGCCTTCACCAGCATCTGTTGGAGGCCTATTCGGCCCAGGTCGCTGCCGTCGCCTATGCCGTGCCGGGTGCGGGCGAGGGCCAGGGCCTGCTTGCCGTTGAGGTGGTGCGTGCCCTTCTTGAGGTGCAGGTGGCTGTCGTCGTCGTCGATGTCCTGCGTGGTCGTCACCGTGACACCGCCGAGCGCGTTCACCAGCTTCGCGAAGCCCGCGAAGTCGATCTCTATGTAGTGGTCCATGCGGACGCCGGTGATCGACTCGACCGTCTTGACCGCGCACACCGGGCCGCCCACCGAGTACGCGGTGTTGAACATCGCGTTGTACGCCACGGACGTGGAGCCCCCGGACGACAGCGGGCACGACGGCCGGGTGACGAGCGTGTCGCGCGGGATGCTGACGATCGTGGCCTTCTTACGGCCCGCGTCGACGTGGACGACCATCGCCGTGTCGGAGCGGGCGCCGGTGCTGCTGCCGCCGCCGAGTGCCTTGTTCTCCTTGCCGCTGCGCGAGTCGGAGCCGAGGACCAGGATGTTCAGGGAGCCGGTCGGCACGGGGGTGGCGGACGCGGACGCGGCGGCGGACGGTGTGGTCACCGCCTTCACGGGGCGGTCGGTGCCGAGCGCGCTGTCGATGTCGACGCTCTTGATGTTGCTGTTGAGATGCCAGTAGGCCCAGCCGGCCGTGGCGACACCCAGGACGAGGGCGCCGGCCAGAGTGAGGCCGGCGATCTTCAGCACTCTCGACCGCCGGCCCACGCGTCTGTCCTCGTCAACGTTCTCTGTGTCCGTCACGGGGAGGAACGTAAGTCCGAATTATTAGGAGAAAGTTAGGGGAGGCGTCCCGAGACGGTTTTCTACGGAAAATCTCACGGTTCTCAGCCCCGCTTCACGCCTCCGGAGGCCCCTCCGCCTCCCCCGCCTCCCTCATCCCAGGGTCACTGCTGGCACCGGATCGCTCCCGCTCCAGGACGCGTTGAAGCCGAACGTCACCGAACCGCCGTCCGGGACCGTCCCGTTGTAGCTCGCGTTCGCACAACTCACCGCCGTGCCCGACTGGGTGCAGGTCGCGTTCCAGGCCTGGGTGATCTGCTGGCCCGCGCCGTACGTCCAAGTCGCCTTCCAGGACGACAGGGAGGCCCCGGAACACGCGATCGTCACCTGCCCCGTGAACCCGGTGTTCCACTGACTGCCCACGCTGTACGTCGCCGAGCACGCCCCGGTCGGCGGCGGGGTCGTGGTCGTACCGCCGAGCGCCTCCGAGAGGCCGTAGTACGCCGGTTTCGGCGCGTAGTTGGCGTCGTACGGTGTCGCCGCCCCGTAGCCCGGGAACGTGCTGTCGACCCAGGAGTCGGAGTCGGTGAAGCCCCACACGGTGACGTTCACGCAGCGCGTCACCGCGACACAGGCGGCCATCACGCTCTTGAAGTCGGCCTTCTGCTGGGCGAGTTTGGCGCTGTCCGCCGGGAGCGCCATCCGTACGTCCAGCTCGGTGATCGCCACGTCCACGCCCAGGTCGGCGAAGCGCTGGATGTTCTGCTGGAGGGTGGCCGGGACCTGGCCGAGGATGAGGTGGGCCTGGAGGCCGACCCCGTCGATCGGAACGCCCGCCGCCTTAAGGGACTTGACCAGGTTGTAGAGGGCGGTGGACTTCGCGTTGACGCCCTCGACGTTGTAGTCGTTGATGTAGAGCTTGGCGGCCGGGTCGGCGGCGTGCGCCCAAGTCAGCGCCTGCGCTATGTAGTTGGCGCCGAGGCCGTTGTACCAGAGCGTCGAGCGGTACGTGCCGTCCTCGTTGAAGGGTTCGTTCACCACGTCCCAGGCGGTGATCTCGCCCTTGTAGCGGCCGACTTCGGTACTGATGTGGTTCTGCAGCAGGCTGCTCAACTGGGCCGAAGTCCAGGTGCCGTTGGTCAGCCAGCTCGGGTTCTGGCTGTGCCAGACCAGGGTGTGGCCGCGCACCTGCTGGTGGTGGGCCTGCGCGAAGGCGACGATCTGGTCCGCCTCCGACCAGTTGAAGGTGCCCTGCGTCGGCTCGACCGTCTCCCACTTCATGGCGTTGCCGGGAGTGAGCGAGCTGAACTGGCTGCCGGCGATGTCGCCGTACGTGCCGGTGAGCTTGGAGCCGGTGACCGCGGTGCCGATGACTTTGCCCTTCGCGGCGGCGAGGTCGCGCAGCGGGGTGTCGGCGGCGTGCGCGGCGGGTGCCGCGAAGAGCATGACGGCGCCGGTGAACAGGGCCGCCAGGGACAAGCCGGTTCTCAGAGATCTCATTGCGGGTGCCTCCGAAAGTTTCGGTTGTGCAACCGATTGGCTTCGGAGGAGTGTGGGGCGACGCACCCCACTCGTCAATACGTCACCTTCCGGCCACCGGCGTCACGTGGTGGGCGGTGCCGTACTGCTCCGCACCACCAGGCTGGTGGCCAGCTCAACCCGCCGCGCCGCCGAGGACTCCTGCTCGCGCCCGAGGTCGAGCACCAGCTTCGCCGCCGCCTCGGCCATCTCGGTCAGGGGCTGTCGTACGGTCGTCAGCGGCGGCCCCACCCAGCGCGCCACCGGCAGATCGTCGAAGCCGACGACGCTCAGGTCCTCCGGGATCCGCAGCCCGAGTTCGCGCGCGGCCTCGTACAGACCGAGCGCCTGGAGGTCGTTGCCGGCGAAGACGGCGGTGGGCCGGTCGGGCCGGCGCAGCAGCTCAAGGCCCAGCCGGTAACCGGCCTCGTGATGGAAGTCGCCGGTGGTGATCAGCGAGGGGTCGACCGGCAGCCCGGCCGTCTCCAGCGCGGCCCGGTATCCGTCGACCCGGGCGCGGCTGCACATCATCCGGGACGGCCCGCTGATCGCGCCGATCCGGGTGTGCCCCAGCTCGACCAGGTGCCGGGTGGCGGCAAGCCCGCCCTGCCAGTTCGTCGCCCCGATCGAGGGAACGTCGGCGCCCGGGTCACCGGCCGGGTCCATCACCACGAACGGGATGGAACGGCTGGTGAGCAGCGCCCGCTGCGACTCGTCGAGCCCGGACAGCACCAGGATCACGCCGTGCGGGCGGCGGGCGGCGACCTGGTCGGCCCAGGTCCGGCCCGGGGTCAGCCGCCCCGCGCTCTCGCTCAGCACCACGCTCAGCCCGGAGTCCCGCGCCACGTTCTCCACGCCCCGGATGACCTCCATCGCCCAGGCGCTCTCCAGCTCGTGGAAGACCAGGTCGATCAGCGGGGAGCGGGTCGCCTCGGCGCGGCGGCGCCGGTAGCCGTAGACGCGGAGCAGGTCCTCGACGCGGGTGCGGGTCGCGGGGGCGACATCGGCACGGCCGTTGAGGACCTTCGAAACAGTCGGAGCCGACACTCCGGCCTCGCGGGCGATCTCGGCGAGCGTGGCGGTCTGCGTCGGCCGACCCGCTGTCTGGGTTTCGGCGGAATCCGGGGCTGTCATGGCGGCGATCGTATCCCTGCGCGACCTCTTGACGAACCCCCCAGCGCGCCTTACGTTCCCGGAACATTCGTAGAACGGCTCGAAACATTCGCACGAGAGGTGCTGTCCATGGAGCCCAACACGTCCAACGGCGGGCGTACGTTCAGCAGGCGCTGGGTGCTCGGCGCCGGTGCCACCACCCTGCTCACCACCGGGCTCACGGCCTGCGGCTCCAGTGACAGCACCGGCGACAGCGGCACGGTGACCGCCTTCACCTACGGCGACGACGCGGCGAAGGTGCAGGTCAAGGCCGTCACCCGGTTCAACGCGTCGGCGGCGGCGAAGAAGGCCAAGGGCAAGATCAAGCTGGAGAAGGTGCCGGGCACGGACTACCCGGCCAAGCTGCGCACCGCGATGGGCTCACCGAACGCGCCGGACGTCTTCTTCAACTGGGGCGGCGGCTCGATCAAGGCGTACCAGGACGCCAACCAGCTGGTCGACCTCACCGACACCATCAAGTCCGACCCGGTGCTCAAGGACGGTTTCCTGCCGTCGGTGCTCGCGGCGGGTGCGCTCAAGGGCAAGAACTACGGCATACCGATGCGCGGTATGCAGCCGGTGATCCTCTTCTACAACAAGACCGTCTTCGCCGCGCACAAGCTCCAACCACCCACCACCTGGGCCGAGTTGCTCGACCTCAACAAGAAGCTGAAGGCGGCGAACATCACGCCGTTCGCGCTCGGGGGCGCCGACATCTGGCCCGAGCTGATGTGGCTGGAGTACCTCGTCGACCGGATCGGCGGGCCCGGGGTCTTCGACAAGATCAAGAACGGTGACGCGTCCGGCTGGGGCGACCCGGCCGTCCTCAAGGCCGCCGAGACGGTGAAGCAGTTGATCGACGACGGCGCCTTCGGCAAGGGCTTCAGTTCGGTGTCGTACGTCAATGGTGGGGCGCCCGCGGTGTTCGCCAAGGGCAAGGCGGCGATGCATCTGATGGGGTCGTGGGAGTACTCGACGCAGCTCGGGAAGTTCCCCGACTTCGCGAAGAACAACCTGGGGTGGTCCGCCTTCCCGAAGTACGAGGGGGGTGCGGGCGATATCCGTAACGTGGTCGGGAATCCCACCAACTACTGGTCCGTGAACGCGCGTACGGGCAACAAGGACGCGGCGATCGCGTTCCTTCGGGACTGTGCGTCGGAGGCGTACGCGAAGGACCTTGTCGCCAACGGGGACATCCCGACCACGTCCAACGCGGAGAAGTTGCTGGACTCCTCGCCCAACCCCGAGTTCGCGAAGTTCCAGTACCAAATGGTGCAGCAGGCACCGGCGTTCACGTTGAGCTGGGATCAGGCGGTGGATCCGGATGTGTCCACGCCGATGCTGACCGAGATCAACAAGCTGTTTGTGGGGAAGAGTTCGCCGGCGCAGTTCGTTTCAGCGCTGAAGGGGTTGAAGTGAGGTTGCGCAGTTCCCCGCGCCCCTATCGGGGCGCTGCACCTCACGGCGTTTGGGCTGTGCCCGGGGTGTTGTTCTTTGTCTTCTTCGCCGTGGCGCCCATGGTGTTGGCGGTCTATCTCTCCTTCACCAAGTGGAACGGGCTGGGCGATCCGAAACCGGTCGGCCTCGCCAACTGGGACAAGTTGCTGCACGACGATCGGCTGACCCAATCCCTCACCATCACCGTGCTGTTGACGGTGACCAGCTGGGTTTTCCAAACCGTCGTGTCTCTCCTCCTCGGTGTCTGGGCGGCCGGGCGGCAGCGCAACCGAGCCATCCTCTCCGCGATCTTCTTCGTGCCGTTCCTGCTCTCCTCTACCGCCATCGCGTTGCTCTTCTACGCGCTGCTCGACCCGAACTTCGGCATCATTCATCAGGACACGCTCGGGTCGACGAGTGGGGCATTTCTCGCGATCGTGTTCGTCGGGGGTTGGCAGTTCATCCCCTTCCACACCCTCATCTACCAGGGCGGGGCCCGGCAGATCCCCGAAGTGCTCTACCAGGCGGCGGCAATTGACGGCGCGGGACGCTACCGGCAGTTCTTCTCGATCACGTTGCCCCAACTCCGGAACACCGCCACGACCTCCAGCGTGCTGATGATCGTCGGCTCGCTCACCTACTTCGAGACCGTGCTGATCCTCACCCAGGGCGGCCCCGGCACGGACACGGCGATCCTGCCGTACCTGATGTACGAAGCCGGCTTCAAGAGCTACGACTTCGGCTACGCGAGCGCGATCGCGACCTTCCTGGTCGTCATCGCCACCGCGCTCTCCCTCGTCCTCGTCAGGCTCACCGGTTTCGGCGCCATGCGCAGTACCCGCGAAGGGATGTGACGGAGTGTCACACGACACGTTGCCGCGTCCGGTGAAGACGGCAGGGGAGCCGGTGGAACCTCCGCGCACCCGTCGGCGCCGGCACTGGAGCAAGCGGCCCAACCCCGTCGCGGGGCTCGGTTCGCTGCTCTGGCTCGCGGTCGTCATCATCCCGATCTACGCGATGATCTCGGCGTCCCTCACCCGCCAGGACAAGGCCCTCGGCAACAACGCCCTGAAACCGCCCACCGATCCGACCTTCGCCAACTACAACACCGTCCTGCACAACGGCTTCGGCCACTTCCTCGCCAACACGGCGCTGGTGGCGGGGGCGGTCGTAGGCATCGTGCTCGTCCTGTGCGTCCCACTGGCGTACGTGGCCGTACGCACGCGCACGGTCTGGTCGAGTGCGGCCTTCCGGCTGTTCCTGATGGGAGTGGCGATCCCGGCGCAGGCAGTCGTGGTCCCCCTCTACCTGATGATCGCCAAACTCAACCTCTACGACAGCCTGTTGGCGGTCATCCTCCCCACCGCCGCCTTCGCGATGCCGGTGTCCGTGCTGATCCTGACCGGCACGCTGCGGGACATCTCGGAGGACCTGTACGAGGCGATGGCGCTGGACGGCGCGTCGGCGACGCGGATGCTGTTCCAGCTGGTGACCCCGATGACCAAGGGCGGTATCAGCACGGTCGTCATCTACGCGGCGCTGCAGGCCTGGAACGGTTTCCTCTTCCCGCTGATCTTCACCCAGTCCGACGGGCCGAGGGTCCTGACCCTCGGACTCTTCAACTACGTCAGCCAGTTCGGCGTGAACATCCCGGCCCTGCTCGCCTCGGTCGTCCTCTCCGGCATCCCGATCTTCGCCGTCTACCTGGTGGCCCGGCGCGCCCTGGTCGGCGGCCTGATGGGCGTGGGCGGCAAGTGAGCTGCCCCAACTCACCTTTCCCGAACGGAGTTTCATGACCACCGCCCCCTGGCGCGACCCCGCCCTGCCCGCCGCCGCCCGCGTCGACGACCTGCTCGCCCGGATGACCCTGGAGGAGAAGACCGCCCAGCTCTACGGCGTGTGGGTGGGCGCCGCCACGGACGGCGACGGAGTCGCCCCGCTCCAGCGGGAGATGACCTCGGAGTACGACTGGGACGAGTTGATCACCCAGGGCCTGGGCCAGCTCACCCGTTCCTTCGGTACGGCGCCGGTGGACCCGGAGTTGGGCGCGCAGGCGCTGGCCCGCGCGCAGCGCCGGATCGCGGCGGCGGGGCGTTTCGGCATCCCGGCGGTCGCCCACGAGGAGTGTCTGGCGGGGTTCACCGCATGGGGTGCGACGGCGTACCCGGTGCCGCTGGCGTGGGGCGCGAGTTTCGACCCGGGGCTGGTCGAGGAGATGGCCCGGCGCATCGGCGCGGACCTGCGCTCGGTCGGCGTCCACCAGGGTCTCGCCCCGGTCCTGGACGTCGTACGGGATCCGCGGTGGGGGCGGGTGGAGGAGACGATCGGTGAGGATCCGTACCTGGTGGGGACCATCGGTGCCGCGTATGTGCGGGGGCTGGAGTCGGCCGGGGTCGTGGCGACGCTGAAGCACTTCGCGGGGTACGCGTCGTCGGTGGGGGCGCGGAATCTGGCGCCGGTGCGGGCGGGGGTACGGGAGTTCGCGGACGTCACCCTTCCCCCCTTCGAGATGGCGCTGCGGGAGGGCGGGGCGCGCTCGGTGATGGCGGCGTACAACGAGACGGACGGCGTTCCGGCGTCGGCGGACCCCGCGCTGCTGACCCAACTCCTGCGCGAGGACTGGGGGTTCACGGGCACGGTCGTCGCCGACTACTTCGGCATCGGCTTCCTGGAGACCCTCCACCGGGTGGCGGGCAGCCCGGCGCAGGCGGCACAGGCGGCACTGGAGGCGGGCATCGACGTAGAGCTGCCGACCCTGAAGTGCTACGGGAAGCCGTTGGTGGAGGCGGTGCGGGCGGGCGAGGTCCCGGAGGCGCTGGTGGACCGGGCGGCGCGCCGAGTGCTGCTGCAGAAGGCCGAGTTGGGGCTCCTGGACGAGGACTGGTCACCGGAGCCGACGCGGCGCATCGACCTCGACTCGACGGCGAACCGGGCCCTGGCCCGCCAACTGGCCGAAGAATCGGTGGTGTTGCTGGACAACCCGGACGGTCTGCTGCCGCTGGCGTCGGACGCGCGGATCGCCGTGGTGGGCCCCCGGGCGGCCGATGCCCTCGCCATGCTCGGCTGCTACTCCTTCCCGTCCCACGTGGGGACGCACCACCCCGAGGTGCCGATGGGTATCGAGATCCCCACGGTGCTGGAGTCGTTGCGGGCCGAACTCCCGGACGCCAAGGTGACGTTCGCGGAGGGGTGCGATGTCTCCGACCCGGACACGTCGGGTTTCGAGGAGGCGGTGGCGCGGGCGTCGGAGGCGGACGTGTGCGTGGCGGTACTCGGCGACCAGGCGGGCCTGTTCGGACGCGGCACGTCGGGCGAGGGCTGCGATGTCGCGGACCTCCAACTCCCTGGGGTCCAGGCCGACTTGCTGGACGCCCTGGTCTCGACGGGCGTCCCGGTGATCCTGGTCCTCCTGACCGGCCGCCCCTACGCGCTGGGCCGCTGGCAGGGCCAACTGGGCGCGGTGGTCCAGGCGTTCTTCCCCGGGGAGGAAGGCGGCCCGGCAGTGGCGGGAGTACTGTCGGGCCGCGTCAACCCGTCGGGCCGCCTCCCGGTGAGCGTCCCGCAGGCACCGGGCGGCCAGCCGTGGACGTACCTCCAACCCCCGTTGGGCCTGGCCGACGAGGTCAGCAGCCTGGACCCGACCCCGCTGTACCCCTTCGGCCACGGCCGCTCGTACACGACCTTCGAGTGGGAGGCAGCGCAGCCGGATGAGGCTCCCGAGATCACCACGGACGGCTCCTACGACCTGACGGTCACCGTCCGCAACACGGGCGCCCGCACCGGCACGGAGGTCGTCCAGCTCTACCTCCACGACCCGGTCGCCTCGGTGACCCGCCCGGACGTCCGCCTGATCGCTTACCAGCGCCTGCAGTTGACCCCCGGGGAGTCCACGAGGGTGACCTTCCCCTTCCACGCGGACCTGTCGGCGTTCACGGACCGCTCGGGGCGCCGGGTGGTTGAACCGGGGGCGCTGGAGCTGAGGTTGGGGGTTTCGAGCGCGGAGGTACGGCATACGACGCGGCTGACGCTGACGGGTCCCGTGCGGGAGGTGGGGGCGGAGCGGCGGTTGCGGTGTGAGACGGAGGTGCGGGGCGACGCGTGACCCCGGCGCAGGTCAGACCTTGATCACGTGGGCACCGGCACCGCAGAGGTCCCGGAGGTCCTCGGGGTCCGAGGTCAGCACGGTGACGGGTGCGGGCGAGGCGAGCGCCGTCGCGGCGACGATCGCGTCAAGTGCGTACTTGTGCCCGTGCAGACCGGCCGCGGCAAGGAGCTTGCTCGCGTGGCGGGCGATCGCCTCACTGGGCGGGACGACGTTGACGCGCGAGACGGCATGGTCGAAGCGGGCCTGGTGGGTCCGGGGATCGCGGGCCTCGACGAGCGTCACCGAGCTCACGACCACGCGGATGTCCTCGGCTTCGGCCGCGACGAGCCACTCGGTCAGTTCCGGAGTGCGCCGTACGAGTTTGGACAGGCCCTCGCAGTCGAGGACGAGCGTGCCGCTCACGCGGCGTCGGCCGAGCCGGCCGAACCACCGCGCAGGACGGCCCGCTTGGCCTCGACCGCGGCCGGGTCCACCGGACCGTGCGCGGCCTCCGCGTCCTCGATCAGCTCCCGCAGCCGATCCCGCTCCAGCTGACGCTGGATGAGCGCTTCGACGTAGGCGGACATGCCTCGCTTGCCGGTGCGCGCCTTGAGGGCGGCGATGGTGCCCTCGTGGAGCGACACCGACACCGGGCGGACGGGGCCTTCACCGGGCACGGGAGCTTCAGCCATGACCCCACTTTAACAAAACTCTTGTTATTCGCCCGCCGCCTGTTCGCCCACCGACTCGAACCGCCACCGATGCACCGCCCGCATAACCAACTCCCCATCCGGCTCAGGCAGTTCAGGCAGCTCCGCGTCGTACTCCGCGTCCCACCACGTGATGACGAGGACCCGGTCCTGGGGCGCGCGCAGGAACTCCCGGCGCAGCGGCCCGGCCGGGAGGGTCTGGGCCCGCGCCCAGGCGAGGAGTTCAGCGCCCCGGCCCGGGACCGCCCGTGCCTCCCACATCAACGCGACCGTGGCCGTCACGAGTACAGGTTCTCCTTGCTGACCTCGTGCACGTGGTCGTGATCGTGGGAGTGGCCGGGGACGTGCGGGTCCGTCACCGGGAGGGAGGAGTCCGCCGACAGGTCCCAGTCCGAGGGGACCCGGTTCCGCGCGACCATTTCCGCGCCGAGGGCGGCGACCATCGCGCCGTTGTCCGTGCACAGCTTGGGGCGCGGGACGCGCAGGCGGATACCGGCCGCCTCGCAACGCTCCGCCGCCAACGCCCGCAGCCGCGAGTTCGCGGCGACCCCGCCGCCGATCATCAGGTGGTCGACGCCCTCGTCCTTGCAGGCCCGTACGGCCTTGCGGGTCAGGACGTCGACGACCGCCTCCTGGAAGGACGCCGACACATCGCGCACCGGCACCTCCTCCCCCGCCGCCCGCTTCGCCTCGATCCAGCGGGCCACGGACGTCTTCAGCCCGGAGAAGGAGAAGTCGTACGCCGGGTCGCGCGGGCCGGTCAGTCCGCGCGGGAACGTGATCGCCGTAGGGTCGCCCTCCTTCGCGTACCGGTCGATGACCGGGCCGCCCGGGAAGCCGAGGTTCAGGACGCGGGCGATCTTGTCGAAGGCCTCGCCCGCCGCGTCGTCGATCGTCGCGCCCAGCGGCCGTACGTCCGAGGTGATGTCCGAGGAGAGCAAGAGCGAAGAGTGGCCGCCGCTCACCAGCAGCGCCATCGTCGGTTCCGGCAGTGGGCCGTGTTCCAGCTGGTCCACGCAGATGTGGGAGGCGAGGTGGTTGACGCCGTAGAGGGGCTTGCCGAGTGCGTAGGCGTAGGCCTTGGCGGCTGAGACGCCGACCAGCAGGGCGCCGGCGAGGCCGGGCCCGGCCGTGACCGCGATGCCGTCCAGGTCCCGCGCGCTCACGCCCGCGTCCTTCAGCGCGCGCTGGATCGTCGGGATCATCGCCTCCAGGTGGGCGCGGGACGCCACCTCCGGTACGACCCCGCCGAAGCGGGCGTGCTCGTCGACGCTGGACGCGACCGCGTCCGCCAGCAGGGTCGTGCCGCGGACGATGCCGACGCCGGTCTCGTCGCAGGAGGTCTCGATGCCCAGGACGAGCGGCTCGTCGCGTGAGTCAGCCATGAATCTCGGTTCCTTGTACGGAAGTTGACGGGTCGGTCAGGCGCATCACCAGGGCGTCGACGTTGCCCGGCTGGTAGTAGCCGCGCCGGAATCCGATCGGGGCGAAGCCGAAGCGCTCGTAGAGCTTCTGCGCGCGGACGTTGTCGACGCGGCACTCCAGCATGACCTCGGCGCACTCGAACTCGCTTGCCGCGGTGAGGAGTTCGGTCAGCAGGGTGCCACCGAGGCCGGTGCCCCAGTGGTCGCGTGCGACGGCGATGGTCTGGATGTCGGCCTGGTCACCGGTGGTGGCGAGACCGGCGTAGCCGATGACCCGGACACCGCTCTCGTACTCCTCGCCGGTCACCTCGGCCACCAGGTACCGGCGGGTCGCCTCGGCGCCGCGCGCGTGCGCCAGCTCGGACCAGAACATGCCCCGGGACCAGGCGTCCTCGGGGAAGAGGTCCTTCTCCAGTTCCAGCACGGGGTCGATGTCCCACCAGCGCATCTCGCGCAGCCGAGGGCTCAGGGATTCGGTCACTTGGGGGTGACCACCTTGTAGTTCTTGGGCACCTGGGCGTCGGGACGGCGCAGGTACAGGGGCCTGGGCGCGGGGAGTTCGACACCCGCCGCGAGTCTCTCCGCGGCCAGCGAGGCGAGCGCGGCGGCGGACACGTGCTCCGGCTCGTGCGCGGACGGGAAGGTGTCCGGGTAGAGCAGCGCGCCGGCGCCGACGGCGGGCAGCCCTGCCACCTCGTCGGCGATGTCGGCGGGCCGGTCGACGGCCGGGTCGGTGAGGCGGGTCCGGGAGTCGGCGTAGCGCGCCCAGTACACCTCCTTGCGCCGCGCGTCCGTGGCCACGACGAAGGGGCCGTCGAGGTCGGTGGCGTAGGCGAGGCCGTCCAGCGTGCACACACCGTGCACGGGTACCCCGAGCGCGAGCCCGAAGGTGTCGGCGGTCATCAGCCCGACGCGCAGCCCGGTGTAGGGGCCGGGGCCGATGCCCACGACGATTCCGGTGACGGCGTCGAGCGTGAGCCCCGCGCCGGCGAGCACGTGGTCGACGGCCGGGAGCAGCAGCTCACCGTGGCGGCGCGCGTCCACCTGACTCGACGAGGCGATGACGGCCTCGCCGTCGTGCAGGGCGACGGTGACGGCGGGGGTGGCGGTATCGAGAGCGAGCAAGAGCACGCAAACAGCCTACGGCTCCGGCGCCGCGAGCACGGCCGCCCCGGACACCCCGGCCCCGGCTGCTACGGTCACCTAGGGTCACCGGACTTACGGGACGTACGGGTCCGTACGGGGCACCGACACAGGACGTAGACGTAGACGTATGAGACGCGGAGGTGGGCGCTGATGGCCGGCAGCAGCTCGGGAATCGTGGCCGGGCTCACCGTGGCGGCGGTCGCCACGGTCAGCTTCCTGGCCTACCAGGCATCGGCGACGGTCCCGGCCGGACTGGGCGACACGGCCCACGCGAGCGCCTCCCCCGCGGCGGTGGCCGCCAAGAAGGCCCCGCGCGACAAGAGGAACCCCGCGGCGCTGCCCGCCGGTTCCGGCACCGGCGAACGGGTCGTGTACTCCGTGGACGACGACCGGGTATGGCTGGTCGCGGACAACAACAAGGTCAACCGCACGTTCAAGGTCACCCCCGGCACGGTGGACCCGCCCACGGGCACCTACCCGGTCACCTCCCGCTCGAACGCCATCACCGGCACCGACGGCACCCCCATCCAGCACGTCGTCCGCTTCACCAACGCGGACAACGTCGCCATCGGCTTCAGCGCGGCGGTCAGCGGCGCGACGGACGCCCCCGACCCCACGACCAAGTCAGGCGGCATCCGCGAGTCGCCCGAGGATGGCGCGGCAATGTGGGAGTTCGCGACGATCGGCCAGTCGATCGTGGTAATCCGCTAAGCAATTCAATTGGGGCCAGGGCAACCCCCTAGGGGCGCGAGGAACTGCGCGCCCAGCCACAACGCACCCGCAGCCAAGCAACTACGCGGCTTTACGCTCCTGCTCAACCGGCAGAGCCTCCGGCTCCGGGTCACGAGGCGGCGTAGAAACCACCCTCGCCGCCTCCCCCGCCGCCAACAGCTCCCGCATGGACACCCCAGCGAACGCAGACGGCCGCGCCCACTCACGCTGGTTCTCTGAAGCCGACACGGACGCCTCCTGGGAGCCGGGGGCAGACGTAGTTAGGTAGACCTAACTACGAACTGGATACCATGTGACCACGCCCGAGACCCGGAACGCAACATCTTGCCGACACCTTGTCGGAACCCACACCGCCCACACCCCCCGGTCAGCCCCCGAGCACACCCAGTTCAACCGCGGCCCACCGCGCACCGAGCCCGGTGACCGTGACGTGCCGTACCTCGTCGGTCGTATCCCCGACGGCCCGGTGGATCACGAGGGACAGCCGGTCGTCCGTCAACTCCTCGACCTTCCCCTCGCCCCACTCCACGACGATCACGGACTCGGGCAACGACACGTCGAGGTCGAGATCCTCCATGTCGTCCAGCCCGCCGCCCAGGCGATACGCGTCGACGTGCACAAGCGGCGGCCCCTCACCGAGCGAAGGGTGCACGCGTGCGATGACGAACGTCGGCGAGGTGACCGCCCCGCGGACCCCGAGCCCCGCCCCCAACCCCCGGGTGAGTGTCGTCTTGCCCGCGCCCAACTCCCCCGTGAGCATCACGAGGTCGCCCGCGCGCAGCAACTTGGCCAGGCGGCGCCCCAACTCCCGCATCTGATCAGGGGAGTTGACGGTGATCGAGACGGACAGGGGCTCAGCCGCGTTGTGCGGTGCTGCTGGTGCTTCCATAGCCACTTACGGTAGCCCCTGCCGGCACGGCACCCGCGCGGGTGAGCAGGTCGGCGAGGCGGTCCGTCACCACTTCGGGGTGTTCCAGCATGACCAGGTGCCCGGCGTCCGGCACGAGCACCAGCTCGGCGTCCGGCAGCAGATCGGCGATGGCCTCGCTGTGCTCACTGGGCGTGACGAGATCGCCGATCCCGGCGAGCACGAGCACCGGCATGTCCTTGAAGTGGGTGAGCGCGGCCGTC
This sequence comes from Streptomyces sp. NRRL F-525, assembly GCF_000716605.1. Taxonomy (GTDB): domain Bacteria; phylum Actinomycetota; class Actinomycetes; order Streptomycetales; family Streptomycetaceae; genus Streptomyces. Next base: position 103,311 of record NZ_JNXE01000005.1, on the reverse strand, counting down.
TTGTCGTGGTCGGTGAACGCCGGATAGAACTCCGCCACGACATCGATGGGCGTCCCCTCGATCATCCGCTCCGCGAACCGCGCGACCGCCGGATCGACGTCCCGCGAGGCGAACGAGTACCGCTTGATGATCCCGGCGAACAGATCGGCGGTGGCCCGCCGCCCCCGCTCCACCAGCGCGGCCTGCTGCCCGAGCGCCTTCAGCACACCCGGCAGCACCCGCCGCACCGCGTTGACCCCGGCGACGGGCAGTCCGAAGTTGACCTCGCCGAGCCGCCCGGAGGACGTACCGACGAAGGCGGTGGCGACGACCCGGTCGCGGATCAGGTCGGGGTACTGGTCGGCGAGGGCCATCACCGTCATGCCGCCCATGGAGTGTCCGACGAGCACGATCGGCCCCTCGGGCACGGCCGCGTCGATCACGGCCTTCAGGTCGCGCCCCAACTGGTCGATGGTGAGCGGCATGTCGTCTTCCAGCTGCGCGACCCCGCGCGCGGAACGCCCATGGCTGCGCTGGTCCCAGTGCACGGTCCGCACGACCCCGCGCAGGGCGGCCCGCTGGAAGTGCCAGGAGTCCTGGTTGAGGCAGTACCCGTGACTGAAGACGACGGTGACGGGGGCCGGCGCCTTCCGCCCGAAGAGCCGCCGCCGCTTGGGCGTGACGACGACATCGGGCTCGATGTCGTCGACCTCGTAGTACAGCTCGGTCCCGTCGTCGGCCTGTGCCGTACCGGGCGTACCGCGCAGCGACCCGTACGGCCCGGTGGAGTCGAGCGCCAGCCGGGCCCGCTCGCGCATCCCGCGCCCGACGGTCATCCGCTCTATGGCGACACCGGCCGCGGCCCCGGCGGCGATCACACCTATCGCGGCGCCCGCGATTCCGGTGACCTTCCGCCAGTTCCCGCCCGCCCCCGCGGCGGCGGAGGCGACCGCGGCGACCGCCTCCGCACTGCTCTCGCTCACGTGCCGCTCCTCTTCACGTCACAGCCCTGCGCTACGTCGTCTCCCTCATACCCGGGGATGACCTCACCGACGACCTCGGGGACGATCTCTGCGATCTCTCCGACGCCCTCATTGACGTAGACGCGGGGAACGCGTGTTCCGATGCGGGTGACGATCTCGTACGCGATGGTCCCGGCGGCCTGCGCCCAGTCCTCGGCGGTGGGCTCACCATGATCACCGGCCCCGAACAGGACGGCCTCCGCCCCGGCCTCCAGCTCGTCCCCTCCCAGGTCCACGACGAACTGGTCCATGGCGACCCGCCCCGCGACGGTCCGCCACTTCCCGCCGACGAGTACGGGACCGGTACCGGAGGCGTGCCGCGGGATGCCGTCCGCGTACCCGACGGGGATGAGCCCGAGGGTGGTCACGCCCGGGGTGATGTAGTGATGCCCGTAACTGACCCCGTGCCCGCCCGGCACCTGCTTCACGAGCGCGACGGACGCCTTCAGCGACATCACCGGCCGCAGCCCGAAGTCGGCCGAGGACCCCACCTCAGGGCTCGGCGAGATCCCGTAGACGGCGATTCCCGTGCGGACGAGATCGAAGTGCGAGTCGGAACGGGTGAGCGTGGCAGGCGAGTTGGCAATGTGCCGCACCTCGGCCCGCACCCCACGCTCCTCCGCGTACGCCACCATCTCCCGGAAGAGCGCGAGTTGGGCGTCGATGGAGGGATGCCCGGGTTCGTCGGCGCAGGCGAGATGGGACCAGAGCCCGGTGATACGGAGAAGCCCGTCGCTCTCGGCGCACAGGGCAGCCCCGACGAGCTCGGCCCAGTCGTCGCCGGGCTGACATCCACTACGCCCCAGCCCCGTATCGGCCTTGAGCTGCACGCGCGCGGGAAGCCCAACCGCACGAGCGGCCGCGACGACTTCCTCCAGGGCCCACATCCCGCTCACCGACACATCGAGATCGGCCTCGATGGCCTCACGCCAGGGCCCGCCCGGGGTCCACAGCCAGCACATGATCCGCACGCCGTCGGGCAAGCCGGCGCGAGCACGCAGGTCAAGCGCTTCCTCGGGCGTGGCAGTACCGAGCCAGCTGGCCCCGGCCTCCACAGCGGCACGCGCACACGGCACAGCCCCATGGCCGTAGGCATCGGACTTCACCACGGCCATGAGGGCCGCGCCCGGCGCGAGGGCGCGCAGGGTCCGCACATTGGCCCGCAGGGCGCCCAGATCGATCTCGGCGCGGGCGCGCAACGGTGCGGTGGGCTGTGTCGCTGTCTCATTCATGGCACCCCCAGTGTCTCAGAGGGGACTGACACCCCCTCTGAGCCCTCCTCGTTCGCTAGTTCCCGGGCCGGTGCCCCCACACGTACACACGGTCGCCCTTCTTCAGCACACCCCAGAGCTTGCGGGCGTCGGCCAGCCGCAGATTGACGCAGCCCCAGGAGCCGACGGTGGTGTAGATGCTCCCGTAGACGGCGTGGAAGGCGATGCCGCCGTCGAAGAACTGGGCATACGGCATAGGGCTGTTGTAGAGCGTCGACCAGTGGTTCTTGTGCTTCCAGTAGATCTTGTGCCACCCGCCCCGGGTCACATGCCCACTGCGCCCGCTCCGCATGGGCACAGGCCCGAAGACGACCTTCTTCCCCTTCTGCACCCAGGTGAGCTGCCGGTCGAGATCGACACAGGCGACGCGGTACGAGCGGACGGGGCATTTCCGGGCGGCGTTCGGATTCTTCCTGGCACCGATGAGCTGCATACGAGCCCACGTCACAGGCCCGGCGAACCCGATGGCGGGCTTGATCCCCTGCTTCTTCTGAAAGGCACGGATGGCCTTGCAGTCGCCGCCGGACTGCTTACCGTCCACTTTCAGCCTCAGCCACCGTTCGACGCCCCGCTGATACGGCCCGGTCTGCTTGCTACAGCTCACCTTGGCGACGGCGTCGGCGATCGGCACGTACTCGACGAGCGCGTAGGTCCCCACGGCGGCGTCCCGAGGCTCGACCCGGTCCTCTTCGGCGGTAGGCGTGTACACCCTCGGCGCGAGCGCCTGATCCGGCGTATCGATCTGCCACGGCTGATACGGCCCCGGCGGCACCCCCGGCACCAGCTCGGTCTCCCCGGGCCCCGCCGCCGGCGGCACCGGCCCATCCGCCCAGGCACTACCGGCCCCGACAGGGAGGGCGATCACCGCGGTGAGCAGCACCGCGATACTTCTGTGCGCGATTCGTGTACTGATCATGCGATCAGAGAAACGCGGCGGTACGACGTGATCCGGGTGCCGCGCGGAGGGGTCACCCTTATTGACGAGCGCGAATGCGTGCAACACCGGTCGGCGTTATCCAGCCCGTCCGGCGTTTGAGGACGAGGCCGTTCAGGCCGAAGGGGGGTCTGGGGGCGCAGCCCCCGGGCGGGGCGGAAGGGGCGGCAGCCCCTGGGGATGGGACGGGTAGGGGCGGCGGGGGCGAAAGAAACTCAGCCCCGCACATCCCGCCAGGCAACCCGAACCGCCTCGGCCACATCATGCGCCCCCACCGGCGCCCCATCCGAGGCCAACCTCCCCGCCAGCCCATGCAGATACGCCCCCACACTCCCCGCGTCGAACGCCGACAACCCCGCCGCCAGCAACGACCCACAGAGCCCCGACAACACGTCCCCACTCCCCGCCGTAGCCAGCCACCCCGTCCCCGTCGAGTTGACCCGCACAACCCCACCCCCCGAGTCGGCGACAAGCGTGGTCGACCCCTTCAACAACACGGTCGCCCCATACCGCCCGGCCAACTCCCGCACGGACTCCAACCGAGCCCCCTCGACATCCCCCCGAGGAACCCCGAGCAACGCGGCCGCCTCCCCCGCATGCGGAGTCATCAACGTCGGCGCACCACGCCCCCGCACAGCCTCGGGGTCAACCAACCGCAACCCGTCCGCATCGATCAGCACAGGCACATCGGCAGTCACCACATCAGCCACAGCCGAGGCATCATCCCCCGCCCCCGGCCCGACCACCCACGCCTGCACCCGCCCAGCCTTGAGCGGCCCACCCTCGGACACCAACACCTCAGGAAACCGAGCGATCACGGCATCAGCAGCCGGCCCGACATACCGAACGGCCCCCGCCCCACCCCGCAAGGCCCCCGCAACGGCAAGCACAGCAGCCCCCGGATACCGCCCCGACCCCGCGGCGATCCCCACAACTCCCCGCCGATACTTGTCACTTTCAGCCCCCGGCACAGGCAGCAACGCAGCCACATCCACATGCTGCAACGCCTCCAGCCCAGCCTCATCGGGCAGTTCACCCCCCAGCCCGATATCGACAAGCCGCACGGCCCCGGCGTACTCCCGAGCAGGATCGATCAACAACCCCGGCTTGTGCGCCCCAAAGGTGACGGTGACATCGGCCCGCACGGCAGCCCCCCGCACCTCCCCGCTGTCCGCATCGACCCCACTGGGCAGATCAACGGCGACGACAACCCCCCGGGCCTCCGAGGCAAGCCCGGCCAGCCGCGCGGCATCGGGCCGCAACCCACCCCGCCCCCCGATCCCGACGATCCCGTCAAGAACGAGATCGGCGCGGAGAAACAGCCCTTCGGCGTCACCGGCCGCGACGGTACGACCGCCGGCCCGCAGCAGCGCCGCAAGCCCGCCGGCATGGGTGCGCTCGGGCGCGAGGAGCACGGCCACGACGGCCGCTCCGCGCCGGGACAGCCTCGCTCCCGCGTACAGGGCATCACCCCCGTTGTCCCCACTCCCCACCAGCAGCACGACCCGACTGCCGTAGACCCGCCCCACCAACTGAGCACAGACAACGGCGAGTCCGGCGGCGGCCCGCTGCATGAGCGCACCCTCCGGAACCCGCGCCATCAGCCGTCGCTCAGCGGCCCTTACCGTCTCCACGCTGTACGCAGTACGCATACGTTCGAGTCTGCCCCGTAAGCAACCGAGACCGCACCCGCACACCCGACGAAACCGGCACCCGCCAACGGCGATCTACCTCCACGGGGGCCGCCCCCACCCGTCACCCCTCCGCGATCACCACCGCAGAAGCCACCCCCGCGTCATGGCTCAACGAAACATGCCAGGACCGCACCCCCAGCTCAGCCGCCCGAGCCGCGACAGTCCCGGTAACCCGCAACCGAGGCCGCCCAGTGTCCTCGACGTACACCTCGGCATCCGTCCAGTGCAGCCCGGCCGGCGCCCCCAGCGCCTTGGCGAGCGCCTCCTTCGCCGCGAACCGGGCGGCGAGGGAGGCGGGCCCTCGCCGCTCCCCGCTCGGCAGCAGCAACTCACTGTCCAGGAAAAGCCGTTGGGCCATCCCGGGCGTACGCGCCAGCGACGCCGCGAACCGTTCGATCTCGGCCACGTCGATACCAACACCGATGATGCTCATGCCGAGCACCCTACGAGCAGCCGGGGCAAGGTGATCACTCGGTGGCGAACGGGGTCTGACGGATGAAGGAGAAGCCGTAGGATTTCCCGTTCCAGACCGACTGTCCGCTGACGTACCAGGCGTTCCAGCTGTGCCAGAACATCCGGTTGATCTGCAGATCACTGCCGGCGGCGCCGTTGAGGGGCGCGAAGTAGTAGTTGCCGAGGATGGGGGTGCGCTGCTGGTCGTAGGACCAGGTGCCGAAGGGTGCCGGTCCCCGGTAGGGCCACAACTGGCGCCAGCCGGCGCCGCGTTCCAGGTCCCAGAAGTCGAACACCACGGCCATTTCGGCGCCGTTGCCGGCGTAGGGCACCGCGTACACGCGCAACGACGCGTTGCGCCCGTCGTGGTTGCCGTCATAGGTCGCGTACCACATGGCGGGGGGAAGTCCGGGGGCGTAGCCCTGGTCGAGGCGGCCGCCCAGCCAGTCGTTCCAGGTCTTGAACGGGCGGGCCGGGGTGATGTACGCCCGGTTCGTACCCTGGCGCCAGAAGCTGAAGCCGTACTCCTTGCCGTCCCAACGCGTGCGCCCGGAAAGGGAGTTGTCCGACCAGGTGTGCCGGTGCAGGACGAGCCATTCCTTGGTGCCGCTGTTCCCGGTGAGGTTGATGTTCTCCAGTCGGTCCGCTTCCAGCGGGACGTTGTACACGTCCGCCGCGTAGGACACGTCGCGGTCCAGGTCGGTCAGGCGGAGCTGCACCACATACTGCGGGCCCAGCGAGAACACATTGACGACGAGCCGGGCGTGACGCCCGTCCAGACTGCCGTCCCACGTCCCGTCGAACCCGCGCACATCGGACGCCGCGGCCGGAGCCGCGGCCCCGAGGGACACGGCCCCGGCCCCCAGCACCACCCCACCGGCGAGCTTCATGGCGTGGCGGCGGCTGAGCGAACGGTCGGTCATCGCGATTCCCCCAAACTGATCGGCCCGGGCCCAACTCCCGGGCGCCACCTGCGCTTTAACTCGGGGCGGCATATGCACCACCCCAGCGCCAGACACGCAGAGTACACAAGAAGTCACGGTGCGCGACAGGGTGAAATTCCGCGAGCTCCCACCCCCGGGGTGACATGCGCGGCACCCCGGGCCACCAGGGCCGTAGCGAGCCACTCCGCCTGCGGAGCACGTCGGACGCAGATAGCACAGAGAGGACCGCACCACCCGGATGAAGACATGTCGGTACGTCAGATCCGATACGGTAACGGCCACCATGCTGACAGGCGGCAGGTGAGTTGCAGTTCTGCGACATCGCAGACTGCGACCTGGCTTCCTGCCAGACGCGCTCAGCACTCAGACCCCCGACCAGCACGTCAGGTATTCCGAGTGCGCAACTAGTGAGGCCTTTCCTGGCGATATGACAATCTGCTACATTGCACATCGGACCTTCACTGTTGGGAGGTGGCGATCGTGAGCACACCGAGCGCCGCCGTACAACGCCTGCGCCTGAGGACAGAGTTGCGCAAGGCACGAAATCAAGTGGGACTGACGCAACGTGAAGTCGCCACGAAAATGTATTGGAGTCCCTCCAAGCTGATCAGGATCGAAGCCGGAGAGGTCGCGATCTCCGTCAATGACCTCAAGGCATTGCTGATCGAGTACGGAGTGACCGATCGCCGCAAGATCGATGAACTGTTGCAGTTGGCGCGCAGCAGTCGGAAGATGCCGTTCAGCGAATACCGGGATGTGCTGAGCAAGGAGTTTCTCACCTTCCTGGCTCTTGAATCATCCGCTTCGATCATTCGCGGGTTTCACTTCTTCGTGGTTCCCGGGCTCTTCCAGACCGAGGAATACATGCGGGCCATGGCCGCGGGGACCGGGCAGGCCACCTCACCGGAACGCCTGGACAGACTTGTCGAAGCCCGCTTGTCCCGTCAGGAAATCCTGGAAGGGGACGAGGGCCCAAAGCTGTTCATGATCCTCGACGAGTCGGTCATCCGTCGGCAGATCGGTGGCCCGAAAGTCATGCGGTCCCAGCTCGACCGACTGGCGGACCTGGCCTCGCACCCGAGGATCACCATCCAGGTCCTGCCCTTTGGCGTGGGCGCCCATCGCGGGCTGATGGGCCCCTTCACACACTTCGAGTTCCGCGAGGACGGCATGCCGGACTCGATCCATCTTGAGAACCCGCGAGGCGAGTCGTATGCAAGCAACGACCCCGAGGTCACCGGCCGATATCTGGAGACCTTTTGGGGACTGGAGGATCAGGCACTCCTGGACAACATCGGCCCCATTCTGCGGAACGTGGCAGCCGGTAGCGGCCAGGACAGCCCTGACCTGACGCTGCCCGCGCCCGCCGAGACCTCCTGACAGCGGCGCGACGAAACCCGGAGATCAGGAACGGCGAACAGGACGGCCACACCCCCGGACCCGGCTACGGGTCACCGGCCCCCAGCCAGTCGAACCGCGAAGCAAGGCGCCTCCCGCAGCTGCACCCATGGCTGCGGTTTCTGACGACGGATCACCGAGGTGACCGATGGCAAGGTCGCAGGTTGGCACAGGCGGTCGCACCCGACGCCGCCGGCGACGGGTGCGGGGGTGTGGACATGGCCGGACGTAGGCGAGTTGAGACCTGGGTCCACATCTGCAACGAGATCATCCATGACGTACTGCCGTCCCGTACGCGCACGGTGCATCTTCTGTGGGTCGTCACCCTCCCGCCGGCGATACTCGGGGGCTTCTTCACCGTGCTCTTCACCGTACTGATCCCGGATCCCCGCGGCTGGCTCGGCGTACTGGGCTGCAGCACCGGCGTGATGGTCACAACACGGCTGCGGAGGTGGCTCAAGTCCCGCGCATTGTCCGCCGTGTCTGACTCACCAACACCCGGTGAGCCACCTGCTGGAGAGAGTGCCCCCACCACCCCGCAGCCACCGTGACGACCAGTGCCACCAGGATTCCCCATGCCATCGAGCCGAGCATGCGAGCCGCACCGTATCCAGCGCCGAACGCCAAGGTTCCGGATACGAAAACGTAGGCAGCCTGCATCCAGAACAAAGATCGAGGAGAGCAAGAGAGAGCCGAACGCGTCATCGGTCGTCCCCTCGTGAGATGGACTGTCCTCAGCCTATCGCGCCACAGCCCGGAAGAAGGGATTCCGGAACCATTCAAGAGGGCCTCGAATTCGCCAAGTTGAAGATACTGGTCAGCCGTACAAGTCCCGGCGCGATGTGTCATGTCCTTCCCCGCGAGGCATTGTTACGGTGAAGGCGAGTGCTGGCTTTCCCGTGTGTGATCACGCGGGCTGAGGGGGACGAGGGCCCGTAACCGGACGGCGGCAGGTGGCACTCTGTCGAGTGAGCCGGATCGGCAGTCCCTCCGCATGCAAGGCGGAGGAGGCATGAGTGACAGAGCCGTGGGCGTGGCGCAAGAGCAGCTATAGCGATGTCAATCCGGATAACTGCGTCCAGATCGCTTGGACCGGTGGCCGAATCATGGTCCGTGACACCAAGAGCAGGGAGTACGCCACCCTCCGTTTCACCCCGGCGAGTTGGGCAGCATTCCTGGCGAAGGCGGGTCCGTGGACCGCATACGGCGGAGGCTCAGACGTCGACGGTCGTTCAGCCTGACGCGCGATGGCGCGCGTCATGACTCGGCCGGTCAGGTCGTCAACACGGCGCCTGTCACATCGCCACCAGGCGGCGCGGGGTGGCCGATCGTCCACGGGCCCGGAGACAGACCGCTCCTTCGGAATCCGTCTCCGATCCTCCAGGGATCGAGGTTCGGAGACGGATTCCGACCAACGGCACCACCGCTGAGCATGAAGCCCGGCCGGTTCACGCGGCGTCGAGGGCTCCGGTGATCTTGCGGATCATCTCCAGCATGACCGGGCTGGGCTCGCCCTTCTTGGGCCGTACGGCCGCTTCGAGGGCGACGAGGACGGTGCCGCGGAAGTTGTCGGCCTCGGCCGGGTCCTGCTTCTTGAGCAGACCCATGGCGGCGGTGAGGGCCGGCAGCACCTGATCGGCGATCTCGGCCACGGACTTGCCGTCCAGGTTCGGGATCTTCGAGTTCTCGGCGAGCACGTACCCGACCGGCCCGGTCGCCGAGGCCAGCGCGAGGCTGCCCTGGGTGGCGATCCGGTGCGGCGACCCGGCGGTGGCACCGGCGGCGGCCATCAGCGTGATGGCACCGTACGCGGCGGTACGGAGGGTGAGCTTGTCCTGGTCGGTGAGGTTGATGGCCATGGTGTGCGCTCCTGGGTTCGTCGGTTCCACTCCGGCTGTGCACCGGCTTCCTTCTGACACAGAGCCTGCGCGCACCGGGTTTCACGACGCCCTCAGCGCGCTTTCAGCGGAGCGCAACTAGCCTGAAGGCCATGCATCAGGCCCGAAGGCGCGACAGGCGCCCCGCTCATCGAGCAGGAACGGCCCAACACCGGGTTCCGGCCTCGGCAGTTGAGGTCGAGGACGCCGACGTGGTGATCGTCGGCTATTTCTCCGGCAAGCAGAAGGACTGGGCCGAGCTGATGGACGCGGCGGCGCGGAAGTTGGGGGAACGCGGTGCGCGGGTCGTGGGCCGGATCGTGCAGCGGCGGGGCGTCTCGGCCGGCGGTGCCAAGAAGATGGCGTTGCCCTATTCCTCGCGGACGCTTCTGACGTACGGCAAGGCCCGCGAGGCGGCGGCACTCTGCGAGCGGACGAACGCCGACGCGGCGGTCTTCGTGGGCAGCCTGACGCAGCGTCAACGCAGGGTACTGACAGGGATGTTGGGCTGTGCGGTGGTCAGCCTCGCCGAAGCCCTGGCATCTGACACATCCGCCTGAACACCCAGGCGCTGCGCCCCTCCACCCACCGCGCACGCAGCGCGTCGTCCCCCTCGACCTCAACCTGAAAAGTGTGACACTTTCTACAGAAGTGTCACACTTTTTCGGAGAGGTGGCCCGGCCGCCACCGTCACGTCCCCGACCGGAGCCTTCACCTCCTTCGTGGAAGCCCTAAAGCCGATTCACTCCACCCACTCCGCTCACTCCACCGTCACCGACTTCGCCAGGTTCCGAGGCTGATCAACCTCGTTGCCCCGAGCCGTAGCCAGCTCACAGGCGAACACCTGCAACGGCACGGTCGCGACCAGCGGTTGCAGCAACGTCGGTGTGGCCGGAATCCGGATCAGGTGGTCGGCGTACGGGACGACCGTCTCGTCGCCCTCCTCCGCGATCACGATCGTCATCGCACCGCGCGCCCGGATCTCCTGGATGTTGGACACGATCTTGTCGTGCAGAACCGACCGCCCACGGGACGAGGGAACGACGACGACCACCGGCATCCCCTCCTCGATCAGCGCGATCGGCCCGTGCTTCAACTCCCCCGCCGCGAAGCCCTCGGCGTGCATGTACGCCAACTCCTTGAGTTTCAGGGCGCCTTCGAGAGCGACGGGATAACCGACATGCCGGCCCAGGAACAGCACGGTGTTCTTGGAAGCCACCGACCGCGCCAACTCCCGTACGGGCTCCATGGTTTCGAGCACCCGCTCGACCTCACCGGAGATCTGCGACAGGTCCCGGATGACGGCCTGGATCTCGTCGCCCCACTTCGTGCCCCGCACCTGACCGAGATACAGCGCGACCAGATAGCACGCCACCAGCTGCGTCAGAAACGCCTTCGTCGACGCTACGGCGACCTCGGGCCCGGCGTGCGTGTACAGCACCGCGTCCGACTCACGGGGAATCGTCGACCCGTTGGTGTTGCAGATGGCCAGGACCTTCGAGCCCTGCTCCCTCGCGTGCCGTAGCGCCATCAGCGTGTCCATCGTCTCGCCGGACTGGGAGATCGCGATGACCAGGGACCGCGCGCCCAGGATCGGATCCCGGTACCGGAACTCGCTCGCCAGCTCCACCTCGCAGGGAATCCGCGTCCAGTGCTCGATGGCGTACTTGGCGATCATGCCCGCGTGGAAAGCCGTACCGCAGGCGACGATGACGACCTTGTCGATCTCCCTCAACTCATGGACGGGGATGCGGACTTCGTCGAGCGAGAGCAGGCCCGCCGCGTCGATGCGGCCCAGCAACGTGTCGGCGACCGCCTTCGGCTGCTCGGCGATCTCCTTGAGCATGAAGTAGTCGTAGCCGCCCTTCTCCGCGGCGGACGCGTCCCAGTCGACGTGATACGAACGCACCTCGGCCGGAGCCCCGTCGAAACCGGTGACCGTCACCCCGTCCCGCCGCAGCTCGACCACCTGGTCCTGCCCCAGCTCGATCGCGGAGCGCGTGTGGGCGATGAACGCGGCGACGTCGGAGGCGAGAAATGCCTCCCCTTCCCCCACCCCGACCACGAGCGGCGAATTACGCCGCGCACCCACGACCACATCCGGCTCGTCCGCGTGCACCGCGACCAGCGTGAACGCGCCCTCAAGCCGCCGGCACACCTGCCGCATCGCCTCCGCCAGATCCCCGCACCCCGAGAACTCCTCGGCCAGCAGATGCGCGACCACCTCGGTGTCCGTGTCCGAGGCGAGATCGTGCCCGCGCTCCGCCAACTCGGCCCGCAGACAGGCGAAGTTCTCGATGATGCCGTTGTGGACGACCGCGACCCGCCCCGCGTTGTCGAGATGCGGGTGGGCGTTCGCGTCCGTCGGCCCGCCGTGCGTGGCCCAGCGCGTGTGCCCGATGCCCGTCGACCCCGCTGGCAACGGGTGATCGACCAGTTCCTTCTCCAGATTGACGAGTTTCCCCGCCTTCTTGGCCGCCGCCAGCCCGCCGTCCGCGAGCACGGCGACACCCGACGAGTCGTACCCCCGGTACTCCAGCCGCTTCAGTCCGGCCATCACCACATCAAGCGCCGACTGCGACCCCACGTATCCCACGATTCCGCACATGCGCCGCAGCCTAGGCGCCGGAGCCCGTCCGAACACGGCACTTCTTGCCCGATTTCGGAAATTGTGGCCATGATCGAAAACCGGCCACCCTTGCTCAGGACACCCACCACCTGCCTAAAGTGACGCGCGCTTGACCGGATCTTGACCAATCCGCCAATCCATAGACGTCCAGTTCAAGCCGTCGACCAGCGGCCAGCGACCAGCGCCCGGGGGAAACCACACCATGGCCAGACAACGCGAACCGCTCTTCGCGTTCTACGAGGACGACTTCGGGCTGAGCGCGCTCGCCGGGAAACTCGCCTCGGCCACCGCACCCGACCTCGGACGAGCACAGGAGTTCGCCGCCGAGGTGGCCGGTGACTGCGAAGGCGAAGGCGCCGTGGAACTCGGCGTGGACATCCGCTGCCTGCTCGACTCCGGTCTGCCGGACGAGACACTGCGCGCGGCCTGGTCGGCGGCCACACACGAGCGCTTCGACCCGGCGGACTTCGGGACGGACCTCCACGGCTGGCTGACCCGGCTCGCGGAGCTGTACCCGGCCCGGCCCCGCAGGAAGCCCCAGGTGTACTGGCCCTCGCCACCGCACCCCGAGTTCGCGGAAGAGAACCTGCGCGCGGCCGTCGTAGCCGAAATACGTGTCTCCGCCGCCCAGTTGAGGCGCGCGCTGGTACACGGCGGTGCCGGGCGGACCTTGCCCGCGACGGTTCCCGAGGCCCTGGAGGACATCGCCGGGCAGGCCGACGGGGAGACCGGATTCCGCCTCTTGCTCCGCGTCCTGAAAGCCTGGGCGGTACCGGTCGCCAAGGATCAGTACGACCGCCTCATGGAGCTCTCCTCGGAACTCGGCCGGCCAGGACCGCTGATCTACGACGGTCTCGACATCCAGTGGCTGCCCATCGACCCGGCTCGACGCGACCGCTCGGGAGACTTCGGCATCTCGGTCCTGGCGGAGCGCTTCTCCACCTTCTGGGAGGAACCCACGGCACGGGAGGGCGTGGCGCGCGCCGCGACGTTCGACGACTCCGCGGAAACCCCGGGCACCGCGGCGGCACTGCTGTTCGAGGACGTCTCCCGCCTCCTGAACTCCCCGGTGAGCGCGGCCACCGTCGCCACCCTGTGGCTGGCCGTGTCCGACCGGGGCCTCAACATCGACCGGCTCGGCATCGACGGGCGGGACTGGCTCGGGCTGATCGCGGACGTGTGCGAGGAACGCCTGCGGGAGGTCGCCCCCGCCTACGCACCCGTCGTAGGACCGGTTCGGACCGCGCTCACCCAGCCGGTGCTGGAGGCGATCGACGAGGCGACCCCGGCGCTGGCGACCCGGACGATCAGCGCCCACTGGCTGGGAATTCCGGGCGCGGCCGCGGTCGACGCCCTGAAGGAGGTCGTCACCCACGCCGACCCCGACCTCGGCTACCGGCTGTTCCTCCGGCTGCTCGCCGTGCTGTCCGTACCGCTCGCCCCGCCCCGGTACGCCGCTTACCGGGCCCTCGGCGACCAGTTCGGCTACGGCACGTCCCATGTGCAGGACGCCATCGGCCACCTCGCCCCGGAGAACTGACCGAGCGACCGGAGACCCCATGCCCGACCACCCCATGTTCGACCTGCCCCCGAAAGCTCCGCCGGAGACCATCGAGGCGCGCGTGGCGCTGGCCGGGCAGGCGCTGTGATCTACGTCGATCCCGACGCCGAAATGGCTTCGGCGCCCGTGTCCCTGAGCTGGAGATGCGACCCCGCCATGCTCGGGGCGGCCGTCGACAGCCTCACCTCCGGTGATCCCGACGCACCCGTCGTCCGTTATTCCGGGATCATCGGCCTGCACATGCAGAGCGCGCTGATCAACATCCTGCTGTCGGCGGGAGTCCTCGCGACGCCGGACAACGACACCATGAACCCGGACCACGTCCTGGTCTTCGGGACGATGCCCGACCCGACGCCCGCCCCGCGTCCCACGCCCGCTCAGGAGACCCCATGACGGACACTCCCCGATTCGACCTGCCCCCGAAAGCCCCACCGGAGATCGTCGAGGCGCGCCAGGCACTGGCCGGGCAGGTGTGTCAGGCACTGCGGCTCGTCGGTTTTCCCGTGGACCGGGGTGACCTCAGCGGCGGGCCGCACTACCTGCCCGGCGTGGACGTGCACGTCACGCCGTTCGTCGACGGCGGGGTGTACGCGAACTGGCACACGGACGCGGAGTTGCGCGACCCCGCGCTCGACCTCTTCGCGAAAGGCATCGACTACGCGAACCCGCCCCCGGCCGTGCGCCACCACAGAACGGTGCTCAACCACATGCAGGCAGCCCTCATGGGAATCCTCGCCTCGGCGGGGTTCGAGGTCGAGGAACCGGACCGGCACGGGCACGGAAGCATGGTCCTGGTGACGGGCTTCCGGCACTGATCCACCCGGCCCTGATCCATCCGTTTCCTCTGCCACCCGGCCCGGCCCGACTCAGGAAACGCGACGAAAGGAGCTGACGACGTGAGCTACAGCCTGTACCTGTGCCGGTTCGTCGACGGAGAACCGGCCCCGATGGACGAGACCGCGATACGCGACGTGCTCGCAGCACTCGAAGCACTCGCAGCACTCGCAGCCGAGGACGGCGGAACAGCGGACGTCCACGGCGACGCCCACGGGCTCACCTTCCACCGCCCCTCCCCCGGACGCGTCCTCGACCTCGTCGCCGAACTCGCCCGCCGGACCGGCGCGGTGGTCGTCCCGGACGGCCGCCCGGCGATCCTGACGACCGAGGCCGACCGGAGACACCTCCCGGAAAACCTGCGGGCGGAGGCGATCGTGGTCCCGCCGCCGGCTCTGACCGGGCAGGCCGTCTCCCTCGCCATCGCCCCGCAGCCGGAACCACGCCAACGGCCGATCCTGCCCCGGTTCCCGTACCACCCGAACCCCGTCGCCACCGGTTCCGTAGCCGCCTCCGACGAACCCTGCGTCTGCTGCAGGCAGGAACGCGGCTGGGTGTACACCGGTCCCGTCTACGCCGCCGACGCCCCGGACGCCGGTATCTGCCCGTACTGCATCGCCTCCGGAACCGCCGCCGAACGCTACGACGCCTCCTTCGCCGACACCGTCGAGGGCGACGTACCCCGGGATGTCGTCATGGCCGTCCTGACCCGCACACCGGGGTTCACCGCCTGGCAGTCCCCGTACTGGCTGACGCACTGCGGCGACGGCGCCGCGTTCCTCGGGCCCGCCGGAAGCAAGGAGCTCGCGGCGTATCCCGACGCCGTCGACCACCTCCGTCGGCAGTGCGCCGCGTGGAAGTGGCCGCCCGACCAGGTCGAGGACTTCCTCGACTCGCTCGACAAGGACGGCGGGCCGACCGCGTACCTCTTCCGCTGCCGGGTCTGCGAGACCCGTCTCGCCTACGCGGACTTCACCTGACCACGCCCAAAGTGACCCCCACGCCTCCCCACGTGACGCACCCCACCCACCACCCCGTTCAAACTCCGTTAACAATGGACTGTGATCTCTCCGGTCTCCCCGATGCCCCGGAGCGCCCACCGGCACAAGCCGGAGGCGACTCCCTACGTCGACCTCACCCGAGCCGAGTGGAGCGCGCTGCGCGACAAGACGCCGCTGCCGCTCACCGCCGAGGAGGTCGAGAAGCTGCGCGGCCTGGGCGATGTCATCGACCTCGACGAGGTGCGTGACATCTACCTCCCGCTGTCCAGACTCCTCAACCTCTACGTCGGCGCCACGGACGGCCTGAGAAACGCGCTGAACACCTTCCTGGGCGAGCAGGGCTCCCAGTCCGGCACGCCGTTCGTGATAGGCGTCGCGGGGTCGGTGGCCGTAGGGAAGTCGACCGTCGCGCGACTGCTGCAGGCGCTGCTCTCCCGCTGGCCCGAGCACCCCCGCGTCGAGCTGGTCACCACCGACGGGTTCCTGCTCCCCACCCGGGAGCTGGAGGCGCGCGGGCTGATGTCGAGGAAAGGCTTCCCCGAGTCGTACGACCGCCGCGCGCTCACCCGCTTCGTCGCCGACATCAAGGCGGGCAAGGACGAGGTCACCGCCCCCGTCTACTCCCACCTGATCTACGACATCGTCCCTGCCCAGCGGCTCACCGTCCGCCGCCCGGACATCCTGATCGTCGAGGGGCTGAACGTGCTCCAGCCCGCGCTCCCGGGCAAGGACGGCCGGACCCGCGTCGGGCTCGCCGACTACTTCGACTTCAGTGTGTACGTCGACGCGAGCGCCGAGGACATCGAGCGCTGGTACCTGAACCGGTTCCGCAAGCTGCGCGCCACCGCGTTCCAGAACCCCGACTCGTACTTCCGCAAGTACACCCAGGTCTCCGAGGACGAGGCCGTCGACTACGCCCGCACCCTCTGGCGCACCATCAACAAGCCCAACCTGGTGGAGAACATCGCCCCCACCCGAGGCCGCGCCACCCTCGTCATCCGCAAGGGCACCGACCACAAGGTCCAGCGGCTCAGCCTGCGCAAACTGTGACGGCTACCCTGCCCGCATGCTGCACCTCCGCCTGATCACCCCCGCCGACCGCACCGACGACGTGGTCCGACTCATCGAGACGACGGTCGGCACCGCCCACCTCATCGTCATGACCGGCGCCGCCCGCAACCCCGCCGGCGACGTCGTCATGTGCGACGTCGCCCGCGAGGCCGGCGACGAACTCATCGGCGCGCTACGGCAGTTGGGGCTGGACCGCACCGGTTCGATCGCCGTCGACGACATCGGCCTCTCGCTGTCGGATCGGGCGGACCGGGCCGAGGAGGACGCGCCCGGCGAGGGTGCCGACGCCGTGCTGTGGGAGCACCTCGCGGACGCCACGCACGAGGAGTCGACGCTCACCGTCACCTACGTCGCGTTCCTGACCGTCGCCACGATGCTCGCGGCCTGCGGTGTGATGCTGGACAACGCGATCCTGATCGTGGGCGCGATGGCCGTAGGACCGGAGTTCGGGCCGCTCGCCGGGATCTCCACGGCGCTGGTGCGGCGGGCGCCGCGGCTGGTGTGGCGGTCGCTTTGGGCGCTGCTCGCCGGGTTCGCCGCGGCCATGGTGCTGACGGTGGGCTTCAGTTGGCTGCTGGACGCGTTCGGGCTGTTCGAGAAGTCCATGGTGCAGGCGGCCCGGCCCAACACCGCCTTCATCTGGAAGCCCGACTGGATGTCCTTCGTCGTGGCCTTCCTGGCCGGCATCGCGGGCACCCTGTCCCTCACCTCGGCGAAGTCCGGTGCGCTGATCGGCGTCGCGATCTCGGTGACGACCGTCCCGGCCGCCGCGAACGCCGCCGTGGCCTTCAGCTACCGCGACTACTCCCAGACGTGGGGCTCCAGTTGGCAGCTCCTCGCCAACCTCGGCGGGATCGTCGCGGCGGGCACGCTCACGCTCCTGGCCCAGAAGGCCTTCTGGGCCTGGCAGCGCGAGCGCACCACCGCTCAACTCACCTAACCGAGCGCCGACTTCACCGCATCGGCCAACCGCCCCGCCACCGACCGGGCCTGGTCGATGTCGGCGGCTTCCACCATCACGCGTACCAGCGGCTCGGTGCCGGAAGGACGCAGCAACACCCGCCCCGTGGACCCGAGTTCACGCTCCGCCTCGGCGACCGCGGCGGCCAGGTCGGCAGAGGTGCCGACGCGGGTGCGGTCCACGTCCGGGACGTTGATGAGTACCTGCGGCAGCCGCGTCATCACGGACGCGAGGTCCTTGAGCGTACGGCCCGTGTCGGCGACCCGCGCCGCCAGCATCAGGCCGGTCAGCGTGCCGTCACCGGTCGTCGCGTGGTCCAGGATGATGACGTGGCCGGACTGCTCGCCGCCCAGGGCGTAGCCGTGCTCCTTCATCTCCTCCAGGACGTAGCGGTCGCCGACCGCGGTCTGGACGAGCGTCAACCCCTCGCGTTCCATGGCCAGTTTGAAGCCGAGGTTCGACATGACGGTCGCGACGACGGTGTCGGAGCGCAGTGCGGAACGCTCCCGCATCGCCAGCGCGATCACGGCCATGATCTGGTCCCCGTCGACCTCTTCACCGGTGTGGTCCACGGCCAGGCAGCGGTCGGCGTCACCGTCGTGCGCGATGCCGAAGTCCGCGCCGTGCTCGACGACCGCGGCCTTGAGCAGACCCAGGTGGGTCGAGCCGCAACCGTCGTTGATGTTCAGCCCGTTCGGGTCCGCGCCGATCGTGATGACCTCGGCACCGGCCCGCGAGAACGCCTCCGGCGAGACCCGCGAAGCGGCACCGTGCGCCTCGTCGAGGACGATCTTCAGCCCGTCGAGCCGGTTCGGGAGCACGCCGATGAGATGGGCGACGTACTGGTCGAACCCCTCGTTGTAGTGCCGGACCCGGCCGACGCCCGAGCCGGTCGGGCGGTCCCAGGGGGCGCCGGTGCGGTGCTCGTCGTAGATCTTCTCGATCCGGTCCTCCAGCTCGTCGTCGAGCTTGTGCCCGCCGCGGGCGAGGAACTTCACCCCGTTGTCCGGCATGGCGTTGTGGCTCGCGGAGAGCATCACGCCGAGGTCGGCGCCCAGCACGCCGGTGAGATACGCCACCGCGGGGGTGGGCAGCACGCCGACGAGCAGCACGTCCACGCCGGCGCTGGCCAGGCCCGCGACCACCGCGGCCTCCAGGAACTCCCCGGACGCGCGCGGGTCCCGCCCGACCACGGCCGTCGCCCGGTGGCCCGCGAAGGTACCCGCCTCGGCGAGTACGTGCGCCGCCGCGACGGAGAGCCCGAGGGCCATCTCGGCCGTCAGATCCGCGTTGGCGACACCGCGCACGCCGTCCGTGCCGAAGAGTCGTCCCACTTGTCCTCCTGAGGAAGGCGAAAGTCCTGCAAGGCCGAAGTCCTGCAAAGCTGAAAGTCCTGCACCGCTGAAAGTCCCGCAACGCCTGAGTTCCGCGTTCCGGACATACGATGCCTGTTCATCCGATCACACAAGCCTTTGAGCGTCTTGTGCCGTTATACGCCCCCGGCTGTGATAAACGAACGCCCCGACGGCACAAGTGGCGTGCCGCCGGGGCGTTCGGAGTACAGACAGCAGGCGCGATTTAGCGCTTGCTGTACTGCGGGGCCTTGCGGGCCTTCTTGAGACCGGCCTTCTTGCGCTCGACCGCACGGTCGTCGCGACGGAGGTAACCGGCCTTCTTGAGGGCGGCGCGGTTGTTGTCCACGTCGGCCTCGTTCAGCGCGCGGGCCACGCCGAGGCGCAGGGCACCGGCCTGACCGGAGACGCCGCCACCCGAGATGCGGGCGATGACGTCGTAGCGGCCGTCGAGCTCGAGCACCTTGAAGGGCTCGTTGACTTCCTGCTGGTGCACCTTGTTCGGGAAGTAGTCCTCGAGCGTGCGCCCGTTGACCTTCCACTTGCCGGTGCCGGGCACGATGCGGACGCGCGCGATGGCGTTCTTGCGACGGCCCAGGCCGGCGGCCGGCTGCGGGTCGCCGAAGCGGCCGGCGAGCGACTCCGACGTGTACTCACCCTCGACGGGGACGTCGGACTCGGTGGTGTAGCTCTCGATGTCGACGAGCTCGGTCTCGGTCTCTTCGACCGGCTGCTCAACGGTGGTCTCGGCCACGGTTCTCCTCAGATTCTTTTCTGTCTTAGGGGGTGTGTGGCCGGAACTACTGCGCGACCTGGGTGATCTCGAACGGCACCGGCTGCTGGGCAGCGTGCGGGTGCTGGTCGCCCGAGTAGACCTTCAGCTTGCTGATCATCTGACGGCCCAGGGTGTTCTTGGGGATCATGCCCTTGATGGCCTTCTCGACGGCCTTCTCGGGGTTCTTCGCCAGCAGCTCGTCGTAGCGGACGGAGCGCAGACCACCCGGGTAACCGGAGTGGCGGTACGCCAGCTTCTGGGTCTTCTTGTTGCCGGACAGGTGAACCTTGTCGGCGTTGATGATGATGACGAAGTCGCCCATGTCCATGTGCGGGGCATAGGTCGGCTTGTGCTTGCCGCGGAGGAGGTTCGCGGCAGTGGTAGCCAGACGGCCGAGGACGATGTCCTGGGCGTCGATGACGTGCCACTGGCGAGTCACATCGCCGGGCTTGGGGCTGTACGTACGCACTTCGTAGCCTTCACTTCTTCAGTGGATAGGGCCTGACACATGGCATCACTGAAGCGATCGTGCAGCTGGGGACGACAATGCCGGGGACCCTGCCCGTATGCCGCCCACTGGTAACTGCTCCAGGGAACCTACGTAAGGGCCTCTCGTCCGGTAAGGACCAAGCCGATACGCATAACAAACCGTAAGAGTACCCGCGCCGCCCCGGACGGGTCAAAACGCGGTCGGCGGGACCGGAGCGGGCGCGGAAAGCGACGGCGGAAATACTTACCGTGACACACCCAACGTCAGTTGCTCCAGGGCTCATTGAGGCGCACCCGCACGCCCGTTGCCCCGTCTAGGATGCCTCCCATGAGCTTTGGGCAGGGGGGACCCCAGTCCCAGTGGGATCCCTGGAAACCGCAATCGCAGCAGCCGTGGGGCGGCAACGTCGACGACGAGACCCCGGACTGGGCCGCGCTCGCCGACCAGGCGGAGACGCGCAACCGGCGCAAGAGACTGCTGCTCATAGTCGGCGGCGCGCTCGCGACGGTGGGCGTCGGCACGGCCGTGGCCATGGCCGTGATGTCGGCGAACGACGACACGAGCGCGTCGGGCAAGCCGACGAACCTGCCCGCGAGCGCCTCCGTGCCCAGCACCGACGCGACCTCGCCGTCCTTCGCGCCGACCAGCGCGCCCCCGCCGCTGGACCCGAAGGAGTTCATCTCCAGCAAGGCGAAGGACACGGCACCACTCAGCCCCGCGACCCTCTTCCCGGGCACCCAGCTGACGGTCGCCTCCACCGTGTACAAGAAGGGCCCGACGGCCGACACCACCAACTGCGCCTCGGTCGCCTCCGGCACCCTCCCCAAGATCCTCACCGCGGACGGCTGCACCCGCCTCATGCGGGTCTCGTACATCAAGGACGACATCGCGGTCACGGTCGGTGTGGCCCTCTTCGACACCGAGGCACAGGCGACGAAGGCCAAGGCCCAGGCGGACACCAAGAGCGCCGTCAGGTCACTGTCCGGCAAGGGCATCAAGGCCTTCTGCGACGGCGCGATCTGCCGTACGACGACCAACGCCTACGGCCGCTACGCCTACTTCACCGTCGCCGGTTTCACCAACGGCACGGACGTGACGGCGAAGGACACCAAGGTCTTCACGATCGGCGACGACCTGGCCAAGTTCGCCTTCGACCAGATCCACGCCCGCGGCGAGGCCCAGGCTTCGGCGGCGGCCCAGTAACACCCGGGGCGCCAACAGGAGTTGGCGCCCACCCGGCCCCTCAGTGCAGAGTCCCCCGCACCCGCCGGGCCAGCAACTGCCGCTCCGCCAGCCCCTCGTCGGCCGGATAGGCGACCTCCTCCAGGGTCAGCCCGTGCGGCCGTACGACATGCACGGCACTGTCCCGCACCCCCGCGTCCAGCACCTTCCGCGGCCACTCGGCGCCCCGGTGACCGTCGCCGACGAACACCAACGCGCCCACCATGGACCGCACTTGGTTGTGGCAGAAGGCATCGGCACGCACCTCGATCTCGACG
This sequence comes from Streptomyces sp. NRRL F-525, assembly GCF_000716605.1. Lineage (GTDB taxonomy): Bacteria > Actinomycetota > Actinomycetes > Streptomycetales > Streptomycetaceae > Streptomyces. The sequence continues at coordinate 81,566 of NZ_JNXE01000005.1, read as the reverse complement.
ACCCTGTCGTCCCGCCGCCGCACCCCGAAGTCGAAGATCTCCCGAACGGTCGACGCGCCCTCGCGCTTCTTCGCATAGGCGGCGAAGTCATGCTCCCCCACAAGGGACTTGGCGGCGGCGTCCATCACGTCGACGTCCAACTCCCAGTCGTGCCACAGCACATGGTTACGCAGCAACGGATCGACTCCCCCCGGCCGATCCCCCACCCGATACACATAACGCCGCCACAGAGCCGCGAACCGCGCGTTGAACCCCTCCGGAGCCTCCGCCACGCCCCACACCCGCACATCCTTCGGCAACCGCCCCGCAAGCCGCTTCAACAGCTTCTCGCGGTGCTCCGCCCACAACTCCCCCGGCAGATCGACATGCGCCACCTGCCCCCGGGCATGCACCCCGGCATCGGTCCGCCCGGCCACGGTCAGGTCGTACGCCACCGCCCCCGACCGCGTCACCGTCCGCAACGCATCCTCGACCTCCCCCTGCACAGTCCGCCGCCCCCCGGCCTGCTTGGCCCACCCGGAGAACAGGGTCCCGTCGTAGGAGAGATCGAGCCGTACGCGGACGAACCCAGCCTCTACGTCATCACTCACACCGAGATCCTTTCACCTACACAAAAGTGGGCCCGTCCCAAGAAGGAACGGGCCCACTGAAGCGCCCCGTTAGGGGCGCGGGGAACTGCGCGACCAGCCACAGCGGACCGGCAGCCAAAAACGGTGTTACGCGTCCTTGGCCTCTTCGTCAGCCTCAACCGGCTTCGCGTCCTCGACGACCTCAACCGGAGCCGCAGCCTCGGTGTCCTTCGCCGCACGCTTGGTCGCCGCCTCGGCCTCACCGGTCGCAGCCTGCGCGACGGTCAGGGCCTCGACGAGCTCGATGACAGCCATGGGCGCGTTGTCGCCACGACGGTTACCGATCTTGGTGATACGGGTGTAGCCACCGGGACGGTTCTCGTAGCGCGGGCCGATCTCGGTGAAGAGCGTGTGGACGATGCTCTTGTCCGTGATCACCTGAAGCACCTGACGGCGGTTGTGAAGGTCGCCCTTCTTGCCCTTGGTGATCAGACGCTCGGCGTACGGCCGCAGCTTGCGGGCCTTCGCCTCGGTGGTGGTGATACGGCCGTGCTCGAAGAGGCTCTTCGCAAGGTTCGCGAGCAGCAGCTTCTCGTGCGCGGCACTGCCGCCCAGACGGGCACCCTTGGTGGGCTTCGGCATTTCTTTCTCCTTGGTATCTGCCCCGGCCGTATCAGGTACCGGGGTCAGGACCCGGCGAGCGGACGCTCACCGGCAACAACCGATCAGTACTGCTCGGTCTCCACGAAACCCGCGTCCACATCGTCGTCGGCGCCAAAGGCATCGGCGGCGGCGGTCGGGTCGAATCCGGGCGGGCTGTCCTTCAGGGCCAGGCCCATGCCGGCCAGCTTCGCCTTGACCTCATCGATGGACTTCGCACCGAAGTTGCGGATGTCCAGGAGGTCGGCCTCGGAACGAGCCACGAGCTCACCCACGGAGTGGATGCCCTCGCGCTTGAGGCAGTTGTACGACCGAACGGTGAGCTCCAGCTCCTCGATCGGCAGGGCGAGATCAGCGGCAAGGGCGGCGTCCGTGGGGGACGGGCCCATGTCGATGCCCTCGGCGTCGATGTTCAGCTCGCGGGCGAGACCGAACAGCTCCACCAGGGTCTTACCGGCGGACGCCATGGCGTCACGCGGCCGCATGGCCTGCTTCGTCTCGACGTCGACGATGAGCTTGTCGAAGTCGGTCCGCTGCTCGACACGCGTGGCCTCGACCTTGTACGTGACCTTCAGCACCGGGCTGTAGATGGAGTCGACCGGAATACGGCCGATCTCCTGGCCCACCTGCTTGTTCTGCACGGCGGAGACGTAACCGCGGCCACGCTCGACCGTGAGCTCCATCTCCAGCTTGCCCTTGCCGTTGAGCGTGGCGAGGACGAGATCGGGGTTGTGCACCTCGACACCGGCCGGGGGCGCGATGTCGGCGGCGGTGACCAGACCCGGACCCTGCTTGCGCAGGTACATCACGACCGGCTCGTCGTGCTCCGAGGAGACGACCAGCTGCTTGATGTTGAGGATCAGGTCGGTGACGTCCTCCTTGACGCCCGGCACGGTGGTGAACTCGTGCAGAACGCCGTCGATCCTGATGCTGGTGACAGCCGCACCGGGGATCGAGGAGAGGAGCGTACGACGCAGGGAGTTGCCGAGGGTGTAGCCGAAGCCCGGCTCCAGCGGCTCGATCACGAACCGGGAGCGGAATTCGTCGACGACCTCTTCGGTCAACGAGGGGCGCTGAGCGATCAGCATGTGATGAATCCTTCAGTCATGGACACCCACTATTTGATGTCCGACTAGTACTCCAAGGGTACGGGCGGCACGCCACCGAAGTGCCATACCGCCCGAAACCCAAGACAACCGTACGCCCGACGAAAAGTCAGACGCGGCGGCGCTTCGGCGGACGGCAGCCGTTGTGCGGGGTGGGGGTGACGTCCTGGATGGAGCCGACCTCGAGGCCAGTGGCCTGGAGGGAGCGGATCGCGGTCTCGCGACCGGAGCCCGGGCCCTTCACGAAGACGTCAACCTTGCGCATGCCGTGCTCCTGCGCGCGACGGGCGGCCGACTCGGCGGCCATCTGCGCGGCGAAGGGGGTGGACTTGCGCGAGCCCTTGAAGCCGACGTGGCCGGCGGAGGCCCAGGAGATCACGTTGCCCGAGGGGTCCGTGATCGAGACGATCGTGTTGTTGAACGTGCTCTTGATGTGCGCGTGGCCGTGAGCGACGTTCTTCTTTTCCTTGCGGCGCACCTTCTTGGCAGCGCCCTGACGACCCTTGGGGGGCATCTATTACTCCTACGGGGAGGTGGTCGGTCCTACAGCGAAGACCGCTGGTGAAGCGTTGTCCGCTGCGGACTACTTCTTGCCCGGCTTCTTCTTGCCGGCGATGGCGCGACGCGGACCCTTGCGGGTACGAGCGTTCGTGCTGGTGCGCTGACCGCGAACGGGCAGACCACGACGGTGACGGAGACCCTGGTAGCAACCGATCTCCACCTTGCGGCGGATGTCGGCCTGGATCTCGCGACGGAGGTCACCCTCGGTCTTGATGTTGGCGTCGACGTACTCACGAATCGCGACGAGCTGCTCTTCCGAGAGGTCGCGAACGCGGGTGTTGGGGTCGATGCCGGTCTCGGCCAGCGTCAGCTGGGAAAGGGTCCGACCAATGCCGAACACGTAGGTGAGGGCGACCTCCACGCGCTTTTCGCGCGGGATGTCGACACCGGAAACGCGTGCCATTCAATGGCTCCAGTTGATCTTCGGAGGTCTTCCGCAGAACCGGATCCCAGCCGCCGGCCTCTTCCGCAGAAGACTTGGTACGGCGTGGGTCCCCAGCCTCCGAGCCGGGGGTGTCGGGCGCCTACTACGCCCGGGTCCTGCGTATGAACATGTATTGCTCGCGTCGCGCGAAACTCTGCGAAAGATGCAGAGGGAAGGTCGTGCGTCAGCCCTGGCGCTGCTTGTGGCGCGGGTTCTCGCAGATGACCATGACCCGACCGTGACGGCGGATCACCCTGCACTTGTCGCAGATCTTCTTGACGCTCGGCTTGACCTTCATTGGTGAGGTTCTCCGGGTCAGTTGCCTTCGGCGCCGCTTGCGCGGAACCTGGGCAAGATCTACTTGTAGCGGTAGACGATCCGGCCACGCGTCAGGTCGTACGGAGACAGCTCCACCACGACCCGGTCGTCAGGGAGGATGCGGATGTAGTGCATACGCATCTTGCCGCTGATGTGTGCCAGGACCTGGTGGCCGTTCTGGAGCTCCACCTTGAACATGGCGTTCGGGAGAGACTCGACGACAGTGCCTTCGATCTCGATGGCACCTTGCTTCTTGGCCACGCTTCGCCCTTCGAATCGACTACCTTGATCGACTCGGTGCGTTCCCCTTGCGGGGTGCATGCGGACATGCGGGTGCACGAGAGCCGACGAGTCAGTCTACGTCAGGCCACTCGGAAAGACGAATCGAGGAAGGATGCCCCAGAGCGGAGATCACTAAGCACGCGGAGGGCTTTTAGGGGCGCGGGGAACTGCGCGACCAGCCCCCACCGGCGGTCAGCCAGACAACTACGCGAGCGGATCCGGCGCAGCCGTGATCCCATACTCGGCCAACTTCGCCGTACCACCATCAGGAGCCGTCAGCACAAGCGGCCCCTCCTCGGTCAAGGCAACCGAGTGCTCCCAGTGCGACGACCAGGTCCCGTCCGTCGTGATGACAGTCCAGTCGTCCGAGAGCACCTCGGTCTTAGGGGTCCCCAGCGACACCATCGGCTCGATGGCGAGGCAGAACCCCGGCACCAGCTTCGGCCCCTTGCCCCGCCGCTTCTCGACGTAGTTCAACAGGTGCGGGTCCATGTGCATCTCCGTACCGATGCCGTGACCGCCGTAGTCCTCGACGATCCCGTACTTGCCCCCACCCGGCTTCGGCTGCCGCCGGATGTACGTCTCGATCGCCCGCGAGATGTCCACCAGCCGATTACCGAGCTTCATCGCCGCGATCCCGGCCCACATCGACCCCTCGGTCACCCGCGACAACTCAAGCAGCTCCGGAGAATGCCCCGACCCCACGAACGCGGTGTACGCCGCATCGCCATGCCACCCATCGATGATCGCCCCGCAGTCGATGGAGATGATGTCGCCGTCCTTCAGCACCACGTCCTCGGACGGGATCCCGTGCACGACGACCTCGTTCACCGAGGTGCAGATCGTCGCGGGGAAGCCGCCGTAGCCGAGGAAGTTCGGCTTCGCGTTGTGGTCCGCGAGGACCTTGCGGGCGACCTCGTCCAGATCCTTCGTGCTGGCGCCGGGTACGGCCGCCTCACGCGTGGCCGCGTGGATCGCGGCGACGACCAGCCCCGCCTCGCGCATCTTGGCGATCTGCTCGGGGGTCTTGATCTGCACCATGGGGGCCTGCGCTCTCCGTCTTCCGCGACACAAAGAATGGCTGTACAAAACGGCCGGCCACACAATGGCCGTACACAACAGTACGACCGCGGCACCCCTGTGGGCACCGCGGCCGGATCTGTCAGCTGACTACTTCGCGCTCTCGTCCTCGTGCTGCAGCGCGTCCAGCGCCCGCTGCGTGATCTCTTCCACCGGACCGAGCGAGGAGATCGTGACCACCAGGCCCTGGGCCTTGTAGTAGTCGATGATCGGCTCGGTCTGCGTGTGGTAGACCTCCAGGCGGGTGCGGACCGTGTCCTCGGAGTCGTCGTCGCGCTGGTACAGCTCGCCGCCGCACACGTCACAGACGCCGTCCTGCTTCGGCGGGCTGTACGTCACGTGGAAGACGTGGCTGGAGTCCTTGCGGCAGATGCGGCGGCCGGCGATGCGCTTGACCACCTCGTCCTCGGAGACCTCCAGGTCGAGGACCGCGTCCAGCTTGATGCCCTCGGTCTTCAGCAGCTCGTCCAGCGCCTCGGCCTGCGACACATTGCGCGGAAAGCCGTCCAGCAGAAAGCCGTTGACCGCGTCCGGCTGCTCCATGCGGTCCTTGGCCATCGCGATGGTGACCTCGTCCGGGACCAGGTTGCCCGCGTCCATGTAGGACTTCGCCAGTTTGCCGAGTTCCGTGGCCTGACTGATGTTGGCACGGAAGAGGTCGCCCGTGGAGATGTGCGGGATGTGCAGCGTCTTGGCGAGGCGCACAGCCTGCGTTCCCTTACCGGCACCCGGCGGCCCGACGAGGACGATTCGCATCAGCGGAGGAACCCTTCGTAATTGCGCTGCTGGAGCTGGCTCTCGATCTGCTTCACCGTCTCGAGACCGACACCCACGATGATCAGGATGCTGGTCCCGCCGAACGGGAAGTTGCCGCTTGCGTTGAAACCGACCAACGCCATCGTCGGTACGAGAGCGATCAGACCCAGATACAGCGAACCCGGCCAGGTGATCCGGTTGAGTACGTAACTCAGGTACTCAGCGGTGGGCCGGCCAGCCCGGATGCCCGGGATGAAGCCACCATACTTCTTCATGTTGTCCGCGACTTCCTCGGGGTTGAACGAGATCGCCACGTAGAAGAACGCGAAGAAAACGATCAGCAGGAAGTAGCTGACCAGGTAAATCGGGTGGTCACCCTTGGTCAGGTTGGTCTGGATCCAGGTCTTCCAGCCGGACGTACCGCCGGAGAACTGAGCGACCAGAGCCGGGATGTAGAGCAGCGACGACGCGAAGATGACCGGAATCACACCGGCCTGATTGACCTTCAGCGGGATGTAGGTCGAGGTACCACCGTAGGAACGGCGGCCGATCATGCGCTTCGCGTACTGGACCGGGATCCTGCGCTGGGCCTGCTCGACGAAGACCACGAGGCCGACCATCACCAGGCCGACGAGGATGACGGTGCCGAACTCGATCCAGCCGCCGGCCAGCGTGCCCTGCTTCTTGATGGCCCACAGCGCGGACGGGAAGGTCGCGGCGATCGAGATGAACATGAGGATCGACATGCCGTTGCCGATGCCGCGGTCGGTGATGAGCTCGCCGAGCCACATCACGACGCAGGTGCCGGCGGTCATGCAGACGACCATGGTGATGGTGGTGAAGATCGACTGGTCCGGGACGATCTGATTCGCCGTCGGGCAGCCCGAGAAGAGGGCGCCGCTGCGGGCGGTGGCCACCAGACCGGTGCCCTGGAGGATGGCGAGCGCCACGGTCAGATAACGCGTGTACTGCGTGATCTTCGCCGTGCCGGCCTGCCCCTCCTTCTTGAGGGCTTCGAGGCGCGGGATCACGACGGTCAGCAGCTGCAGAATGATGCTCGCCGTGATGTACGGCATGATGCCGAGCGCGAAGATCGTGATCTGGAGCAGCGCGCCACCGCTGAACATGTTGACCAGACCGAACAGACCCTGGTTGCCGTTCGAGACGTCGATACAGGTCTGGACGCTCTTGTAATCGACGCCCGGGATCGGGACGTGCGTACCGACCCGGTACACCACGATGATGCCGAGCGTGAAGAGCAGCTTCTTGCGCAGGTCGGGTGTCCTGAACGCCCGGGCGAACGCGGTGAGCACGGTGCCTCCTGCGACCCCCGCGTGTGCGCGCGTGAGGTGACGACTAAGTGTGGTTGATGGCCTGTGGAACGAGATTACGGCATGCCAAGACGACGCTGGGTACCAGCCGCACAGCCTACCTACATCAACGCCCCTAGGGGATACCGATCGAAGGTCCCATGAGTCACGACTGCTGAAAAAACGGCCGGGGTCGACCCTCCAGAGAGGGCCAACCCCGGCCGCTGATGCTGACGTTGGTCAGGCTCGGTCCGAAAAGGACTCAGACGAGCTCGGTGACCGTACCGCCGGCGGCAGTGATCTTCTCCTTGGCGGAGCCGGAGACGGCGTCAACCGAAACCTGCAGCGCCACGGAGATCTCGCCCTGGCCGAGCACCTTGACGAGGCTGTTCTTGCGAACGGCACCCTTGGCGACGAGACCCTCTACGGTGACCTCGCCACCCTCGGGGTACAGCGCGCCCAGCTTGTCGAGGTTCACGACCTGGAACTCGGTCTTGAACGGGTTACGGAAACCCTTCAGCTTCGGGAGACGCATGTGGAGGGGCATCTGGCCACCCTCGAAGCGCTCCGGAACCTGGTAACGGGCCTTCGTGCCCTTGGTACCACGACCGGCCGTCTTACCCTTCGACGCCTCACCACGACCCACACGGGTCTTGGCGGTCTTGGCGCCCGGGGCGGGACGGAGGTTGTGGATCTTGAGCGGGTTGTTCTCCGCCATGATCAGTCGACCTCCTCAACCGTCACGAGGTGGCGGACGGTGTGCACCATTCCGCGGAACTCGGGGCGGTCCTCCTTGACGACCACGGTGTTGATCCCCTTGAGACCAAGCGACCGCAGCGTGTCACGGTGGTTCTGCTTGCTGCCGATGTACGACTTCGTCTGCGTGACCTTGAGGCGAGCCATTACGCACCCGCCCCGGCACGTGCACGAAGGAGAGCCGCGGGGGCGACGTCCTCGAGGGGCAGACCGCGGCGGGCCGCGATCTCCTCGGGACGCTGCAGGCCCTTGAGGGCCGCCACGGTCGCGTGCACGATGTTGATCGCGTTGGACGAGCCGAGCGACTTCGACAGGATGTCGTGAACGCCGGCGCACTCGAGCACCGCACGCACCGGGCCACCGGCGATAACGCCGGTACCGGGGGAAGCAGGCTTGAGCAGGACGACGCCCGCGGCCTTCTCGCCCGTGATCGGGTGCGGGATGGTGCCCTGGATACGGGGGACCTTGAAGAAGTGCTTCTTGGCCTCTTCAACACCCTTGGCGATCGCGGCCGGCACCTCCTTGGCCTTGCCGTAACCGACACCGACGGTGCCGTCACCGTCGCCCACCACGACGAGCGCGGTGAAGCTGAAGCGACGACCACCCTTGACAACCTTGGCGACGCGGTTGATCGCGACTACGCGCTCAACGTACGCGGTCTTCTCGGCGGCAGCAGCGCCGCCGTCACGGCCCTTCCGGTCCCGCCGCTCGCCGCCACCGGCACCGCTTCCACGGCGCTGGGGTCCAGCCATTGGATTACCTCTCTCTTTCCGCTAGCTACGGAAGCGACTAGAACTTCAGTCCGGCTTCGCGGGCGGCGTCCGCCAGGGCGGCGATGCGCCCCGCGTACTGATTGCCACCGCGGTCGAATACGACAGCCTCGACACCGGCGGCCTTGGCGCGCTCGGCGACCAGGGCGCCGACCGACTTGGCCTGCGCGGACTTGTCGCTCTCGCCGCCGCGGATCGAGGTGTCCAGGGTCGACGCCGACGCCAGGGTGTGACCCTTGATGTCGTCGATGACCTGGGCCACGATGTGGCGGTTGGAGCGGGTCACGACCAGGCGCGGACGCTCAGCCGTACCGGAAATGTGCTTCCGGATGCGGATGTGACGACGCTTGATGGCAGCACGCTTGTAAGCGTCGCCCTTAGCGATCTTCGTACCGTATGCCATGGCTTACTTACCCGCCTTTCCGACCTTGCGCCGGATGACTTCGCCCTCGTACTTGACGCCCTTGGCCTTGTACGGGTCGGGCTTGCGCAGCTTGCGGATGTTGGCCGCAACCTCGCCGACCTTCTGCTTGTCGATGCCCTCGACCGAGAAGTGCGTCGGGTTCTCGACCTTGAACGAGATGCCCTCGGGCGCCTCGACGGTGATCGAGTGGCTGTAGCCGAGCGCGAACTCGAGGTTCGATCCCTTGGCCGCAACGCGGTAACCGACACCGCTGATCTCGAGCTTCTTCACGTAACCCTCGGTCACGCCGGTGATCATGTTCGCCACCAGCGTGCGGGACAGGCCGTGCAGGGCCTTGTTCTGACGCTCGTCGTTGGGGCGGGTGACGCTCAGCACGCCGTCCTCACCCTTGGCGATGTCGATCGGCGCAGCGACGGTGTGGGTCAGCGAGCCCTTGGGGCCCTTGACCGAGACCGTACGGCCGTCGATGGTGACGTCCACGCCGGCGGGAACCGTGATGGGGAGCTTGCCAATACGCGACATAGCTTCTTCCGATTCCTTTCCGCTACCAGACGTAGGCGAGAACTTCTCCGCCTACGCCCTTCTTGCCGGCCTGCTTGTCGGTGAGGAGACCGTGCGACGTGGAGATGATCGCCACGCCGAGGCCACCGAGCACCTTGGGCAGGGAGGTGGACTTCGCGTAAACCCGGAGACCGGGCTTGGAGATCCGCTTGATGCCCGCGATGGAGCGCTCACGGTTCGGGCCGAACTTCAGCTCGAGGACGAGGTTCTTGCCGACCTCGGCGTCCTCGACCTTCCAGCCCGTGATGAAGCCCTCCTGCTGGAGGATCTCCGCGATGTGCGACTTGATCTTCGATGCCGGCATCGTCACGGAGTCGTGGTATGCCGAGTTCGCGTTCCGCAGACGCGTAAGCATGTCTGCGATCGGATCAGTCATGGTCATGAATTGGCCTTCGGCCTCTCTCGCCGGGGTTTCCAGGTGCCCATCCCTCTCCTCGATCCGAGACGAGGCGGGTGCGGTGCGGTGGACCTACGGCGTAGTAAGTCGTATGGGCGGCAATCAGGCGCCCAACCCTCCTAGCCTAAGCCATGGAGGGGTGGGCACCTGACCGTGCCCTCTGCTTACCGAGAGCTTCGGGAGTCCGGAAGTACCGGACTACCAGGAGCTCTTGGTCACGCCCGGCAGCTCGCCACGGTGAGCCATCTCACGAAGGCACACGCGGCAGAGGCCGAACTTGCGGTACACGGAGTGCGGGCGGCCGCAGCGCTGGCAGCGGGTGTAGCCACGCACACCGAACTTGGGCTTACGAGCAGCCTTGGCAATCAGAGCCTTCTTCGCCATCTCGCTTACGCCTCCTTGAAGGGGAAGCCGAGGTGACGGAGAAGGCTACGGCCTTCGGCGTCGTTGGTCGCCGTGGTCACCACGGTGATGTCCATACCCCGGACGCGGTCGATCTTGTCCTGGTCGATCTCGTGGAACATGACCTGCTCGGTGAGACCGAAGGTGTAGTTGCCACGACCGTCGAACTGCTTGGGAGACAGACCACGGAAGTCGCGGATGCGCGGAAGCGCGAGCGACAGGGTGCGGTCCAGGAACTCCCACATGCGGTCGCCACGGAGCGTGACGTGGGCACCGATCGGCTGACCCTCGCGCAGCTTGAACTGCGCGATGGACTTGCGGGCCTTGGTGATGGCCGGCTTCTGACCGGTGATCGTGGTCAGGTCACGGACGGCACCGTCCATGAGCTTGGAGTCACGGGCGGCGTCGCCGACACCCATGTTCACCACGATCTTGACGAGGCCGGGGATCTGCATGACGTTCTCGTAGGAGAACTCCTCACGCAGCTTGCCCGCGATCTCCTCGCGGTACTTCGTCTTGAGACGCGGAGTGGTGGTGGTAGTCATCAGATGTCCTCACCCGTCCGCTTGGCAACGCGAACCTTGTTGCCCTCGTCGTCGAAGCGGTAGCCGACACGCGTGACGACCTTGTTGCCGTCCTTCTCAACGACCAGCTGGACGTTGGAGACGTGGATCGGCGCCTCGGTCGTGACGATGCCACCGGCCTGCGAACCCTTGGCGGTGGGGCCTGCCTTGGTGTGCTTCTTGACCCGGTTCACACCCTCGACCAGGACGCGCTCGTCGCGCGGGTAAGCGGCAATGACCTTGCCCTGCTTGCCCTTGTCCTTGCCGGTGATGACCTGAACCGTGTCACCCTTCTTGATCTTCATGCTTACAGCACCTCCGGAGCCAGCGAGATGATCTTCATGAACTTCTTCTCGCGCAGCTCGCGCCCGACCGGGCCGAAGATGCGGGTGCCGCGAGGGTCGCCGTCGTTCTTCAGAATGACGGCGGCGTTCTCGTCGAAGCGGATGTACGAGCCGTCCGGACGGCGGCGCTCCTTGACGGTGCGAACGATGACGGCCTTGACGACGTCACCCTTCTTCACGTTGCCACCGGGGATCGCGTCCTTGACGGTGGCGACGATGACGTCACCGATGCCCGCGTAGCGGCGACCGGAGCCACCGAGCACACGGATGCAAAGGATTTCCTTCGCACCAGTGTTGTCGGCGACACGCAGTCGCGACTCCTGCTGGATCACGTCTATCTCCTGATCGTCTGCCGGTTCCCCAAGGGCCGTTCACTGAACGGCCCTTGGAGCCTGGCGGAACTGTCCTGCGGAATTACCCCGCAGGAATTACTTGGCCTTCTCGAGGATCTCGACGATGCGCCAGCGCTTCGTCGCGGACAGCGGACGCGTCTCCATGAGGAGGACGCGGTCGCCGACGCCTGCGGCGTTCTGCTCGTCGTGGGCCTTGAGCTTGTTCGTACGGCGGATGACCTTGCCGTACAGCGCGTGCTTCACGCGGTCCTCGACGGCGACGACGACGGTCTTGTCCATCTTGTCGCTGACGACGAGACCCTCACGGGTCTTGCGGAAGCCGCGGGAAGCGGTCTGCTCTTCAGTCACGTTGCTCTCGCTCATCAGGCGCTCTCCACCGTCTCGATGCCCAGCTCGCGCTCACGCATCAGGGTGTAGATCCGCGCGATGTCCTTCCGGACGGCCTTGAGCCGACCGTGGTTCTCGAGCTGACCGGTCGCCGCCTGGAAGCGGAGGTTGAACAGCTCTTCCTTGGCTTCGCGGAGCTTCGCGAGAAGCTCCTCGTCACCCAGTTCGCGCAGCTCGGACGCCTTGGTACCGGCCGACATCACGCTTCACCTGCCTCGCGCTTGACGATCCGGCACTTCATCGGCAGCTTGTGCGCTGCGCGAGTGAGGGCCTCACGGGCGATCTTCTCGTTGGGGTAGGACAGCTCGAACATGACCCGGCCCGGGTGCACGTTCGCGATCCACCACTCGGGAGAACCCTTACCGGAACCCATGCGGGTCTCGGCAGGCTTCTTCGTGAGCGGGCGGTCCGGGTAGATGTTGATCCAGACCTTGCCGCCACGCTTGATGTGGCGGGTCATCGCGATACGGGCGGCCTCGATCTGGCGGTTCGTCACGTACGCCGGCGTGAGGGCCTGAATGCCGTACTCGCCGAACGAAACCTGCGTACCGCCCTTGGCCTGACCACGACGCTTGGGGTGGTGCTGCTTGCGGTGCTTGACCCTACGGGGGATCAGCATTTCGGTCAGGCCTCCGTTCCACCGGTAGAAGAGGGCGCGGCCTCGACCGGAGCGGCAGCCGCCGGAGCCTCGGCCTTGGGGGCCTCGGCAGCGGGAGCAGCCTGCTGCGGCTTGCGGCCGCGGCCGCCACGCTCGCCACCGCGGCCACCGCCGCGGGCCGGGCGGTCGCCGCCCGGGCCGCCACCGCGAGCCGGGCGGTTACCCGCACGGGCAGCGGCGTTCTCGGCGCGGACCTCGGCGATGTTCTTGACGTCGCCCTTGTAGATCCAGACCTTCACACCGATACGGCCGAAGGTCGTCTTGGCCTCGAAGAAGCCGTAGTCCACGTTCGCGCGGAGCGTGTGCAGGGGCACGCGGCCCTCGCGGTAGAACTCCGAGCGGGACATCTCGGCGCCGCCGAGGCGGCCACCGCACTGGATCTTGATGCCCTTGGCGCCGGCCTTCATCGCCGACTGCATGCTCTTACGCATGGCGCGGCGGAAGGAGACGCGGGAGGAGAGCTGCTCGGCGACGGCCTGCGCGACCAGCTGGGCATCCGTCTCGGGGTTCTTGACCTCGAGGATGTTCAGCTGGACCTGCTTGCCCGTGAGCTTCTCGAGGTCGCCGCGGATGCGGTCGGCCTCGGCGCCACGGCGGCCGATGACGATGCCCGGACGAGCGGTGTGGATGTCCACACGCACGCGGTCACGGGTGCGCTCGATCTCCACCTTCGAGATGCCGGCGCGCTCCATGCCGGACGTCATCATCCGACGGATGGCGACGTCTTCCTTGACGTAGTCCTTGTACAGCTTGTCGGCGTACCACCGGGACTTGAAGTCCGTGGTGATGCCGAGCCGGAACCCGTGCGGGTTAACCTTCTGGCCCATTACCGGGTTCCTTCCTTGCTGCTGACGACCACGGTGATGTGGCTGGTCCGCTTGCGGATCCGGTAGGCGCGGCCCTGGGCACGCGGCCGGAACCGCTTCAGGGTCGGACCCTCGTCGACGTACGCCTCGGAAATGACGAGGCTGCCGGCGTCGGTGTGGTCGTAGTTGTGTGCGGCGTTGGCAATGGCGCTGTCCAGCACCTTGCCGACCGGCACGCTCGCGGCCTGCGGGGCGAAACGCAGGACCGCCTGAGCCTCCGTGGCGTCCATGCCACGGATGAGGTCCACCACGCGGCGGGCCTTCATGGGCGTGACGCGGATGTACCGCGCCTGGGCCCTGGCTTCCATGGTTGTCCCTTCAGTGTTTGTCATGGTCGGTCGCCCCGCGCTAGCGGCGCTTCGACTTCCGGTCGTCCTTGACGTGACCCCGGAAGGTGCGCGTCGGCGAGAACTCGCCGAGCTTGTGGCCGACCATCGACTCGGTGACAAACACCGGGATGTGGGTCTTGCCGTTGTGCACCGCGATCGTGTGGCCGAGCATGGCCGGGACGATCATCGAGCGGCGGGACCAGGTCTTGATGACGTTCTTGGAGCCGGCCTCGTTCTGTACGTCCACCTTCTTGATGAGGTGGCCGTCGACGAAGGGCCCCTTCTTGAGACTGCGCGGCATCTAAACCCGCTCCTAGCGCTTCTTGTTCGTCTTGCGGCGGCGGACGATGTACTTGCTCGATGCCTTCTTCGGCGAGCGAGTACGACCCTCCTTCTGACCCCACGGGCTGACCGGGTGGCGACCACCGGAGGTCTTGCCCTCACCACCACCGTGCGGGTGGTCGACCGGGTTCATCGCAACACCGCGGACGGACGGGCGGACGCCCAGCCAACGCTTGCGGCCTGCCTTGCCCCAGTTGATGTTGCTCTGCTCGGCGTTGCCGACCTCGCCGACCGTGGCGCGGCAGCGCTGGTCGACCAGGCGGATCTCGCCGGAGGGCATACGAAGGTGGGCCATCGTGCCCTCCTTCGCCAGCAGCTGCACCGAGGCACCGGCGGAGCGGGCGAACTTGGCGCCGCCACCGGGACGGAGCTCGATCGCGTGGATCGTGGTACCGACCGGGATGTTGCGGAGCGCCAGGTTGTTGCCCGGCTTGATGTCGGCCCCGGGACCGTTCTCGACGCGGTCGCCCTGCTGCAGGTTGCGCGGGGCGAGGATGTAGCGCTTCTCGCCGTCCGCGTAGTGCAGCAGCGCGATGCGCGCGGTGCGGTTGGGGTCGTACTCGATGTGCGCGACCTTCGCCGGCACGCCGTCCTTGTCATGGCGACGGAAGTCGATGACGCGGTAGGCGCGCTTGTGTCCGCCACCCTGGTGGCGAACGGTCACACGACCGGAATTGTTACGGCCGCCCTTGCTGTGCAGCGGGCGAACCAGCGACTTCTCCGGCGTGGACCGCGTGACCTCGACGAAGTCGGCGACGCTGGAGCCACGGCGGCCCGGCGTAGTCGGCTTGTACTTGCGGATTCCCATTTCTCAGTCCTCGTCCGATATCGGACGATCCGACCCGCTTACGCGGCCGGACCGCCGAAGATGTCGATACGGTCGCCCTCAGCGAGGGTCACGATCGCGCGCTTGGAGCCCGCGCGCTGACCGAAACCGGTCTTGGTGCGCTTGCGCTTGCCCTGGCGGTTGATCGTGTTGACCCCGGTGACCTTGACCGAGAAGACCGCCTGGACGGCCTGCTTGATCTGGGTCTTGTTGGCGCCCGGGGCCACGATGAAGGTGTACTTGCCCTCGTCGAGGAGCGCGTAGCTCTTCTCGGAGACGACCGGCTTCAGCAGCACGTCACGGGGGTCCGTGAACGACTTGCTGATCGGCGTCTCGACAGTGTTCTTGCCCTCGGCCTCGTGGCGCTTCGCCTTGGCGACGCGCGCGGCCTTGGCGGCCTTGGCCGCCTTGGAGGCAATGCTCGGGTGACGCGTAGCCATCAGGCTTCGCTCCCTTCGGTGTCAGCGGCCTGGGGGCCAGACACGAAGGACTCGAAAGCGGCCTGGGTGAAGACCACGTCGTCCGAGACGAGAACGTCGTACGTGTTCAGCTGGCCCGGCTCCAGGATGTGGACCTGGGGCAGGTTGCGCGCGGAAAGCAGCGCGGCCTCGTCGGAGCGCTCGATGACCAGGAGCACGTTCTTGCGCTCGCTGACCTTGCCGAGGAAGCTCTTGGCGGCCTTGGTGGAGGGGGTCTCGCCCTCGATCACGCCGGTGATGACGTGGATGCGAGCGTTGCGGGCCCGGTCGGTGAGGGCGTGGCGCAGGGCCGCGGCCTTCATCTTCTTCGGGGTCCGCTGCGAGTAGTCGCGCGGCGTCGGGCCGTGCACGACGCCACCGCCGGCGAACTGCGGGGCGCGGGTCGAACCCTGACGGGCGCGGCCGGTGCCCTTCTGGCGGTACGGCTTCTTACCACCACCGCGGACCTCGCCACGACGCTTGACCTTGTGCGTGCCCTGACGGGCGGCGGCCAGCTGTGCGACGACGACCTGGTGAAGCAGCGGAATGCTGATCTTCTCTACGTCGAAGATCTCGGCCGGGAGCTCAACGGTCCCGGCGTTGTCGCCGGAGGGCGACAGAATGTCAATGGTGCTCATAGTGTCCTCAGGCCCCCTTGGCGGCGGTACGGACCAGGACGAGGCCGCCGTTCGGACCGGGGATGGCTCCCTTGATGAGGAGCAGTCCCTTCTCCGCGTCAACAGCGTGAACGGTCAGGTTCTGGGTGGTGACCCGCTCGTTGCCCATGCGGCCCGCCATGCGGACGCCCTTGAACACACGACCCGGGGTGGCACAGCCACCGATGGAGCCGGGAGAGCGGTGCTTGCGCTGGACACCGTGACCGGCGCCGAGGCCACGGAAGTTGTGGCGCTTCATGACACCGGCGAAGCCCTTGCCCTTGCTCTTGCCGGTCACGTCGACCTTGACGCCGGCCTCGAACACCTCAGCGGTGATCTCCTGGCCGAGCGTGTACTCGGAGGCGCCCGCGGTGCGGATCTCGACGAGGTGGCGACGCGGCGTGACATCGGCCTTGGCGAAGTGGCCCTTGAGGGGCTTGTTCACCTTGCGCGGGTCGATCTCGCCGAAGGCGATCTGGACCGACTCGTAGCCGTCACTGTCGTTCGTACGGACCTGGGTCACGACGTTCGGGCCGGCCTTGACGACGGTCACGGGAACAACACGGTTGTTCTCGTCCCACACCTGCGTCATGCCGAGCTTCTCGCCCAGGATGCCCTTGATCTGCTTAGCCATCTTCAGCTCACCGGCCCCTAGAGCTTGATCTCGATGTCGACACCGGCCGGGAGGTCGAGTCGCATCAGAGAGTCAACGGTCTTGGGGGTGGGGTCGAGGATGTCGATCAGGCGCTTGTGCGTGCGCATCTCGAAGTGCTCGCGCGAGTCCTTGTACTTGTGCGGCGACTTGATGACGCAGTACACGTTCTTCTCAGTGGGCAGCGGCACCGGGCCCGCGACCGACGCACCAGTGCGCGTCACCGTCTCGACGATCTTCTTCGCCGAGGAGTCGATGACCTCGTGGTCGTAGGCCTTGAGCCGGATGCGGATCTTCTGTCCCGCCATGGCTACTCAGTAGTCCTGTCTCTAGTAACGCTCTGCACCCCGGTAAGCCCTTCTGCTCTCTGGTTCTCTTCGATTCCTCCGACCCACGCGGTCGGGTGTGTCGCGCTCTCACCGACACAGAAGTCCCATATACGGAACTTCCCTACTGGGAAAGCACGGCCCTTCCGGAACCGCAAGCCGAGGGCGAAGAAGCCCACCGGGTGCCTGGCCGGCGCCGCACTGACACTTCCCGAAAGATTCCCGTACGTCCGTCCCAGCGCTGCCGTGAGGCAGTTGGGACGACGAGTACCGTGGGACTCGCTTCCGGTCCTCCCGACGGGAGGCGCGCAGCATCAACACTCGACCGAGCAACTCGGACAGTCTGCCATATGGGGCAGGGGGCTGGCCAATCGGGGCGTAGAGATTACCCCCGGAGTGACGCAGGTCAAACACACGCGCGCGGCGGGCCCCCCGGGACCGGAGCCAGATGCCCGCGAGACCGGGCCTGATCACTCCACCCAGGTGACACCCATCCGCACCGCCACAAGTCCACTGCACGCCTGCCGGGCACCCCACGTCCAGGGCATGCCCGACGGATCAGGGCGCAGAAGAGCGACGCCGCCGCGGCACACGCAAACCACCGGCGCCAACGCGCCGGGACGGCACACCTAGACCCTCGCCGCGAGAGCCATGACGGCCATCCGGCCCACGCAGATCCCGCACGCGACGAGCAGCGGCGCCCAGCTCCGGGCCCGTCGGCCCCGGACCACCAGCCACACCACGGCCGCGTCCACCACGAGCCCCATGACGGCCGCCCCTACCTGAAGCCCGCCGAGCGCTTCCCCCCGGGCCTGCCACGCTCCGCCCGAGAACCGAGAGCGAGCCGGACCGTACAGACTCCGGCCACGGTCGTCGACCGCGGCCCGCGCAACCGTACTGTCGTCGAGGCCGACCCCGCTCCGGCCGTTTGCCCGACTCCCGCGGTTCGTCACGATGGGCAATCTACTGACATAGATCAACCCGTTCGTTTCATTCCTTCCTGTTCCTCCCGGCGACTCGCGAAACGCCCGTCCCGCTACGGGAGTTGGCGGAAGCGGCAACACCGCCGCGAGCACGGAAGGCTTCGCAGAACCTCAGGGTGAGCCCTTGGGCCTTCAGTGGATACGCGCGGTGAAAACGGTCAACCTGGCGATGGACAGGCTGTGGGAGGTTCGCCGGCGGCTGGGAGTCGTTCGCCAAGTGCGGTGATGTCTGGGGCCAGTTGGGCCAGTTGGGCCAGTTGGGCCAGGCCGTCGAGGCGGTCTCCGACAACATCAGGTCCGGCAACAGGACGCTCGACAAGGCATGGAACGCCCGTGCCGCCGACGCGTGTCGTGGACCGGAGTCGGCGCGGCGGTGGGCTGCGGCCTCGCGGCACTGGAGATCGCCAACATGCTCCGTCGGTGTGGTGGAGACCATCAGCGCGACCCTCTACGGAACGGTCTCCGAGTTCACGAAGATTCGCAAGGCACTGCAGAAACTCGCCGTCGACCGTGCCCCCGACGATCCGCTGCGCGAGGCCGCCCGGGTCCCCGCGTACGCGGAGGCACTGGGTGATCGCATGGTTCAGGGCTTCCGCGAGTACGACAGCCTCGCCCCCGGCGAACGCGCGCACCAGGAGGAGGCGGCACGGGCGTACCTGGCGGAACAAGCGGCAGAGATCGAGCAGGAGCGATCAGCTCAAGGAGCTTCCTGATACGTACGAAGGTGGTGGCGGCCTCGACGCGAGAGTCACCCTCGCTGCCGCGTTGCTGTGACTGCTCCTGAGCCTCTCCGACCCGGAAGCGCCGTCGATCGCCGCAGCCGCAGCCACAGCCACAGCCGCACCATCGTCGAAGTCCATCGGCATCACCTGGAACTCGACGCTTCCACGCTCGCGATGACCGCCGACCCCCACTCGGGGGTTTTCCTCACCCCGATGCACGGGTGTGCCGGATGGCCGGGGCGGTGACCGGTCGGTCAGGGTTGTGAGACATGCAGGTCATGCAGGTCGAACCGCCGCACCACGGGGAGAACAGAACGTGCGTACCGCCACCGCAACCGTCATCGCCCTGACCCTCGCCGCGGGCATCGCCGCCCCGGCCGCGTCCGCCGCCGGCACCGATCACACCGCCGACGGCTTCTGGCGCATGGACGGCTACGGCACGGTCGTCGCCCTCACCCACGGGACGTACCAGGAGTACCAGACCACCGCCGTGGGCTGCCTCAAGGGCGACACCGCCCGGCGGACGGGCCCGGGGACGTACACGGTGAACGGGGACGTCCTGACGGTCCGCCTGGGCGAGGACGCGAACCACGCGTCGGTGGCGACGGCGAGCTCGGCGGGCCACAAGCAGCTGCACCGCATCGGGTCGCTCCCGCCGACCTGCACGAAGCATCTATCGACGGACCCCGTCACCTCCTTCGACGTCTTCTGGCAGTCCTTCGAGGAGAACTACCCCTTCTTCGCGGCCAAGGGCGTCGACTGGCGGGCGGTGCGGGCCGAGTACCGCCCGCGGGTCCACGCGGACACGACCAGGGCGGAACTGTTCGACATCTTCAGCGCGATGGTGCGCCCGCTGCACGACGCGCACATCGTGGTCCAGGACGGCGGCCACACGTTCGCCACGGGCCACCCCGGCACGGAACCGCCGACCCCCGAACTGGACGCCAGGGCGAAGAAGTTCATCGAGCAGCACGACTTGACGGGCGCGACGTACCACCGGGACTTCGCCAACGGCCGCATCACGTACGCGGATCTACGGGGTGACAGCCGGCTGGGCTACCTGCGCATCTCGGGCTTCGGCGGCTACCTGCCGCAGGAGAACGCGTCGTACGCGTCCCAACTGGCCGAGCTGGACCGGGCGTTGAACACGATCCTCACGTCGAAACGGGTGGGCCGGCTGCACGGCCTGATCATCGACCTCCGGATCAACGGCGGCGGCTCCGACGCGATGGGCCTCCACATCGCGTCCCGCCTGACGGACACCCCGTACATCGCCTACGCCAAGCGAGCCCGCAACGACCCGAGGAACCCGGCCCACCACACCCACCCCGAACCGATCCCGGTGCTCCCGGCCCACTCCCCCCGCTACACCGGCCCGATCGCGATCCTGACCGGCGGCTCGACGGTGAGCGCGGGCGAGACCTTCACCCAGGCCCTGATGGGCCGCCCCGGCGAGACGATCCGCATCGGCCAGCCCACCCAGGGCGTCTTCTCGGACACCCTGACCCGCCGCCTGCCCAACGGCATGGCGGCCTGGCTCCCGAACGAGGAGTTCCTGACCCACTCGGGCCACACGTTCGACGGGACGGGGATTCCGCCGCAGGTACGGGTGCCGGTGTTCACGGAGGAGGAGTTCACGGAGGGGCGGGATTCCGGGTTCGCGAGGGCGGTGGGGGTGTTGGGGGATCGTCGGGGCTGAGGGGCTGGGCCCGGTTGCTCGAGCAGGCGAGCGGCGCGGGCCCTCCTATGCCTCGGGCGGCATGCTGAAGGTGTCCGAAAGGCCGGAGTTCTCCTTGCAGTTGAGCAGGCTCGCGAGTGTGCGGCTCGTGTCGTGCAGGATGTGCAGGTTGTCCTCGCGTGCCGCGGCGGCGGATTCACTCGCCTCGCTCCGGCTCCGCACCTCTCCCCGGATCAGAACGCTCGTTCCTGAAGTCCCGCCGAACTTGCCGCTGACGCACTCGAAATAGAGAACGCCGACCTTGACGCCGGCGAGCGCCGTTTTCCCCATGCGGTATTCCTTGAAGGTCTCGGCGACCTTTCCTTTCTCCGGAGTGGATCGAGGAAGGTAGTAACTGACCATCACGGAATCGAGTCCCGAAGATCCTTTGTAGGCTCCGCAGAAGGCGATGCCGGTGAGATCGCCGGCTCCCCCGGCCTCGTACCGTGCGATCACCTGCTCAGCGGCCCGTTGCGGATCTCCGATGAAGGAGGTCTTCGCGGAGACGGGGAGGTCGGCCACCCGCTTCATGGCCGCCTTGACCGGAGCAGTCAAGGACCTGTCGCAGGATCCGCTCGCCGCCTCACTCGGGCTCGTCGCATCCGCGGCCTTCGATCCCCCACCCTGGCAGCCCGCCGCAGCGAGGACCACAGCGATCAGAACCGGCGCGATCTTCAGGCGCTTCATCAGCAATACCATTCGTCTGTACGGGGGCGGGAGAAGGAATTCCGACGCGGCGGGCAACGCCTCGGGTCAGGTCTTGGGAAGCGCACCCTGCTGGTTCTCTCCGTTGGTTCCCTTCACGTACCCGCTGTTCAGGGCGTCTTCCAGGTCCTGCCCAAAGCCGTCGTCATCGCTCGCGATCCCGTGCCCCTGCATGAAACTGTTCATCGGGGATGCCGCCGCGCCCTGGCCCGCTCGATAGATCTCGGCCCGCTGCTCCTGAAGCGTGCTTCCGCTGTCCTGTTGCATCGTCTCGGCGCTGTCGCCGATCACGGTGCCGATCTGCTGCGAGATGGCGCCTTGGCCCGCGCCCATGAAGACAGGAATCAGCGTGCCTGCCACACCGACGGCAGCCACAGGTGGCAGGAAAGCCGCTCCGGCGGCGATGCCGACGCCCGCGCCGAATGAGACCCAACCCGCCTTCTGTCCCAGGCTCTTGTTGTATTCGGCGTCTTTCGCGAGCCCCTCGGCCGTGACCTGGTCCGCTCTGGACTGGTCGAGGATTCCCTGGATCTCCGCACCGGTACGAACGATCTCCCGGGCGTGCGGCTGATTGATGTGCTCCCCGTCGGCCTGCGCTTCCAGCGCGCTCGTTCCGTAGATCTGCTGAGCCGTGGAGATGTCCGAGTAGCCGTCCGGGTGCTGGCCGACCGAGCTCAGGAACTTGATGGCGCCGCTCGATCCGAACTGCGCATGACCGTCCGAATCGGTCGGGGAGAACAGGCTGTCCGCCTTGTTGTCGTTCAGCGCCCAGTTCAGATCGTCGATGTAACCGGCCCCCATCCGGCCGAGGCTGTCCGAGATGGGGTCCTGGACGTTCTCCGGGTCGCCGTAGGTCGCCACGACCTTTTCCATGATCGCGGCCGAGACTCCGTCCCGGACCAGCTCGGGCGCCGGGTCGTCGTACGCGTGCCCCAGTGTCGCCGCCTCCAGCGCGTGACCGAGCGCGTCCGGGCCGCTGTCCCGGGCGTGCGCGGCGGCGTCGCTGCCGGGGGCGACGAGGCTGTCCGGCGGCCACTCGAAGTCCTTCTTCGTCAGCTCGTCGAAGTACGTGTAGCCGAGGGTGCCGCCCTTCACGGTGCCGTCCTCGTTGTACACCGTGGGCGTCGTGTCGTCCGAGAAGAACAGCTTCGACGCCTCGGGGCTGTGCCCGAGCCCCTCCAGAACGCTGGTGAGCGGGTCGTAGCCGGCACCGGTCTTCCCCGACGGGTTGAATCCCCAGTCGAGGTCGGCTCCTCCGGTCATCGGCTTGTTGCCCACGAAGAAGTCGGGGTTCTCGTGGTGCAGTTGGACGATGTGTTCCGCGATGGGGTTGATGAACTTCGGATCGTAGTTCCCGTACCGAAGCAGCCCACCGAGGATCTGATAGCCGTAGGGGGAGTTGATCGCGCCCGGGTAGAGCGCGATCTGCTGGGTTCCCAGCTTTCTGAACTCATCGCCCCAAGTAGTGGGCAGATGAGGTTCGTTGCCGGTGTCGGTCGCCGTGGCGAGCGCGATGCCCATGCTGCTCTGGAGTTGCCTGGTCAGCGCCAGCCGCTGTTTGTCGTCGCCTTCCGTGCCGTCGAGAGCCATACGGCCGTAGAACTCGAGCGTCTCCTCGGCTCCCCCGAGAGACTTGTAGAAGGCGGTGCTGAAGTCGGGGTCCTTCGCGTTCCACTTCATGAGGGAGTCGAACTCGGCGAGCTGCTTGTCGGTCATCTCCGTGCCGAGCTTGGCCAGTTCGGTGGCGCGCTGCTGCTCCGCGTCGTCCAGGGACGTGTACGTCTCGTACCCGAAGTTGTGACCGTCCTCGCCGTGGCTCTTGGTGAGGGCGCGAGCCACCGAGTCGTCGATCTCCCGGGCGTGGGCCACCAGGTTGGCGATGCGACCGGCCAAGTGGTGGGCCTCGTCGAGCTGTTCCTGGGTGTGCGCGTCGTCCGTGGTGCGATCATGCGGAAAGAACACGTGGATGACCGGGCTGCCGCCCTCGTTGCCGTAGTCCTGCACCTTCACGCCGAGTCCCGGCGCCTCCTTGTGGAGCGCGGTCGTCAACTTCCGCTGGATCTCGACGAGTTCGGTGTGGGCGTCGTCGAGAACCCTGTGGATGCTGCTGGCCTCGGCATGCGCGTCTTTGAACTCCTTGGCCGTCTTTCCCACGAACTCGCGTGTGACGTCCGCGTTCACCCCGGCCCAGCGAGCACCGTCCGACTTGGCCCGCAGGCCCGTATCAGCCCGGGTCGCCAGCTCGTCAAGCTTGTCGACCACGGACTTCCAGTCGGCGACGCTGCTCCCGAGCCTCCCCAGATCGACTTCCGCCAGGTTCGTCATCGTGACGCCGGACACCGCGGCAACCCCCGTTACTTGAAGTACTTGTCGAGCTGTGAGACCGACAGAGCGGAGCCGCCGGCGTCTCGTACCGATGCCGCGATCAGTGCGTCGTCATGCGTGTGCGTCTTCCGGGTGTAGTCGAGGTGATTCGAGATGTGCGCACATGCCTGAAGCAGCGACTGCACCTGGCTCGTCCATGTCGTGACGGTCCGCGACAGGGCGGGCCCCATCGCGAAACCCTGTGCCTTCAGCTCGGCGGCGGCCCGCGTCGTGGATCCGTCGCCCTGCCTGTCCGCGCCCATTCCGTCGACGTCCGCCGCCGTACGGAGATCGTCGTGGAGGGTGAACGCCTCATGGCCTACGGCGCCGAGGTCGTCCTGGTGCACGACGAGATCGCCGCCGCTGCCACCGCCGTCCGCGGGGAGCTGGTTGAGCCGCATGTGCGCCGAGCCCCTCCGGGCCGCGTCAGTCTTGAGCTGCTCCCACTCGTCCCAGGCCATCGCCCCGCGTCCTTCCTCGATCCCCTGATCCCCGTGCCCCAGCAGTCGGCTCGGCCGGCCGCAGGTTTTCTTACCAGTTCTTCAACTTACCCAACGGCGGTGGCACCCACGGCACTTGAGGGTCACCCCGCATCGGTCCTTCACACCGGCCTCGCCCCGCGATGCCCAACCACCGGCCGTCAACTGCCGATTGCTTCATGCGTGTCTGCGCCGGCGCACGAGGAATGCCACCGCGCCCCCGCCGGCCAGCACCGCGGCACCGGCACCCAGTCCGATCCAGAGCGCGCTCCCACCGGTGTCCCCCGAGGACGAGACTGCGGCCAGGAGGTCGTCTCCCTTCGCCGGGGCGCCCGCCGCACTGGAAGCTGAGGCGTTCGAGGCCGGGGACGGCGAGCTCCGGGCAGCGGCAAGGTCAGGGAGCGGGTACTCCTCGGCCGGACCGGGGTTCCCCGGGTTCTGCAGAGCGACACGGGGGCGGACGATGCCGTACCCGATCGAGTCGTTGCGCTTCGCGCCGTCCGTGGGGGCGCCGATCGTGTTGAGCAGGACGCGGAGGACCTGGTTGTTGGTCCAGGTGGGGTGCTTGGACCAGATCAGGGCGGTGGAGGCTGAGGCCAGGGCGGTGGCGCCGCTGGTGCCGTGGCCCCTGCAGAGTCCGCTCTGGCTCGCGCACGCGTAGACCAGGTCCTCCCCAGGTGCGGCCAGGTCCACCTGGGGGCCGTGTTCCGACTCGGCGGTCCTGCTCAGGTTCTTGCCGACTGCGGCTACGCCTACGACGCCGGGGGTGGCCGCGGGGTACTCGACCTGGTTCCCCTTGTCTCCGCTGTTGCCGACCGCCGCGAAAACCAACGAGCCCTTCTCCAGGGCGTATCGCACCGCCGCCGTCAGCTTCGCCGAACCCTCGGTCTGTCCCAGCGAGATGTTGATGACCCGCGCCCCCGAGTCCGCCGCGTAGCGAATCGCCTTCGGTGCCGCCTCGTTGAACTGCCGGGCAGCCTCTCCCTCGTCGGCCGCGGCCTCGGCGTCGGGCATCCGGATCGGGAGGATCTTGGCCCCCGGCGCGAGCCCGAAGGCACCGTTCCCGGAGTCGTAGGCCCCGGTCCCGGCGATCAGGCCCGCCATTCCCGTGCCGTGACCGTCGTAGTCGGTGTGTTCGTCGCCCGCCTGGCCCGTGGCGAAGTCCTTCCCGGGCAGGATGCGGCCTTTCAAGTCAGGGTTGTCCTGGTCCACACCGGAGTCGATCACAGCGACAGTGACGCCCTCGCCCGTGCTGGTCCGCCACATCTGCTCGGCCTTCATGGCATCCAGGAACCACTGCTGCCGCCGGGTCGAATCAGCGTGCGCCGGAACGTCCGTGGCACCAACCAGCAGCAGTCCGAGCACCGCCGATGCCACAAGCTCGCGGCGCCCGCGCCGAGTACTGCTGATGAACATGCGCTTCTTCTCGCCTTCCCTGGAGGTCGGTTGGAGGTCGATTGGAGGTCGATCTGGGAGTCACTGGGGGTCAATCGGTGGTGGGGTTTCGGTACGACGGCGCTTCTCCCGGCGCTGACGCTCCTCGGCCTCACGGCGGTCGGACCGTGCGCCGGAAACGCCCGCGCGGGACGAGGACGTAGAGGACATAGAGGATGCAGACGGCATCGGCTGCGTCGAAGGAGGAGCGGTCGCGCTGCCACGGATTGCCCCCGGGCGTCCGGCGCTGGGCATGCCGCCCGAGACACCGTCTCGAACCGCGGCACCCGAGGCGACCGTTCCACCGGTGCCACCCGTACCAGGTCGACTGGACGGCACCCGCGTCGGCTGCTGCGGGGCGCCGCCCACAACACCCCTGTTGGGAGTCACGGCACGGCCACCGCCTGCTGTGGAGCCCACCGGGCCACGACCGGCGGGCTTCTCCGCGCCCACCACCGTCCCCCGGGGAATCGCTCCCGCCGGCCGACCCGTCGGGGTCCCGGTCGGGCGACCACCGACAACACCGCCGGCGCTACTGCCGCCCACACGGCCGGAGTTGGGGACAGAGGCTCCTTGACCAGGCGTGGCGGGAGACCGGCCAGTGACGGTCGGCCGGGCAGACGCTGTCGGCCTGCCCAACGCCCCCGAGCCCACAGGGTTGCCGGTATTGCCACCAAACGCCGGCGTCCCGCCACCGGGCGGTGTTGTCGCCGTGCTGTGGGGCTGCCCCATGCCGCTGGGACCGTCACTCGTACCTGCACCGGTGCTCGGCATCTGAGGCAACATGGCCACCGAGTCGACGCCCACCCGAACCTGCGGGTCGATGGTCGTAGCCGTCGGCACGTACGCCGGGGGCGCCACCGCCCCGTGGTGAGAGGTCGGCTTCGGCTCCCGAATTTCACCAACGCCCAAGTGCCCAGCAGGTGCTACAGGGGTACGGGAGTCACCACCACTGGGACGGGCGATGCCACTCTGACTGCCACGCGCGCGAGCGTCCGGCGGCTGCACGGCCTTCGGAGGCGGCGGAAACACAGGCCGTTCCAACCCGTCCAGTTGCGTGGCCGACAGTTGATACGACTGCCCCAGTTTGTGCATCTGGAGTGCGGCCTCCTGGCGG
Organism: Streptomyces sp. NRRL F-525; assembly: GCF_000716605.1. Taxonomy (GTDB): domain Bacteria; phylum Actinomycetota; class Actinomycetes; order Streptomycetales; family Streptomycetaceae; genus Streptomyces. Next base: position 54,909 of record NZ_JNXE01000005.1, on the reverse strand, counting down.
ACCTTCTCCTTGGCTGCGGCGATGGCGGCGAGTTCGGTCGCGGACTTGGTGGTGACGGCCGTGGTGTCCGGGGCGTTGTGGGCCCGGGTCGCCGTGTTCGGGTTCGCCTGGGCGGTCTTCGTGTCGCGCGGGATCGAGGCCTGTACGTGGGCGATCGCGTCGGAGGCCTGGCCCAGCCACTTCGCGGCGTCGTCGCTGAAGTCGCCCAGGCGCAGGGTGGAGTTGGCCAGGTCGCCGGACCAGGTGCGGAACGCGTCGGCTCCCTCGCCCTTCCACTCCACGTACTGCGGGCGGACCTTGAGTTCCTCGCCGATCCTGCGGATCTCCTCGGCGGCGGCGGTGAGGCGGTCGGCGGCGAGCCGTACCGTGCCCGAGTTCGCCTGGTCGAGCCACGCGAGCATCTGCTCGTGGCTCATCGCCTCGAAGGACGTGCTGCCGGTTCCGGGTGCTGCGGCGGACATCAGATCGTGCCTCCCGCGTCGACGCCGGGGGCGGCGGGGTGAGGTTGCTTCGGGGGTTGAGGGTCGTAGGCGCCGCCGTAGTGCTTTGTCGTCTCCGCGCTGATCGCGGTCATACGGTCGCGGAGGTCGAGGTCGATGTTCCGGTAGCCCTTGTGCGAGGCGAGCACCGCGATGTTCATGCCCTCCATCGAAACGGAGAGCAGTTGCGACAGCGTCTCCAGTTCAGCGACCACCGTCTCGTACGCGGTGAACAGCCCGGCCGCCTCCGTCCATTGGCCGCCACCGCCGCCGAACTGCTGCCGTACGAGCCGCTCCTGGCCGACCTTGCCGGGGCCGGCGTCCGAGCCCTTGAGGTCGCGGATCAGTTGGTCGACGCGTTTCCGGAACGCCGCGAAGGACGACAGTTCGGTGGCGACATCGGCGGCGCCCTTCACCGTGTCGAACGCAGCGGACGCAGCGGACGCCCCCGATCCACCGTCGCTCGGCAGCACACTGTCCTCCCCCGTGCGTTCCTCGGCACCTCAGTACCGCCGTCCACTTTAGCTACACCCAGTGACAGTCCCGTTTCGTTCCGTTCCGCGAGCGGTCGGAACGGGCCGGTCAGTTGGGCCAGGGGACCATCGCCGCGAAGAAGATCGCCGAGAGCGCGATCGTGCCGGGCGCGAGGACGGCGAAGACGCGGCGCCGGGCGACGTTCGACTCGGTCTGCGGCAGGCCCCAACTGACCAGCAACAGCGCGACGGAGGCCAGCAGGCCCACCTGTAGGAACGTGAAGGCGGTGTCGAACCTCCGGGTGAAGTGCTCCGCCTTCGCTCCGTCACAGGCGTCGCAGGCCATGGGTGAGAGACCGGCGACGATGTACGTGATGAGGGTGGCGGGAAGGGTGACGACCGTCGCGATCAGCGGTCCGACCCATGTACCGCGTACCCAAGTGCCCTGTGTGATCGACATGCCCCCAGCCAACTGCAGGGCGCGGGGCGGCACATGAGCGCTCGTACTCATTCCGGCATCGTCACTTGCACCCCAGAGTCTTGAGCGTCGCCGGGAAGTAGGCCCGCATGAACCTCTCGATGTCCTTACGGTGGGTCTGGTCCATCAGGCCGATTTGGGGGACTTGGAGGGTGAGGGTGAAGTATTTGCCGCCCTTGGTCGCGCATCGGTCGATCGAGATGGCCCCGTCGGTGCCGACGATCGACTTGTAGCCGAGGTTGATACTCCGCGGTTGCGTTACACGGGAGATCGACCCCGAACCCGTTGCCAGGTACATAAGGTCCGTTGCCGTGTCGTCCCACGAGAAACGGAACTCGAGAACAGGGTCGTGCTCCGCCAGAAGGATGCAGGGCGCGGTGATCGCATCGGAGCGATCGACTCTGTTGTACTCGTGGAATTCCTTCGCAGACGTCACAAGCAGACGAGTGAGGGCGGGATCGATGGGGGTCCCGCAAATAGCCTTCGGAACCTCGTGATATGCGGAACTTCCGCAGGACAGCAGAAGGATGGACAGCAACACCACGATCAGGATTCGGCGGGCGTTCACGTGGCTTGTTCTCCGGACATTCCAGTGGCGTGCGCCATCCCGTCTCGGGCGGATCTACCGATCTCCTCTTTGGCGTTGTAGTACGGATTGCTGTCCGACCGATGGGTCTTCTTCCACTCGTCCGCGAGGGCCATCAGTTGGCCGTTCCGCCTGGTGTACGCCTGAATGTTGTCCTCCGCCTGCTTGTCGTCGAGCCTCTTCTGCTCATCAGCCAGCCACTGGTCCGTCACATAGTCGAACCCCGTCTGCACATCACCGCTGACCACCGGGATGTAACTGATCGCCTTGTCAAAGAACGGCTTGGTCTGGAACTCCGCGACCTTCGGGTCTCCCGCGGCCTGCAGCCTCGCCTCCTCCAGGAAGCCCACGGTCCGGCCGGCCCCGCTCAGGGAACTGGCTGAATTCGAGTGGTCGTTGTGAATGGCCGACACCATCGCCTGGTTCATTCCACCGTTCAACACCCCATACGCCCCCTCATCCTTGGACACCTGCTTGGCAACCTCGAAAAGCTGATGCTGATCCAAGGGCGAATGGCCGACATCCACCTCACTCATCGCCGCATGCACAGTCCCCCCATGATTGGCCAGCACGTTGGCCATCGGCTTCCGCAACGACGGCGGGAAATCATCCCCCTTGTCCGCCAAATACGTGAGCGCCGACTTGAACACCGCGTCATTCGTGGCCCGATCCCCATGACGCACCCCACCCGGATCCGCAGGATCGATCCCCGTGGCCCCCGCCTGCAACGCCGCCCCGAATCCAGCCCGGTCGTCCCCGTCCAACCGGGGCACATAACGCCCGCCCTTCGAAACCCCCTCGTCGTTCAGGGTGACATTCCAGTCCCGGTCCTTCATGAGGTATTTCATGTGGGCGTCGGAATGGAGATAACGCGCGGACTCCGCAGGGTCGCGGCTCATGATGCCGAGCATGCCGTCGACGGGGTCGTTGGCAAACCAACCATCGCGCGCCCCGGCATACGTGCCCTTCACCCGCCAGATCCCGGGGTGTTTCTTCTCCGCCGCGATCATGTCGTCGGTGAGGTCCTCGACCATTCCCGGGGAGTACCCGTGGCCTTTCTGCATCAGTGTCACCAGCGATTGGTATCCGACCGCCTTGTCCAGGTGGAGACCCTGCGCGTCCGTGGCGTAGTGCTCGACGCCCGCGTGCCGCATCCCCGTACGCCACTTCCGGTACCACGCCGACTTCGTGTCCTTCGTCGCCGTGGCGAGCGCGTTCGCCAGGCCCGTCTCGATCGCCGAGTACGTACCCGCGCCCGCGCCGCCCTGGACGTGGACGCGGTCGTTCAGTTCGTTCGTGAGCTTGAGCGTGCCGGTGGGGCCGAGGTCGTCCAGGACCATCCGCGAGAACCCCTCGTCCTCGCTGTTGTCCCGGAACGACCGTTGCAGTTCGGTGAGTTGAGTGGCCGTCAATTCACCTCCCCTGCTCAACTTCTGGAGGTACCGCTCCGTCTCCTCGGCCTCGTACGCCTCGATGTCGCCCATCGCCCTGCCGTTGAACCCCCGCCCGCCGGCGAGCAGTTCGGAGTCGGTCACGACCCCCGCCAGCGCGACCCGGACACCCGTGTCCGCGTCCGTCACATCGCGTACGGCCTTGTCGATCCGGTCCTGCCACGGCTGTGCGGCCTGGGGTGCGGCGGGGGTGTCCGGCTGGTCCGAACTCGGGCTCACCACCCCCGAATCCGAGACCCGCATACCCGCCCGAACCGCGTCCCACCGCGCCGCGACCACCCGGCCCCGCAGCTCCACGAACCGTTCGTGCGCGTCCCGCAGCAGCGCCGCGATCCCCTTGGCCTCCGTCTGCGCGTACTGGAACTCCTTGAGCGTGACGTCGAAGCGGGCGTTCGCCGCGTCGGCGCTGAGCCCCGTCCACGACGTGCCCACGGAGATGCCGTGCACATCCCGCCGGTACGCCGACTCCTGCTTCTCGAACTCGCCCGCCATGCCGTCCCAGCGCTCGGCCGCGGTGGTCAGCGCGGCGAGGTCGGTGGTCATGATCTCGTGATACGTCGGCATGCGCCCAGTCGCCCCAATAGTTCCGCTGAACCCGATAACTCAACTCCGGCGCGCCAAGCGCCCGTTGGCCTCAGAGCGCGTCCAGAGCCGACCGCTCCCGCAACGCCGACCCCACCGCCAGATCGGTACTCGTCAGCACCGCATTCCCGCTCCGCAGCGCGCCCTTCTCCGCACTCAGCCGGTCCATCAGGTTCTTCACCTGGTCCGCCCACGCCCCGTGCGCCTTCTTCAGGGCCGCCGAGGTGACCCACCCGTCCCCGTCCTTCGCGGCGAACTCCCGTACGGCGGCGCCGTTTTCGTCGTCCGCCCACCGCCCCGCCGTACGCGTACCGGGCTCGATGTGGTCCTCGATCGCCCGAGCCGCCGCCCGTTTCTCCCCGGGTGACGAAGCCAGCCCCGGCCCCCGCGCCGAGACCCCCGGCACACTCGGCACCCCCGAAACGTCCAGCACACCCGGCACGCCACCCGCAACGCCCACCCGTCACCCTCCGCGTTCAACCACGGGCTACACCCGCCGGCTCTCCAACGGCCCCAGGTACAGCGCCGGCAGACCCCCCGTGTCGATCACGAGCCGCTGCAGCACCACCGTCGGGTCCACCATCCAGAACCTCAACCGATGGACCCCGACCTTCGTCACGGAGTGTTTCGTCGCCGTCGCGTTGACGTTGTCGGAGGTGTTACGGGCCCACACGTCGTTCAACAGCCCGTCATCTGCACCGATGTTGATGTCGACGGTCTCGATCGGCCCGTCGTCGAGGGAGACGCCGTAGCGCAGACCGCCCGTCGGCAACGCAGGGTTACGAGGGGACAGGTACGCCCACACCGTCACCTCCCCTGCCGACAGAAGGCTCACCTCGTACTCCAGCCGCGGCGAGTCCACCCCACCCGGCGTCTGCCGGAGCAGCGTCACCGGCCACGGCGTCATCCCCGCCCCGGTCCGCCCGATGCCCTCAATACGGCGCCACCCACCCACCGCCCGGTCGTAGTGCTCCCCGTCGATCGCCACGTACCCGCCCGCCTCCACGAACCCCCGCAGCCCCCGCCCCGACGGCCGCTCGGCGACGCACCCGACCGTCACCGATCCCCCCGCCCCGGTCACCGTCAACTCCCCCTCGACCCGCCCCACCGGCACCCGCGCCCAGTCCACCCCCACCTCCACCCGCACCTGCCGCTCAACCCGCCCCCGAGGCCGTTCCACCACCAACCACGGCACCGACACCTCGATCCGGTAATCGAAGGCCGTACGCCCCCGGTTGAACACCTCGACGAACTGCTGCGGCCGCGTCTGATACGGGCTGAACGCAGGTAGTACCGCCGCCCCCGACGCACCGCCTGGCCACCACGCACCCGACTCCGAAGCACCGTCCACCGACACCCCGAGCCCCGCCCCCACCGGCACCCCAATCCGCCGCACCGCCGGAAACAACACATCCGGCAACGCCACGTTGTCCTTCTCCGGCTGCTGCCACCCGGCGTTGGGCCCGTACCGCTCCACATCCCCGTAGTCGATGTGCGGCTGCGTCTGGAATCCCCGCCATTTCCCGCCCGCCACAACGGAGTTGAAGCGCTCGGCCAACGCGAAGTCCGTCTCCAGCCCCGCCTCCGCCTCATCCGCGAGGTCGTTCGTCGCGGCCCGGCCCTGCGCCGCGTAGAGCAGGTTCGTGAACTCGGCCGACCGCAGCCCGTACAGGTTGGCGGTGGCCTGCACCTCGAACCCGACGAGTTCGAACCACGCGTCCCGCACCCCGGCCGGCAACCGCCGCCCGATCCGCTCGGCCCGTCGCCCCAACTCCCGCCACTCCTCCGTGACCCGCTCCAACTCCCGGTGCCCGAAGGCGAAGGGAGTCTGCTGATCGTCGTAGACCACCCGGCCGTCGACGAGACTGATCCGCCGGTTCAGCAACTCCGGCTTGCGGCGCGCCTGCAACTGCCCATAAGCCGCCAGTACCGAGGCGATCTCATCGGCCTGCCCCACCCCGAAGTTCTGCCGCGCGTACCGCAGTTCCCACTCACCCAGCCGCGAGGCATCCCAACCCTCGGGATCCCAGGCGTAGTTGAGGAAGAACTCGGTCGGCAGCTCGTTCCCCTTCAGGTCGCCCACATTCGCGACCCACAGCCCACGGTTCCCGTACGCGTACGCCGCGTGCAGCTGCTCCCACACGTTCCGCAGGTTCGCCGTGTCCACCCACTTGTAGTTCCGCCCGGCACCCACGTAATCGAAGTGGTAGTAGAGGCCGTAGCCCCCAGCCCGTACGCCGTCCCCTACATCCGGATGCTTACGGATGTTCCCCCAGTTGTCGTCCGTCAGTACGACCGTCACGTCATCCGGCGCCCTCAACCCCCGGTCCCAATACCGCTGCACCTCCTTGTACAACGTCCACACCTGCGGAGTCTCCGCCGCCGGCCGCCCCGTCACCTCCTCGATGATCTGCCGTTGCGCCGCGATGATCTCCCGCATCAACTCGATGCCGTCGCCGTCCGGGAGGCTCGTGTCACCGTTCCCGCGCATGCCCAGCGTGACGACGCCCTCGAAGCCCTGGTCGACCATCCGCTGGACTCCGGCCCGCCAATAGGCCCGTATCGCCGGGGAGTTGAGCCGGTACGACCACTCCCCCGTCCCGCCGTACGGATCGTGCCCCGGCGTCACGATCACACCCGAGGAGTCCCGGACGGCGGCCACCGCGTGCCGGTTCCACTCCTCGATCCCCCGCATCATCGGCGCCTCATGCGACGTGCCCATGACAACCCCATACTCCGCGGCCCGCCGATGGTTCTCCGGGTCGTCCTCCGCGAAGGCCCGCCCCCACACCGCCGGCCAGAGGTAGTTCCCCTTCAGCCGCAGCAGCACCTCGAAGACCCGGCCGTAGAAGTCGGCGTTGAAGCCGCCCGGATACCCCGCCGCCTTCCCCGGCCCGAAGTACGCCGGCGCCCACGTCCCGAGCGCCGGGTTCTCGTCGTTGATGAAGAAGCCCCGGTACTTCACCACCGGCGTCCCCTGCGAGTACCGCCCCGGCCGCACCCACACCTCACCCCGGCGCGTCGGCGGCACGTCGTCCCACCAGTGCCAGGGCGAGACCCCGATGCCGTACGAGACGTCGTAGGCACCGAAGATCGTCCCGCGCGGGTCGCTTCCCGCGACGACGAACGCCCGCTCCACCCCCGGCATCGGCCGCTCGACCACCGTCTGCAGCGAGGTCTCCCAGCGGCCCCGCACCCCGGACACGTCCAGCTTCCCGGCGGCCACCAGACCGTCGATCAGCGCGCTGCGCCCGATCGTGCCGACCAGCACCACCTCACGCTCCCGCGCGAGCGCGCTGCCGGGGCGTACGCCGGTGACGCGTTCGATGTCGCCCCTCAAGTCCCCTGCCACCCGTACGACTCCGGGGTGATCGTCAGGGTCCACCACCACCGGGGCGCCGACGAGGGGAAACGCACCCGTAGTACGCGAGAAGGAGATGTACGCACCCGCGTCCACGGACCCCGATGTCGGCAAGGTCACCCCCGACAACACCGGCACCGCGGCAACTCCCGCCCCCAGAACGGCTCTTCGGCTCACGCGCTCGCCCATGACTCATCCCTCCGAAGCGAATTTGCTCAGCGGCATGACAAATGGTGGGACGAGTGGAAGGAGGGGACAACGGGTCGTACCCGCCGAATAGTTTCGTAACAGCAACCGGGGAACAGCAAAGAGACCCGTACGACCGAAGCCGTACGGGTCTCTCTGGAAACTACCGGGTCAGATCAAGACTTACTTGTTGATCTTGGTGACCTGGCCGGCGCCCACCGTGCGACCACCCTCGCGGATGGCGAACTTCAGGCCCTCTTCCATGGCGACGGGCTGGATGAGCGAAACCGTCATCTCAGTGTTGTCGCCCGGCATGACCATCTCGGTGCCCTCGGGGAGGGTCACGACGCCGGTCACGTCCGTGGTGCGGAAGTAGAACTGGGGACGGTAGTTGTTGAAGAACGGCGTGTGACGGCCACCCTCGTCCTTGGACAGGATGTACGCCTGGGCCTCGAACTCCGTGTGCGGGGTGACCGAGCCGGGCTTGATGATGACCTGGCCGCGCTCGACGTCCTCGCGCTTGATGCCACGGAGGAGCAGTCCGACGTTCTCGCCGGCCTGGCCCTCGTCGAGCAGCTTGCGGAACATCTCGATGCCGGTGACCGTGGTGGTGGTCTTCTCCTGCTTGATGCCGATGATGTCAACGGTCTCGTTGACCTTCAGGACACCACGCTCGATACGGCCGGTGACGACCGTACCGCGACCGGTGATCGTGAAGACGTCCTCGACGGGCATGAGGAACGGCTTGTCGACGTCACGCTCGGGGGTCGGGATCGACTCGTCGACGGCGGCCATCAGGTCGAGGACCGTCTGGCCCCACTCCTTGTCGCCCTCGAGAGCCTTGAGCGCCGAGACCTTGACGACCGGAAGGTCGTCGCCCGGGAACTCGTACTCGGAGAGGAGCTCACGGACCTCGAGCTCGACGAGCTCCAGGATCTCCTCGTCGTCCACCATGTCGGCCTTGTTCAGGGCGACGACGATGTACGGAACGCCGACCTGGCGGGCCAGGAGCACGTGCTCCTTGGTCTGCGGCATCGGGCCGTCGGTGGCGGCGACAACGAGGATCGCGCCGTCCATCTGCGCGGCACCCGTGATCATGTTCTTGATGTAGTCCGCGTGACCGGGGCAGTCGACGTGGGCGTAGTGACGCGTCTCGGTCTGGTACTCGACGTGCGCGATCGAGATCGTGATACCGCGCTGGCGCTCCTCAGGAGCCTTGTCGATCTGGTCGAAGGCCGAGGCCTCGTTCAGGTCCGGGTACGCGTCGTGCAGCACCTTGGTAATGGCGGCCGTGAGGGTCGTCTTACCGTGGTCGATGTGACCGATGGTGCCGATGTTGACGTGCGGCTTAGTCCGCTCGAACTTCGCCTTCGCCACTGGGTCCTCCTGTGGAGTGGTTCTGGTACGCCTTACTCATCGGCGCCAGGTGATCTTTGCTGGGATGCCGCCCGCCGGGGTTCTGGTCCCGGTTTCCGGGGACGATCTCTCGTCCCGCTGCCGGTCTTCGGACCCCGGCGGTCGGTGTCAAGCCTAAAGCGTGCAAACGGTGTGTGTTACTCGCCCTTGGCCTTCGCGATGATCTCCTCGGCGACGTTCCGGGGAACCTCGGCGTAGGAGTCGAACTGCATCGAGTAGCTTGCGCGACCCGAGGTCTTGCTGCGGAGGTCGCCGACGTAGCCGAACATCTCCGAGAGGGGCACGAGGCCCTTCACGACGCGCGCACCGGCACGCTCCTCCATGGCCTGGATCTGGCCACGGCGGGAGTTGATGTCGCCGATGACCTCACCCATGTAGTCCTCGGGCGTGGTGACCTCGACGGCCATCATCGGCTCAAGGAGCACGGGGGACGCCTTGCGCGCGGCCTCCTTGAAGGCCTGCGATCCGGCGATCTTGAAGGCCAGCTCGGAGGAGTCGACCTCGTGGTAGGCACCGTCGAGAAGCGTGACGCGGACGCCCGTCATCTCGTACCCGGCGAGGATGCCGAACTGCATGGCCTCCTGCGCACCGGCGTCCACCGACGGGATGTACTCCCGCGGGATACGGCCACCGGTGACCTTGTTCACGAACTCGTACGCCGGGCCGTCGGACTCGGTGATGGGCTCGATCGCGATCTGCACCTTGGCGAACTGACCGGTACCACCGGTCTGCTTCTTGTGGGTGTAGTCCACGCGCTCGACGGCCTTGCGGATCGTCTCACGGTACGCGACCTGCGGCTTACCGACGTTGGCCTCGACCCGGAACTCGCGCTTCATACGGTCGACCAGCACCTCGAGGTGCAGCTCGCCCATACCGCCGAGGATGGTCTGGCCGGTCTCCTCGTCCGAGTGAACGTGGAAGGAGGGGTCCTCCTCCGCGAGACGCTGGATGGCTACACCCAGCTTCTCCTGGTCACCCTTGGACTTGGGCTCGATGGCGACCTGGATGACCGGCGCCGGGAAGTCCATGGACTCCAGGATCACCGGGCTCTTGTCGTCACACAGCGTCTCACCGGTCGTGGTCTGCTTCAGACCCATCACGGCGACGATGTCGCCGGCGCCCACCGCCTCGATCTCCTCACGCTTGTTCGCGTGCATGCGGTAGATCTTGCCGATGCGCTCCTTCTTGCCCTTGACGGAGTTCAGCACCGCGGTGCCGGTCTCCAGGCGGCCCGAGTAAACCCGGACGAAGGTGAGCTTGCCCAGGTGCGGGTCGCTCATGATCTTGAACGCGAGCGCGGACAGCGGCTCGTCCACCGACGGCTTGCGCTTGATCACGACCTCCGGGTCCTTCACGTCGTGGCCTTCGATGGCCTCGACGTCAAGCGGAGTCGGGAGGTAGCGCACGACCGCGTCGAGCAGGGGCTGGACGCCCTTGTTCTTGAACGCGGTGCCACAGAACACCGGGGTGACGGTGATGCCGTCGGACTTGCCGGACGCGATGGTGACGCGACGGATCGCGGCGTACAGCTGCTCCTCGGTGGGCTCGACGCCCTCCAGGAACAGCTCCATGATCTCGTCGTCGTTCTCGGCGACGGCCTCGACCAGCTTGCCGCGGTACTCCTCGGCGGCCTCGGCGTGCGTGGCCGGGATGTCGACGACGTCGTACATCTCGCCCTTCGCCGCCTCGGCGGACCACACGAGCGCCTTCATGCGGACCAGGTCCACAACGCCCTTGAAGTCCATCTCGGCACCGATCGGCAGCTGCATGATCAGCGGAACCGCACCGAGGCGGTCCTTGATCATGTCGACGCAGCGGTGGAACTCCGCGCCGGTCCGGTCGAGCTTGTTCACGAAGCAGATGCGCGGCACGCCGTAACGGTCGGCCTGACGCCACACCGTCTCGGACTGCGGCTCAACGCCGGCGACACCGTCGAACACCGTGACGGCACCGTCGAGGACGCGCAGCGAACGCTCCACCTCGACGGTGAAGTCGACGTGCCCCGGGGTGTCGATGATGTTGATGGTGTAGTCGTTGTCCTCGAGCGGCCAGTGACAGGTGGTGGCAGCAGAGGTGATCGTGATGCCACGCTCCTGCTCCTGCTCCATCCAGTCCATGGTGGCGGCGCCGTCGTGGACTTCACCGATCTTGTAGCTGACGCCGGTGTAGAAGAGGATCCGCTCAGTGGTGGTCGTCTTGCCCGCGTCGATGTGAGCCATGATCCCGATGTTGCGGACCTTGGCCAGGTCAAGTGAAGTGGTAGCCATAAGGCTTCGGTCTTCTCTCGGTCTCGATGGGGTCTGCGACTACCAGCGGTAGTGCGCGAAGGCCTTGTTGGACTCGGCCATCTTGTGGGTGTCCTCGCGCTTCTTGACGGCCGCACCGAGGCCGTTCGAAGCGTCGAGAAGCTCGTTGAGCAGACGCTCGGTCATGGTCTTCTCGCGACGGGCGCGGGAGTAACCGACCAGCCAGCGCAGCGCGAGCGTGTTGGCGCGACCGGGCTTGACCTCGATCGGGACCTGGTACGTCGCACCGCCGACTCGGCGGGACTTGACCTCAAGCGTGGGCTTGATGTTCTCCAGCGCGCGCTTCAGCGTGATGACCGGGTCGTTGCTGGTCTTCTCGCGCAGGCCCTCCATGGCGCCGTACACGATGCGCTCGGCGGTGGAGCGCTTGCCGTTCAGCAGCACCTTGTTGATCAGGGAGGTGACAAGAGGAGAACCGTAGACCGGGTCGATGATGACCGGGCGCTTCGGGGCGGGGCCCTTACGAGGCATTTTCTACTTCTCCTTCTTGGCGCCGTAGCGGCTGCGGGCCTGCTTGCGGTTCTTGACACCCTGGGTGTCAAGCGAACCGCGGATGATCTTGTAGCGAACACCGGGCAGGTCCTTCACACGACCGCCACGCACGAGCACGATGGAGTGCTCCTGCAGGTTGTGTCCCTCACCCGGAATGTAAGCGGTGACTTCGATCCCGCTGGTCAGACGCACACGCGCGACCTTACGCAGGGCCGAGTTCGGCTTCTTCGGGGTGGTCGTGAACACACGCGTGCAGACGCCACGACGCTGAGGGGAACCCTCGAGTGCGGGCGTCTTGTTCTTCTCGACCTTGTCCTGCCGGCCCTTCCGGACCAGCTGCTGGATCGTAGGCACTACTTCTCCGGTTTCTGTGTGCCGATGGTGAAGCTAACCTGGAACATCGCCGACCCACGCGGTCGGGTGTGTCGAATCCCGCAGACTTTCGCCGGTGAGCAAAAGGGGCGCAGATTGCGGTGGCCAGTGTCGGCTCCCTTAGTGCGGTTCAAGGCACGCACGAGAGCCAGGGCACACCCCAGGCACAAGGTCTGAGCGTACCTACCTCATTCGCTGCGGTCAAAACAAATGGGTGGCACCCACGGCTCGACGGGGGTCATGCCGAAGCCGAGCCTCGTCCGCGATCTTCGAATCTACGGCTCGGAGCTCGCAGATCTACGGTACGGGAGCCCTCAGGTCGAGCTCGCCGCCGCCGCGATCATCAGGAGCAGCATCAGCACCCAACCCGTCACCGCGAGCCACCCGAAGACCAGGCCGGTCAGGGCGAGGCCGTCGCCGCCCTGGTCCGTGCGCTGGATCTCCGCGCGGGCGGTGTGGCCGAGGATCACCGCGGGGATGCCGGTGAGGCCCAGGGTCGGGACGATGAGGAGGCCGCAGACCAGCGAGCCGACCGCCTTGCCGTTGGTCGGCGGCACCGGGGGCGGCAGGAACGTCGGCGGCACCGGCCGGAATCCCGGCGGCGGTGCCTGGACGGCGGGCAGCACCTGGGGGCCCTGGGGCAGATCGGCGACCAGGAGCATCAACTCGCCCACCGTACGGGCGCCGTAGGCCCGGGCGACCCGCTTCTCCAGCTCGTCCTCGCGCAGCCGCCCCTCGGCGAAACCGGCCCGGAGCACGTCCACGGTCCGCTCCCGGTCCGCCGTCGCGGCCAGCATCGACGCCCCGCTCGGCCCCTGCGACGGCTGGTGCGGTCCTGGCCACTGCCCCTGCCACGGTGTCGGGTACGACACGGAACACCTCCCCCGGCGCCGGAGACCGAATGCCTCCATGATGCTCCAACGCACCGAAAACGGCACCGGTTCCCCACCGATACCGAAAGAGGTCGGCCACCCCCGCCCCCGTACAGATCCCTGAACCCCCTATAGAGGGGAGCGGGGTGACCCTCCGTCGCCGTCCCTCAGCGTGCGCGGCGACCGCCCCCGGCGGCACGTTCCGCCGCGAACACGTCCTCCAGCCGGAACAGTTGGGCCCGCCCCGCCCGGCCGACCGGCGCCAGATGCCCGAGCTGTACCCACTTGCGGATGGTGGCGGGCGCGACCCCGGCCTCCTGCGCGGCGAGCGGCCCGGGAATCAGCGTCGGCATCCGGCCCCTGGTGAACGTCGTCATCGCTCCCACTCCCCCTCGTCCCAGGTGTGCCGGTAGGCCGGATCGTCGTGGCAGCCGCAGTCCGGCACCGAGCAACGGCACGCCGGGTTCACACAGAGCACCGCCCCCCGGTCCGGGAAGGCCCGCAACGACACCGAGTCGCACCAGGGACAACGCCCCGACACCCGTACGACCCTCTCGGTGTCCCCCAGCGCACGCGCACAGCGCCGAGCCATCCGCCGCGTCTCGTCCCGTACGTGCGCGGCGAGTACGGCATCGGCGGCCACCGCGTCGAGCAGCCCGGCGATCCGCCGCAACCGCTCGGGCACGGCCGCCCGCCGCGCCCGAGGCAGCCCGAGCCGCTCCCGCACGGCCTCTTCCAGTTCTACGACGCCGTCGGTGATGTCCCGGATCGTGTCGGAGATGTGCAGGCGCAGCGGGGCCGCGCTGTGGCCGGGGGCGACGAGTCCGTGCCGCTGTTCCAGGAGGAGGGCCTCGGCGCGTTCCTCGCGGAGCCGGTCGCCGAGGTCGGGCGGGGGCGGCGGGGCGGGGGCGCGGTGGGCCGGTGAGGTGCGGCCGGGGGCGAGTTCGACGGCGAGTTCGGGGAACTGCTGGAGCAGCGTGCCGATCCAGAGCGCGGCGTGCGTGGTCGGGTCCGCCGCGGCGGACCCCGGACTCGGGTCAGGCAAGGGAGCCTCCCCGCGGAGCACGCGCGGTCGACAGCGCCGGCATGGCGGTCAGCGCGGCCGGGAGGAGGTGCGCGGGGATCTCGACCGGTCGCCCCGAGCGGTAGAGGCGGCCGCCGCACACGCCGTCGAACCAGTTGTCGGCCGGCGCGACGATCCGCTCGCAGTCCCGCCGCACCGGGCAACGGGCGCAGGCCCGCAGAACGGGAGCGGCCTCCTTGACCTTCTTCGAGAAGACGGCCTTGGGCGGGAGTCCGGCGCAGGCAGCGGCGGTCTGCCAGCCGACGGCTCCATCGCAGTCGTAGCGGCGCGGTGGTGGGCAGGTGTCGCTGGATATCGCGGGCATCGTGGACATGGGGCCTCCCTGGAGGACGGGTGTGGCACAGGCGTTTGGCACGTGCCATCCGGCCGTCCAGGTTTACAGATTGCGCGCGCGCTCGCAACGGAAACTTTGGTCACTCACCTCACATTCACGGCGACAACCCGTCACGAAACCGGCCCCCACGCCCCCATCTCCACCGAACCTCCCCCCAATTGAGCCGATTTTCCTTAGTGCTTGCACGCGAGCACGTAATTCCGTGCGCGCAAGCAAGCTAAGCTCGCTGCCATCCAAAGGAAGCGAGCACACAGATGACCAGCCAGGATCTGGACGCGTTCGCCGCGTGGGTCGAGGACCTGATGCGCGACCGCGGCTACGACATCGACAGCCCGCGCGGCGGCGGCAAGTCCCGGATCGCGGACGAGGCGGGGGTCCACCGGGCCGCCGTCACCCGCCTGCTGCAGCGCCAGAGCATGCCGGACTTGGAGACCACACGCAGGCTCGCCCGCGTGCTGGGCGTACCGGTCCGCGACATGCTCATCCGCTCCGGCCGACTCACCGCGGAGGAACTCGCCGACCCGCACGACTACTTGGCCTCCCCCGCACCCGGCGCCGAGTTCACCCGACGCCCCACGCTGGAGGAGGTCGCCGATCTGCTGGGGGTGCCGGCCGACCGGAGGGAGATGTTCGTGCGGGTGGTCGAGCAGTTCCTGCCGAACGACGTACCGGCGGCAGAAGCCGTAGAACACGTGCGGCGCGAGGACGCACGGCTGCTGATGACCGACTGACCGGTCGGCCTCCGGCCCTCGGGCCCCGATCACCGGTTCACCGGTTCACCGGTTCGCCGGTTCGCCGGTTCGCCGGTTCGCCGGTTCGCCGGTTCGCGGTACGAGGGAACTGGTCCCTCCCTCGCCGCTCCCAGACTTCTCCCCCCACCCATCCCTCTTGGCTCCCGAGCCTCTCCCCCACCTCCCTCCACCTCCCCCGCTCACCCGGTTCTCGGTTTTTAGTTGCGTGCGCGCACGCTCGTCTGTCACAGTTGGTGCAGCGGCGGAGCTGCGCCCGCAGGCCGGCCGCTCAGTGCCTCGTCGCGGTGTGCAGGCGTACCGCCGCGTCCCGCACGCCCTCCCGAAGCTGCCCCGAGGTGACCCGGCATGACCACACCCACTCCACCGAGCGCCTTCCCGGACGTCGAGGCGATGATCGTCGACATCCTGGAGGACGACCCCCGGCTCTCCGGCGCGATCGTCGCCGTACAGGCGCCGACCGGCTTCGACGGCACGGCCGCCGCCGTGTTCGTCAACCGGCGCGGCGGCGCCTGGGTCGGTGAACGCCACGTCGACCAGCCGCTGATCGAACTGGAGGTGTACGGCCCGACCAAGCAGGCCGCGCACGTCCTGGCCAACGACGCCCGTCAGGCCGTACTGGCGATGGCGAACAACAAGTACGGCACGAACCTCGTCACCGAGGTCGAGGAGCAGGACGGCCCGCGCTGGCTGCCCGACTACCTCTACTCCGCGGCCAACCGCTACGTCACGGTGATGAAGGTGTACGTGGACGTCTACTGACCCCACCCACCGATCCCACCCACCGACCTCCCGGACGCTCCGCGCCGCCCCACAGACCGAAGGCCCCGCCACCCCCCGGCGGGGCCTTCTTCGTACCCGGACCTCCCGGGTACGACCGCACCCCATCCCAACTCACCTGGAAAACAAGGAGATTCACCATGGCAGGAACCAACTCCTCCGAGATCCGCATCGCCGGCGTAGGCCGCCTCTACGTCGCCCCGGCCGACACCGACGTCCCGTCGACCTTCTCCACCGACCCCGCCACCGACTGGGCGACCTGGAAGAACCTCGGGTTCACCTCCGGTGACGGTGTCACCTTCAGCAAGAAGGACAAGCTGGAGCCGGTCGACGTGTGGCAGGCGGTGAGCCCGGTGCACTTCGTGTACTCGGACCGCGATCTGACCCTCAAGTTCTCGCTGATGCAGTTCAACGAGGACACGCTGCCGTTCTTCATGGGCGGCGGCGGGGTCAGCGCGGTGACCGGTTCGACGGGCGTCTACCAGTACGACATCGCCGACCGGCCGTTCGCCGATGTGCGCGCTCTCGGGCTGGAGTTCACCGACGTCCGGGCGAGCGACGGCTCGACGGTGACGTACCGCTTCGGCATCCCGCGCGGCCAGGTCACCGCGTCGGACGACATCAAGCTGGCCCGCAAGTCGGCGGCGCAGCTCGGCATCACGTTCAGCGCGATGTCCGCGGCCGACGGTTCGCCGCTGGCCAGCTTCGTGATGAAGGACGCCGCGTACGCCGCGTCCTGACCCACCGGGGTGGGACGGGGCACGCCCGCCCGTCCCGCCCCGGCCCCCAACTCCCCTTATTACCGAGGCCCGTTGGGCCTGTTAAGGAGCACTCATCCCCATGACCCGTTTCGACGTCAACGCGGCCCGCGCCCAGCGGCTCGAAGCCCTCGGCCGTACCTGGTCGTTCGAACTCGACACCGAGAGCTACACCCTCCCCACCGAGCTGACCCGCGCCACCGCCAAGGCGCTGCGCAAGCTCGACGACAACGACGTGGACGGGCTGCTCCAACTCCTGCTGGGCGAGAAGCAGTTCACCCGCTTCGAACAGCACGAGGTCACGATGCAGGACATCGCCGCCATCCTGGAGGCCTACGGCAAGGAGACCGGGCTCGGCCTGGGGGAAGGCTGAGCCTCGTCGGGTTCGTCGACGAACACGCCGAGGCCCTCGAAGCGGACCTGCTCCGCTATTACGGCATCGATCTGCTCGACTGGCATCGTGACCGGCTCTCCGCGCGCCGACTCACCGTGCTCGTACGGCAGTTGCCGCACGACAGCGCCCTCAACCGGGAGCTGCACGGCGAGGCCGCCGACTGGTCGGTGACCGACCATCTGCTGGCCGCCGCCGTGGACCATCTCGCCGCCGCCAACTGGATGTTCGCCTCCGTCAACTCGGAGGAGGGCGACCAGCCGGACCCACCGGCACCGGTACCGCGCCCTTCGTACGGCGAGGAGACACCGGCGCAGGAGAACGGGCCCGAGGCCGAGGAGCCGGCTCCCTCTACAGTCCAACTGGCCCGGTTCTTCGGCTGATTGTCAGTCCACCGTGCCGTTCTCCTCGTCCCGGCGCCCGTTGGAGGCCCGGCCCTCCAACTCGTCCGCGAGGGCACGGGCCTTGGCGGAGAGCCGGGGGCGTTCCTCACTCCGGGTGCCGGGCCGGGCCGGCGAGGGCTCCGACGGTTCCGTCCTACGTCCCTTGTCGCGCCCGGTTCCGGCGTTCAGCGGGGGCACGCTGGGCCGCCCGTTGCGCCGTACGACCGAACGCCGTTCGGCGGGCGCGGCACGCTTCTCCCGCGCCACGACCCGCTCCTGTTCCCCGCGCTCTTCTACTCGCGTCAACTCGGGCGGAGCGCTCAGCAGTTGGACATACGGAAGTCGGCACGAGGCAGGATCACCAGGTCGTCGGGGGCGTAGCCGAGCCGTAGGACGAGTTCGGACAGCCGGGCGATGAGATGGGGAAGATCGGGGGCTTGTTCGAGCCAGTCGGTCACATGCGCCTCATCGCCGCCCACCGTCGCGGCCAGGCCCCCAAATGCCGCACCGGGCCTGGTCATTCACCTTTCATTCACCGACGGGAGAACGGCCGGATCCTACTTCACCAACCTGGCACAACTGCCACCGCACCCCGCATCACCGCAGGTCCGGACCGCACAGCGGGCAACTGTCTTCGGCAAACACGAAACACCACCACAGGATTACTCGTACACTAGTTCGAACCGACGCTTCGAGCGCACCAGGAGCGCCACCTGTACCACCAGCCGAGCGGACAGACAGGAAAGCAGGACGACGACATGGCGACTGGCACGAGTCACTCCCCGCAGCAGCCGATCGACACCTACACCCGCCTCGCCCACCTCCTGCATTCCCCCGCCCCCGACCGCACGGCTCTGCTCGACCGGCTGTACGAGGAGTTGCTCACGCGCGAGTCGCGGGCGTACGCGGCGGGCTGGACGGACGCGTTGACGGAGGCGGGGCGGGGGCGCGGGGGCCGGCCGTAAGCCCCGTTCACCGCTCACCGCTCACACGGTGAACGTGCACCAGACCTGCTTCTCGTCGAACCCCGTACGGTGCCACCCCCACCGCCGCGCCAACGCCTCCACGAGCCGCAGCCCCCGGCCGCCCTCGTCCAACAGGTCGACGCACGCGGGCAGTTCGGGCACCAGCGCGGGGGCATGGTCGGTCACCGTCACCCGCAGGAACGGCGGAGCGAACTTCCGCCCGGTCCCGAGCGTCAGCTCCAGCCCCGCGAGCCCACCGCCGTGCCGTACGGCATTCGTGCACAGCTCCCCCACGGCGAGCTCGACGGAGTCGGCCAACTCGCCCAGTTTCCAGTGGTCTTGGAGCCATACGCGGGTGCGGTGCCGGGCTTCGGCGACGGGGCGGAGGGGGTCGAGGGCGGAGGTGTCCCAACCGACGCGGGTGGGGGTGGTGTTGAAGGGCGGGAGATCCATCGTTCACCTCGCGGGGATGTCGATGAGTGGCTTGCGCCACACCGTAGCGGCGATTTCCAACCCATGAGACCAAATTAACCCCAACAGGTTGAGTTTTGGTGTTCGATGGACTGGCCCGACGCCGGTGGGCACACTGTGCGCGAGCGAGGAGAGGGCGACATGGCACCGAGGCAGACCCCAACAGTCCGGCAACGCCGTTTCGGCGCCGAGCTACGACGGTTGCGGGAGGCCACCGGCATGTCCGCGCCGCGAGCCGCCGAACTCCTCGGCACGGACCGCACCACCATCTCCAACACGGAGGCGGGCCGCTTCGGCATCAGCGAGCAGCGTCTACGGCGCTTGGCCGCCATCTACGAGTGCGACGACCCGACACTGATCGACGCGCTGGCCTCGATGACGGGTGGGCGCAGCGGGGGCTGGTGGGACGAGTACCGGGGCAAGGTGCCGCCGGACTTCCTGGACCTGGCCGAACTGGAGCACCACGCGGCGTCGCTGCGCACGCTCCAGACCGCCCATCTGCCGGGCATGTTCCAGGTCGAGGACCACGCACGCGCCCTCTTCGACCTGTTCATCCCGGCGCTGCCGCGCCTGGAGGTGGAACTGCGCATCGCCCAACGCCTCGCACGCCACGCGGTGATCACCAAGCAGCCCCCGGTGCCGTACCAGGGTGTGATCCACGAGAGCGCGCTCCGTATGCAGGTGGGCGGCCGGCAGGTGGCTCTCGCCCAGCTCAACCACCTGCTCTCGGAGAGCGAGCGGGACAACGTCACGCTCCTCGTGATCCCGTTCAGCGCAGGCGGCTTCCCCATGGCGGGCGACTCCGTGCTCTACGTGGCGGCCGACAGCCCGCACCTGGACACGGTCCAGGTGGACTCCCCCACCGGAGCTGTCTTCTTCGACGCCCCCGCCCAACTGGCCAACTTCCGGCGCCGTATGGACGCGGTCGAACAAGTAGCGTTGAATCGCAGCCAGTCGAGGGACGCCGTCCTCGACATCATCAAAGAGCTGTAAGAGGAAGAGCCGCCGTGCCCGAGTTGAAGTGGATCAAGTCCTCGTACTCCGAGGCGTCCGCCAACAACTGCGTCGAGATGGCGACCGCCGGCCCCCTCATCGCGCTCCGCGACTCGAAGCAGCCGGAACTGCCGTGGGCGACGGTGAGTCGGGCGGCATGGTCGGAGTTCACCGGCGCCCTGGGCTCAGGGCTGCTCCGCACGGAGGCGTAGCCGCAGGCCGGGGACCTTGCGTCCGCCAGGAGCGGAGCCCCATGATTCCCGGCATGTACAAGAAGAGACGGGTGCTCGGCACATGCCTGGGCGTGGCACTCGCCACCCTCCTTCCCGGCGTCACCCTGACAACTGACGATCCGTCATGGATGCCGATAACGCTGGGCAGTTGCGTCTTCCTCGTCCTGAACCAGCTGATCTACACCTACCCCGGCGACATCCGAAACGCCCGCCCGGTCCCGCTGCTGATCCAGGCCGCGATCGGCATCGTTCAGGACACCCTGATCTGGCTGCTCGCCTCCTGGCTCAACTCCGAGATGTACCTGGGCCTCCACGTCGACGGCTTCCTCACGGCCCTGCTGGCCGGCACCGTCGTCCGCGTATCCGTTCTGGCACTCCTGCCCCTCGGCCCACAGCCGACCACGTCGACGGAGGAAATATTCGCATTCCAGCTGGTACCGCCACATCGACCTTCGATCGATCACTTACGGCGAATTACCCTGCTCGACGACGTTTCTATAGCGAGAGAAGGTAGACGCACACCCCCAGGCCCACCGCACCCGCGCCTGCGCACAGCGCGACGAGCTTGGGTTTCGGCTGGTATGTCGAATCATTTCGCCCGCGTTCCCACATCGAAAAGGCGGCGAAGAAAGACAGACCAGAGATCAAAAAGACGCCCACCGATATAACGAAGTACCAGAGCCGCACATCTCCCCCTCTTCACGGTGAAAACTCCGACAGTCACACCGTGGCATCGATAACACACAGAAGTACCCCTACACCGAGCAGCATCAGCCCCCCGCCTCCCAACAATAGGACGACCGGCCACTCCTTCTCGAAGTCGAGGTCCTTCCGGAGCCCCGTTCGAGCACGCTTCGGATTCCGGGCATCGTAGACAGCCGAAACGACCGTCCCCGCCGGCCCCGGAACTTCCGGCATGTACTCATGGAATTCCGCCTGCACCTCTCCATCGGACAGGCGCACATCGAAGTACATCAGGTTCTTCGATCCGCTCACGTACTCCTCACGCCGGAAAACCGCCTCTCCGTCGACGCCGTGATCCCTCAGGGCGCGCATGAGGCGATATTCCACACAGCTCCCCGATTGCGCCAGTAATGCGAAAACGCCGAACAGCGCAAAAACAATTCCAAGACTCAGCAAGATGCTCATCGCGCGCCCACTATCTCATGGCCTCAGTAGAAGAGGATCGCGAGCGCGGCGCCCACGATCATGAGCGTCAATCCGGGAACCCAGAAGAACATCACCATGCCGCGCTCTTCTGAAGAGTCGATCTCCGCGAGACTGCCGGTCCTGGCCCGCTTCGGCTTCCTACGGTCGTACACCACCGGAACGACCGTACCCACCGGCCCCCTCGGCTCCGGCCCGACTTCGATGAACTGGGGCGGTGTGTCCTGGGGCGAGGCTCCCGGGATACAGAGGTGGTAGTAAACGCGATGCCCACTGCTAATCCATTCCTGAAGGTCGGACACCGCCTCCCCCTCGACACCGTGACGCTCAAGATTTCTCAGCTTCACAGACTTCACGAATCCCACACCCGCGATGTTGCCCATCACATCCCTTACTTCCCGGCGCCGGCGTACTCCTGAGACTTTGCAAGCGCCTCGGTTTCGACGCCGAACCGAAAAGAGAAACGTCGAGCTTGTCGAACTTTCCACGGCACCGCACCCCATTCGCCGCCTCGTAGGTCACCTTCCCAGCCCACACAGACTTCACCGATTCGGGCCCGCAGCACGTTTCGACAATTGTTAGTGAAATACCAGGATGAGCACCAGCCCCAAACCGATGCACGCGAACCCAGTACCCCAGAACGCCTTCACACCGCCCCACTCGTCGGACAGATCGATGTCCGCAAGCTTTCCCGTCATGGCTCGACTCGGTTTCCTGCGGTCATACACCACCGGCACGACCATGCCCACCGGCCCCTGCGGTTCCCGCCCCACCTCGATGAACCGGGGCGGCGCGCTCTGAGGCGCGGCACCCGGGAGTCGGACGTAGTAGTAGACGCGATGCCCGCTGCTGATCCACTCCTGAAGTTCCGACACCGCTTCACCCTCAACACCGTGGCGTTTCAGATTCCGCAGCTTCAGGAAAGTAACCAAACCCCCCGAATTAAGCGTGCAAGCAACCATACCGATACTGATCAGAACAATCCCGGTTACAGCCAGGATTACACTCACCGCACCCCCCGATCGAAGTACCCGAAACCGCCGCGGGCGGCGGTACACCGAGCCCCACACAAGCCGCACGCCAAAGTGTGACACTTCCCGGAGAACTGTCACACTTTTCCAGGCAGCCGAACCGGCCATGCCCACCGCCCCCGCCGACCCAGCCGGCGGTCAAGGTCAGACCCTGTTTGTCGCGGGTTTCCCCATCGAAACTCCCCTCCCCGAAAAATCAGCATCAAATCGAAGAACACTCTCCCAAATCAGGAGGGAAACAAAGAAGGGGGTCGGTGCCGTGATTCAGTAGAAGAAGATTGCGAGCACGGCACCCACGGCGATGAGCGCCAGGCCGGGCGCCCAGAAGAACACCACCATGCCCCGCTCTTCGGAAGAATCGATTTCCGCGAGACTGCCAGTCTTGGCCCGCTTCGGCTTTCTGCGGTCATACACCACCGGAACGACCGTGCCCACCGGCCCCCTCGGCTCCGGCCCGACTTCGATGAACTGGGGCGGTGGGTCCTGGAGCGAGGCTCCCGGGATACGGATGTGGTAGTAGACGCGATGCCCACTGCTAATCCATTCCTGAAGGTCGGACACCGCCTCCCCTTCGACACCGTGACGCTCAAGATTTCTCAGCTTCACAAACTTGACGAATCCCCCTGAATTCGCGAAGCAGAGCAGCACCCCAATACCCATCAGGACGAATCCCACACCCGCGATGTTACCCATCAAATCTCCCCCTGGAGTGTGCACGAGGCTGCCCATTGCTCACCTGAGCTTCGGACCGGCTCGGCGCCGGCCCCGCGATGAGGCAATTAAAATCCAGACAAGTCAGAGCAGGAGAAAGAAAACCCAGAGCCCCACAGAAACGAGACCTGTAGCCAGGAATGCAGCCACTCTCTTCGGCCTCTTCGGGTAATTCGGATTGTGTCGCGCAGTGTTCCACATCAAGAACGAAGCGAAGAGAGAAGTAATTGCAAGGAGAAGAAACACGCATGCAATGACGAAGTACCAGAGTCGCATCTTTACCCCCACCTGTCGCGATCGAGAGAACCACTGAATACTACATGGGCATTCCAGCCCCAGCAAGGGAGAAATCACCCGGCCCGCAACCAGTTCGCCCGGAATTATGGAGCGTTGGGATACCCCCCGAAAGATACCGAACAACAACGAGGAGCCACACAATGGGCCAGCACACGACAGACGAGGTGTACGACAAACTGGCAGACGTCGAGGAGACGATCGACGCCAATGCGAAGTCCACGGTAACGACCACTAATTTCGACGCAAAAATAAAAGACCTCAAGGCGGCGATCGAGAGCGGAGGGAAGAAGGAGGAAGAACCGCAAGGATGGAAGGACCTCGTCAAAGAGATGTCCCCCATCAAGGATATCCTGGCCGTCGCCAACGGCTCGGATTTCTTGAGTAAGGCCATACTGACGTTCGGCGCTATCACCGCAACCGTGGCAGCGGTGACGGCGATCATCGCCTCGGTCAAGGGCCTCATGGAGAAATTCAAGAACCTCAGCCTCACCGTGACCGGCCGTCTGACCGGGAATCGCCAGTACATCGGCCGTGACGCCGACGGGCATTTGGGGATACAACCGGAAAACCCGCAGCAGTCCGTGCGGCAGCTACAGCGTGCGGCTAACCAGCAACTCCGTCAGAGGCGGCAACAGAGCGGCGCCTCAGGGTTGCCCTCTTCCGCCGAGGCGAACTCGCTCGGCCAGGCCATCGGCAGGATCAACAACGGCATCACGACCCTCGACGGGCTCAAGTCGAAGCTTCCCACCGCAGCCAAGATGAAGCGGACAGCAACCGCGGCGAACAAACTGAGTGACGCTCTGGAGAAGATCACCGAGCGGCTGCGCCCCGCGGATCTGGACAACCTGACCGATGCCACGGGCAGGCTGAATCAGAAGATGTCCGCCTTCGATCACGACAAACTCCCCAAGCCCAGGACCCTCAAGGACATCGCTTCAGCCGCCCGAGAAGTCGTCCGGGACGGCGATCGGCTTCGGGTGCTTTTCCAAGAGCTCGGCACGGACTCCACCGACGCCGCCAACCGCATCGCCGGATGATCCCCCTCTCCCCGAAGGAGGTGTGCAATGAGTCTCGTCAGTTCCCTCAAGAAAGCCTCCGGCTCCCTGGACGACTTCAAGTCCAAGGCGTCCGGTGCCGGTACCGCGGCCAAGGGGATCGGCAGCAACAGTCAGAAGGGCGCCGATCAGCTCAAGGCCCTCAAGACCGCCGCCGACGGTTCCGGAAAGGAGTTGAAGGACCTCAAGACGTCCTCCGACCAGGCCGAGAAGTCGCTCGGCAAGGCCGGAAAGACCGGTTCCAGCGCCGGCACCAACCTCGGCAAGTACGAGACCGGGGCGGGCAAGGCGGCCAAGGGCCAGGACAAGATGAACAAGTCGATGAAGGGCAACTTCTTCGGCCTGCTCATGAGCCTGCTCCAGCCGCTCATCGACAAGGTCATCGACATGGTGACCAACTCCAAGACCATGCAGAAGGTCCTGAAGCAGGCCTTCGAGGTCATCAAGGCCGTGATCAGCAGCGTCATGAAGGCCATCGAGCCGATCATGAAGAACGCCGGCAAGCTGATCAAGTCGGTCTGGAGCGGCATCAAGACGGCGATCACGAACATCGTCAAGGCCATCGCCACGGTCATCAGGACCTACGTCAACGTATGGAAGTCCATCATCACCGGCGTCCTGAAGGCGATCAGCACAGTCGTCTCCACCGTCTGGAAGGGCATCAAGGCCGTCATCTCCCCGGTCGTCAACTGGGTCAAGTCCGCCATCCCTGACGCCTTCCGGGCCGTAAAGGACCGCCTCTCCAGCACCTGGGGCGGCCTGAAGGGCATCGCGAGCCGAGCCTTCGACGGCATCAGGAGCGCGGTCCGCGACCCGATCAACGCGGTCATCGGCCTCATCAACCGCGCGATCGGCGCCCTCAACGGCATCCACGTCTCCATCCCCGGCTGGGTCCCGATGGTCGGCGGCAAGACCTTCGGCGTCAGCCTCCCGAGAATCCCCGCGCTGGCCTCCGGCGGTGTCGTCATGCCCCGCTCCGGCGGCGTCCCCGCCCTCCTGGCCGAGGCCGGCGAAGCAGAGGCCGTCCTCCCCCTCACCAAGCTCGACCGCCTCCTCAAGGCAGCAGCCTCAAGGGGCCGGGCGTATGCCGGGATGTCCGCCACCGACGGCAGCGCACTCCACATCGAGAACTACTACGCAGCCCAGACCAGCACCCCACAACGCACCGCCGACGCGCTGATGTTCCTGGCGAAGGCGCGCGGATGAGCAGCACGGCCACAGCCCTCCGCAATCCCCTCAGCGCCGCCACCCCCGCCCTGCGCTCCTTCCGGACCAGGGTCGACCAGACCCAGTCCGGCGTACGGTCCTTCACCCAGCGCGTCACAGGCGCCGCCGCCGACCTCGACCACGTCACCACCCCCGCCACCCAGACCGCCACAGCCGTACAACAGATCAAGACGAACGCGGACACCGCAGCCCGTTCCATCACCAGAACCGGCCGGACAGCCGCCACCACCGGCGCCTCCGGCATCAAGTCCACCGGCACCAAGGTCAGATCCGCCGGCAAATCCCTCGGCAGACTCACCACCAACCTCGGCGGTGTCTTCGCCATAGTCGGCACCCTCATCGCCGCCTCCGGTGTCCTCGGCGGCCTCCTCGACACCTTCGGCACGGCCATGACCATCGGCTCCGGCGTCATGATCGTCATCAACGCTCTCACCCGAGCCAACCCGATCGGTTTCGTAGCCGGCATCCTCCTCCCTCTGGCCGGCTGGCTCCTGGACATCGCCCTGAACTCCGAGACCGGCCAACGCCTGATGGACCAACTGGCCACGCTGATCCTGAAGTACGTCCAGAGCCACCTCACGATCCTCGGCCCGATCCTCAAGCTGATCGCAAGCGCGGTGAACACCTACGTAACCGGCTACCTCACCCTGATCACCACCACCCTCTCCGTCCTCCACACGATCATCAGCACAGGCTTCGCCGCCCTCAAAGCACTCACCACCGGCGACACCCGCGCCCTCACCACCAAGGTCTCGGCGATCTGGACCGGCTTCAAGAACGCCGTCAAGCCGGCCCTGAACTGGATCACCAAGGAAATCCCGGCCGCCTTCACCCGGGTCAAGAACGCCACCTCCAACACCCTGCGCGCGATGGGCCAGTTCGTCACCACGGGCGCCCAGACCGTAGCCGGGGTCGTCAAGGGCCCCGTCGAAGGCCTGGTCGCCTTCGCGAACTGGGTGATCGACGGCCTGAACAAGCTCAGCTTCAGCATCCTCGGCAAGAAGTTCGGCGTACACCTCAACAAGATCCCGATGCTCGCGGAGGGCGGCATCGCGATCCCCGGCGCCCGCACCGGCAGGGTCCTGCCCCTCACCACGCTGGACCGACAGCGCGGCCGGGCGACCGCTCGGCGCGCCCAACGCACCCCCCACATCAGGGAGTTCCACGAGAGCAACGGCACGGGCGCCCACGGCACCGCGACCGACCTCCTCTTCCTGGCCTCCGCCCACGCCCACGCCCGCGCGTGAAACGGCACGCACCCCTGACAGCGAGGTGACGGCCCCATGGCCGATCAGACGACGCCCACATCCACCACACTCACCACATCGACCGACGACGTACCCCCCGGCTCACTCATCACCCGCGACGGGCAGATGCAGTGGGCCGGACTGCTGCTCGGCCCCGGTACGCCGTACGAGATCGGCAGTGACGGGCTGACCGGCTGGGAGGACCTGCCGGACTACGACACGACAGACGCCGACCACCCCACCGCACACGGCGCCTGGCCGGGCGCGCGCTACGCCAAACCCCGCAAGGTAGGCGGCTCGATCTGGACCGTGCCCCCGCAGGACGACACCGCGTCCTCCCTCTCCGCGATGCGAGCCCTGCGCCAGGCCCTGCTGCTCGGCGACACCGAACGCTGGCTGGCAGTACGCCTGCACGGCGAGACCCTGGCCATCCGAGCCCGGGTCAGCCAGCGCGTCCTGGCCGCCGACCGGACGTACACCACACAGGGCGTCTCCAAGGCTGCCATCCAGTGGTACGCCACCGACCCCCGCCGCTACACGGTCGACGAACAGACAGCGGTCACCGGAGCCCCCCAACCGGAGAGCGGCCTCACCTGGCCCCTGACCTGGCCCCTGAACTGGGGCCAGGCATCATCCACCGGCGACGTGGGCGCGGACAACTCCGGTTCGGCCCCCACCCACCCGATCCTCACCTTCACCGGCCCCTGCACCAACCCCACCATCACAGACCGCACTTCGGGCCGCCGCCTGCGCTACGAGATCGGACTGGCGACCGGCGACGAACTGGTCGTAGACACAGCGGCCGGCACAGTCACCCTCAACTCCACGGCCTCCCGCCGCCACACCGCGGCAGCGAACAGCGGCCCCGAAGAGCTCTTCGCCTTCGAACCGGGCCGAGCCGACCTGGCCTTCCGCCCCGACACCTACGACACCGGCGCCCAACTGTCGGTCCGCTGGCGCTCGGCGGACTGGTAACGCCCCACGAGCCCGCAGCCACCGACGAACCGGGAGCGGGTCGTGGCGGTACGGCGCAGCCCGCCGCGCACCCGGCACCAACCCCCACCCGCGGGCGAACCACCCCAGCCACCACACAACACCCCACCCCAGGAGCCCCGTACATGAACCTCCGCAGCGCATGGGTCGCCGAGACCGGCCAGACCCGCGAGGACACCCGCCTGACCCAGCTGGGCGCGACCACCCCCGCCAACCCCCTGGAAGTACGCTCCGGCATCCTCCCCGGGAGCTACGACGGCCTCAACCGCATGTCCGGCTTCTGGCTGGAGGGCGCGGCGGGCGCCATGTCGGCAACCGTCCACGAGGGCCGCGCCGTGGTCGCGGCCGGCGCCACCCAGGGCGCCTACCCGATCACCCTCCCCGAGCCGGCCACCCTCACCTTCACCGACGGCGACGCGACCAACCCCCGCATCGACCTCGTGGTCCTCAGGATCTACGACTCCCTCTACGACAACTCCGGCCAGACGAAGGCGTCCCTGGAAATAGTCAAGGGCACCCCGGCCGCCACCCCGGCACCCCCGCTGATCCCCGGCATCGGACTCGCCCTCTACCAGGTCAAGGTCGCCGCAGGCATCAGCGCCGGCAAGGGCGGCATCACCTGGAGCACCGACGTCACCGACCTCCGCACCCCCGTCGTAGCGATCGGCGGCATCCTCCCCGCGTACGGCGAGACCGGCACCGGCGCCTACCCGGGCCAGTTCCGCGACTCCGGCGGCGCGCTCCAGCGCTGGGACGGCTCGGCCTGGGTGTCGTACCCGAGCGCGCTCGGCGGCATCGCCCCGGCCGGCGCGGTCACCACCGCGAGCTACACCGGCCAGTACCGGGACACGTCCGCCGGGGTGCTCCAACGCTGGAACGGCACGACCTGGATCAACTACGTCCCCTCCCCGACCTGGACCGACTACACCCCGGTGTGGGGCGCCGAGACCGGCACCGCCCCCGCGATCGGCAACGGGACGCTGGCGGGGTCGTACGCAAAGCTGGGCACGGTCGTGCACATCCGGATCTACCTCAAGACCGGCTCGACGACGAACCTCACCGCCCAGAGCGACAACGCCAACTGGACGTTCCGGCTGCCGTTCGCCCCGGTCTCCACCCCCGCGTGGAAGCTGGACGGACGGGTCCTGAACGCCGAGTACTTCGACTCCTCCACCGGCCTGCTCTACCAGGGCAGCGGCCTCCTCTCGGTGACCAGCGGCATCGGCTACGTCCGCTCGGTCCGCGACACCCTGTCGATCAACAACAGCATCTGGGACAAGACACAGCCCGTCGCCTGGGGCACCGGCGACGTCCTGTCGATCCACGGCACGTACGAGTCCGCGTCATGACCGTCCGCTACGGATGGCTGTCACCGGACGGCCAGACGCGCGCGGACACCCGCCACACCGCCCTCGGCGCCACCACCCCGGCCGGCCCGCTGCAGACCCGCTCCGGCATCCTGCCCGGCACCGACGACGGCCAGTACCGCATCGGCGGCCTGGGCATGACCGGCACGACGGGCACGATGACCGCCGTCGTCCAGCCCGGCAGGGCCGTCGTCCAGGGCACCACCACCCAGGGCACGTTTCCGGTCGCCCTCGACGAGAACCTCACGATCACGTTCGCGGACGGCGACGCCCAGTACGGCCGCATCGACCTGGTCGTCCTGCGCGTCTACGACGACGAGAGCGACGGCTCCGGCCGCAACGAGGCCGCCGTCGAGACCGTCCAGGGCACCCCGGCCGCCGTACCCACCGCACCGCCCACCCCCGCCCTGGCCCTGCCCCTGTTCCAGGTCGCCGTCCCGGCCGGGACGAGCGCGGGCACGGGCGGCCTCCCCTGGACCACCGCCATCACCGACCTGCGGACCACACTCGTCTCGGTCGGCGGCATCCTCCCGGTCTACAACAACGCGACGGTGGCCGGGAGTTACCGCGGCCAGTACCAGGACAACGACACCTCCGGCTCCCTCCAGCGCTGGAGCGGCACGGCCTGGGTGCCGTACCCGAAGGCGATCGGCGGTATCGCCCCGACGGGCGCGCTGACGACCGGCGGCTACACAGGCCAGTACCGCGACACTTCCGCCGGCCAGCTCCAGCGCTGGAACGGCACCGCCTGGCAACCCGCCGTACCGGGCCCGGCGTTCGCGCAGTCGCTGGACGCGGGTTACACCACGTCGACGACGTACACGTCCACGCTCACGGACACCGCGGTCACCGCACTCACGCTCAACTTCACGGCACCACCGTCCGGTTCGGTGATCATCGCCCTGGGCGCCCGCGCCTACACGACGAGCAGCGAGACGACGACCGCGCACATGTCCCCGCAGGTCACCCTCGGTACCACGGTGATCTGGTCGGCGGACGACGAACGAGCCGCGTCCGGTTCAGGCGCGGTCGGCAAGTCGGTCTCGACCCAACTTCGGCTCAACTCCCTCACCCCGGGCGCCACTTACACGATCACGGCCATGCACAGATCGACGTCCTCCACCGTCCCCGCCTGGTTCGACACGATCTACCTCCGCACAGACCCCATCGCGTAAGACCCCTCCCTTCCACGCTCCCCCCAACTCCCCACCCCTTGATCGGAGTTCACCCATGCCCACCCGCTCCGGCTGGCTGTCCCCGGACAGCCAGTCCCGCGAGGACACCCGGCTCATCTCGCTCGGCGCCCTCACCCCGACCTCCGCCGTCCAGGTCCGCTCCGGCATCCTCCCGGGATCGTCCACCGGCCTGTACCGCATCAACGGCTTCACCCTGACCGGCACCACCGGCACCATGAGCGGCACCGTCAGCCCCGGCCGCGCGATCGTCCAGTCCACCGACACCCGCGGCGCCTACCCGATCGCGCTGACCGACTTCGAGAACGTGACCTTCGCGGACGGCGACGCCCTCTACGGCCGTATCGACCTCCTCGTCCTGCGGATCTACGACGACGTCTACGACGGCTCGGGCCGCACCGAGGCCGTCGTCGAGATCGTCCAGGGCACCCCCGCGGCCACCCCGGCGATCCCGGCCACCCCCGACCTCGCCGTCCCGCTGTACCAGGTCGCCGTACCCAAGAACACGAGCGCGGGCACCGGCGGCATCGCCTGGACCACCGCCCTCACCGGCGTCCGTACCGCGACGGTCGCGATCGGCGGCATCCTCCCGGTCACCACCGACTCCACCAACGGCTCCTACCCCGGCCAGTACCGCGACCTGAACGGCCAGTTGCAGCGCTGGAACGGCACGGCCTGGGCCGACTACCCGGCCCTGCCGACCTGGCAGAACTGGACCCCGGTGTGGACCACCAGCACCGGATCGGCGACCCCGTCCTTCGGCAACGCGAGCCTGAGCTGCCGGTACGTGAAGTTCGGCACGACCGTGCACCTGAACTTCCAGATCGTCTTCGGCAGCACCACCTCCTTCGGCACCAGCCCCACCATCAGCGACGGCTGGCGCTTCTCGCTGCCGGTCGCCGCCGCCGCGACCCGTATGTCGATCGGCTTCGCCGAGATGTCGGCCAACACCGCGAACAACCGCGTCATGGCCCGCCTCTACCCCGCCACCACCGGGGCCTTCGAACTCGTCACCGCCTCCGGCCAGCCCACCGCCGTGGCCCTCGCCAACACCGGCGGAGTGGACTCCCTGACCCCGTGGACCTGGGCGAGTGGCCACACCATCTTCGGCTCGGCGACCTACGAGGCCGCCGCATGACGACCGTCAACACGCCCTACCGCGCGATCTTCTGCGACCTGCTCACCGACAGCACCATCGACATCCTCCCCCTACGGGACGTCACCGTCGACGACTACATCGGCAAGGCCGGCTCCCTCTCGGGCACGATCCCGGTCCCGGACGCGGCGATGGCCGCCCGGGTCCGCCGTATCGAGGAGGGCCGCACCTCGGTCTACCTCCAGCGCGGCAACGACCTGTGGTGGGGCGGCATCGTCTGGACGAGCACGCTTCAGAGCGACGACCAGGGCGTGCTCACCCTCGGCGTCCAGGCGGCGACCTTCGAGTCGTACGCGGGAAGGCGCCTGATCCGGGCGACGACACCCGAGTACGACCCCGGCTACCAACTAGCCCTCACCGGCGACCAGTTGGACATGGCCAGGGCCCTCTGGACGGACCTCCAGACCGCACTCCCCGGCGGAGACATCGGCGTCAGCTACGGCACCGAGACCTCCGGGGTGACCCGCTCGGCGAGCTACCGCGACGGCGACGAGACGGTCTACCTCGACGCGCTGGACGCCCTGGCCGCGCTGGAGAACGGCTTCAAGCACTACATCTCGGTGTACACGGACCCCACGACCGGCGCCCGCGTACGCCGCCTCCGCCTCGGCAGCCCGAAGATCCTCACCGGGGCGACCGACCTGGTGATGGACAGGCCCGGCACGATCCTGGCGTACTCCTTCCCCCGGGACGCCACCCGCGGCGGCACCACGGACCGGGCCCGAGGCGCCTCCACCAACACGGACCAGGCAAGCGAGTCCCGCCCCCTGTGCTCCACGGTCGCGGTCGCCAACAACCTGATCGGACAAGCGGGTTACCCCCGCATCGACCTGACCTCGGACCACAACGACATCACCGACGCGGCCACCCTCACCGCCCTCGCCCGCACCGAACTGGCCGCGGCCACCGGCGCGGTGGTGATCCCCGAGATCAGCGTGCGCCTCGACGACCTGGTCCCGTCCGCGCTGATCGGCCGCACGGTCCGCATCCGGATCACCGACGAGTGGTACGCCGAGGGCCTCGACACCCGCTACCGGATCATCGGCGTCAAGGTCAGCCCCGCCCAGCGCGGCCGCCCCGACACCGCCGACCTCTACCTGGAGGAGGCCTGATGCCCCAGCTCCCCGAAGACATCATCGACCGGCTCACCCAGATGGAACGCCGCATCCAGCAGCTCTCCACCGCGGTCAACACCCGCCCGGCCCTCAACACGGTCTCGGGCGGCACCCTGGAGGTGGGCCCGGCCACCGGTTCCCCGGTCTTCAAGATCGGCAAGTGGCCCGGCACCGACGAGTACCGCATGGAACTCCGCCGCCAGACAGGCCAGTTGGCGATGAGCATGTACAACGGCGACGGCACCGCCACCTCACTGCAACCCCTCCGCCTCTACGACAAGGCGGAGCGCGAGATCCTCTCGGACGACATCAGCACGGGCGGCCTGGCCCGCCCCTGGCTGAACATGCTGCCCCCACAGGACACGAGCACGACCCGCTGGCCACAGACAACATCGACGTCAATGACGACGATCGCGATGTCCTACAACATCGCCTGGCAGCCGAAGATGCGCCTGGTCATGAACACCCGCGCCAGCTCCGGCGCCACCGGCTCCGTCCAGGTCCTCGTCAACGGCGCCCAGTGGGGCAGCACGGTCAGCGCCGGCACGGACTTCATCTACGAGGCCCTGATCAGCTCCGACTTCGGCACGGTCTACGGCACCCAGCTCAAGGTCGAGGTCCAGGCCCAGGTCACCAGCGCCTCCGGCACGGTCTACGCCAACCCGATCCTGATGTACGGCCGCCAAACCTGAGAAAGGACACGACAACCCATGGACATCGACACCACCCAACCCTGGGGCCTGGCCATCGATTTCGCGGG
Organism: Streptomyces sp. NRRL F-525; assembly: GCF_000716605.1. Taxonomy (GTDB): domain Bacteria; phylum Actinomycetota; class Actinomycetes; order Streptomycetales; family Streptomycetaceae; genus Streptomyces. The sequence continues at coordinate 21,395 of NZ_JNXE01000005.1, read as the reverse complement.
CCGAGCCACCATCACCGAGGCCGGCCACACGATCTACGTCAACGTCTCCGACTCCAGCTACAACAGCATCATCGCCCCCGACTCCATAAGCGGCACCTACGCCCCCGTCACGGTGGCCGCCCAGTTCACAGAATGGGGCGCGAACGGCTCCGCCATCCGAGGCAGCGCCCGCACCACGATCATGCCCATAGGCACAGCGATGGTCGTCCCCGACCAGACCGCCGTCCAAAGCGTGGTGGCCGCAGCCCTGGCCAACTTCGTGGACAACACGGCGTCTTATACCGCCTTGGCCGCCAAGTGGACCCCGTCGAACGACGATCCGGGAGACGGCGACGGCACCGAGGACCCCACGGCAACCACCTAGCCCTCCACCTCCGCGCACCCCAACCCCCTTAGGGGCGCGGGGAACTGCGCGACCAGCCCCCACCGCCCCGCACTCCGCACACAACCCGAGCCCCCACCCCCGGCCCGGGTTTTTTCATGCCCACCCCGCCGACCAGGAAGGCACCCCATGGCCACACCCCTCTCCCCCGACGCCCTCATCACCGCCCTCAAAGCCGAGGGCATCACTGTCACCGAACACCCCGGCTGGCGAACCAACAACCGCAACAGCAAGGGCAGTTGGGGCCCAGTGAACGGAATCGTCATCCACCACACCGTCACCTCCGGCACCACCACCTCCGTCAACCTCTGCTACAACGGCCACTCGGAACTCCCCGGCCCCCTCTGCCACGGGGTAATCGCGAAGGACGGCACGGTCCACCTCGTCGGCAACGGCCGAGCCAACCACGCGGGCAGCGGCGACGGAGACGTACTGAAGGCAGTCATCGCCCAGAGCCCCACCCTCCCCGCCCCGAACCAGAACAACACGGACGGCAACGTCCACTTCTACGGCTTCGAGTGCGTCAACCTCGGCGACGGCAAGGACCCCTGGCCGGCAGTCCAGTTGGACGCGATGGTCCGAGCCTCCGCCGCCCTCTGCCGAGCACACGGCTGGAACGCCCACTCGGTCATCGGCCACAAGGAGTGGACGAACACCAAGATCGACCCCCGGGGTTTCACGATGGCCGATTTCCGCACCCGCGTGGCCACCCGCCTCGGCACGAAGGTCACCCCGCCCGCCAAGCCGACCTACCAGCCCTTCCCCGGCGCCGACTGGTTCAAGAAGAACCCCAAGTCCGCCATCGTCACCGCGATGGGCAAGCGCCTGGTCGCCGTCGGCTGCTCGGCGTACACCTCGGGTCCCGGCCCCCAGTGGACCACCACCGACAAGGCCTCCTACGCCAAGTGGCAGCGCAAGCTCGGCTACACCGGCACCGCGGCGGACGGCTGGCCGGGAGCCACGTCCTGGATCGCGCTGAAGGTCCCGTACAGCTCCTGAGAGGAGGCCCCATGTCAGAGGCCGCCAAGCGAACCCTCCGCACCGTAGTCCAGACCGCTGTCGGCCTGTGTGTCCTTCTTCCTACGGTCGTCGACGCCGCCGGTGTCGCCGAGACGATCCCGTGGGTGGCCGGCGCCCTGGCCGTCGCCGCCGGCGTCACCAGGGTCATGGCCCTGCCCGCCGTACAGGCGCTGTTGCCCGCGTGGCTGCGGACGGGGGACGCCGATGAACGACACTGATCCGAACGACGCGATCACCGTCGCCCTCGAACTGGAGCGGCTGCGCGGCTCGTTGGAGGCCGGGTTCGCCCGGGTCGACGGCTCGCTCGCGCTCCTGGTCCAGCGCAGCGACCAGACCGACAAGCAACTCGCCGACCACGAGCGGCGGTTGGACACCCTGGAGCGGTCCCGCTGGCCGCTGGCGAGCATCGGCGCGCTGGCCGCCGTAGCGACGGTCGTGGTCACCGCGCTCGAAATCACCGCGCGCTGAGACAACGCCGAAGGGCGGCCACCCCGTATGAAACGGAGTGACCGCCCTTCAGTTCAACTCAGCCTGCTCGCTTACTGGTTGTACGGACCGTAGTCGTAGTCCTCCAGCGGAACGGCCTGGCCGGAGCCCGTGCCGAACGGCGAGTAGTCGATGTCGTCGTAGCCGACGGCCGAGTACATCGCGGCCTTGGCTTCCTCGGTCGGCTCGACCCGGATGTTGCGGTAGCGGGACAGGCCCGTACCGGCCGGGATGAGCTTACCGATGATGACGTTCTCCTTGAGGCCGATCAGGGAGTCGGACTTGGCGTTGATCGCCGCGTCCGTCAGCACCCTGGTCGTCTCCTGGAAGGACGCCGCCGACAGCCAGGACTCCGTGGCCAGCGAGGCCTTGGTGATACCCATGAGCTGCGGACGACCGGAGGCCGGGTGACCGCCCTCCTGGACCACACGACGGTTCTCCTGCTCGAAGCGCGAACGCTCGACCAGCTCGCCGGGCAGCAGCTCGGCGTCGCCGGACTCGATGATCGTCACGCGGCGGAGCATCTGCCGGATGATGATCTCGATGTGCTTGTCGTGGATCGACACACCCTGCGAGTTGTAGACCTTCTGGACCTCGCCGACCAGGTGGACCTGAACGGCACGCTGACCCAGGATGCGCAGCACGTCGTGCGGGTTGGTGGCACCCACGGTGAGCTTCTGGCCCACCTCGACGTGCTCGCCCTCGCTGACCAGGAGACGGGCACGCTTCGAGATCGGGAACGCCGTCTCGTCGCTGCCGTCGTCCGGGGTGACGACGAGCTTCTTGGTCTTCTCGGTCTCCTCGATCCGCACGCGGCCCTGGGCCTCGGAGATCGGGGCGACACCCTTCGGCGTACGAGCCTCGAAGAGCTCGACGACACGGGGCAGACCCTGGGTGATGTCGTCACCGGCCACACCACCGGTGTGGAAGGTACGCATCGTCAGCTGGGTACCGGGCTCACCGATGGACTGGGCGGCGATGATGCCGACCGCCTCACCGATGTCGACCAGCTTGCCGGTGGCCAGCGAGCGGCCGTAGCACATGGCACAGGTGCCGACGGCGGACTCGCAGGTCAGGACCGAGCGGGTCTTGACCGTCTCGATGCCGTGCTTGACCAGCTCGTCGATGAGGACGTCGCCGAGGTCGGTGTTGGCCGGGGCCAGCACCTTGCCGTCGACGGTGATGTCCTCGGCCAGCGCACGGGCGTACACGCTGGTCTCGACGTTGTCGGCCTTGCGCAGGACACCGTCCGCGCCGCGCTCCGCGATGTGCAGCTTGAGGCCGCGGTCGGTGCCGCAGTCCTCCTCGCGGATGATGACGTCCTGGGAGACGTCGACCAGACGACGGGTGAGGTAACCCGAGTCGGCGGTACGGAGGGCCGTGTCGGCCAGACCCTTACGGGCACCGTGGGTGGAGATGAAGTACTCCAGCACGGACAGGCCTTCACGGAAGGACGCCTTGATGGGACGGGGAATCGTCTCGTTCTTGGCGTTCGACACCAGACCACGCATACCCGCGATCTGACGCATCTGCATCATGTTTCCTCGGGCACCCGAGTCGACCATCATGAAGATGGGGTTGGTCTTCGGGAAGTTCGCGTTCATCGCCTCGGCAACCTCGTTGGTCGCCTTGGTCCAGATCGCGATGAGCTCCTGCGTGCGCTCTTCCTTGGTGATCAGACCGCGCTCGTACTGCTTCTGGACCTTCTCGTCCTGCGCCTCGTAACCCTTGACGATCTCCTTCTTCGCCTCGGGAACGACGACGTCGGAGATGGCCACGGTGACACCGGAACGGGTCGCCCAGAAGAAGCCGGCCGCCTTCAGGTTGTCGAGCGTCGCCGCCACGATGACCTTGGGGTAGCGCTCGGCCAGGTCGTTGACGATCTCGGAGAGCTGCTTCTTGCCCACCGAGTAGTCGACGAACGGGTAGTCCTCGGGCAGCAGCTCGTTGAAGAGCGCGCGGCCCAGGGTCGTACGCAGCCGGAAGGTGTCACCCTGCTGCCACTCGGGCTCGCCCTCCTCGCGGACCGGCGGCACCCAGCCACGCGGCGGGATGGTGCCCACCGGGAAGCGGATGTCCACGGCCGACTGGAGCGCCAGCTCGCCGCCGTCGAACGCCATCGTCGCCTCGGCCGTGGAGCCGAACGCGCGGCCCTCGCCCTTGACGTCGCGGAGTTCACCGTCGGTGGTGAGGAAGAACAGACCCAGCACCATGTCCTGGGTCGGCATGGTGACGGGACGACCGTCGGCCGGCTTCAGGATGTTGTTCGAGGACAGCATCAGGATGCGGGCCTCGGCCTGCGCCTCCGCGGAGAGCGGCAGGTGTACGGCCATCTGGTCGCCGTCGAAGTCCGCGTTGAACGCGGTGCAGACGAGCGGGTGGATCTGGATGGCCTTGCCCTCGACCAGCTGCGGCTCGAAGGCCTGGATGCCGAGGCGGTGCAGCGTGGGCGCACGGTTCAGCAGAACCGGGTGCTCGGCGATGACCTCTTCGAGGACGTCGTAGACGACCGTGCGGCCGCGCTCGACCATCCGCTTGGCGCTCTTGATGTTCTGCGCGTGGTTCAGGTCCACCAGGCGCTTCATCACGAACGGCTTGAAGAGCTCCAGCGCCATGGCCTTCGGCAGACCGCACTGGTGCAGCTTCAGCTGCGGACCGACGACGATCACGGAACGCGCGGAGTAGTCCACACGCTTGCCGAGCAGGTTCTGACGGAATCGACCCTGCTTGCCCTTGAGCATGTCGCTCAGGGACTTCAGCGGGCGGTTACCGGGACCGGTGACCGGACGGCCACGACGACCGTTGTCGAACAGCGCGTCAACGGCCTCCTGAAGCATGCGCTTCTCGTTGTTCACGATGATCTCGGGAGCACCAAGATCCAGAAGCCGCTTCAGGCGGTTGTTGCGGTTGATCACACGGCGGTACAGGTCGTTCAGGTCGGAGGTCGCGAAGCGGCCACCGTCCAGCTGCACCATCGGGCGGAGGTCCGGCGGGATGACCGGGACGCAGTCGAGGACCATGCCCTTGGGGCTGTTGGAGGTCTGCAGGAACGCAGACACGACCTTCAGCCGCTTCAGCGCACGGGTCTTCTTCTGGCCCTTGCCGGTGCGGATGATCTCGCGAAGCCGCTCGGCCTCTTCGTCGAGGTCGAAGGACTCCAGGCGCTTCTGCAGCGCCGCGGCACCCATCGAACCGTCGAAGTACGTGCCGAAGCGGTCACGCAGCTCGCGGTAGAGGAGCTCGTCGCCCTCCAGGTCCTGGACCTTGAGGTTCTTGAACCGGGTCCACACCTCGTCCAGGCGGTCGATCTCGCGCTGCGCACGGTCGCGCAGCTGCTTCATCTCGCGCTCGGCACCTTCGCGCACCTTGCGGCGCACGTCGGCCTTGGCACCCTCGGCCTCGAGCTCGGCCAGGTCGGTCTCGAGCTTCTTGGCGCGGGCCTCGAGGTCGGAGTCACGCCGGTTCTCGACCTGCTGACGCTCCACGGAGACGTGCGCCTCCAGCGAGGGCAGGTCACGCGTACGGCGCTCTTCGTCGACGAACGTGATCATGTACGCCGCGAAGTAGATGACCTTCTCGAGGTCCTTCGGGGCGAGGTCGAGCAGGTATCCCAGACGCGACGGGACACCCTTGAAGTACCAGATGTGGGTGACGGGCGCGGCCAGTTCGATGTGGCCCATCCGCTCACGGCGCACCTTGGCGCGGGTCACCTCGACGCCGCAGCGCTCACAGATGATGCCCTTGAAGCGAACGCGCTTGTACTTGCCGCAGTAGCACTCCCAGTCCCGGGTCGGACCGAAGATCTTCTCGCAGAAGAGTCCGTCCTTTTCGGGCTTGAGCGTGCGGTAGTTGATGGTCTCAGGCTTCTTGACCTCGCCGTGGCTCCACTGACGGATGTCGTCAGCGGTGGCCAGACCGATCCGGAGCTCATCGAAGAAGTTGACGTCGAGCACTATGCGTCAATCCCTCTCAGGGTTGTAAGTCTTGGGGTCTGATACGGGGGTCCTGGGGCCGGAGACCTGCGTGGCGCAGGTCTCCGGACTCCCGTCAGACCTCTTCGACGCTGCTCGGCTCGCGCCGGGACAGGTCGATGCCGAGCTCCTCCGCTGCGCGGAAGACATCCTCGTCGGTGTCACGCATCTCGATGGACATACCGTCACTGGACAGCACCTCCACGTTCAGGCAGAGCGACTGCATCTCCTTGATGAGCACCTTGAAGGACTCGGGGATGCCGGGCTCGGGGATGTTCTCGCCCTTGACGATGGCCTCGTAGACCTTCACGCGGCCGGTGACGTCGTCGGACTTGATCGTCAGCAGTTCCTGGAGGGCGTAAGCGGCGCCATAAGCCTCAAGCGCCCACACCTCCATCTCGCCGAAGCGCTGACCACCGAACTGCGCCTTACCACCCAGCGGCTGCTGGGTGATCATCGAGTACGGACCGGTCGAACGGGCGTGCAGCTTGTCGTCGACCAGGTGGTGCAGCTTCAGGATGTACATGTAGCCGATCGAGATCGGCTCCGGGAACGGCTCGCCGGAGCGGCCGTCGAACAGGTTGGCCTTTCCGGACGCCTGGACCAGCCGGTCGCCGTCGCGGTTCGGGATCGTGGCCTCGAAGAGACCGGAGATCTCGTCCTCGCGGGCACCGTCGAAGACCGGGGTCGCGACGTTGGTACCCGGCGCGACCTGGTCGGCGCCGATGACCTGCAGGCGGCGCGCCCAGTCCTCGCTGAGACCGGAGACGTCCCAGCCGCGGCTGGCGAGCCAGCCGAGGTGGATCTCCAGGACCTGTCCCGGGTTCATTCGGGACGGGACACCCAGCGGGTTCAGGATGATGTCGACCGGAGTCCCGTCCTCGAGGAACGGCATGTCCTCGATGGGCAGGATCTTCGAAATAACACCCTTGTTGCCGTGACGGCCGGCCAGCTTGTCGCCGTCGGTGATCTTGCGCTTCTGCGCAACATACACCCGGACCAACTGGTTGACGCCGGGCGGCAGTTCGTCGCCCTCCTCGCGGTCGAAGACGCGGACGCCGATGACCTTGCCGATCTCGCCGTGCGGCACCTTCAGCGAGGTGTCGCGCACCTCGCGCGCCTTCTCACCGAAGATCGCGCGGAGCAGGCGCTCCTCGGGGGTCAGCTCGGTCTCACCCTTGGGCGTGACCTTGCCGACGAGGATGTCACCGGCGACGACCTCGGCACCGATACGGATGATGCCGCGCTCGTCGAGGTCGGCGAGGACCTCCTCGGAGACGTTCGGGATGTCCCGGGTGATCTCCTCGGGGCCCAGCTTGGTGTCACGGGCGTCGACCTCGTGCTCCTCGATGTGGATCGAGGAGAGGACGTCGTCCTGCACGAGGCGCTGCGACAGGATGATCGCGTCCTCGTAGTTGTGACCCTCCCAGGGCATGAACGCCACGAGCAGGTTCTTGCCGAGCGCCATCTCGCCGAACTCGGTCGCCGGACCGTCGGCCAGCACCTGGCCGGCGATGACCCGGGCGCCCTCGTCCACGACAACCTTCTGGTTGACGGAGGTGCCCTGGTTGGAGCGGGAGAACTTGGCGAGGCGGTACGTGGTGTACGTGCCGTCGTCGTTGGCGGTGGTGATGTAGTCCGCGGAGACCTCCTGGACCACACCGTCCTTCTCCGACTTCAGGACGTCACCGGCGTCGACCGCACAGCGGTACTCCATGCCGGTGCCGACCAGCGGCGCCTCGGACTTAATCAGGGGCACGGCCTGACGCATCATGTTCGCGCCCATGAGGGCACGGTTGGCGTCGTCGTGCTCCAGGAAGGGGATCATCGCGGTCGCGACGGACACCATCTGGCGCGGGGAGACGTCCATGTAGTCGACCTCGTCACCGGGGACGTAGTCGACCTCTCCGCCACGGATGCGGACCAGGACGCGGGACTCCTCGAAGCGGAACTCGTCCGTCAGCGGCGCGTTGGCCTGCGCGATGACGAATCGGTCCTCTTCGTCGGCGGTCAGGTAGTCGACCTCGTCGGTGACGACACCGTCGGTGACCCGGCGGTACGGCGTCTCGACGAAACCGAACGCGTTGACCCGGCCGTAGGAGGCGAGCGAGCCGATCAGGCCGATGTTCGGGCCTTCAGGGGTCTCGATCGGGCACATGCGGCCGTAGTGCGAGGGGTGCACGTCACGGACCTCGAAGCCGGCCCGCTCACGGGAGAGACCACCCGGGCCAAGAGCCGACAGGCGGCGCTTGTGGGTGAGACCCGACAGCGGGTTGTTCTGGTCCATGAACTGCGACAGCTGGCTGGTGCCGAAGAACTCCTTGATGGAGGCGACGACCGGCCGGATGTTGATCAGGGTCTGCGGCGTGATCGCCTCGACGTCCTGGGTCGTCATGCGCTCACGCACGACGCGCTCCATACGAGCCAGACCCGTACGGACCTGGTTCTGGATGAGCTCGCCGACGTTGCGCAGACGACGGTTGCCGAAGTGGTCGATGTCGTCGGTCTCGACGACGATCGTCGTGCCGTTGTCGCCAACGGTCTCGGTCTCACCGGCGTGCAGCTTCACCAGGTACTTGATCGACGAGATGATGTCCTCGACGGTCAGGACGCCGGCGTCCAGCGGGGCTTCGCCGCCCAGCTTCTTGTTGACCTTGTAGCGGCCGACCTTGGCGAGGTCGTAGCGCTTCGGGTTGAAGTAGAGGTTCTCAAGAAGCGTCTGCGCGGCCTCGCGGGTCGGGGGCTCGCCCGGACGCAGCTTGCGGTAGATGTCGAGCAGCGCGTCGTCCTGGCCCTGGGTGTGGTCCTTCTCCAGGGTGGCGCGCATGGACTCGTACTCGCCGAACTCCTCCAGGATCTGCTCGGTCGTCCAACCGAGAGCCTTGAGCAGGACGGTGACGGACTGCTTGCGCTTGCGGTCGATGCGGACACCGACCATGTCGCGCTTGTCGATCTCCATCTCCAGCCAGGCACCCCGGGAGGGGATCACCTTGGCGGAGAAGATGTCCTTGTCGGACGTCTTGTCGATCGAGGAGTCGAAGTAGACGCCCGGCGAGCGGACCAGCTGCGACACGACGACACGCTCGGTGCCGTTGATGACGAAGGTGCCCTTGTTGGTCATGAGCGGGAAGTCGCCCATGAAGACCGTCTGGGACTTGATCTCGCCGGTCTCGTTGTTGGTGAACTCAGCGGTTACGAAGAGCGGGGCGGCGTACGTGAAGTCGCGCTCCTTGCACTCGTCGATGCTGTTCTTGGGAGGTTCGAAACGGTGGTCGCGGAAGGTCAGCGACATCGACCCGGAGAAGTCCTCGATCGGAGAGATCTCCTCGAAGATCTCCTCCAGACCGGACTTGGTGGGGACGTCCTGACCCGACTCCAGAGCCGCCTCGACCCGACTCTGCCAGGCGGTGTTGCCGAGCAGCCAGTCGAAGCTCTCGGTCTGCAACGCGAGCAGGTTGGGAACCTCGAGGGGCTCCTTGATCTTTGCAAAGGAGATGCGCAGCGGGGCGGTGCTGGCGCCGTTGTTCATATTCGCGGTCGAGGCAGTGCGCGAGGCGGCCAAGAGGGGGTCCTTCCGAGGGCTCGGACTCACTACGCGCGTACCGGCCCCTCTCAGGGGCAAAGAGACATGGACTTCCTGAGACGGCCCGGAAAGGCCAGGTCAGAGTTGGTCCGGTCATCGATGCTCAAGTGAGGGCATGCCCCTGGTGACGGGCAGGGAGCAGCTAACAGGCAGCGCAAAGGGTCAGTGTAGCCACTTGGCGCACTGATGTCCAGCCCCGCTTTTTTGAGACCCTCGTCGTGCTCAACACCCTCGGCAAGCTCACGTCCTCAACGCGTTGATACTGCCCTCTTCGCCGCCGATCCATGCCTCGGATTCGGATCGTTGTGACGACGCGTCCTGAGAATTGCGCGCTGCGTGCGGTTCGTCAAGGCCTCCATGGCCCACACCACATGCCACCAGGGATGCTCGGAGGCACGAAGAAGATCACCATACTCCGCGAACCCCTGATCGCAAGGCTGCCGCTCACCCGACCCAGGAACGCCGAAGAGCGACCACCCAGATGGATGATCGCTCTTCGGTGCTTAGGCGTTACAAGGTCCTGAGACCTCGTTCACGGCCTCAACGGTGTTACTTGACCTCGACGGAGGCGCCGGCGGCCTTGAGGGACTCGGCGGCCTTCTCGGCGACGTCCTTGGCGACCTTCTCGACGACGGGCTTCGGGGCGCCGTCCACGAGGTCCTTGGCCTCCTTGAGACCCAGCGAGGTCAGCTCACGCACGACCTTGATGACCTGGATCTTCTTCTCGCCGGCGCCGGTGAGGATGACGTCGAACTCGTCCTGCTCGGCCTCGGCCTCGGCCGGGGCGCCCGGGGCGGCGGGGCCGGCAACGGCGACCGCGGCGGCGGCGGTGACGTCGAACTTCTCCTCGAACGCCTTCACGAACTCGGAAAGCTGGATGAGGGTCATCGTCTCGAACTCGGCGAGCAGTTCGTCCTGGGTGAGAGCCACGATGGCTTCCTTCCACTAATTTTCGGCTGGTGCCGGTGTGTACATGTCTGGCGGGCGTACGTTCGGCCCGCTACGACCGTTGCCGTGCGGCGCGGAGCCTCAGGCGGCGGTCATGCTGCGAGCCGAATTACTCGGCACCGCCCTGCTCTTCTTGCTTGGCGCGAAGGGCGTCCACCGTGCGGACGAGCTTCGACGGAAGCGCCTGGAAGAGCTGCGCAGCCTGAGTCTGCTTGCCCTTGAAGGCACCCGCCAGCTTGGAGAGCAGAACCTCGCGGGACTCGAGGTCCGCGAGCTTCTTGATCTCGTCGGCGGACAGCGCCTTGCCGTCAAGGACGCCGCCCTTGATGACGAGGTTCGGGTTGTCCTTGGCGAAGTCACGAAGACCCTTCGCCGACTCCACCGGGTCACCGGTGATGAAGGCGACCGCCGTCGGACCGTTGAACAGGTCGTCGAGCGTAGAGATGCCGGCCTCGTTGGCCGCAATCTTGGTCAGCGTGTTCTTCACCACGGCGTACTGGGCGTTCTCACCGAGCGAACGACGCAGCGTCTTGAGCTGCGCCACGGTGAGACCCCGGTACTCGGTCAGCACGGCGGCGTTCGAGTCGCGGAACTGTCCCGCGAGCTCGGCTACCGCGGCAGCCTTGTCGGGCCTTGCCATAGAGCGTCGGCCTCCTTCCGGGTGATGAGGACCGCTCAGAAGGGGCTGGGACAGAGAAAACGCCCCGGCGCAGGCGCACGGGGCGTAGCTCGACCGGAAACAACATCCCGGGAGCACATCCAGTTCACCTGCGCGGGTCGCCCACTGTTCAGCGGATCCTTCGGTCACCACACCCTTTGACAGGCACGGCAACGACCAGCGGTCTTTGGCTTCTGGACCACCGTACGCGAGCGTCACGGACTGAAGCAAATCCGCCCGTACGGCTCAGCCCTGGGCGTCCTTCATCAGCTCGGCGAGGTCGGTGGTGTCGCTCGCCGACGGGGCGGTGACCGTCACCGGCTTGTCCAGGTCAAGGAAGGTGATCGTCATGCCGAGCGGACCCTTGTCGCCCTCGCCGCGCACTTCTTCACGTCTCTGGTACCCCCTCGGCCCCGCGAACTCCCCTGGCCCCGACCGGAGTTGGCCCTGGCCGGACGTGCGCCCGGCCGGAGTCGCACTCGGCTCAGGAACTCGTGCCGGACCCGGTCGACGTGCCGCTGCTGTCCGAGCCCGCGCCCTGCCGCTTCAGGAGTGCCGTGAAGTCCTCGGTGTCGCTCGCCGGGGGCACGGTCGCGTCGACCTTCACGCCGTAGTCGCTGTAGTAGGCGGTCTGGCTGTACTGGCCCGAGGACATCTTGCCCTTCTCGACCTTCTTGACCAGCAGGTTCTGGGCGTTGACCCAGATGTCGACCTGTTCCGTGGTGACGCCGGCCGCGGTGAGCTGCTTCTTGAGGCCGGCGAGCTGGCTCGCGGTGAGGTTGGAGTTCTTCGCGGCGAGGTCGGCGACGTCCACCGTGCCCGAGTAGTGCGTGGCCTGCTGGCCGCGGACCGACTCCGTACCGACCTTCTTGACGTCACCGGAGGCGAGCAGGAGCTTCACCGACTGGTTCGGCGTGGAGTTCTGCATCTGGTCCTTGAGGTACGCGCCGGAGCTGCCGCCGAGCTTGGCCAGGTCGTCGTAGTCGTACTTCAGCCAGTGCTTGCCGCCCGCCTGCTCGGCGAACTTCTCGCCCATCTTCGCGTAGTAGGCGTCCGGCAGATAGCGGGCCTCCATCGACGTGCTCCCGGCCGCGCGCATCGTCTGGGCCAGCGTGCCGCCGGTGTACGTCATCGTGAGGACGCCGGTGATGCCGTCGCTCCAGCCGAGGTCGCCCTTGGCCTCCATGGACATCAGGGAGCCCATCACCGTGGAGGACTCGACCTTCGCGGAGTCCGCCTTGTCGGTGGACTGCTCGGCGCTGCGCAGGGCCGCTATCGGACTCACCCGGGTCGAGCCCTTGCCCACGGCCTTGTCGTCCTTGCCGGAGCCCCCGGAGCCCCCGGAGGACCCCGAGGAGCCGCAGGCGGCCACCGAGGCCAGCGCGGTCGCCACCGCTATCGAGAGACCCACCCGGCGCACGGTCGTGCTCTTCATCCGTCCCCACCCCTATGCGATTGCTGTGCCTGCCAGAAACGCTAGCGCAGCGCACTGACACCCCGTCCGGAAAGAAGACGAGCCCCGCAACCCGAAGGTTGCGGGGCTCGCTCGATGCTGACGCGTACCGGACGCGGCTACCGAGGTGAGCGCGGGGCTCAGACGGCGGCCGGGTCCTCCTCGACGAGGAGGTTGCGGGTGCGGTTCGGGTCGAGCGGAACGCCGGGGCCGATCGTGGTGCTGATCGCGGCCTTCTTGATGTAGCGACCCTTGGCGGCGGACGGCTTCAGACGGAGGATCTCGTCCAGAGCGGCGCCGTAGTTCTCCACCAGCTTGGTGTCGTCGAAGGACGTCTTGCCGATGATGAAGTGCAGGTTCGAGTGCTTGTCGACGCGGAACTCGATCTTGCCGCCCTTGATCTCGTTGACGGCCTTGACCACGTCCGGCGTCACGGTGCCGGTCTTGGGGTTCGGCATGAGACCACGGGGACCGAGCACGCGGCCGAGGCGGCCGACCTTGCCCATGAGGTCCGGGGTGGCGACGACGGCGTCGAAGTCCAGCCGGCCCTTCGCCACCTCGTCGATGAGTTCGTCGGAGCCGACGATGTCGGCGCCGGCGGCGGTCGCGGCCTCGGCACGGTCACCGGTCGCGAAGACCAGGACCCGGGCGGTCTTGCCGGTGCCGTGCGGGAGGTTCACGGTGCCACGGACCATCTGGTCCGCCTTGCGCGGGTCGACACCCAGACGGAAGGCGACCTCGACGGTGCCGTCGAACTTGGAGGTGGAGGTCTCCTTGGCGAGACGGACGGCCTCGAGCGGGGCGTAGAGCTTGTCCCGGTCGATCTTCTCGTCCGCAGCGCGGAGAGACTTGCTGCGCTTGCTCACTACTGCTCCTGTGTGTGTTCTGAGGAGTCGTGGTGTGGGCCGAGCAGGCCCTGCCACGGTGTGTCCTAAAGGGTGGGTGTCAGCCCTCGACCGTGATGCCCATGGAACGGGCGGTGCCGGCGATGATCTTCGACGCGGCGTCCAGGTCGTTGGCGTTCAGGTCGGGAAGCTTGGTCGTGGCGATCTCGCGGACCTGCGCCTGGGTGATCTTGGCGACCTTGGTCTTGTGCGGCTCGCCGGAGCCCTTCTCGACACCCGCGGCCTTGAGGATCATCTTCGCGGCCGGCGGAGTCTTGGTGACGAAGGTGAAGGAGCGGTCCTCGTAGACCGTGATCTCCACCGGGATCACCCAGCCACGCTGCGACTCGGTCGCCGCGTTGTAGGCCTTGCAGAACTCCATGATGTTGACGCCGTGCTGACCGAGCGCGGGGCCGACCGGCGGGGCCGGGTTCGCCGCACCGGCGTTGATCTGGAGCTTGATGAGCCCCGTGACCTTCTTCTTCTTGGGAGGCATTGCTCTCCGGGTCCTCTCGTTCGGGTCCTGCCTGCACTCGGGTTGTTCTGCCGCACGCAGGCATACCGCACAACAATAGCGGGTAAGAAGCCATGCCCAAAAACGAGAAAGGCCAGGGGGCCCACTTGGAGCCCACCTGACCTGACCCACCTAGGGGCGCGGGGAACGGCGCGACCAGCCCCCACACACCCGCAGCAGAAGTACTACTAGTTCTTCTGAATCTGATCGAACGAAAGCTCGACCGGCGTCTCACGACCAAAGATCTCGACGAGACCCTTGACCTTCTTCGAGTCCGCGTTGATCTCGTTGATGGTCGCCTGCAGCGTCGCGAACGGCCCGTCGGTGACGGTGACCGAGTCGCCGACCTCGAAGTCCAGCACCTGGACCTCGACCTTGCGCTGCGGAACCGGCTTGCCCTCGGCCTCGGCCGCCTCGCGGGCCGCCTTCTCCTCGGCCTCCGGGGCGAGCATCTTGACGATCTCGTCCAGGGTCAGCGGGTACGGGTCGTAGGCGTTGCCCACGAAGCCGGTGACGCCGGGGGTGTTGCGGACGACGCCCCAGGACTCGTTCGTCAGGTCCATACGGACCAGGACGTAGCCCGGAAGCTTGTTCTGCTTGATGGTCTTGCGGTCGCCGTTCTTGATCTGGACGACCTCTTCCTGCGGCACCTCGGCCGCGAAGATGTAGTCCTCGACGTTCAGCGAGACGGCGCGCTGCTCCAGGTTGGTCTTCACGCGGTTCTCGTAGCCGGCGTACGTGTGGATGACGTACCACTCGCCGGGCAGGAGACGCAGTTCCTCACGCAGGGCGACCACGGGGTCGACGGGCTCGGCCGGTTCGGCCTCTTCCTCGTCGTCCTCGGCCGTGGCCTCGTCGTCGAGGTCCTCGGTCGCTTCCGCGTCCTCGTCCTCGACGTGTACGGCGGCTTCCTCGGCCGGCTCGCCCGCGTCGGCGTCCGCAGCCTCGACCTCGTCCAGCTCCTCGTCCGCGCCCTCGACGATGTCGAGTTCGTCTTCCACGGACTCGTCCGGCTCGACGGCCTCGTTCAGGTTCGGGTCAGACACGTGGCTGCTTCTTCCTGGATACATGGGGGTGGAACACGCGAAAGGGGCGCCGGTCAGGGCGCCCTTCGCTTCCGGCCTCAGCCGAAGACGTACTTCGCGGCGTGATTGAGTCCATAGTCAATCACGGTCACGAGACCGATCATGATGACGACGAAGACGATGACAACCGTCGTGTACGTCGTCAGCTGGTTGCGGGTCGGCCAGACGACCTTGCGGAGCTCCGCGACGATCTGGCGGTAGAAGATGCCGAGGCGCTTCAGCGGGCCCTTCTTGGCGCGCTTGCCACCCTTGCGGGCCTTCTTCTTGGACTCCGACACCTCGTCCTGGGCATCAGGCATGTCGATGGAGCCCACGGCGTCCGCCATTCATCCTCACCTGTTCCCGGGTCGTGGCCGTGCCGCGCCCGGTCTGAGCCGCACGGCGGTGCATTGCTGTACGTACATGCGCTGCGCACACATCCTGGTGAAGGTGTGTGTAGCAGGGCCGGAGGGACTTGAACCCCCAACCGCCGGTTTTGGAGACCGGTGCTCTACCAATTGAGCTACGACCCTTTGTGACGTCCCCAACGTACCGCATCCGCCCGAGTGCTCGGTGTGCACCCGGTAGGGCGCGGCTGTTGAAGGCCAACGAGCTAGGAGTGTACGTGCTCCGGGGCCGGTCGTCGAACAGAAAGTGCCTGTACGGGGATTGCCGGAGGAAGATCGCCCAGGCCGGGGCGGGAATCCGGACGGTTGTTCCACGCTCGCCCGATCCTGTTCAGTCTGTGAAACCGGTGTGCCGGGCGGGTTTCCGGTCTGAAACGATGGGCACCATGAGCGCCTCAACCCCTCCCACCGAGCGCCGGGTCTCCGCCCGAGTCGGCGCGATCTCCGAGTCCGCCACCCTCGCCGTGGACGCCAAGGCAAAGGCCCTCAAGGCCGCCGGACGTCCGGTGATCGGCTTCGGCGCGGGTGAACCGGACTTCCCGACCCCGGACTACGTCGTCCAGGCCGCCATCGAGGCCTGCTCGAACCCCAAGTACCACCGCTACACCCCGGCCGGCGGTCTGCCGGAGCTGAAGGCCGCGATCGCCGCGAAGACGCTGCGCGACTCGGGCTACGAGGTGGACGCCTCGCAGATCCTCGTCACCAACGGCGGCAAGCAGGCCATCTACGAGGCCTTCGCCGCGATCCTCGACCCGGGCGACGAGGTCATCGTCCCCGCGCCGTACTGGACGACGTACCCGGAGTCGATCCGTCTCGCGGGCGGTGTCCCCGTGGACGTCGTCGCCGACGAGACGACCGGGTACCGCGTCACGGTCGAGCAGTTGGAGGCGGCCCGCACCGAGAACACCAAGGTCGTCCTCTTCGTCTCGCCGTCCAACCCGACCGGCGCCGTCTACAGCGAGGCCGAGGCCGAGGCGATCGGCCGCTGGGCCGTCGAGCACGGCCTGTGGGTCATGACGGACGAGATCTACGAGCACCTGGTCTACGGCGACGCCAAGTTCACCTCGCTGCCCGCGATCCTCCCGGAGCTGCGCGACAAGTGCATCGTGGTCAACGGTGTCGCCAAGACGTACGCCATGACCGGCTGGCGGGTGGGCTGGATCATCGGCCCGAAGGACGTCGTCAAGGCCGCGACCAACCTCCAGTCGCACGCCACCTCGAACGTCTCGAACGTGGCCCAGGTCGCCGCGCTGGCCGCCGTCTCCGGCAACCTGGACGCCGTCGCGAAGATGGGCGAGGCCTTCGACCGCCGCCGCAAGACCATCGTGCGGATGCTCAACGAGATCGACGGCGTGCTCTGCCCGGAGCCCGAGGGCGCGTTCTACGTCTACCCGACGGTCAAGGCGCTGCTCGGCAAGGAGATCCGCGGCAAGCGCCCGCAGGACTCGGTCGAGCTGGCCGCGCTGATCCTGGAGGAGGCCGAGGTCGCGGTCGTCCCGGGCGAGGCCTTCGGGACCCCCGGTTACCTGCGGCTGTCGTACGCCCTGGGTGACGAGGACCTCGTCGAGGGCGTCAGCCGTATCCAGAAGCTGCTGGCGGAGGCCAAGGACTGACGTTTCTCGTGCTCCACGCGCGTGTGCGGGCCGTTTCCCTCCGGGGAGGCGGCCCGCTGCTTTGTGCGAGCAAGACCACGATCGAGGAAAGTGGTACCGGGACGGCGCGAACGTACGGCAGGATTCCCAGATGGAGCGTGTACGTGATGTCTCTGAACTGCCGAAAGCCCATCTGCACCTGCACTTCACCGGGTCGATGCGGCCGACCACCGTGCTGGAGCTCGCCGACAAGTACGGCGTACGGCTGCCCGACGCCCTGACCGAGGCGCTGACCAGCGGGGAGCCGCCGAAGCTGCGGGCGACGGACGAGCGGGGCTGGTTCCGTTTCCAGCGGCTGTACGACGCGGCGCGGTCGTGTCTGCGGGAGCCCGAGGACATCCAGCGGCTGGTGCGCGAGGCCGCCGAGGAGGACGTCAGGGACGGCTCGGGCTGGCTGGAGATCCAGGTGGACCCGACGTCGTACGCGCCGCGCCTGGGCGGGCTGATCCCGGCGCTCGAGGTCATCCTGGACGCGGTGGAGACGACCTCCCGGGAGACCGGGCTCGGGATGCGGGTCCTGGTGGCCGCGAACCGGATGAAGCACCCCCTGGACGCGCGCACGCTGGCCCGGCTGGCCGTGCGGTACGCGGACCAGGGTGTGGTCGGTTTCGGCCTCTCGAACGACGAACGCCGGGGCATGGCACGGGACTTCGACCGGGCCTTCGCGATCGCCCAGGAGGGCGGCCTGCTGTCGGCGCCGCACGGCGGCGAGCTGGCGGGCCCGGCGTCGGTGCGGGACTGCCTGGACGACCTGCACGCGACCCGCATCGGCCACGGCGTCCGCGCGGCGGAGGATCCGCGCCTGCTGAAGCGGCTCGCCGACCGGGGCATCACCTGCGAGGTCTGCCCCGCGTCGAACGTGGCCCTGGGCGTCTACGAGAAGCACGAGGACGTGCCCCTGAGGGCCCTCTTCGAGGCAGGCGTGCCGCTCGCGCTCGGCGCCGACGACCCGCTGCTGTTCGGCTCCCGGCTGGCCGCCCAGTACGAGATCGCCCGCCGGTACCACGGCTTCTCGGACCGTGAACTCGCTGAACTGGCCCGGCAGTCGGTCCGCGGATCGGCCGCCCCGGAGGACATGAAGACGAAGCTCCTGTCGGGCATCGACGACTGGCTCAGTGCCCCGGTCTCTTGAACTGGGCGTAGGGCGGATACGGCTTGAAACAGATCAGGACCTCGTGAGGGTGCCCGCCGCCGCGCGTGGGCTCCAGCTCGTACTGCAGACCTGCCATCAACGCCGACTGTCCCTTGGAGACCCCCTTGTGCCGCGGCCCCCAGCCGGCCGCGTAGGCGAAGGCGGTGGCGGCCGAGGCGAGGACGTCACGGCCACCGATGAGGAAGTACGTACGCGCATGCGTGGTGTGCCGCAACAGCCCGCGGTCGTACGGCCGCTCCCGCCACGCGCGCGCGTGGCGCTCGGTTCGTGCCTCGTCCGTGCGGACGGTGAGCGGCGTCCCGCGCCCCAGCGACCGTCTCAGCTCGGGCCACTTGGAGGGCCGTAGCCCCGCCTCCTGGTGGGCCACCACCAGATCGACCAGCTCCCCGCACCCCTCGTCGGGCGGCACGCTCTCGCGCAGCGGGATGTGCACGATGGTGTGGCGCGAGTAGGCCGCGAACGAGAACAGGCCCGCGAGCCGGCTCAGCCCGTCGTGGTCCCCCATGAGCATTCCGAGCGGCGCCTGGTCGCGCAGCGAGGTGTGGCGCAGGGGTTGCCCGGGCTGGACGACCCGGTGTTCGTGCGGGCCGAACCGGGGTCTGAACTGGCGGAGTCTCAGCTCCATATGGGGTGCCTCATGGGACAAGGGTCCCGGTCAGGAGGGGTTTTCGGCAACGGAGATTCCGCCCAGCAGCGTCCGGGCCAGGCGTGGCGCGAAGTCGTCCACGGGCGGGCGTACGCCGGTCCCTGCGGCCTCGTAGGCGAACGCTCGCTGTGCGCAGGCGCCCAGGAGGAGGGACGCGGCCGCGAAGGTGTCCGCGTCGGGGCGGACGCGGCCGACGGTCTGTTCGGCGCGCAGATAGGCGTCCAGGGCCTCGATCGGCTTGTGGGGACCCGAGCCGAGCTGCCGCAGCGCCTCGTCGTGGCGCCGCTTGAGCTGGGTCTCGGCGTACAGGGAGGCCGCGATCGGGAAGCTCTGCTCGTAGAAGAGGGCCGCCTGGCGGGCGATCTCGGTGAGGTTGTCCTCCAGGGAGTGCTGTCCGGGCTCGGCGGCGAGGCTGCGCAGCAGCGGGGTCAGCTGGGGCAGCCGTTCCGTGAGGACGCTGATGAACAGCTCCTCCTTGCTGGCGAAGTACTTGTAGAGCGCGGCTTCGGAGCAGCCCGCGGCCTTCGCGATCTCCTTGGTGGTCGTTTTGGCCAGGCCGACGGTGAGCATCAACGCGTGGGCGGCGTCGAGGATGCGGACCCGGGCGGGTTTCTGCGCGACGGGCTCCGGGGCCTGTTTCTGCTGCATGGGGCCCAAGGATTCCATGGCTGGTCCGTTCGGGCTTGACGGGTGGGTGAGTGCTTACTCACTCTAGAGGGAGGCAGGGGTGAGTAAACACTCACCCACCTCGTTCAGGGGCAGGAGTGCGCCATGAAGCTCACCGTTTTCGGTGCCACCGGAGGCATCGGCCAGGAGATCGTCCGTCAGGCGCTGGCCTCGGGCCACGAGGTCACGGCGGTCGTACGGGACCCGGCGCGGCTGACCGTGCGGGGCGCGGGACTTGAGGTGTTCCGCGCGGACCTCACCGACCCGGAGGCGGTACGCCCGGCGGTCGCGGGCCGGGACGCGGTCCTGTCCGGGCTCGGTGCGCGCAGCCGCAAGGACGCGGGGATCGCGACCCGGCTCACGCGGACGGTCCTGGCGGCCATGGAGGCGGAGGGGGTGCGCCGGGTGCTGGTGGTGAGCGCCGGTCCGATCGGCCCGGACCCGGAGGGCGCGGGGCTCCTGGACCGCACCGCGCGCGGGCTGATCTCGGCCCTCCTGAAGGACGTCTACGACGATCTGCGGGAGATGGAGGCGGCCCTGGCCGCCAGTGCCACGGACTGGACGACCGTCCGCCCGCCCCGCCTCCAGAACAAGCCGGTGACCGGCACGTACCGCACGGTCGTGGGCGGCTTCCCGGACAAGGGGCGGTTCATCGGCCGGGCCGACGTCGCCCACGCGATGCTGGCGATGACCGACGATCCCCGGACGGTGAAGCAGGGGGTGGGGCTGGCCTATTGAGGCCCTCCGGAGGGCGGTGTCAGAGGCTGACGCCTACGGTCACCGGTTCGTTGACGAGCGTGACTCCGAAGGTGTCGTGGACCCCGGCGACGACCTCGCGCGCGAGGGCGAGCAGGTCGGCCGTGGTCGCCTCACCCCGGTTGGTGAGGGCGAGGGTGTGCTTGGTGGAGATCCGGGCGGGCCCGGTGCCGTATCCCTTGGTGAAGCCGGCCTTGTCGATCAGCCAGGCGGCGGAGGTCTTGGTGTGCCCCTCCCCCGCCGGGTACGCGGGCGGCTCCACGCCCTCCCCGAGACGCTCCTCCACGCGCGCGTGGAACGCGGTGAACTGCGCGTCGGTGAGGATCGGGTTGGTGAAGAAGGAACCGGCCGACCAGGTGTCATGGTCCTCGGGATCAAGAACCATGCCCTTCCCGGCACGCAACGCGAGAACGGTCTCCCGGGCCTGCGCCAACGGCACCCGGTCACCTGGCTCGACGCCGAGGACGCGGGCCGTCTCGGCGTACTTCACGGGCGCCGACAGCCCGTCCGCGTCCTCCAGCTCGAAGCGGACGCGCAGCACGACATACCGGTCGGGCTCGGCCTTGAACCGGCTGTGCCGGTAGGAGAAGGCGCACTCCTCGTTCGTGAGGGTGACCGTCTCGCGGGTGGTGCGGTCGTAGGCGACGACCTCGGTGATGGTGGCGGAGACCTCCTGGCCGTACGCCCCCACGTTCTGGATCGGGGTCGCACCGGCCGACCCGGGAATCCCGGCGAGGCACTCCACACCGGCGAGACCGGCCTCCACGGTGCGGGCGACGGCGTCGGTCCACACCTCACCGGCCGCCAACTCCAGCCGCGTACCGTCGAGTTCGAAGCCGCGGGTGGCGATCCGCAGGGCGGTGCCCTCGAACCCCTTGTCCCCGATGACGAGGTTCGACCCGCCACCGACGACCAGCAACGGCGTCCCGGCGTCATCGGCCGCGCGCACGACGTCGATCACCTCGGCGTCGGTGGCCGCGGTGACCAACCGCGTCGCGGGACCACCCAACCGGAAGGTGGTGAGGGGGGCGAGGGGGGCGTCGTGGAGTTCCTGCACGGGCCAAGAGTACGAGACGGGACTGACAAACCTGGCGGCACCAGCAGACACCCACCCGCGCAAAGCCCCACCACCGCACCCGCCCACCCCCACAA
>NZ_JNXE01000004.1 GCF_000716605.1 Streptomyces sp. NRRL F-525 | reverse complement strand
GCCTGTGCGCTGGCAGCGGCCCCTCCCTCGCCACACCGGGTGCCACAACCCGCACCGAAGCCCAACAGGCTCCGGAGAAAGCCCGGACCTGCCGCGCGGCCCACGAGGACTACCAGCATCTTTGCCGATCTCGCCAAGGCGGTCACCGAGAAACGGCCCTTCGACCTACGCCCCCAGCTGCAGCAGGCAGCGGCACTCACCCGGCACGGCGCAGGTAGCGGTCGTGGTCGAAGCAGACCCGGAGCCGACAGCTGTGCCCAAGACGAGGAGAAGCCCGAAGGTACCGACCGCTGAAGCCACGGCCACGCTGCTCGGAGCCGTGGTGCTCCCGCTCCGTGCTGTCCCTCGCGTCATGGTCTGACCTGCGGCCAACTACGAGGCTGGGACCAGAGTTTCGTGGCGGCCGCGAGATGATCCCGCTCCAGTGACGCTCCGCGACCGCTCCCAAGATCTGTGACCGGGCCCAAGCAGCGCCGCCCAGACGCACTCAGCACCGCTGCGGTCGGGCAGCCGGACACGGGTCAGAATTCGAGCTCGATGTAGTCGATGTCGGTGAAGGCCACCCGCAGACCGGCAGCGCGACCACCGCGGTCTTTGAAGTAGATCTCCTGCAGGCCTTCGGCGGCGATCTGCTGGAGCTGCTGGTCGGTGGCGCCGACGGTGTGTGCGTCGAGGAGGCGGGCGGCGTAGTCGGGTGGCAGGTGCTGGGTGATCAGGCGGATGCGGGCGTCGTCGGTGGTGCCGGGGGCGGCGGTGTAGCCGAACCGGGCGCGGGTCTCGATCGTGATGCCGCCGGTGGTGGCGGCCTGCTGTCTGGCCTTCGCGCGTACGCGGGGCTGCCAGCGTCGGCGGACTTCGTCCGTGAGGCGGGTGGCGAGTTCCGGGCGGGGCTGTTTGATCTGGCCTTTCACGTAGCGTTCGACGGTGCGCTGGGAGATACCCAGCGCTTCGGCTGCGGCCCGGGTGCCCTTGGCGGTTTTGACGAGGAAGCGCATCTGGGCCTGCGGGGTCTTGGGCAGGGGGCGGGTGAAGGTGTTGGCGGTGGCTTTGTCGAGGCTGTCGTTGAAGATGCCCACGTGCGGTTCCTACTCCCCGTCTGCGGCGGCGTCGGTGCCCTTGATGTGCCGGGCGGGGTTGTGGCCTTCGTCGAGCATCTTGACCGCCCACATCAGTGACTGGGTGCCTTCGTGCTTGACCATGCCGGGGCTGACCCCGAGGCGGAAGCCGCCGGGCAGCGGCTTGCCCTCGGGGGTGCGGGGCAGGAAGTCCGGCGGGGTGGGGCCGTCGGAGAGGTAGACGGCGCAGTCGGACAGCACCGCGATTGGGAACAGGCCGATGGCGGCGAGTTTGAGCATCTTGCGGTGCATGTTGACGCGGGCGGTGGCGATGACGGCGGCGCGGATGTCGGGCCGCCAGGTGGGGCGTTCCAGGGCGGGCCAGCGCTCGCCGGGCCGGTAGCCGGCGCCCTGGGGGCGTTCGCGGAGTTTGCCGATGCCGCCCTTGACGGTTGCCTTGATCGCCGAGAGGACGGCGGCCTGGGCGGGATCGGCGTCTTTGTGGTGTTCCATGGCGGCCAGGAAATCCGCCTCGTTCATGCCCGCGCTGACGCCGAGGCGTTCCATGGTGGCCAGGTAGGCGTCGCGCAGCCGGGTGTACCAGCCGTCCAGGTAGGAACCGGACTCGGGGCGCAGCCAGGCCTCAAGTGGGGTGATGCCGTAGCCGAGCTCCGTCGCGTAGGCGACGGTGGGGGTCGCGTACCAGGCCGGGCCTTCGGGCCGCAGGCCGTGCGGGGTGAAGGGGTTGGGCAGGCGGGGGTCGAGGTCGATGTGGGAGAGGTCGACCAGCCAGCTGCCGGGCGCTTTCTTGTCGAAGCGGGGGCGGCTCGCGTGGACGGGGGCACCGAGGCCGACGGTGAGCCGGTTGACGGCCGCGGCGAAGGCCATGTTGACGTCGACGCCCACCGCGAACTGCTTCGCACATTCGTCGTCGGTGAGCTGTTCCGGGTCGCGGATCCACTCGAAGGCTTCCTCGTCGAGGACTTCGGCGGGGGTGCGCTGGTGTCCGCGCGGGTAGCGGGCGGTGACGACGGGGTGCTCGTCGGGTGCCTCGGGCGGTGCGGGGTCGACTGCCTCGGTGAGGGCGCCGGGGTTCGGTCCGGAAGTCCAGGTGTCGGTGGCCGGGTCTTTGACGGGGCGGGTGGGCGGGCGCAGTGCGGTCATCAGTTCCAGACCGCATACGGCCGCGGAGCCGCGCGGGGTGATCACGCGGGTGGCGTAGTCGCCGAGGACCTGGGCCAGTTCGGGGGCCGGGAGCTGGCCGGCACTCCCCCAGGTTCGGGTATCGAGAGCGTCCCAGGGCAGGACGGCGAGTTGGACGCACTGGCGTCGGCCGCCCTCGGCGGGCCGGTAGACGCGGGCCCAGGGACCGAATCCGCGGCGTGTCAGCTTCCACTTGGCGCGGGCGAGTTCACGCACCACCGGGTGGTTGTCGGCCAGGCGCAGGGCGCGGCGGTCATCCAGAGCAAGGGGCAGGCCGAAGCGGGCGGCGGTCTGGGTGGTGAGGACGATCAGGGGATCGGAATCCTTGCCGTGGCGGTGCAGCCTCCCGGCACCGAGCCCGGACTCCTTAAGTGCCCAGTCGGCCAGTTGCGGGATGGTGGCCGCGGGGCACTCCAGCAGCACTCCGCCTTGGCAGTACGCAGTGCCGTCCGCGTCCAGCACTGCCAGTGGCCCATTCGGGAACCGTGAGCCGGCGACGGGCGCGGCTTCCGTCGGCCAGGCCTGACGCCGCGCCACCGGTGTGAGGGTGTGTGGCGTGTCGTGCGCCGGAGGTGCCGTGGGTGGAGCCGTCGCAGCGCCCCCTGCTGTCTGGACCGACGGCACGGAGAGGGGCTCTGCTGGGGTCGCGGGCCTGCCAGGGGGCGGGACGGGTGTGGGGTGGCGCTGGGCGAGTCCCTCGAGCAGCCTGCGGTAGGCCTCGCGGCGCTCCCCTTTCGGCTCGGCCCGGCCGGCCTCCCACGCCTCGATGCTCGGCACGCGTACGCCGAGGGCCTGGGCCAGGGCCGCCCGGGTCAGCCCGGCTGCTTCACGCAGCCTCACCCGCTCGGCCGGGAGGGGCAGCACGGTGCCGTCGTCGACGGCGGCAAGCAGCGAGTCGACGGCTGCGAACAGTTCCTGGGACTGGTCCGTCATCTGCGTTCCTCCTCCCTCTACCTGACACCCTGACGAATCTCTTCGAGGCGGGTCATCAGCCGCTGATAGCGCTGCGAAGCGGCCTGGGAGGAGTTGAGCCCCTGATGCCGGGCGATCTGCCGCCAGTCCATGTCGCGACGCCTGGCCTCGATGACCACCTGGGTTTCCAGCCGGTCCAGCTGATGACGCATGTCCTCGAAAAGACTGAGCGCCGCACCCACATCGTCCGGGGTCACGTCTGCCGCCTGGTCGCCGCTTTGCTGATGATTGGCGGTAGCCATCATCAGCCGTCCCAGCAGTGCGGCATCCTCTTCCAGGCTGCGCACCGGGGCCCAGCGGGCGGTGGGGTCCTCTGCGAGCGCAGACAACCGTCGGCGAGCCTCGTCGCGAGCATCACGTGGCATGCGGCCAGCCTACCATAATAATTCAACTAAACAACGTGTTGTTGTTTGGTTATCCACACCACAGGGCGGTCAGAGGGCAGGCGTCCTGCCGCTTGGGGGACGATGAGGACATGCCCGTTCAAGAGGGACGCCGGATACGCCTCCCCTGCAGATCCCTTGCCGCATCCGGGCCGTCGGCCCGGGCTGGCACGCTGCGCTGCTCCGCCTGCACGAGCAACTGGTCGCTGCCAGCCCCGACTACCGCGTAGTCGATGTGAAGGAGAAGTTCGGCGGCCTGCGGGTGCCTATCGAAACCGCCGAAGGAAGCGCCCGCGGCCCGCTCGCGTCTCTCATCAGAGCCGCCGAAGCGGATGCTTCCGCTCTCTGCGAGTTCTGCGGCGCTCCGGAGCGGGCAAGAGGCCGCGGCGACGCGCCAGCAGGGTGGCTCAAGACGGTGTGCGACAGATGTCACCGGGCATGGTCAGCTCGCGAGTTGATGATCGTCAGCGGTGCGGTCCGGGTGTCCGGCCAAGGTCCGGACACCTCTGCGACACAGAGCTGACAGCCAGGCCACTTATGCCGAACTGCTGGCCGTCTTATGCCAGTTGCCGTCTTCGCCGGGGAACCGGCAGTCCAGCGCACGGGCAGCAACCAGCCGGGGCTGGGTAAGTTGGCGGACTTGCCGCGTCCCCTCGGCGGTCCAGGCTTCGGTCAGCGCGGACCGCCTCAGCGTTGGTCCACAGAGTCGGCGGAGACGGCCCAGAAGCGCGGGAACAGCGAATATCCCTGAGGAGGCCAGGATCCATACATTGAAACCGACGGCCTCGCGGGACTCGGCGTCGTTCATGACCACAGTGACCACGCTGGCCATGAAGCTCAGCGCCACATAGAAGCCGACCCGGATGGCCTTCGCGGAGCGGCGGCGGAACCGGTAGAACAGCAGCAGTCCACTGACCGGGATATGGGATTCCTCGGCGGTGTCGGCCTGCTCGGCCGCGCGGACGCCTCGTCCAGCCAGCCGTTCACCACCGCGGTCGGGGCCTGGAGCGCTTCCGGTGTTCCGGCGGTCAACTGCTTCGCCTTCCACCATTCGGTGGCGAAGGCCACCTGCTGAGTCGCGTCCTCGAAGGCCAGTCGGCGGCGGCCCGCTCGCGATCGGCGCAGCCGCCGGCCCTGCGCCCGCAGACTCACCACGCCGGCAGCTGCGGTCACGACAGGGACCAGTATCGCCACAGAGACAGTCACCATGTCCTCCTGCGTGCTCATCGACAGCCCCCAGCTGCTCGTTCAGGCGCATCAGCATCGCATCCCGACCGCCGGAGGACGACGGACCGTAAGATCTACGGCTCACCACTCATCCTGTGCTGTCCTCCCGGAACCCGAGCCGGCTCGCGATCATGTCCGTGGTCTCGTGCAAGGCGGCCTCAATGTCGTCGGGACGGCCGATGTTGTGACCGCCGAACCGCAGCGTCAGGAAGCTGCGGAAGGACGCCTTGCTGTACTCGGATGCCTGCCAGTCGGCCAGCAAGTCCGGCAGGGTGAGGTGCAGGTTCTGGTGCAGGGCCTCGCAGGCTTCCAGCTCCTCCGTGTCCAGCAGGGCCAGGTCCTGGATGCCGCTGTGCTGGAAGAGCCTCTCGTCGGCGAAGCACTCCTCGAGGTAATGGCGGGTGATCGGGTTGACGGGGAAATGACCGCCGCGGACCGCGACCGGGAAGACTTTCTTCGCAGGCCCGGTGAGCGGGGAGTGTGCCGGCTGTGGATCGGTGAGGAGGTTGTGGGCTGTCACGGAGAGCTGTCGGGCTTTCTTCACGACGATCTTCTCCGCGTCCTTGCGGAAGGCATCGGCATCGGCGCGCTCGCGAGTGGCGACACTGACGGTCGCACTCACGATCTCGACCAGCACGGTGCTGGTCCCGAAATCGATACCGACATCCGCCGCCTTGGTCTTCGGGAAGGCCAGGGCGAGCTCGTCCTCGGTGAAGAAGGTACTGGCGCTGCCTCCCACGAGCGGTGGAGCCAGGCGGCGCAGCTGCTCCTTCACCCGGTCTTCCACCATCGCCGCATAGGCCTGGGTCCACTGCAGGCGTGCCTTCTCGCCGTACTGGATCTTCTCATGGTCGTGGACCAGCCAGTACAGGCCCTGGGTGGCCCGTTCCAGGAGATAGCGCTCGTCCAGGACCACGACGCTGTCGCCCAGGCGCAGCAGCGGGCGGTCCTGGATCGGGAGCAGTTGCCACGGCAGGGGGCAGTCACGCAGTCGTGCGGCTAGGTCATCGGGGCGGACCGCGAAGCGGTCGAGGAAGCGTTCGATCACTTCGGGGTCGACCGCGATGCCGGTGAGGGCGTTCACCACGACGGGGTTGTCAGGGGTGTGCGAGGCGATGCTGGAGTAGTAAGCGAAGGCGAGGGCGGTGATGTCGTCGAAGGCCAGGCCGGTGGCCTCTTCGAGCATGCTCACAGGGCGCGCTCTGGCGCCCACGATGCGGTCTCCATGCAGGATCCACAGCAGACGGTGTCGCGCGAGCAGGTCGCCGGCGTCGTCCGGCTCGTTGAACAGGTTGTTGGCGATCATCTCCATCGCCAGGGACTGCGGACTGCCGCCGAGCAGCGGCTCCCCGGGCGTCCGCTCCCGGGTGAGGGTGTCCCCGACCAGGTGGACCAGCAGGACCGAGGCGCACTCCAGATCGAGTTGCGCGACCGCGGTGGCGATCTCTGCCTGCACGCTGTCAGCCTCGGGGCGGGGGGACACCAAAATCAGGCGCATGGTGCGCAGCACGATCTGCCGTGCCAGGAACCAGCGCTGCCGTCCGTCGACCCCGCCGGCCAGGGCCGTACGCAGGTGCTGCGCTGCGTCCGGGGCGAGCCGCGAGAGGAATCGTTCCTGGTAGATCGCCGTCAGCGCGTCACTGGTGGTCGCGTGATTGAGGGCCGCCAGGACCTGCAGGTACTCCTCGCGGGAGTACCTGGCCAGCAGCGCCGTGATCCACGCCTCGCAGTCCAGTTCCCGGCCACGGGCGTGTTCGGCGGGTCCCAGGTACTCGCGGGCGATCACGTAGACCCGGGCAAGTTCCAGCCATGAACGACTGGCAGGCACCGGGGTGAGTGCCAGGCGCTGCGCCGCCCACGCCAGGCCGGGCTGGACCGGCCCCGTTCCCCCAGCGCTGCCCGCAGCGGGAGGCAGAGGAAGGAAAAGGCGGAGGTTATCTGACGGAAGATCAGGCACGGAAGAACCCTACGCTTCGCAATCCCAGCAGGGCTGTGGGATATCCACCGCCTCTACCGGCCGAGGCGTGCCAGGGTGCACGCTGTCCAGAGCCATGCCCCACTCCGTTCCGTCCGGCGTCATGGTGACGAAAGCCAGGACGCTGGGTGCAGCGTCCCCGGCCCCGGCGCGGAGAGCTGGTAGCGAGTGGGCGCCGAAGGCGGCACCGGCCGTGTCGCGGCCGGTGCTCAGGCGGCGCGCAGTGCCCCGCTCTGGTGGTACGCGGTAGGGCGGGTGCGGAGAGCGTGGCTGTGCCAGACCATGCCCAGTCATGTCAGCGCGAGGATCTCGTAGGGGGTCAGGCGGCCACGGTTGGTGCGTTGGCGGGACAGCCAGCGGCCCAGGTGGAACCGTTGTCGGCGGCTGGTCTCCACGTGCCAGTAGGCCCGGCAGCTGGGCCTGGTGCAGCTCCTGGTTGACGGACCGTTCATGGAGATCCTCGCGGACGCCGGCTACCAGGGCATGGGAGCACAGGCCGGCGGACGCGTGGTGACGCCACCGCATCGCAAGTTCAAGAAGAACGCTCCCGCCTGGTACGAGGAACGGCACGAACTCCAGCGCAAAGCGCACTCCTCACGCCGTATCCGCGTCGAGCACGGCATCGCGTACCTCAAGAACTGGCGGGCTCTGACCCGCCACCTTGGCCGACGCGAGTACATGAGTGACATCGTCCAAGCCGTCGCCGGACTGCTCTCACACCAGCAGACCGCCACCCTCGATCACGGCCTTCGAGCCTGAACACCGACAACGCCACACACCTCGACGTGCCACGGCCAACCGTGCACGAGGTCGGAGAACGTGTCTCATTGGCCGGTTGGTCTGCTGATCGGGTGTGTCCGTCCGATTAGACGTCATTTCAGTTGGTGTGATCTTGCGGCACTCTGGGGTGATGACTGCTGCTCTTGTCGAACGGTTGGCGCCGGAAGACCTGTGGGAGTTGTTCCAGCGGGTGGTCCCGCCGGCACCGGAACGCCCGCAGGGCGGAGGACACCGTCGACGAGGGGACCGCGAGGTGCTTGCCGCGATCATCTTCGTAGCCACCTCGGGCTGCACGTGGAACCAACTGCCACCGGGATTCGGCCTGTCCGGCGTCACCGCCTTCCGCCGGTTCACCGAGTGGACCGAGGCCCGGGTGTGGGCCAAGCTCCACCGCCTGGTCCTGGACGAACTCGGCTCCCGCGGCGGGCTGGACTGGTCGCGCTGCGCGATCGACTCCGCCAGCGTCCGGGCCCTCAAAGGGGGCAGTTGACGGGACCGAATCCGACCGCCGTTTTGGAATTCCCGGATTCTTAACCGGAATCGCCTCTTCGGGCTGGTCGGTCTGTCGCGCGGTGTGACTTACCGTCCACGCGGGAGAGACCAAGACGGATCGGCGCCCCAACCGGGCTCCCTCCCGCCCCGCCCGTACAGCTGCCGCCACACTGTCCACGCTCGTCGTACTGCTCGCCCGTGCTCGGCTGAAGCAGCATGGGCGGTCGTGGGGGGCCAGGCTGTGGTGTGTGTGGGCGTATACGTGGCTGAGCGTGCGTCGGACTTTTTCGGCGTGCCGAAGGGCTCACAGGGCACTCCCGTACTCCCCCGTCCCCCTGTCCTCATCCGCAACAACCGAGGTCAGAGCGCCACGGCGGGTTTCATCAGGGAGTTCGTCGGAAGTGCTGCGCCGGGTGCGAGGGCCGCATAGCGTGCGATGACCGGGCCGTTTCCCCGCGTTCTCGCGGTCCGTGCCTTGTGGGGCCCACGACCCTCTAGGAGATCTTGGGATGTCTTCCGACAGCTCCGAGTTACGTCCGCTGGCGCACCGGGCCGGACGGCATGCTTCGGCTGTGGCGCCGGGGTGGGCCGTGGGCCAGGTCCGTCCGTGGACCGGCCCGCACCGGGACCTGCGGCTGCTACGGCGGGCCTGCCGCTGGCAGCGACGGGTGGCCGCGTTCGCCGCGCTCGGCTATTTCGCGGCTTTCCTGGCCCTGACCGTCAAGGTGCCGTCCCTGATGACGCGGTCGGCGCCCGGCGGGCTGCCGTTCGGACTGGTCCTGGCGCTGGTACAGCTGCCGGTGACGTGGCTGGCGGTCATCTTCTACGAGCTCACCGCGCGCCGCTTCGTCGACCCTCTCGCCCGCCGGGTACGACGGGCGGCGCGCGAGGGGCGTGAGGGGCAGGGGCGGCCGTGACGGAGTTCGCCGGCCCCGCGCAGTCCTGGTCGCTCGTGGCGTTCTTCAGTGTCGTGACCCTCACGCTGCTGCTGTGTGTGATCACCGGCCCCGACCGGGACGACCTGGACGAGTTCTACACCGGCTACCGGTTGCTGTCGCCGTTGCGCAACGGCCTGGCCATCGCGGGTGATTACATCTCGGCGGCCACCGTCCTCACGGTCGGCGGGATCATCGCGCTGTGCGGCTACGACGGGGTGGTGCTGGCGCTGAGCACGCTGCTCTCCCTGCTGCTCCTGATGTTCGTGCTCGCCGAACCCCTGCACCACACCGGCCGCTTCACCATGGGCGACGTGCTGGCCCGCCGTATGCCGGGGCGCGCGGTACGCATCACCGCGTGCGCGGTCACGCTGGCCGCACTCATGCCCATGATGGTCGTCCAACTCGCCGGTGTGGGACAGCTGCTGGCATTCGTCCTCGGCTTCTCCGACAGCACGATGCGCACCGGCTGCATCGTCGGAGCCGGAGCACTGATGATCACGTACGCGGCCATCGGGGGGATGCGCGGCACCGCCCTGATCCAGATCCTCAAGACCGTCATCCTGCTCGGTTCGGGGCTCGTCGTCGCCGCGCTCATCCTGCACACCTTCGGCTGGAGTCCGCGCACCCTGTTCCAGACGGCCGCGCACAACAGCGGCGCCGGGCCGGGGTATCTGCGCTACGGCCTGCAGTTCGCCGGCGGACAGCACCCCGCCCTGGACATGGTGAGCACGCAGTGCGCGATCGTGCTGGGCGGCGCCTGCCTGCCGCACGTCACCATGCGCATGTACACCGCCGGCAGCACCCGCCAGGTACGCCGCGCGATGTCCTGGGCCGTCTCGGCGGTCGCCCTGTTCATGGCGGTCATGACCGTCATCACGGTGGGGGCAACCGCCCTCATCGGGGGCAAGGCAGTCGCAGCCGCCGACCCACACGGCAACACCGCCTACCTCCTCGGCGCACGCGCCGCCTTCGGGACCGGCCTCTCCCGCGCGGAGGGCCTGCTGTTCACCACCGTCACCACCGCCATCTTTCTGACCCTCCTGGCATCGGTCGCCAGCATGACCCTGGCCTGCGCCAACTCCCTGGCCCACGACGTCCTCGCCCGCACCGGCACGGCACCGTTGCGGGAGATGGCGCTGGCGCGGCTGGCCGCTCTGGGGGTGGGGGTACCGGTGATCGCACTCGCCGTCCTCGCCCAGCACCGCAGCCTCCAGCCCCTGGCCATCATCTCCTTCTGCCTCGGCGCCTCCGCCATCGCACCCGCCCTCGTCCTCGGCCTGTTCTGGCGCCGCTACACCCGTGCCGGTCTGCTGGCCACCCTCATCGGCGGCACCCTCAGCGTCCTCATCCTCATGACCGGCACCAACCTCGTCTCCGGCACCCCCCAATCCGCCTTCCCCGACACCGACTTCAACTGGTTCCCCTACACCACCACCGCCCTCGTCTCCGTCCCGGCCGGCTTCCTCTGCGGAGTCCTCGGCACCCTCCTCACCGGCAGACGCGCCACCGCACGCGAACGCAACCACTACGAAGCCGTCGAACCCGTCCTGCTCGCCGGGCCACCTCACCCCCGCAACAACTGACAGAACGGCACACAGGACAACACCCCGGAACGGCACGGCACGAGCAGCGAGGCGAGCGACACAGGGACATGTCCTGCGCCGCAGTACAACCGCCCCGCCCCCGGGGGCGGGGTATGGGAACCGACCGGAATACAGGATCGTGACAGCGCAGGCCGTGAAATCACCGACGGTCCATCCCAGCACACCGCGACAGAACGGAGCGGAGCGGATCCAGCACTTGCAAGGATCTGACGAATGATCAGACACCCCCCGTCGCACATCACCCGAGGCCAAGACGTGGGGGTGGACCGCGGGGCGGGCAGTCCCGGAGGCGTCACACGGCCGTGCCCACGGTGCTCGCCGAGCCGGCCGCATGCCCGGGTACGGCACTCTCCCCCGCGCGACCATCGTCCGCAGGACCGGCGGCGTCCACCGCACGGCCGAGGATCCAGCTCAGCAACGGCCCCGCCATCACGGTCGTGACCACGGCCATCACCACCATCAGCGAGTACAAGCCCGGGCCCAGGAAGCCCAGTTGCAGGCCCGCGTTGAGCACGATGAGCTCGGTCAGACCACGGGTGTTCATCAGCGTCGCCAGCGCCGCGGACTCCCGCACCGGCATCCCGTTCAGACGGGCCGCGGCGAACGCACCGGTGAACTTCCCGCCCACCGCCACCAGCACGACCAGCCCCAGCACCCCCAGTCCACCCGCGTCCAGACCGGACAGATCGACCTGAAGACCGGCGACCACGAAGAACACCGGCAACAACAGAACCCCGCTCACCTCACCCAGCCGCTCACGGACACCGGCACGCAACCGCTCACCACCACCCCGGGGCAGAACCACACCGAACAGGAACGCGCCGAATATGTAATGCAGACCCACCCACTCGGTCACCCCGGCCGACAACAGCAGGCCCACCAGGACGGCCGCGAACGCCGCCGGCGACAGCGTCAGGGCGGGGCGGCGGGCCACGAAGCGGCGCAGCAGCGGCCGCAGCACGAAGAGCATGCCCAGCAGATAGGGAACGGCGAGCAGGATCCGCCACTGGCCGGGACCGGCCCCACCACTGACGGCGACCACACCGGCGAGCAGCGACCAGGCCAGAACATCGTCGACGGACGCACACGCCAGCGCCACCACACCGAGCGGAGAACGGGCCATACCCCGGTCGGTGAGGATACGGGCCAGCACCGGGAACGCCGTGATGGACATGGCGATCCCCACGAACAGCACGAACGCCGTCCGATCACCAGTGCCGTAGCCGTCCACCAGACACAGCGCGAGCAGCACCCCCAGACCGAACGGCAGCACGACAGAACAGAAGGACACGGACGCGGCGAGGCGCCCCCTGCCACGCACCAACGCCACGTCCCAATCCAGACCGACCAGAAACATGAACACCGCGACACCCAGCGCGGCCAAAGCACCGAGCAACGGCCGCACACCAGCCGGGAAAAGGGCACCCGAGACCGCACCGTGGAAAAACGTCGGTCCCAGCACGATCCCGGCAAGAACCTCACCGATCACCGCCGGCTGGCCCAGACACCTGGCCAGCGCACCCAACACACGGGCCAGCAACACAACGGCAGCCAACCCCAGAAGGAGGGAGGAGGTCTGATCGGTGGTCATGGCGATGGGTCTCCATAGGGTGAGGTCCGGCCCGCGAACAGAACAAACCTGAAGCCGCACCACGCCGACGGCGGGCGGGCGGCGGTACAGGGACCGGAAAACCACACAACCCGCCACCCACTACGTGACGTCACCAACACTCTCCACACCGAAAACCCGCCACCAAGCATCGGGGAGAGCCCCTCCGCGCTTCGTCAAGCAAGGCGCGGGGTCCGGAGCTCGCTTCGCGGGCAGGGATCCATCCCGCAACACGCCGGAGCACAAACCCGGGGACAGGACGGATCCCTGCCCGCGAGGCGCGTGTGTCACAGCACCTACCGGCGGAGACCGGCCCCGTCCGCGAGCGGGATGAAACCCCGAGACGGCCCTGAGCCCACCGCCTGGACGGGAACGAGCACCACGGCACCTACCGGCAGGGACCAGCCCCGTCCGGGAACGGGGCAAAAGCCCCGATGTGGTCCTGAGCCCACTGCCGGAACGAACGGGCCGGACGCCCCGTCAAGATGCGGACAGTGTCCTCCACCTGTGCCTTCGCGCCCGCCCGCTGCCGCTCCGCACCCGCCAGAAGAGCCTCCACCACAGGAGGCGGATAACGCCGGCCCAACGCGGCGCGCGCCTGATCCGGGGTCAGTTCCTCGAAGCGCAGGGGGATACCGAGCAGCCGGCCCAGCTCACGAGTCTGGTCGACAGCCGTCACCGCCTCGGGACCGGTCAAGGTGTAGGCACACCCGCCATGCCCCTCTTCCGTCAGAACCCGCACCGCCACCTCCGCGACATCACGCGGATCCACACACGCGTTGGGCGACATCCCGTACAGCCCCCGCACCACACCCTCACCACGCACAGAACCAACCCACGACAGGCAATTCGACATGAACGCACGCGGACGCAACAACGTCCACCCCACTCCACAACCGCGCAGCAGGTCCTCGTTGGCACGCTGCCGACGCGTCACCAGATCCCCGGCCCCAGCATCCACAACACCCGCCGCCGACAGTTTCACCACCCGCTCAACATCGACACCACAAGCAGCCGAGACGAAGGCCGCGTCGTCACTGCCGTCGACACAGGTGGTGACCAGGAACGCCTTCTCCACGCCCCGCAGCGCCCGGTCCAGCGACGGCGGATCCGTATAGTCCCCGGCGACCACCTCCACCCCCGCTCGCGTCCCCGCCCCCGGGAACAGTTCCACGGCCTTCGCCGGGTTCCTGGTCATCACCCGCACACGCAGGCCTGCGGGCAGAGCGCGGACCACTTCCCGTCCAATCGTTCCCGTCGCGCCCGTCACCAGGATCACCGGGGACTCCCCACACCCGGCCCTCGACGCCACCCACCGCCCACCGCCATCCGTTGCCCGTCCCCGTCCCCGTCCATATCCATTGCTCCGCGCCTCTCGCCCCTTGTTCCCCATTTACGGATTCCTTTTTACGGTGATTATCTGCGAGTCATCCCGCTTATTCCGTTTCCGGCCCGCCGGGTTGGCCAGGGTGCCGTACGGGCCTGCCCGTGCGGGAGTCGCTCACCGTAAGATCCGGACTGGACGGTTTTTATTGGGCCCCATAGCTCACCGGACACAGAAGACCGGGGCGACGACGCAGGACAGTACGCACCCTCACCCGCCAGCCGATTCCCACCACCGCGTCGACGCCTTTGAGGAACCCAACCACCGAGCCCCCACCCGGGCGAGGCACCCCCAGACACAACCCCCACCAACCCCCACACCAAACGCCGTAGACTATACGAACCGGACGGTATTTTTGAACGGCGGGCATCCCACCCGCGACGAAAGAAGCCAGCCCATGCCACAACCCAAACAAGACCGCGCCATCCGTACCCGCCACACCATCCTCATGGCCGCCGCCGCCGTCTTCGAAGAACGCGGCTACCAAGCCGCCACCATCAGCGAAATCCTCAGCACCGCCAACGTCACCAAAGGCGCGCTCTACTTCCACTTCACGTCAAAGGAACAACTCGCCCAAGGCGTCCTCGCCGCACAGGATCAATCACTCGCCGTCCCCGACCGCCCCTGCAAAATCCAGGAACTCATCGACACCACCATGCTCCGCGCCTACCGCCTCCAGACCGACCCCCTCGTCCGTGCCGCCGCCCGCCTCATCCTCGACCAGCGTGCCGACGGCCTTGACCGCACCGGCCCCTTCCAGCACTGGACCAGCGTCACCAACGAGCTGCTCGACAAGGCTCAGAAGCAAGGCGAACTCCTCCCCCACGTGAACCCGGCCGAGACCGCTCGAGTGCTTGTCGGTGCCTTCGCCGGCGTCCAGGCCATGTCCCAGGCCACCACCAACTACCAGGACCTCCCCGCCGGCGTCTCCGCTCTCCTCCGCCACACCCTCCCCACGGTCGTCCACTCCTCGGTCCTCGCCTCCCTCGACCTCACCCCCCAACGCGGCAACGCCATTCACACCGAGACCACAGCAGCCGCAGCAGCGGACGCGACAACGACTGAGACAGCAGCCAAAACCACAGCAGTCAACTGACCGCCCCCAGGGACCTGTTGGTCGGCCCGGCCGCCCGTACTCCAGCAAGCCCTCCTCGGCCCGCGCATCGAACCCCACCCCTCACTCCGCACGCCAACCCGGCGGCAAGCGGCTCCAGGCGGCCAAAAGCCCGCCCCGGCAACGGTCGTAGGTGATTTCCCGCTCGCACGGTGTCGGCGACAGGGCATGGTGATCCAGTGAGCGACGACGACACCACCGCACCGGCCCCGCAACCGACCTCTGCGGAGAATCGGCACGCCAGCTGGCTGGAACTGTTCTTCGACCTGGTCGCCGTGGCGGGCGTGGCGCAGATCGCGCACCTGCTGCACGGTGTCCCGGACGTGACCGACCTCGGTCTGTACGCGCTGCTGTTCCTCGCCTTCTGGACGGCTTGGATCAGTTTCACCCTGTACGCGAACGTGGCCTACGAGAACACCCACACCCGGACCGTGCTGGCCGCGATGTTCGGCATGGCCGTCATGGCCGCGGCGGTGTCGGGGGTGCACGAGGGGGACGACCGGCACGCGCGGGTGTTCGCCCTCGCCTACGTCCTGATCCGGCTCCTGGCGAGCCGGGCCTGGCAGCACCGGCGTCAGGTCCTGGTCGACTGGCCCGCCGCTCAGATGTCGCTCGGCGTCATCCCGTGGATCGTCTCCCTCTGGGCGCACGATCCGACGCGCTACTGGCTCTGGGCCCTTGGTATCGCCCTTGATCTGTACGTCACGTTCGCGGTCTCCGCGCGCGACATCGTCGAGCACCAGGAGGCCCGGGAGCGCCACGACAGCAGAACCGCCCGGCGCGATTCCGGACGGGGCACGTCGCTCGCGCGGTCGCAGACGGAGCACCTGAGCGAGCGGCTCGGCCTCTTCGTCATCATCGTGCTGGGTGAGGGCGTCGCCCAGCTGGTCGAAGCCACTTCGGACGCGGAGTGGGACAAGAAGCTGTACCTGCTCGCCGTCGCGGCGTTCTTCCTGCTGGCCACGCTGTGGGCGTTGTCCTTCAGGCACGGCTACGCGGGGGTTCCGCACCTGGCGGCAGGGGTGCTGCCCGCCCGTGCGGCGCTGCCGCTGCACTGTTTCGTGTCCGGTTGCCTCGCCGCCCTGGCCGCCGCGCTGGGAGCCGCGGCCGGTCACCTGGAGACGCTGCCGGACGCCACCCGGTGGCTGCTGTGCTCGTCGCTGGCCGGGTACTTCATGCTCAGCGGACTCGCCTGGCTCGGCCGGGCCGGGCGGGAACGGCGGTGGCTGCTGTCCGTGGCCCTCCCCTGCTGCGTACTGCCCCTGCTGCTGGCGGCGTTCGGCGCACATGTCCGGACCGTGACCGTGGTCTGGCTACTCGTCCTGATCGCCCTGTGGCCGATCCTCTACGAGCGACGGGCGGCGAAGCCGTCCAAGCCGGCGGTGCGGACCGGGACTTGAGGCGTGGGGCGAGGTTGTACCGGTGGCGGGGACTCGGGCAGGCTGACTTCCCCGTCGCCAGGAGGAGCGGGACGACCAGAAGGAGTCTCAGGCATGATCGACTGGGTGCTTCTCCGTACCGGAGCACGGCCCGTCCCCTCACCCTTGGCCACACCACTGGTCTGGGCCGCGGCATCCGGCGGCGCGTTGGTGCTGGTGGCGCTGCTCAACGTGCTCATAGGTCCCGATCGTCCGTCGCCTGCGCTTGCCGCGCTGTCCCTGCTTTCGGTGCTGCTAGGCCTGTGCGCCCGTTTCACGGCGGCACCCGGCACCGCGGTGCTGTGCTGGCTCTTCCTCAACGGTTTCGCCGTCCCGCCCGCAGGCACCCTCACCTGGGCCGGACACCGTGACGCGTTCTGGCTCGCCTGCCTGTTCACCGCCGCCGTGGTGGGCACGGCTCTGGCCCGGCTCGTCCACGCCCGAGCCGCCTACCGCCGTCTCACCACGGACATCGGCGGCCCGACACAGACCGAATCATCATGAACGGCGTGGTGGCTCGCCCGGCCATACCATCGTGCGGCCGCCCAGGGTGCCCTCCCCGAGCAGGCCACTCTGTCGGGTGACGGCCGACGCCGTCGTCACTGCTCACCGAACCGAAAAGAGCCGTTTCCGGGCTACGTGGCCAGATCCCTCCTATCGTGGAACGACACAGTGACCCTCGGCGTCGAAACGGGCAGGCCATGCAGGATCCGGAGATCGACTACGCGGCGGTCTTCCGCGCCCTGCCCGGCATGGTGGCGCTGCTCACCCCCGAGCTCGTCTACGTCGACGCCAACGAGGACTTCCAGCGCCTGTCGGGGCGTAAACGCGAGGAACTGGTCGGCCGCTACATCTTCGACGTCTTCCCCGAGAACCCCAAGGACCCGGCGGCGGCCGGCATGCGCGAGACCCGGGAGTCGATGCGGCGCGCGGCGACCACCGGCGAACGCGACACCATGGCCCTGCTCCGCTACGACATCGAGGACCCCCAGGGGACCGGCCGATGGGTGGAGCACTTCTGGAGCCCGGTCAACGCGCCCGTCCGGAACCCGGACGGCGAGGTGACGCTGATCGTCCACCGGGTGGAGGAGGTCACGGAGTTCGTCCGGGCCGTCGGCGGCCGGTCCGACAACAGCCGGGCCCCGGTACTGGAGGCCGAGCTGTACACCCGGGCCCGTGAGCTCCAGGAGGTCAACGAACGGCTGCGCACGGCACACGCCCATGAGCGCGAGGTGGCCCTGACCCTCCAGGCGGCGATGCTGCCCCCGCCGCGACCGGTCGGTCACCACCGGGCGGCCGTCCGCTACCGGCCCGCCGTGAGCGCCCTGAACGTCTGCGGCGACTGGTACGACCTGGTCGACCTGCCCGACGGCGGAATGGCGGTCGCCGTGGGCGACGTCGTCGGGCACGGCCTGGCGGCCGCCTGCGCCATGGGCCAGCTGCGCAGCGCCCTGAGCGCGGCCTGCCGGGTCGCCGACGGGCCGGGTTCCGCCCTGGAGGCCCTCGGTCTGTACGCCCGTTTCGTCGAGGGCGCCGAGTCGGCCACGGCGGTGACGACGTTCATCGACTGGGACGACCACACCATCACCTACAGCTGCGCGGGCCATCCTCCCCCGGCCCTGCTCGCCCCCGACGGCACGGTGACCTTCCTCGACCAGGCCACGGACCCGCCCCTGGGCGCTCGACCCGAGCATGTCGGCCGGCCAGAGACGAGCGTCCCCTTCGCCGAGGGCGCCACCCTCGTGCTGTACACCGACGGCCTGATCGAGCGCCGTACGGAGGACATCGACCGCGGTCTGGCCCGCCTCGCCGACTCCCTCGCCCACCACCGCCACGCGGAACCCGAGCCCCTGGCCGACGCCCTCCTCGCCGACCTGCTCCCGGCCGAGGGCAACACCGACGACACGGCCCTGATCGTCCTGCGCCTGTGACGGCGGCTTCGCCCGGCGCCCCGGCCCCGATCAGCGGCTCCGGTCCCCGCTCGTTCCGGCTGCCGTGGCGGTCCGTCAGTCTCCCGTTTCCGGTGCCTGGGCCGCCCTCGACTCCCGCTTGTCGGCGGGCAGTTCCTGTTGGACTCCGCGTCGCAGGCCGAACAGGGCGACGACGAAGGCGACGGCCATGATCAGGCTCATGCCGAGCAGCACCGAGCGGGTCGCCTCG
Organism: Streptomyces sp. NRRL F-525; assembly: GCF_000716605.1. Classification (GTDB taxonomy): domain Bacteria; phylum Actinomycetota; class Actinomycetes; order Streptomycetales; family Streptomycetaceae; genus Streptomyces. The sequence continues at coordinate 397,480 of NZ_JNXE01000004.1, read as the reverse complement.
GCCACGCCCAGCCGGACGAAGTGCGGAATGGACGCGGTCCCACCACTGCCCTGTCCTGAACTCAGCTGGGAGATCGACCTGGCCTCCCGGCTCGCCGCCTCGTGGCCCATGCCCTGCTCGGTCAGGGACCGGGTGATCCGTGACTGCAGCACCGAGGCGAAGACCGTGCCGAGGACGGCCAGGCCCAGGCTGGAGCCGTAGTTGCGCACGGTCTGGGTGACTCCGGTCGCCTCGCCGTAGGAGAGCTGGGGTACGCGGTTGACCGCGTCGGTGTTGGACTGTCCCAGCATCAGCCCCATTCCCGCGCCCGTGAGCACGATGCACCACACGATGCGGCTCTCGCTCAGCTCGGTCACCCGGCCCGCCCACAGGAAGAAGCCGACGCAGGCCAGTGCGCAGCCCAGCACCACGGGCCGCTTGGCGCCGATCCGGTCGAGCATGCGTCCGCCGACCTGCGCGGCCACCACGAAGCCGAGGAAGAAGTAGAGCAGGTCGAGGCTGGCTTCTGACGCCTTCTTTCCGAGGGCGACCTCCGCGTACACGCTCGTGAAGAAGAACACCGGCACGAAGGCTGCCATGGCCACGCCCAGGACGACGTTCTGAACGGAGAAGGCCCGGTCGCGGAAGAGTTCGACGTCCAGCAGCGGATGGGCCGTCCGCCGCTCGACGAGGACGAAGACCACGAGCAGCAGCAGGCCCACGACGATGCACAGCCAGGTCGCCGCCGAGTGCCAGCCCCACAGATAGGACTGCTGGAAGCCGAAGATGCTCAGGCCCACCCCGGCCACGATGAGGGCCAGTCCGCGGTAGTCCATCGGGGCCGGCCGGTTCGGGGTGTGCGGACGCGCCAGCGCGATGAGCACCAGGGCCACGACGGCGACGGGGATGTTGACCCAGAAGATGGCCCGCCAGGTCCATTGCGTCAGCCAGCCGCCGAGGATCGGACCGACCGCGGTGAGACCGCCCGCGACGCCGAAGAAGAGCGCGAGTGCCTTGCCGCGCTCCTGCAGCGCGTAGGAGTTGACCACGATGGCCAGGGCGGCCGGGTACATGAGCGCTCCGCCCGCTCCCTGGAGCGCCCGGAACGCGATCAGCCATCCCTCTGCGATGCCGCCCTTGGGCGTCAGTCCGCACAGTGCGGACGCGACGGCGAAGACGATCACCCCGAGGACGACCATGCGCCGGTGCCCGACGGTGTCGGCCAGCCGTCCCCCGAAGGCGAACAGGGCGGCCATCGCCAGCAGATAGGAGTTGATGGCCCACTGCACACCGGTGTTCGTCAGCCCCAGCTCCTCCTGGATGTTCGGTGCGGCGATGGACACGATCGTCTGGTCGATGAACGTCATCGCCACCGCGAAGATCATCGCGGCCAGTGTCAGCCGTCGGGGCGAGGAGGAGGTTCCAGTTCCGGACATCGGTGTCCTTTCAGCCGTGTGCGCTTACGAGGGCCGACGGTCCCCCTGCGGTCGGCGCCGGGCGGTACAGGGCATACCGAAGAGGTTCAGCGGAACACGTCATACCGGCATCTCCACTCGCCTCGATGAGGCTCATGGTCGCCTTCATCTGCGACTTCCGCATTCGTCGGCCGGCCCGGCATCGCCGGGAGATGCCGGCGTCCGCCGCGGCTCGGCACGGTGCCGAGGGGAAATGCCACCTCTACGGCACCCTTGAGCTCGCCTGCTCCAAGCGGGTTGGAAACGGCCGCCGGCGCGTCACGCGTCCCCTGCCGGGCGAAGTCCCCGCGATGGCACTTGGGCGGCAACTCCACGAACATTGGCCGTTCGGACGGGGCGGCGTCCACCCCGGATGGACGCCGCCCCTTCCCCGAGCGGCCGCGACACCGCGCCGGCAGGGCCGGAACGGGTGCGGTTCGTCACCTGACGTCGACGAAATCGCCTGTCGCCGTGGACGGTCCGGTGGTGGGGGTGCCGGTGAAGACGAAGCGGTAGTAGCCGTCGGTCTTGGCCTTGGTGGTGGTTTTCAGCGTGCCTCCGACACCGCTGGTGACGGATTTCAGCGCCGTGTAGACGGAGCTGCCCTTCTTGCGGAACTGCAGTTGGACCGTCCGCCCCTGGTAGCCGGTGTAGGTGCCGCTCTCCCAGTTGGCGCGGGTCAGCTTCCCGGTGACCGTGATCGTCCTGCCCTTCTTCACCGGCTCGGGCGAGGCGTTGACCGTCACCCGGGCGTACCGCTTGAAGTTCGCCGTACCGGCGACGTCGGTCTCCGTCCAGTTGTCGTCGGTGTCCTGCGCCCCGGCGAGGACCTTCCAGGCGCCGGCGAGGCCGTTGTGGTCGAAGTCCCGCGCGGCGCTCACCGCGATGCTCACCTTGCAGGTGGAGGCCGTCGGGTCGGCCGGCGACACCGCGCATGTCCCCGACGGCGGGTACAGCGGCAGGATGCCGTCGGCGTCGTCGGTGTTGGGACCGTGCCACAGGTAGGCCCAGGACGCGGCAACGCCCTCCGGGTCATGGGCCGTCCACGTGATCGTGACGGTCTTTCTGGTGGTCAGGCCGAGCACGATGTCCTTGCCTCCGTTGACCACGACGTTCGAGAACGTGGTGTCGTCGGCAGCGGCCGGGTCCGCCGCTCGGGCGGTTGCCGGAAGCACCGATGCTGAAAGGGCGGCTGTCAGGAAAGTGACGGCCACGGTCGGGCGTATGCGCATGAAGTCCCCCCTCGGGACACTGGGTTCGCCGCTCCCCGCGCGACGAGACCTGACGGTGTGTCATCGGTGGCTAGACCTGTGAGGGACGGTCCCGGTTGCCCTGTTCTCCGGACCGGTTCCGGCAGCCGCCGGGCAGGGAGGCGATCAGGACCCGCGAACGAAGACAGCCCGGAGCATCACCCCGCCCGGCCGCACGTATATCGCGTTGTGGGCTCAAGGGCGCCGCCATAGGGTCACGAGCATGGATCTACGTCTTCGCATGCGTCGAGCGCTGCCGGAAGCGATGCGCGCGCGTGAAAGGGCCGCGGTGAGCGCCCTTCGCACAGCCCTCGCCGCGCTGGACAACGCCGAGGCGGTCCCCGTGGAGGAGACCGAGCTTCGCGGCTTGGCCGTGGAGCGGTCGCCGGTCGGTGCCGGCGCCACCGAAGCGGCTCGGCGTGAGCTGAGCGAGGACGGTGTGGTCGAGGTCGTGAAAGCCGAGGCCGCCGAACGACTGGAGGCCGCGGCGCAGTTGACCGCGCCCGTACACGCGCACCGGGCCGCACAACTACGCGCCGAGGCCGCCGTGTTGCTTCACTTCCTCGACGGTCCCGGCATCTCGTCCATGGTCCCGCCGACCACGGCGGGCGAATGAACCTGACGCTCGATCAGGCACACGTCAGCGTCGGCATCCCCCAGTCACCGTGGTCGTTGCCGTTGCCGTCGCCCGCGTCACCGACCTTGAGGTCGATCACCTGGGCACCGCTGACATCGACGTCGATCGGCACCGCTGCCTGTTTGCCGCGGATCGTCGGCGTGGTGACCAGGGTCTTGCCGTCGGCGATCACGGAGAACGTCACCGTGCCCGCGCCGCCCGTCTCGTCGTCGACGCCGACGTCCGCCGTCAACCGCGAGCACTGTCCGGCGAGGTAGAGCTGGACGTCGCTGACGGAGTTGGTGCCGAGGCCCTTGGTATAGCCGACGCCGGCGATGGTGATCGGGCGGCCGTCCCCGGCTGCCTGTTCGCCGACGCTGGTGTCCCGTTCCACCGGGCCCCATCCGTTCGTTGAGGACAGGAACGGCAGGGCGCTCACGTCGCTCTTCCCGGCGGGCGGTGCGGGCGGTATTCCGCCGACGATGCGCTCGTCGGCGCCGACGGCCTGCCGTCCGTTCTGCCGGTAGTGCACCGTGGCGGTGAGTGCCGAGGCGGAGGGCAGCGTTCCGGCCGGTGGCTCGACCTGCCAGGTGAAGGTGGCCGACGCACCGGGCCGCAGGCGCTTGACCGACGTGGGGGTCGGGGCGCTCACGCTCCAGCCGTCGGGGGCGGAGAGCGACGCCGTCAGTCCGGAGACGGGCTGTCGGTCCTTCGGCACCCGCACCGTCGCCCGGGCGGTGAAGGCCTGTCCCGGCTGGGCGGTGTCCGGCACGTCCAGGGTGACGTCCGCTCCCGGACGCTTCGGCATCGCGTAGGTCCGGGCGTCGTAGCGAGGGCTGTCGTTCTGCGCGACGCGCAGGGACGAGGCGTAGCTGCCGTAATTGGTCAGTGCGACCTTGCCGAGGCCGCCGGTGCTGCCGTCGAGGTTCCACACGGCGATGGCGATGCTGTTGTGGCCGTTCGGGTTCAGGATGCCGTTGGGGACCGGGAAGGTGTGCTGCGGGCCTAGGTAGTTGACGTAGTTGCCGACCTGCCAGCCGTTCACGAAGATCGTGGCGCGGTACTTGCGTGCCGGGTCGTCGGTGAACGTCAGCCCGAGCGAGGTGTCCTGGCCGTGCGGCAGGTTCAGGTTGGCGTCGGTGCGGTACCAGGAGACTCCGGGTGTCGTGTCGGTCGTCGGGAGGGACACGCGGTTCCATTTGGCGTCCGGGTAGCCCGGCAGGGACCAGCCGGCCCGCTCGCCGTAGAGGCCGCCCGTCGAGAGCGGGCCGCGGACCGTGTCCTGGAGGTCCTCGCCGCCCCGTACGCCCTGGAGGCGCCAGGTGACGGACGTCAGCGGCGCGCCGACGAGGGAGGCGCTGGTCAGGCCGCGCGCGGTCTTGTTGCCGTTGGAGGAGTTGTAGTCCTCCTCGTGCCCCATGTTGACGGTGAGCACGGAGAGGACGTTGTCGCCGGTGGACTTCACGGAGCCGGCCGGGAAGGCGAAGTCGCCGCTGCCTGTGGTGGAGCTGCCCAGGAAGGTGCCGTTCAGCCAGGCGGAGAACGCCTGCGCTCCTCCCCCGGAGTCCGACACCAGGTGGATGCCGGTCTCCTTGCCGGTGGCGCGGAAACGGCCTCGGTACCAGGTGTTGCCGGTGTGGAAGCCGTAGTCGTCCGCGTAGAGCACCGGCAGCGAGTTGACGCCGGAGACGCTGTTGGTGGTCGCCTTGTCGGCCACCTGCCAGCTGGTGTCGTCGAAACCGGGGGCCACTTCGGGGGATTCCTCGGCGTGCTTCCAGTCGGTGAGCGCCGGGAGGTGGACGGGGGCGGCCACCGGGATCTTTCCGGTACGGCTCCCCGTGTCGGTGGCGTGGCTGCCCAACGTCCTGCCGTTCCAGGTGACTTGGGCGGCGGAGGTGAACACCTCGATGTTCTTGTCGTCGGCGTTGTCGCCGGTGAGCGCCAGGGTGCTGCCGCCGTGCAGACTGGTCGCCGTCCGCAGCAGGTGGGTGCCGCGCACGAGCACCGGGCCGTTCGCCGTGTCCTGCCGCCAGAAGGTCTTCGCCGTGGCCTTGTCGCCGACGAGCAGGAGCAGCGGGCGCTGTCCGGCGCCGCTGACGCTGATGCGGATCAGGCCCTGGTGTGTGTAGTTGAGGCGCAGGTCCCCTGTGACGGGGTCCCAAGTGGTGCTGACCGTACCGCCGTTGGCGGTCACGGTGGGCTTGGTGGCGTAGCGCAGGACGGTCTCGCCGTCGCTGCCCTGGTCGCCGTAGAGCACCGCGATGTCCCGGTCCCCGATGGTCGCGTTGGTCATGATCTCGGAGGTCGAGTACTGCAACTGCGCTTCGCCGAGGCGGTAGTTGGCGACGATCACGTGGGAGTCGCGTCCGTCGAGGGTGATCGCGGTGCCGGGCTGCTGCGGCACGACCGGGTAGGTCGGCTCGGCGGTGGCGGCGGTCGGTACGTCGATCGCGTCGACGGCCACGTAGTTGTCCGTGGATCCCGAACTGTGGGTCCCGGTGACGACGATCTTCAGTGTGTGCGCGCCGGGTGTCAGGCCGGTCTTCTGGAAGAGCACCGCCTGGCTCTCGCTGCCGGAGTCGTCGACCGTCGCCACCTTGGTGCCGTCGAGGTAGACGTCGGCGTTGCCGTGGTTGTTGGTCTTCGAGCCGATCCAGCGGATCGCGGTGCCGTCGAAGGGGACGGTGAGCGCGTCGCCGGCCTTGTTCGAGAACGACTCCGTGTGCTTGTAGTCGCCGCCGGTGTAGCTCGTGTCGGCCACATGGGACCACGAACCGGCGTACTGCAGCGCGGAGTCGGGGTCGTCCCAGGTGTAGGTGGTGTCGTTGGTCGGCTGGGCGTTGAGGTCCAGGGAGATGTGCGTCTTGTCGACGGCCGTGGACGTGGAGTTGCCGTGGCGCAGGACGTGGAACTGCGTCTTGGTGTCGGGGTTCATCCGGGCGGTGTCCACGACCGCGGAGTCGTCCGGCGGGGTGGCCCTGATCGCCTCGGTCTTGGTCAGCGGGGCCACCGACTGCGTGAAGTACCCGATGAGTTTGTCCTCGTCGTACTTCGGATCGAGCTGGCGGGTCTCGCGGATCGCGGCGCCGTAGTCGTACGACGTGTAGTTCTCGGGCATGCCCAGCCAGCCCCAGTTGGTGCCGCCGTAGGTCATGTAGAAGCTCTGCGCGGTCGCGCCGACGGCGATGTTCTGCTTGTAGAAGACGTTGGCGAACTGGTCGTTGATGAGCTGGGCGCACTTGTCGTAGCCCGGTCCGCCCCAGGGGTCGAAGGCGCCGCCCTGGAACTCCGGTGAGTACAGCGGTTTTCCGGCCGGGTGGTCGTAGCTGATGTCGGGGACGCCGTTCCACTTCGCGGGGTTGGAGCAGTCGAAGCCCTGCGGGTAGGAGTCCGGGCCGTCGACGTCCAGGGCGCCGGTACCGGAGTTGAAGGTGCCGTTGTTGTTGCCGGTCAGCGGGACCGTGATGCCGTCGGCGCGGGCCTTGTCCTCCAGGTGCTGCATGTAGGAGCGGGCGGCGGCCGAGCCGTCGTAGTACTCGTTCTCGACCTGGTAGGCGATAACTGACCCGGTGCCGTTGGTGAGTTGGTGGCGGGCGATGATCCGGTCGATCTGGGTCAGCCACTCGTCGGCGTACTTCAGGAACCGCGGGTCGTCGCTGCGGTTGTCCTCCGCCTTGGTGGTCAGCCAGCCGGGCAGGCCGCCGCTGTCGACCTCCGCGTTGATGTACGGCGCCGGGCGGGCGATGACGTAGAGGCCGGCCTCCTGGGCCATGTCGAGGAGCTTGTCGACGTCCCTCACCCCGGTGAAGTCGTACACGCCCTCCTTCGGTGAGTGGTAGCCCCAGTCGAAGTACAGGGAGGTCGAGTTGAAGCCGGCGGCCTTCATCTTCTGGAAGATGTCGCGCCACAGGTCCTGGCTCGGGAGCCGGAAGTAGTGGAACTCGCCGGACCACAGGTAGGTGCGCTTGCCGTCGACGAGGAAGGAGTAGCCGTCGAGCGTCACGGTGTGCGCCTGCGGAGCGACGGCGGGCGGCTGCTCGCCGACGTCCTGGGCCGCCGCCGTGGCCGGCGCGGTCAGGCCCGCCGCCAGGGCGATGGTCGCGGTCGCCGCGAGGATCGCTCTCCACCAGCGACGGCGACCGGGTCTCGCACCCTCTGAACCGTTCCGACCATCCCGCACGGCGGCCTCCAGACCGACTGGGCGAACAGCATCAAACAGACTCAGGCAAACCCGAACAGTAAGGGGGCGCGGGCCCAACCACAATGGGTCGGAAGAACACAATCGAGAGGTCGGGTCCCGGGTACGTCTTCACGCGGTCCCGGCCCCGCTCCCGGTGTTCCGGTAGGCCGTCGTGTCACCCGGAATCGGCTTGCTGGAACCGCCGTTGACGGTCCGGTGCGGACCGGTCACACCCACCGAGGGACACCCGCCTCGGGGTATGCACACGAAGGAGTCGAAGCCGCGCCCACCCGGACAGAGCGTCTGGGTGGGCGCGACAAGAACGGGTGGCGGTGGCGGTCAGGTCGCGGTCAGCGACAGGTCGGCTGTCGTGGCGCGGCCCGGCTGCAGGGTCACCTCCTTGGATGCCGGTCGGTGGCCGGCGGCAGAGACCGTGATCCGCAGCGGGCTCGGGCGGGCGTCGAGCCAGAGGTCGTAGTGGCCGTCGGAGTCGGTGCGTACGGTGTGTGCGAGGTGGCCGCAGCCGGTCGTTCCGGCGTGCGCCACCGGGCAGATCAGGACAGTGGCCGCGGCGAGCGGTGCTCCCGTGCGCTTGTCGGTGATCGTCCCGGAGAGATGGCCCCAGGTGTGGGGGATCTTGACCTTGAGGCTGACCTTCACCGACGCTCCGGCGTAGGGGGCGTCCGTGTTGTAGGTGAGCCGCGCGGTGTAGGTGCCGGCCGTGGCCACGGCGGAGGCGTCGGCGCGGACGGTGACCGTGGTGGACCGGCCGGGGGCGAGATCGAACGAGGTCTTGTCCGCCGACAGCCAGCTGACGTCGTCACCGTCGCACTGGTCGTGCCCGGGCAGCACCTCGGCCGAGGAGACGGCGTCCAGGGCCGCGGTCATGCCCCCGATGCGGTAGATCCCGCAGCCGCCGCCGGCCCGGAGGACGGCGGAGCCGGTGTTGGGCAGGCTGGACCAGGAGTTGGACACCGGGTCGTATTCGACGACGGTGTTGACCGCGGCCGTTCCGACGATGCCGCCGACGACCTGGAGTCTGCCGTCGTTCCCGCTGGCGGTGGCGCCCCAGCTCGCCTCGGGCATGTCGGCGGCGCGGGTCCAGGTGTCGGCGGAGGGACTGTAGCGGTAGGTCTGTCCCTTGCGGGGGGCGACCCCTCCACCGTCGACCGTGATGCCGCCCGCGCACACCAGTTCACCGGTGATACCGGCGCAGGCTCCGCGTTCCATGGTGAACGGGTAGTCGGCGCGGCGGGTCCAGGTGTCGGTGGCCGGTGTGTAGCGGTAGACGGTGCTGACGCTGTCTCCGCAGCCGGATCCGGTGCAGCCTCCGATGACGTAGAGGCTGCCGTCGAGGGTGGTCACGTTCGGCATGCCGAACGCCTGGGGCAGATCGGCGAGGCGGGTCCAGGTGTCGGTGGTGGGGTGGTAGGCGTAGAGCGTGGCGCGGGCGCCGTCCGCGGTCCAGCCGCCGACGACGTACATGGTCCCGTCGACGAACGCCCCGCCGGGTGATTCCAGGGCCTCGGGGAGGTCGGCGATGGGTGTCCAGGCATCGGTGGACGGGTCGTGCACATAGCCGCGGTCGAGGTACTCCCCGCCGAAGAGTCCGGAGACTCCGGCGACGGAGTAGACCTTGCCCTGGTAGGTGCCCACGGCGTTGTCCATGACGGGCTCGGGGTAGTCGGCGATGCCGGTCCAGGGGCCGGTCGATGCCGTGGCCGAGGGGCCGCTCGACGTGCTCTTCGGGGCCGAGGAGATGGAACTCACCGGTCCGGGTGAGTAGTTGCCCTTCACGCGCAGCGTCGGAGCGCCTGCCGACACGTCCGACGTGGTCGTGGAGATCCCGTCCGGTGAGGTGTAACCGGTGCTCTGCTCACCGAGGTTGACGTGCAGCGGCGCCTGCCCCTTGTTGGTGAAGGTGACCTTCTTGCTCCCTGACCCGCCCAGCGCCTCGCTGACGGAGAGACCGGCCGAACTCACCGCCAGGCGGCCCGCCTTGAGCGTGCGGTCGAACCGGTTGACCTTGTCCGGCCGCGTGGTGAGGGTGCCGGTCGAGGTGGTGTAGCGGGCGGCGGCGGTCCGGTATGTGTGCCGTCCGACGGGGGTGCTGAACAGCCAGTAGTAGCCGTCGGACGCCAGGTCGTCGGGGGTCGCCATGGTGGTCGCCGTGGTGTAGCCGTCGGCGGTGTCGGTGACGGTGGCGGGCGTGATGGCGTCACCCGTGTTGCCGTCGACGACCTTCCCGGCGACGATCCCTCCGCTCACCGCCGCGCAGGAGCCGACGGTGACGGTGTCGAGCTGCCAGATCGACAGGCCGCTGCCGGAGTAGTGGAAGCGCACCTTGACGTGCTTCGCGTTCGCGGCCTGGGTCAGGGGAACCTCGACGTGGCCCAGGAACTCGGCCGTGTCCCGGTGCCACACCGTGGTCCACGTCGCGCCCGCGTCGAGGCTGAGGTCGACGTCGGCCACCGAGTCCGTGCTGGGGGCGTAGAGGGCGTAGAAGCCGAGGACGGGTGCGCTCTGGCCGGCCAGACTGAAGGTGGGCGACACGAGTTCGGTGTCCTCGTGGACACCGCCCCGGCCCCAGGGGTCGGCGGCGGCCCAATTGCCGGTTCCGCCCGTGTAGTTGGCCAGGAAGCTGTCGGCGAAGTCCCAGGTGGCGCCGTCCGTCCCGTGATCGACGACCGTCCAGCCGTGCTCCGGCGTCGTGCCGGTCCAGCCTCCGAAGTCGGCCGCGCCCGGGTACGCGTGGCCGGGTGCGACGCAGGCCGTCAGGTCCACGTCCGGGGCCACGTCGGCGCGTACGTCGGCGGTGCCCACCGGGACACTCAGGTCCGTGCTCCGGTAGCCGGGGTAGACCGGGGCCACATGGACGGCGTAGGTGGCCTCCTCCGGAAGGTCCACGCTGTACCTGCCGGTGTAGGGGTCGGTGTAGAGCGCTCCGTTCGGATAGCCGTCGATGGTGATCTTCGAGTACAGGGGCCAGCCGTGCCCGCTGCCGTCCTTCACCGTGCCGGACACCGTCCGGGTCGGCACTTTCACCAGGGTCAGGTCCGCGGTGGTGCTCTGGTTCTCGGCGACGCCCACTCCGGAGCTGGTGTTCTCCCGGTAGCCGAAGTCGGTGGCGGTGATCCGGTACTCGCCCACGGCGACGGGGAGGCTGTACGCGCCTTCGGCGTCGGTGGTGACGTGGTACTCCCGGCCGCCCGTCGCCTCTTCGGAGACGGCCAGCGCCGCACCGGCCAGCGGGGCGCCGGACACGCTGTCGGTGACTCGTCCGGACAGCGTTCCATGGACGCCGAAGGCCAGCGCGGACACTCCGACGGGGGTGCCGAGACCGGTCGGTCCGTCCCAGCCGGTGCCGGCGGTGCACACCACCGTGCCGCAGTCGTCGTTGGACCCTTCGGTGACATCGGTCAGCCCGGAGGCGTTGATGTAGGGGTAGGTCACCGGGTAGGTGCCCTCGACGGGAGTACCCGCCAGCGCGTACATCGCCGTGATCAGCGGCGCGGAGAGGCTGGTGCCGCCGACCTGCAGCCAGCCGTCCCTGCCCACCGTGTCGTACACGGCCAGGCCGGTCGTGGGGTCGGCGACCGCGGAGACGTCAGCCGTCGCGCGGGTGTCGCAGCCGGTGGTGAGCCCCCGCTGATAGGCGGGCTGGGCCTCGTACAGCGAGCAGCCCGATCCGCCGGAGGTCCAGGCGGACTCCGTCCAGCCGCGCTCGGTGTCCTCGGTGCGGGTCAGCCGGGTGCCGCCGGCGGCCACCACATCGGGGTTGGTGGCGGGCCAGTTCTGGACATGGCCGGTGTCGCCGGTGGACGCGACTACGGCCACCCCGGGGTGGTCGTAGTGGTGGTCGTACGCGGTCTCGGAGGCGCTCTCGCCGGGCAGACCGTAGGAATTGGAGACGTACTTGGCGCCCAGGCGTACGGCGGTGTCGACCGCGGTGCCCAGGTCGTCGAGGCTTGCCGAATCACCCTGCACGAGAAGGATGTTGCACGCCGGACAGGCGGACGAGACGGCGTCGAGGTCGAGCGCGGTCTCCAGCGCCCAGCCCTCGTTGTCGGCGGGATAGTCCGTGCCACCGCTCTGATCGACCTTGCGGAAGCAGGAGTTGGCGGTGGTGCACTCGGGCAGCCCGTAGTACGCGCGGTACGCGGCCAGGTCCGCCTCGGCGTGGGAGTCGCCGTACGCGTCGACGATCGCGACCGTCCTGCCCTCACCTCCGGCGGGAAGGCTGTAGGCCGCCTGGATGTCGGCCGGGCCCAACGCCGCGGACGGGGGCGCGCTCACCTGAGGCCGGACGATGTGGTCGGAGTCGGTACGCACGTCGGCGAAGCACTGGGCCACGCCGTCCTTGACGCTCGGGTTGTTGCAGCCGGCCGGGACGTAGTTCTGCGGGACGTTGTCCTGCGGCACGGCGTTGAGCAGGTCGGACGACCTGGCGGAGTCGGCGTCGGACGAGGAGGCCGAGGAACCGGGGGTGGCCGCGGCGGCGGTTGGTGTCGCGGCGAGAACTCCTGCGCCGAGACAGCCGGCTATGAGAAGGGAGAGGGGAGCGCGCATGCGCGCACGTCTTGAGGACAGCAAGGGGGCACCCTTTTCGTCACGTTCAGGACCCGATCGGGCCCGGATCAGAGGGGTTCGTAACCGCTGTACGTGTCGTCCGCGCAGGCGGGGTCCGCCGTCGTGTCGCCGGCGGGTACGCCCGGTGCGGCGGGCGTCGGTTCGGGGTGTCGCTCTCCGGTGGGCGGCACATCGGTGTGCTGCGCTCCGGTGGCGGAGGTGTCCGTACGGGCGCTCGGTGCGCCGGAATTCGGTTCGGTGGGTGTGCTGCTCATCCGATGGATGGACGCCCTTCCGGTCATGCCCAGGTGCAGGCCGGCTCGGGGATCGTGCGCGCACTGAGTATTGACGGTCGCCGCGTGTCCTCGCGATGGGGCGGATGACCTAAAGATCGGAGCGTGCGCCGGTGACATGGCCTTCCGACGGGGTGATTCCGGCCTGGGTCAGGCTGACCGCGAGTGCGGTGCGCGAGGTCACTCCGTATTTGCGCATCGCGGAGTTCAGCTGCGCGGCAACGGTCTTCGGGGAACGGGAGAGCGCTCGGGCGATGGCCGGGTTGGTCAGGCCGGTGAGCAGCAGCCGGACCACTTCCAGCTCGCGCGGGGACAGTTGGTCGCCGTAGCCACGCCGCCCACCGCGCCACACCTGTCGTACCGGGGCCCCGGCCGCACGCAGTGCGGCGTGCACGCGGTCGGCGTCGGTCCGGGCTCCCAGGGCCGTGAATCCGGCCTGCGCGCGGGCGAGTTCGGACAGTCCGGTATCCCTGTCCCCCGCTGTCAGCAGGCAGCCGGCCCGGCGCTCGGTCGCGAGCAATGCCTCATACGGCCGCGGCAGGCGCGTCCAGGCGGTGGCGGCCCGGCCGAACGCGGTGGCCGCCTCGGCGCTGCGGCCTTCTCCTTCCGCCAGCACTCCGAGACACGTCTCCAGGGCCGCGTGCGCTGCCGGCAGGTGCTTGCCGGCGAGACCTTCGGCCAGGTCCGCGACGAACCGCCGTGCCTGGTCGGGCCGTTCGACCGCGAGAAGCGCGCCGGTCCGTACCGGTGCGAACTCGGTGGCCCACAGCCAGATGTTCTTGCGGGCCACGACGTCGGCCGGTCCCTCCGTCAACTCCAGCGCCTCCGCGGCCGACCCCTCGGCGAGCCGGATCCGCGCCAGGGCGGCCGCGGGCTCCAGCGGCACATCCACGATGCCGCGCCGCAGCCCCGCGTCGAGCACCTGGCGCAGCCGCTCCTCGACGGTGCCCAACCCGCCGTCGGCCACCGCCACTTGGCCGGGGTTCGCGTCGCCGCCGCCGACCGCCCCGTCCAGCAGGGCTGTGACCAGCAGGGCGTCCAGCTGGAGCAGCGGCTCCTCGTCCACCTCTGCCAGGGCGGCGGCCCGCTCGGCCAGTCCGTCCCAGGCACCGGTGAACCAGTCCAGGTGCACCAGCGTCACCAGGATCATGTCGTGCAGCCGCCGGTACCGGTGTCCCTCGGCCCTGGCCAGCCCGGTCGTCAGCAGCGCTCTGGCTTGGTCGTAGCGGCCCCAACGCATGGCCCCGTTACCGATGTTGAGTCCGCTGCGCGCCAGCTGCATCATTCCTTCAGAGGTCGTCGCGGTACCAGGCAGTTCCGCGGCCACGTCCCAGCCGGCCTCGTCGCCCATGTCCAGCAGGGCAGTCGCCCGGTCCACCACAAGAGCCAGCCGCTGGTCCGCCGTCATCGGCAGCCGAGCGGCGTCGGCCGCCCGGTCCAGCCAACGACGGTGTTCCCCGGCGGTCATCAGGGTGCTCGGCGGGCTGCCGAGCGTGTTCATCGCCCAGGCGGCCTGGAACGGTTCGCCGGCCAGGTCCGGCAGTGCCCGCTCCAGTTCCGCCGCGCCGGCCGCGTACTCGCCCGCGTGCAGCAGCATGCGCCCCAGCTGGGTGCGGACGGCCGCCCGGTCGTGCGGGGCGAGCGCCTCTGTGTCCAGCACTCTGCGCAGCGCGCGGGTCAGATCGCCGCGGCCCACGAGCCCGTTGAAGGCCAGGACCGGCATCTTCTGTGCCCACCGGGCCACCGAGGCGGCGGGCGGATCGCTCTCGGTGAGCAACTCGTGCAGCAGCCCGACGGCGGTGCGATGGTCCCCGGAGGCCAGGGCGAGGTCCGCGGTCCGTTCGGCGTACTGACGCCACTGTCCGATGTCGCCCGCCTCCCGGTAGTGGTGGGCGAGCCGGGCCACCGGCTGCGGTGTCACGGCCCGCAGCGCGCGGCCCGCTTCCCGGTGCAGGGCTCGCCGGTCGGGCGCGGGCGTCATGTCGTACACCGCATGGGCGGCCAGCGCGTGCCGGAAGCGGACCCGGGCGGCACGGTCCTCGCCGAGCAGTCCACTGCGTACGGCGGCGTCCACAGCCTCGCCGACAACGTTGTTCGGGAGCCCGCTCACCGTCGCGAGGACGGCCGAGCCGACCGGTTCGGCGAGCACGGAGGCGGCCTGGAGCACGCGTTGCGCGACCGGGGTGAGACGCGAGGCACGCTCGGCGACCGCGTCCCGGATGGTGGGCGGCACGGCGATGTCGGCCAGCGTCCTGCGCACCCACTCGCCGTCGCGCCGGACCAGATCGGCCCGGTCGCGCAGCAGCCGGACGGACTCCTCGATCGCCAGCGGCACACCGTCGGTCCGCTCCTGGAGGAACGACGCGAACGCCTCGGAGACGTGCTCCCCGTCCAGCATCGACGACATCAGCTCGGCGGTCTGCGGCACGTCCAGCGCGCCGAGGCCGATCCGTACGTACCCGGTGCCGGCCGGGGGCCGGGAGGTCAGCCGCATCAGCGTGGAATCCGGCGCCACGTCCTCGGGACGGTAGGTCAGCACCAGGCTCGTCCGGCGGGACCGGCGGGAGGCGAGGAACATCAGGAAGTCCAGGGTGGCTTCGTCGGCCCAGTGGACGTCCTCCAGGACCAGGACGCCGACGCCCATGGCGTCCAGCAGTTCGGCCAGTGCGCGGAAGAGCCGGTGCCGGGCGGCGCCCGCGTCCGACAGCGTCTCGGGCGACGGCGGCAGGTCCTGCGTCCACTCGGGGAACAGCGGCCGCAGTACCCCGGCGAGGGGAGTGAGGGCCAGCTCCGCCACGTCGGGCCGGGCCTCACGGGCGGCATCGACGACCGGGCCCAGGGTGAGGGCCTCCCGGAACGGGGGGCACATGGCGGACAGCGGCCGTCGGGCGGCGATACCGGGCTCCTCCAGCGCCTCCTGGACGAGTCGGCTCTTGCCGATTCCGGCCTCGCCCTCGACGAGGACCGCGGCTGGCGGCCGGGCCAGGGCGTCCGTCAGCCGGTGCAGTTCGGCCGCTCGGCCGACGAAACGCGGAGCGCTGAGGCCGGGCAGCACGCGCGGGAGGCGCTCCTCCCCAGAGCGCTCCATCCGACCGCCTTCCCCACCCCGCCCAGGGTCTGCGCGGCCCGGGCGCCGACTGCCCGTGCGGGCCTCGACATCGCAGCATGCCACGATCGCCGTACCGACCGCGCCCAGGCAGTCCAACTTCTGCCGCTTCATACAATTCTGAGGCACTGTCATTTACTGACGGCTCGTCAAACAGGTGCTGTCGCCGTTGTGATGCTGCTGCTCATTGCGCCGAGGCAGAGTTGCGACGCGCCTGGTCGGTGACGCCCGCGTCAGTTCCGGTGCGCGGAACTCGCCCGCTGGCCAAGGGTGTTGCGCACGGCGCTCTTTCCGGAGCCGACTTGACCACGGACGATGTGCCCGATGGCCCACCCGGCGCTCCGTCGGAACAGCCCGGTCCATGGATCTCGCGGACTCGGTCGTCAGTCTCGTACGGATCCGCCGTGATGCTTCCGGACGGCGGGGCCGGGTTCGGGGTGGGCGCCGGTGAGTTCGGGCTCCAGGCCCTCGCTCAGCCCGGCAGGGTCACGGCCCGCGTCGGTGCGCCAGGCCTCGAAGGCCCAGGTCGTGAGGGCCACGACGGCGAGGCCCAGGAGCCAGCCGCCCACGACATCGCTGAACCAGTGGACGCCGAGGGCGATCCGGGTGAAGCCGACACCGAGCACGGACACCACCGCGATGGCCCAGCACAGCGGCCGCAGGGCGCGCGGCACCAGGGGCAGCAGCACCAAGAGCAGGATGGCGAACGAGGTGGTCGCGGTCATCGCGTGTCCCGAGGGGAAGGAGAATCCCGGCGCGTGCGCGACCGGGTCCTCCAGGGACGGCCGGGCCCGCTCGACCACCGTCTTGACCAGCAGCCCGATCAGGCCGCCGGCCGTGGCCGTCACGGCGGACCAGGCGGCGAGGCGCCAGGCCCGGCGGTACAGCAGCCACACGGTCAGCAGCGCGACGATCGTCCGCAGGGTGACCGGGTCCCACACCCGGTCGGACAGGAAGCGCAGGACGTCCGTCCATGCCGGATGATCGAGCGCGGTCTCGTTCAACCGCCGTGCCGTGCGCGCGTCGAGACTCCGCAGCGGCTGCCAGCGGCCCTCGACCAGGACGAGCAGCAGGCCGAACGGGACAGCGGCTACGGCGGCGACGGCGACCGAACCGAGGAGATGGACGCCGAATCTCCGGTCGGCCGCCCGGCGGCGACGGAGGTCACCGAGACGTTGGGCCGTGGCGCGGACCACCATTCAGACTCCCGGGTCGGCTGAGATCGGACCGGGCCGCAGCGCCCGCGCGGCCTCCAGCTGCGCGGCGAAGGACAGGCCCAGAAAGAGGGCGATGGACGTCAGGTAGGCCCAGAGCAGCAGGGACATGAAGGCGCTGAGCGGGCCGTAGATCGTGTCGAAGGACCCGCTGATGTCCAGGTACAGGCTCAGCACCCAGGTCAGGGCCGTCCACAGGACGAGGTAGACGGCGGCGCCGAAGGCCAGCCAGGTGTAGCCGGGCTGGCGGCGGCGGGGGGAACGGCGGAAGATCGCGCTGGCCGAGAGGAGGGCGAGGAGCAGACCGAAGGGCCAGCGCAGGATCTCGCAGGCGGTCCTGGCGTCGCCGTCCAGGTGGTACACCGTCGCCGCCGCGGCGGCCAGGTCGCCGCCGGCCACCATCACGACGAACCCGAGTCCGAGCGGGATCCCGGCGCTCAGCGACATCACGAGCCCGCGCAGGTACTTCTGGTGGAAGGGGCGGTCGCGTTCGTTGCCGTAGATCCGGTTGGCGCCGCGTTCGATCTGGCACATCGCGGTGGTGACGTTGACCAGGGAGAAGAGCAGGCCGAACCAGAGGGCGATCTCGTCACCGTCGCCCGCGCTGTGGCGGCTTCGGTCCAGTGCGTCGTCGACGACGTCGGCGCTGGGCCCCTGGGCGATCCGGTGGATGGTCAGTTCGGCGAGTCTCCCGATGTTCTCCGTGTGCAGCGCGGTGGAGAGGCCGACGAAGGCGATGGCCAGCGGGATGACCGCCAGCACCGTCTGCAGGGCGAGCGCGCGGGAGTGGCTGAAGCCGTCGGCGTAGCGGAACCGGACGAAGGAGTCGCGCAGCAGCGGCCAGCGGCCGTAGCGGCGCAGCGACGTCAGGGCCTCGTCGGCCGAGAGGTCCTCGCCGGTCATGTCGCGGGTCTCGGGGACCTTGGTGGCGGTGCCCATTCACTTCTCCCGGGTGGGCAGCAGCACGGTCAGCGCGCCGGGGCTGACTTCGGCGGTGAGCCGCCGGCCGTGGGACACCGGGTCGCCGTCGAGTTCGCGCGACTGCGGTACGGCGAAGGTGAGTTCGGCCCGTCGGAAGGTGCGGAACTCCACCGGTACGCCCTTCGTGCCGGTGCCCTCGGGGACGAGCGTCTCCACGGTCGTGGGCCGCGCGTTCCGCCCGCGGCCGCGCATCAGGATGCCCAGGGCGCGCAGCCAGCCGCCGGGGCCGCGCGGGTCCAGGATCAGCAGGTCGAGCACCCCGTCGTCGGGCCGGGCCGCCGGGAGGAGCGTCAGACCGCCTTGTACGGTGCCGACGTTGGCGAGGAGGACCATGCGGGCCGTGCGGTGCAGGAGGGGCTCGTCGTCGAGCCGGACCGTCAGCCGCATCCGGGGTGTGCGCAGGGTGCCGACGGTGGCGAGGACGTAGGCGAGCCAGCCGACGGCGGACTTGGCGCGGTCGTCGGTGTGTTCCAGCATCGCGGCGTCGAGTCCGGCCCCGGACATCGCGGTGAAGTGGGTGGGTGCGAGGCCGTCTCCCTCGATGCGTCCGAGGTCGATGCGGTGCGGGGTGCCGGACAGGGCGGTGTCGAGCGCGGTCGTGGGGGTGAGCGGCAGGCCGAGGTTGCGGGCCAGCAGGTTGCCGGTGCCGCAGGGCACCACGACGAGCGGTACGCCACTGCCGGCCAGGGCGTCGGCGGCCGCGCGGACGGTTCCGTCGCCGCCGCAGACCACGACCAGTTCCGCTCCGTCACGGACCGCTCCGGACGCCTGGCCGGTGCCGGGGTCGTCGGCCGTGGTCTCGATGAACTCCGGTGCGCGGTGGCCGTGTTGTTCCAGGATCCGCCGCAGTTTCTCGCGGGCCGCCGCGTCGGTCACCGTGGGGTTGAAGATCACGGCGGTGCTGCCGGGCTCGCGTTCCTCGGCCCGCGCGGTCGTGTCGGCGGGCCCGGTCCGCTGCGCGGGAACGGCGGCCACGGACGCGTCGGTGAACAGGGCGCGGCCGACGATCAGCAGGGACAGGGCGCCGTTGGCCATGCCGCCGATCACGTCCGTGGGGTGGTGCATGCCCCGGTAGAGGCGGGAGACACCGACGACCAGCGGCAGGAGGAACAGCAGCCCGGCCAGCGGCCACCGCCAGGGCCTGCGCACCCGGGACAGCACGAGCACCGCGAGTCCGGCATACAGCGCGGTGGCCGCGCCGGTGTGGCCGGAGGTGTAACTGGACGTCGGCGGGGAGGCGTCGAGGCGGTGCACCTGCGGGCGGTTCCGGTCCACCGACAGGGTGACGGCCAGGAACACGAGTGCCTGGAGCGAGACGGCGACGGCGAGGAAGACCGCCTGACGCCACATCGGCAGCCGGGGCAGGAGCAACATCGCCACGCAGCTCAGCAGGGTGATGGCGATCACCGTGAGGGTGTTGCCCGCCTCCGAGCCGACGTACGACAGCGTGGTCAGCGTGCTGGTACGGATCCGCTCGAACCCCTCGTCGACGTGGTCCTCCACCGTCAACGGCCACACGTTCTTGGCCGGGCCCGTGATCAGGAGTCCGAAGCCCACCATCAGGGCGGCCTGGCAGACGGTCAGTACGCCGATGCGTGCCGCGGTGGTGCCGGTACCGCGGGGCAGAACCGGCGCGCGGCCCGGCCGGACCGCCTCGGGTTCGTCCCCGCTCGCTCCTGCTGTTCTTCCCGGCACGGCGGTCGACATCGGGGCTCCCACGGGTCGGCGCCTCGCGGCGGTCCACGGCCGGGTGCCGTTCGCACCCGATCCATCGCCGTCTGCCCCCGAAGCCGGGGCGCAGACACCTCCTCACGTGGGAATCCGCGACTCGCCCTAGGAAGAGGAAGGCAGGACAACCTCCCGTACGCGCGCGAAGTGGCAGGCCGCCCCGTCCCCGTCGAGCACCGGCACCTCCTGGTCACAGCGTTTCCGCTCCCCCTCCGCCAGCTGCGGGTGGAGCGGGCAGCGCGCCCGGAACCGGCAGCCGTCGTAGCGTCGCGTCGGGCTGGGCGGGTCACCGGCGAGCAGGATGCGCGACCGCTGCCGTGCCCGCTCGCGTACCGGATCCGGCAGGGGTACGGCGGAGAGGAGAGCCTGGGTGTAGGGATGCCGGGGTCGCTCGAAGACCTCGTCGACCGGGCCGGCCTCGACCGTGCGGCCGAGGTAGACCACGCTCACGCGGTCGGCGATGTTCCGTACGACGGACAGGTCGTGGGAGACGAAGAGATAGGCGAGGCCCAGCTCTTCCTTGAGGCGTCGCAGCAGTTCGAGCACGCCGGCCTGGACGGAGACGTCGAGGGCGGAGACCGGTTCGTCGAGGACGAGCAGTTCGGGTTCGACGGACAGCGCGCGGGCGATGCCGATGCGCTGCCGCTGGCCGCCGGAGAACTCGTGCGGGTAGCGCTCCGCGTGGGCCGGGTCCAGGCCGACCTGGGTGAGGAGTTCGGGCACCCGGCGGCCGATGGTCGCCCGGTCCGCGCCCTGGGTGCGCAGCGGCTCGGCGACGATGTCCGCCACGGGCATCCGGGGGTCGAGGGAGGCCATCGGGTCCTGGAAGACGATCTGGACGCGGCGGCGCAGGGCCTTCGCCTCCGCCTTGCCGAGCCCGGCGAGGTCCCTGCCGAACAGCTCGACCGATCCGCCTTCCGGGCGGGCCAGTTCGAGCAGTTCGAAGAGCGTCGTCGACTTCCCCGACCCCGACTCGCCGACGAGGGCGAGCGTCTCGCCGCGCCGGATGTCGAGGTCGACGCCGTCGACGGCGTACACGGAGCCGATCCTGCGCTTGAAGGCGGTTCCTTTGAGGAGGGGGAAGGTCCTGGTGAGTCCGCGGACCTTCAACACCGTTTCGCCGGTGGGCGGTTGAGGTGCGCGCGGGGTGTCCATCCGGGGCACGGCGGCCAACAGCCGCTTCGTGTACGGCTCCTGGGGCCGCTCGAAGACGTCGACGGCCGTGCCGGACTCGACGACCCGTCCCTCGTGCATCACGGCCACGCGGTCGGCCGTCCCGGCGATGACGCCGAGGTCGTGGCTGACCAGGAGTACCGCGGCCCCGGTCTCGCGCCGGGCGGTGTGCAGGACGTCGAGCACCTGGGCCTGGATGGTGACGTCGAGGGCGGTGGTCGGTTCGTCGGCGAGGATGATGTCGGGGTCGTTGGCCATCGCCATGGCGATCATCGCGCGCTGGCGCATGCCGCCGGAGAACTCGTGCGGGAACGCCCGTGCGCGCAGGGCGGGTTCGGGGATCCCGACGACGTCGAGCAGTTCGACCGCTCGTTCCAGGGCCTGTTCGCGGGAGACCTCCTGGTGGGCGCGGACCGCTTCGGCGATCTGGTCGCCGATCCGGTAGACGGGCGTGAACGCGGACAACGGGTCCTGGAAGACCATGGAGACGCGGCTGCCACGGACCTTGGTGAGCTGCCGCTCCGAGGCGCCGACGAGCTCCTGGCCGTCGAGCCGCACGGATCCGCGGACCGTCGCGTTGCCCGGGAGCAGGCCGAGTACGGCGAGCGCGGTGGCGGACTTGCCGGAGCCCGACTCGCCGACGAGGCCGAGGACTTCACCGCGTTCGAGGGTGAGACCGACTCCGCGTACGGCGGGACACCCGTCGAAGTCGACGTCCAGATCGGTCACTTGGAGTATCGGGCTCATCGGGAGGCGCCTTTCGAGGTGGGGTCCAGCGCGTCCCGCAGCCCGTCGCCCACCAGGTTCACCGCCAGGACGAAGACGACCAGGAGTCCGGCCGCGAAGAAGAACATCCAGGGGTAGGTGACCGCGGCGCTCGTCCCGTCGGCGATCAGCGTGCCGAGCGATACGTCGGGCGGCTGGACGCCGAAGCCGAAGTACGACAGCGCGGTCTCGCTCATCACCGCGCCGCCGACCTGGATGGTCGCGTCGATGATGAGGAAGGAGGCCACGTTGGGCAGCACGTGGCGCCAGATGATCCGGAACGGGCCGACGCCCATGTACCGCGCGGCGCGCACGAATTCGCGCTCTTTGAGGGAGAGCGTCATGGACCGCACGACCCGGGCGGTGATCATCCAGGCGAAGAGTCCGAGCAGTCCGACCAGGGCGAACCAGCCGCTGGGGTTCAGCCGGGGCGAGACGATCGCGATGATCAGGAAGGAGGGGAAGACCAGCAGCAGGTCCACGAAGAACATGAGCAGCCGGTCGGTCCAGCCGCCGAAGTACCCGGCGCAGGCTCCGACGAGCGAGGCGAGCCCGGTGGCCAGCACGGCGACGAGCAGTCCGATGACGAGGGACTTCTGCAGGCCGCGCACGGTCTGCGCGAACACGTCCTGGCCGATGCGGTTGGTGCCCCACCAGTGGTCGGCGCTGGGTGCGGCCCGCAGCGCGGTGTAGTCGATGTGGCTGTAGGACCAGGGGGTGGCGTACGGCCCGATAAAGGCCAGCAGGAACAGCAGTACCAGGACGACGGCTCCGGCGAGGGCGGTGCGGTTGCGCAGGAAGCGGCGCAGCACGACGGTGGCACGGCCGGCGGGCGGGGCGGCGACGGGTGCCTCTTCGGCGATGAGGGCCGTGGTCATGACGCCTGCCGGATGCGCGGGTCGAGCGCGGCGTGCAGGACGTCGGCGAGGAAGCCGGAGAGCAGCACGGTGACGGCGGCGAACAGGTTCACGGCGACCACCGAGTTCACGTCGTTCTTGCCGATCGACGCGACGAACCACTCCCCCATGCCGTGCCAGCCGAAGATCGTCTCCGTGAAGATGGCGCCGGTGAACAGCGCGAGGAAGCCGTACGAGAAGTAGGTCGACATGGGGATGAGGGCCGTACGCAGTCCGTGCTTGAGGAAGACCGTGCGGCGGGCGAGGCCCTTGGCGCGCGCGGTGCGCAGATAGTCCGAGCCGAGGACGTCGAGCATCGTGTTGCGCTGGTAGCGGCTGTAGCTCGCGACGGCGAAGAGGGCGACGGAGAGGGTGGGCAGAAGGAGGTGCACGCTCCGGTCCTCGATGACGGTCCAGAGGCCGCCGGTCACGCCGGGGCTCTTCTCTCCGGTGAACTGGATCAGGTCCGTGCCGGTGGTCTGGTTGAACCAGATCGCGCCGGTCTTGAGGAGAATCGCCAGCAGGAACACGGGGGTTGAGAGCAGCGCGAAGGAGGCGAGGGTGACGGCCCGGTCGCTGAACCGGTACTGCCGTACCGCCGTCCACGCCCCGACCAGTACTCCTACGACGGTCCCGAACACGGTCCCGGCGAGCAGCAGCCGCAGGCTGACGCCGAGTCGGCGGCCGAACTCGGCGTCGACGGAGGTGCCGTCGATGGTCTCGCCGAGGTCGCCGCGCACCGCGTGTCCGAGCCAGCGCAGGAAGCGGTTCAGCAGCGGGGTGCGGTCGTTGACGCCGATCTCGTCGAGATGGTGGTTCACCGAGGCCACGGGGATGGGGGGCTGCCGGCCGGCGTAGTACTCGCGCGGGTGGAGCGCGAGGGAGGCCAGCAGGTAGGAGAGGCAGACGGCGGCCAGGAGCAGCAGGGCGTAGTAGCCGAGTCGCTTGGCCAGGTAGGCGGGCACAGAAGAAATGGTCCAGGCGTCTTGTTGCCACATCATGAAGAGAACATGTCAGGTGTCCAGGAGGTCTCCCCCGGGGGTCGTAGGCCGTTCTACGTTCGGTGCGTCCACCCGATGACCACCGGCCTCACGAAGGACACCGACATGCGCCAACTCCCCGCCACGGCCTGGGTCGCCGCCACCGCGGCCACCGCGTTGCTGGTGACCGGCTGCGGCTCCTCCGACGACGGCAAACCCGTCGCACAGAGAAGCGCGGCCCCGGCCGGCAGCCAGGCCGTCAACGCCCGACCGCTGAGCGACATCCAGCAGGGCGGCACCCTCAAGCTGGCGATCTCGCAGTGGATCGCGGACTACAACCGCTACACCGCCAACGGCAACCAGGGCGACGCGACGGACATCAACGAACTCGTGGAGCCCCGGCTGTTCTGGGCCGACGCCCAGGGCGAGTCCCACCCCGACACGGACTTCCTGCTCTCCGCCTCGGTGACCTCGGCCAGCCCGCAGACGGTCGTCTACAAGCTGAACCCCAAGGCGAAGTGGTCCGACGGAAAGCCCGTCGGCTGGCGGGACTTCGAGGCCCTCTGGAAGGCGAACAACGGCACCGACAAGGCCTACGAGGCCGCCGACACCTCCGGCTATGAACAGATCAGCCAGGTCGAACAGGGCGCCGACGCCCACCAGGTCAAGGTCACCTTCTCGACGCCGTACGCCGACTGGAAGCACCTGTTCAACCCGCTGCTGCCGGCATCCGGGATCGACACCCCGGACAAGTTCAACAAGGGCTGGACGCAACGGATCCCGATCACCGCGAACGCCTTCAAGATCTCCTCGTACGACAAGACGGCCCAGACCGTCACGGCGGTCCCGGACCCCAACTGGTGGGGAACGAAGCCCAAGTTGGACTCGATCGTCTTCCGCGCCCTGGACTACTCCGCCTGGACGGACGCCTACCTCAACAAGGAGATCGACTACGCGAGCGCGCTCCTGCCCGAGGACTACAAGCGGCTGTACAAGGCGGCCGGCACCGACATCCGCGTCGGCGCCCGCTGGGACGAGGTGCACATCGAGTTCAACGGCGCACGCGGCCCGCTCAAGGACGTCCGCGTCCGCCAGGCCCTCCAGCACGCCATCGACCGCACGTCCATCGCCGCCGCCTTCGGCAAGGACCTCCCTGTCCAACTGAAGCCGTACGGCAGCCACTTCTTCATGCCCAACCAGGCCGGCTACCAGGACAACTCCGGTACGTACGGCACCTACGACCTGAAGAAGGCGGGCGAGCTGCTGGACGCGGCGGGCTGGAAGCTCCAGGGCGGAAAGCGGGTCAAGGCCGGCAAGCAGCTCACGCTCGGCTACACGCTCAGCGCGGGCTCCACCTCCGCGCAGGTGGACCAGTCCGAGCTGGTGCAGGCGCAGTTGGCGCAGGCCGGGATCAAGCTGAACATCGTGAAGGTGCCGTCGAACGACTACTTCTCCAAGTACGTCACGATCGGCAACTTCGATCTGACGAGCTTCCGTTGGGTCGACCAGATCTTCCGCTCCCAGGCGTACCCGATCTACCGCGAGCCGTCCGGCGGGAACCTCTACCAGAACTACGGTTCGGTCGGCTCCCCCGAGATCGACGCCCTGCTCAAGAAGGCCACCGAGACAACGGACACCACCGAGGCGAACAAGCTCTACAACGAGGCCGACGCCAAGATCTGGGCACTGGGCCACTCCATCCCGGTCTACCAGCGACCCCAGGTCCTCGCGGTCCGCTCGACCCTCGCCAACTACGGCGCGAGCGGCCTCGCCGACGTCGACTACACGAAGGTCGGCTGGCTCAAGAAGTGAGCAAAGGGAGGGCGGGCAGGCCGACTTGATGCCGGTACGGCGGAGACCTCGGGCAGGTCTCCGCCGTAGCGGTCGGGGTGGCACGTCCGGCCAGGGCCTGTTGCGAAAGTGGATCTTGGTCGTGGATGATCACGCCCTGTGGGGCGTGGTGATCTGGCGAATGGACAGTGGGCCCGGCTTGAGTCGTTGTTGCCGCAGGGCATCAAGATGGGCCGTCCGCCGGTGTGGACGCGACGGCACCTGGGCCAGGTTCGTCACTCAGTTCCAAGCTCAGGCGGACGCGAAGGGCCTGATCACCTGGGACGTGAATATCGACTCCACCGTCTGCCGGGCCCACCAGCACGCCGCCGAGCCTCGAAAAAGGGGATCTGCAGAAGGAACCGCCCGGCGGCATTGCCGCTGAGCCGGCCGACCATGGTCCCGGACGTTCCCGAGGCGGCCTGACCACCAAGATCCACCTTGGCGTCGAGCAGGGGCAGAAGCCGCTGAGCGTCGTGATCACAGCCGGTCAGCGGGGTGACTCGCCGCAATTCGAGCCGGTCCTGGAAGCCATCCCGGTACCTCGCCTTGATCCGGGCAGGCCCCGCAGGCAGCCGGACCGGGTGCGGGCCGACAGGGCGTACGACTCCCGCCGCAACCGGGCCTACCTGCGCGGACGCGGAATCAAGGCAACCATCCCGGTCCCCGCCGACCGCGTCCGCAACCGCCGGAAGCTCGGTGCCCGAGGCGGTCGGCCGCCGAAGTTCGACAAAACCGACTACCGCGAGCGGCATACCGTCGAGTGCGGGATCAACCGCCTCAAGCGCCACCGGGCCGTGGCCACGAGATACGACCAGCTCGCCGTCCGCCACGAGGCGACCGTGCTGGTCGCAGTCCTCAACAAGTGGCTGTGACCTGCGCCTTCCCAGCAAACCCTAGTCGACCCTGACCACGTACTTGCCCCGCACCCCGCCCGCCTCCAGCGCCCGGTGTGCGGCCGCTGTCTCTTCCAGCGGGAAGACCGTGTCCACCGCCGGCCGCAGCTTCCCCTCCGTCACCTGGCGGGCGAGGTCGTCGAAGAGCGCACGTTCGGGGTTGCCGCTGAAGAAGCGCACCCGGCCGCGTCCGTGGACGGCGCTGGCCGCGATGTAGCCCAGCGAGGCGGCGGGCCGCGTCAGGTCGAAGGCGATGGTGACCATGCGTCCGCCCGGCTTCAGCATCCGCCGTACGGTACGCAGGTCGGTGCCCGCCGTGTCGAGGACCACGTCGAACAGTCCCAGTTCCGCAGGGGACACGGTCCGGTGGTCGACGGCGTGGTGGGCACCGAGCGTACGGACGAAGTCGAGGTTGGCAGCGCGGGCCAGGGCCGTGACCTCGGCACCGTACGCCTGTCCCAGCTGGACGGCGGCGTTGCCGACGCCGCCCGCCGCGCCCCGTACCAGCAGCCGTTCGCCGGGGCGCAGTGCGGCCTTGTCGCGGAGGGCCGTGACGGCCGTGGTGGCCACCGGCAGCGCGGCGGCGGCCACGAGGTCCAGTCCGTCCGGGACCCGGCCGAGCCGCTCGGGCCGTACCGTCACGTACTCGGCGGCGCTGCCGAATCCGGAGGTGCGGCCCAGGATGCCCCACACCTGGTCGCCGACCGCTACGCCGGTCGCGCCGGTGCCGAGTGCGGCGATCTCGCCGGTGAAGTCGAGCCCGATGCGCTGCGGGAACTTCCGGCCGGTGAGGAGGCGGGCCCGACCGGAACGGGCCGCCAGTTCGCCGCCGTTCACGCTGAACGCGCGTACGCGCACGAGGACTTCGCCGGGTGCCGGTCCGGGGCGTGGCACCCGGCCCACGTACAGCACTTCGGGGCCGCCGAAGCGGTCGAACAGTACGGCTTTCATCGTTCGGTCGTCCATCGTTGCGTTCTCACCTTCGCCACCAGTGGCCGTGCGGGGGGATCGTGGCGCCGAGCGTAGGCTGGTAAACGGACGAGATCGTCCACTTGGCCGGAGGTGAGAGACAGTGGTGGGGGATTCCTCTCGGATCGCGGGGCAGGACAGTCTGCGGGCGGACGCCCGGCGCAACCAGCGGCGCATCCTCGAGGCTGCCCGTGTGGTCTTCGCCGAGCACGGCATCGACGCGCCCATGGCGACCGTGGCCCGACGGGCGGGGGTCGGCGTGGCGACGCTGTACCGGCGTTTCCCGACGCGGGACGCCCTGGTGCGGGCCGCGTTCGCGCACCAGATGGACACCTGTGCCCGGGCGCTCACCGAGGCGCTGGCCGACCCCGATCCGTGGCAGGGCTTCCAGCGACTGGTCGAGACGGTCTGCGAACTGCAACGGGAGGAACGGGGCTTCCCGGCCGCGTTCGTCGCGGCCTTTCCGGACAGCACGCGAGAACACGCGCGGGTACGGGAACAGGCCGAGCAGGACTTCATGACCCTGGTCCGCAGGGCTCAGGCGGCGGGCGTGCTGCGGGCCGACTTCCACCCCTCCGACTTCGCCGTGGCCTTGTTGTCCCACTGCGGTCTGGTCACCGCATTGCCGGATGACCGTGCGGCGTCCCGGCGTCTGGTGGCGTACTTGCTCCAGTCGTTCCGCGCCGAGGCGGCCCACGGAGCGCTGCCGGCGCCGAGCGCACTGTCGCTGCGCAGTCTTCCGCTCGCGGCCCACGGCTCCAAGAGACAGCAGTCCTCCGGAGCCTGATACGAAGCGGCGCCTGCCGCGTGGCCGCCCTTCGGGCGACCACGCCACTTTCGCAACAGGCCCTAACGGCGGTCCGCGAGCCGGTGGACCGCCGTGATCAGCGTGTCCACCTCGGCGTGCGTGTTGTAGAAGGCGAACGACGGCCGGACGGTGGCCTCCAGCCCGTACCGACGCAGGATCGGCTGCGCGCAGTGGTGGCCCGAACGGACCGCGATGCCTTCCTCGTTGAGCGCGGTGCCGACCTCGGCCGGCTCGTACCCGTCCAGGACGAACGACACGATGCTCGCCTTGTTCGGGGCCGTGCCGACCAGCCGCAGCCCGGGCACACCGCGCAGGCCTTCGGTAGCGTGCTCGACGAGGGTGTGCTCGTAGGCCGCGATGTTCGGCAGGCCGACGCGCTCCACGTAGTCGATGGCGGCGGCCAGCCCCACCGCGTCGGCGATGTTGCCGGTACCGGCCTCGAAACGACCCGGCGGGGGCTGGAAGCTGGACTTCTCGAAGGTCACGTCGGTGATCATGTTGCCGCCGCCCTCCCACGGAGGCATGTCATCGAGGACCTCGCGCTTGGCGTAGAGCACCCCGATCCCGGTCGGCCCGAACAGCTTGTGCCCAGAGAAGACGAGGAAGTCGGCGTCCAGTGCCCTGACGTCGATCGGCAGGTGCGGGACCGACTGCGCCGCGTCGACCAGCACACGCGCCCCGGCCCGGTGACCGATCGCGATGACCTGCTCGACGGGCACGATCGTGCCGAGCGCGTTCGACATCTGGGTGACCGCGACCAGCTTGGTCCGCTCCGACAGCAGCGCGGCGTACTCGTCGAGCAGCAACTGGCCGCTGTCGTCGACCGGGATCACCTTGATCACGGCACCGGTCTGCTCCGCCAGCATCTGCCAGGGCACGATGTTGGCGTGGTGCTCCAGGTGGGAGAGCACGATCTCGTCGCCCGCGCGGATGTGCGCGGGACCCCATGCCTTGGCAACCAGGTTGATCGCCTCGGTGGTGCCCCGGACGAACACGATCTCCTCGGCGGAACCGGCCCCGACGAACCGGGCGACGGTCTTCCTGGCGCCCTCGTAGGCGTCCGTGGCCCGAGCGGCCAACTCGTGCGCCGCGCGGTGGATGTTGGAGTTCTCCCGCGAGTAGAACTCGACCAGCCGGTCGATCACGGCCTGCGGCTTCTGCGTGGTCGCCGCGTTGTCCAGCCAGATCAGCGGACGCCCGTTGACCAGTTCGGACAGGATCGGGAAGTCCCGGCGGACCGCTTGCACGTCGAAGGCCGGGTGGTGGTCGAGCCGCAGTCCCGACGGCGCCCCGGACACATCGGGTTCCTCGACGAAGTAGTACGGCGCGGTCGTCGCGGTCGGAGACATCACCTCGGGAAGCGGCGGCAGCCCGAGGTGCCCGAAGCCGGGAAGCTCCGGCGCGTGGGCGGGGTACCCGGCTGCCTCGGTGAGGAAGTAGTACGGCCCGGGGTCCGGGAGTCGGGCCGGTGCGGCCGGCGACGGGGCGGGCGGCGGCCCCGGAGGAACCGGCGGGGCCGCTGGCTCCGGAGTGGGTCCGGCGGAGCCGGGCGCACCCACCGCATAGGGGCTCGCCATGAACGTGGCCGGGGCGCTGGTCGGTGGCGGCCCGGACGGCGGGCTCATTCCGGCGGTCGGCGCCGGGGGTGGCGGGTCCATGGACGGGAGGCCGGTCGGCACGGGAGGGGCCGGGTTCGCGGCGGGCGTGGCTGTCGGCACCGGCGGAGAGGGGGCTACGGCCGTCGGGACCGGGGCGGACGGGTCCGCGACCGGCAGACCCGTCGGCGTCGGCCATTCCGACGTGCCGTCGGGGACCGGGGCCTCCGGGTCCGCCGGTTGCCCGGGGAGCGCTCGGAAGAACTCCCCGGCCATCCGGCTCAGCGTCTCCTCGTCCGGCAGCCACGCCGGGGCGGCTTCGTTACCGGTGGGTGAGGGCGTGGTCATGGTTACCGGTAACTCGGGCTGTAGTCATGGAACTTGTCGACCTCGACGTCGTCGAGCACGGCCAGCGCGTCCTCGGTGAGTACCGCGAGCGAGCAGTACAGGGAGATCAGGTAGGAGGCGATGGCGCTGCGGTCGATCTGCATGAAGCGCACCGACAGGCCCATCCCCTGCTCGCCCGAGAGCCCGGGCTGGAACAGTCCGACCACGCCCTGGCGCGACTCGCCGGTGCGCAGCAGGATGAACTTCGTCCTCCCGTTCTCCAGCGGGACCTTGTCCGACGGGATGATCGGCAGCCCGCGCCAGGTCAGGAACTGCGAGCCGAACATGCTCACCGTGGCCGGCGGTACACCGCGCCGGGTGCACTCCCTGCCGAACGCGGCGATCCCCTCGGGGTGGGTGAGGAAGAAGGCCGGCTGCTTCCACACCTTCGTGATGAGGGCGTCCAGGTCGTCCGGCGTCGGCGGGCCCGCCATCGTGGAGATCCGCTGCGTCTCCGCCGCGCTGGCCAGCATCCCGTACTCCGGGCTGTTGATCAGCTCGCCCTCCTGATGCTCCTTCACCGCCTCGATGGTCAGCCGCAGTTGCTGTGCGGTCTGGTTGTGCGGGCTGGAGTAGAGGTCGGAGATCCGGGTGTGGAGGTCCAGGACCGTCTGGACCGCCTTGAGCCGGTACTCGCGGGGCTCCCGCGCGTAGTCGACGAAGGTGTCCGGCAGCGGCGACTCGTCGTAGTTGTCGCACTCGATGCGCACCGACTCGGGATGAACGACCTTGTTCACCCGGTAGATGCCGGCCTCGACCGGGACCCAGGACATCAGATGCACCAGCCAGCGAGGCGTGATGGAGCTCATCTGGGGAACGGTCTTGGTGGCGTTCGCGAGGGTTCGCGCCGCGCTGTCGCTCACCGACATCGATCGCGACGGTGGATTCACAGCCGTGGTCATGCGGCATCTCCTTTCCGCGCCCGGAGGCCGGGCACGCGTGACGGGGTGGGATCACCGGCGGTCACCGACGGAAAGGTGTGCGGCCGGGATCTCTCGCACCCACTATCGATTCACCGTCGCAGTACGTCCGGTAATGGTCCAATGCGTGTTTTCGAGGCCGTCATCGACGCCGTCTATGATTCGCAAATGATCGACTTGAGTCGGTTGCGTGTATTGGTCGCCGTCGCCCGCGAGGGTTCGATCACGGCGGCCGCCGAGGCACTGCACTACGCGCAGCCGTCGGTGAGCCATCAACTCGCCAAGCTCGAGGCCGAGGTCGGCATGCCGCTGTTGCAGCGGATGGGGCGCGGTATCCGGCTCACCGAGGCCGGCCGGCTGCTGGTGGACCGCGCCGAGTCGATCCTCGCGCAGGTCGAGTCGGTGCACGCCGAACTGGACGAGCTGGCCGGGCTGCGTACCGGCCGGGTCCGACTGGCCGCCTTTCCCTCGGCGTTGGCCACCCTGGTGCCGCTCGCCGCCGCCCGCGTCCTGGACCGGTATCCCGGCATCGAGCTGACCCTGCGGGAGGCCGAACCGCCGGACGCGCTCAACGCCCTGCGCGACAACGACGTCGACGTGGCGCTGGTCTTCGAGCACGGCGACCCGCCCCGGCGCGATCGCCGCGACACCACCATGACGCCGCTGCTCGACGAGCCGTTGTACGTGGTCACCCCGGCCGACCGCTCCTGGGACGGTCCCCCGGCCGAGCTGGCCACCTACGCCGACACCCGCTGGATCGCCGGGTGCGAGCGCTGCCGTGAGCATCTCGTCGCGGCCTGCGGACGGGCCGGGTTCGAGCCTGTCGTGGAGTTCGAGACCGACGACTACGTGGCTGTGCAGGCGCTCGTCGCGGCCGGGCTCGGCGTGAGCCTGCTGCCCGGACTCACCCTCCTCGCCAACAGACACCCGGGTGTCAGACTCCACCGCATCGACGGCATGCGCCGACAGGTCGTGGCCGCCGTCCACGGCAAACCGCCCGCGTCCCAGCCCGCCCAAGTGCTCCTCGACGCCCTCGCCGCGACCCTCTCCGAACCGGAGTGGCCGTCCTGATCACACACGCGGCTGCCGACGGTCAGGGTCCGGGTGGCCCCCCTCGGCCTACTCGGCTACGGCGCGCCCGTCGCCCGCCCCCGAACGGTCCGCGTGCACGCGTTGCCGTATGCGCCGGTCCCGGTCGTGGCCGTGGTGGGCGAGCATCGCGACGCGGGCCGCCTCGGCGTCCTGCGTGCGGATGGCCTCGGTGACGGCGCGGTGTTCGGCGAAGGCGGCGGTGAAGGTGCCGGCGACTTCGGGGGTGCGCCAGGGCGCGCTCGTCTTGACCTGGGCGTCGAGGGTCCGCAGGAAGGCGACGACGGTTGCGTTGTGGGCGGCCTGGCGCACCGCGTCGTGCCAGTCGTTCAGGCTCCGCCGGATGTGCGCGGGCTCGTCCAGGGACTCGGCGTGGTCGAGGTGGGCATCGAGGCGGACCATGTCGACCGGGCTGCGGCGCAACGCCGCCGACTCGGCGGCCGTGGCGTCCAACACGGCCTGGATCTCGAAGAGTTCGAGCATCTCCTCGTCCGAGCGCAGGCGCAGTGCGAATCCGCGCCGGGTGGGCACCAGCAGCCCGTCCCGCTCCAGCAGCGCCAGCGCCTCGCGCACCGGGGTACGGGAGACCGCGAACTCCTCGCTCAGGGCGAGCGGTACGAGGGAGGCGTCCGCCGGGTAGTGCCCGGAGGTCAGCCGTTGCCTGAGTGTGTCGTAGATCGTGTCGCGTGTGCTCTTCATCCGCTTCCTCGTCGTGGGCCCTCCGGGCCCGTCACCAACGGCAGTTCGGGGTGGGCCCGCCACTCGCCGAGCGAGCCGTCGTAGAGGACCACGTCGTCGATGCCGATCTCGCGGAGGGCGAGTGCCAGCCCGGCGGCGTTGATCGCTCCGCCGCAGTACAGGACCGTACCGGCTCCCTCGCGCAGTCCGTGCGACTGGGCCAGGTGGGCAGTGCGTTCGGGGTCGAGCGTGTGGTCCGGGGCGAGCAGGTCGGCGTAGGGCAGGTTCGTGGTGCGGGGGATGTGTCCGGAGCGGGGGCGGGCGGGGTCGCCCAGGTACTCGGTGCGGCGCAGGGCGCAGACGGCGGGGGTGGAGTCGTCGCCGTCGGCGATACGGCGCATCCGGGACAGGTCGGTGAAGTGTTCGCGGGCCGGCGCGGCGACGACGTCACCCGGCGGCGGTGGCGGCTCGCGCCCGTCTGTGACCGGGAGTTGGGCCGCCTCCCACGCGGTGAGTCCGCCGTCGAGGACCCGGACGCGGGTGATACCCGCCGAGCGGAGCACCCACCACACGCGGGCGGCCCACGCTCCCGAGAGGCGGTCGTAGACGACGACCGTGGAGTCCCGGCCGATCCCGAGTTCGCGTGCGTATGCAGCGATGCGGTCGTCGGACGGGCGGGTGAAGGGGAAGCGCGCCCCGGGGTCGGAGAAGCCGGCGACGAGGTCGGCGAAGTGGGCGCCGGGGATGCGGCGTTCGGTGTGCAGGGCGAGTCCGCTGACGAAGACGGTGGTGCCGTCCGGTTCGGTGTGCCGGTCAACGGTGGCGTCAAGGAGTACGACGTCGTCCAAGTGCCCTTGCAGCCAGGCCGCGTTGACGAGAGCGGAGCCGGTCATGCGCGGCCTCCCGAGCGGGCGCGGTGCCGCCACTCGCCGCGTTCGGGGCGGGCGAGTCCGAGGTTGTCGCGCAGGGTGCCGCCCGTGTAGGCGGTGCGCACCAGGCCGCGGCGGCGCAGTTCGGGGACGACGTGGTCGGCGAACTCCTCGAAGGCGGCGGGGACATGGGTGGCCTGGATCATGAAGCCGTCGGCCGCGCCGGCGTCGAGCCACTCTTCCATGGTGTCGGCGATGTCCGCCGGGGAGCCGATCATGTTTCCCTCGGTGCGGGCACCGTACCAGCGGCCGATCTCGCGCACGCTGAGCTTCTCGCGTTCGGCGAACTCGACGACTTCGCGGTAGTGGCCCTCGACTCCCACTTCCTCCAGGGAGGGCAGCGGCCCGCCGAGGTCGTAGCGGGTGAGGTCCACGTTGACGTGGTAGGCGAGCCGCGACAACCCGGCCTCGGGGTGGACGAGTTCGGTGAACGCCTCGTGCTTGGCGAGCGCGTCCTTCAGATCGGTGCCCACGACCGTCGTCGCGGCCGGGAGCACCTTGAGCTGCTCGGGGTCCCGGCCGTGCGCGGCGGCACGGGACTTGATGTCGGCATAGAAGGCGACGGCCGACTCCAGGGACTCGTGGCTGCAGAAGATCACGTCCGCCCAGCGGGCCGCGAAGTCCCGGCCGGCCGGGGAGGCGCCCGCCTGGATGATCACCGGATAGCCCTGGGGCGGCCGGGGCACGCTCAACGGGCCGCGTACGGCGAAGCGTTGACCCCGGTGGTCGACGGCGCGCACCCGGTCGGGGCGGCCGTAGATCCCGCTGTCCTTGTCGGCGACGATCGCGTCGTCGGCCCAGCTGTCCCAGAGTTGGGCGGTGACCTCCAGGAACTCCTCCGCCCGGTCGTAGCGGGACTGCCGGTCGGGGAGTTTGTCCTGGCCGAAGTTCTGGGCCTCGGCGTCCTGGAAGCTGGTGACCACGTTCCAGCCGGCCCGGCCTCCGACGAGGTGGTCCAGGGTGGCCATGCCCCGGGCCACGTGGAACGGCTCCTGGTAGCCGGTGGACACGGTGGCCGCGACGCCGAGGTGTTCGGTCGCGGCGGCCATCAGGGTGATGACCGGGATCGGGTCCAGGCGCGGGGTGCCGGTGCCCCAGGTGACGGCGGGGTCGTAGGAGTCACCGAGGCTGCGGGGCACCGCGAGGGAGTCGGGGACGAACGCCATGTCGAAGCCGGCGCGCTCCAGGACGCGGGCGATCCGGGTGTAGTGGGCGGCGGTGAGGAAGCCGTCGCCGGCGTCGGGGTGCCGCCAGCCGACGGTTCCCTGAGGTCCCGCGTTGAGGAAGGCGGCGAGGTGCAGTCGGGGGGCGGGGTGGGCGTAGTCGGTCGTCAAGTGGTGCTCCCGGAGGGGTGGTTCGGCGGTGCGGCTCAGACGGCGAGCAGGGACAGCTCGTCGAGCAGGGCGACGGCGAAGGAGCCGGTGCCGGTGGTGCGGGCACCGGCGCGTTCGGCGGCGACGGCGTACGCGGCGTGCGCGACCGCGGTGGCGGTCAGGGCGTCGGGGACGACGGCGAGCGCGCCCGCGATCAGTGCCCCGAGGCTGCATCCGGCGCCGGTCACCTGGGTCAGCCGTACGTCACCGCCGGGTACGGCCACCGTGCGGGTGCCGTCGGTCAGGTAGTCGGTGGGGCCGCTGACGGCGACGATGGCGCCGGTGCGCCGGGCGAGGTCCTCCACGACACCGATCGCGTCCTCGGAGGAGAGGGTGGTCTCCACTCCCTTGCCGGTGCTGTCGCCGCCCGCGAGCGCGGTCAGTTCGCTGGCGTTGCCGCGGATGACGGTGGGCCGGTACGCCAGCAGGGACGTGACGAACGCGTCGTACTCGACCGCTCCCGCGCCGACCGCGACCGGGTCGAGCACCCAGCGGGTGCCTGCCGCGTGGGCGGTGCGGGCCGCGGCGGTGACGGGTTCGGCGGGGTTGCTGATGAGGGCGGCCGTGTTGATCCAGACGGCGCCCGCGCCGGCCGGGAAGACGGTGGGGAAGTCGGCCGCGGCCCCGATGGCGGGGCCGGCGCCGACGGCCAGCAGGACGTTGGCGCTGAGATTGGCGGCGACGTAGTTGGTGAGGCCGTAGACGAACGGGGAGCCGGTGCGGATGGCCGCGATGCCTTCGGCGACCGACGGGTTCTCGTAGGTGATCTCTTCTATGTATGCAACTGTATGCAGCAGTACTGCCGACCCTCCAAGGCCTCGCGGGCTCATTTCACGAAGGTGCAACAACAGGCCAGGGTGGAGCGGGCGCCGCCGTAGCGGTGGCTGCCGCTCCTCACCTGCTGTCGGACGGAGGCGGATTCTCCACGTGGGAGAGCCACGTTGTGAGCAGACCTTCGAGTGCTTTGCTCTCGGCGGACGTCAGCAGGTCCAGCAGGCGGCGTTCGTTGCGCATATGGTCGGCGAACGCCTCGTCGATCAGTTCGCGTCCGGGCCGGGTGAGGGCGACGATACGGCCGCGCTGGTCGTCGTCGGAACGGCGGCGGGTGACGAGTCCGGCCCGCTCCAGGCGGTCGATCCGCTTCGTCATCGCGCCGGTGGTGACCATGGTGTGTGCGGCGAGCTCGCCGGGCGCGCGCTCATACGGCTCACCGGCGCGGCGCAGTGCGCACAGCACGTCGAACTCCCCCTCACTGAGGCCGTAGCGCCCGTAGACGAGGCAGAGTTCCTCGGTGAGACGGTCGGCCAGGCGGTGCAGCCGACCGATCACGCCCTGCGGGGAGATGTCGAGGTCGGGCCGCTCGCGGCGCCAGTCGGCCTGGATGCGGGCCACGCGGTCCGGAGGGTGCGGGTCGTCCATGCACACCATAATAGCTTCCCCGGAAGGTATATTGCCTTCCATGGAAGCTAATATGCGATGGGTGGCACTGACCGCCGTCGCACCGGTGGCCTGGGGCACGAACTACTACGTCACCCATGAGTTCCTGCCACCCGACACTCCCCTCTACGGGGCGGC
This sequence comes from Streptomyces sp. NRRL F-525, assembly GCF_000716605.1. Lineage (GTDB taxonomy): Bacteria > Actinomycetota > Actinomycetes > Streptomycetales > Streptomycetaceae > Streptomyces. The sequence continues at coordinate 361,247 of NZ_JNXE01000004.1, read as the reverse complement.
TCTGCGGGCGCTGCCCGCCGGTCTCGTCCTGCTGGGCCTGTGCAGGCAGCGACCACGCGGCGCGTGGTGGTGGCGATCCGCGCTGCTCGGACTGCTCAACGTGAGCGTGTTCTTCGTGCTCGTCTACGCCGCCTCCCAACTGCTCCCGACGAGCATCGCCTCAACCGTCATGGCGGTGTCCCCGCTGGCGATGATGCTCATCGCCTGGCCCCTGGTGTCCGAACGGCCCGGCACGGCGCACCTGGCCGGCGCCGCGATCGGGCTCGGCGGCGTCTGCCTCATGCTGCTCACGGGAACGGAGGGAATCAGTGTGCCGGGGATTTCCGCCTCGGCCGCGGCCGTGCTCGTGTCGTCCTTCGGCCACATCCTGACCAAACGATGGAACACAGTCGGCACCGACGTACTCGCCTCGACCGCCTGGCAACTCACCGCCGGAGGACTGTTCCTGCTGCCCGTCGCCGCGGCCGTGGAGGGCCCACCGCCCGCACTCTCCCCATCGGCACTGCTCGCGTTCGGCTATGTCACCCTCATCGCCACCGCGCTGGCCTTCGCCGCCTGGTTCAGCGGACTGCGGCACCTGCCCTCGGGCACGGTGGGCCTGATCGGGCTGCTCAACCCCGTCACCGGCGTGCTGCTCGGCACGGCGGTCGCCGGAGACGTACTGACCGTCCAGCAGCTGTGCGGGCTGGCACTCGTCCTGTTCGGTGTCGTCCTGGGCCGACCCGCACGCACAGGACGACGCGGCGGCAATCGGATCCGTCCACGTCCTGTGCCTGACGAGCGTCCCGCCCGCGAGTCCTCCACGTGCAGTCCCGGGTGAGAACCAGGTACACGGAGGCACGCCAACGGATGACGCCTGCGGGCCCCGGTTGCTCGGAAGAATGACGCCGGGTTTCCATCACGGCCCGTCAGGACCCGATGCCGCCGCGCCCGTCGCGAGGTGGCTCGCGCGGGCCTCCTGTTCGGGCAGCAGGGTGGTGGCGGCGTCGACGAACTCCTGGACCAGGCCGGTGGTCCGCCCGGTGGGCCAGGCCGCCGCGACGTGGTTGGGGCCGAGGTCCTCGACCGGGATCGCCTCGACGTCGGGGCGGGTGTAGAAGTTCGCGGTGGACGCCGGGATCACGGCGATCCCCTGTCCGCCGGCGACGAGTTCGAGTTTCTCCTCGACGCTGTGGATCGCCGGTACCGGGCGACGCTCACCGGTACGCAGTTCCACCGCGATGTCGCGCCACTCGGGGACGGCGTCGGGGTCCTGCAGGAGGTGATCGCCCGCCAGGTCGGCGACCCGCACGGACTCCTTGCCGGCGAGGGGATGGGACGAGGCCACCATGACGAGGCGCGGTTCGGTGTAGAGCGGCCTGATCTCCAGGCCCGCCGGGTCGATCGGCAACCGGACGATGCCGACATCCGCGCGGGCGTCGTGGAGCACCTCCACCTGGTCGTGCCAGCCGGTGCGCAGCATCCGTACGTCCAGCCCGGGGTGGCGCTCGCGCAGCAGGCGGATGACCGGCGTCAACGTGATGCCCGGCATGAACCCGATCGTGAAGCGGGTGACGCTCTCGCCCGCGGCGCGTACCCGCCGCAGCAGTGCGTCCGCGCCTGCCAGCAGGGGCTCGGCGTCGCGGACGAGTTGTTCGCCCGCCGGTGTGAGCACGGTGCTGCGGCGGTCGCGCATGAACACTTCCACGCCCAGCTCGCTCTCGAGCACCCGGATCTGCCGGGAGAGCACGGGCTGGGTGATGTGCAGGCGCTCCGCGGCGCGTCCGAAGTGGAGTTCCTCGGCCACCGCGAGGAAGTAGCGAAGCTTGCGCAGATCGACGTCCATGCGGGTCCTCCGGGTGGTCAGCCGCGCGCGATGGTGGCGAGCGGGTCACCGTGTGTCGGTGCCCAGCCCAGCTCGCGGCGGGCCTTGGCCGAGGTGAGGCGCTGGTCCAGCACGAACGCGTCCGCGACGGGCCCCATCTCGACGCGGGCCTGGTCCAGCGTGATCGAGACCGTCTTTCCGTCGAGTCCGGCACCGCGCGCCGCCGCTTCGGCGACCTGCCTCATCGTCGGGTGTCCCTCGCCGACCCCGATGTAGACCGATCCCGCCTTCGCCGAGAGCGCGGCGGCGTAGAGCGTGGCCATGTCGTCGATGTGCACGAGACCCCACCGGTTGGCGCCGGTACCGATGTATGGAACAGCACCCCTGATTTTACCGGGCGCGATGAAGAAATGTTCGATCAGCCGGTTGTCGCCTCCGTAGAGCAGCCCGGGCTGCACGACGACGGGGCGACCGCCTTCTGCGGCGCGCGCCGAGACCGCGTCCTCGACCGACCTGCGCCATGCCACCACGCCGGGCGGATTCCACGGTGCGCTCTCGTCCTGTACGCCGTCGGTGTCGCCGTAGACCCAGGTGCCGCCGGTGTGCACGTAGGGGCCGGCGCCGACGCCGTCCTGCATGGCCGTGGCCGCGGCGAGGTCCATGTCCGCGGAGGTGGCCTGCGCGAGGTGGATCACCGCGTCGGCGCGGGCGGCCGCGTGGTTGAGCACGTCCAGGTCGGCGAGTCCACCGCGCACCTCGACCGCCCCGGCGCCGGTCACGGCCTGAGCCGCCCGCTCGCTGCGCGCCAGCGCCTCCACGGTGTGGCCTCGCCGTACCAGTTCGGCGATCGTGGCCCGGCCGATGTAGCCGGAGCCGCCCGTCAGGAAAATCCTCATGCCGTCCCTCGCTGTTGATCAGGTTCGCTGTCGATCAGGTTCGACTCCACCGTGCAGCCTGGTCGCCGGTCCCGTCCAAGACCTGTTTCGTGCTCTGTGATGCCCGCAGGGCATGACACGTCGCCGGCCGCGTCGATGCCCTGTGGGCATCGCAGGGGACGAAAAGGGTCTTGGACAGCGCGGCCCCGGCAGATCGACAGTGGACGTGCCGCGACAGCGGGCCGGGATCCCGGTTCCTGGCTGTCGACGGCGTTCCGACCGACAACCCGAGACACATCTCGAACGCCCTCCGGGAGGTGCGACGATGACTCACGTCCTGATCACCGGATCCGCCGACGGCCTCGGCCTGATGGCCGCTCGCCTGCTGATCGGCCAAGGCCACACGGTGACGCTGCACGCTCGCGACATCGCGCGAGCCGCGCATACGCGTACGGTCCTGCCCACCGCCGAGAACGTGCTGGTGGGTGATCTGGGATCCCTCGACGGGATCCGGACGGTGGCCGACCAGGCCAACGCAGCGGGCCGGTTCGACGCCGTCATCCACAACGCGGGCATCGGCTACCGCGAGCCGCGCCGCGTCGAGACCGTCGACGGCCTGTCCCAGCTGTTCACGGTCAACGTGCTCGCGCCCTACCTGCTGACCGCGTCGATGACGCGGCCCGACCGGCTGGTCTACCTCAGTTCGGGCATGGCTCGCGGTGGGGACGCGGACCTGTCCGATCCGCAGTGGAGCGGCCGACGCTGGAGCGGGGCGCAGGCGTACAGCGACAGCAAGCTGTTCGACGTCCTGCTCGCGTTCGGTGTCGCGCGGCGCTGGCCGGACGTGCTGTCGAACTCCGTGGAGCCCGGGTGGGTCGCGACCAGGATGGGCGGCCCCGGCGCACCGGACGACCTGGACCAAGGCCCGGTGACCCAGACGTGGCTCGCCGCCGGCGAGGAGGCGGCCACGCACGTCACCGGACGGCACTTCTACCACCAGAAGGAGCGCTCCGTGCCCACCGTGGCGCACGAGGCGAGGGTTCAGGACGCCCTGCTCGACTACTGCGCCGAGCTCACCGGCACGTCGATCCGCGCGTCGCGATGACCCTGCCCGGTGCGGATACGTCCGGCCCTGTCACCCCCAAGTCAAGTCAACTAAAAGGGAGTTCGACGATGTCCGAGGAAATCCTGATCACCGGTGGCCACGTCGTGACGCTCGACGACGCGCTCGGTGACGTACCCGGTGGCGACGTGCGCGTGCGGGACGGTGTCATCACGCAGATCGGTGTCGGCCTGCGCCCGGGGCCGGACACCGAGGTCGTCGACGCGCGGGGCCGGCTGGTGATCCCCGGCCTGATCGACACGCACCGACACGTCTGGCAGGGCGCGATCGCCGGTTTCACCCCGCAGATGACCGGATACGGCTACGGACCGGCGGTACTCACCGGGATCTCCCTCAGGCACACCGCGCCTGACATCTACGCCGGCACGCTGTGGGGAGCGCTCCAGGCGCTGGACGCGGGCATCACCACGATCGGCGACTGGGCCCACGCGCTGCAGTCCGCCGACCACGCCGACGCCAACCTGCGCGGCCTGCGCGAATCCGGAATCCGCGGCCTGTTCTTCTACGGCGGCCCCGGCCCGGCCGACGACGACCCGAACCCGCCGCACCCGCTGGACGCCCGGCGCATGCGCGACGAGCATTTCCCCGGCAACGGCGGCACCAGCGGGACCAGCGGCAACGGACGGCTGCGGATGGGCATGGCGCTGCGCGGGCCGTGCTTCACCTCCCCGGAGCGCAACCGCCAGGACTTCGCCTTCGCCCGCGAACTCGGCCTGCCGATCTCCGTCCACGTCGGGATGGCCGGCACCGAGGACGCGATCACCGCGCTACGCCGGGACGGGCTGCTCGGCCCGGACGTCAACTACATCCACGCCAACCAACTGACCGACGAGGAGATGGACTTGATCGCCGCCTCGGGCGGGACCGTGACCATCACCCCGAGCACGGACATGCTGATGCAGTTCGGCACCTACCCGGCCACCGGGCGGGCTCTGGAACGTGACATCGTCTCCGGACTCGGGGTGGACACCGTCTGCAGCGCCGGGACCGACCTGTTCTCCGAGATGCGCCTCGCGCTGGCTGCGGAACGCTCGCGTGCCAACGCCGAGGCCCTCGCCCGCAACGAGCTCGTGCACGAGGTCGACCTGCACCAGCGGGACATGCTGCGGCTGGCCACGCTCGGCGGTGCCCAGGTACTCGGTCTCGCCGACGAGACCGGTTCGCTCACCCCCGGCAAGCAGGCCGACATCACCGTCGTCGACCTGCGTTCACCCCACCTGGACGGCTTCGGCGACCCGGTCGCGATGCTCGTCCTCGGCGCCGGCCCGGCCGATGTCGAGACAGCCCTGGTCGGCGGGGAGTTCGCCAAACGCGACGGCACCCTGGTCGGGACCCACGCGGCCAAGGCGCAAGACCTGATGCACGAGACACAGCACCGGCTCCGCGCCTAAGACCACGCCCTGGTCTCCGGCAATGCAGGATCGTCAGTGACGACCAGTGCGACACCGGGGCGGTGGCCACGCCGTCCTCGTTGAGCCGGGCCACCTCGGAGACGATCTCCGGTGCCAGGCGCGGGCTCTGGAGGGGGTAGCGGACGATCCCCAGCGGGGAGCCGGCGGCCATCAGCACCTGGACACCGTCGGACTCAGCGAACTCGCCTAAGGCGTCGAGGAGTTCGTGGTGTCCGGCGCCCACGGGGCCGCGCAGGGTGACCACCCTGCCCCGGCCGTTCCGGCAGAGTTCCCACGCGGCCTGAAGCCGGCCGGTCTCGTGCCGGCGTCCGGGGTGGCGGTGGCCCTCTGGGCCTCGCGCCTGGCGAGCAGCGCGGTGCCCTTGACCTCCAGGCAGGCGCGGAGTCTCGGCCGGGGATCGGGGCCGTGTCGATCAACTACTCAGGTTCTTCAGGGGACTTACCGTTCCTGCGGGCTGCGGTCGTCGTGGTGGTGGTCATCTCGGGACCTCCTTACGGGCGGGGCCCCGGAGGTCGACGTACGCGACGAGGTGGCCGACCGGCGCAGCCGTGACAGCACCAGAGCCACGGCGAGCAGGCCCGCGCAGACGCAGGAGGCCAGCGCGTAGGCGGCCCGCGGGGAGCCGGTGGCGGAGTGCAGATAGACCGCCGAGACGGCGCTGAGGCAGACGGCCGCCGCGATGCGCTGGGCCATCTGCAGGATGCCGCCGCCCACTCCGGCGGCCTCCGCCGGGGCATGCTGGAGCACCTGTGTCTGGTTGGGCGAGACAGCGAGGCCGCCGCCCGCGCCGGAGAGCAGTTGCGTGGCGGCGAACGCCAACGGCAGCCCCGCGGCCGGGAGATGGAGCGCGGCCACCGATCCGGCCAGGGCTGCGCAGATGCCCAGGATCAGACCGGCGTCCACCGTGCGCGGCCCGATCCGCCGGACCACCCGCCAGGCCAGCGCCGAGGAGACGCCCATCGCGATCGCCGAGGGGAGCGCGATCGCCGCCGTGAGCAGGGCCGAGAGGCCCAGCCCGTCCTGGAGGAAGACGGTGAGCACGAGGGACGCGGCGAGCGAGGACCCGAACTGGGCCATGGCGACCGCCGTACCCAGCATGTACGGCTTCGACGACCTCAGCGCCGGGTGGACCAGCGGTGCCCGCCCCCGGCGTGCCCGGGCACGCTGCTGCACGGTGAAGACACCTGCCAGGGCGCACACACCGGCCGCCCACAGGAGTGCCGCTCCCCCGCTGCCCGGTGTGCGGATGAACGGCACCATCAACGTCAGGGTGCAGCCGCAGGCCAGGACGAGGCCGAGCGGGTCGAGCCGGGAGTCGCGCGCGGTGCGGCGGGGCGGTGGCAGCCAGCGGGCCGCGAGGATCAGGGTCACCACGGCGAACGGTGCGCTCAGCAGGAGGCAGTACCGCCACCCGGCATCGGGACCGAGTCCGGCGACGAGCGCGCCGCCGAGCGGCGGCCCGAGGGCCGTGGCCACACCGGACGTCACCGCGTACAGACCCAGCGCACGACCCCGGTCCAGTCCGTGGAAGACGTCCTGAATGGTGCCGATCACCTGGGAGTTGACGAGCCCCGCCGCGGCGCCCTGCACCAGCCGCGCGCCGATCACGGTGCCCGGACCCCCGCCGGTCGCGGCCGCCACCCCCGCCAGGAGGAAGACGGCCACGCCCGCGATGAAGAGCCGCTTGCGTCCGTGCAGATCGCCGAGACTGCCCCCGGGTACGAGGGCCAGTCCGAAGGCCAGTGAGTAACCGGCCACGATCCACTGCACGTCGGCCGCGCCGGCCCCGAGCGAGTGCCGCATGCTGGGGATGGCGATGTTCAGAACTGCCTGGTCCAGCAAGGTGGTTGCCCCTGCGGCCATGCACACCAGCAGTACGCGCCGGGCGGCGCGGTCCTCTCCCGGGAGCATTCAGGCGTGCCGCTCCGTGACGCCGGCGTCCGGCTCCACGCCGAGGACCTTGCGGTAGACGCGCTCACCGTCGCCGTAGTCGTCGACGGCGTAGTGCCAGGTCGCCCGGTTGTCCCAGAGGACGAAGTCGCCTGGCTTCCAGCCGAAGCGGATCGTGTAGTCGGGCGAGGAGGCGTGCCGCAGCAGATGGTCGAGGAGCGCCTTGCTCTCCGCCGGGGTGACTCCGGTGAGTCGCTTGGCCGAGCTGCTGATGAAGAGGCCCTTGCGGCCGGTGGTGGGGTGGGTGAGGACGACCGGGTGCTCGACGGGTTCGCCGGGAGCGTCCTTCCTGCTGCCCTGCGCGTAGTTCTCGGCGTTGCCGGTGTAGAGGGCGCCGACCGACTCCAGCAGCACCTTGAAGGGTTCGGACAGGCCGTCGTACGCGGCCTGGAGGTCCGCCCACAGGGTGTGGCCGCCCACCTCCGGCACCACCTCGTAGGTCAGGGACTCGATCGCGAACACGGGGTCGCGCCAGAGCCCGCCGATGTGCCAGGTGCTGGCCTTGCCGGTCTGCTTGACGTCGTACGGGTAGACCAGCGGGTTGTCCGGGTGCTTCACGGCGGTCGGGTGGTCGAAGGGCCTGGCGAAGATGCCGACGGCGGCCACCTGCTGATCGGGCGTCAGGTGCTGGCCGCGGAACACGAGGACCTTGTGTTCGCGGAAGGCCCGGCGCAGTTCCTCGGCGGTGGTCTCGTCGACGGGCGCGCTCAGGTCGACGCCGGAGATCTCGGCGCCGAAGAGCGGGCCCGCCCTGAGGGTGTCGAGAGGGGCGACAGTGGTCATGACGTTCTCCTCCGTGTACGGCGGGAGCGGAGTTGGCTGACAGTGCGTCAATTACTGGTCGGGGGCGGCCGACCCGGGCACGGCAGAGCGCACGGGCGACGCAACAGCCGTAGGAGAACGGTCAGTTGCCGACCGGGCGGGGGGTGAACCGGGAGTGGGTCAGGTGCGTGCGGGAGGGACGGGATCACGGTCGTTACCCGGGGGTCAACGACAGATCTGGTCGAACTGGTCGGCCCGGCGGCTCACCCAGAACGGGTCGAGCAGCACCGTGTGTGCCTGGCCAGCGGTCTCCATGAGCGGATCAAAGCACACGCCCGCGGGTGCGTCCACCGCGAGTCTGACGGATGAGACGACGACCGCGCCGCGCCCCGGCGGGACACGGACGGTCGTCGCACCACGCCCACCGGGTGCCGCATCACCGCGTCGAACAGGTGGCCCAGAGTGTTGGGCACAGCGATGTCCGGCCGCGTACGGCCCTCGGCGTCGGCGGTGTCAGGAACCGGCGGAGACATCGCTCAAGGAGCCGTCGAGGCCGAGGAGTTGGCCGACCAGGACACCGAACCGCAGGTCGAGTCCGTCGGCGAGACGGTCACGTATCTCCGTCAACCCCCGGATACGGGCGTCGAGTTCGGCCAGTCGCCGGATGGCCACCTGCGGGACGACACAGGTCTCCGCGTAGGGCCCGGTGTGGACCCGTGGCACCTCCGGGCGGTCGGGCAGCGCGTCGAGGATGTCGATGAGGAGACGCACGTCGCCGATGGTGAGGCCGGAGTCCAACAGCTCGCGGACGGCGTGGAGTCGGCGTACGTCCTCCTCGCCGTACTCCCGCTGTCCCGACGCCGTACGCCGTGCCGTGACCAGGCCGCGCTGCTCGTAGTAGCGCAGGGTGCGGGTGGTGACGCCCAGGGCTGCCGCCGCGTCGCCGATGCGCATCCGTCCTCCAGGAGTTGGGCGGCCGGCGACTACAACTCCACGACCACCGTGCCGATGTGGTGTCCTTCGAGCAGTTCGATCAGGGCGCGGGGTGCCTGGTCGATTCCGGACAGGCGGGTGTGCGGGACGGTGACCGAGCCCTCGCGGAGCCAACGGCCGAACGTCTCCGGGTATTCCGCCAGCGCGTCCCGGTGGCGCGCGCCGCTGATGCCGCGGAGCTGGACGCCCCGCACGATGAGCGCGTAGGTGTCGATCTCGACGGGTGCCGTGATCTCGCCCGACACCTGTGCGGAGAGCGCTCCGATCAGTCCCACCCGGGCACCTGGACGGGCCAGGGCCAGCGCGGCCCGCAACTGCTCGCCGCCCACGTTGTCCACGACCGCGTCGATGCCGTCCGGTGCCGCCTTGCGCAGTTGCTCCTCGATCGGTTCGGCGCCGCGCAGGACGACCGCGTCGTAGCCCAGTGTCTCGATCAGGTAGTCGGCCTTGCGCTGGGAGCTGGTGCTGCCGATGACGCGGACGGCTCCGCGCTGCCGGGCGAACTGCCCGGCCAGGGTGCCGAGTCCGCCCGCCGCGCCGGAGACGAACACCGTGTCACCGTCGCGTACTTCGGCTCCCCGGACGACGCCGATCCAGGCCGACGCCCCCTGCGAGAGGTACGCCACCGGGTCCGGCAGGACCGTCAGGTCGACGGGTTGCACCGCGTCGGCCGCCAGCACGGCGTACTCACGGAACCCCGCCCAGTGCGACACCAGATCACCGGGGCGCAGGCTCCCTCCCCCGGGGGCCGTGACCACCTCGCCGACGGCCGGAGCCGACAACGGACCGCCGACCTCGAACGACGGCATCGGCAGCCCGGCCTGTTCGCCCATCAGGGTGCGCAGTGACGCCGCGACGCTCATCAGGCGGTTGCGGACCAGCACCTGCCCGGGTCCGGGTTGTGGGACGGGGACCTCCGCCACGGTGAAGTGGGCCGTTTTCAGGGCGCCTTGGGGGCGGGAGGCGAGACGGACCTCGCGATGCGTTGCGGGGACGGGGATGTTCGACGGTGACATCTGCGGGCTCCTGACGGACTGCCGGAGCGCCGCACGGCTTGTGCGGCGCCCGTCGACCGTAAGAGTTGACGCGCACGTCAAGGGCAAGCCGGAGCGGAGCGTCCGGTCGATGCCGTTCGCCTGCCTGTACCTGCCATTGACGTATGACGAAGTCGCTCCGTACGATCGCGACCGGCATCGAGTGTCAGCGTCAAGCCCTGGCTTGCTGACCGGCAACCCTCCGACGCGGTGGGGTGCTCCAGGTGAAAGCCCGGCGGGATCAGTGACGATCTCCGCAAGCGTGGGGCCCTTGGCCGGGGTCGGAAACGGGGAGGACGGTCGTGCGGAACAGCAGTGATCCGAGTGTCTCCATCGCCTCCCTGACGGCCGCGACCGTGTTCTCCCGGCTCTCCCGCCGCCGCCACATCGACCTGCAGCGCTTCACCAGCTGTCTGTGTCGCGCCTGACCGCCTTGACCACGTCCGTCTGACGTCTGTCGCGGCCCGTAGGCATCTCCCGCAGCCTCTCGCGGTCCTGTCCGTGTTCTCGGACGGCGCCCGCAGCCGCCGCGCCACCTTCCCTTGACTCCCCCAACTGCACTGCCCGTCCTCGGCGTTGCGCCGACCGGAGCGGCACGCCCGCGCGCGCAGCCGTGATCCGCGGGGCACCCCCATGCGTAGTGACACGAGTAGGAGCACCCTCCGTGAGAGCACATCCGGACATCCGCCCCACCCGATGGGCGGCCCTGACCGCCCTCCTGACCACCAGCGTCCTGCTCACCGCCTGCGGGTCCGGCGGCAGCGGCGGCTCGGACGGCGGCAGCGGCCCGGCCAGGTCCGGTGGCACCCTGACCTTCGCGGTGGGTTCCGACGCCGGCTGCGTGGATCCGCAGCAGGTGGCCAGCAACGACACCATCTACTCGGTACGTCAGGTCGTGGACTCCCTCACCGACCAGGACCCCGCGACCGGCAAGATCGTGCCCTGGCTGGCGAAGAGCTGGGACATCAGCGCCGACGCGACGACGTTCACCTTCCACCTCAGGCCGGGTGTCACCTTCAGCGACGGATCGAAGCTGACCGCTCAGGTGGTCAAGGACAACTTCGACGCGGTGCCGAACCTCGGCGCGCTCGGGACCCTCGCCGAGGGCTATCTGAGCGGCGTCAAGACCACCACCGTGGTCGACCCGCTCACCGTCAAGGTGACCTTCCAGCAGCCCAACGCCCAGTTCCTGCAAGCCACTTCGACGCACTCGCTGGGCATCGAGTCCTCGGCGAGCGTGAAGAAGACGCCGCAGCAGAAGTGCAGCCAGGGAGTGGTCGGCTCCGGGCCCTTCGTGCTCAAGCAGTACGTGCAGAACCAGTCGATCACGCTCGCCAGGCGCACCGGGTATGCCTGGGGTTCCTCGCTGTGGCACAAGAGCGGCGAGGCCTACCTGGACAAGGTGGTCTTCAAGGTCGTGCCCGAGGCGGGGGTGCGGGCCGGCAGTCTCCAGTCCGGGCAGGTGGACGCGATCAGCAGCGTCGGCAAGGCCAACGAGGCGGCCCTCAAGGGCGGTCAGGTCACCCTGCAGCGACGGGCCAACCCCGGCGTGGTGTTCGGCCTGGCCTTCAACAACTCGCGGCCGGTCCTGAAGGACGCGCGGGTGCGCCAGGCCATCGGGTTCGCCATCGACCGCAAGCAGATCGCCGACACCGTGTTCCCGACCGGGACCCAGCCCGCGACCAGCGTCCTGGCGCACACCACACCCGACTACGCGAACCTCTCCGCGGACCTGACGACCGACGCCGCCAAGGCGAAGTCCCTTCTGGACGCGGCCGGTTGGAAGACCGACGGCGACGGCATCCGCACGAAGGACGGCAAGAAGCTGAGCCTGACGGTCGACTGGATCCCCAACTCGGCCACCAACCAGCCCGCGTTGGAGCTGATCCAGCAGCAACTCAAGGCCGTCGGCGTGGGTCTGACGCTCAAGCAGCTCCAGGTCACCCAGCTCGCCCCGACGCTCCAGTCGGGTGACTACGACGCGGCGTGGAGCAACGTGACCCGGGCCGACCCGGACATCCTGCGCAGCTCCTTCTCCACCGAGCTGGCCAACTTCTACCGCGTCCCCGTGGGCCCGCTGGACACCCCGCTGACCCAGCAGGCGGCGACCACGGACACCACGAAGCGCGGCCAACTGGTCGAGCAGGCACAGCAGTTGCTCGTGCGCAACGCCTACTACGCTCCGGTGGTCGAGCTCCAGACCCAGATCGGCGTGGCGAAGAAGGTCCACAACCTGAACTTCGACGCCTCCAGCCGGATCCAGCTCCACGACACCTGGATCGGCTGACGCATGCGCCGCTACGCGATCAAACGGCTCGCCCAGGCCGTCGGGGTGCTGTGGGCGGCCTACACGGTGTCCTTCCTGATCCTCGACTTCCTGCCCGGCGATCCGGTGACGGCGATGGCCGGTGCCGGAATGGACTCCGGGCAGGTCGATCCGGCCCAACTCGCCGCGCTGCGGCACGAGTACGGCTTCGACAAGCCGATCCTGGTGCAGTACGCCGACTATCTCGGCAAGGCGGTCCGCGGGGACTTCGGCGACGCGGTCTCCACCGGCCGGCCGGTGACCTCGACGCTGGCCGACGCACTGCCCCAGACACTCCAGCTGACCGGTGCCGCGCTGCTCCTCGCGGTGGTCCTCGGCGGCGGTCTGGCGGTGCTGGCGACCTACACCTCGCAGCGCTGGCTGCGCCAACTGCTGCTGTCCCTGCCGCCGTTGGGGGTGTCGGTCCCGACGTTCTGGATCGGTCTGCTGCTCGTCGAGATGTTCTCCTTCCGCCTGCACTGGTTCCCGGCCTTCGGCAACGACGGGCTGCGCGGGCTGGTGCTGCCGGCCGTGACCCTGGCGATCCCGACCGGCGCGCAGGTCGCGCAGGTACTGGCCAAGAGCCTGCTCACGGCGCTGGACCAGGCCTATGTGGAGACCGCCCGCGCCAAGGGCGCCGGCCGATGGCGGGTGCATCTGCGGCACGCGCTGCGCAACGCGTCGCTGCCCGCGCTCACGGTCGTAGGGCTGCTGGTGGGGCAGTTGATCGCCGGTTCGGTGGTCGTCGAGACGGTGTTCTCGCGTGACGGCCTCGGCCGGGTGACGGCAGCCGCGGTCACGGCCCAGGACATCCCGCTGGTCCAGGGGGTGGTGGTGTTCGGGGCGCTGATCTTCGTGGTGACGAACCTGGTCGTCGACCTCGTGTATCCGCTGCTGGACCCGCGGATCATGGTGGCCTCGGGCCGGAAGGCGGGACTCGCATGAGCCAGGAACTGATCGCCGACCCCACCGGCGCCGCGCTCGGCCTCCCGGCCCGGCCGGTCGAACCGGAAGGCGGCCCCGGACCGGGGCGCCGCGTCGACCTGCGGCGCGTCCGCAGGTTCCTGCTGCGCCGCCCGGGCCTGCTGCTGTCCGTCCTGATCGTCGTCCTCGTGGTGCTGGCCTCCTTCTGGCCGGATCTGTTCACCGCGAAGGATCCGCTGCAGGGCGTGCCGTCGGAGAACTTCCGCGGCCCCAGCGGCGCGCACTGGTTCGGCACCGACGAACTGGGACGCGACGTCTTCTCCCGGGTGGTCCACGGCGCCCAACTCTCCCTGAAAGCAACGCTGCTCGCGGTCGCGGTCGCCTTCGTGGTGGGCAGTCTGATCGGTCTGGTCGCCGGTTTCGTCGGCCGCTGGGTCGACGACGTGCTGATGCGCTTCGTCGACGTACTGCTCTCCATCCCGGCACTGTTCCTCTCCCTCGCCCTGGTCACCGCGCTCGGCTACGGCACGGTGAAAGTGGCGGTCGCGGTCGGGATCGCCAGCGTCGCGAGCTTCGCGCGGGTGACCCGCTCGGAGGTGCTGCGGGTACGGCAGGCGGTCTTCGTCGAGGCCTCGCGCTCGTGCGGGTCCCGCTGGTACTCGGTGCTGGGCCGCCACGTCCTGCCCAACGCGGCGGGCCCGGTGATCGTCCTGGCCACCCTCGACTTCGGCTCCTCGATCCTCGCCGTGTCGGCCCTGAGCTTCCTCGGCTACGGCGCCCCGCCGCCGGCACCGGAGTGGGGCACGCTGATCTCCGACGGCCGCAACTACCTCGCCAACGCCTGGTGGTTGACCGCGCTGCCCGGACTGGCGATCGCCGCGACCGTGCTGGCGACCAACCGCATCGCACGCGCCCTGGACGGCGAATGGTCCCGGCAGCGATGACCGACCGCCTGACGAACAACCCTGGAACGGGTGAGGACTTGACGACAGCACCGAGCACCGAGCCGAGCGGCCAGGGAGCGCTGGAGATACGCGGCCTGTCGGTGTCGTACCGCGCCCGCGGCACCACCGTGCGGGCGGTGCGGGACGTCGACCTCGACGTGCGGCCGGGTGAAGTGACCGCGGTGGTGGGCGAGTCGGGGTCCGGCAAGAGCACCACCGCGCACGCGATCACCCGGCTCCTGGCGCCGAACGCCACCATCGACGCCGGCACGATCCGCTTCGGTCGGCACGACCTCACCGCGCTGTCGGAGGCGGAGTTGCGCACAGTGCGCGGTGCGCGGATCGGCCTGGTCCCGCAGGACCCGTCCGTGTCGCTCAACCCGGTCAAGCGCGTCGGCGAGCAAGTCGCCGAGGTGCTGCGCATCCACGGTCTGGCGACCCGCCGTTCCGCGCCGGCGGAGGCGATCGGCATCCTGGACCGGGCGGGGCTGCCCGACGCGGCCACCCGGGCCCGGCAGTACCCGCACGAACTGTCCGGCGGCATGCGGCAGCGTGCCCTGATCGCCATCGCCATCGCGGCGAACCCGCAGCTGATCATCGCGGACGAGCCGACCAGCGCGCTCGACGTCACCGTGCAGCGCGTCATCCTCGACCATCTCCAGGCCCTCACCGAGGAGTTGGGCACGGCGATCCTCCTGGTGACCCACGATCTCGGCGTCGCCGCCGACCGGTCCCAGCGCCTGGTGGTGATGTCACAGGGGCGGGTCGTGGAGGCCGGTCCGACGCGAGACGTCCTGGCCGACCCCCAACACGAGTACACACAGCGGCTGTTGGCCAGCGCGCCGAGCCTGGCCACCGCCCGCGCGAGTTTCCCTGCCACCGCACCCGCGGCCACCGAAGGGACTCCACTGGTCGAAGTCCGCAACGCGGTCAAGGAGTTCCGGCTCCCCCGCGCGGAGGGCGCGTCCCGCACCCTGCGCGCGGTGGACGACGTCAGCTTCACTCTGCACCGCGGCCGAACCCTGGCACTGGTCGGCGAGTCCGGTTCGGGGAAGTCCACCACGGCCCGGCTGGTGCTCCGGCTGACCGACGCGACCGACGGACACATCCTCTTCGACGGGGAGGACGTCACGACCGCCCGAGGCGCGCGGGCCCGCCAACTCCGCCGCCGGGCCCAGCTCGTGTACCAGAACCCGTACGCGTCCCTCGACCCCCGCTTCTCCATCGGCGAGGTGATCACCGAGCCGCTGCGCGCGTTCAGGGTCGGCGACCGCACCTCCCGCCTCGAACGCGCCCGCGACCTCCTCGACCGGGTCGCGCTGCCCGCCTCGACGCTGGAACGCCGCCCGGCGGAGCTGTCGGGCGGGCAGCGCCAGCGCGTGGCGATCGCCCGCGCCCTCGCGCTCTCGCCGGATCTGGTCGTCTGCGACGAGCCGGTGTCCGCGCTCGACGTCTCCGTCCAGGCCCAAGTCCTGGACCTGCTCGCCGAGTTGCAGGCCGACACGGGAGTGGCGTACCTGTTCATCTCGCACGACCTCGCCGTCGTACGACAGATCGCCCACGAGGTGGCGGTCATGCGGGCGGGCCGCATCGTGGAAGTGGGCTCGCCCGAGGACCTCTTCACACACCCCGAGCACGAGTACACCCGCGAACTGCTCGCGGCGATCCCCGGCCACCGGGACGACCACGACCTGAGGACGCGGACCGCGTGACCAGTGGCCCGCCCGCTCCGGCGGCGCCGATGGCGATGAGGACGCCGTCGGCAGCGCGCGGAATCAGCGCAGCCGGGGCAGGAGTTGGTCGCCGATGCGGATGATCTCCTGTTTGTAGGGGGTGTCGGAGAGGACGAAGTGGGTGATGCCGAGCTTGCGGTAGGCGTCCAGGGCCGTGGCGACGTCGGCGGCGGAGCCGACCAGCCAGGTCGTCGCCGCTCCCCCGCCGCCGAACCTGCCCGGCGCGGTGTAGAGGCAGGTGTCGAGGACCTCGCCCCGGGCGGCGAGGTCGTAGAGCCGCTGTTGTCCGACGGCCGTCTTCCGGTTGCCCGTCCAGGTCAGTTCGTCGGCCGAGCCGGCCGCCATGCGGGCGACCCGTTCCTCCGCCGCCCGCCACGCCTCGTCCGTGGTGTCGCGCACGACGGTGGTGATCCGCAGGCCGAATTCGAGTGGCCGGTGCCGGCGGCCGACCTCGTCGCTCAACGTCCTGAGCCGGTCGATGCGTTCGGCGAGCCCGGCGAGGGGTTCGCCCCAGAAGAGCTGCACGTCCGCCTCGGCCGCCGACACGCGCTCGGCGGCCTCGGACGCGCCGCCGAAGCAGAGCGTCGGATGTGCTCGGCCGGCCGTCGCCCAGGGGCGGGGCGCGACCGTGGAGCCGCTCACCTGGAAGTGCTCACCGGCGAACGTGACGTTCTCCTCGGTCCACAGTCGTCGTACGAGACGCATGAACTCCCGGGTGCGCGCGTACCGTTGGGCCGGATCGGCGCTGGTGTCGCCGTAGGCGGCCAGGTTGTCGAGGCCGCTGACGATGTTGACCAGGACCCGGCCGCGGCTGAGCTGGTCCAAGGTCGCTGCCGCTACCGCGAATTGGGCCGGCTGCCAGTAGCCGGGGCGAACCGCGATCAGGGGTTTGAAGGTGGTGGTCCTGGCGGCCAGCGCGGTGGCGACGGTGAAGGTGTCGGGGCGTCCCCACCCGGCGCCCAGGAGCGCGCCGCCCCAGCCGTGCCGTTCGGCGGTGCGGGCGAGGTCGGTGGAGTACTCGATGGAGCCCCAGCCGTCCGTCGTGTCGTCGCCGCGGTGGCCCGGCTCGACGGTGTTGGGGATGTACCAGAGGAATTCCGGGCTCATCGTGCTTCCGATCGCAGCGTGGCCGAGGGCGGAGCGAGGGGTGTCCCGGGCGGTCGGCACGGGAGGCGTCCGTCGGAGCGCGGCTCAAGTCGGCCGAACGGAGGGGGACATGGCGTGGATCCGTGACTCAGGGGATCAACACAGCGCGCTGGACACGCGGACAAGGTCGACGCAGCGCTCCTTGGTGAGCAGCAGGACCTTGGTCATGTGATCGAGTTTCCGAGCCGGCGATCCGGATGTCAATGTGCCCCGAGCGGGCGGGGGCATCATGCCGAGAGCCGCGCCATGGTCTCCGCGATCAATGCCACGCGGTCGGCGACTTCGCCGGCCGGCACCTCCACGAGGTCGTAGCCGAACCGCCGATAGCTCTGTTCGTGGATCCGCTCGAACTCCAGGGACTCCTGATAGCTGATCCGGCGTGCGGCGGTGGGCTCGCAGAATCCGATGGTGCGGACGAAGAAGACCTGCCGTTCGTAGACCCGCTCGCGGGTGATCCTCTCGATCTCGGCGGAGAGCGTCTCGGAGACGGGTCGTCCGAGGTAGACGCTGAGGGCGTGCGTGCAGATCGGGGACCTGTCGTAGACCTGCGCGGCCGCGTCTCCCGTCGTGGGCGCCAGCTGCCGTCGGCGCTGGAGGGCGGCGACTTCCTCGACGAAGTCGGCCCGGGTCCAGGGCTCGGGGTGCCCTGCGGCCTGCCCGTCCGTGATGATCTCGGTCGCCGCCTCTTCGACGACGTCGAATCCGCGCTCCTGGAGTTGGCGGAGGATCGATGTCTTCCCCGCGCCGGGCGCACCGGTGAGGACGTACCGCTTCATCGTGAACCCCCCTAGTTTTTCGGGCCGTTGGTGTGGCCGTGCGTCGGTTCAACGGTCCCGCGACGGCGTGCCCGGCACATGGAAACACGCGCTGACCGACTTGCCGTGGGGGCAGGAGTGCGACTCCCAGGTGTCGGCGAGCGCGTCCACGAGGAGCATCCCGCGTCCGCCGAGGCGCTCCGTGCTCGCCTCGCGGGGAGTGGGCAGGTCGCTGGACTTGTCGTGGACGGAGACGTGCAGGCAGTGGTCGTCGCACGTCATCACCAACTGGGCGCTGCTGTGGGCGTGCCGGTGCGCGTTGGTGACCAGTTCGGAGACGGTGAGCAGTACGGCGTCCACCGTTTCCGGGGCGGTGGTGCTCCAGTCGAGCGCCTCCAGATGCCTGCGCGCCCAGTCCCGGGCCGACTTCACCTCACTGTCCAACGGCAGGGTGCGGGCCCAGCCCACTGCCCGGAGCGACGAACCTTCCACAGCGATCAATCCTCCCTCGGTAGCGTGCTCCGCTCAGTCCCCTCCCCCCGTGGAACCCACCGGCGTGGAGCGGGTGTTCTCAGCGGCGACCACGAAGTTTGGCCAGCAGGCGCTGGGCCTGGGCCCGGCGGCGCGGGTCGGCGGCGGCCCGGCGTACCTGGTCCGCCGCGCGTCGCCCCTGGGGGCTCTTGGCGAACTGCTTGATGCGCTCCACTACGCCCGACATGACGCTCCTCTCCTCCGGTCCGACGAGCATCGGACCGTTCACTGTCACGGCTACCCCGGCCGGGTCGGATCAGCCATGTCACCTGCGACGAAGCGACGCGACGCGGCCGTTCACGAGGGTCCGGGTGTGTCAGGAGATGGCCCGGAGCCTGCCGTGCGAGCGGCGGCGGAGTTCGTCGAGGGCCTGTGCCGTGCTGTCGTCCCCCGGCAGCAGGACGACCAACTGCTGCGCGTCCGCCGGGAGTTCGAGCGTCTCGCGGAGCAGGTGGAGTGCGCAGCCGGACGGGTGGTCGAGGCGGAGGGTCCCCCGTCGCGGAACCACGTGCCGGTTCAGGCGACGCGTGAAGTCGGGTCCGGCGGCGGACGCGAGTTCCGTGGTGAACCACTCGTAGTTCCCCACGGTCGGTCCGAGCCACAGGTCGAAGGCCTGCTCGTCCGCGACGTCGTCCCAGTCCGTGAAGAACGTCCGGGCGCGGGGATCGGTGAAGACGTAGCGCGTGAGGTTCGGTGTGTCGGCGTCGAGCAGTCCGGTCCCGCGTACCAGCGACTCGTAGCCGCTGGTGTGGGCGAGGACGTCCCCAAGTCGGTTGGTGACCAGGGCGATTCCGGGTTCGAGGAGCCGGAGCGTCCGCAGGATGGACGGACGGACCTCGCGGAGCGGTGGCCCGGGTCGCGTGTGGGCGGAGCACTCGCCGCCGGTGATCTTGGTGAGGTGGCGGAGATGGTCGCGCTCCGACGGGTCGAGGCCGAGCGCGTCGGCCAGGGCGTGCACCACCGCCACCGAGGGATTGCGGTCACGGCCCTGCTCGATGCGGGTCAGGTACTCGACACTGATGCCGGCGCGCGCCGCGAGATCCGAGCGCCGCAGCCCCGGTGACCGGCGACGGCCGCGATCGGGCAGCCCCAGCGACTCGGGCTGAACGCTGTCCCGCTTGGTCCGGATGAAATCCCCCAACGGCGAACCCATGGGGGGAGTTTACGGCGCTGCCCGCTCGTCGCGGAGTGCTCGGAGTGGCCCTGCGGGGGCCAGCCTGAGCACGGTCTGGCTGGGAGCGCGAAGCCGTCCGATCGTGGTGGGCATGGAGAACAGACCTCAGCTGGTGATCATCGTCGGAAGTGTGCGGGAAGGACGGTTCGGCCCGGTCGTGGCCTCGTGGGTGGCCCAACAGGCCGCTCTGCACGGTGTTTTCGAGGTGGAGGTCGTCGATCTGGCCGAGACCGACGTCCCGTTGGCGCTGCCCGCGGCCTCGCCGAAGCACGCCGGTGACGACTACCCGCGCCCGGCCGGGATGGCTGCGCTGACGTCGGCGCTGACGAACGCCGACGCGTTCGTCGTGGTGACGCCGGAGTACAACCACAGCTATCCGGCATCGCTGAAGGCGGCCATCGACTGGCACTTCACGCAGTGGGCGGCCAAGCCGGTGGCCTTCGTCAGCTACGGCGGTGCCGCGGGCGGCCGGCACGCGGTGCTGCACCTGGAGAACGTGCTGACCGAGCTGCACGCGGTGACGGTCCGCGACGGTCTCGCCTTCCCGAACTACTTCACCTCGTGGCAGGACGGCCGTCCGCTCGATCCCGCATCCGCCGGCTACGCCCGGACCGTGCTCGACCAGCTGGCCTGGTGGGCGGTCGCCCTCCGGTCGGCGCGCGAGGCGGTTCCCTATCCGGGGTGAGGTGTCTCGGCCCTCGCCTCAGGTGCCGGATCGCTCGGCTGCGCCGCGGCCGCCAGGCTGGGCTGGAGGCGGCGGGCCGCGTTGAGGTGGTCGGCGGTCCAGATGATGCGGACCGCCGTCGCCGTGGCGTGTCCGTCGTCGCCGCGCAGATCGCGGCGCAGGGAGTGGACCAGGCGTGCCTCCTCGTCGGGGTCGCGGGACAGCGGCGCGGGCACGGCGGTGTGCCGGCCGAGTCCCGCGGCCAGGTCCCGGTACCAGTCGGCCAACCGGCCGACCGTGTCGAGCAGCGTGAGCCGGGCCTCGGAGCGATCGGGTTCCATCCGCTCCTCTCCGCCGTTGCGCTGCCACAGTTCCAGTACCGCGTCCGAGGCGAGCCGCAGTCCTACGACCCCGGTGACCAGGGTGGTCATGTCGGACAGGCGCACCGGCTTGGCGCCTCGTTCGGCGAGGTAGCTGCGGAAGGCGTCGTCGAGCCGGCGGGCCGCGGCGGCCGCCTGCCGGCCCGCCTCCACCGGGGCGTCGGTCGGAATGCAGCCGATGCTGCAACGGCTCGCCGCGTACTCCACCGTGTCGGCCAGGTAGCGCGCACTTTCGGTGTACGCCGCCGACAGCGCCCGGTCGACGGCGGCCGCGGCGCCCCGCGGCCAGAAGAAGAGGCCCACCAGGACGCTCACCCCGCAGCCGAGGGCGATGTCCTCGATCCGCAGCAGCACGATGTGCCAGTCGGGGTTCTGGCCGATGTTGAACAGGATGACGAGGGTGACGGTGAAGGCCGCCTGCCCCGCCGCAAACGAGATGGCGGCGGGGGCGATACCCGCGATGAGCACGGCGACGGGGAGCAGGAACCAGAGCACGGTGCTGTGGTGCCCGATGAGCTGGAGCAGCCCGGTCCCGATGAGCGAACCGACCAGCGTGCCGCCCAGCGCCCGGAGCGCGTTCTGCCCGGTGTTGAGCGCGTTGGAACGCAGCACCGACAGGGTTCCCAGCAGGATCCAGAACGAGTGCTGGACACCCGTCGCGTTCGCCAGGGCCACGGCGATACCGAGGCCGAGGGCGCCCCGGAGGCTGTTGTGCAGCCAGACCGAGCGCGGTTCCAGGTGTGCGGCGGCGCGCTCGACGGCGGACGCCAGCGGCTGTGTCAGTGCGCCGGGTTCCGTGCCCAGCAGCCGCTGGGGCCAGCTGCGGCGCTCGGCGGCCGCGGACAGGTCCACGTTGCCGGCGATCTGGAGGGTGGCGAACCCCAGTTCCTGGGCGCGGAAGGACAGGTCGAGGGTGGCGATGAAGGCGCTGACCTCCGACTCCGTGCCGGGTTTCGGCCGGTGCACGGGCAGTCGCTGGGTGGCGCGGGCTTCCATGCCGTCCATGGCCTTACGCAGGTTCGCCAGGGCGGCACGGAGCGCGTCGGGCGCGTCGCGCGGGGCGTCGAGGATGTCGGCGGCCTCGTCCAGGGCGGTGGCCGCCGCACGCCGTACGGCATGCGCGTCGGCGTCGCAGGCCTGGGGGTCCGCCGATGGGGGGCCGCTGTCGGCCACGATGGCGCTCAGCCAGGTCAGCTCGTCGACCAGCCGGACCAGTGCGCGGGAGCCTGCGGACAGGCCGGTGGGGCGGTAGAGCGTGGCGTCGAAGGCGGTGCGCAGGTCGGCCGCCGCCTCTGCGGCCTGGCCTGCGGTGACCGCGCACTGCCGGACGGTGGGCGCGTCCGGACCGCCGGCCAGCCAGGAGGCGTCGGTACGCAATTGCGCCGCGGCCGCGCGGCAGACCCGGGCGGCGGGTGCGCTGAGCGGGTCCGCGGCGGGCCGGGGCCACAGCAAGGAGATCGCGAGCATGGCGGCCGCCGCCGCGAGGCCCGCTCCGGCGAGCCGGTCGGGCAGCTGTGACAGCGGGGCGGGCGAGGTCACCGGGAGGATGAAGGCCAGCAGCAGCGCGGTCGTCGCGCCCGCGAGAACGGAGCTGACCACACCGGAGAACAGCACCAGGAAACCCACCACGACCATGGCGGTGACCGCGAGCCAGGTCGCCCGGGACGCCAGCGTGCCGAGGCAGATGAGCACCGCCCAGGCCACCGCCAGGCCCACGTGAGCCCGCAGGCGCTGCACCATCGGGCCGGTGAACTCCACCAGCAGGAGCATGGAGAACGAGCCGAACGCCGCGTAGGTCGCCATCGTCGAGGACTTCAGAACCTGACTGCACAGGGCGAACAGGGCGGGCATCACCAGCGCGGTACGAGCGGCCCTGCGCGTCGCCGCGAGCCCCGGATCATGGTCGCGCAACCAGGTGGGGATCCGCCCGGCCAGGGCGCGCCACGGTTTCTCCATACGCCTGCGCACCTCCGGTCGGCACAGCACCCACACACCCCGCCGATCACGAGTATCCGCCATTCGCGGTTCCCGCACACTGCGCTCTCGCACCGGATCGAGTCCGGTCGCCGGATCTCGGACCGCGGCAGGTCGGTCACGGTTCGATGACGAAGGCTCGTGGGGTGTGCGCTGGGCGGAGGTCCGGGGCGTGGGGGTGGTGGGACGGCGGTCGGGCTCGCTCCGCAGGCGCCGACCAGGCCGTCCGGCCTTCCCTCCGAGACAGAAGTGAGGACCAACCAGCCATGCAACAAAGGAAGTTGGCGTACGGCGCTGCCGGCATCGCCGCCGCAGGACTGTGCGCCGTGCTCGCCACGACGGCACTCGCCTCGCCCGGCCACGGAACCACGGCACAGGCCAAGCCGCAGACCACGCATCAGTCGCAGACGACGGCCAAGGAGTCCGCCGAAAAGGCGAAGGCGTCCTCCAGTGCCGGGACCAAGTCCCGGATGTCGGAGGAGAATCGGCTCCTCCTGAACATACAGAGGGAGATCAAGGTCACGACCGGCAACCCGACCGCCGCCCAGGTCGTCGAGGCCGACAGGTTGGTCGGGCAGTTGAAGGCGAAGGGCAAGGCCACCGCCGCGCAACTCGCCTGGCTGTCGCTGACTCCCGGTCAGAAGCGTGTGGAGGCCGCACCGGTGGGCGCGAACTGAGTGAAACGCGCAAGCGGCGGTGACCGAGGACAGCAGACCGGCGTGACGGACTTCGAGGAGTTCTACGAGTCGTCGTACGCGCGACTGGTCGGTCAGCTGTTCTCGGTCACCGGCAGCCTCGAACAGGCCGAGGACGTCGTGCAGGAGGCGTTCATCCGGGCCCTGGACCGCTGGCCCCGGATCCAGGCCTACGACGTGCCGGAGCTGTGGGTACGCCGGGTCGCGATCAACCTCGCGGTGAGCGAGATCCGGCGGTTGCGCCGACGCGCCGCGGCCCTGCTGCGCCTGGGTGCCCAGCGCCCGCAGCCCCAACTCACGCCGCAGACCGCCGAAGTCGCCGAGTTGCTGCTCCGGGTCCCGGTGAACCAGCGCCCCGTGCTGCTGCTCCACGACGTACTGGATCTGCCGATCGACCAGGTCGCCGGGCAACTGGGGCTGCCGGTGAGCACCGTGCGCGGCCGGCTCGCCCGCGCCCGCGCGAACCTCGCCCGCCATCTCGCCGCCGATCCGGAAGGAGCTCTGTCCCACCATGGCCGACGCTGAACCCGCGTCCGAGCACGGTCTCCGCCACCTCGTCGAGGAGGGCACCCGGGCCGCGCGGCGGCCCCCTCTCTCGGACCTACGGCGCCGCGCCCGCCGCCGCCGTACGTTCCGCGAGGTCGCGACGGTCACCGCCGTAGCGGCCGCGGTCGTGGCCGTCTTCCCTCTGGTGGCCTCCGTCGACCGTTCCGGAACCAGCACTCCCGGTCCGACGGCACCCCACTCAGCCTCCCCCAGGTCCCTGATCGCCACCCCGACCGAGACCGTGCCCGGCGGCACCATCACCCTGACCGGCACGGGCTGCGCTCCTGGGAAGTCGGTGTCCTTCGGGATCCGTTGGGACCGCGGTGCGAAGTTGAGCCTCTCGATGGAGGAACGGAAGACATCACCGGGACAACCACAGACGACAGCCACGGCTGCCGGGACACATCAACTGGCCTCGGTCGACGCGCTCGCCACCGGCTCCTTCGAGGCCAGGGTCAGGATCCCGACCAGCCCTGTGATCAACAAGCCCACGCTGTGGGCCAGTTGCGGGACCTCGACTTCGTCCCGCCAGCTCACCCAGTACGTCTCGATCGTCGTCCGCGACCCCAACTAGCCCCTATCGGCTCCCACTTGCGCCCGCTGCGGCGAGGAGGGCGACTGTCTCGGGATGGGAACCTCTGCGCGCCCAGTCCAGGGGCGACCAGCCCGTACCGTGGTCTTCCCGAACGTTCGGATCGGCGCCGCGGGCCAGCAACTCGCGCACGGTGTCGGTGTGCCCCCAACACGCGGCCGCGCACAACGGCGTGCCCTCCGCGCCGGTTCCGCCGCTCTCGGTGTCGGGAGAGGCACCGGCCGACAGGAGCAGCCCGGCGATCGAGGCTTGTCCGTTGACCGAGGCCACGTAGAGAGGGGTGGTGCCTTCACTGTCGGCCCGTTCCGGGTCGGCTCCCGCACGCAGTACCGCGGTCACAACGGCGGTGTCCCCACGCTGAATTGCTCCGAAGAGACGCCTGGAGAGCTTCTTCCGCCGCCGCTGGTTCATGGCCCGAGACTAGGGTCGGCCGCGCGCCCGGGCCACTCATATCCGCGGCGCTTCACCTCGCACGGCGGACGGGGTGATGATGGCGGCCATGACACTGTCGACGGCGTTCACGAAGTTGTTCGGTGTGCACCACCCGATCGCGTCGGCGCCAATGGGCGGATCGGCCGGCGGTGCGCTGACCGCGGCCGTCTCTCGCGGTGGCGGACTGGGGCTGCTGGGCAGCGGCAACGGTGAACGTGCCTGGCTGGCCCGCGAGTTGGCCATCGTCGCCGAGCACACCACGAAGCCGTGGGGCATCGGCTTCCTCACCTGGCAGATCGATGTCGGCGCGGTCGAGCACGCGCTGGAACACCAACCCGCCGCGGTGATGCTGTCGTTCGGGGACCCGAGCCCGTTCGCCGAACGCGTCCGCCGGGCCGGCACCGCGTTGATCATCCAGGTCACCGATCTGGAAGAGGCGAGGCGCGCGGTCGACCTGGGCGCCGACGTCATCGTGGCGCAGGGATCCGAGAGCGGCGGACACGGAGCCCGGCACGGCCGTTCGACGCTGCCGTTCGTGCCGGTCGTCGTGGATCTGGCGGCACCCGTACCCGTGCTCGCGGCGGGCGGGATCGCCGACGGCCGGGGTGTGGCCGCCGCGCTCGCCCTCGGGGCCGCCGGGGCGCTCATCGGCACCCGCTTCCAGGCCACGGCCGAAGCCCTGATCACCCCGGCGATCGCCACAGCCATCGTCCAGGGGCACGCCGAGGACACCGAGCGCAACCGCGTCCTCGACATCGCCCGGGGTTCCAGCTGGCCGTCGCAATACACCGCCCGCACGCTCGGCCATCCCTTCCTCGACGCATGGCGCGGCCGGGAGGCCGAACTCGCCGCCGACCCCGACGCCGGACGGGACTACCAACTCGCCCTGTCCCGGGGCGAGATACCCGCGCTGCCCATCTGGGCCGGCGAGGCGGTCGACCTCATCGACGACCTGCCGTCCGCCGCCGACCTCGTCAACACCCTTGCCACGCAGGCCGAGGACGCACTCGCCCGCGCGGGCAGGGGTTGAGGGGCGACGGGTGAGGACATTCCTGGTCGCCGTCGCATCCGGCGCACTCCGCCTCTACGCGGGTTACCGAACTCACCGCGCAGACACGGCAGTTGATGGCACTTCAGGTATGCGGGCGAGGATCTGGATGCCCGTCGACTCATGTCCGTTCATCGTGGGCACCGCGATGGTCCGGGTCGCGAGGGTTTCGAAGCCGCTCAGCAGGGTGGTGAGCCATGCGCGGGAGTGGTGGCGACACACGGCACCATCGCCGGTCTTGAACACGCCGTAGCGGTCGTAGCGGCGGCGGTTGCGTTCGTCGTCCTGGAGGAGCAGGTCACTGAGGTAGAGGATTCCGCCGGGCTTGAGGACGCGGTGCAACTCGGCGATCAGGCGGAGTTGGGCCTCGTCGGCGGGGACGCAGGTCAGCACGGCGAAGAGCAGCACCGCGTCGAAAGCCGCGTGCGGGGAGGGCCACGCCGGGGGCGCGTCCAGGGTGGTGAAGTGGAGGGTGGGGTGCAGGTTTCGGGCTCGTTCGATCATGGCCGGTGAGGTGTCGGCGCCCGTCAGGTCGGCGAAGCCGTGCTGTTGGAGTTCCGCCATGGTGCGGCCGTAGCCGCATCCGTAGTCGAGAATCGCGGCGCGTCTGCTGAGCCCCTCCAGCCAGGGCGGATGGAGGGGATGGGTGAAGGTCTTCGTTGCCGCGGCCGCGTCCCAGTAGGAAATCTGACTGTCCGGGTCTGACACGACGTATGCCTTTCTGGGCGGCCCGCCCCGCGCATGGTCCGTCCAGAGCGCGTGGCGTCATCCCGTCAGACGCCGGCGAGCAGACCGGCCAGCGGTGCCGGGACGTGTTCGGGGTCGAGGGCCTCGGTGAGGACGCGGCCGTAGTGGATTTTGCGGCCCTTCTTCGTGCCGAGGAAGCGTCTGAACTGCTGCCGCGGGTCACGGCCTCGCTGGGCGGGCTGGCGCAGGAAGGTGGTCAGGGCGCGCTGGTCGCCCTCGGCGCGGACGAGTTCCTCGACCCGGGTCACACCCAGGACGCGGATCAGCTCGTCCTCCAGGTCCACAGCGCAGACGAAGAAGCTCTGCTCGCCCGCGCCGGCGCGGGCGAAACCCCGGGCGTAGTAGGGGCGTTCCGCCTCGTCGCACAGTCCCGTGAGGCGGAGGCCGAGTCCGGGCGGGCCGAGGAGCCGGGCGTAGTGCCCGACGCTCATCGCGCCGCCGATCGACAGGACGCAGACCCCTTCGGCGGCCAGGTCCCGGCCGCGGCTCGCCGCCAGCGCGTTGACTGCGGCGACGTCGCTGGGTCCTTCGAGCAGGACGGCCGTCCGGACGGGCAGCCTTGCGGCCAGTTCGCGCGCGGAGTCGCCGGGACCGCCCGTCGCCCATGCGGTGACCGCGTCCCGGAACGCCTCCATGTCAGTCATGACACGAGTCTCGGTCCGTCCCGCCCGCATCGCGAGGGAATTAACGGCGGGACGTCGATCTCAGTCCTCGCCCGCGCCCAGCACATACAACCCCGGAAGGTTCACCACGATCGCCTCCTGCGTGCTGCGTGCGATCACCACCACGGCCTCGTCCGCGGGGTCCGGGTTCTCCTCCCGGTGCGGTACGAACGGCGGGACGAAGATGTAGTCCCCGGGCGAGGTACGCAGACGTACCTCTTCGGGTTCGAGGCCTGTGTCGTCGAGGAAGACGAACTCGGGGTGTCCGCTCACCACGTAGATGGCGGTCTCGGACTCACCGTGGTGATGGTCGGAGGACGACGTCGAGGGTGCCACGTGGGTCTGGCCCATCCAGAGTTTCTCGGAGCCGACGGTCTTCCCGCTCACCGCGGCGAATCTGCGCATGCCGCCGCTCTGCGCCGTGTCGCCGTCGAGGGCGTCGGCGCGGACGTGGTGCAGGCGGCTGCGCAGGGGGGCGGTGGACTGCCCTGCGGCGTCGTGGAGATGGGGGTGGAAACCTTCGCCGGGGGTTGTCAGCGGCTCGCTCATGGTGGGGGACGCTAGAGCCGCCCGGAAAAGGATGTCAAGAGGTGTCCATTGTCCTTCACCTGCGGCAATGTTCCCGCAATGTATGAGGAGAGGTGGGAGGGGAAGCGGCGGAAACCCTCGTCGCGGGGCCCGCGTCGGGCATTATGTGCGTATGCATATCTCCGCGAAGGCGGACTACGCCACGCGGGCTCTGCTGGAGCTCGCCCGCGAACCTGCCCGTCCGCTCACGTGCGAGGCGATCGCCTCCTCGCAGCAGATCCCGTTCCGGTTCCTGAAGTCCGTGGTGGGCGAGTTGCGCAGAGCCGGCCTGGTCCGCAGCCAGCGTGGCTGCGAAGGCGGGTACTGGCTGGGCCGGCCCGCCGACGAGATCACGCTCCTGGATGTCTCCCGGGCCGTGGACGGCGAGCTGATCACCCTGCGCGGTGAACCGCTGGCCGGACTCGACTACCCCGGCCCCGCCTCCGGTCTGCCCGGGGTGTGGCGCCGGATCGAGGCCGAGGCCGCCGCCGTCCTGAGCGGCACGAACCTGGCCACCCTGCTGCCCGCCGACGCCGGACAACAGCACGCGCCGGACGGGCAGTTGACCCGCCAGGGAGCCGCATGACGGGCCCGGACCAGCACCCCGCCCAGGCCGCCGAGGTCCTCGAAGTCGTCGAGTACACCGACCCCTTGTGTCCCTGGGCCTGGGGATCCGAGCCCGTCTTCCGCCGGTTGCGCGCGGCCTTCGCGGGACAGGTCCGCTGGCGCCGCGCGTACTGCATCCTCTTCGACCACGACGACGACCCCGCACCCGACCCCGCCGCGGAAACCGCCTGGTACGCGCGCTACGTCGAGGACATCAGCGCCCACACCCACGCCCCGCGGGCACGTCGCCTGAGCCGCGTGGCCGCGAGTTCCTGGCCGGCCTCCCTGGTCGCCAAGGCGGCCGAGGCGCAGGGTGCCGACGTGGCGGACCGGGTGCTACGGCGGCTGCGGGAGAGCGTGTTCGTGCTCGGCGAGCCCGCGGACACCTCCGGGTCGGCGCTGTCGGTGGTGTCCGGCGTACCCGGTCTCGACGTTGGTCGGCTCGCTGCCGACGCGGCGTCGGCCGACGTACTGGAGAGCGTGCGGGCCGACCGTGCCGAGGCGCGCAGACCGGTCGAGGACGTGCTGTCGGTGCGTGCCGACGGCTCGCCCCATCCCGGTGCCGCCAAGGAGACTCCGGACGGTCAACTCCGGTACGCGCTGCCGACGTTGCTCCTGCGCACCGCCGCCGGACATCGCGCCGTACCCGGCTGGCGGCCGTACGAGGAGTACGTCTCCGCCGTCGCCGAACTCAGTCCCTCGCTGCTCCCCGCGCCCACGGCGCTGGACCCGGCGGAGGCGCTCGTGCGGTACCGGACCCTGACCGAACCCGAGCGCACGTCGTTGACCGACGGCGGCCTGTGGCCCCCGGCCGGTGCCGTCCGGGTCGACACCGGCAACGGGCCGCTGTGGCTGCACCCGGAGGAGGCCGCGGCACATCCCGCCGTGACCCCCGCCCCTTCCTCCCGCCCCTGACAGGCCTCTGATCAGCGGTCAGGGACCGTCCCGCCCAATGAGACACCAATTGGTGTCCATTGACAGCCTCGGACGGCTGGCCCCAGGATGTGCAGCATGCTCACGACGCACCCCGGTGTGGTGTGCCGCTACGTGGACCTGCGGCGCACCTGCAGCGCTCTCTGTCGCTGACCCGCCGACCCCGGCCCACAGGCGCCTGACCCCGCTCCCGTAGCCACCGGCATTCCGCCGACTCGCCGCCCAGCGCCGTCTCTTCGCGCCCCCTCGCGTCTCCTCGCCTCCTCTGCCTCCCTCCGTGTCCCGGGCCCTCCCCCGCGATCCGCCGACGCCTCCTGCCCTGGGCCCGGCATGCCCCCGTGCGCATCGAAGCCGCACCGGCATGTCCGCCGCCCCGGTCTCCGCGGTGTCCGGCCCCCGGGTGTGCCGCCCTCGCTCCCTTTCCGCTGCCCCGGCGCGGCCGGGAGCCCTCGAAGAAAGAAACGAAGATGTCCGGACGACTCACGCCCCGCAGCCGTCGGGCGGCCTTCCGCCCCGGCAGACTGCGCGCCGCCGCCCTGGGTACCGCCCTCGCCACCGTGCTCGTCCCCGCCCTCAGCGCCTGCGGCGGCGACGCCTCGACGGCCGGCGGCAGCGCCACGCTGAAGTGGGCCTCCTCCTACTTCCCCGCCCACTGGGACCCGGTCGTCAGCGGCAGCGGCGCCCAGTTCCGCGAACTCGCCCTGGTCTACGCCTCGTTGACCCGTACGGATGCGACCGGCAAGGCCGTGCCCGACCTGGCCAAGAGCTGGGAGTACAACGCCAAGGGCGACCAGATCACCTTCCACCTGCGCTCCGGCCTCAAGTTCAGCGACGGTACGCCGGTCGACGCGGCCGCTGTGAAGGCCGCCATCGTGCGCGCCCAGAAGCAGAAGAACTCGGCGCTCTTCGGCGACCTCACCTCCATCAAGTCGGTGGACGCCGACGGTCTGGACGCGGTGCTCCACCTCAGCCAGGTCGACTATCAGATCCCCCAACTCCTCGGCGAGCGCGTGCTCCAGATCGCCAGTCCGAAGGCGGCCGCGTCCCCGACGAAGCTGGACCAGAGCCCGGTCGGCGCGGGCCCGTTCATCGTCACGCAGCTCGTCCCGGGCACCAAGGTCCTGCTGAAGAAGAACCCGGACTACTGGGACGCCAAGGACATCCACATCGACAACGTGGAGCTGACCTCGGCCCCCGACGCGGCGACGGTCGTCTCCGGACTCCAGACCGGCGTCTACAACTTCGCCGACATCACCCCCAGCCAGGCCGAGGCCGCGAAGAAGGCCGGGCTCGACGTCTTCGTCCAGCCCGGCTTCAACGCCAACAACATCAGCCTCAACGTCAACAAGGCGCCGTTCAACAACGCCAAGGTCGTCGACGCGGTCCGCTACGCGATCAACCGCCAGGAGTTCGTGGACAAGCTGACCTTCGGCTACGGCTCGGCGACCAACCAGCCCTTCCCCAAGGGCTATGTGGCCTACGACCCGCAGTCCGCGAACGACTACGCCTACGACCCGGCCAAGTCGAAGCAGCTGCTGTCCGAAGCCGGTTACAAGGCGGGCCAGATCAAGCTGGACCTCGTCATCCCGGCCGAGGATCCCCAAGCGGAAATCGTCCAGGCGCAGTTGGCGAAGGTCGGCATCACCGTCGACATCAAGGTGGACAAGAACTGGGCCACCCCGTTCTTCGCGAAGAACCTGACGCTCTCCATCTACGGGACGACGGGGCGCGACTCCGCCGCGCAGACCCTCACCGCGCACTTCGGTCCCAACGGCCCGCTCAACCTCAGCTCGCCGTACGAGCCTTCGGGCTTCGAGGCGGCCATCGCCAAGGTGCGCCAGACCCCGCTGGACTCGCCCGACTACGCGAAGGTCCTCCAGGCGGCGACCCGGGCCGGCCTGCAGAGCAAGGCGCTGGTCTTCACGTACTCCTCGCCCAACCTCATCGCGAAGAGCAAGTCCATCTCCGCCCTGCCCAAGAACCCGGCCCACATCGACTGGACCGGCGTGACCATCGGCGCGAACTGACGCTCCCTCAACACCCGTTCCACAAAACGTCATTGCAGGTCACTACAGGTCACTACAGAGAGGGGGCAAGCCATGACGACGACGGAGGCACCGGCCACACCACCCGACGTCCGTCACCGGGTCGCCACGACCGGGACGCGGCACACCGCGGGCCGCGTCCTGGTCACCCTCGCCCGGTCGATCGCGATCTTCGTGCCCGTGTTCCTGGTCGCGACGTTCGTGACGTTCGCGCTGCGGTCGCTGAGCGGGCTCAGCCCGGCGCGGATCCAGCTGGGCGAGGAAGCAACTCCCGAGGCGGTAGCGAGAGTTGAAGCACACTGGGGCCTCAACCGGCCCTTCCTCGTCCAGTACGTGGACTGGCTGGGCGGGGTCCTGCACGGGCAGCTCGGCACCAGCTGGACCAACGGCGCCGACATCTCCACCCTGATCGGCCTCGGCCTGGGTGTGAGTCTGTCGGTAGCCATCTTCGCGCTGATCATCGGCGTGGTCGCGGGCTTCGGCCTCGGCACGCTCGCCGCGCTGCGCCGTACGACCTGGATCGACCGCGCGATCACGGGGTTCGTCACCGTGATCTCGGTGATGCCGGCCTTCGTCGTCGGCATCGTGCTGGTGGCGATGTTCGCGGTCGGGCTGCATGTGTTCCCGTCCGCCGGTTACGTCCCGGCGGCGCAGGGGGTCGGGCCCTGGCTCGCCCATATCACCCTGCCCGCCGTCGCGTTGAGCTTCGACGTCATCGCCGACGTCGCCCGTCAGCTCCGTACGAGTCTCATCGCGGCCTATCGCGAGAACTACGTGACGGGCGCGGTCGTACGGGGACTCAGCCCACGCCGGATCTTCTTCGGGCATGTGCTGCGCAACGGCCTCGGCCCGGCGCTCGCGACGCTCGGCCTGAAGTTCCCCACGCTGGTCGGCGCCTCCGTCGTCACCGAGTGGATCTTCGGACTCCAGGGCTTCGGCCGGTTCGCGAACGACTCCGCGCAGGCCGGTGACGTACCAGCCGTGCAGGGGGTCCTGGTCGTGTCGATCGTCCTGGTCGTCGTCTTCAACCTGATCGTCAACCTGGTGCTGGCGCGTGTGACGCCGGCGTCCCAGCGGGGGGTGTGACCATGGTGCGCCGCGTGCTCTCCCTGACGTCCGGCCGGATCGCCCTGGTGATCCTGACCGTGATCGCCCTGCTCGCCGTCCTCGGGCCGCTCATCGCGCCCGACAACCCGCTGGCCACCAGCACCGACACCCTCGCCGACGCGTCGGGCGCGCACTGGCTCGGCACCGACTACCTCGGCCGCGATGTGCTCAGCCGGTTGCTCGACGGGTCCCGGGTCAGCGTCCTCGGCTCCCTCGAAGTCGCCCTCACGGCACTGGGAGTCGGGGCCATTCCCGGCATCCTCTCGGTGTACTTCGGCCGGGTCTTCGAGTGGGTCACCCTCCGGCTGACCGACACGCTGGTCGCCCTGCCGTTCCTGCTGTTCGCCGTCGCCGTGGTCGCACTGCTGGGCAACGGGATCACGCAGGCGATGCTGGTCACGGGGGTGCTGGTGTCCCCGCTGTTCTACCGGGTGGCCCGCGCCGCCACGCTGGCGGTGGCCCGATCGCCGTACGTCGAGGCCGCGTTGATCTCCGGGGCGTCGATCGGCTGGGTCGTCCGCCGGCACGTCTGGGTCAAGGTGCTGCCGCCGATCGCGGTGGCCCTCGCGCAGACCATCGGCGTCGGCTTCGTCATCGTCTCGACGCTGACCTTCCTGGGGATCGGCGTCCAGCCGCCCGCGCCCACCTGGGGCGGCCTGCTCGCCTCGGACCTCGGCTATCTCACCCAGAAGCCGTGGGCGCCGGTGGTCCCCGCCCTGCTGATCATGGTCACCGTCTGGGCCTGCAACCTCCTCGCCGACGCCATCCGTGACGTCTCCGGCGAGGCGGGCCGCGCCCTCGTCAACAACCGCAAGGCGCGCGCCAATCGCCAGGCCGAGACCGACTCCGACCTCGCCCACGTTCACGCCGGAGGTGCGTGATGGCCAGTCTCTCCACGAAGGTCCTGACCCAACCCGCGGCCTCGAACGCGCCGGAACCCGTCCGCCCGGTGGCCGTCCCGTCGACGCCCGTGCTGTCCGTACGCGACGTGCGCATCAGCGACCGGGCCGCCGGCCAGGAGATCGTCCACGGCGTCGACTTCACGCTCACACCGGGCAAGGCCGTCGGCATCGTCGGCGAGTCCGGCAGCGGCAAGACCCTCACCTGCCGGGCCACCCTGGGCATCCTGCCCGCGCACTTCGAGGTGACCGGCGGCTCGATCGAGATCGACGGCCAGGACATCTCCGGCCTCTCGTCGGCGCAGTGGACGGCACTTCGCGGCGCCACGATCAGCGCGGTCTTCCAGGACCCGGCGTCGTACCTCAACCCCTCGATCCGCGTCGGCGCCCAGATCGCCGAGGTCCTCAAGGTCAAGAAGGGCCTGAAGCGACGCGAGGCACGCCGCCAGGCGATCGACCTGCTCCACGCGGTGCAGCTGCGCGACCCGGAGCTGGTCTACACCCAGTACACCTACGAACTCTCCGGAGGCATGCTCCAACGCGTCCTCATCGCCGCCGCGATCGCCGCCGACCCGCGCATCCTCATCGCCGACGAGGCCACGACCGCGCTCGACGTCACCGTCCAGGCGGAGATCCTCGACCTGCTGGCCGACCTGCGCGAACGCACCGGCCTCGCCCTCGTCCTGGTCTCGCACGACCTGGCCGTCGTCGCCCAGCTCTGCGACGAGGTCCTCGTCATGCGGCAGGGCGAGGTGGTCGAACAGGGCCCGACGCACGAGGTGTTGCACAACCCGCGGCACGAGTACACCCGGCTGCTGATCGCCGAGCACGAGCAGTACGGCCTGGACAAGTTCCTCGCCGCGGAAGCCGTGGAGCCCGCTGTGAACAAGGCCGAGGAGAACTCATGAGCGGCCAGCCCGCCGGACCCGTCCTCGAGGTCACCGACCTCGAAGTGCACTACGGCCTGCGCCGCCGCCGGCGCCGTGCCCTGCACGATGTCTCCCTGAGCATCGCCCCGGGCGAGACCGTCGGCATCATCGGCGAGACCGGCTCCGGCAAGTCGACGCTCGCGCGGACCGTACTCGGCCTGGTGCGCGCCTCGTCCGGGTCGATCGTGATCGACGGCGAGGAGGTGAGCGCGTACGGCCATCGACAGTGGCGCGCGCTGCGGCGCCGGGGCGTGATCCAGTACGTCTTCCAGGACCCGCTGCGCAGTCTCGACCCGGACGTGACGGTCGAGGCGTCCCTGGCCGAACCCCTGCTCATCCAGGGCGTGTCCAGGCAGGAGGCGGCGACCCGGGTGCGCGCGTTCCTCGACCGGGTACGGCTCTCCGCCGAGCTACTCGACCGGCTGTCCGGCGAGTTGTCGGGCGGCCAGCGTCAACGGGTCGCCGTGGCACGGGCGTTGGTCACCGAGCCGCGGCTCGTCATCCTCGACGAACCGGTCAGCGCGCTCGACTCCGCCAACCGCGTGCAGATCCTCCAGATCCTCAAGGAACTCCGCGCCGACGGCGTCGCCCTCGTCTTCATCTCCCACGACCTCGGATCCGTCGCCGGGGTCGCCGACCGCATCGCCGTGCTGTACCAGGGCGAGTTGGTCGAGGTCGGCGCCACCGCCGACGTCATCAACGAGCCCCAACACCCGTACACGCGCCTGCTCGTCCGCTCCGCGCCCACTCTGCACAGCGCGGCACCGGACCGGGCCGAACGCGAAGCACTGCGCGCCCTCCTGCACGCCTGACACACCCTCAGCTCCCCCTGAACTCCCCTGAACTTCCGCTGACAGAACAGGAACAGCCATGTCCCGCACGCTCCACCTCGCCCTGCACCCCTACGGTGTCGGCGGTCCCGGCCAGCACGGTCTGTGGAAGGACCCGCGCGTCGCGAAGAACGCCAGCATCGACATCAACTACTACATCCGGCTGGCGCAGGCGGCCGAACACGCCCTGTTCGACGCCCTGTTCATCGTCGACAGCCAGTTCATCAACTCCACCTACCCGGCGCACTACCTCAACCGCCTGGAACCGCTGACCCTGTTGTCGGCCGTCGCCACCCACACCAAGCACCTCGGCCTGGTGGGCACGGCGAGCTCGACGTACAACTCGCCCTTCAACCTCGCCCGCCGCTTCGCCTCGCTCGACCACATCAGCGGCGGCCGGGCCGGCTGGAACGTGGTCACCAGCTTCGACACCGGCACCGCACGGAACTTCGGCCTCGACGAGCACCTCGACTACGCCACCCGCTACGGCCGTGCCCTGGAGTTCGTGCAGGTCGCCCGGGGGCTGTGGGACTCCTACGAGGACGACGCGTTCCCGGCCGACGTCGAGCGGGGCGTGTTCCTCGACCCGGCCAAGCTGCACGAACTCGACCACGCGGGCGAGCACTTCAAGATCGCGGGCCCGCTGAACCTCTCCCGCTCCCCGCAGGGCCAGCCGGTGATCTTCCAGGCCGGGGTGTCCGAGGAGGGCCGTGATCTCGCCGCGCAGGTCGCCGAGGGCATCTTCGCGCCCGGGGGCACCCTGGAGTCGGCGAGCGACTACTACGCCGACGTCAAGAAGCGCGCGGCTGCCTACGGCCGTGACCCCGAGCACGTCAAGATCCTCATCCACGGCGGCCCGGTCGTCGCCGGCACCGACGAGGCGGCCCGCCGTCGCGAGCGGGAGATCTTCGAGGAGGACGACGACTTCGCCCGCAACCTCGCGCTGCTGGGCCGGTCCTTCGGGGCGTACGACTTCAGCGTGCACGACCTGGACGCGCCCTTCCCGGACGTCGCCCACCTCGCCGAGAAGGGCGGACGCACGGGCGCCACGCAGCTCATCGCGCGGGCCAAGGCCGAGAACCTGACCCTGCGTCAAGTCGCCGAGTCCGTCAACCAGTTCCGACAGTCGCCGTTCGTCGGGGACCCGCGGACGGTGGCCGACACCATCCAGCAGTGGTTCGACGCGCGCGCCCTCGACGGCTTCAACCTCGCCTTCCGCACCGAGGAGGAGCTGAACTACTTCGTCGACAGCGTCGTCCCGCTCCTGCAGAAGCGCGGCCTGTTCCGCACCGAATACACGTCCGACACCCTGCGCGGCAACCTCGGGCTGCCGATCCCGGCCAACCGCCACTCCCGCGAGCGCCAGCTCGTGAACGACTGAGGGCCGCGCGATGACCGAACTGACAGAGGCCTCGCGATGACCGAACTGTCGGCGACGGGGGGCCGCGACGTCCACACCGTCCGCTTCCCCGCCGCCGCTCCCCCGGCGAGCGTCGACGTCCTCGTCGTCGGCGCCGGCCCGGTCGGCCTGGCGGCGGCCGTGGAACTGACCTCGCGGGGCGTCGAGGTCGGCGTCGTGGAGCGCGCCCCGGCCGCGACGCTGGTGCGGGCCGGCGCGATGGGCCACACCCCGCGTGTCGTGGAGCATCTGCGGCGCTGGGGACTGCTCCAGCGCGTCCGGGACGCGTGGACGTACCCGCCGGAATGGCACCGGGGAACCCGGCTGGTCACCTCGCTCGCCGGGCACGAGCTGGTGCCGGTGCCCGCCCCGTCGTTCACCGACAGGGGAAGCGCCGCCGGGCACTCGGCGGACGAGGCGCTGCGCCGCCCGCAGACCGTCTTCCAGCAGGTGTTCCTCGACCACCTGACGGAACAGGGCGTCAGCGTGTCCGGCGGCTGGGAGCTGGCCGGTCTGCGCGAGGACGCGGACGGCGTCGACGCGGAGGTGGTGGAGGTCGGCTCCGGCCGCTCACGGACCATCCGTGCCGCCTACGTCCTGGGCACCGACGGAGGCAGCAGCACCACCCGCCACCTGGCCGGCATCTCCCGTACGGGCGAGCACGCCACCGAGAAGCGGCTGCGCCTCATCGTCCGCACCGGCGACCTCGCGGACCGGATCGGACCCGCCCCGAGCGCGACGAACATCGTCGTCAACGCCCGCGCCTCCGGCTTCCTGGCCGCCGTGAGCGCGCGGGAGTGGCGGGTGTACGCCGGACCGTACCCGCTCGAACACGAGCCCACCGAGGGTGAGTTGCTGGACGTCGGGCGGGCGGCGTTCGGCCTGGACATCGACCTTGAGCTGGTGTCCGCGACGACCTTCTACCACGCCACCCGGATCGCGGAGACGTTCCGCCGCGGCCGGGTCCTCCTCGCCGGTGACGCCGCCCATGTCCGCACGCCCGGCGGCAACTTGGGCGAGGGGATCGGCGATGTCGTCAACCTGGGCTGGAAGTTGGCGGCGGTGCTCGGCGGCCAGGCCCCGCCGAGTCTGCTCGACTCCTACGACCAGGAGCGCCGCCCGCACAACTGGCGTGTCGCCGAGCACGCGTTGGAGCGCGCGCGGCGCACCCAGGCCACCCTCGCCGAGATCCGGGCCGGCGGCATTCCCGACGACGCGGACCTCGGCGAGGACGCGGTACGGCGGCGGGCAGAGATCGGCGCGCGGCTGCGCCGGGACCGCTTCGGCAGCGACGGGGTGGCCTTCGACGAGCGGTACAACGCCTCGGCGGTCATCCGGTACGAACCCGGCCAGCTCGACGACGAACAGCCCTGGCGCGCCGACGTGTACGAGGACGACCCGCGACCGGGCCACCGCGCCCCGGACGGTCCCGTCGACCCGAGCGGCGGCACGCTCTACGACCGTCTCGGCACCTCGTTCGGCCTGCTCGTCCTCACCGAGGACCGGACCGTCGAGCGGGCCTTCGTCGCCGAAGCCGCCGCGCGTGGGCTGCCGTTCACGATCGTCCATCTCACCGACCCGGCGGCGCAGGCGGTGTACGGCACGGCCAACGTCCTGATCCGCCCCGACCAGCACGTCGTCTGGCGCGGCACCCGGCTGCCCGACGCGGGCGCCGCCGCCGTGCTCGACCAGGTGCTGGGGCACGCCGGGGCGGCGGCCGAACCCGCACCGGTTCCCGTCACCACCGCCGCCTGACACCGAAAGGCCATCACCCCATGACGAGCGAGAGACCACGCTTCCGGCTCGGTTTCCTCACCCACGTCCAGGGCCGCGACGACGACATCGCCCGCACCTACCGCAACGCCCAGGAACTCTTCGTCGTGGCCGACGAGTTGGGCTTCGACGTCGGCTGGGTCGCCCAGCACCACGTCCCCGGCGGCGGGGGCGGACTGTCCTCGCCGTGGACGTTCCTCGCCCACGCGGCGGCCCGCACCACCCGCATCCGGCTCGGCACCGCGATCACCGTCCTGCCGCTGGAGGACCCGGTCCGGCTCGCCGAGGACATAGCCACCGTCGACACGCTCAGCGGCGGCCGGGTGGAGTTCGGCGCGGGCAGCGGATCGAGCGAGGTGGAGTACGCGGCCTTCGGCAAGGACGTGGCCCACAAGCGCCAACTCACCAGCGAGAACCTCGACATCGTGCGCCGGGCCCTGGACCGCCGCGAGGTGGGCACGCCCGGCTTCCGCATCCAGCCCCGGCCCGGCGACTTCACCACCCGTGTCTGGCAAGGGGTGTTCAGCGCGCAGGGCGCCGAGTACGCGGCGCAGGGTGGCTCGAACCTGCTCCTCAACCGGGCGGCCTACGGCTTCGACGCCCCCACCGACGAGGTCCAACGCCCTTGGGCGGACGCCTACTTGGCCGCCTGGGAGCAACCGCACCGGCCACGCATCGGCCTCTCGCGCTTCGTGTTCCCAGCCAAGGACCGGCGCACCGCGCTCGCGGCGATCGGCGACGACGTCCACGGGGCCGCACAGCGCATGGCGGAGCACGGCGCCTTCCCCAAGGGCCTCGACCAGGACGATGCACTGCGCCGCTTCCACTCCTTCTACGGCCATCCCGACGAGATCGTCGCGGCGCTCGGGCAGGAGCGGGTGCTGCCCGTCGCGACGGACCTGATCACCCAGTTCAACCCCGCCGTCCCCGACCACGACGCCGCCGTCCGCGCCCTCGAACTCATCGCGACCGAAGTGGCACCCGCGCTGGGCTGGAAGCCCGCGCGGGCGGCCGAACCCGCATCCGCAGGAGTGTGACATGACCCAGTACAGCGACTACTTCGGCCCCGAGGGCCTCCTCGTCCGGGGCACGGTCCTCGTCGTCCCCGGCCGCGGCGAGACCCGGGCGACCTACGCCCGCTTCGGCAGGCGCCTCGCCTCCGACGCCTACCGGGTCCGCGTGATCGACGCCCCCGACCTCGACAGCGAGGATCTGACCGCTCTCGCCGCCCGCATCACCACCGCCGCCGAGGACACGACCGCCGAGGACGGTGTCGTGCGGCCCCTGATCCTCGTCGGAGCCGACTCGGGCGCCGCCGCCGTGGCCGCACTGCTCGGCCAGGAAACAGTCACCCGGCCCGACGCCGTGATCCTCGCGGGCCTTCCCGACCGCGCCCCCGCCGTCACCGCCACCGCTGGCACCTGGGACGAGGAACTCGACGTCCGCACCTCCTGCCCCGCCCACCGGGGCCTCCTCACCCAGGACGCCGAGGTGCGGCGCGGCTCGCTCGACGACGCGGTCCCGGAGGCCGTGCTCACCGCCGCCTACGACAGTGCGGCCGCCGTGCCGGTGCTGCTGCTCGTGGGCGACTCCGACCCGCTCGCGGACCACGAGGCGCTCGCGCACACCGCCAAGTCCCTTACCCGGGCCAGGCTTTCGGTCGTGCACGGCGCTCACCACGACGTCCTCAACGACCTCCAGCACCGGTCGGTGGCCGCCGAGGTCGTCACCTTCCTGGAGACCCTGCGCAACGAACTGCGGCCGCTGATCACGGTGCGGTCGAGCGCCTGGTGAGCACGCCTGCGCCCACCCGGTACTCCGTCTGAACCCGACCTCGAAAGGTCCCGTCATGGCCTCGATCCTGTCCGTCTCCGGCAGCCCCTCCCCCACCTCCCGCACCACCCGACTCCTGCGTCACCTGGACGACCGGCTCCGTCTCCAGGGCCATGACGTGACCCCGCTGGAGGTGCGCACCCTGCCCGCGCAGGCACTGCTGGGCGCCGACTTCGGGCATCCGGCGATCGCCGCCGCCACGGCGCTGTTCGAGCAGGCGGACGGAGTGGTGATCGGCACGCCGGTCTACAAGGCCGCCTACTCGGGCCTGCTGAAGTCGCTGCTCGACCTGCTCCCGCAGTACGCGCTGACCGGCAAGACGGTTCTGCCGCTGGC
This sequence comes from Streptomyces sp. NRRL F-525, assembly GCF_000716605.1. GTDB lineage: Bacteria > Actinomycetota > Actinomycetes > Streptomycetales > Streptomycetaceae > Streptomyces. The sequence continues at coordinate 320,785 of NZ_JNXE01000004.1, read as the reverse complement.
CACCGGCGGCAGCACGGCCCATGTCCTGGCGATCGACTACGCGTTGCGTCCGGTGCTGAGTTCCATGGGGCCCTCGCACATCGTGCCGGGCTGGTTCACCCTCGACAAGGACATCACGGTCGGCGAGGACGGCACCCTGACCGTGGCACCCGCCACCGCCACCGCGCTGGAACAGGTCACGGACCTCTTCTCCAGCGCGCTGGGCGGCCGTACGGCGGTGCTCGCGTCCACCGCGTGATCCGTACCGGGGGCCGGCGTGGTTGTGGCAGTCGTGTTTCAACTCCCCACGTCACGCTGGTTCCCGGGCACCGGCTGTGGTTCTCTCACTGCATGACCGTGCTCGTGACCCGCCGCCACGTCGACTACGTGCGTGTCACCACCACGGCGTGTTCCACCGTGAGCTGACGTCCCGCTCCCCTCTCTCCTCCTCGCCGCACCCCGCTGTCCGCCGCCCCGCCCGGGCGCGGTGCACAGCCCTGCGGTCCTCGACCGCGCACGCACCCCGCACACGTACGCCGCACCAAGGGAGAACCATGAGCCAGCCCATCGACTCCGTCACCGGGGGTCACACGCCCGAGGACGAACCCGCAGGTCCCGACACCTCGGCCTGGTCGTTCGAGACCAAGCAGGTCCACGCCGGTGCCGCGCCGGACCCGACGACGGGGGCGCGGGCGACGCCGATCTACCAGACCAGCTCGTTCGTCTTCCGCGACACCCAGCACGCCGCCGACCTGTTCTCGCTGGCCGAGCCCGGCAACATCTACACCCGCATCCACAACCCCACCCAGGACGTCTTCGAGCAGCGCGTCGCCGCCCTGGAGGGTGGAGTCGCCGCGGTGGCCCTCGCCTCCGGACAGGCCGCGGAGACCCTCGCGATCCTGACCCTGGCGTCCGCGGGCGACCACCTCGTCTCCAGCACCTCCCTGTACGGCGGCACGTACAACCTGTTCCGCCACACGCTGCCGAAGTTCGGCATCGAGGTGTCCTTCGTCGACGACCCGGACGACCTCGACGCCTGGCGGGCCGCGATCCGCCCGAACACGAAGGCCCTGTTCGCGGAGACGCTCGGCAACCCGCGCGGCAACGTCCTCGACGTACGGGGCGTGGCGGACGTCGCGCACGAGGCGGGCGTCCCGTTGATCGTCGACAACACCGTGCCAACTCCCTACCTCTTGCGCCCGATCGAGCACGGCGCCGACATCGTCGTCCACTCGGCGACGAAGTTCCTCGGCGGGCACGGCACCACGATCGGCGGTGTCGTGGTCGACGGCGGCACCTTCGACTTCGGGGCACACGCCGAACGCTTCCCCGACTTCAGCGAGCCGGACCCCAGTTACCACGGCCTGCGGTACTGGCCGGCGCTCGGCCCCGGCGCGTTCGCCATCAAGCTGCGCGTGCAGCTGCTGCGCGACCTCGGCCCGGCGATCGCACCGCACTCCGCGTTCCTGCTCCTCCAGGGCGTGGAGACGCTGAGCCTGCGCATCGAGCGGCACTCGTCCAACGCGCAGGCCCTGGCGGAGTGGCTGGAGCAGCGCGACGAGGTGGCCGCCGTCCACTACCCGGGACTCGAGTCCAACCGCTGGTACGAGGCGGGGCAGCGCTATCTTCCGCGCGGTGCCGGTGCGGTGCTGGCCTTCGAACTGCGGGACGGGGTCGAGGCCGGCAAGCGGTTCGTGGACGCCGTCGAACTCTTCAGCCATCTCGCCAACATCGGTGACGTACGCAGCCTCATCATCCACCCCGCGTCGACGACCCACAGTCAGCTGGACGAGGCCCAGTTGGCGGCGACCGGCACCTCGCCGGGGCTGGTGCGGCTGTCGGTCGGCATCGAGAACCTCGCCGATCTGAAGGCCGACCTGGAGGCGGGGTTCCGCGCGGCCAAGGGCGCGTCCTGAGCACCGTACCGACGCCGTCACCGGTCCCTCTCCCGCCGGCCTCCGGGGCCTGGCGGGAGGGGGACCCGCCCGGGCGCCGCAAGTGGCACACCCGGGAGAAGCCCCTCGCCCTGGAGGCGGGCGGTGAACTGCCCGGCGTACGGCTGGCGTTCGAGACCTGGGGACGTCTCGCACCCGACCGCTCGAACGCCGTGCTGGTGCTGCACGCGCTCACCGGCGACAGCCATGTCGCCGGACCCGCCGGGCCGGGTCACCCCACCGCCGGCTGGTGGGACGCGCTCGTCGGACCGGGCCAAGTCCTCGACACGGAACGCTGGTTCGTCGTCGCACCGAACGTCCTCGGCGGCTGCCAGGGCAGTACCGGACCGTCCTCAATCGGCCCCGGCGGCCGGAGTTGGGGCGGGAGCTTCCCCTTCCTGACCCAGCGCGACCAGATCGCCGTAGAAGTCGGCCTGGCGGACGAACTCGGCGTCGAGCGCTGGGCGTTGGTGATCGGCGGCTCCATGGGTGGCATGCGCGCGCTGGAGTGGGCCGTGACGTATCCGGAGCGGACGGACGCGCTCCTGCTGCTCGCCACCACCGCCGCGGCGAGTGCCGAGCAGATCGCGTGGGCCGACATCCAGCTCCACGCGATCCGTTCGGACCCGCACTGGCACGGCGGCGACTACCACGGCACCGGCCGGGGTCCCCACGAGGGACTCGGCCTGGCCCGCCGCGTGGCCCATGTCACCTACCGCAGTGAACCGGAGTTGGCGGTCCGCTTCGGCCGTACGGCGCAGGGTGCGGAGGACCCGTGGAACGGCGGCCGGTACCAGGTCGCGTCGTATCTCGACCATCACGCCGCCAAGTTGGTGCGCCGTTTCGACGCGGGCAGCTATGTCACCCTCTCCGAGGCCATGAACAGCCACGACATCGGCCGCGACCGCGGAGGCACGCGTGCCGCGCTGCGCCGGGTGACCGCGCGGACACTGGTCGCCGGAGTCGACTCCGACCGGCTCTATCCGCCGTACCAGCAGGCCGAGTTGGCGGCGGGGATCCCGGCCGCGGACCGGCTCCGGGTGATCGAGTCGCCGTACGGCCACGACGGGTTCCTGATCGAGACGGAGCAGGTGGCCGCGCTCGTGCGTGAACTCCTGCGCTAGCGGCCCGAGTTCACAACCGCCCTACCGCCGACGCCACGGCAACGCCTCCTGGTCGTCCCCGGCGGCCTCCTCGCGGTGGAGCGCCGCGTTGATCGCCTCGCCGATCTCCGCGAACTGGCGTACCTGCTCGGGAGTGAGCGCGTCGAAGACCGCGCGGCGTACGGCCTCGACGTGGCCGGGGGCCGCGCGTTCCAGGAACTCGCGTCCCTGCGCGGTGAGCACGGCGAGTTGGCTGCGCCGGTTCTCGGGGTCCTCGTGGCGGTCCAGGTAACCGGTCTCCTGGAGGCGGGTCACGGCGTGGGTGAGCCGGCTGCGGGTGATCTTGAGGCGCTCGGCCAGCTCCGACATGGTCAGCCTGCCCTGCGGAATCGAGGAGAGGTGGGCCAGCAGGATGTAGTCGGCGTGCGTCATCCCCGCGTCGCGCCGCAGCTGACGGTTCAGGTGGTCGGACAGGAGCGTGGAGAACTCGACGTAGGCGAGCCAGGCCCGCATCTCCTCGGCATCCAGCCAGCGTGGAGTCGTGGTCATGGTCGCACTGTAGTCACCGCCGTTTGAACCTTCACACCGCCCGGCCGGGCGAACTCGCGCTGATCCAGTCGGTGACCTGCCGCACGTACTCCCGATACCCGGACCGCGCGGCGGACACGACCGCGGCGACCTCCCCGGGCTCCGCGTCCAGACACAGCTGCACCAGGACGTGGTGCGGTCCGTCGGCCGGCGCGAGGGCGGCCGCCAGTTCGGCGTCGATCAGCCCGGCCCGCTCCGCCGCGCCGAACGAGGCAGCGGGTGTCCTCGGCGGCGCTTCGCTCAACACCCCTTCGCAGACATGCCGGTTGATGGCGAAGGCGAGGTCGTCCAGAAGGGCCAGGACGCGCTCGACGGCCAGTCCGGTGCCCGGGTCGTCCGCCAGGCGCGCGCTGTCCAGCCGTCCGAGCGACTCGAGTTGGACGACCGACTTGCGCATCGTGATCAGCCGGTGCCCGATCGCCGCCCGGTCCACGCTCACCGGCGCCGTCCCCGCACTCGATGTGGTCATCAGCGCAGCGTGCCACTCCGGAGCCGGGACCACGCGGCCGATTCCGTCTGGTGGGACACGCGATGGACGACCGCGGAGGGCGGCGGGACAGTCGTTCCCCGTGGCCAACCGGGCCGATCAGGACAAGGGGGTGCCGAGTGCGATCGTTGAGTGACCTCTTCCGCAACTTCATGCAGCTCGGATACGTGACCGACGACATCGACGCCGCGGCCGCGTTCCTGGAGTCGAGGCTGGGGACGGTCGAGTGCGTCAAGCACTTCAAATCGTCGCTCGGCGGCGGCCTGCCGCCCACCGGTGCCGGCGACCCGCGCGGCACCTTCGTCGTGGTGGACGGGGTGCCCGCCGACGAGTGGGTCATCGACGTCGCCCTGGTCAACGCCGGTCCGACCAACCTGGAGATCATCCGCCCGGTCGGCGGCATGGTCGACCTCTATCGCGGCGCCGTCAGGCCCGGGGAGCCGGCGACGCTGCATCATCTGGGCTTCCGCGTCGACGACTTCGACGAGGCCTCCGCGATCGTCGCCGCGAGCGGCAGGTCGTGGAAGCAGTACGGGGACAGCGGTGCCATCCGCTTCGGGTACCTCGACATGACGGCCGAGCTGGGGCACTTCGTCGAGGTCATGGAGCTCGACGAGGCGGCCGCCCAGGGGTTCGCGCACCTTGAGGCGGCGTCGAACGCAAACCGTGACTGAGTGCACTGTTCTCCTTCGGTACGGCCCGCTTCCGCATCAGCCGACCGTGTCCGCCCGATGCCCGACACTTCACGAGAGGGACCCTCATGAGCGGCGAAGGCACAGCTGATTCCTACGACGTCATCGTCGTCGGCTCGGGCGCGGGGCTGGTCGGCGCGTACGCCGCGGCCTCCCGTGGGCTGCGCACACTGGTGATCGAGAAGACGGAGTACGTCGGCGGGACCACGGCCTATTCGGGCGCCGGGATCTGGCTGCCCGGCAACGCGGCCGAGCAGCGCGCCGGTGTCGAGGACGGCCCCGACGTCGCCCGCCCCTACCTCGACGCGATCGTCGGCGACGACTCGCCGGCCGCGCTGCGGGAGGCCTTCCTCCAGGCCGGTCCCGTCCTGATCGACGAGTTGGAGAAGAACCCGCGGTTCGGCCGGTTCTTCTGGCAGGGCGTGCCCGACTACTTCGCGGGCCGCCCCGGGAGCCTGCCCCAGGGCCGCACGGTCTTCCCCGAGAACCTCGACCGGTCCGAACTCGGCGACCTGGAACCGCTGGTGCGCAGGCCGCTGTGGACGGAGCGCTGGGGAGTGGAGGTCCCGTCGGAGATGATCGGCGGGCAGGCCCTCATCGGCCGCGCCCTGCTCGCGTTCATGGAGACAGGCAACGGAACCGTGCGCACGAACACCCCGCTGGAGCACCTGATCGTCGAGGACGGCGCCGTCGTCGGCGTCGAGGCCCTGAGCGAGGGCGAGCCGGTGACCTTCCGTGCCGGGCGGGGCGTCCTGCTAGCCGCCGGCGGTTACGAGCGGAACGGCGCGCTGCGTGAGCGGTTCCAGCCCGGGGTCACCGACGAGTGGACCCAGGGCTGCGAGGGCAACACCGGCGACGCCCTCACCGCGGGCATCGACATCGGCGCCGCGACCGACCTGCTCGACGAGTCGTGGTTCGCGCCGGGCCTCGTCGTACCCGACACGCGCCCGGTGTTCTACACGTCGGTGTGGAGCGGCATCTGGGTCAACTCCGCCGGACAGCGCTACCTCAACGAACGTCTCCCCTACGACCGCGCCGGCCACGAGATGCTCAAGGCGCACCGGTCCTCGCACGTGTCGCACCTGCCCACGCACTGGGTGTTCGACCAGCGCCAGCTCGACAACAAGCGGGCGTTCGCGGGGCTGCCGGTCGCGCCGCAGGTGCCCGGCTGGTTCGACGTGGAGAAGTTCCTCGCCGCCGGTGTGCTGAAGCGGGCCGACACGCTGGAGGAGCTGGCGGAGCTGATCGGCCTGCCCGCGGGTGCGCTCACCGAGAGCGTCGAGCAGTTCAACGGGTACGCGCGCAACGGCAAGGACGAGCAGTTCGGCCGCGGTGAGGATCCCTGGGACCTGATGATCACGCACATGGCGGGGGCCCACACCGACGGGCCCAACCCCTGCCTGGGCGTGATCGACAAGCCGCCGTTCTACGCGGCCACGATCGTGCTGTCCGACCTGGGGACCAAGGGGGGCCTGAAGACGGACGAGCACGCGCGCGTGCTGCGGCCTGACGGTTCGGTGATCTCCGGTCTGTACGCGTCGGGGAACACGATGGCGCCGATGTCCGGCCGGATCTACCCGGGCGCGGGCGGTCCCGTGGGTTCGTCGATGGCGTTCTCCTACATCGCCGCCGTCGACATGGCCGACGCGAGCCGATAGGCCCGGCCCTCCTCAACTCCCTCTCGGAGCAAGGCTCTTCGAGAGGGAGTCGGGCGTTCAGGCGGACTCGGTCGAGTGACCGGGGAACAGGGACAGCGCGGGGTCCAGGGCGACGGCGGCGTTGTTGACCGCGGTCGCCACCTCGCCGAAGCCGACGGACATCAGGCGGACCTTGCCGGGGTACGCGGTGACGTCGCCGGCCGCGTAGACCCGGTCGACGGTGGTACGCATCCTGGTGTCGACGACGATCGTGCGCCGCTCCAGTTCGACGCCCCAGTCGGCGAGTGGTCCGAGGTTGCTGATGAAGCCGAGGGCGGCCACGACCGCGTCCACCTTCAGCACCCGGGCCTCCTCCTCCCCGTCGACCCGCAGGTGCGCCTGGCGCAGCAGGTCGTCCCCGGTGAGGGTCGCCACCTGCGCGTTGGTGACGATGTCGACTCCGCAGGCGTGCAGTTCGCGCACGCTCGCCGCGTGGGCCCGGAACGCACCGCGCCGGTGCACGAGGGTCACCGAGCGGGCGATCGGGTGCAGGGCGAGGGCCCAGTCGACCGCGCTGTCCCCGCCGCCGACGACAAGGACGTCGCGGTCGGCGTGCTCGGCCGGGTCCGGGACGAAGTAGCTCAGCCCGCGCCCGAGGAACTCCTCCCCGGCCGGGAGGGTGCGCGGGGTGAACGTGCCGATCCCGGCGGTCAGTACGACCGCTCCGGCGTCGACGGTGGTGCCGTCGGAGAGGGTGACCTGGGGGCGTCCCTCGGGTGTGTGGGTGAGGTCGACGGCCTGGCGGCCGAGGAGGTAGGCCGGGTCGAACGCGTCGGCCTGGTCCTTGAGGGCGGTGACGACGTCGCGGCCCCGGGTGCCGGGGACGGCGGCGATGTCGCGGATCTCCTTCTCCGGGTAGAGCGCGGTGATCTGGCCGCCGCACTGCGGCAACGCGTCGACCAGGACGGTCCGCAGTCCGCGGAAGCCCGCGCAGTAGGCGCCGTAGAGCCCGATCGGGCCGGCTCCGACGATGAGGATGTCTGTGGTCACGGTCTCGGCCACGGGCCGGCCTCCTGGGGAGAGTGGATCGGGGCGTGCCGCGGGGGCGGTCGGCCGGCTGAGTGTAGGGCCGGTCCGAGCAGGGCTGTTGGCGCAGGTCCCGGCTGATGGGACGGGCGGTGGACGGCCCCGGACGCCGAGTGGAGAGTCGTTCTCACCGCCACCGCGATGACGGCACGGCGTCCACGGGGACGAGGAGGGTGACACGCGTGAGCGATGAGGTGCGGGTGTGGATCGATCAGAAACTGTGCACGGGTGACGGTCTGTGCACCCAGTACGCCCCCGATGTCTTCGAGTTCGGCGACGACGGACTGGCCTACGTCAAGAACGGCGAGGACGGGGAGCTGCTGACGCCCGAGGGCGCGCAGGCCGATGTGGCGGAACGGTTGCGCCTCGATGTGATCGACGCCGCCGACGAGTGCCCGGGCAACTGCATCCACGTGGTGCGGCGCGCCGACGGGACGGAGGTCGCCGGCCCCGACGCCGGCTGACGTCACCTTGCGGCCGTCTGGAGCCGTACACGCATGTCGAGTGGAGGAGTGGTTGTCGGTGTCTGCAGTGGTTGAGCCCCGAGTGGACCGTCGAGTGCCCTGGTTCGAGGGCGATGTGCCCGCCGAGAAGGTGCCGGAGAAGTACCGGCTTTCGCGTGCGTTCGTGCCCAAGGGCCGTTATCTGGACGCCGAGTTCCTCAAGCTGGAACTGGAGAAGGTGTTCACGCGCGCGTGGTTGCTGGCCTGCCGCCTTGAAGAACTGCCGGGTGTCGGGTGTTTCGTCGAGTACGAGATCGGTGGTCATTCGATCCTGGTCGTGCGGGAGGGCAAGGACTCGATCCGCGCCTATTTCAACGCGTGCCGGCATCGCGGTACGCGGCTGGCGCGGGGCCGGGGGCGGGTCGGTTCGCTCATCTGCCCCTTCCACGGCTGGCGTTGGAACCTGGACGGTTCGATCAGGCTGGTGCTCGACCGTGAGGAGTTCGTGCCGCGCTCCGACGACGACCTGGGCCTGGTGCAGGTACGGGCGGAGCAGTGGGGCGGGTTCGTGTTCATCAACATGGACCCCGACGCGCAACCGCTCCTCGAATACCTCGACCCGATCCCGCGGATCTTCGCACCGTTCCAGTTCGAGAACATGCGCTACCGGTGGCACAAGAGCGTGCTGCTGCCGTGCAACTGGAAGACAGCGCTGGACGGATTCCTCGAGGCCTATCACGTGGCTGGGACGCATCCGCAGCTCTACCGCTTCGACAAGTCGAACACGAACATCGCCTCGATGAAGGAACTCGAGAACCGGATGTGGGCTCCCACGACGGTGTACGAGCGGCACGCCCACTATTCGAGCGTCGGCCCGAAGAAGAAGGACACCGCCAAGGACCCGGCCAACCGGGGCACGGGGGGCGTGACCGACGAACGGCTCTCCGTGGCGCTGAGCGTGCAGTACATCGCCGACGACATGCGCGGCCTGGAGAACGAGCGGAGCTGGCGGGCCGCGGAGGCGCTGAAGACGGCGGAGGTGCCGGAGGGGATGACCGCCGGTCAGTACTACCTCCAGCTGTACAAGGAGTTGTCGCTCGCGGAGGGCTACGACTGGCCGGACATCACGCCCCAGCAGTGGGCGGAGGCCGGTACGGCGTGGAACGTGTTCCCGAACACGATCCTGCTGCCCAACCAGGGTTCGGTGTTCGGCTACCGGGCGCGGCCGAACGGCCTGGACCCGGACAGCTGCCTGTTCGAGATCTTCAGCCTGGACCAGGTCCCCGTCGCCGACTACGACAAGAAGCGGGACTTCCAGCCCCAGTTCTTCGAGGACTTCCGTGAGGCCGACCTCGGCGAGATCTTCACGCAGGACCTGATGAACGCCAAGGAGGTGACCGTGGGCATGCACTCCCCCAGCTTCGACGGGCACCGGCTGAGCGAGGAGCAGGAGATGACCGTCTACAACCACCACCGGGTCGCCGACCGGTTCCTCTGGACCGACTGACCCGTCCGATCCGTGGTCCCGGCCCCCAGGGGCCGGGACACGATCATGTCGAGGGCCTACCGCCGGACCCAGCCGACGTCGTGCCAGTACGTCTCCAGCTCCCGCACCGGCTTGGGCCAGGTCTCGATGTAGGTGACGCCCTCGGGTCCCGCCGTCATCGTGTACGGCGTGCCGGCCCGGCTGAGGAAGACGTCCCCCGGGCCGACCCGCACAGTCTGCGGCTCGCCCGACTCGTAGTGCTCGATGTGGTACTCGCCGGCGAAGACGAAGAGCATCTCGTCGACGTTGTGGTGGTGCCGGGGCACCGTGAAGTCCGGGCGTACGCGCAGCGGGTTGCGGTTGAAGTGCGGTACGTCGATGGGTTTGGTGGTCACCCACATCGCCCCGTCGAACGTCGCCGCGAAGTCCACGGGCGCGTCCCGCAGCAGGCCGCCGTCGTTCCAGAAGTACTGGGGATGGCCCTGCTGCTCCAGGCCCATCGGAACCCAGTCCGCGTCTTCCACCAGATCACCGAATGTAAGAGTCACGCGGCGACCGTACGCACGCCCGGATGCGGTGTCGTGGAGAGGTTCCGCTCATCGGGATTCACGTATGACACCTCCCGGCCCGGTCCCCACTATCGGGGCATGGGAATCGAGTTCTTCAATCTGCTGTCGGACGAGGGCTGGATCGAGCTGCCGGTCGACCAGTCCGCTCCCACGTATCTGTGGCACGAGGGCGGTCTCCTGGCCGACGCTCCGGTCGACATGGAGCAGACCTTCAAAGGGAACATGTGGTGGTCGACGAAGGTGGACCCGTCGTTCAACCTGAACGGCCTGCGGTGCGCACCGGGCTTCGCGGTCCCCCGCCACCACCACAACCTCGACGAGTTGATCATCGTCTTCGGCGGCGCGTTCCATGTCGCCTGGGGCAAGGACGGGGAGGAGGGCAGCCGGACCGTCGGTCCGGGCGAGTTCTGGATCAGCGAGGCCGGAACCCCCTACCTCATGACGGCCGGTCCCGAGGGCGTCACCTACGTCGAGACCTGGCCGGAGCCGATGGCGAACCTCGAGACCTACTGGCACGACGCGGGCTGGGTCCATCGCGGTCACTGACAGCACACCCGCCTATTTCGGCCCCTCATTCCTGGCGCGATGCCGGAAGAGGGGCCGACTGCTTGGACAAGTCCCGTACGACCCATTCCAGCAGGCTTGAATTACGGATACTCTTCTTGCCAGCGGCCGCTGCTCACGAGGATGGGCCGCCCCTCTCCCCTTCATCGGAGCAAGGTCCCTCTCGTCGCCGGTCGTGAAGTCCTCGGCATGCCGACCGGCATGGTCTGCCGCGGCGCGCCCGGCCTTCGTGCCGTTCGGCCCCCGCTCGCGGCTCTCTCTTCACTTTCTCGGACGGCGGCGCCGCCGCGGCTTCGGCCCACGGCGCGGCCGGTCGCTGATCGCAGCGAGTGCCGGGCACTCGCCGACACGTTGGGACGCAGACATGATCGAGTCGGTCGGACGAGCCTTCTCCTCACCCCGGTCACGAGCGTCGGTCGCGCTGGTGTCGACCGCGGTCCTGCTCGCGGGATGCGGCAGCGGCGGTGACAGCACGACCGCCGCCGCGGGCAGCACGAAGATACCGGCCGCGCTGGCCGGCGCCTTCCCCGGGAAGAAGGCCACCGGCGCGCCGGTCAGGATCGGCCTCATCACCAACGAGGGCGGCTCCGCGATCAGCCAGCCCGAGACCAGGGAAGCCGCCCAGGCCGCCATGAAGTACGCCAACGCCGACCTCGGCGGAATCGCCGGCAGGCCGATCGAGTTCGTGATCTGCAAGACCAAGGAGGAACCGGCGACCGCGCGGGACTGCGCGAACCAAATGGTCGAGCAGAAGGTCGACGCGGTCGTCCTGACCAGCAGCGGCCTCGGCGACTCCATGGTGCCGATCGTCACCCAGGCCGGCATCCCCTGGACGACCGCCATCGCCGCCAGCAACTCCGAGGGCACCACCGCCAACGCCTTCTCCTGGACCGGCGGTTTCCCGACGACCATGACGTCGATGGCCGCGTACGCCAAGGACAAGGGGTACAAGAAGGTCGCCGCGTTCGTGATCGACGCGCCGGCCGCGGTGAGCGGCATCGAGGCCATCGGCAAACCTGTCTTCGCCAGAGCCGGGGTCGGCCTGCAGATCGTGACGGTGGCCGCGGGCACACCGGACGCGTCTCCGCAGGTGAGCGCCGCGCTACAGAACAAGCCCGATGCCGTCGCCGTCGTAGCGGATCCGACGGTGTGCACCTCGGTGCTCCAGGCGATGGGCACGCTCGGCGCCGGCATCGCCCGGATGACCGTCCAGTCGTGTGTGTCCCCCGAGGTCGTCTCGGCCGTGGGCGCGGGCATGGACGGCGTGCAGGTCTTCAGCAGTTTCGACGTGGCAAGCGACGACCTCGAAGCCCAGCTCTACCGCCAGGTGATGAAGGAGTACAGCCCCGGCACCTCGGCCACGGGATACGCGGCGATCGGCTACCAGGGCGTGCTCGCCCTGGTGCGCGCCCTGCACGGCCTGACGGGCACGGTCACCCCGAAGACGATCACCGCCGCGCTGCACTCGGCGAAGAACATCGTCCTCCCCGCCGGCCACGGCATCACCTTCACCTGCGACGCCAAGGCGGTACCGGGGCTGCCGTCGGCCTGCTCGGCCAAGGAGGTCACCGGCACGGTGTCCGACGGGAAGTTGGGACAGATGCGGGTCGTCGATCCCAGCCCGTTGTTCGCACGGTAGACGCGGCAGCCGGAAGGGACGGTCTCACCGATGAGCCAGTACGTCGTGTTTCTGTTGCTGGGACTGGGAAGCGGTGCGGTGTTCGGCGCGCTCGCGCTGGCACTCGTGCTCACCTTCCGCAGTTCCGGGATCGTCAACTTCGCCACCGGGGCGGTCGCGTTGTACAGCGCGTACACCTACGCGTTCCTGCGCCAGGGCGAGTTGCTGGTGCCGCTGCCGGGCGTGGACAAGAAGATCGGGCTCGGCGGTCCGCTCGGCCTCTTCCCCGCGGTGGTCATCTCCCTTGTCCTGGCTGCCCTGTTGGGGGTCGCGCTGTACGGGCTGGTGTTCCGGCCGCTGCGGACCGCGCCGCCGGTGGCGAAGGCCGTCGCCTCGATCGGGGTGATGCTGGTGATCCAGGCCGTGCTCGCCGCGTCGGTGGGTACGGGGGCGGTGTCGGTCAGGGCCATCCTGCCCAACGACCCGGTGTCCTGGGGCGGTTCACTCATCCCCGGCGACCGGCTGTGGTTCGCGGCGGTGATCGTCGTACTGACCGTCGTCCTGGCGCTGGTGTTCCGGCTGACCCGGTTCGGTCTGACGGCCCGGGCGGCGGCGGAGTCGGAGAAGGGCGCGCTGGTCAGCGGGTTGTCGCCGGAGCGGATCGCGGTGGCGAACTGGGCGCTCAGCTCGGCCGTCGCCGGTCTGTCCGGCATCCTGATCGCGCCCATCGTGCCGTTGGTCCCGGTCTCCTACACGCTGTTCATCGTGCCGGCCCTGGCGGCGGCCCTGGTCGGCAACTTCACGGCGCTGATCCCGGCCGTGGGAGCCGGTCTGGTCATCGGGATGCTCCAGTCGGAACTGCAGTTCCTGCAAGGGAAATGGTCGTGGCTGCCCCAGGCCGGGCTGGCCCAACTGGTGCCGCTGGCCGTCATCCTGGCCTACCTCGTGGTCCGCGGCCGGCCGCTGCCCACCCGTGGCTCGCTGATCCAACAAGCCTTGGGCCGGGCGCCACGGCCCGACCGCGTCCTGATCCCGGCCGTCGTGAGTACGGCCCTCGGTGTCATCGTCCTCTTCGCCACCACCGGAAGCATCCGCGCGGCGGTGATCACCTCGCTGACCCTGGCGGTGATCTCGCTGTCGCTGGTGGTCGTCACCGGGTTCGCCGGGCAGATCTCGCTGGCGCAGCTGACCCTGGCCGGGGTCGGCGCGTTCAGCCTGAGCAGGCTGAGCGTCGAATGGGGTGTCCCCTTTCCGTTCGCCCCGTTGCTGGCGGCCTTGGCGGCGACGGTGATCGGGGTGGTGATCGGGCTGCCCGCGCTGCGGATCCGCGGCCTGCCGGCGGCGGTGGTCACGGTCGCGCTCGCGGTGGCCCTGGAGGCCTTCTGGTTCCGCAACACCCAGTTCAACGGCGGCCTGGGCGGCTCGAAGGTGCCCTCGCCCCGCCTGTTCGGGATCGACCTGGGGATCGGATCGGGCGACGACTATCCGCGCATCCCGTTCGCGTTGCTGTGTCTGGTGGTGCTGCTGGTCGTCGGCCTGGGTGTGGCACGGCTGCGCCGCAGCAGGCTCGGCGCCGCGATGCTCGCCGTGCGCGCCAACGAGCGGTCGGCCGCGGCCGCGGGGATCGACGTGGCCCGTACGAAGATCGTGGCCTTCGCGATCGGGGCGTTCGTCGCCGGGCTCGGCGGCGCCCTGCTCGGCTACCAACAGACCGTCGCCGACGCCGAGATGTTCACCGCGATCGGCGGTCTCGGCCTGTTCGCGACCGCTTACCTGGCCGGCATCACCTCGTTGTCCGGCGGTCTGGTCGCGGGGGTGATGGGCGCCGGCGGTCTGCTGCCCGTCCTCCTGGACCGGGCCCTGTCGATCGGCGAGTGGTACGACGTGATCATGGGCGTCGGTCTCGTCCTCACCGTGATCACGAACCCCGAGGGCGTCGTCGGCCCGGCGCACGAACTGACGGCCCGGCTACGGCGCGGACGCCGCCCGGCCACCGCCGACGACGCGGACACCGACGGTCTCACCGAGACCGCGCCGGCCGCTCGCCCACCGGTCCCCGATCCGGGCGAGGTGGTCCTCGCGGTGCGCGATGTGGGGGTGCGCTACGGCGGTGTGGTGGCCGTGGACGCGGTCTCCTTCGAGGTGCGCTCGGGCGAGATCGTGGGCGTGATCGGCCCGAACGGTGCCGGGAAGACCACCCTCCTCGACGCGATCAGCGGGTATAGCCGCAGTACGGGAACAGTCGAGTTCGACGGCCGGGTGATCTCGTCGCTGAGGCCGCACCAGCGGGGCCGGGCGGGCCTCGGGCGCACCTTCCAGGGCATCGAGCTCTACGAGGACCTCAGCGTGGAGGAGAACGTCCTGGTCGGGGAGGCGGCGGCCCTGCACGGCGGCGACCATGTCGGCACCGTGCAAGGGGTGGAGCTGCGGAACCGCCTGTTCGAGACGCTGCACCTGAGCCGCTTCCGGGCCCAGCCGGCGCGCGAACTGTCCCAGGGCAGACGGCAGTTGGTGTCCATCGCGCGCGCCCTGGCAGGACGGCCCCGGATGCTGCTGCTCGACGAGCCCGCGGCCGGCCTGGACAGCACCGAGAGCCGCTGGCTGGGCGACCGACTGCGAGCCGTACGGGCCGACGGCGTGACGGTCCTGCTCATCGACCACGACATGGGGCTGGTGCTCGACGTGTGCGACCGCATCGTCGTCCTGGACATCGGAAAGGTCATCGCGGACGGAACTCCCGCCGAGATCAAGGCAGATCCACGGGTCGCCACCGCCTACCTCGGTGCGACGCACGTCGATACGGACCAGGTACGCGGGGAGGTCGTCCAGTGACCAGGCAGGAACTGCTGACGTGCGAGGGCGTGGACGCGGGCTACTCCAAGGGACGCCCGGTGGTGCGCGGCTTCGACCTCACACTGCTCCCCGGCGAGGTCACCGCCCTGCTGGGACCCAACGGAGCTGGAAAGACAACCCTGTTGATGACCCTCGCCGGACTGCTGCCTCGCCTCGACGGGTCCGTAACGCTCGACGGCCGGGCGATCCGTAGCAGGCGGGCGCGTGAGGCCGCCCGACGGGGACTGGTCCTCGTACCCGACGACCGGTCGCTGTTCACCCAGCTCACCGTGCGGGACAACCTGACGCTCGCCCGGCGGCGTCGCGGCAGCACCGTGGACCAAGTGCTCGACTTCTTCCCGGCACTGGGAAAACGGCTGAAGGTCGCGGCCGGGATGCTCTCCGGCGGGGAGCAGCAGATGCTGGCGCTGGGCCGGGCCATGATCCAGGACCCCCGGGTGCTGCTCGTCGACGAGTTGAGCATGGGGCTGGCCCCGGTGATCGTCGAGGAACTGCTGCCGGTCGTCCGGCGGATCGCCGAGGACAGGGGCACGGCGGTCGTGCTGGTCGAGCAGCATGTCCGGCTGGCCCTCGACGTGGCGGACCGGGCGGTGGTCCTGGTGCACGGGGAAACGGTGTTGAGCGGGTCCGCCGCGAGGCTCGCGGCCGATCCCGGTCTGCTGGAGCGCGCCTACCTCGGCGAGCAGGCGCCGGACCCTGTCCCGTGACCGTCCTCCTGATCTCCCTGATCGGGACGACGAGGATGCCTGCGGAACCGTCCCGCCGCCTCACGCCCCGGTGCCGAGCCGGTGAGGACGGCTGTCACCACTTCCGTTCGGGACCGCAGTCCCGTGCGGGCGAACAGCCGGGACAGCCGGTTGGCGACCGCGTCCTCGGTGAGCCGCAGCACCGTGGCGATCTGCCGGTTGGTCAGGCCTTCAGCGATCAGGGTCGCGAGCAACTGCTCGCTCTCGACGGTGGCTTGCCGCCGGCCGGGCACGCTGATCCCGGCCGCGCGCAGGGCGGCCCGGGTGTGGAACCGCTCCAGTACGGCACCGCTCTCACCGAAGAGTTCGTACGCCTCGCGCAGCAGTGCGGGTGGGCCGCCGCCCGCGCCGACGGCGGCGACGAGGGTCACCGCCGTCTCGAACGGCTGGCTGCGCGAGCGGGCCAGTACGACGGCCTCCCGCGCGTTCTCCCCGGCGGTGACGGGACGGTCCGGCCGCAGGACCCGGGCCGATGCCGTGAGATACCTGAGCCGGGTCCGTCCGGAGCCCGTCCGGTCGGAGATCCGTTCCAGGCGTTGAAGGCAGGTGACCGCCTCGGCCGTGCACCCCGATGCCGCGAGCAACTCGACGAGGGAGGCCCAGAGTTCGTCGGTACCGGCGATCTGCCCGTGCGCCTCCGCCGCCTCCAGTCCGCGCCGCAGCGTCTTCTCGGCGCCGGCCGGATCACCGAGGGTCCGCAGCAGCTCCGCTTCGCATGCGTCCAGTGAGTACTCCGGCGGGCCCTCCCCCTCGGCGCGCACGCTGTCGATCAGGCGGCGGGCGCTCGTGACGCGGCCCCGGGCGAGGAGGATCGCCGCGGTCCGCGCGGGAACCACGTAGTGGTCGATCGCCGCCGTGTGGATCCCGTTGTTCGCCAGCATCCAGCGGGCCGGTTCCAGCGCCTCGTCCCACTCGCCCCGGAGGTGGTGCCGGAGGAACTGGCTGTGCCGGGGCAGGAGTTGAGGGGCCAGGCCCTGAGCCGCGAGGAGGGTCTCGCCCGCGTGCAGGTCGCCGCCGTTGAGCAACTCGTCGAACTTCGCGACGGTCAGTGTGTACGCGTGGTCGGGGCCGATGTGCGGCGCTTCCGGAAGGGCCAGTGAGCGTCTGAACCGCTCCGGCCGGCCCAGCGCCAGTTCCGCCGCGGCCCGGAAACTGCCGGGGTTGGCGGCGGCACGGACGTCGGTGTTCCATACCGGTTCGGTCCGTACCAAGAGGTCCAGCGCCTCACGCCATCTCGCCAGCAGACACAGGGCCAGCGCCCGGCCGGTGGTGGCGGCCAGGAGCGGCAATCGCAGTTCGTCCCACCTCTGTTCCGTGGCCAGTCGCGAAAGTGCCCGCCAGTCAAGGTCGTTGGCCGTCGCCACGGTGAACAGGGTGGCGGTCTCCTGGAGTTCGAGCCGACCGAGAATGTCCGGGCGGTCGCGCAGGATCGACTCGGCGATGGTCCGCGCGGTCCGGAAGTCCCCGGCGAAGTAGGCGGCGACGGCGTACCGCTGAAGGGCCGGGACCCGGTCGGCGGGACGCTCGACAAGGTGGCCTGCCGCCTGGCACCAACGGAGCACTCCCCTGCCCTCGGAGTCGGGATGCAGACGCTCCGCCGCGGCCGTCAACTCCCTTACCGCACGGCCCCGTTCGACCAGAGTCCCCGCTTCCGCGATCCGATCCGCCCGGTAGGCCACCACGTCCGCCTCGTCGAGCCCGACGATCGTCGGCGGTCTCGCCCCCGCGTCCTCGTCCGCCCACAGTGTCTCCACGGCGGACGCCGACAGCCGACTGCGCTCCAACGGCCCGAGCCGCTCGCGGAGCGCAT
This sequence comes from Streptomyces sp. NRRL F-525, assembly GCF_000716605.1. Classification (GTDB taxonomy): domain Bacteria; phylum Actinomycetota; class Actinomycetes; order Streptomycetales; family Streptomycetaceae; genus Streptomyces. The sequence goes on along the minus strand of NZ_JNXE01000004.1, from coordinate 303,190 downwards.
GCGCCACCAGCGGAACCCCGAACGTCCACCCTCGTGCCGTACCGCCGTCGGCCCCGGGCAACTCCTCGACGATCCCCGCACCGGCCAAGTCCCCTACGGCGGCCCGGACTTCGCTGACGGACAGCCCGACCGACCCCGCGATCAGCGCCACGACCCGCGCGCCGAGGGGCCACAGGACACTGAGGGCGCCCGCCACCGTGCGGCACGGTTCGCCCAGCACGTCCAGCGCCCGGATGAACCGGTCGCCGTCCGACAGCACCGGCGTCGGCGCCCGCGCCCCGACGAAGGCATGGCCGTCCGCGACCTTGATCGCCCCTTGCCGTGTCCACCCGGTGAGCAGGGCGTCGACCGCCCCGGGCAGCCCGTGGGTAAGGGCGCGCACGCGCCGGACGAGACCGGTGTCCGGGGTCGCCCCCAACCGCCGCGCCACCATGGCGACGGTCTGCTCGACCCCGAGGCGCGTCAGCACGATCGCGCGAGCCCCCTGAGCGGCGGCCAGCGCATCCACGGTTCGACCGACACGGTCCCGCCATAAGACCTGGCTCTCGTCTACGACCCTCCCGGCACCGGATGCACTTCCGCCGCACCCCACGGCCGAGGCCAACAGCCGCACACCGGACGCCACCCCGGTGAAGTCCGTCCCGCCGAGCAGGGCCAGCGATTCGGCGTCGGCGTACTGAAGGTCGTCCAGCACCACGACCACCGACACGGCCCGCGCCAGAGCGGCGCGCAGCAGTACGGCCATCACCGCCCCGTCGCGCCGCCCGGCCGCACGCAACGCCTCCGCGGGCCGACGCTCCTCCAGCACCATGACGAGCCGCAGCGCCAACAGAAAGGGCCGCGCACCGTCACCGGGAACGCAGCTCACGGAGCGCACCAACTCCCCGTCCCTGCGCAGTCGTTGGGCGATCGCGTTCATGAACACCGTGCGCCCGGAGCCCCGTTCACCCCGGACCAGGACAAGTCGCGGCCCGTCCTTGTCCGCCAGCAGACCGTGCCCCTCGTCCAACTCCCGCTCGCGACCGACCGGACAATCACCGACAGCCGTCCCACCGCGCACCAGCCACGGCTTCCCGGACGGAACGGTCATGGTCCACCGCACTCTCTTCATCGACCTGACCCGGGTGTTCCTGGCGCCCCCGGTCGGCCTCGTGTTCGAAAACCGACCCCACATCCACATTATGATCACATTCACATGACCGTTTCCGTCACACGGCCGACCCCGCACACCATCACCAACTCACCTGCTCCCGTTGGCAGTTCACGCTCGGAACACCGACCCCTGAAAGGAGTGGACGTGCAGGAAGGAGACCCCGTCATCGGCAGGGACAGCGAACTCCGCAACATGACACGGACGTTGCTGTCCACCGGCGCCTCGGCCCGCACCCTCCTGGTCGTCGGTGCACCGGGGACGGGCAAGACCACCCTGCTGGAACAGGCCAGGCGAGCGGCGGCCGAGGAAGGCACCCATGTCCTACGGCTGCGCTGTCACGACGGGGAGAGCGCGCCCGGCGCGGAGGCGCTGGCCGACGGCGTCCATGCGGTGCTCACCAGGTTCCACGACCGCCGCAGCCCGGTCCGGGTCGGCGCCGTCCGCCGGATCCGGCTCCAATCCACCGGCCAGGAAGGCGAGTTGGCGCTGCTGTCCGTCCTGAGTGAGATCCTCACCGACGCGGCGGCCCGTATCCCCTTCGCGGTGGTGGTCGACGACGTCGACCGGATGCCGCACCCCACGGCGTCCGCCCTCGGCCTGCTGCTGCGCGTCTTCCGCCCGGCCGGCGTACCGATGGTGATGGCCGGCCGACCGGTCCGCCCCACCGCCGACGGTGCCTCCCCGCTGACGGCCGCTGCCGACCGGCTGCTCGAACTCCCGCCGCTGCGCCCCGCGGACATCGAGGCCCTCGTCGTACGGCGGCTCGGCCGCCCGGTAGAGCCGGCCCTCGTGACGGCGGTGCTGGCCGCGCTGGGCCCCATGGCGGGCACCCCCGCGGCCGTACTGTCCGTGCTCGACGCGCTGGACGAGCACGGCGACCTCCTGGAACTCGACGGCCATGTGTGCCTGACCGAACCGGAGCGCGCACTCCGTCTCACCACGGACACAACGGAGTTGAGCCGGCTCTGCTGGCCCGGCTCCCCGCCGGACAGCGACGGTCTGGACGCCGCGGCGGCGGTGGCCCGCAGTGTCGAACACGCCGAGGTGCGGCTGGACGATCTGCTCCGGCTGAAGCCGGGGGGACCGCGCCGGGCCGGTCTCGTCGACCGCGCGGTCACCCCGCTGGTCAGGGACGGGACGCTGACCGTGGACAAGGACGGCCGGATCGCGTTCGCCGTGCCGGCGCTCGCAGCGGCGCTGCGCACCCTGCCCACCCGCCATGACGTGTCGTCGCTGCACGCCCTGATCACCCGGTCGTTGACGGACCGGCTCGGCGCGGAGACGGCGGGCAGCTGTTACCCCCGGCTGGCCGAACATGTGGCGGCCGCCGGGGCCGAGTTGGACGACACCCTCGCGGTGGACGTGCTGCTCGCGGCGGCCCGTGCGGACGCCAGGTCGGACTGGCCCCGATCGGTGCGCGCCTACGCGTCCGCGCTGCGGCGCCTGCCGCCGTACGACCACCGGACACCCCAAGTGCTGCGCGAGTCCGCCGAGTTGAGCCTGCGCCACGCCGACCACACCAGTGCGCTCGCGCTGGGCGAACCGCTGCTCGCCCACCTGACCGCGGCACCGGCCGGGGCGCGCGACCGGGGCTCGCTGGACTTCGTGGCCGAGGTGTGGGCTCTGGCGGCGCTGCACGAACACCGGTCGCCACACCTCGACGCCGTCCGGAATCCGGCCCCCGCCATAGCCGAACTCGCTGAACTGGCCGGGCCGTTCGGGCTCGAACCCACGCCGTCCCGGCCACGGCGTGAGACGCACCGGGCGGCGGCCGCCGGGGCGCCGAAGGGATCCGGGCCGCTGCCGTCCGGCCCGGAACTACGGCTGCTGGCAGCCGCCGCGGGCAGCCACGACGGACTCTCGGCCGCTCTGCGCACCCTGCCACCCGATGCGGACGGCACCCCGGACCTGGACGGGCTGCGGAACGCTGCCGTCCACGCGGACCTGGCCGGTGCCCTGGCCGCCGTGCTCGGTGACCGGTACACCGGGGCGGGGAACAGCACCGCCGCCTGGTACCACGCCATGGTCCGCGACTACCTCGACGGCGACTGGGACCAGGCGCTGGTTTCCGCCCGCCGGATCGAGGCGCACGGCCGGACCCGCGGAACGACGGCGGGCGCCGCACAGCCCGCCCGGGCACTGGCGGCCGAAATCCATTGCACGCGCGGGGAGTTGGACCTCGCCCGGTTCTGGATCGAGCTGATTCCCGAGGCCGTGTCCCACCCGTTGGTCGCCTGGGCCAGGCTGGGCGTGCGGTACTGGTCGGGCCGGCGGGAGGAGGCGCTGGCGGCGGCCCTCAGGGACGTACGACGGGCTCGCGAGCAGGATCTGCACGCGGGCACGGAGAAGGTGCTGCTGCGCTATATGTCCTTCGCCCTGGTGGCGGGCCTGCCCCAGGCCATGCCCCAGGCGCTGGACGAACTGGAGGCGCTGCACGCGATGGTGGGTTCTCCCACGACGCGCGAGGCGGTGCTCATCGGGCGCGGGCTGGTGCACGGCGACGCGGACAGCGCGCTGGCGGCCCTGCGGTCGGTACGCGCACGGGGCGACGCCTACTTGGGTCTGCTCTGCTGTCTGTGCCTCATGGAGATCGGCGACGAGTCCGGTCCGTGGCTGGCCGAGGCCTCACGGATCGCGCAGTCGCTGGGGATCGGGCGCGCCACCCGTACGACGCTCGGGCACATGACGCGGCGGCGGACCTTCGGACTGCCGAGGACGCGTCCGGCCAGGGACGGGTTCGGTGAGGAGGACGTCCGGCTGGCCACGATGGTCAGCGACGGGGCGACCAACCGGCAGATCGCGGCCCGGCTCGCATGGAGCGAGAAGACCGTGGAGCGGCGGCTCAGCGGGCTCTTCCGCCGTACCGGGTGCCGCTCCCGGGTGGAACTGGCCGCGGCCTGGCTGGACGGCAGCCTCGCCCGCCGCGTTCCGCTGCCGGACGGCACGCCCGCCAGGGCCGGCGGTCCCGTGCCGGGCCCGGGCCGAGCGCGGCGGCCGTGACGGAGGTGGCTGCGGGCCGCCGGCCCAAGGGCGTTGTCCGCCGGGTCAGTTGAGACGGGCGGCGTGCGTGTCGACGGGTACACCGAGGCGGCCGGTGAGCAGGGAGCCGTCGGGTTTCACCTGGAGGTTCCACTCCAGGGCGGGGATGTAGCCGAGCACCAGCAGCGCGTCGGTCCCGCGCAGCGGAGTGTCGCCCCAGCGCTCGTTGCGGTACTGGGCGGCGGTGACCACGAAGAGCCGCCGGGCGTGGCTCCCGGAGTTTGCCGCACTCCGGTCCCTGCCCATGTGCAGGGTCTCCAGGGCCGACGGTCCCCTGCGCTGTCCGGGCAGCTTGCTCTCCCCCACGGCCAGTGCCTCGCCCCGGGTGGCCGCGGTGTGCAGGCGGGCCGATCGCGCGCCCAGCCCGTCGGTCACGGAGGGAGTGGCCGCCGAGCCCACCAGGACGACCGTGGCGAGGGTCCCGACCGGCCCCGAGACCACCTCGGAGATGAGCGCCTGCGCCAGGAGCAGGACATCGTTGTCGTCCCCGGTCAGGGCGATCGGCCCGCTCAGCCGCGAGAGGTCGACCAGCATGCGCTCGCCTCTGTGGAGGCCGAGTGTGACCGTCAGGGAGTACGGATGCGTGGACCCGTCGCCTCCGTCGCCCCCTCGCCGGAGCCTCGCCGTGTCCACGGACCACTCCTTCCCGGAGATGTCCGCGGTCCAGGGCGCGGGCGCGTCGTCGTCCGCCTCGGCGAGCCGCAGGGTCAGCCGCTCCCCCGAGTGGACGACGACGTTGATGTCCGGCAGCGGGCGCCCGCCCTGCTGACGCCCCGCGGCCACGGCCCGCAAGCCCACCGCGACCGTTTCGAGCACCTTGCGGCTGGCGCCCGACAGCGCTGAACGGGCCTGCCCCGAGGAGGAGTTGCGCCTCCGCCGGAAGAGCACGACCCCGAGCAGGAACAGGCCGAGCCCCACGCACAGGGCAATGGACGCGATCATGCGGCCACCTTTGTTGCTAGAAGTTGTCAGAGACAGACACCGGCCCATGGGGGCGCCGGCCGTCGGCGTTCCACGCCGACGGCGAAGCGGACCGATGTCCGAAGGGCGCGAGAACGCGCTTCCCCCGGCATCGTCGCGCGCCCCCCGTTTCCGGTGAAAGGCGAAACCGCCAACCTTGCCGGTCCGTACAGGGAGTTGGGGGAGATCATCCGCCCCGGACCGTCGTCACGTCGGGGACGCCCCGGCGACTCGCGCCAGGTTTCCCTCCCGCTCGCGCGCGACGGGCCGTTGGCGCGGATACGCGGTCCCGGCCGGTGTCACCATCGTCCTCCCGCACCACATGAACGACCGCGATCGCGAGTTGGGGGGCACATGCCTCAGCAAGTCCTCGGCGAGAGCCTGCGCGTGGCGATCCACGCCCCCGCCCCCTTGATCCGCGCCGGACTGTCCGGCTTCGTCGCCATGGAGCCGCGGCTGCGCGAGGTGCCGCGGGACAGGATCCGGGAGGCCGACGCGATCGTGGTCGCCGTGGACGTGGCGGACGCCTCCGTCCTGGACCTGCTCCCCAGCCTGAGCGACCACCCGGGCGCACGCTTCCTGGTGGTCGTCAGCGAGCGCTGGCAGGCCGACGTATCGACGGCCCGGCACCGGGGCGTTCGCGCCGTGGTCTGGTGGGACTTCTGCAGCCCGGACGTCTTCGTCCGCACGGTACGCGCCGTGGCGGGCGAGGACGGAAACGCGGCACCTGCCACCCGGGCCGTCGCCCCTGCCCGGAACCGGGCTCCCCTGAGCACGCGCGAGGTGGCCGTCCTGCGCCTGATCGCCGAGGGAAGACAGTGCGACGAGATCGCGACGGAACTCTCCTACTCCGAGCGCACCGTGCGATACATCCTCTACGGCGCGATGAAGCGCCTGCGGGCCCGCAACCGCGCCCACGCCGTCTCGTACGCCATACGGGCCGGACTGATCTGAACCGCCGTAACATCGGCCTCCTGCACCGGAGTTGACGGAGGAGACACCGATGAACCTGGGCAGCCACCTCACTCAGCGCCTCCTGCGTCTTCCCCCGCCCCTCACCCGTGACGTGGCCGTCGACCACGATCTCCGGGTGCCGATGCGGGACGGGGCCGTCCTGCTGGCCGACCGCTGGAGGCCGAGGTCCGGTGGCGACGGGCTGCCGACCGTGCTCCTGCGGATCCCCTACGGCAGGGCGGGCGTGGCCGCGGGGCCGATGGTCCGGCCGCTGGCCGAGCGCGGATTCCAGGTGCTCATCCAGAGCACACGCGGGACCTTCGGCTCCGGCGGCACCTTCGACCCGATGCGCGGCGAGCGCGAGGACGGGCTCGACACCGTGGACTGGGTGATCGGGCAGCCCTGGTTCGGCGAGTCGATGGTGCTGTACGGCATGAGCTACCTCGGCTTCGTCCAGTGGGCCATGGCCGACCAACTCCCGCCGCAGGTAAGGGCGATGATCCCGGCGGTGTCGGAATCGGCGCTCAGCCTGGAGTTCCTCCGCGAGGACGGGTTCTCCCTGGAGACACCGTTCGGCTGGGGCGTCATGGTCGCCGGACAGGAGCGCCGGTGGGCGATACCGCGCCAGCTCCTGGAGGCGAGGCGGGTGCGCCGCGCCATGTCGACACTGCCGCTCGGCGAGGCCGACCTCGCCGCCATGGGGCAGCGGTCCGCCTACATCCAGGACGTCCTCGCCCACGACGCCGGCGCCCCGCGATGGGCGCGGCTGGACCACAGTCACCGGGTGGCCGGTGTCGCCGTACCGGTGAGTTCCGTCGGTGGCTGGTACGACATCTGCCTGCCCGGCCAACTCCGGGACCACCAGGCCCTCCAGGCGGCCGGGCGGCAGGCGCGGCTCACCGTCGGCCCGTGGACGCACACCGCCCGGGGTGTGGGTGTCACGGCGGTCGGCGAGACCCTCGGTTTCGGTCTCGCCCACGCCCGCGGCGAGCGGCCGGCGGAGCACGCCCCGGTCCGCCTGTTCGTCATGGGCGCGGAGACCTGGCGCGACTTCCCCTCCTGGCCGCCGCCCGGATACACACCGCGGCGCTTCCACCTCCACCCGGGCGGCGCCCTGTCCACCGACGAGCCGGGCGAGTCCGCGCCGGACGGCTATCGCTACGACCCGGCGGACCCGACTCCGGCCGTCGGCGGGGTGCGCCTGGCCCTCGGTGTGAGGGGCGGCCCCGTCGACAACACCGGACTCGAAGCCCGGCCGGACGTCCTGACCTACACAACTGCCGTACTGGACAAGGACGTCGAGGTGATCGGCGAGGTCGGCGCCGAGATCTGGTTCCGCTCCAGCCTGCCGTTCGCGGACGTGTTCGTCCGGCTGTGCGACGTGGACGCCAAGGACCGCTCGACCAACGTGTGCGACGGCCTGGTCGGTCTGACCGGCGCCGACCGGACCTCCCGCGCGACGGTACGGCTGTGGCCGACGGCCCACCGCTTCCGGCGCGGTCACCGCATCCGGGTCCAGGTGTCCAGCGGTGCCTTCCCCCGCTACAACCGCAATCCGGGCACCGGCGAACCCAGGGCGACAGCCACGACTCTCCGCGCCGGGAACCAGGAGGTGTTCCACGACCCGGAACACCCGTCCGCGATACTCCTGCCGGTCCGCCAGGCGATACGGAAAACGGCTCGGCCGAGTGAGAGATCGATAATGGACTAGACATGAGTGGACTAGACAATTAAGCCGCTTCAACTCCCCCGTGATGCCGCTGAATACGGCATCACAAGACCCGGCCGGTCTCGGCGCAAATTGCCCCACCGAGACCGGGCCGACATGGCGACTACCCAAATGTCATATGCCTCAAGGCGTTTATACCTCCAAGGTGGACTCGAGGCGCTTGAGGTTATGCCTCGCGAGCGCCAGATTGCTGCGCTCACGGTCCAGCGCGAGATACAGGAAGAGCGAGCCGCGTGTGCTCGCCAGCGGCCGGATCAGGTGGTACTGCTGGCCGAGGGTGATCAGGATGTCCTCGATGCGGTCGTCCACGTTGATGGCCTTCAGCGTGCGCTGCTTGGCCCGTACGACCTCGGTGTTGCCCGCCCCCGCGACCTCCAGGTCGAGATGCGGCCCGCCGCCCAGCGCCCCCAGCGTCATGCCGCTCTCGTAGTCGACCAGGGACACCCCCAGGGCCCCGTCGATAGTCATCGCTTCCTTGAGCGTCGCCTCAATGTTCACGTGGTGCCTCGTTCCCCTCACCCCGGCGAGATTCGGCATCTCGCCACGAAAACGGTCTCAATGCGAACCGTGCGGGTAACAGACAACACCATCTTTGGTCAGAGTTGCGATAGTTGGCAAATAAAGTAGTCTGCTCGCCGGAGTGACTGAAGGGGGGACCTTTGTCATCGCTCGACGCCGTACTGGGCCGCGCCCTGACCACGCCCGGCATCAGCGGAGCCGCGGTACTCGATGCCGTCACCGGCCTCTCCTATGCGGAGTCGGGGGATATGAGTGCCAGTCAGGACTCCTGCGAAATAGCGGAATTGGCCCGCACCCGTCTCATTCGGGCAGGCGCGTCAGGGGAGTTGGAGAGCGTCATCGTGACGACCTCCACCCGGCATCTCGTGACGATCCAACTCCCGCGGCAGGGCGACCCCTTGCTGCTGTGCGCGACCGTCGACCGCGACCGCACAAACCTCAGCTCGGCGCTGCGCGAACTGAGGCTGCACGCCGACGAGTTGCTGGCATGACGGAAGGCACCGAGGAACCGCTCGCCGACTCTCGCAACGTTCCCGCCCTGTTGGCGGCACTCCGGAACCGACGGCGCTCCTGCACCGTGGTCGTGACCGGCACCCCCGGCGGCTCCATCCACGTGCGCAACGGCCTCGTGGTGGCCATGGAGACCCCTGGCGCACCCGGCATCGAGGGACTGCTGCTCAGGTCGGGCCGCATCGGCGAACAGGCGTGGTCGGCGGTCCGCGCCTCCGACACCACCCATGAACGCCTCGCCGCCGAACTCGTGGGCCGCGGACTCGTCGGCGCCGGAGAGCTGGAGGTCATCAGCCTCGGCGCGCTCTTCGACGCCGCGTTCGCGCTCTCCCTCGCCGTACCCGACAGCTGGGAAGTCACCGCCCCCGTACCGGTGTTGTACCGCAACGCCGGCGTCACCCCCGAGCGGCTCCTCGGCGAAGTGTCCCGACGTATCAACTCCCTTGCCACAGAACCCGGTTCGGTCGCCGCTCTCGCCCGCACCCGGATGCGGCCGGCGTCCACCGCACACCTCCCCGAACCCGCCGACAGGCTCCCGGCCCGGCACCGAGCCGTCCTGGCCGCCGCGGACGGACGCCGGACGGCGAGGGACATCGCCTTCGCCCTCGGCCGGGGTCTCTTCGCCGTCATGATCGACCTACGACACCTGCTGGACCTCGGCCTCGTCCGACCGCACACCCCCTCGCCGAACGGCAGGCCGAGCACGGCGGCGCGCATCGCACCGTCCGCCGTCGCCCCCTCCGCCCCCGACTCCGCGTCGCTCCCGCGTCGCCTCCCCGGCCGGAACTCCGCGCCGGCCCACCGTCCCCACGACTGAACCGCCTCCCGCAGCCACGTCCCCACCGGGCTCCCCTCCTGCCTCGTTCTCCCACCGCCTGCACGCAAACAGGAAGAAGACGCCATGAGCGACCCCGTGACCGACCTCCTCATCGCCCTGCGGGACAACGTGATGGGAGTGACCGAGACCACGCTGGCCACCAGTGACGGGCTCGTCGTGGCGAGCGACACGACCAAGACCCACCCCGAGTCCATGGCCGCGGTCGCGGCGGCGACCCTCGCCCTCGGCCACCGCCTCGCCGATCAGGGCGGCACCGGCCACCTCCGCGAGATCAGCGCCACATGCAGCACGGGCCACGTGATCGTGACGGCCGTAGGAGAGCGGGCGCTGCTGGCCGTGGTCGCGGACGACGGTCTGGACCAGGCGGCGTTCCGCCGGGAGATCCCGGCCGTCGCGGCGGAACTGCGGCGGCATCTGGACGAGGACGTGTAGCCGGGCTGGTCGAATGCGCCGGTTCCCGATCGACGTGAGAGTGGAAGCAGCAGTACCTCCACGACTCAGGAGCACCATCGTGACCGTGACCGCGGATCTGGCCGTCTCCCTCGACGGCTACATCGCCGGCACCGGCGTGACCATCGACAACCCGGGCGGCGACGGCGCCGAGCCGCTCTTCGAGTGGATCCACAATCTGGCGAGCTGGCGGGAGCGCCAGGGCATGACCGGTGGGGAGGAGAACCGCGACTCCGAGTTGATGCGGGAGTGGTTCGACGCGACCGGGGCGGTCGTGATGGGCCGGATGATGTACGACACGGGTGAGGAGTTCTGGGGCGCCGACCCGCCCTTCCGGACCCCGGTCTTCGTCCTGACCCACCGCCCTCGGCCGACCCTGGTCAAGGAGGGCGGCACCACCTTCACGTTCGTCACGGACGGCATCCACAGCGCCCTCGACCGGGCGAAGGCCGTCGCCGGGGACCGGAACGTCGACATCGCGGGCGGTGCGAGCACGGTGCGGCAGTACCTCGGGGCGGGGCTCATCGACGAACTCCAGCTCCATGTGGTGCCCGCTCTCCTCGGCGCGGGCCTGCGGCTCTTCGAAGGCCCGGGCGCGGGACCGCAGCGCGTCGAGCCGGTCAGGGTGGTCGAGACTCCGCTCGCCACGCATCTGAAGTACCGCTTCGGCAAGGCCGGAGAATGACCCCTGATGGGAGGGGTGTCACTCGACCGTCTCCTCCAACGCGATCGGGTCGCCCACCCGGACCGTCCCGGCCTCCAGTACGTCCAGGTACACGCCGAGGCACGAGAGCCGGCCGAGGTCGAAGACCGGGATGCGGTGCTCCCGGGCGACCGCGCACATGAGGCCGGGGTCCGGCGGGAGTTCGTCGTGGCCGAGGGTGGGGATCACGCAGCGCGGTGTGGGCACGAGCACGCGGAACAGCGCCTCCCCCACGCGCAGGCGTGACCCCACCCAGCCGTCCTCCGGAAAGCCGGGCCCGCCAAGGGAGTTGACGACCAGGTTCGGCCGGAAGCGACGCGCGTCGAAGTCCCCGGAGGGATACACACTGCGCATCCGGTCCAGAGCGGCCGTGGTGACGAGGTGAACCTGGCCGAAGTCGAAGAACGTCCCCGGCGCGACCCCGCCCGTCGTGATGCTCTCCCCGGTCGCGTCTACGGTCGCCGACTCCCGTACGACGTCCGGGACTCCGCCCTCGTACGCGGGCACGGCGCGCTCCAGTCGGCTGTGCTCCGGTACGACGCCGGAGACGGACACCTGCCGGCCCAGCAGCTTGGACAACTCCGCGTCCAGGTCGGGGTCTTCGACCGCCAGGGCGGTGCCGTCCGGCAGGACGACCCGGACCACGCCGGAGTCGTCGAGGCGGCTGCGGCAGCGCAGCAACTCGCCCCACTTGCGCGGGTGTTTGGCGCTGCCCACCGCGCCCGTGCCGTCGAGGACGGCGTACACCCGGTCCCCGGAGAGCCCGTTCTCCGTGACCGCCACGGCGATCACGGCCTCGCCCAGCATCGACTTCACCGGATACCGGTACAGCGCTGTCACAGTCCCCATGGATCAACTATCGCCGAACCAACTGCCGTCAGAGGGTGAGCAGTTCCTCGTAGAAACCGCCGAACTCCCGCTCCCGGTCGATGAGATGGATCTCCAGGATCCAGTGGCAGGTACGGCCGGTCTTGTCGGTGCGGCGCATGGGGGTGTCGTTCTCGGGGGTGACGTACGACTCGACGTGCGCGCCCTCGATCGTCTCGTGCGGGAACTCGCCGACCAGGTGCCCCGCGTGCCAACCGCCCAGCTCCCAACCGGCCTTGTCGGCGAGGCGGGCGACCTCGGTGTACAGGCGGGCGCCGGTGATGTCCGGGGTGTTCTCGAAGAAGCGCCGGCCGGCCGCGAACACCTTGGGCAGGTCCTCGCGCAGCCGGTGCTTGACCGGGTCGTCGCCCAGGACGAAGGTCCGGCCGAAGTCGGCCTCGTACTCCTCGAAGATCGGCCCGAAGTCGGCGAACACGATGTCGTCCGCGCCGATCACCCGGTCCGGCGGGTTCTCCTTGTACGGCGCGAGCGTGTTCGGCCCCGAGCGCACGATCCGCTTGTGCCAGTGCCGGGTCGTACCGAACAACTCGTTCGCGAGGTCGCGAACCCGGTCGCTGACGGCCCGCTCCCCCTCACCGGGCGCCACGAGCCCACGCTCCTCGACCTCCGAGAAGAGCAGCGCGGCCTTGGCCTGGGCATCGAGCAGGCGTGCGGCCCGCGTGGGTTCGTCATCAGCCATGGGGCGAACCTAGCCAGCTAGATCGTTGTCGGCAATGTGATTCTCCACGGCGGGCTCGCTCCACTCGGTGATGCGTGACGCGCGGGCCAGGAAGTGGTGCGGGGCGTCCTCGTAGCGGGACAGGTCCCAGCCGGCCGTGCACAGGGCGGGGCGGAGGTTCTCCTCGGCGAGCGGGTCGTCCGGGTCGAGGGCGCGGCCGTGGCGGGCGGCCCGTTCGGCGCGGCCGGAGGGGTGGAACAGGAGCAGGGTGCCGCCTGCGGCGGTGACTCGGGCCCATTCGCGCAGGGCCGTCGCCGGGTCGGGTACGTGGTTGATCAGGCCCGCGCTGAAGACCGCGTCCACGGCTCCGGTCGGCAGGGGCAGCCGGCAGGCGTCAGCCAGGAGCAGGCACCCGTCCGTGTCGCGGCCTTCGCGGAGCGCGGCGGTGAGCATCGCGGGGGTGACGTCGATGCCGACGACGAGGCCCGCGTCGCCGACCTGTGCACGCAGGGCGGGCAAGGCTCGGCCGGTGCCGCAGCCCAGGTCCAACACCCGCTGTCCGGGCCGGAGTTCCATCCGCTCGACGGCGGCCGCGTACCGGGGGCCGTCGTCCGCGAACCGTTCCTCCCAGGTGGCCGCCCGCCGGGTGAAGAAGGCGCGGGTCGCCGTCAGTTCGGCGCGGGTCGCGACGAAGGCGGCGAAGCGCTGGAACACGCCGTCGCGGTGGCGGGCCAGTACGGCGAGTTCGGCGGGCGCGTTCTGCACGACTCCGGGAGCGGTGGCCGCTTCCTCCGGGAACGCCTCGGCGAAGGCACCGACCGCCGCCTCGTCCACCTCCAGATGGAACTGCATGCCCCACGCCGAACCGCCGACCCGGAACGCCTGCACCGGGTACTGGTCGCAGGAGGCCAGCAGCGTGGCCCCCACCGGCAGGTCCATCGTGTCGCCGTGCCAGTGCAGCACCCGCAGCCGCTCGGGAACGGCACCGAACAGGGCATCGGCGCGCGCGGCCTCCGTCGTCCGTACGGCGGCCCAGCCGACCTGCGTCCCGTTGCCGGGCCGGGCGACACCACCGGCCGCGACGGCCAGCAACTGCGCGCCGAGGCACACGCCCAGCACCGGCACCTCGGCCTCCAACGCGGCGCGCAGCAGGGCGAGTTCGGCGCCACGACTGGGGAAGTCCTCGTAGGCGGCCATCGCCCCGCCCATCACCACCAGGCCCACCAGACCGTCGGCCGTGTCCGGCACCGGGTCGCCCGCCCAGGTCCGGCAGACCCGGGTCGGCAGCCCAGCGGCCTCGATCGCGGTGCCGATGGCGTAGGGGCCTTCCTGCGGTGCGTGCTCCACGATCTGGATCACGGGCCACCACCTCCCGCACGACCGTACCCGGACGGCGGCGGGACCGAAACGCGGATGCGAGGGAACAGGTCGAGGTCACCTCGTATCTGCCAGCTGATTCTCCTCATCGCCCCGGCATGCGCGCATCCCACCTACAGAACCGCCGGATGCCGATGCCCGCCGTCACTGTTCGCGGGTTCCTCGGATTTGCGAGGACGAAGCAAACTCGCAGGTGGCGGATGCGACGGGGTCTGTGACGGGTACGGCGGAAGCGGCTAGCTTGTGGACGCACAGTCGGTGATAAATCCGGCAATCCAGACCTTCCCTCTTCTCTGTGAGGCGTTCCGTCATGAGCTTGAGCATCCGCAACCAGATTCCCGGCACCGTCACGGCCGTCACCTCCGGCGCGGTGATGGCGACCGTGAAGGTGCGCCTCGACGGCGGCCAGGACCTCACCGCGGCGATCACGCTGGAGGCCGTGAAGGACCTGGGGCTCGCCGAGGGTACGGCCGTGCGCGCCATGATGAAGTCGACCGAGGTGGCGCTCGCCACGAGCCGGGTGGAGGGGGTGTCCATCCGCAACCAGCTGCCCGGCACGGTCAGCGATGTCGCCACCGGCGGGGCGATGGCCGTCGTCAAGGTCACCGTCGACGGGGGCGAGCTGACCGCGGCGATCACGAAGGACGCGGTCGGCGACCTGGGCCTGCGGACCGGTTCGCCGGTCGTCGCGCTGATCAAGTCGACCGAGGTGTCGCTGGCGACCGTCTGACGCGGGGACTCCACGGTTCGGCGACGCGCTCACGCGCACCGGGACCCGGCGTCGGTCCCGTCGCGCGTGAGCGCCTACGCTGCTCGGGGAAGGTAGCCGTAACCAGGAGACCAGCGGAGAAGGGGCGTCACCCGTGGCAAGCGACCGACACAGTACGGCCGAGGCCGCCGCCGACGATTCCCGTCCCGTTCCGCCCGGCCAGCGTCATGTGCACGGCTGGCCGGTCTCGCACTACGGGCCCGTCCCCCGGTTCCGCCCCGAGCGCTGGAATCTGCGCGTCCATGGCGCCACGGCCGACGGTGCCGAGCGCATCTGGACGTTCGACGAGCTCGCGCCGCTGCCGCATGTCACGGTCCTAGCCGATCTGCACTGCGCGTCCGGTCCGACCTCCACCGACCACGAGTGGTACGGCATCCCCGCCGCCACCGTCCTGGAGCTGGTGCCGCCCGCGCCGGAGGTCACGCACGTCATGGCGTGGGCGGAGTACGGCTATTCCACGAACCTCCGCCTCGCCGATTTCACGGCCGCGCAGACCCTGCTGGCGACCCACCACAACGGCGAGCCCCTCACCGCCGAACACGGCTTCCCGCTGCGGCTGGTGGTGCCGCATCTGTACGGCTACAAGAGCCCCAAGTGGCTGCGCGCCATCGAGTACCTCACCGAGGACCGGCGCGGGTTCTGGGAGGAGCGCGGCTACCACAACATCGCCGATCCGTGGAAAGAGCAGCGCTACTCCTACCAGGAGCAGGACGACGAAGAGGCGCAGCCGCCCGGCCGTTAGGCCGAAACCCGCCACGCGGCTCGACAGGCACGACACGTAGCCTCGTCCGCATGGTTACGCATCGTTTTGTCGACGTGAACGGCATCCGTCTGCACATCGCCGAGCAGGGCGAAGGCCCCCTGGTGATCCTCCTGCACGGCTTCCCGGAGTCATGGCACTCCTGGCACCACCAGATCGGCGCGCTGGCCGACGCGGGTTTCCATGTGGTCGCCCCCGACCAGCGGGGGTACGGCAGCAGTGACCACCCGGACGAGGTCGACGCGTACACCATCTTCCATCTGGTCGGCGATGTCGTCGGTCTGATCCAGGAGTTGGGCGAGGAGAAGGCGTACGTCGTCGGGCACGACTGGGGTGCGCCGGTCGCGTGGCACACCGCGTTGCTGCGGCCGGACCTGGTGCTCGGGGTGGCCGGGCTGAGCGTGCCGCCGCCGTACCGGGGGACGCAGCGTCCGATGGCGATGATGCAGGAGATCTTCCAGGGCCGCTTCTACTGGAACTACTTCAACCAACCGGGCGTCGCCGACGCCGAGTTCGCGAGGGACACCCGCACCACGCTCCGCAAGTTCCTCTACTCCGCCTCTGCCTCGGCCTCCCCCTCCGGCGAGATCATGCAGCCGCTGGTCGACCCCGAGAAGGGCTGGCTCGCCGCCATGGAGGACCCCGAGGTACTTCCGGAGTGGCTCACCGAGGAGGATCTCGACACCCTGGCCGAGAGCTTCTCCAAGGGCTTCACCGGCGCCCTGAACTGGTACCGCAACCTCGACCGCAACTGGGACCTGACCGCGCCCTGGAACAACGCCGTCGTCACCCGCCCCGCCTTGTACATCTTCGGCGACCGCGACCTCGTCCCCGCGTTCCCGGGCGCCCGCGACATCATCGCCCAGCTCCCGAACTTCATGCCCAGCCTGGTCCGCCCGCCCATCGAGCTGTCGGACTGCGGCCACTGGACCCAGCAGGAACGCCCCGCCGAGGTGAACGCGGCGCTCATCGACTTCCTGACGACCTGCGAGCGCGATGCCGGCGGCGGGGCCTGACCGATCGTGATCGTCCGGGCCGAGTGACCTGATCGGAAGGTCGGGCGGGGAAACCCGCTCGACCCGGTCAGCTCCGCGAGGAGATCCTTCGGGAATGGAGTTCCTCTGCTATCACCGCGACCGGCCCGGTTCCCTCGACCTGCGCGACGAACTGCTGGAACGGCACTGGTCCTACATGGACCGGTACGCCAAGGAGATGATCGCCCGGGGCCCGACGCTCGCCGGCGACGGTGACACCCCCACCGGCAGCGTGCACATCCTCGACCTGCACGACCCGGCCGCCGCCCGCGCGTTCGCCTTCGACGAGCCGAACTATCAGGCGGGCGTGTACCGGGACGTCCTGCTGCGCCGGTGGCGCAACACGCTGGGCCGCACCATGTGGGACTTCCCCGGCGGCCGGACCGGCGGCAACCGCTACCTGGTGCTCGGCTTCGGCGCCGGGCAGGCCGTGGACCTGGCGGTGCCGCCCGGCCGGGACGACGAACTGATCGCGTACGGGCCCCTGTTGTCCGACGACGGCACCGCCTGGCTGGGCACGGCGGCGTTGCTCCGGGCACCGGACCCGGAGACGGCGCGCGCCGTGCTGACCCGGGACCGGTATGCCGACATCGAGGTGCACGACTGGCAGTTCGGCGGGCGTCCGGCCTGAGCCGCTGGACACCATCGCCGTCGCCGCATTCCGTCAGTTCATCAACTGACGCCTCGGTCATCGGAGTTCGCGCCTACGGTGTCCGCGGTCGGCTGAGTCCGCCGACCGCCAGCAGCTCCTCCCACGTCTCCAACGCCGTGGCCTCGGCGTCCGGCGCACCCAGCAGCCGGGCGCCCGCGGCGGCCATGGCCGTACCGTGCTCGGCCCACTTGTCGAGGTGGCCCTGGAGGACCGCCCGGTTTCCCGGGTCCGCGTCGGTCAGGAATGTCAGTAGGGCCCGGGTCCAGCGGGCCGCGCGGTGGGCGTCGCGGCCCAGGTCGTCGGTGATGAGGGAGTCGAGGGGGACACCGACGGTGTCGAGGCGGCGGGCCAGGCCGTGCAGGAGGACGGCGTCGGCGACCGGTTTGACCACGAGCTGGAAGGCGACCAGGGCCACGTCCCAGTCGTAGGCGACCAAGGCTTCCTCGGTGGCCCGACGGAACGGTTGCCAGTCCGGGTGGTGTTCCCAGGTCGTGCGTTCGGCGAGGCCGAAGGCGCGGTCGGGGTGGGTGCGGGCGAGTTGGGTGGTGCGGTAGGCGAGGAGCTGGACGCGGCGGAGCTGGTCGGCGGTCTGGAAGGCGGCGCAGGTGGCGATGTAGCTGCCGGGGGCGAGTTGCTGGAGGTAGGCGGAGAGCATCTGCTGGCCGTGGACGAGATAGCGGGCCGGGGTCACGGCCAGTGCCAGCAGGTCGAGTTGACGGGCCGTCAGGCGTTCGTCGTGCTGTTCCTTGTCGAAGCGTTCGAGCAGGCCCTCGACGTACGTCTCGCGGTCGTCCTGCATCGCGACATAGCTGCCGTACGTCACCCGGTCGGGATCGCGGAAGGCGTCCCAGTCGGGCACGGTCAGCGCCATGCCGTCGCGGTGCTCGCGCAGCCAGCGGTTGCCGTGCGCCTCGGGCGGGAGTTCCAGCGGGGTGGCGCCCATGGTGTGGTTCATGCCGTGGGTGAGAACCTCGTACTCGCCGGGCCGGCGGCCCAGGTCGCCGAAGGCGCTCCAGGTGCGCAGGCGGGTCGCGCGCTGCCGGTCACGCTGCTGTGCCATGGCTTCTCCAGACCTCGTCACTCGCTGTTGAACCACATGTATTCCTGCGACCGGGACCGCATCCGCCCTTTGAAGGAGGGCATCTCGATCTCCAGGGCGGAGAGTTGGAAGGTTCCGCCGAGGTGTTCCTCCAGGCTGCGCCGGGTCAGTCGGCACTCGTGCGGGGTGTGGACGCGGACGTAGTCGTCGCGGTCCACGACGTACACGTCCCGGTCGGGGTTGTCGTCGGACACCGCCTCGATGACGGCGTCCGCGAGCGGCCCGGAGCGCAGCACCGGGCCGACGAGGACGGGGTCGAGCGGGGCGTCGCCGTCGAGTTCGTAGACGGTCATGGGGTGGGTGCCTGCCTTTCGTCGGACGGGCGGCGGCTGACGTACACCTGGCCGTCGGCGATGCGGGTGGCGTGGCGTACGAGGCAGGAGCCGCGCGGGTTGACGCCCCGGCCGGTGCGCACGTCGAACTCCCAGAGGTGGAAGGCGCAGGTCAGGAGGGTGCCGTCGAGATCGCCCTCGGCGAGGGACTGCCGTTGGTGCGGGCAGGTGCTCCGGTAGGCGAGGTAGTCGCCCTCGACGCGGATCAGCAGGATCTCCGTGCCGTCGACCTCGAAGGGCTCCATCTCGCCGTCCCACAGGGCGTCTTGGGAAGCCACCGGCACATAGTCGGGGGCCTCCTCAGTCACGGAATCGCACGTCCAGCCATTGCAGGGGCAGCAGGGACAGTTCGCCGAGTGTCACGGACGGGTCGATCTTCCGGTCGTCGAGATACACGTCGTACGACGGGACGCCGGGCGGAGCCGCCACCCGTCGCCCGACGCTGTGCACGGCCACCTTCTCCGCGACGGTGTCCATGGTGTCGTCGGTGTCGACGGCCACCAGGTGCGGGATGAAGTCGCCGACCAGTCTGCCGACGATGGGGAACAGTGCCATGTGGGTGAATCCCCTTACGCGGTGGGGTCGTTGGCGTACTCGCGTGCCCAGCGGTAGCCGTCCGTGTCGTCGCCCATGACATCCGGAGTGAGGCCCATCCACGCGAGTGCGCCGGGCAGGTCCATGGGCTGGATGTCGCCGCCGATGAACCGGTCGACGACCGTGCGATGGCCCGCGTACCGCTCGGGTTCCTGCTCGAAGCACCACTTGGAGATCTCGCTGTCGAAGTGGTGGATACGGCCGTCGCGGACGAGGGAGACGGGGTTCAGCCGCTCACGCGACATCGCGGTGCCGAGGGGCAGTTGGGTGACGCTGCACAGCGCGGGGAGGGTCTCGGGGAGGGTGCGGTCGATGTGTCCGGCGTTGATGTTGCGGATGACCTCGTCCCACAGGACGCCCCAATTCTCCTCCCACTGGGGGTACTTGTCGTTCAGCCAGGCCCGCTCGTCCTTCGACACACCGGCGCTGGTGTTCCAGAAGAGGGTGGGCCGGTAGAACCACAGGCCGAGTTGCATCGCGTGCTGGCCGTTGTCGAGGGAGTGGAGGAAGTCGTCCCAGTACCACGGGCGCTTCAACCCGTAGTCCTCCAGCACCCGTTCGTGCTGGTCGACGATCCATTCCAGCATGAACTCCTTGTAGGACATCTTCCGTTTGTCGAGCGGCGTGTAGTAGTCCATCGCCGGTCCGGTGAGGGTCTGGAAGATCCGGGAGGCGCGCCAGAACGCCACGTCGACGATCCGCTGCGCGCGCTGCGGGTCGTGGGCCATCACCACTTCCAGGGTGGGGAAGCCCTGTTGGGCGTGGCGGGCCTCGTCGGTCTGGATGGAGGAGAGCAGG
The DNA here is from genome assembly GCF_000716605.1 of Streptomyces sp. NRRL F-525. Taxonomy (GTDB): domain Bacteria; phylum Actinomycetota; class Actinomycetes; order Streptomycetales; family Streptomycetaceae; genus Streptomyces. The sequence goes on along the minus strand of NZ_JNXE01000004.1, from coordinate 283,374 downwards.
TTCGACCAGTTGACGTCGCCGGCGGCCATCGCGTCGGAGGCGAGGGCGACGAACTGGATGTTGCTGAAGCCGTGTTCGAGGGTCAGGTTGGAGGCGAGGCAGGCCTCCACACAGTCGGCGCCCAGCATGATGTCGTCGAAGAGGCTCTTCGCGGCGACGACCGCCCACTGGTTGGTGTGGTACGCCTTCTGCGCCCAGTCGAAGCGGGTGTCGTGTTTCAGCAGGGCGTGCGAGAAGCGCAGGCTGAGCTGGGTGTGCCGGGTCTCGTCGAGCAGTCCGAACACGCCGAGGTTGCGCCACTTCGGGGAGGGGGCGAAGCGGCAGAACCGGCTCTGCATGGTGACGGCCATGTACTCGACCATCGTGATCAGTCCCATGTGCATCTGCGAGGCGGCGACATGGGAGGCGGGCAACTGGTCGTAACTCCCGGCCCGCTGAAGGGCGTTGCTCACCGCCTTCACCCCGGACTCCTTCTCGCGCTGGACGCGCACGTAGTCCCGGTACGAGACACGGAACGGCTCCTCCCAGGCGTCCCACGCGTCCTCGGGGATGCCGTCGGCGCCGGTCCACTCCGGGGGAAAGGCGGCGGCACGGTCCACGTACGAGAAGGTCCAGTCGAGGTCGCGCGAGGTCTCGTACCAGTCGTCCTGGGTGAGAAGCATGCGGATCACATCCTGATGGATTGGTGCGCGGGCTGCCTCGTAGCCGCATTTTCCACCGGCATACCACCCGCTGCCAGCAGAACGGGGCACATGTCCGACAATCGCCCATGGCGCTGACGCTACGTCAGGAATGTTCAGCGCAGAGCTATTTGGAAACTCCCGCCGCCGTCACGACAACCTCCCGCGAGGGCCGCCCCGTTACCTGTGCGTGCACCCCAACCTTTCCACGACCTCATCCCACGAACGCCCTCCCCGGAGGCAGTTCGCCCTGTCGGCCCTCGTCGCGACCGCGGTCGCCGCCCTGCTGGTCGGCTGCTCCTCCTCGACGGATCCCACGGTCGCGAAGGCGGTGGGCGCGGACTCGACGGCGAACTCGGCGGCGGGGACGTCGAGTTCGGCGGGCCCTTCCGGGGAGAGCAAACCGGTCTACTCGTACAAGAAGGCCGTACGGGAGACCGTCTGGGTCGACACCGGGCGCGACGACGACCGCGACGGGAAGAGCGACCGGGTGGCCGTCGACATCGTGCGCCCCGCCGAACCCGCCGCCAAGGGCCGGAAGATACCGGTCATCATGGAGGCCAGCCCGTACTACTCCTGCTGCGGCCGCGGCAACGAGAGCCAGAAGAAGACCTACGACGCCAAGGGGCAGCCGGCCGGCTTCCCGCTCTTCTACGACAACTACTTCGTCCCGCGCGGCTACGCCTTCGTCGCCGTCGACCTCCCCGGCACGGGCCGTTCCGACGGCTGTACGGACGCCGGCGGCCCCATCGACATCCAGTCCACGAAGACGGTCGTCGACTGGCTCAACGGCCGCGCCCACGCCTACACCACGCACACCGGCACCACCCCCGCGAAGGCGGGCTGGACCAACGGCAACACGGGGATGATCGGCAAGAGTTGGGACGGCAGCATCGCCAACGGGGTCGCCGCGACCGGCGTGCGGGGCCTCAAGACGATCGTCCCGATCAGCTCCATCTCCTCCTGGTACGACGCCTACTTCTCCCAGGGAGCCGGGCTGGTCGGCAACGCGCCCACGCCCGGCGCGCTGATCCGCACCGTCGAGAACGATGCCACCGGCCTCCGCTGCGCAGCCGTGAACAAGCCGCTCGGCGACGCGGCCGCCAAGTCCGGTGACTGGTCGGCGATATGGGCCGAACGCGACTACGTGGCGGACGCGAAGAAGGTGACGGCGAGCGTCTTCGTCGTGCACGGCCAACAGGACCTCACCGTCCGCACCAAGAACGTCGGCCAGTGGTGGGACGCCCTCGCCAACAACGGCGTCGAGCGCAAGATCTGGCTCTCCCAGACCGGCCACGTCGACCCCTTCGACTACCGCCGTACGCAGTGGGTGGACACCCTGCACCACTGGTTCGACCACGCACTCCTCGGCTACGACAACGGGATCGACCGCGCGCCGATGGCCGACATCGAGCGGACCCCGGACCACTGGACCACGGACGCGGTCTGGCCGCCGAAGTCCACAACTCCCGTACGCCTCAACCCCGTTCAGGGCACACAGGCGGGCGTGGGCACGCTCAGCACGAAACCCGGAAGCGGCGGGACGGCGACCTTCACCGACGCCACCGCGAAGTCCGAACTCGACTGGGCCGCGCACATCGACCAGCCGACCGGCGAGAAGGCGGGCTTCGTCACCCAGCCCCTCACGAAACCACTGCGCGTGTCCGGCGCCTCGCAGGTGACCCTCACCGCCACCTCGACGACGGCGACCGCGAACCTGTCGGCGGTCCTCGTCGACCTTGGCCCGGCCACCATCCGGGCCTACGACACCGCCGGTCTGGGCGTCTCCACGGTCTCCGGAACGTCCTGCTGGGGAGCGAACTCGGCGCAGGACAGCGGCTGTTACAAGAAGACGGCCGCCAAGACGAAGCACGTCACGAGCACCGTCTTCAGCCGGGGCTGGGCGGCACTGGGCACCGCCGCCGACGCGCACAAGGTCCAGCCGCTCACACCCGGCAAGCCGTACAGCCTCACCCTCACGCTCGCGAGCGTCGACCACGTCGTCCCGGCCGGCCACCGGCTGGCCCTGATCGTCGCGGGCACCGACTGGGGCATCGCCAACCGCGCGGCCGACCGGCCGACGATCAGCGTCGATCTGGCGCACACGTCCCTAAGCCTGCCGGTCGTCGGTCAACCGGGCCTGCCCGCCGCGTAGTTCGCGAGGCAACGGACCCGGCGGAGGGCCGCCGCTCCGGGGATTCCCGCTGGGAGGTCCTGCCTCCCAGCAGAGAGGAAACCAGTCGTGGCACCGGCACCGTTCACCGACGCATGCTGGCTGTCCGATGAACCACAACCGTCCCGGACCGGGCCCCCTCACCGTCACCGTCCTCGTCTTCCCGGGCGTCCGGCTGCTCGACGCGACCGGCCCGATCGAGGTGTTCGCGTCGGCCAACGAGTTCGGCGGGCGCTACCGGGTGCTGCTGGAGACCGGAGGCGACTCCCTGCCGGTGGTGGCGCGGCGCACCGGGTTCGGCTCGGCCGAGTCGCTCCGGAGGGCGTTCGTACGGCAGTTGGGGGTGACGCCGGGTGCGTTCCGGACGAGCTTCCGGACGACCGGTACGGGCACGGACACCGACTTGAGTACGGCTGTCGCGAACACAGAACAGGACACGCACGCATGACCCCGAACGACCACCTCCAACTCGACTGCTTCAAGCCGGAACTCGTCGTCATCCCGTGCGGCAGCCGCAAACTGGACCGTCCCGCACGCGCCGCCGACCTGTACACCGGCTCGTACCACCGCGCATGCCGCCAGGCCGCCGACGCGCTGCGACCGGAGCGGCTGCTGATCCTCTCCGCGCGGTACGGCCTGCTCGACCTCGACGACGTGGTCGAGCCGTACGACACCCCGCACGGCGGGTCGGACGCCGTGACGTCCCAACTCGTCCTGGAACAGGCGACGTCGCGCGGCATCGTGCTCCTCGACCCGGTCGTCGCCCTCGGCGGCGCCCGGCACGTCGCCCTCGTCCACTCCGTCTGGCCGCACGCCCTCACCCCGCTGGCCGGAACCCGAGGCATGGGCGAACAGATGGCCCGCCTCGCGGCACTGCGCAAGGGCACGGTCAACTAGCCCGCTCAGCCATGGGAGTTGCTCAGCTCACGGGGCGCCGAAGGGGCGGTCCGGGTGACGGCGACATGGCGCAGGGATCCGCCGGCCACCACGATCCAGGCCAGCACGAGCAGCACGTAGAACACGACGGCCGGCCAGACGAACAACACCGAACCGGTGCGCGCGGCAAGGGAGTTGGTGGCGGTCACCAGCGCGCCGAACGGGAAGACGAACGACCACCAGGTGGGCGCGAACGGCAGCCCGGCGCGGATCGTCCGTGCGGTCAGGGCGGTGGCGAGCGCCAGCCACAGCAGGGCGAAGCCCCACACCAGGATTCCGCCCAGCAGGGCGAGGGCCTCGGCGCCCCGGGCGTAGAGCGCGGGCAGTGCGCTCGGTGCCGCCGTGGCGAGCGCGCCGAGCGCGGTCACCGAGCGCGGTCACCGCCTGGCCCAGGGCCCCGAGGCCGATCCACACCGTGGGCACCATGGCACCGGTGGGCGCGTCGTGGTGCACGAGGCGGCCGTAGAGGATGGTCAGGACGAGCAGGGCGGCGACGAGGCCGAGGCCGAGCATCGCGTAGCAGGCGAGGAGCAGGGCGAGCCGGAGTTGGCCGGGCGGGGTGTGCGGGACGAGGAGGGCGCCGGTCGCGGCGGAGACCATCGGGGGGACGATCGGCATCAGCCAGCCGCCGAACGCCGCGTCCGGCGCGAAGCGGTGCCGGGTGACCATCAGGTACGGCACCGTGCACGCGGTGGCGAGGCCGAGTGCGGTGCCGAGCGCCCACAGCACCCGGTCCACGTCCAGCGCGGCGTCGAGCCCGATCACCCGCCGGCCGAGCAGCAGTGCCCCCGCGCCGACCGTGAGCAGGGCCATCGGCGGTGCGCCGAAGAACTGCGCCACGACCGGATCCGCCGCGTGCGACCGCAGCGCCCGGTCCCGGAGGTACCCGACGGCCAGCAGGACCAGCAGCAGTACGGCGCCGGCCCAGACGACCGTGGCGGCGGTCAGCAGCCCGGGGAGGCTCCGCGGGAGGGTGACCGCCGCGTCGGCGACGATGCCGGTGCCCATCACGGCCGCGAACCAACTGGGGCTGAGGGACGGGCGGGTTGAGCTGGGGGCCGTGGGCGAGGATGTGGAGCGGATCATTGCGCCAACGTAGGTCGGGGTGGGGGCGGTGTTGCCGGTCGTGTCCTGATGCGAGGGGGACTTGGCGGATATCGAGGGGACGGCCGAGTCCGCAGGCCAGGTCGGCGTCTCCCGGTGGGTCCGGCCCGCGTGAACCGATCGGTCCCGGGTAGGAAACGGGCTCGGACGTGGCCGGACGAACGGTCACGCCGTGCACGAAGGGACGGTTGGGACATGGCGTTGGAACAGGCCGCCGAGGACGCGGTGGACGCGCTCGTCGTGAACGACGGGCGTGTGCTGCTGGTGGATGTGCAGGGTGGCTGGAGTCTGCCGTCCGGTGTTCCCGAGGAGGCCGAGACGGCGCAGGCCGCCGCCGCGCGGGCGGTGTACGAGCTCACCGGTTTCCTGGTGGACGGAACGAGCCTTCTGGAGTCCGGGTCCGGGGGTGCGGCGGCCGTGGTGTGCCAGCTGCTGAGCGACGATCCGTCGGGGGAGGCCCAGCTCACCGCGGGGCAGCTGCGCTGGGCGTCGTTCGCCGACGCCATCGCCGTCGGGCTGCCGGCGGCCGTGCGCACCTACCTGGAGGGCCATACCCCCGTGTAGGAAACACCGGCTCCCGTGCGTGGTACCACTGGTACCGTGGACGTCATGCCGAACACGCCGAAGGCCATGAACCTCCGCTTCCGAGACCCCCGGCAGCGCGCGGCCATCGAGGCCGCCGCCAAGCAGGCCGGGGTCAGCCTGCAGGAGTACATCCTCTCGGCCGCCTACGCTCGCGCGACGGCCGTCGAGGAGCGGTTCCTCGACGGCTTCAAGGAGTCGATGGCGCGCAGTGGCGCGGCGTTCGCGGCCGAGCCCGGCAGCGCTGATCCCAGCGCCGAGCAGCGGGCGGCCGAGGCGGACGCCCTTCGTGAACTCGAGCGCCAGGAGCAGGGGCACGTCGCGTGACCGAGCCCGAACCACCGCTCGCGCTCGACGTCACCTTCCTGCTGCACGCCGCCGAACTGCTCGACCGCGATCCCCAGGTCGACGACTACGGCCCGCTCTATGCCGCTGCCGCCCGGGTGGACGCCCGCGCGATGGAGCGCGACATCTACGGCTCCCTCCACCTCAAGGCGGCGGCGCTGCTGCAGACCCTGGCGAAGCTGCCGTGTCTGGAGCACTCCAACGAGGCCTTCGCCTGGCACGCCACCGAGGCCTATCTGATCCTCAACGGGCGTCGCCTCGACTACCCGCCCAAGGCGGCGGTGGCACTCGTCCGCGACACGGCGTCCGGGGAGCTGGGCCTGGCCCGGATCGCCCGTCAGCTCCGCGACTGGACCGCCGCCTGAGCACACGCGGCCTTCGGCTCTCAGGCCGTCGCCTTCCGGATGCGGGCGAGCAGGGTCCGTAGCTGCGCCCGGTCCTCCGCGTCCAGCTCGGCCGTCGCCTCCGCTAGCGCGAGGCCGTCGATCTCCTCCGCCTCGCGGTGGCACTCCCGGCCCTTGTCGGTGAGGCGCAGCAGGAAGGCGCGACGGTCGTGCGGATGGCGGACGCGCTCCACCAGTCCGTCGCGTTCCAGGCTGTCCACGATGCTGGTCGTGGTCCGGGCCGCGACGCCCGTCATCTCGCTCAAGTCCCGCATACGGAGGGGCTGTTCGGCGTGCGCGAGCATCCGCAGGGCGCGCAGCCTGGCGACCGAGGCACCGCCTGCACGCAGCCGGGTCTCGACGAACTGGCGCAGCTGGTGCGTCGTCTCGTAGAGCTCGTCGACCAGGATGTCGCTGCTGCCGTGCACTGCCATGGCGTTCCCCGTTCCGTGGTGAGGGCCGATTGTACGAGCCCCGGGCGGCTTCAATGAGCACTCACATAGTGAGTATGCTCAGCATGTGCTGCCGTTCCGACGCCCTCCCGTCCCCCTCGCCCCTCGTCTTCCCTCTCCGGACCTCCGCCGGCTCCGCCTCCGCCGCCCCGGCCAGCGTCTCGTCGTCCCCGTGATGTGCGTCTGCGTGACGTTCATAGCCATCGTCGACGGAGCGATCACGACCGTCGCGCTCCCGTCGATCGCGCGCCAGTTCCACCTGACGACGGCCGCCCTGGACGGGGTGGTCGTGGTCTATCCGGTCTGCCTGGCCATGGCCATCCCCGCCTCCGCCTGGCTGGTCGAACGGTTCGGCGCCAAGCGGGTGCTGCTCACCGCGCTCGGCGCCTTCCTCGTCTCGTCACTGCTGTGCGGCGCGGCGGCCGGCCTCGGTCAGCTCGTCGCCTCCCGCGCGGTGCAGGGCCTGTCCGCCGGAGTGCTCTTCCCGGCCGCGTCCTCGCTGCTCTTCAGCACCTTCAACTCCTGGGAACAGGTGCGGATCTCGCGGTACATGATCATCCCGCAGCAGATCGCCCCGGCCGCCGCGCCGATGCTCGGCGGCCTGCTGGTGGACCATCTGTCGTGGCGCTGGGTGTTCTACGTCAACCTGCCGCTGGGCCTGCCCGCGGTGGTGTTCGGGGCGCTGTTCCTCGCCGGGCACCGCGGCCACCGACCCGGCCGATTCGACCTCACCGGGCTGCTGTTGAGCGCGGCGGCCATGGGCGGCGTGATGTTCGGCGTCTGCGAGGGCCCCAACCGCGGTTGGTCCTCCCCCTCCGTCGTCACCGCCCTCGCGCTCGGCGCGGTGCTGCTCGCCGCCGCCATCGCCTTCGAACTGCGCGTCTCCGAACCGCTGTTGAAGCTACGGCTCTTCGCGGACCGGCTCTTCCGGGACACCAACCTGATCAATCTGGTGGGCCTGGTGCCGATCCTCGGCGCGATGTACCTCGGGCCGCTCTTCCTCCAGCAGGGGCAGGGCCGTTCCGCGCTGGAGTCCGGCACGAGCACCTTCCCCGAGGCGTTCGGTGTCCTGCTGACCGTCCAGGTCGCCGGGATCCTCTACTCCAGGGTGGGCCCCCGCGTCATCATCGGCTCGGGCCTGGCCATGGTGAGCGCGGTCCTCCTGCTCCTCGCCACCTGCGACCAGGACACCGGCCTGTGGACCTTCCGCGGCTACATGTTCCTGCTCGGCATCGGCATGGGCGGCGTCTTCATGCCGACCACGGTGGCCTCGCTGGCGACCCTCTCCCGCAAGGACCTGGCCCAGGCGTCCACGCTCAACACGGTCGTACGGCAGACCGGCGGCGCCTTCGCACCGGCGGCGGTGACCACGGCCCTGGTCCTGAGCACCCCGACGGCAGCCGCGGCGAATCCGCCCATCTCCGCCTACCAGCATGCCTACTTGACCCTGGCCGCCCTCGCCGCGGCGACCGCCGTCTTCGCCTTCACGATCCCCGACGGGGCGGCCCGTGCCGCCGCGCGAGGCACCACGGCGTCGGGCGGCGGAAAGGCTCCGGCTCCGCTACGACACCACGAGGAGGCGCACTGACCCGCATGGCCCCGGCCGCACCTCTCACGGACCGACCGGCGAAACCGACCAGGATTCCCTGGAGTTGAGCACGGCGGTCGTGCACCCGGCGAGCTCCTTGTACCCCTGCGACACAGCCGTCGCGCGCTCCACGGGCACCGGGCCGCCGATCTCCTCGGCCAGGGCGATGATCTTCTCGGGACCCAACTCGCGGTTGGCCAGCACCAGTTGGTTCAGCGGTTCGCGGCGCAGGCTCTCGTACCGCTCCAGAGCCCGTACCGGATCGTCGTGCCGCGAGAGTGCCCAGGCCAGGACACGCGCGTCGACGATCGACTGGGAGCCGCCGTTCATGCCCATGGGGTACATCGGGTGGGCGGCGTCGCCGACCAGGGTCACCCGGCCGAAACTCCAGCGCGGCAGCGGGTCCCGGTCCACCATCGGGTACTCGTGGATGTCGGTGGAGCCGCGGATCAGCTCGGGCAGGTCGACCCAGGGCAGCTCCCACCCGGCCAGCCCGGCCAGCGCCTCGTCCGTCGGGATCCGGCGGTTGAAGCGGTCGGGTCCCACGCCGGACTCCGGCCGGCGGATCTCCAGCACCCAGTTCATCAGCGTGGGTCCGCCCTCGACCGCCGGGTCGGCGACGGGGTAGGCGACGAACTTGTCCCCGGGCCGACCGCCGGCCACCACGATCGCCCGCCCGCCGAGGATGTGCGGGTACCGGCTCATGCCCCGCCACATCCGCACGCCGTTCCCGCGCAGCGGCCCCTCGCCGGGGTGGAGTTGGGCCCGTAGCCGGGAGTCGATGCCGTCGGCGCCGACGAGGACGTCGGCCTCGATCACGACGGGCGCACCGGTGTGCCGGTCCCTGAAGTGCGCTGCCACGCCTGGCTCTTGACGCTCGAACGGCTCTTGGTGCCCAGAGCGTTCACAGCGCTCGAAGCGTTCGAAGGCCATGCCGGTGCGGACCGCGTCGGGCCCGATGCGCGTGCGGACCGCGTCGAGTAGCAGCATCTGCAACTTGCCGCGGTGGACGGAGTATTGGGGCCACCGGTAACCGGCCGCCAGACCGAGCGGCTCCTCCCAGATCCGGCGCCCCTGACGGTCGCAGTAGACCAGCCGTTCCGGCGGCAGCGCGATGGCGTCCAGGGCGTCGCCGAGCCCGAGTTCGGTGAGTTCGCGTACGGCGTGGGGAAGCAGGTTGATGCCGACGCCGACCGCGTGCAGCTCGCGGGCGGACTCGCAGACGAGCGGAGTCAGCCCCGCGGCGTGCAGGCTCAGGGCGGTGACGAGACCGGCTACTCCGCCGCCCACCACGACGATCTTCACGTGTTCTCCCTTTACGTTCAGGGCCCTACGGCCGCGCCAACTCGGCCTGGCCAGTCGGCTGTTGGGCAGGCGCGAGAAGAACGTCTCTCAGCCGCGGACTCCGTCGCCAGCTTATCCGGAGGAATCACCTCCAGGTAAGATGATGTTGTTGCGCGGCGGCTTGATCCCGCTCGGAACAGCACCGTCCGTCACGGATCAGACGCCAGAGAGGGCACCCCGATGACTCACCGGAACAGCCGGGACCACTTACCGCGGAGCGTCACCGAGGCCGTCGCCCAGGCCCAACTCATCCATGTGGCACAGGAGGTGACCTCGGTCGTCGCGGCCCACGTCGAACAGACCGAGCAGCAGCGGACGTTGGCCGAGCCGAGCGCCAAGGCCCTGCGCGAGGCCGGGCTGTTCACCCTCGGTACGCCGCGCCGCTACGGCGGCCACGGCGCCGGTGTGCGCACGGCGGTCGACGTGTGTGCCGAGCTGGCCGCGGGATGCGCGTCGAGTTCCTGGCTCGTCGGCATCGCGTACGGGGCCGCGCTGTTCGCCTCCCAACTGCCCGACGCCGTCCGCACCGCGGTCTGGGAGGCGGAGCCCGATGCCCTGCTCTGCGGGGCCGCCAATCCGTCCGGTTCGGTCACGGCGGTACCCGGCGGCCTCGAACTCAGCGGACGGTGGCCGTGGATATCCGGCATCGACCATGCGGCCTGGGTGCTGCTGGGCATCGTCCGGGAGGACCGCGGCCGGCCGGAACGCGGACTGGCCCTGGTCCCCGCGTCCGAGCTGACCGTGGCGGACACCTGGCACATGGCCGGCATGCGCGGCACCGGGAGCCGGACCGCGCTGGCGCACCAACTCTTCGTCCCCGACGAGCAGTTCGTGTCGTTCGCCGAGATCGCCGACGGCATCGGCGTCCAGCGGCACCCGGGCGAGGCCCGGGTCGTCTTCCCGCTCTCCATCAATCTGCCGCTGGTCGGCACGGGCGTAGGCATCGCCCGCGGCGCTCTGGAACTGGTCGTCCGGGACCTCGCGGGCGGAAAGCGGTCGGTCTCGCCGCTGCACTCCCACACGGCGGAGGCGGCGCCCCACCAGCTGAACGTCGCCCAGGCCGCCACGCTGATCGACACCGCCAGACTGCACGTTCGGCGCGCGGCCGACGAGATCGACGAGGCCGCACGCGAGGGACGGCGCCCCGACCTGGAGACCCGGGCACGGCTGAGGATGGACGGCAGCCACGCGATGCGCTGCGCCCGCGACGCGGTCAGCCTCCTCCTCGACACGGCCGGCGCCGGCAGCTTCTCCGACGACTCACCGTTGCAACGCGCCTGGCGCGACATCGGGACGGCCTCCCGCCACGCGGCGCTGAGCGTCGAGACCAGCCGGGAACTCTACGGCCGCGTCCTGCTGGGCCGGTCCCTCCCCCACACCGACGTCGTCTGACCCCCGAACCGATATACCGACGTGCCGACATATCGGTGTACCGACGCACAGACGTCGTCCGATCCCGGCACCGCACAGCGAAGGAGACCCGAACCGGTGGGTGCACCCCGACCGTCAGCAGATCCGACCCGCCCGGCAGCGGACCGCAAGGTCGCCCTGGTGACCGGCGCCGCCCGCGGCATCGGTGCCGCCATCGCCGCCGAACTGCACCGCCGCGGCCTGCGCGTGGCGCTGCTGGACCAGGACGACACCGGCGCGCGGGCCCTGGCCAAGTCCCTTGATCCTGAAGGGGATTCGGCCATCGCGGTGCACGCCGACGTCAGCGACCCCGAGGGGACCGAGCGCGCCGTGCGGGCGGTGTCCTCGGCGTGGCACAGCCCCGACGTGCTGGTCAACAACGCGGCGCGGACGGCGCCCGGCTCCGTGTGGGACGTCGATCTCGACGAGTGGGACGCGCTCATGGCCACCAATCTGCGCAGCGTCCTCGTCCTCACCCGCCTCTGCGCACCGGCGATGCGGGAACGCGGCTGGGGCCGGGTCATCAACCTCGCGTCGCTCGCGGGGCAGCAGGGCGGACTGGTCGCCGGCCCGCACTACGCGGCGGCGAAAGCGGGCGTCCTGGTGCTGACCAAGGTCTTCGCCCAGGAACTCGCTCCCCACGGCGTCACCGTCAACGCCGTCGCTCCCGCGGCCGTACAGACGCCCGTGATGGACGATCTCCCCGCCGAGGCGTTGCGCCGCGCCGCCGACCGTATCCCCGTGGGCAGGTTCGGGCGGCCGGAGGAGGTGGCCTCCCTCGTGGGGCATCTGGCCGGGGAGGACACCGGATACATCACCGGCGCCACGCTCGACGTCAACGGCGGCTTGTTCATGAGATGACAATGGGGGCGAGCACAAAGTTCCGAGGTCGGAAGGGAGAGGCGTATGGACGGGGACGGGCTTCCTGTGTCGCGTCCGGCCGAGACGCTCATCGGCCGTGATCACGACCTCGGGCTGGTCCGGGGTTTCGTCGACGAGGCCTTGGTCGCCGGCGGGGCGCTGCTGCTGTCCGGGGACGCCGGGGTCGGCAAGACGGTGTTGCTGGACGCCGCGGCCCGACAGGCTCGCGGCGCGGGCGCGCGGGTCGTGCGTGCCGCCGGTGTGGAGTTCGAGAGCGCGATCAGTTTCGCGGGTCTCCACCAGGTCCTTCAGCCGCTGCTGTCCGGACTCGACCGCCTGACCGATCCGTACCGCACCGCCCTGAGCGTCGCGCTGGGCCTCGACCAGGGCACGCCGTCCGATCAACTGGTGCTGTCGAACGCGGCGTTGACCCTCCTCGTCCAAGCCGCCGAGCAGCGCCCCTTGCTGGTTGTCGTCGACGATCTCCCGTGGCTGGACCGCGCCAGCGCCGTGATCCTCGGCATCGTCGCCCGTCGCCTCGCTGGCAGCCGGGTCGGCTTCCTCGGCGCCTACCGGTCGGGGGAAGGAAGCTTCTTCGAACGCGGCGGAGTCCCCCATCACGACGTACGGCCCCTCGATACGACGGCCGCCGCGGCGCTGATCCAGGCGCACACCCCGACCCTGGCCCCGCGCGTACGCGAGCGCCTGCTGGCGGAGGCGCAGGGCAACCCGCTCGCCCTGCTGGAACTGCCCGACACGCTCACCGCCCCGCAGCGCTCCGGAGCCGCGGTGCCCGAGCTGCTGCCGCTGAGCCGCCGCCTCCAGGCCGTGTTCGCGTCCCGCGTCGAGACACTCCCCGCGTCGACCCGGCTGCTCCTCCTGTACGCGGTCCTGGACGGCACCGGCGACCTGCGGGTCCTCACGTCGGCCACGTCCGAGCGGACCGGCATGGAGGATCTGGCGCCCGCGGAGCGGGCCGGACTCGTGGACGCGACCACCGGCCGGCTGGTGTTCCGCCATCCCCTCACGCGCTCCGCCGTCGTGGAACTCACCACCAGCGAGCAGCGCCGCGAGGTGCATCGCGCTCTGGCGGAGTACTGGTCCGACCGCCCCGAGCGACGCGCCTGGCACCTCGCCCATGCCACGGTCGAGCCCACCGAGGAGGTCGCGAGCCTGCTGGAGGCGGTGGCGCGCGACAACGTGCGGCGCGGTGACGCGGGCGGTGCCATCGCCGCGCTGCTGCGCGCCGCGGAGTTGAGCCCGCGCGGCTACGAGCGCAGCCGCCGGATCGCGGAGGCGGCCTATCTCGGCGCGGATCTGACCGGCGATCTGCGCGATGTGCCCCGGCTCCTCGAAGAGGCCCGGCTGGCAGACGGCGGACGGGCGGGACCGTTGGTCGCCGCGGTCGCCGCCGCCCACCACATCCTCCTCAGCGGCGAGGGCGACCTGGACACCGCCCACCGGCTGCTCGTCGGCGCGATCGACATGCAGCACCAGCCGTACGACGCCGCCGATCCCACCATGATCGACGCGCTGTACACCCTCGCCTGGCTGTGCCAGAGCAGCCAGCGCACGGAACTGTGGAAGCCGCTGCAGCGGGCGCTCGGCCTGCTGAAACCGGGGATCCCGGACCAACTCGCCCTGACCCTCAGCACGATGGCCGACCCGGCGCGCACGGCACCGCCCGCGCTCGGCAGGCTCGACGAGGCAATCGCCTCCCTCGACCAGGAGGCCGACCCGGTCCGGATCATCCGGCTCGCCATGACGTCGCTGTACGTCGACCGGTTGCCCGCGTGCAGGACGGCGCTGCGGCGCGTGCTGCGCGACGGTCGGGACAACAGCTCGCTCACCGTGGAGATCCAGGGGCTGGTGTACCTGGGCCGGGACCATTTCGCGGCCGGTGAGTGGGACGAGCTGGAGGCGCAGGCCACGCAGGGCCGGGATCTGGGCGAGGCCCACAGCTACCAGCTGCTGTCGACGGAGTTCCTGTACCAACGCGCGCTGGTCGCCGCCGCCCGGGGCGACGAGACCGCCGTCAAGGCCCTCACGGACGAGATGACCCTGTGGGCGACACCGCGCGGTGTCGGCTCCTACCTGTCGTGCGCGTCGCATGCGCGGGCGCTCGCGGCGCTCGGCCAGGGCCGGTTCGAGGACGCCTACCGGCACGCGTGCGCCATCAGCCCCGCGGGGGAACTCGCCTCGCACGTTCCGCCGGCCCTGTTCGTCGTCATGGATCTCGTCGAGGCCGCCGTCAGAACGGGCCGCGCCTCGGAGGCAACGGCCCACGCGGCGGCGGCACTTGAGGCCGGCATCGCCGCGATCTCGCCCCGGCTGGCCCTGCTCGTGAAGGCGTCGGCGGCGATCGCGGCCGTGGACCAGGAAACGCTCGGTCTCTTCGAGGAGGCGCTCGCCGTGCCCGGCACCGAGCGCTGGCCGTTCGAGCTGGCCCGGGTCCGGCTCGCCTACGGCGAACGCCTGCGCCGGGTGAAGGCCACGACGGAGGCGCGCGCCCAACTCGCCGACGCCATCGAGACGTTCGAGCGGCTCGGTGCCCGCCCCTGGACAGCCCGGGCGGGCAACGAGCTGCGGGCGACCGGCCTGTCCGTGGGAACCGCCGGAGTCAGCGGACCGGCGTCACTGACACCCCAGCAACGGGAGATCGCCCTCCTCGCGGCGGCCGGTCTCACCAACAAGCAGATCGCCGAACGCCTCTTCCTCTCCCCGCGCACCGTCGCCGCCCACCTACGCCAGCTCTTCCCGAAGCTGGGCGTGGCCTCCCGCGCCGCGCTGCGCGACGCGCTGGCGGACCTGCCGCCCGACTAGAGCGGCGAGGGCGTTCAGAAGATGCCCTGCCCCGGAACCAGGATCCCCTTCGGGTCGTACGTCTTCCTGGCCTCGACGAACCGCTTCCACACCGGCCCGAAGTGCCGCTTCCAGTCGGCGTGTTGGAAGGGGATCGAGCCGACCGGGTACTGCGTGCCACCGGCCGCCTGGACCGTCTCGTACGCGGACCGGTTGGCGGCCAGCAGTCGTTGTACGGTCGCCGTGTCCTCGGGCGGCGCGGCGCGCAGGACCGCGAACAGGTAGGGCATCGGGTCGTCCGGCATGCGCAGCAGCGGGGCATGGAGGTGCTCGCGGAGCAGCGGGTACAGGAGGACGACACCGGGTCCGAGGTCGGCCGGGGTCAGCGCCTCCAGCAGCGCGCCGGCCACCTCGGCGGTCCTACGGCCCGGCATGACCAGGTTGAGCCACGGGTGGGCGTAGGCCCACAGCCCCGCTTCCTTCAGCGCGGCGACGGAGGCGGCGAGCCGGTCGAGGAAGTCGTAGTAGCCGAGGTCGGTGATCTGGGCGCCGGACGCGACGTAGCGCAGACCCCGCAGGAGGACGGTGTCGTCGGGGGTGTCCCCCACCGGCGGCCCGTAGGCGACGGCCTCGATGGCGAACTGGTTGAAGGCGCCGGCGGTGTCCGCGCCGACCTGGCCCTCCAGATAGGCGAACCGCCCCTCGGTGGCGAGGAGTTGCTGGTCGTCGAGGAAGGTCTGGAGGTCGTCGTACGGCAGAAGGTAGTGCCGTACGGTCTCCGGGGCCGGGACCAGGCGCAGGGTGGCGCCGACGATCACCGCGCACTGGCCCAGACCGGCGAGCACGGCGTGGAAGAGGCCCGGGTGGCGGGTCGGGGAGCAGCGGAGCAACTCCCCTGCTCCGGTGACGACTTCGAGTTCGAGGACGTTGTCGACCTGCGCGCCCTGCTGGTGGCTCTGGCCGCCCAGGCCGCCGACGGAGAGGGTGCCGCCGACGGAGAGTTCGAGGTAGTCGGTGAAGACGGGCGGGGTCAGACCGTGGGCAATGGCCGCCTTGGCGACGTCGCTCCACTTGGCGCCCGCGCCGACCGTGACGCGTGAACTCCCCGTCCGTACCGGGCCGATGGAGGCGAGCGGCTCGGTCTCGATGATCAGGCCGCCCTCGACCTGCGCCTGTCCGTTCGTCCCGTGGCCCTGTCCGCGCGGGGCCACCTTGAGTCCGTGCGCATCGCAGAACCGCACCATCGCGACGACGTCCCGCACGGAGCCGGGCCGCAGCACCGCGGCCGGACGCCGGTGCACGATGTGCCCGAAGTCGTCGGCGTCGGCGCCGAGCGAGGCGTCGTCGGTGAGGAGCGTCCCGTCCAGATGAGGGAGGCCGGTGAGCGGCCGGCCGGTGTCGGTCACCGCCCAGCTGCGGCTGAAGGGATCGAAGCCGATCACCACGGCTGAGCCTGCGACCAGGCCGCGCAGAGCGGTGCGTCGAGACGGGGTGCGGGGCATGTGGTCCTCCTGAGACCGTCCGTGAAACGATCAACGACGGCTCAGTCTAGGCACGTTGGGGCCCGGAGAAGGGTTCCGTCCCGGCGAGTTCCCCCACCGGTTCGGCGCCTCCCGCGACGGCCCGGCCTCGCTAGTCATCGCCCTGGCTGCCCGGGTTCAAGCCCCGGCGCCGCTTCTTGGCGGAGGCGCGCAGGAGTTCACTCGCGGTGAGGGTCACGGTCGCCACGACACGGGCCCAGCGGGGCCCGCCGCGCTCGGCCCAGACCACACATGCGCACCCGCCGACGACGAGGACCAGGACACCGAGCAGCACTACGACGATCATGTTTCCCACCCCGTGGTTCGTACGGTCCGATGACACGTACGTTCCCGGTCATCTTCTCAGGCGCGGACGCGTCGGCCCGGGTCACCCCTCCCGCATCCACGCCCGCGTGCCGAACGAGGCGCAGGCCCGTGAGGCCACGACGGCCGCCGCGCGCAGTGCCTCGGCGAAGCCCTGCGAGGTCAGGCGGTCCCCCGCGAGGTGGTAGGCGAGCGCCCCGTGCAGGACGTCACCCGCGCCCACCGTGTCCGCCACCTTCACCGACGGCACGTCCACCGCGCCTTCGCCGTCCGGACCCGCCCAGACAATGGGGTCGGCTCCCCCGCTCATCGCCGACCAGACGACCCCGTGTTCCCGCAGGAAGCTCAGCGTGTCGGCTGCCGTGCTCGTACCGGGTGGATGGAAGTCGGCCGAGCAGACGGCCACGTCGATGAACGGCAGCAGGTCCTGGGTGCCGGGCTTCCAACTGCCGCCGTCCAAAAGGGTCTTACGGCCGAGGGCACGCGCGGAGCGGGCCGCGGCGACGGCCAGTTCCGTGTGGTGGCCGTCGAACTCGACGAGGTCGCAGGCGGCCACCAGCGCGTCGAGGTCATCGGGCGGGGCTAGCCGGTGTGCCGTCGCGTTGGTCGAGGCGACGGCGCGTTCTCCGGTGGACGCGGTCACCAGGACGGAGGAGACGGCGGGCGGCTCCACCGAGTCGGCCGCCAGGTCGGAGACAGTCACGGCCAGCGCGTTCAGGTCGGCCGTCACCCCAACTCCCAGCGCGTGGGCGCCGATTGCGGTCAGGAGCGTGGCCGAGCCGCCCAAGTGGCCGAAGGCGACAGCCGCGTTGGCTGCCGGGCCGCCCGCGGCGACCACTTGCTCCCGAGCCGTGAGTTTCTCGTTCGAGCCCGGTGCGTGGTCCACGAGCTGGATAACGTCCAGGGTGCACAGTCCGACGAACAGTCCTGTGGGGCGTCCTCTCTTCACCGACAGCCTCCTCGCGCGATTTACTAACAATTGGTTGAGCAGTCCAGGCTGATAAATCTACTGTTAGTAACCATGAAGGTGAACAGCCCGAACGACACCACCCGGCTCGCGTCCGAGCTGCGGCTCGCCGTCGGCCGGCTGACGCGGCGCCTGCGTCAGGCGCACGCCGTGGGGGACGTGTCACTCTCCGGAGTCTCGGTCCTGGCCCGGCTCGCCCGCGACGGCTCCGAATCGCCGACGTCCCTCGCCGAGGCCGAGCGGGTGCGTCCGCAGGCGATGGCCAGCACCCTCGCGCTGCTCGAACAGCGCGGGCTGGTCCGCCGTAGCCCCGATCCCGCGGACGGGCGGCGGAGCATCCTGGCGATCACGGACGAGGGACGCTCCGTGCTGGCCGAGCGGCGCTCCGCGTCGGTCCACCGGCTCGGGGCCGTCCTGGACGAGTTCACCGCGGAGGAGCGCGCGACCCTCGCGTCGGCGCTGCCCCTCCTCGACCGACTGGCGGAGCGACTGTGACCGAGCGTGCGCACATACCCGGCGACGGACAGGGGAACGGGGGCGGACGGCCGTCGCTGCTGAGCACCGTGCGCTCGGGGCGTCGCAAGGACACTCCGCCGGGGCCGAACTACAAGTGGGTCGCGCTGTCGAACACCACGCTCGGCGTGCTCATCGCCACGATGGACGCCTCGATCGTGATCATCTCGCTGCCCGCGATCTTCCGCGGCATCGGCCTCGATCCGCTCGCGCCGGGCAACATCGGCTATCTGCTCTGGATGATCCTCGGCTATCTGCTGGTCTCGGCGGTGCTGGTCGTCGTACTCGGCCGACTCGGTGACATGTTCGGCCGGGTGAAGATCTACAACATCGGCTTCCTGATCTTCGCGTGTGCGTCCGTCGCGCTGTCCCTGGACCCGTTCCGCGCGGGGGCGGGGGCGATGTGGCTGATCCTGTGGCGCGTCGTGCAGGCCTTCGGCGGTTCGATGCTCACCGCCAACTCGGCCGCGATCCTCACCGACGCGTTCCCCGCCCGGCAGCGCGGAATGGCTCTCGGCATCAACCAGATCACCGCCCTGGCCGGCCAGTTCCTCGGTCTGCTCGCCGGTGGGCTGCTGGCCGTCGTCGACTGGCGCGCGGTGTTCTGGGTGAGCGTGCCGATCAGCATCACCGGCACGATCTGGTCGTACCTGAGCCTGCGCGAGACCTCGGCGGGCCGCCCCGGCCGCATCGACTGGCTGGGCAACCTCACCTTCGCGGCAGGCGCCGGCATCCTCCTCGCGGGCATCACCTACGGCATCCAGCCCTACGGCGGCAGCGCCACCGGCTGGGGAAACCCGTGGGTGCTCAGCGGCCTGATCGGCGGCGTCGTACTCCTGCTGATCTTCTGCTACGTCGAGACACACATCGCCGAACCGATGTTCAACCTGGCCCTGTTCAAGGTGCGTGCCTTCGCCGCGGGCAACCTGGCCGCGCTGCTCACCGCGATCGCGCGGGGCGGGCTGCAGTTCATGCTGATCATCTGGCTGCAGGGCATCTGGCTGCCGTTGCACGGCTACGACTACGAGGACACCCCGCTGTGGGCGGGCATCTTCATGCTGCCGCTCACCGTCGGCTTCCTCATCGCCGGACCCGTGTCCGGATGGCTGTCGGACCGGTTCGGCGCCCGGGCGTTCTCGACCATCGGGCTGATCGTCGTCGCGCTCTCCTTCCTCGGGCTGCTCGCGCTGCCCATCGACTTCGACTACGGCATGTTCGCGGCGCTGCTGCTGCTCAACGGGCTTGGCCAGGGCATGTTCTCCGCGCCGAACACGTCGTCCATCATGGGCAGCGTGCCGAGCGAGTACCGGGGTGTCGCCTCGGGCATGCGCTCCACCTTCCAGAACTCGGGCACCGCCCTGTCCATCGGCGTGTTCTTCTCCCTGATGGTGTCCGGGCTCGCGACCTCGCTGCCCAGGACGCTGAGCCACGGACTCCAGATACACGGGGTCCCGGCCGGCGCGGCCGAGCAGGCGGCGTCGCTGCCTCCGGTGAGCACGCTGTTCGCGACGTTCCTCGGCAACAACCCCATCCAGCACCTGCTCGCGTCCAACGGAACCCTCGACCACGTCACCGCCGCCCAGCGCGCCGTCCTGACCGGCCACACCTTCTTCCCCCAGCTGGTCTCGGGCCCGTTCCACCACGGCCTGACCATCGTCTTCAGCGTCGCCGCGGGCATGGCCCTGGTCTCCGCGGTCGCCTCGGCCCTGCGCGGCGGCCACCGGCCCGACCCGGAACCCGGACCGTCACCGGCGGACCTGCCACCGGCCCCGGCGGAGACGCCCGAGAGGTCGCAGGCGGGGCCGAACGGGGCGTCGTAGAAGCCGAGTTGGTACGACGCGCCCGGTCTGCCGGAGTGGTCAGCGGTTCAGGTGGGCGAGTACCAGGTTGGGGTCCTTTGCGGTGACGTAGGCCGCGCTCAGGACGTAGGCGGTGTCGCCGCGCAGGGCGATCGACGTGGGGTTCTGCAGGCCGTCGGCCGCGGTCAGGACCGTGGTGGGGCTGCCGTGCGGCTCGACGAGCACGACCTCGCTCGAACCGTTGAGGGTGGCCAGCAGCTGGTCGCCGCGACCGGTGAAGGCGAAGTCGTCGATCCCGGGCAGGCCGGTGACCTCGGTCCGAACCCTGCCCGCGCGTCCGTCCCGCAGGACGGGGATGCGCAGGACGGTGCCGCGGTCGAGGTTCGTGACCCAGAGCGCCCCGCCCCGGATCTTCAGGCCGTTGGCGCCGAGGAAACCGGTCGACGCCAGTTCGGGTGCGGTGGACCAGGCTGTGGGTGTGCCGCCGGAGACGGGCACCTTCCAGACGGTGCCGCGTACGGAGTCGGTGGCGTAGAGAGTGTGCGAACGGGCGTCCAGGGCAAGGCCGTTGGGCAGTCCGTCGGCGGGCAGCGCGGCGATCCGCTCCGGCGTGCCGCCGAGGCGCAGCCGCCATACGCCGGTGAGGTCGGCGGTGCCGGTGGCGTACAGGAAGTACAGGGTGCCGTCGTGGGCCCGGACGATGCCGGTGGTCAGGGCGAAGCCCAGGACGGGGGTGTGGACCCCGCCGTCCGCCGGTGCGGGGAGGGTGGCCAGGATCCGCGTGGTGCCGTCGGGCGAGAGGCGCGCGATCTGGCGGGCGGCGGCGAAGGTGACGTAGGCGCTGCCGTCCGGAGCGAGGACGACGTTCTCCGGCGTCTGCCCCTCGGCCAGGTCGAAGTGGCGCGCGATCCGGGCATCGCTCAGCGGCGCGGAGACGGCCGAGGCGGGAGCCGGGCCGAGCGTCACGGCGGCGGCCGCGACGACGGCGGCTGCGGACAGGGCGGACTTGGTGAGCTTCTTGAGCATGGGTCGGTTCCTTGGGGTGAGTCGGTTCTGTGGTCAGTGGTTTTCGGGCATACGGCAGCGACGTGCCGACGCGGTGATGCGGTGAGCGGGCGCGACGCCGTGAAGTGCGCCTGGTGGATGGGCCGTTGACGAGCGTGGGGGTCAGTCGATGGCGGCCCGGGCAGGGGTCCGCGCCGACTCGGCCGGTACGGCGGCCTGGGCCAGCAGGGTCAGTGCCGCCCGTGCGGACGAGCCCGCCGGGGTGGTGGCGACCACGACGCTGGTGCCGCGCCCGAGACCCAGGGTCTGCTGTACGACCGTCAGCGGGCCCACCAGAGGATGGCGCATCTCGTACGACGCGAGCATGTGCGACTTGACCCGGTGGTCGGCCCACATCGCGGCGAACTCGGGGCTCTTGGCGCTCAGTTCACCCACCAGCGCGTGCAGCGCCGCGTCGTCGGGGAACCGGCCCGCCACCAGACGCAGGTGCCCCACCACCGCCCGGGCCTTGCTCGGCCAGTCCGTGTACAGGTCGCGTGTGTGCGGGTCGAGGAACACCAGCCGGGCCATGTTCGGCCGCTGGGCCGGCCGGTCCGGGGCATCGGGGTCCACATGACCGGCGAACAGCGCGTGTCCCAGGCGGTTCCAGGCCAGCACGTCGCCGCATCGGCCCAGCAGGAGCGTGGGCGCGTCCCCCAGGACGTCCAGCAGTTGGGCGTGTTCTTCCGTCACCTGTTCCGGCGCGGGCCGCCGGCCCCGCGGGCGTTGCCTGCCCGCGCGGGCCAGGTCGTGCAGATAGCGCCGCTCGGGCTCGTCGAGCCGCAGGGCGAAGGCCAGCGCGTCCAGCACCTCGGGCGAGGCGCTCGGCGCCTGTCCCTGTTCCAGCCGCGTGTAGTACGAGACGCTCACCCCGGCGAGCAGCGCCAACTCCTCGCGCCGGAGCCCCGGCACGCGCCGCCGCTCCCCGTACGTGGCCACCCCGACATCCTCAGGACGGAGGTGGGAACGCCGAGCCTGCAGAAATTCCCCGAGCTGCGTTTTCCCTTTCACGAAACTCAGTATGGTCAGCGCTCGCGCCCGCAGCCTGACCCAACTCCGGGTAGGCAACGGCGGGTCCGGCTCGCCGAGCCGTTCGGCACGCGAGCCGCACCTGTCACTCCGCGTGAGGAGGATTGACATGGACTCTTTGTCGATTCGACAGTGTCCGTGTGACTTCCTCCGCGGTCCGGCCCGACGGACATCCGCTGCGCGTGCTGTGCGAATCCCTGCTGTCGCGCATCGAGGAGCTGAGCGTCGTCGTCACCGACGACATCAGGCGCGAACTCCCCTCGTACGCGGCGTTCCCGCTGGACGAGCAACGCCGGACCGTACGCAGCCGGCTCCTGGCCCTCCTGCGGGGTCTCGCCCTGGATGTGGATCCGACGGCCGAGCAACTGCTGGAGTTCCAGTCCGAGTCACGCAGGCGGGCTTACTACGGCCTGCCCGTCCAGGACGCGCTCGCGACCTTCCACATCGGCGCCCGTCGGCTGTGGGACGAACTGCGCGCCGCGGCGCGGGGTACGGCGGCCGAGGACACATCGGTCGAGCTGGTCGCGCCCCTGTGGGCGTGGGTGCAGTCGGTGAGCGGCGTCGTCGCGGACGCGTTCGCGGACGAGGCCGGGTCACGGTACGGGCGCGAGGCCGGTCTGCGGCAGCGCTTCCTCGAACTGCTCCGCACCGGCGGGGCACCCCGCGAGCACGCCGCCGAGATCGCCCGTGAACTCGGATTCGACCCCGACGGCGACTTCCGCGTCCTGTGCACATCTGCCGCCCCGTGGGCCGCGCAAGGACACCTCGGCCTGCTGCAACGTGCGGCACGGCAGCTTGCCGGAAATGTCTCCTGCGGCCTGAGCGGGCAGCTCATGGTCGCCGTCACCCAGCGGGTCGATCCGGGCGACCTGGCCACCCGCGTGATCAACCTGGCCGGCGACGACGCGCGCGTGGGTATCGGTCTCGACCGGTCCGGGCTCGACGGCGCGGAGATGAGCATCGCCGACGCGGAGCGCGCCCTCGCCGTGGCCGAACGCGGCGGCCGCGCCACGTCGTTCGAGGACGTCTGGCTCCAGGCGAGCCTCTTCGACAGCCGGGAGCGGCTGCACCCCCTGTTCACCGAGGTCCGCCGAGTCACCGGCGAACAACCCCAGTTGGCGGAGACGGTGATCGCCTTCGCCGACTCCGGGTCGTCGCTGGCCCGGGCCGCCACCGCCCTCGGGATCCACCCCAACACCGTGGCCTACCGGCTCGGCCAGTGGCACAAGCTCACCGGCGCCGATCCGCGCACCTTCGCCGGACTCCTCCGCTCGGTCGTCGGCATCACCGGCTGACGGCGACTGTGGATTCCACAGAAATCCGCCCCATGACTCCATGATCACGCCGAAGACCGTCAACCGGTCGCTTCCTACACTCCGTTACTGCGGACTGGAGAAATCCCAGAGCAAGGAAACGGACCAGGAATGACTCAGAAGCACCCAAGTTCCTACGTGATGGGAAATACGTCCCAGGAGGCGGACAGGCTCGGCATACAGGCTTCGCTGTACGACAGCCACACCGAACATCTGTTGAGAACGGCGGGCCTGCGGGAGGGAATGCGCGTTCTCGACGTCGGCTGCGGTACCGGCGAAGTGTCCCTGGCCGCCGCGCGCGTGGTCGGCTCAAGCGGTCGGGTTCTCGGCGTGGACATGGACCCCGGCGTCCTGGAACGTGCACGGGAGAACGCGGCCGCGTTGTCCCCCGGGAATGTCACCTTCGAGCAGGGCACACTCCCCGATCTCGACCTGTCCGAGCCTTTCGACGCCCTTGTGGGACGACTGATCCTGATTCATCTCGACGATCCGGTGGCGACGGTGAAGGGACTGACACGGTTGGTGCGGCACGGTGGCGTCGTCACGTTCCAGGACTTCAATATTTCGCGGACACGCGCCATACCCGCGGTACCCCTGGTGACGGAATCCGTGGAGTGGATCAGCGCGGCGCTCCGAGAAGGCCGCCGCGACCCCGACATGGGCGAGCAACTGGCCGAAGTACTACGGCTTTCCGGGCTGACCGACCCCAGTGTGGCGGTCGCCGTCCCCACCGGCGGCCCCGACTCGGCGGCGGTGACCCTCATCGCCGAATCGGCGCGCAGCCTCCTGCCGGTGATGGAGCGCGCCGGCATCGCCACGGCCGAAGAGGTCGACATCGACACCCTGCGGACCCGCATGGCCCGCGCGTGCACGGATGTGCGGGCGACGGTGTACGTCCCGGAACTCGTGGCCGCATGGGCCGAGGTGCGATAGGGCCTGCCTGTAGGGCAGTTCGGCATCCGTGATCCGCAGGCGTCCGCGGCGGCTCCCGGCGTACGGCCGCCCGGGACGGGGCCCGGACGACCGCAAGCGGTGTCGACGTCGGATCACCAGGACGTACGGCCCTGCGCCGGCTCGGCCGGCTCCCGCGCCGGGAACACGGAGTCGCCGCCGAACAGCGGGGCGGGCGCGGGCTCCGACGTCTCCGCCCCGGTCTCGCCGATCATCATGTCCGGGTCGAACATGACGATCACGGCGGCGACCAGGAGGACGAGAAGCGGACCGGCGAGCATGACGAGGAGGAACGCGACCAGGTCGGCGGAGGACTGCGAGGACCCGGCCACATTGGTGAGGTGGACGGAGACCGCGGCCATGCCGGTGTAGTGCATGCCGGTCACGGCGACACCCATCACCAGGCTCGCGCCGAGGCTCGCCCACAGCGCGTGGATGGAGACCGCCGCCCACAGCGCCGCGGTGGCGGCCGCGACGGCGATCACGATGGAGAGCGCCACGGTCACGGCGTCGTAGTGGAGGGTGCCGTTCGTGTGGATGGCGGCCATCCCCAGGTAGTGCATGGCCGCGACACCGAGCCCGGTGACCGCGCCGGCCACACCCAGGTTGAGCGGGGATCCGCCGCGGTACCCGACGAGGAACACCCCGACGGCGACGACGGCGATGGCCACGCCGAGGCTCAACAGCGTCTTCGTGGCGTCGTAGTTGACGAGCGCGCCCTCGACGCTGAAGCCGATCATGGCGATGAAGTGCATGGTCCATATGCCGCAGCCGATCGAGACGGCGCCGAGCGCCAGCCAGCGGGCTCTGTGCTGCGGGCGGCGCAGCGAACGGGTCGTGCAGCGCAGCCCGAGGGCCGCTCCCAGACACGCCATCAGATAGGCGGCGATGGGGGTCACCGCGCCGTAGTAGAAGTCGGAGACGGTGGCAGCGGCGGCTGTGACGGTCATGGACGGTTCCCTTCACGTACGTGACGGCAGGCGGCACCGCAGTCGCGGTGTGCCGGCACGGTGACGCGGCGCACGCTCCCGTCCGGCGGACCGCTGACGATTGCGGTTCCTGCCGGGCGCGGGCCTCCGGTCAGGAGGGGCGCGGGAACAAAGGGTGCGCTACGGCAGGGGCGCGCGCGGATCGACCACTCCCGCCCCTGCCGCACGTTCGTACCGGCTCGGCCGGGCGGACCTGCACGAGCGCGCGGACATCCTGCTGAGAAGCTCAGGACACGGGGAACCGAACGGTCGACTTCAAGCCACCAGGCCGAGTTGTGCATGATTCAATCACGCCACTGACACAATTCCTACACAACCTGGATGGGTGTTAGCCGAATCGATACTTCGCCACCACTGCCCACAAAGGCCACCACTACGGCGAGTTCGGCTGCCGCGCCCCCAACGCCCTTCGCGCAGGCCGGAGTTGGCGCGGAGGGTCTCTCCGGGGACAAAGGGTGTGTTCTCCAAGGAGACGACGGCGCCCATGACACCGCCGCCTTCAGGCCGACGCGCTCACGCCCCATGAACCGCGCATACCGGTCCGGCCGGTCCGGGTCCTCGGCGCCGGTGCACGCCTCGCTCCACGGCACGGCGGTCGCCACCCTGCGCTGAGGCCGCGGCGCTCAGGCACCGACGTACGCCGCCAGGTGCTCCCCGGTGAGCGTCGACCGGGCCTCGACCAGGTCGGCAGGCGTCCCCTCGAAGACGACCTTGCCGCCGTCATGGCCCGCGCCGGGGCCGAGGTCGATGATCCAGTCGGCGTGGGCCATGACCGCCTGGTGGTGCTCCACGACGATGACCGACTTGCCGGAGTCGACCAACCGGTCGAGCAGGCCGAGCAGTTGCTCGACGTCGGCGAGGTGGAGGCCGGCGGTGGGCTCGTCGAGGACGTAGACGCCGCCCTTCTCCGACATGTGGGTGGCCAGCTTGAGGCGCTGGCGTTCGCCGCCGGAGAGGGTGGTGAGGGGCTGGCCGAGGCTGAGGTAGCCGAGGCCGACGTCGGCGAGCCGGGTCAGGATCCGGTGCGCGGCCGGGGTGGCCGCCTCGCCCGCGCCGAAGAACTCCTCGGCCTCGGTCACCGACATCGCGAGCACCTCGCTGATGTCACGGCCGCCGAAGCGGTACTCCAGCACCGACGCGTCGAACCGCTTCCCCTCGCAGTCCTCGCAGGTCGTGGCCACGCCGGCCATCATCGCCAGGTCGGTGTAGATGACCCCGGCGCCGTTGCACGTGGGGCACGCGCCCTCGGAGTTGGCGCTGAACAGGGCCGGCTTCACGCCGTTGGCCTTGGCGAAGGCCTTGCGGATCGGTTCGAGGAGTCCGGTGTACGTCGCCGGGTTGCTCCGGCGCGATCCCCGGATGGCGCCCTGGTCGACGGAGACCACGTTCTCGCCGGCCGGGATCGACCCGTGCACGAGCGAGCTCTTGCCGGAGCCCGCGACACCGGTGATGACGGCAAGCACGCCGAGCGGGATGTCGACGTCGACGTCCCGGAGGTTGTTCGCCGCGGCACCCCGGATCTCCAGCACGCCGGTGGGCTTCCGTGTCGACTCCTTGAGCGAGGCCCGGTCGTCGAAGTGCCGGCCGGTGATGGTGCCGCCGGTGCGCAGACCCTCGACGGTGCCCTCGAAGCAGACGGTGCCGCCCGCCGTACCGGCGCCGGGGCCGAGGTCCACGATGTGGTCGGCGATCGCGATGGTCTCCGGCTTGTGCTCCACGACGAGCACGGTGTTGCCCTTGTCGCGCAGGCGCAGCAGCAGGTCGTTCATGCGCTGGATGTCGTGCGGGTGCAGTCCGATGGTGGGCTCGTCGAAGACGTACGTGACGTCGGTGAGCGAGGAGCCGAGGTGGCGGATCATCTTCACGCGCTGCGCCTCACCGCCCGACAGCGTGCCCGCCGGCCGGTTCAGCGAGAGATAGCCGAGACCGATCTCGACGAACGAGTCGAGGGCCTGCTGCAACGCGGTGAGCAGCGGCGCGACCGACGGCTCATCGAGGCCGCGCACCCAGTCCGCCAGATCGCTGATCTGCATCGCGCAGGCGTCGGCGATGCTGATGCCCTTGATCTTCGACGACCGGGCGCCCTCGTTGAGCCGGGTGCCGTCGCAGTCGGGGCAGGTGGTGAAGGTGACGGCCCGGTCCACGAACTCCCGGATGTGCGGCTGCATGCCCTCCCTGTCCTTGGCGAGCATCGACTTCTGGATGCGCGGGATCAGACCCTCGTAGGTCATGTTGATGCCCGCGATCTTCATCCGGGTCGGCTCGCGGTGCAGGAAGTCCTGCAGCTCCTTCTTCGTGAACCTGCGGATCGGCTTGTCGGCGTCGAAGAAACCCGACTCGCTGTAGAGCCGGGAGTTCCAGCCGCCGCCCGTGTAGCCGGGCACCGTGATCGCGCCCTCCGCAAGGGACTTGGAGTCGTCGTAGAGCTGGGTGAGGTCGAGGTCGGTGACCGAGCCGCGGCCCTCGCAGCGCGGGCACATGCCGCCGGTGATGCTGAAGCTGCGGCGCTCCTTCACCTTCTGTCCGCCGCGTTCCATGGTGACCGCGCCCGCGCCGCTGATCGAGGCGACGTTGAAGGAGAACGCCTTGGGCGAGCCGAGGTACGGCTTGCCGAGGCGGCTGAAGAGGATGCGGAGCATGGCGTTGGCGTCGGTGGCGGTGCCGACGGTGGAGCGGGGGTCGGCACCCAGCCGCTGCTGGTCGACGATGATCGCGGTGGTCAGCCCGTCGAGGACGTCGACCTCGGGGCGGGCGAGGGTCGGCATGAACCCCTGCACGAAGGCGCTGTACGTCTCGTTGATCAGCCGCTGTGACTCGGCGGCGATCGTGTCGAACACGAGCGAGCTCTTGCCCGAGCCGGAGACACCGGTGAACACCGTGAGCCGGCGTTTCGGGATCTCGATGCTGACGTCCTTGAGATTGTTCTCGCGCGCCCCGTGCACGCGGATCAGGTCGTGGCTGTCGGCAGCGTGCGGCGCGGACGACCGCGTGTCCGTCCTCGTGGCCTTGCTCATCGTGCCTTCCCTCCGTCTGTGCCGGGCCGCCGACAGTCGCTCGGCGGTCATCGCCCGGCTCGATCTAACCAAGCTTCGAGCGGTACGTCCGCTTCCGGCATCGATGCGCGGTGACGTCCATGGCGGTCACGCTACGGGCGATGCGTGGCCTCGCGCTTCTCGAATCCTGACCGGTCCGGTCGCCTCCTGCGCTGGTACACGTGCCGCAGATGACGGCCCAGCCCCATCACGGCCAGCGCGGCGACCAAGCCCGTCACACCCCGCCAGCCGAACCGGTCGTACGTGCGCACGCCGAGCCAGGAACCCGCGCTGCCGCCGAGGAACGCGCAGGTCATGTAGGCGGTGTTGATACGCGCCCGGGCCTCGGGCCGCAGCGCGAAGATGCGGGCCTGGTTGGCGACCTGGCCGGACTGGACGGCCACGTCGAGCAGCAGCATGCCCGCGGCCAGGACCAGCAGCCCGGTCGTGCCTCCCCGGTAGGCGGGCACGAGCACCGCCGCCGACGCGATCGTGCCGAGCATGGCGAGGAGGGTGACCGTGTCGGGACCCCTGCGGTCGGCGAGGCGCCCGGCGAGCGGCGTGCTGAACATGCTGGCCGCGCCGACCAGTCCGAGGACGCCCACCGTCTGGGCGCCCATGCCGTACGTCGGTCCGGTGACAAGGAGAGTGAGCGTGGTCCAGGCGGCGCTGAAGCCGGCGAAGACGGTGGCCTGGTAGAGGCAGGAGCGGCGGAGGTCGGGTTCGGCGCGCAGCAAGCTCAGGGGCGCGGCTATCAGGGACGGGTAGCTGTGGCGCGTGGACGGTGTGGTGACGGGGACGACCCGGGAGAGGATCGCGGCCAGGGCCAGGACGATCACCGCGGCCACGACGTACGGCGCCCGCCAGCCGAACCTCTCGCCGAGGGTGCCGCTGAAGGTGCGGGCCAGGAGGATGCCACCGATCAGGCCGCTGAGGAGGGTGCCGGTGACGGCTCCGCGGCGTTCGGCGGGTACGAGTCCGGCGGCCATCGGGATGATGATCTGCGGCACGACGGTCGTCACGCCGGTGACCGCGCTCGCGGCGACGAGCAGCGGGAGCGAGGGCGCGGCGCTCGCGGCGAGCAGTCCGGCGGCGGTGAGCACGAGCAGGGTGACGATCAGAGGGCGGTGCGGGAGCCGGTCGCCGAGGGGGACGAGGAGGAAGATGCCGGCCGCGTACCCGAACTGGGCCGCCGTGACGACGAGGGCGGCCGAGCCGGTGGAGACGCCCAGGTCGGCGGCGACGAGCGAGCTGATCGCCTGCGGGAAGTAGATGGTCGAGACGCCCACACCACAGGCGAGGGACAGAACGAGGATCACCCAGCGGGGCACGGACACACCTCACGTGAGAACCGGTTTGACTGGTTCGGGTGACGGTAGCAGGCGAGCCCGTCCCACGGCACCACTTAAACCGGTTCTACGGGAGTAGGGTGGACCCGTGCCAGCAACTCCCCGCTTCCGCCAGGGCGCCGGCCGCCCCTGCCTGGACTTCGTCCGCACCCTGCGCCACCGCGGCTCCCCCGGCGTGGTGGAGGAACTCCCGGACGCCGAGGCGTTGTTGGCGTGGGTGCGGCAGTGCGGTCCTTGTACTGACGCCACAGGGCAGCCCGATTCCGCGTACGCGCGTGAGCTGCGGGAGGCCGTCCACGCCCTGATCACCGCCGCGCGAGCCGACCGGACGCCCGACACCCACTCCCGCGACCTGGTCAACTCGGCCGCCGCGCACCCCGTCCCCGTGCCGAGCCTCGACCCGGCGGGACACCTCGCCTGGCGGGCCGACGACCCCGTCCGGGCCACCCTCGCCCTCGTCGCCCGCGACGCCCTGGACCTCGTCACCACCCCGTCGCTCACCCGCCTCCGCAACTGCGCCGGCCAGAACTGCGGCGCCCTGTTCCTGGACACCTCCCGCCCCGGAAACCGCCGTTGGTGCTCCATGGGCACCTGCGGAAACCGGGCCAAGAAGGAGACGCTGCGCGGCAGGACGGTCTGAAAAGGGGGTGGGAGAGAACTTGTTCACCTCCCCGCAACCGCCTTTGGGATCCACATCCTTAAAGTGTGGATCCTCATGGCAGATCCCCCCCAGACGATCCCCGCGCAGGCGAGCCCCCACTCCCGCAGGCGTTCATGATGCACTCCCGGAACGGATCACGCCCATGCGCCAGCCGCCCCACCCGCACCCCTCATGACCCGCCACGGCGTACGCAGGATCGTGCCCCTGCTGCTGGGCTGGGAGGAGCTCCCCAAGTCCGTCTCCGTGCACGGCGCCCCGTACGAGGAACGGCTGCGTGAACCCGTACCGGCCGTGCTCCTGGAGTGCGACGGCGGCTGGCTGCTGCTCGACACCGGCTTCAACACGGCACTGATCCGGGACCCGGCCCTGCGCCGCCGCTTCTACGGCTCCCCCAACTACCGGCCGATCCTGCCGGGCCCGGGCGAGCCCCTGGAGGAGGCACTCGACGCGGCCCGCATCCCGATGGACGCGATCCACGCCGTGGCCCTCAGCCATCTGCACGCCGACCACGCGGGCGGGCTCAAGCACTTCGCGGGGCGGGTGCCGGTGCACGTACAACGCGAGGAACTCGCCTACGGCCTGTCCGGGCGGCCGGAGGTCGAGCGGCACTCGATCTTCCGCGTCGACTTCGACGACCCGCGCATCGACTGGCAACAGGCCGACGGGGACGTCGAGTTGGCCCCCGGTGTGACCGCCGTACTGACCGCCGGGCACACCCCCGGGCACCAGAGTTTCGTCGTCGACCTCGCGGACGGCGGCGGCTTCGTGTTCGCCTTCGACGCCGCCGATCTCACCGAGAACATCGAGCACGAGCGCCCGATCGGCGCCTCGATCGGTGTCGACCCGGCGAGCACCCTCGAACCCATCCGCCGCCTCAAAAGCATCGCGACGGAACGCGGTTACGAGCTCATCCCCGGTCATGACCCCTTGGTCTGGCCGGAGTTGATCCGACGCATGGGCCGACCGAGCGCATAGCCGGCATCGACCGGCGCCAGACCCGCGGCCCGGTTCACACGCCTTTAACACCCGGGACACGAGAGGGACTCTGTGGCCCGTGAACATGTTTTTGGATCCAATCTCGACACTTTGAGATCCATTATTCGAGGATCGGTGCCCAAGGAGGCCCACATGCCGGACCAGTCAGCTGGATCGTCCTCACCCGGCTCCGCCCCGTCGACGGCGTCGCGCCGCACCATGCTCCGGGGCGCCGGGCTCCTCGGCGTGGGAGTCGGCTTCGGGCTCCCCGCCCTGCTCAGCGCCTGTGGTGCCGCGGCCGACGACGCCAAGGGAAGCAGCAAGGGCGGCACGCTGACCCTGGCCATCGACGCCACCAGCGCGGTCAACGACCCGTCGTTCTACACCTCGTTGGGCGACTGGATGGCCGTCGACTGCATCTGCCGGGGCCTGACCTTCATCTCCTTCGAGACGAACGAGCCCACCCCGGACCTGGCCAAGAGCTGGACGATCTCCGACGACCAGCTCACGTACACCTTCGCCCTGCGCGAGGGCGTCAAGTTCCACGACGGCACCACGCTCACCTCGGCGGACGTCCTGGCCAGCCTGGGGCGGCAGTTCGACGAGAAGGACAAGACGCTCCCCAAGGGCGCCACCCGCCCGCTGTCCGACCTCGGCGCGAACGTCGCCTCGCTGACCGCCCCGGACGACATGACCGTGAAGATGGTCCTCAAGAAGCCGGACCGCACCACCCTCGGCCAGCTCTCCGACATCGGCGGCCGCATCATCTCGAAGGCCGCGCTGAAGAAGTACGGCGCCGACATCGGCAAGCACCTCGTCGGCACCGGCCCGTTCGCCTTCTCCGCCGCCACCTCCGGCCAGTCGATCACCCTCACGGCCTTCGACGACTTCCGCCTGGGCAGACCGCCGGTCGACCGGCTGGTGCTGCGCCAGGTCCAGGACCCGTCGACCATCGTCAGTTCCCTGCTCAGCGGCGACATCTCGGCCACGCAGTTCACCCCGTACTCAGCCGCCGCGCAGCTGCGCAAGGACGACTCGGTGACGGTCTACAAGACGCCGTACAACGCCAACGCGATCCTGATGATCGACGCCCGCCGCGTCCCCGAACTCAAGGTCCGCCAGGCCATCAACCTCGCGATCGACCGCAAGTCCATCCTCGACCAGGCCTTCTACGGCGTCGGCGCGCTGCCCGGGGGCTACGCCATCCCGCCCGCGCAGAGCGGCTACGACACGAGCCTCGCCGACCTCAGCACGCAGGACACGGCCACGGCGAAGAAGCTCGTCGCCGAGGCGGGCGCGGGCGGCCGTCGTATCCGGCTCATGGCGGCGAGCGACTCCTGGCACCCGAAGGCCGCGCAGATCGTCGCCCAGAACCTGACCGACGTCGGCTTCAAGGTGGTCACCACCTCCGTCGACCCGGCCACCTATTTCACCCGGCTCCTCGACGGCAAGGACGACTACCACGACCTGATGATCTGGGAGCGCAACACCTACGTTCCGGACGCCAACGACATGGTCGGCGCCATGGCCAGCCCCACCGGTCTCTACGGCGCGACCATCACCGGCATGGACACGCTCAAGGACGCAGCCTCGCTCCAGGCGGAGCTGGACACGGCCAAGAACCTTCCCCTCGGCGCCCAGCGCACGGCCGCCTACACGAAGATCCAGCGCCGTTGGGCCGAGGACTACATGGTGCTGTCGATGCTGGCCTGCTTCGCCAACCTCGTGGTGAGCGGCTCAAAGGTGAAGCACATGAACACGGCGGCACTGGCCAACCACCGCTGTTACATGGAGAAGGCCAGTGTCTGACACCACGACCGCTCCACCACCCGTGGCGACCGTGGGGCCTTCTTCGTCCCCGTCCATCGGGCGGATGGTCCTCGCCGCCTGGCGTCGCCGCCGGTTGGCGCGGTCCTGGCCGGCCGTGCTGTCCTGGCTCGTCCTCCTCGCGCTGGTGCTGATCGCCGTCGCAGGACCCCTGTTCGTGCAGGCGGACCCGCTACGGCAGACGTCGTCGGCACTGCTGCCCATGGGGTCGTCCGGCCATCTGTTCGGCACGGACGACCTGGGCCGGGACGAGTTCGCCCGACTCGTGCACGGCGCCCGGCCGTTGCTGCTCGTGGCGTTCGCGGCGACCGCGCTCGCGGCGGTCGTCGGCACCGGGATCGGGCTCGTCGCCGGGTACTTGGGCGGTGTCGTGGAGCAGGTCCTGATGCGGATCGTGGACCTCGCGCTCGCGTTCCCGTCCATCCTGCTGGTGATCCTGCTCGTGGCGGCAGCGGGACCGGGCACGGTCAGCCTGGTCTTCGGCATCGGCGTGTCGCTCGCGCCCGGTCTGGCCCGACTCGCCCGCGCCCTGACGGCCCGTGAGGCGGCGCGTGACTACGTCGTCGCCTCCAAGCTGGGCGGCACCCGCACCCCGCGCATCCTCGCCCGCGAACTCCTCCCGAACATCGCGGGCCCGATGCTCGCGCAGGTCGTGATGACGCTGTCGATCGCGGCGGGTTTCGCCGCCGGTCTCTCCTACCTCGGCCTGGGCATCCAACCGCCGCAGCCCGACTGGGGCTACATGGTCCAGGCGGGACAGGAGTTCCTCTACACGGCACCCCGACTGGTCGTCCTGCCCGCGACGTTCACGCTCCTGTTCGTCGTCGCCTGCAACTTCGTCGGCGACGACCTGCGCGACGCCCTCGACGTACGGGGGCCGGCATGACCACCGCACTGCTCCCCCTCCCCCGCCCCAAGTGGGCAGCGGGAACAACCCTGTTGTTCCTACGACGGCTCGCGGTCATCCCCGTCGTCCTGTTCGCGCTGGCCAGCCTGGTGTTCCTCGCGATGCGCCTGCTCCCCGGCTCACCGGCGACCTCGCTCGCGGCCGGCGGCAACAACCTCTCGGCGTCCGAACTGGCCGCGAACGAGGCACGCGTCAACAAGGCACTCGGCCTCGACCGACCGCTCCTGGCCCAATACGGCAGCTTCCTCAACGACTTGGTACACCTACGGCTCGGCACCTCGTTCTACGGCTCCAACAGCATCCTGGGCCTCCTCGGCGACGCGCTCCCCGCCACCATCGAGCTGACGCTCGCGGCGATGACGATCGCGGTCCTGCTCGGGGTCGTCACCGGTGTCATCGCCGCGCTGCGCAAGGGGAGTTGGATCGACAACTCGACCCGGGCCGTGGCCACGGTGAGCTTCTCGCTGCCCTGGTTCGCGCTCGGTGTCCTCGGCATCGTGGTGTTCGGCGTGTGGCTGCGCTGGCTCCCGGTGCTCGGCCGACTGCCCAGCTCGCTGGACTACAACCCGACCACCAACTTCGTTCTCCTGGACGCGATTCTGCAGAACCGTCCCGAGCTGGTGTGGCCCTGGATCCAGCATCTGATCCTGCCCGCCGTCACGTTGGCGCTCTCGATGGCCGGGTTCATCACCCGCATCGTGCGCGCCTCCGTGCTGGAGGTCCTCGACGACGACTTCGTGCGCACCGCCCGGATGAAGGGCCTGAGCGAGGGCGTGGTGATCCGCCACCACGTTCTCCGCAACTCCTGGCTGCCCATCGTGACCGTCCTCGGGCTCCAGTTCGGCTCCCTGCTGGGCGGTTCGGTGATCACCGAGACGGTCTTCTCGTACGCCGGTGTCGGCCGCCTGCTCGTGCAGGGCGTCCTGCAACGCGACTACCCCGTCGTGCAGGGCGCCGCGCTAGCCATCGCTCTCCTCTTCACCCTGGTCAACCACGCGGTGGACCTGCTGTACACGGTCCTCGATCCGCGGCTACGGAAAGGATGACCCGCATGGACATCGTGCTGGTCCACGGCGCCGGCGGACGGCCGACGACCTGGTCGGCGGTGCAGCCCCTGCTGGCAGCCCGCGGCCACCGGCTGTTCACCGTCACCAACCCGATGACCTCCCTGGAGGACGATGTCGCCAACACGGCGGCTGTGTTGGAGGAGACAACGGGCCCGGTGCTGCTGGCCGGGCACTCCTACGGCGGCGCGGTCATCAGCAACGTCGGCCGCGACCCGCGGGTCAAAGGCCTTGTCTACATAGCCGCGTTCGGGCCGGACGAGGGCGAGACGGTCAACGGGATCGTCGAGCGGTACGAGGAGGCCGAGATCTCCAAGTACATGCGGCGCGGCCCGAACGGCGAGTGGAAGTCCGAGACGAGCGAGGCGTTCTGGGCGGAGATAGGCCCCGATCTCTCGCCGGAGCAGCGGGCCGTCGTGGAGGCGGAAGGACGCAAGGCCGACAACCTCATCTTCACGCAGCCCACCGGTGTACCGGCCTGGCGCACGCTGCCCAGTTGGTACCTGGTCGCGGACGACGACCGCACGCTCCGCCCCGAAATCCAGAACGACATGTCGGCCCGCATGAAGGCGACCGTCGAGCACGTGCCGGGCAGCCACTACACAACCCTGGTGTGGCCGGAGCGCGTCGCCGACCTGATCCACACGGCGACTCTGTCCGTGAGCTCTGGCTCATGACGTCCACGTCCGTGCTCGAAGTCCGGGATCTGCGCGTCCAGTTCGACGTGCCGGGCGGCCGACTGCCCGCCGTGGACGGCGTGGACCTGACCCTCCGCCAGGGCGAAGTCCTCGCGCTGGTGGGCGAGTCGGGATCCGGGAAGTCGGCGTTGTCGATGAGCCTGGTCGGCCTGAACCGCGGTCCGCGCACCCACATCAGCGGCGAGGCGACCTTCAAGGGCCGTGACCTGGTGGCCGCGTCGGAACGGGAGTTGCGCGGTGTGCGCGGCAAGGACATCGCGGTCGTCTTCCAGGACGCCCTGGCCGCGCTCAACCCGCTCCACCGGGCGGGCGCCCAGGTCTCCGAGATGATCCGTGCCCACCGTGATGTGACACGGGGTCAGGCGATGGACCGGGCGGTGGAGTTGCTCGGCGAGGTTGGTATCGCCGGCCCGGACCGCACGGCCCGCGCCTACCCCCACCAGCTCTCCGGGGGCATGCGCCAACGCGTGATGATCGCGATGGGCCTGGCCAACGACCCCGCCGTACTGATCGCCGACGAGCCCACCACCGCACTCGACGTCACGATCCAGGCCCAGGTACTCGCCGTCCTCAAACGCGTCCAGCGCGACCACGGCACCTCCGTGCTGCTGATCACCCATGACCTGGGAGTCGTGGCGGAGGTCGCCGACCGGGTGGCGGTGATGTACGCGGGCCGGATCGTGGAGCAGGGGTTGCGCGAGGAGGTGCTGTTCCACCCCCAACACCCCTACACCATGGGGTTGTTGGGCTCGGTGCCGCCGATCGACGGTCCTGTCGTACGACGGCTGCCGACCATCGCGGGCAGCCCGTTGACCGGGGTGGACCGGCCGGCCGGGTGCGCGTTCGCTCCCCGGTGCCCCTTCGTCCACGACGCGTGTTCCGAGCGGCCCGTGCTGCGGCAACGGCACGGCGAGGACGGCCACTTGGACGCCTGTGTTCTGCCCTCCCCCGCCCGTGCCACGGCCCGCTCCCAGGGAGGCATCGCATGACCGCCGCGCTCATCCAGGCCCGCGAGCTGCGTGTCGAGTACCCGGGCCGGGCCGGCGGTCGGGTCAGGGCGCTGCGGGACGTCGACCTCGACATCCTCCAGGGCGAGACCCTCGGTCTGGTCGGCGAGTCGGGGTGCGGCAAGTCCACGCTCGGCCGAGCCCTGTTGCGGGTG
This sequence comes from Streptomyces sp. NRRL F-525, assembly GCF_000716605.1. GTDB lineage: Bacteria > Actinomycetota > Actinomycetes > Streptomycetales > Streptomycetaceae > Streptomyces. Next base: position 246,590 of record NZ_JNXE01000004.1, on the reverse strand, counting down.
ATCGAACCCGCCTCGGGCCGGATCGAGTTCGACGGTACCGACCTCACCCGGATGCGGGGGCGCCAACTGCGCCGGACCCGGGCCGAGTTGCAGATGGTGTTCCAGGACCCGTTCGGCTCGCTGAACCCGCGCCGCAGGATCGCCGACATCGTCGCCGAACCGCTGCTGCGGTCACGCGGCGCCACCCGAGCCGAGGCCACGAAGGCGGTGGCCGAACTCCTCGACCTCGTCGGTCTCGGCGCCGAGGCCGGCGCGCGCAGGCCGCACGAGTTCTCCGGCGGCCAGCGTCAACGCATCGGCATCGCACGGGCGTTGGCATCGTCACCGCAGTTCGTGGTGGCGGACGAGGCGGTCTCCGCCCTGGACGTGTCGATCCAGGCGCAGGTTCTGAACCTGCTCTCCGATCTGGTCCGCGACCGCGGCCTGACGATGCTGTTCATCTCGCACGACCTGGGCGTCGTACGGCACATCGCCGACCGTATCGCGGTCATGTACCTCGGCCAGATCATCGAAGTCGCCTCCCGTGACGCCTTCTTCGCCGCCCCCGCACACCCGTACAGCCGGGCCCTGCTGTCCTCCGTTCCTGTCCTACGGCCCGGCGAGACCCGTGAACAGCAGGTGCTGGAGGGCGAGTTGCCCGATCCGGCGAACCCGCCCGAGGGCTGTCTGTTCCGCACCCGGTGCCCGATCGCCACGGAGCGGTGCCGGACCAGCGCGCCCGAGTTGCGCGAGATCGCGCCGGGCCGCAGTGTGCGCTGCCATCTCCCCCTGGTCTCCAGCGAGCAGCACGTCGCGAGTAGCGAGTAAGGACGAACCGCCTTGATCATCGACGCGTACAACACCACTCAGGACGTCCGCGGCCGTTCCGACTACCTCACCGGCGCCCGCAAGGGCCAGGCCCCGCCGCCGTACAAACCCTTCGAGCCGCGCCGCATCCTCGACCGGATGGACGCGGCCGGGGTGGACATGGCGATGGTGTGCTCGCTCGCGCAGCGCATCGAGAACGACTTCATCGCCTCGCTGGTGACCTCGTACCCGGACCGGTTCTTCGGCTTCGGGCAGGTGATGCCGCAGGCCGACGACGCGCTGGACGAGATCGACCGGATGGCCGACGCGGGTCTGGTGGGGCTGAAGCTGCACCCGAGCCTGCACGGCTACCACGTCGCCGACCACGGCCTCCTCGACCCGGTCTTCGAGGCGTGCGCGCGGCGCGGGCTGCTGGTGCTGATCAACGCTCTCGACGACGCGTTCTGCGCGCCGCTGGCCATCGAGGAGATCGCCAAGGACCACCCCCAAGTGCCCACGATCATCGCGCACATGGGGGCCGTGTGGAACGTGCCCGAGGCGATCATCGTCGCCGAACGGCAGCCGCACGTGTACCTGGAGACGTCGGCGACGCTGATGAGCGACGTGAAGCGGGCCTACGCACGGCTCGGGCCGGAGAAGATCCTGATGGGCAGCGAGTGGCCCGGCTCCGACTTCGATCTGGAACGCATGAAGATCGCGAAGGCGGTCGAGGACGAGAAGGACCGGGCGCTGGTCGAGGGCGGCAACATGGCCCGGCTGTTGGGGCTGACGGTATGAGCGCCGTGAACGTGCGGCCCGTGTCCGTACCGGCGTCGATGAGCGAGGACGACGTCGAACTCCTCGCCGTCGCCCAGCACTTGCTGGCCAAGGTATGGCAGTCGGGCCGCCACGAGGTCGCGACCGCGCTCCGTACCGCGGACGGGCGGGTCCATACCGGGGTCCACGTGGAGGGCTCCTGCCGGCGCAGTTCGATCTGTGCCGAGGGGGTCGCCATGGGCACCGCGCGGGGCGCCCTGCCCGCCGGGGCGGAGCTGAACATCACGTCCGTGGTGTCGGTGCAGATCAAGCCGGCGGGGTGGTTCCGGATCATCGCGCCGTGCGGGGTGTGCCGCGAGCTGATCAGCGACTACTGCCCGGACGCCACCGTGTGGGTCACCACGGTCGACGGGGACAAGCCCGTCCCGTTGCGCGCCCTGGACCTGCTGCCGGAGAAGAGCCGACGCCGATGGTGAACGCCGTCGTTCCCGAGAAGGGTCCACGCCGATGACGAACGCCATCGGTCCCGAGGAGAGGAGAACCATGTCGTCCGTCTTCGTCACCGGTCCGTCCGGACGAACCGTCCCCACGGGCCTCGATGTCCCCGAACTGGCAGCCCAGTTGGGCGGTTCCGGATCGCCCGTGCTGTGGGAGGAGCTGACCTGGGCGGAGGCCGAGTCCACGGCCGCGGCCCAGGACGCCGTCATCATCCCCGTGGGCGCCACCGAGCAGCACGGCCCGCACCTCCCCCTCGCCGTGGACACCCGGATCTGCGAAGCGGTCGCCCTCGGCGTCTCCGCCCTGACCGGCGTGCCCGTCGTGCCGCCCCTGAGCTTCGGGGTGTCCGCGTCGCACGGCGACTTCGCCGGGACGGTGGCCCTGCGGCCGGAGACCATGATCTCCGTCGTCGAGGACGTCATCGACTCCCTCTACGCCTCCGGGGTACGGCAGTTCGTGCTGCTGAACGGGCACATCTGGAACAACGGCGCGCTCGATGTGTCGGCGGAGAAACTGAGAGTCCGTCATCGGGACGCTCGGGTAAGGGCGTTGGGGTACGTGACGATGTACCCGGGGCCCGAGGTGGACGGACATGTCACCTACGGCCGGGCGTTGATGCACGCCAACTTCTTCGAGACGTCCGTGATGCTGCACCTGGCGCCGGAGCTGGTCCGGATGGACCGGGCGACCTCGCACGTCGACGTCGACTCGTTCTGGGACTACCGCATGGACCAGGTCAGCGAGACCGGGGTCTGGGGCAGGGACGTGACCGACGCCAACTCCAAGCACGGCGAGGCGGAGTTCGACCGCTGCGTCCTGACCACAGCCCGGGCGGTGTCCACGGCGGTGCGCGAGCCGTGGCCCGACCCCACTCACCGTCCCGGACGCCAGGCGTGAAGGAGAGCAAGGTGGACCCCAGTATCGACATCCCGCACCTGCCGGACTGCGAGCCCATGCTCATCGGCGGGGAGTGGACCGCGGGCACCGGGACGGAACGCATCCCGGTGCTCGACCCCGCCACCCGGGAGCAGCTCACCACGGTCGCGCAGGCGGGCCCCACGGAGGTGTCGGCGGCGGTCGAGGCGGCCAACACCGCGCACCGCGACCGCCGTTGGCGCGGACTGCCGCCCCGGCAGCGCCGTGACGTCCTGCTGCGCCTCGCCGACCTGGTGGAGCGCGACGCCGAGAAACTGGCGGTGCTGGACACCCTGGACAACGGCAAGGCCATCGAACGCGCGCGTGGCGATGTGGAGTTGGGGCTGCAGGCCATCCGCCACTTCGCGGGCACTCCGCCCCGGCTGGAGGGCACCGTGCACGCGGCCGGTCCCGACCGGCATGTGTACAGCGTCCGCGAACCGGTGGGCGTGGTGGCGGCCGTACTGCCGTGGAACTTCCCCTTCATGATCGCGGCCTGGAAGCTCGCCCCGGCCCTGGCCGCCGGTTGCACGGTCGTGGTCAAGCCGGCCGAGCAGACCCCGCTCACCGCGCTGCGGCTGGCCGCGCTCTGTCTGGAGGCGGGCGTGCCCGAGGGCGTGGTCAACGTCCTTACGGGCGACGGGCGTACGGGTGCGGAGCTGGTCGCCCATCCCGGTGTCGCCAAGGTGTCCTTCACCGGGTCGACCGAGGTCGGGCGGCACATCATGGCCGCGGCGGCGCCGTCGTTGAAGCGGCTCACGCTCGAACTGGGCGGCAAGTCGCCCAACATCGTCTTCGCGGACGCCGATCTCGACGCGGCCGTGCCGAACGCCGTCCGCGCGGTGTTCGGGCACTCCGGGCAGATGTGCACGGCGGGCAGCAGGCTGCTGGTGGAGCGCACGATCGTCAAGGAGTTCCTGGACCGGCTGGTGCCGGCGGTGGAGGCGCTGCGGATCGGCCCGGGGTTGTCGGGCGGGATCAACATCGGTCCGCTGGTGTCGCAGGAGCAGTACGACCGCGTCACGGGTTACGTCGAACTCGGGCGCGCCGAGGGCGCCGAGGTGGCCGTGAGCGGTGAACTCCCGGACGTCCCCGGCTGGTTCGTGCCGCCGACGGTGTTCACGGAGGTCACCCCCGACATGAGGATCACCCGGGAGGAGATCTTCGGCCCGGTCGCCACGATCATGCCCTTCGACAGCGAGGAGGAGGCGATCGCGCTGGCCAACGACAGCGAGTACGGCCTCGCCGCCGGTGTCTGGACCGGCAGCCTGGCCCGCGCCCATCGCACCGCCGCCGCGCTGGAGGCCGGGACCGTGTGGGTCAACACGTACAACGAGTTCGACCCCGCCGTGGCCTTCGGCGGGATGAAGCAGTCAGGCCTCGGCAGGGACCTCGGCGACGCCGCCGTCGACGGGTTCACCGAGCTCAAGAGCGTGACGATCGCCCTGTGAGCGCGCCCGTGACGGCCGGAACGGCCGCCTCGCCCACGAACCCCGCGCCCCCGCGCCCCCTGAACGTCGCGGCCGAACGCGCCCGTACGCCCGGCTCGTTCACCGGCCACCACTTCAACTCGGCGGGCGCGGCCCTGCTCGCCAACGGCACCGTCGAGGCGGTCATCGACCACCTCCGCGCGGAGAGCCTGTCCGGCGGCTACGAGGCCGCGAAACACGCGGCTCCCGCCCTGGAGGCCGTCTACGCGCGTACCGCCGAACTCCTCGGCGCGCGGCTGGAGGAGGTCGCCCTCGTCGAGAGCGCGACGGCCGGCTGGCAGCGGGCCGTGTCGGCGCTCCGACTGCGGCCCGGCGACCGGGTGTTGGCCGCCCGCTCCAGCTACGTCAGCAGCGCCCTGCACCTGCTGTCGGTCGAACGCGACCACGGCGTCCAGGTGGAGCTGCTGCCCAACGGCCCTGACGGAGCGGTGGACTTGGAGGCCCTGGAGGCCGCGTTGCGCGCGGGACCGGCCGCGCTGGTGACGGCCGCGCATGTCCCGACCTCCTCCGGGCTGGTCGAACCCGCCGCCGCGATAGGCGCGTTGGCCGGTGCCCACGGGGTGCCCTACCTGCTGGACGCGACCCAGTCGCTCGGCCAACTGCCGGTGGACATGGGCGCCATCGGCTGCGACCTCCTCATCGGAACCGGCCGCAAGTTCCTGCGAGGCCCACGCGGCACGGGCCTGCTCGCGGTACGCCGCCCCCTCCTGGACCGGCTCGCCCCCGAGGCACCCGATGTCCGGGGCGCCCGCTGGACCGCCGAGCGCAGCTGGGAACTGGTCCCGGACGCCAAACGCTTCGAACTCTGGGAAGCCGCCCACGCGTTGCGCCTCGGCCTCGGCGCCGCCCTGTCCGACCTCGGCACCCTCGGCATCGACACCGTCGCCCGCCACCTGGCCACCCTCGCCACCTCACTCCGGGAACGCCTCTCCGCACTGCCGGGCGTCCACATCACCGACCCACCGGCCGCGGGCGGTGCCATCGTCACCTTCGTGGTCGACGGCCTGGACGCCTCCGAGGTACAACGTCAACTCACGTACCGCCGCGTCCACTTGATCGCGGTACCGGCGGGCCACGGCCGCTGGGACATGGACCACCGGGGGCTGACCAAGGTGGTCCGGGCCTCGGTCCACGTCTACAACGACGAGGACGATCTGGACGCCCTGGTGGAAGCCGTACGGGAGATCGTCTGCCTGCGGGGGCCCGGTACGGCGCCGACCATGGGGCAGCGGGACTCGGGAGCGGAGGCCACGGCGCCAGGGACCGATCCCGCAACGCCCACACCATCACTCGCGGCCACCGACCCGATCCCAGCCCTCACCCCGTACGCCCCACGCCCCAACTCCCGCTGCCACGACGCCATCGTGGTCGGCCTGGGCGTACACGGCAGCGCCGCCCTACGTCACCTCGCCGAGCGCGGACTCGACGTCCTCGGGCTCGAACAGTTCAGCCTGCACCACGACTTGGGTTCCTCTCACGGCGCGACCCGGATGATCCGCCGCGCCTACCCCCACCCCGACTGGGACGCTCTGGTCGACACCGCCTACCGGGCCTGGGCGGAGCTGGAGGGCGCCTCGAAGGCCCAACTGCTCGACATCACCGGCGGGTTGTACGCGGCGCCGAAGGACCGGCCCGATCCCCTGCGCGGCCCTGGTTGCCGTGAAGTCGACGCCGAGGAAGCGGCACGGATCTTCCCGGGACTCCGACTACCTTCCGGCTTCACAGCCGTACACGACCCGCGCGCCGGCATCATCGATGCGCAGGAGACACTGCGCGCCCAACTGACCCTCGCCGAGCGCTCGGGCGCGCACCTCCACGACCACGCCCCCGTCCTCGACTGGGAACCGGACGGCGACGAGGTCGTGGTCCGCACCGGCAAGGCCGTCCTGCGCACGCGGCGCCTGGTGCTGTGCACCGGTCCCTGGATGGCAGCCCAAGTTCCTTCCCTCGCACCGCATCTGACGGTCACTCGTATCGTCAACGCCTACTTCGCCGCCGACCCGGCGGGACCCCTCGGCGCCTCCGGCCTCGGCAGCTTCTCCGTCGACCTGCCGCAAGGCCTCCTGTACGGGTTCCCCGCGGCCGACGGCCGCGGCCTCAAGGCCGGCTTGGACAGCGGCCCGCCCTGGGACCCGCAGGCACCCCGCCCCGAAGCGACCGCCGACGAACTCGCCCTGCTCGCCAAGGCGGTGGCCCAAGTCCTGCCCGGTGCCGGACCGGTGACCGAGAGCCTGACGTGTCTCTACACGATGACCGCCGACCGGCGTTTCATCGTCGGCGAAGTGCCAGGCGCACCGCAGGTGTTGGTCGCGTCGGCGTGCTCCGGGCACGGGTTCAAGTTCGGGCCGGCGATCGGCGAGGCGCTGGCCGACCTCGTGTGCGGAATCGCCCGCCCGGACCTGGACTTCCTCTCCCCGGCCCGGCTGTTCCCCGGCGGCACCCCGTGAGGGCCCGCCGCTCAGCCGTGGAAGACGGTCTGGGAACGGCGCTCGTACCAGGCCGTCAGATGCTCGCCGGAACTGATGACGTGCTCGCGCATCAACGCGTCGGCATGGTCGGCGTCGTGCGCGGCCAACGCCTCGATCACCGCCTCGTGCTGACGGATGTTCAGCTGCCGGTGGCGTTCGTCGCCGGCGAGGGCGAGCGAGGACACGTTGCGCGGGAAACTCTCGTTGATCCGGTCGATCATCCGGGTCAGCCAGGGATTGTCGGCCGCTTCGCAGATGACCGTGTGGAAACAGTCGTTGGCGGCCGTGGTGGTGAGTCCGCCCGCGTCCCTCACCTCGTCCTCGGCCCGCGCCACCGCCTCGCAGAGCACCGCGTTGTGCTCGCGCAGCGCGGCGAGTCCGCGCTCGGTGATCCGGGAAGCGGCGCGCCGGGCGGCCATTCCCTCCAGCTCGGCCCGCACCTCGTAGGCCTGGCGCACCTCCCAGGGCGCGGGCACCCGCACCACCGCGCCGCGGTTCGGCTGCATCTCGATCAGCCCGCCGTTCTGCAGCTGGCGCAGCGCCTCGCGCACCGGTGTGCGGCTGACGCCGAACTCGGTGGCCAGCGCGGCTTGGCGCAGCGGTTTGCCGATCGCCAGCTCGCCGTTCATGATCCGCGCGCGGATGCGGGCCGCGATGTCGTCAACGAGGGGACTCTCGTCAGTCTCAGGCGTCATCGGAGTCGGTCAAACCCTTCTCGGGGGCGGTCGGGGGCTGCGCGGTGGTGGAGCAGTTTCCCATGCGGCCGAGGGCGACCTCAGCCACTCGACAGCTCGCTCATTTTTGGATCCACTTCCATGATATCCGCATCCAATAGGAGGGCCGCATGAATCTGGACTTCGCGAAGGCGATCGACGTGTCCGTTCCCATCCATCCCGGCATGCTCCACTGGGGCCGCCGCCCCGAGGTGGAGATCGTCGAGTCCCGAACCGCCGGCGATCCCTCCAACGTCAGCCGCTGGCGTATCGGCGCCCACACCGGCACCCACATCGACGCCCCGGCCCACTTCATCGACGGCGGCAAGACGGTGGACAGGCTCGACCTGACCGCCCTCAACGGAACCGCTCGGGTACTGGACCTCACCCACGTCAAGGAGCAGATCACCGCCGCCGACCTCGACGCGGCCGGCCTCGGCACCGAGGAACGCGTACTGCTGCGCACCAGCAACTCCGAGGGCGTCCTGCGCAGCCCCTGGAAGGCCCGCGAGTGGGTCGGACTGGCCCCGGACGGCGCGGAACGCCTCATCGAGGCCGGGGTGCGCACCGCGGGCATCGACTATCTGAGCATCGAGGCCGTCGCCTACACCACCCACTGGGAGACCCACCAACTCCTGTGCGCCGCCGAGGTGTTGATCCTGGAGGTCGTCGACCTCCTCCACGCACCGGCCGGGGTCTACGACATGCTCTCCCTCCCCCTGCCCCTCCAGGGTGCCGAAGCCGCCCCCTCCCGCACCGTGCTCCTCCCGAGGGACGCGGCATGACAGCCGGCTCCCCGCTGATCCTGGCCGCACCGCACCCGGCGGCGCTGGCGGCGGCCCGCCGCGCGGCCGGGCGAGGCGGCAACGCCGTGGACGCGGCGCTCGCGGCGGCCGCCGCCCTCACCGTCGTCTACCCCCACCAGTGTTCCCTGGGCGGTGACTTGATCGCGCTCGTGCACGCCCCCGGCGGTGCGGTGCGCGCGGTGGTCTCGGCGGGGGCCGCCGCACAGGCCGTAGACGTCGAGGCACTGCGCGCGGCCGACGAGCGGATGCCCGTGCAGGGGCCGCAGACGGTGACCGTGCCCGGTGTGGTGGCGGGCTGGGCCGCGCTGGCCGAGACCTACGGCACGCCAGGTGCCCTGGCCGAGGCGCTGCGGGACGCCGCCGACCTGGCCGAGGACGGAGCCACCGTGTCGGCGGGTCTGGCGCGCGCCATCCGTGAGCGGGCCCCGCAAATCGGCGCGGACCCCGGGCTCACCGCGTTACTGACCGGCCCCGACGGCGCACCCCTCGACGAGGGTGACCCGCTCCCCCAGCCCCAACTGGCCGCCGTACTACGGACACTGGCCGCCGATCCGTGGTCCTTCTACCGGGGCGCGGTCGCCGAGGCGTTGGCGAACGGCCTGCGCCGGGCCGGGAGTTCACTCACCGCGAGCGATCTCGCGGCCCATCAGGCGGAGAGCGTCGAGCCGTTGACGCTGGACGTGGCCGGAACCCGTTGGTGGACCGCGCCGCCGCCGAGCCAGGGGGCGAGCCTGCTGGCCGTACTGGAGACCGCTGCCTCGGTGGCGAAGCTGCCCGAGCCGGAGCGTACCGGCGCGCTGGCCGCTCGCTGCCAAGACGCCTCCGCAGCACGGGACTTGCTGCTCGGCGATCCGCTCGGCCCCTCGCCCATCGACCTGGACGGGCTGCTGCGCCCGGCTCCGCTCGCGGGTGCGCGACCGCCCGAGCCGTCCTTCCGGCCCGCCGGGGACACCGTCGCGATCACCGCCGTAGACGCGTCCGGGCTGGCCGTCTCGCTGATCCAGAGCGTCTACCAGACCTTCGGCTCCGGCATCTGCGAACCGGAGACGGGCATCGTCCTGCACAACCGCGGCTCGGCGTTCAGCCTGCTGCCCGGCCATCCGGCCCTCATCGGCCCTGGCCTACGGCCCCCGCACACCCTGTGCCCCGTACTCGGCCGGTCCACCGAACTGCTGCTCGCGGCCGGCTGCCAGGGCGGTCGGGCGCAGCCGCAGATCCTCGCCCAGACCGTGCCCGACCTGATGAACCCGGCCGTCGATCCGGCCGCCGTCCTCGACCGGCCGCGCTGGGTGGTCGGCGCCCGCGACATCGGCCACGAGACGCAGACCCTGTTGGCCGAGCCCGGGTCCGTCCCGGCGGGCGCGTTCCCGTCCTCGGTTCCGGTCGTCGTGGCGCCGGGCCGTACCGATCTGGCCGGTCACACCCAGGCCGTACGACTGTCCGTCGGCGGTCGGCTGGACGGCGCCTCCGATCCGCGCGCCGACGGCGGCACCACTTTGGAAGGAAACCCGCAGTGAGCACTCTCGCCCCCGAACCCGTACCGGCCGACGCACCCCACCCGCTGGACCCGCTCACCGTCACCGAACTGGCCACGGCCGTACGGGTGTTGAGAGCCGACACCCGGGTCCCCGACGACGCGCGCTTCTGGGGCGTGGCGCTGGACGAGGACCATGCCCGGCGGGCCGCGCCCGGGGACGCGCGGCGGGCCCGCGCGGTCGTGTTCTCCGCCTCCGCTCGTCATGCCTTCGAGGTCGATCTCGAACTCGGCGACAAGCCGCAGACCACCGCCTGGCGGGAGTTGGACGTACGCAGCCCGGGCTGTTCCTCCGAGGAGGCACGGCAAGCGGCTGCGGCCTGTCGGGCGGACCCGCGTTTCCGGGAGGCGCTGGCGCTGCGCGGAATCCACGACGTGTCGCTGGTGATGGTGGACCCGGAGTCGATCGGCGGCTTCGAGCCACCCGAGTACGCGGGGCGTCGGCTGACCTGGGGCAGCGTCTGGCACCGGACCTCCGAGGACGACAACGGTTACGCCCGTCCGGTGCAGGGCGTGGTGCCGATCATCGACATGGAGACCATGGAGATCCTGCACATCGAGGATCACGGGGTGGTGCCGCTGTCGGAGGAGTCGGGCGTGTTCGCGGCCGGGACGGTCGACGAGCGGCCGGGGCTGAAGCCGCTGGAGGTCGTCCAGCCGGAGGGGCCGAGTTTCACCGTCACCGGGCAGCGGATCGACTGGCAGGGGTGGTCCGTCCGGGTCGGCTTCAGCCATCGCGAGGGGCTCGTGCTGCACGACCTCGCCTTCGCCGCGGCCGGGAAGGGTCCGCGTCAGGTGATCCGGCGTGCGGCCGTCAACGAGATGTACGTCCCGTACTTCGACACGGCGTCCACCCAGTACCGGAAGAACTTCTTCGATTGGGGCGAGTACGGCGCGGGCCCGCTCACCAACTCCCTTGCCCTGGGCTGCGATTGCCTCGGTGTCATCCAGTACTTCGACGCGGCGGTGCTCGGCGGCGACGGCGTCCCCCGCCTCATCCCCAACGCGGTCTGTGTGCACGAGGAGGACGACGGCATCCTCTGGAAGCACCACGACGGCCGCACCGGCCGTACGGAGGTGCGCCGTTCGCGCCGGCTGATCATCTCGGCGTTCGCGACCGTCGCCAACTACGACTACGGCTTCTACTGGTCGCTGTACCAGGACGGTTCGGTGATGCTGGAGATCAAGATGACCGGCATCCTGTCCGCCACCGGCGTCGAGGAGGACGAGGCGACGCCGTACGCGCGCCGGGTCGCGCCGAACGTCGCGGTCACCAACCACCAGCACTTCTTCAGCGTCCGCCTCGACATGGCGGTCGACGGCGATCCCAACCGGCTGGTGGAGGTCACCGCCGAGCACGAGCCCGACCCCGTGCTCGACCCGTACGGCAACGCGGCCCGGACCGTGCTGCGTCCGATCCTCAGCGAGGCGGAGGGCGCCCGGCGCACCGATCCGTCCCGCGCGCTGCACTGGCGGGTGGAGAGCACCGAGTCCCGCAACCGGATGGGTGAACCGACCGCGTATCGCGTGCACTTGGAGAACACGGCGGTGCTGCCGGTGCGCGAGGACAGCGTGTGCGCGCGCCGAGCCCCGTTCGTGGGACGGCAGTTGTGGGCCACGGCCTACGACGCGGACCGGCGTTTCGTCGGCGGCGAGTACCCCAACCAGGCCGAACCGGGCGCGGACGGCGTGCACAAATGGCAGGAGGAGAACCGGTCGTTGGACGGCACGGACCTCGTGCTCTGGGCCACGGTCGGCTCGCACCACTTCCCACGTCCCGAGGAGTGGCCGGTGATGCCGGTCGCCAAGGCGCGGCTACGGCTGGAGCCGGACGGCTTCTTCGACCGCAACCCGGCGCTGGACGTACCCGCCCCCAACTCCTGCCACACGCCGAGCCCTTCGGCCCCGGACCACTGCTGCGGCTGACCGCGCCTCCCCTCCCCCGAAAGGCGACCCATGCGCGAGGAAGAGAACACACGGCTCACCCGGACCGGGCCCGGTACCCCGGCCGGTGAGTGGATGCGCCGCTACTGGCAGCCGATCGCCCTCAGCGAGGAACTCGACGGCGTACGGCCGCTGGTGGCGCCCAAGGTGATGGGCCAGAACCTGGTCCTGTTCCGCGACGAGCACGGCGAACTCGGTCTCGTCGACCGCGGCTGCCCACACCGCGGCGCCGACCTGGCGCTCGGCCGCCTGGAGGACGGCGGACTGCGCTGCTGCTTCCACGGGTGGCTGTTCGCCCGTGACGGCTCCTGTCTCGACACACCCGCCGAGCCCGTCGACAGTCCGCTCAAGTCCCGTGTCCGGCTGGGAAGTTACCCGGTCCGCGAGATCAACGGCATCATCTGGGGCTATCTCGGCCCCGGCGAACCGCCCCAACTCCCCGCCCTGGACTGCTTCCAGGCACCCGCCGACCACGCCTTCGCCTGGAAGGGCCTGCTGGAGTGCAACTGGCTCCAGGCCCTGGAGGTCGGCATCGACCCCGCCCACGCCTCCTACCTCCACCGCTTCTTCCAGGACGAGGACCCCGCCGACAGCTACGGCAAACAGTTCCGCGCCGCCTCCCAGGGCACCGACCTCCCGATGACGAAGATCCTGCGCGAGTACGGCCGCCCCGACATCGACGCGACCCGCACCCCGTACGGCATCCGCCTCACAGCCCGGCGCACGCTCGACGGCACGGACACCCAGGGCCGGCCGATGGACGGCAGCCGTACCCATGTCCGCATCACCCACCAGGTGTTCCCACACGCCTTCCACATCCCGCTGGACGCGGAGACGGCGATCACCCAGTGGCATGTGCCGATCGACGACAACTCCAGTTACTGGTATGCCCTGTTCACCAGCGTCGGCGGCCCGGTGGACCAGGCGGAGATGCGCCGGCAGCGGGTCGGCGCGGTCACCCTGCCCGACTACCGGCCGCGCTTCGGCCGCGCGAACGGCTACGGCTACGACCCGGCGGAACAGCGCACGACGACGTACACCGGGCTCGGCTTCGACATCAACGTGCACGACCAGTGGGCGGTGGAGGGTCAGGGGTCCGTCCAGGACCGCACCCGCGAGCATCTGGGCCGCTCCGACAAGGCCATCGTGATGTACCGCCGGATGCTCGGAGAGGCCATCAGCGCCGTCGAGCGCGGCGAGGACCCGCCGCTGGTGCTGCCCGCCGAGGAGGCGGGGCGGCTGCACGGGCCGGTCGCCCTCGACGGGATCGGCCCCACCGAGGGCTGGCTGGAGCACTGGACGGCCATCACCGACAAGCAGCGCGCCGACAGCAGTTGGGCGCGGCCGCTGGGAACGGACGGCTGAGCCGCGTGGGATTCATCGAACGGCACGGCCTGTGGAACGCCGAACAGGCCGCCGCCGCACGGGAGATGGGCGAGCGCGCCGAGAGCGGCGGGATGACGGTGGTCCGGCTGGTCTTCGCCGACCAGCACGGTCTGCTGCGCGGCAAGACCGTCACCATGGGCGAACTGCCCAACGTGCTGCGCGACGGGACCGGCATCGCCTCGTCCCTGCTCGCCAAGGACACCTCGGGTCGGACCGTGTTCCCGCTGTTCACCAAGGAGACGCCGCTCGGGCTGCCCGAACTGCGGGGCGCCGCCGACATGGTGATGGTGCCCGACCCGCTGACCTTCCGGATGCTCCCGTGGTCGCCGGGCACGGGCTGGCTGCTGTGCGACCTCCGCTTCACCACCGGCGCGCCGGTCCCGCTGTGCACGCGCGGACTGCTGCGCTCGGTCCTCGACCAGGCCGACGGGCTGACCTACCGCACCGGCCTGGAGGTGGAGTTCCACCTCTTCCGGCTCGACGATCCGCGCCTGGGCCCCGGCGACCAGGGCCAGCCCGGCGCCGCGCCCGAGGTCGGCATGCTCAACCACGGCTACCAGTACCTCAGCGAACTCCGCTACGACGAACTCGACCCGATCCTCGACATCCTGCGCTCAAACATCGAGGGCCTGGGCCTCCCGCTGCGCAGCCTGGAGGTGGAATTCGGCCCGAGCCAGGTCGAGTTGACGCTCCAACCCGCTGACGGCCTGGGCACGGCCGACGCGATGGTCCTGCTGCGCAGCGCCGTCAAACAGGTCGCCGCCCGCCACGGCCACCACGCCACCTTCATGTGCCGCCCCCATCTGCCCGGCGTCTTCTCCAGCGGCTGGCATCTGCACCAGAGCGTGCTGCGGGACGGGGTGGGTGTCTTCGCGCCGGAGGGCGGCGAACTCACCACGTCCGGGCCGCCGTTGTCGCCGTACGGGACGGCGTTTCTCGGCGGGCTGCTGCGGCACGCGCGGGCCACGAGTGCGTTCTCGACGCCAACACTCAATGGTTTCAAGCGTTTTCGGTCACTGTCGTTGGCACCGGACCGTGCGGTGTGGGGGCGCGACAACCGCGGGGCGATGGTGCGGGTGCTGGGTGACGGACCGTCATCGACCCGTCTGGAGAACCGGATCGGCGAACCGGCCGCCAATCCCTACCTCTACCTCGCCTCCCAACTCGCCGCCGGACTGGAGGGCGTGGCGGGCGGCCTGGAACCCGGACCGGCTGCCGACGAGCCCTACGCGGCCCGCGCCGAACCGCTCCCCCGCTCACTCGGCGAGGCCCTCGACGCGCTGGAGTCCGACCGCATGCTCGCCGACCGGCTTGGCAAGGACTTCGTGGCGTACTACACGAGCATCAAACGAGCCGAGATCGATCGCTTCAGCCAAGAGGTGACCGACTGGGAACAGCGGGAGTACTTCCGTGTCTTCTGACCTCGGCTCCCCCGGTGCCGCGACACAACGGCTCCTGGTCCGTCAGGCCCGCTGGATCGCCCACGACGTGCTGGAACTCCGGCTGACCAGACCCACCGGCGGCACCCTGCCGACCTGGGAGCCGGGCGCCCACGTGGAGTTGGCCCTGCCCTCGGGACTGCGTCGGACCTACTCGCTCTGCGGGGAGGTGACGGACACCGAGGCGTGGACGATCGCCGTGCACCGCGCGCCCGAGGGTCGCGGCGGCTCGCGGGAGATCCATGAAACCGGCCTGGTGGGGAGGGAGTTGGAGGTTCGAGGACCGGTCAACCGTTTCCCGCTGGTTCCCGCGCCGGGCTATCTGCTGCTGGCCGGCGGCATCGGCGTCACCCCGCTGCTGCCGATGGCCCGCGAACTCACCACTCGCGGCCTGCCCTGGCGGCTGCTCCTCGGCGCCCGCGACCGGTCCCGGCTCGTGTATGCGGAGGAGTTGGTGGCGTTGGGCGGCGACCGCGTGCTGCTCGTGCCGCAGGACGAGGCAGGCCTCCCGGACCTGGCCGCCGAACTCGCCGCCACCCCGCCCACGCACGCCGTCTACGCCTGCGGCCCCCAGCCGATGCTCGACGCGGTGACGACCCTGTGCCGTACGGCTGCCCCGGCGCGGTCACCGCACCTGGAACGCTTCATCGCGGCCACCGACGCGATCCCGGATCAACTGGACGTCACGAGCGGGGAGTTCGAGGTGGTCCTCAGCCGTTCCGGCCTACGGCTGACCGTGCCCGCCGACCGTACCGTGCTGGACGTCATCCGGGAGAAGCTCCCGGACGTGCCGTACTCCTGCGAGGAGGGCTACTGCGGTACCTGCGAGACACCGGTCACGGCCGGGGTCCCGGACCACCGCGACACGGTGATCGATCCGTCCGAACGCCCCACCGCCACCACGATGATGATCTGCGTGAGCCGCTGCGACTCCCCGGTGCTGGAGCTGGACCTCTAGGTGGCTCGCCCTCTCGCCAGGCGGTGCAGAAGGGCCCGGGGCCGGTACGGGATGACCTCGGCCAGGGAGATGGCGGTGCTGGTCCGGTCCACCCCGTCGATGGCGAGGATCGCTTTGGTGACGCGGTGCAGGTCCGCGGTGTCCTTGGCGACGACATGGGCGAGGAGGTCGGCGTCGCCGGTGGTGTAGTGCACCTCGATGACCTCGGGGAGGTCGAGCAGTCCCTCGTGGACGCTCTCGGGCTCGGCCTGGCTCACCGCGAGCGACATGAACGCCACCAGGCCGTACCCGAGGGCGGCGGGGTCGACGCGTCGGCTCACGGGTTTGAGTACGCCCTCGGCGGCCATCCTGCGCAGCCGCGCGTGAACGGTGTTCCGGGCCACGCCCAGCGTCTGAGCGAGGGCGAGGATCGTCGCGTCCGGGTCGTCGTCCAGGGCCAGGACGATCCGGGCGTCCAAGGAGTCCATCAGCGTCATGGTGAGCATTCTGCCACCAGATGGTCATTGAGCTGAGCATCTGTCGCAGCTCTCTGAGCTTGTATTGCGCTGATGCCCCGGCATGTGGTCAACCTGATGGGCCGTTCACACCTCCGCCCTGCTGAAGGACCGCCCGCCATGGCCTCGAAGACACCTCCTTCCGGCACCGGTAGTTCCTGGATCGTCATCGTCGTCGCCGGGATCGCCGCCGGGCTTCAGGTCTGGAAGGTCCCGCCGGCGCTCCCGTTCCTACGGCACGACCTCTCGCTGAGCCTCGTCCAGGCCGGGACCCTCCTCGGGATCGTCCAACTGGCCGGGATGCTCGGGGGACTTGCCGTCTCGCTGCTGGCCGAGCTGATCGGTGAGCGACGCTGTCTGAGCGCGGGGCTGGTGCTGCTGTTCATCGGTTCGGCGGGCGGTGGATTCGCCTGGTCGGCGGCGCCGCTCCTTGCCTCGCGGGCGG
Source organism: Streptomyces sp. NRRL F-525 (assembly GCF_000716605.1). Classification (GTDB taxonomy): domain Bacteria; phylum Actinomycetota; class Actinomycetes; order Streptomycetales; family Streptomycetaceae; genus Streptomyces. The sequence continues at coordinate 229,937 of NZ_JNXE01000004.1, read as the reverse complement.
TCGAGGGGGCCGGTTTCATCCTGGTGGCGGTGACCGGCCCCGGGCTGATCCGGCGCATGGCACCGCCCGCCCGCTTCACCACGGCCATGGGGTTCTGGGGCGCCTACCAGGGCATCTCCACCTTCGCCGGGCTCATCGTCGGCGCGCTGGCCCTCCAGGTGATGCCCTGGCGGGCGTGGTGGTGGGGCATGGCCGTGATCGCGCTGCTGCCGTTGCCGTGGGTCCTGGCCCGGGTTCCCCGGGACGACGCGGGTGGTGTGCGGGGCGCGGCAAACGCCCTCGCCCGTATCGGCCGTACCGTCCGGGCACCGGCCCCCTGGACGGCCGGTCTCGTGTTCGCCTGCTACACCCTGCCGTGGATGGCGGTGGTCGGATTCCTGCCCACGATCTACCGCGACGGCGGGATGACGGGCAGTTGGCCGGGTGTGCTCAGTGCGGTGGTCGGTGCGGCGAACGCCGTCGGTTCGATCGCCACGGCGGCGCTCATGAAGCGCGGCCTGCCGACCCGCGCGCTCATCGTCCCCGCGTTCGTCCTCATGGCCGGCACGTCCGTGCTGGCGTTCGCCGTCGACTGGCACGCCCTCCCGGCAGGTACCGCTTGGCAGTTCGTGTGCGTCGCGGTCTTCTCGCTGACCGGCGGTGCGATACCGGCGGCCTTGCTCCGCATGATCGGTGAGCTGACGCCGGTCGGCGGTTCCGCTCCCGCCACCATGGGCCTGATCCAACAGCTCTTCAACGCGGGCAGTTTCGTCGGCCCCACCGCCGCCGCGTGGCTGGCCACCCGTACCGGTGACTGGCACTCCACCTGGTGGCTGACCTGTGCCTGCACGGCCGCGGGGATCGCCCTCAGCCGCCGTCTCAGGCCGCGAGCCGAAGCCCCCGTGACGAACTCGGCCACCGTGCCCAGCAGTTGAGCCCCATCCGCTACGGCAAGGGACCGTCCCCGACCCGCTCCCGCAACCCGGCGCGGACGGGATCGTCGTCAGGCAGGCCGAGTTCGGCGGTCAGGGCGAGCGCGCGGGTCCACACCTCGTGGGCCGCGCCGGACTGGCCCGCGCTGCGATGGCTGTCGCCGAGGCAGGTCAGACAGGCGGCCTCGCTGTGACGTTCCCCGGTGGCGTGGAACAACTGGGCCGCCTGCCGGTACCGGTCAACTGCCTGCTGATAGCCGCCCAGTTGGTGGTGGATGTAGCCGAGGCTGTCGGAGATGTGGGCCTGGCCGTCCACGTCACCGGCCGCCTGGGCGAGTTCGAGGGCCTGCTCACAGTGCGCGAGGGCGCGAAGGTGGTCGCCGAGGTGCGCCTGCCGCCAGCCGATGTGGTTCAGCGCGGCGGCCTGTCCCGCCCGGTCGCCCGCGGCCCGGTAGTGCTCCAGGCTCCGGTAGGCGTGTTCCAGGGCGAGTCCGGCGTTTCCCTGGACGCCCGACATCCGCGAGAGGTGCTGATGGGTGCGGGCCTGGCCAGCGTCGCTGCCGACCGCGGCGAAGAGTTCGAGGGCCCGCAGATAGTGCTCCCGGGCCGGTTCCGGGCACTTCAACCGGTCCAGGGCCAGGCCCAGTCCGCGATGGGCGCCCGCCCGGCCTGCCAGATCTCCCTGCCGCTCGGCCGCCGCCAGCGCGCGGTGCCCGGCGGTCAGCAGCGCCTGCCAGTATCCGTGCCGGTCCAGGAAGGTGGTCAGTACGGTGACCAGCCGCCACACGTGCGCGTCGAAGCCGGGCCGGGCCTGGCGCACCAGGGCCAGCAGCACCGGGTGTTCCGCGACGAGCCAGGCGAGCGCACCACCGTAGTCCTCGAACCCGACCGCGTTCGCGCCGGGTCTGGGCGCGGGCGACTCCACCGGATTGGGCTGCGGGGTCACCAGCACGTCGGCCGCCCGCGCGGAGTGCAGGTAGTGGTCCATCATCCGGTGCACCGCCGACCGGCGTTCCCACTCGTCGTCGTACGCGGTCACGAGTTCCCCGGCGTACACGCGCAGCAGATCGTGGAAGGCGTACCGCCCCGGGGCGTGCTCAACCAGCAAGTGGCCGCCGGTCAGTTCGGCCAGCAGCGGCCGGACGCGCTCGGGCGGTGTCCCGGCCAGCGCGGCGGCCGCGCGCTGGTCCAGGCCGGGTCCCGGGTGCAGTGCCAGCAGGCGGAACAGCCGGGCCGCGGCGGGGCTGAGCGCGCTGTAGGACCAGGAGAACACCGCCCGTACCTGGCTGGACTCCTCGCCGCCGTCCAGCGCGTCCAACCGGCCGCCCGCTTCCCGGAGTTCCTCCGCGAGTGTCCCCAGGGGGCGGTGCGGTTGCGCGGCGGCGCGGGCCGAGACCACGGCCAGCGCGAGGGGCAGTCCCGCGCACCAGGTGACGACGTCGGCGACCGCCGCCGGTTCGGCCGCGACCCGGCCCGCCCCGAGCCGTTCCGCGAGGACGTCCCGTGCGGCGGCCGGTGTCAGCGGGTCCACCGCGAGCAGGTGGGCGCCCTCGGTCGCGGCCAGCCCGGTCAGCCGGTTGCGGCTGGTCACCAGCGCCATGCAGCCGACGGCGCCCGGCAGCAGCGGGCGGACCTGCTCCTCGTCACGGGCGTTGTCGAGGACGACCATCATCCGACGCCCCGTCAACAGGCTGCGGTACAGCCCGACTTGGGCCTCAAGACCCGGCGGCACGCGCTCCGGCCGCACCCCGAGCGCGTCCAGGAACCCGCGTACGGCCTCGGTCGGCTGCACCACCGACCCCTGCGGGTCGAAGCCTCGCAGGTTCACATACAACTGCCCGTCGGGGAAGGCGCTTTCGACCCTCCGCGCCCAGTGCACGGCGAGGGCGGTCTTCCCCACGCCCGCCATGCCCGACACCGCCGAGATGACCACGGCGGCGGACTCTCCGTCGGCCGAGGCGAGGATCGCGGCGAGGCGCGCGAGTTCGCCGTCACGGCCGGTGAATCCCCTTATGGACATGGGGAGTTGAGCGGGTAGCTCGGTCTGTCGCAGTACCTCCGACGACTCGGTCCGCCGGGGCACCGCCGATGGCTGGGGCTGTCGTATCACCGCCGACGGTTCGGGGCGCGGGGCCGACGCTGGGCGGTGGCCGCGCAGGATGGACTGGTGGAGCTGGCGCAGGGCCGGTCCCGTGTCCGTGCCCAGCTCCTCGGCCAGGCGCTTGCGGACGGCGGCGTAGCAGTCCAGTGCCTCCGCGCTGCGGCCGGTCTCGTGCAGGGCCCGCATCAGGGCTTCGGCGAGGGGTTCCGCGAGCGGGTACTCGCCGAGCAGGCCGGTCAACGGGCCGATGAGGGACGCGGGTTCACCGTGGCGCAGTTCCGCGCGGGCCCAGCCGACGGCCGCGTCCTGGTGCTGGCGCCGCCAGGCCTCGCGCATGCGGGCCGCCCACTCGCCGTTCAGCCCGGACAGCGGCTCCCCGCGCCACAGGTCGAGTGCCTCGCGCAGCAGTACCGCCCGCGCGGCTTCGGCCGGTCCCGCCGCCCGCGCCTGGTCGGCCAACTGCCGGAACCGGTACACGTCCACCTGGTCCGGGCGGGCCTCCAGCAGGTATCCGCCGGAGCGGCGCACCACCAATAAGGGTTCGCGCGCGGTCTCGGCGGCCTGCTCGCACATCCGCCGTATCCGGGCGACATGGGCGTGCACCGCGCCACGCGCACCGTCCGGCGCATGCGGCCCCCAGACCCGCTCGATGACCACGTCGACGGCGACGGGCCGGCCGACGTCCACGGCCAACGCGGCCATCACGGTGCGGCGTTGGGGCGGGCCCACCTCCACCGCGCGCCCCTCCGCCGACAGTTCCACCGGCCCGAGCAACTGCACGTCCACCATGGTGTGCGCCTCCCCCTACACAAAGCCTCCTCCTTTTTTCCACAGACGTGTACGCGGCGCGACAAGCCTTCGACAAGGTTTCCCGTCACACACCGGTGCGAATCTGCTGGGGAACGGACGGGGCGCCGACCGCGTCCCGTCCGGGCATGACGGCAGGGCCGTCGCCTGGCGGCTGCGCAACAGGCAAACGGGGGCGAGACGTGTGATCACACAGGGAGTGATGGCACCTGGGACACGGGTGCCGGTACGGCGGCCGGAGACCTTACCTGCCGCCACGGGGAACGCCGGCGGACGGAGCGTGCTGGAGGGCGCCTTCGCGCTGCTGGAGGCGGTGGAGCGGGCCGTGGAGGCGGGACCGACGAGGCTCGCGGCCGACTGCGGGCTGCCCAAGACGACCGCGTACCGGCTGCTGGAACAGCTGGCGGACCTGGGCGCGGTCGAGCGGAACGGAGGGAGTTACCGGGTCGGCCCGCGGATGTTCCGCCTCGGACGCGCGTGGCAGCCGCATCCCCGGCTGCGCGCCGCCGCCCGGGAACCGATGCGGCGGCTGGCGCAGGTCACCGGGACGACGGTGGGCATCGCCGTGCTGTGGAAGGGCGAGACGCTGATGGTCGAGTGGTGTCCCGCCGACGCCCGACGGCTCGATCCGCTGGGGACCCGCATGACCTGGCCGTGGTTCACCGCGGCGGGCAAGGTCCTGGTGGCCACGGCCGCACCGGTGCCGCTGCTGGGGCCGCTGCCCGCGTCCTGGGCGCGGGACGCCGACGCGATACGGGAGCGCGGTGCCGCGTTCGACCGGGAGGAAGTGGTGACGGGTGTGTGCTGTGCGGCAGTTCCGCTGCTGGGGCTGCGCGGCACACCCGTCGCGGCCCTGTGCGTCCTCACCGACCCGGCCCACCACTTGGAACGGCTCGCGGAGACCGCGCGTCGCACGGGGCAGGTGATCAGCGCGGGGTTGCGGGGGCGGTGAGGGGCGGGGCAGTAGGGGGGCGATGAACCGACGGGGTCGGCGTCGTGCGGTACGGCGGTCGGGCGGGGACGGGCGCCGACCGCGCCGCCGACCCCGTCTTCGTCCTCGCCCGGCGCAAAACGGGGGCCGAGGTCGACACCCCCGAAAACCCCTGCACTCCCCATCGGTCACCGTCGTAGGCTGACGGCCGCTGTCTGACCAGGGAGGACACATGGGGATCCGAAGCCTGACCCGCACCGAAGCTGAGCGCCGGGCCGAACTGATCGCGGTCGAGCGGTACGACGTGGAGGTCGATCTGACCGCACTGCCCGACGGCCCGGAGGTCCGCTCCGTCTCCACCGTGGCGTTCACATGTCGCGAGCCGGGCGCGGAGACCTTCGTGGACTGTGCGGCACGGGTACTGAGCGCGACACTCAACGGGGTCGAACTCGCCCCCGCCGAGGACGGGCGGATCCAACTCCCCGGCCTCGCCGAGCACAACGTGCTGCGGGTGGAGAGCGTGCAGGCCGACACCACGGCCGGCGAGGGCGTGCACAAGGCGACGGACCCCGCCGACGGCGAGGTCTACGTGTGGATGAGCTTCGAACCGGACGAGGCCCGCTTCGTCTGGGCCTGCTTCGACCAGCCCGACCTCAAGGCCCCGCACGCCTTCACCGTCACGGCCCCGTCCGCGTGGACCGTCACCAGCAACTCCGGTGACGCGCGGGTCGAGGAGCTGGACGGGTCCCGCCGCTGGACCTTCCCGGACACGCCGCCCCTGTCCGTGTACAACACGGTCATCAACGCAGGCCCCTTCCACGAGGTCCGCCGCGAGGCCGACGGCCACAACTTGGGCCTGTACTCCCGCCGTTCACTCGCCGAGGTCCTCGACCGCGACGCCGACGAGATCTTCACCCTCACCCGCCAGGGCCTCGCCTTCTACGCCGAGGCCTTCGCGATGCCGTTCCCGCAGCGCCGCTACGACCAGGTGTTCATGCCCGAGTTCGGCGGGGCGATGGAGAACTACGGCTGTGTGACCTGGTCGGACGCGTTCCTGCGGCGGGCCGCGCCGACCCCGGCCGAACACGGGCTGCTGGCACGGGTGTTGCTGCACGAGATGGCGCACATGTGGTTCGGCAACATCGTCACCATGCGCTGGTGGGACGACCTGTGGCTGAACGAGGCGTTCGCGGAGTTCGCCTGCCACTGGGCGGCCGAGCGCGCCACCCGGCACACGGACGCGTGGGCGAGCCATCTGATGATCGGCAAGATCAGCGCGTACCTGTCCGACCAGGGTCCCGCCTCGCACCCGATCCACCAGCCCATCCACGACGTCGCCCAGGCCGCGTCGATCTTCGACAACATCACGTACCCCAAGGGCGCTTCCGTCCTCCAGCAGCTCAAGACGTACGTCGGCGAGGACCACTTCAGGACCGGCATGGCCGCCTACTTCGCCCGCCACGCCTGGGGCAACACCACGCTCCAGGACCTGATCGACTCCCTGTCCGAGGCCAGCGGCCGCGACCTCGACACCTGGCGCACCGCGTGGCTGGAGACGGCGGGCACCGACCGCTTCACCCTGGAGCGCGACGGCGACACGGTCACGCTGGTGGCTGCCGCCGACCCGCGTCCGCAGGTCCTGGCGGTGGGCGCCTACGACCGGAACGGCGACGCGCTGGAGCGCCGGGCGCTGGTACGGGTCGAGGTGACGGAGCCCCGCACCACCATCACGGGCCTTCCGCCCACCGCCGACGTCCTGTTGATCAACGACGACGACCTGACCTTCGCGACGACCCGCCCGGACCCCACGACCAGGGACGCCCTCTTCCGTACGGCTGCGCAGTTGCCGACGGCCATCTCCCGGGGCGTGGCCTCGGCCACCGTGTGGGACATGCTGACGACCGGCGAGGCCACGGCGGCGGAGGCCGGGCGGTGTCTCACCTCGGTGCTGGCGGCCGAGACGTCCGACGCGGTGATCGAGCCGTATCTGACCCTCGCCGCGAACGTGGCGGAGCTCTGGGCGCCGCCCGCCGAGCGCGCCGAGTTGTCGGCAGCGGTGGCTGCGGCCTGCCGCGACCTCGCCGGAGACCCCGGCCGCCGTCAGGTCGCGCTGCGCGGGCTGGCCCGTACCGCGACGACAGCGGACGATCTCGCCTGGCTGCGCCAACAGGCCGGTGACGACGTGGACCTGCACTGGCGCGCGCTGATCCGCGAGGCGGAACTGGGCGGCGACATCGCGGCGGAGTCCGACCGTCTCCTCACCCGCGACCCGGACCCCGACGCCTGGCTCCGCGCCCTCACCGTGCGGGCCGCCCTGCCCGACGCGGCGACGAAGGCGGAGGTCTGGCAGCAGCTGGTCGTGGACCGTACGGTCCCCGTCAACTCGGTCGGCCTGGTGGCGGCTGCCTTCTGGCGCCCGGGCCAGGACGAACTGCTGGCGCCCTACGCCGAGCGCTACCTGGAGGCGGTCCCCAAACTGCACCAGGGCGGAATGATCCTGGCGATGAGCTACACGCACCGCCTCTTCCCGCTGCACGGCATCGACCCGACATACATCGAGCGAGCCCGTGAGGCTTCCGGTGAGGCCGTTCCGGTGGTCCGCCTCACCCTCCTGGAGCGCTCGGACGAGGTGAGCCGGATGCTCCGCGCCCGGGGCACGTCGGCCTGAGGCTCAGCGGACCGTTCCACCGCCCAACCGGTCGGCCAGGCACGCGAGATAGAGGGCCATGGCCGTCCGGTACTCCCGCAGGGGGCGGCCGGTGATCTGCTCGATCTTGTTCATCCGGTAGACGACGGTGTTCCGGTGGATGTGCAGGGCCTCGGCGGTACGGACGAGGTTGAACCCGCTCTCGCACCAGGCGGTCACCGTGTCGCGGAGGGCGGGCCAGTCCGGCTGGGCGCGCAGTTCGGTGGCGGTGAGGTCCAGCAGGCGGTTGCGGGCCGCCTGGCTCACCGCCGTCACCACCTGGTGGACCCGCAGGTCGGTGATCAGGTGGACGGGCGTGGCCTCGGCGAAGCGGGCGCCGAGCCGCAGCGCGTCGCACGCGTCCTGGTAGGAGTCGTGCAACCCGCCGACGGAGGTGGCCGGTTCACCGATCCCGGCGCGGGCGACGAGCCCGTCCTGGGCGGCGATGAGATCGGTGACCCGCCGGCAGTCGGCGACGAGGGAGGTCGTGGAGCATCCGGCGGGGAGCCGGTGCAGGACGCCGATCCAGCCGGGCGCGGTGGCGGCGACGATGTCCTGGGGGTCGGCGAAGATCTCCCCCACGGTGCGCAGCAGTTCGGAGCGGACCAGGGCCATGTCCCGGGTCTGGGTGCCGCCCTGCCGGCGGGGCGCCGGGTGGGGCACGCTCACCTCGAAGGCGACGGCGACCCGCCGTAGGCGCAGGTCGAAGCCGAGTTCGGCGGCGCGGAACACGAGGAAGTCGCCCTCGACGACCTGGGGGTCGTAGGACGCGATGTCGGTGAGGAGTTTCTCGGCGGCCCGTTCGGCGAGCAGCCGGGAGCGGAGCATCACGGACTCCCGGAGCAGGATCTCCGTCTGGCGTTTGACGAGGAGTCCGAAGCGGCGGACCTGCGCGGGGGTGCCGGTGATGCCGACCGTGCCCACCGCCTGCCCGTTGGTGATCAGCGGGAGGGTCACCCCCGGTCGTACGCCGCGCAGTTGCTGTGCCTGGGAGGCGCTGTGCGTGGCTGGTTCCTTCGTACGGACGACGTCGACGGACGCCTCGTGGAAGCTGCCGACGCGGCTGCTGTCACCGCTGCCGATGACGATGCCCTCCGCGTCGGTGATCAGCACGTTGAAGCCGATGACGGCGGAGGTGTCCCCGGCGATCTCCTGGGCGAGTGACGGGCTGAGCACGGGGTTTCCTCCCGTCGCGGGCGAGCCGGATTGGACGCACCGTACAGGGGAGCGCATGAATCCGGCCACAACTTCGTACGGAGTGGACGATGACGTGCGGCGGGTTGATGCCTAGCGTTTGGGCCCAATCACTTCCCGCCGAGGGCACAGCGCGGTGAACGGCGGGTCTCTTCAGTGCCGATCCCTCAGTGCCGATACGGAAGGCCCGTGCCGATGATCCGTGTGCGCCCGCTTGTCGTCGCGTTGTCCGCGACGCTGATGCTGTCCACCGTCGCCGCCTGTGGTTCCGGGGGCGACGACGCCCCGAAGAACGTCTCCGCGAAGACCGCCGCCCTGGGCACGCTCACGCCCGGCGTCCTCAAGGTCGCCGTCCAGCCGTACGCGCCCTACACCACCGAGCGGGGCGGGAAGATCGTCGGCCTCGACGGCGACATCCTCACCTACGTGGCCAAGAAGCTCGGCCTCGAGATCAAGCCCCAGGTCACGGACTTCGCGGGCATGCTCGCCGGGGTCCAGTCCCGCCGCGTCGACATCACCGTCGGCGGTGTCGCCTGGTCAGCGGACCGGCAGAAACAGGGGCTGTTCACCGACCCGCCGTACTACTCGCCCCCGGCGATGGCCGTCCGCAGCGGCAAGACCTACAAGACGGTCGCCGACCTCAAGGGCCTGAACCTCGGCACGGTCGACGGCTATGTCTGGGTCAAGTCGATCCAGGCCGTGCCCGGCGCCAAGCTGCACGCCTACCCGGACGCCAACGGCGTCTTCGACGACCTCGGCGCCGGCCGGATCGACGTCGGCTTCCTGGACCCGCTGATCATCATCGCGGCGCAGAAGCAGCGCCCCGACCTGAAGATCGCCACCGAGTACCTGACCCCGCCGACCGCCGCCGAGGTGAAGGCGAAGCCGGCCTACCAGTACTTCGAGCCGTACCAGACGGGCTTCTACCTCCCCAAGAAGGCCACGAAGCTGGAGCGGGCGATCTCCGCGCAGATCGACGCGATGTACAAGAACGGCGAGTTGGCGAAGCTCGTCACCAAGTACGGCGGCGATCCCGAGCAGTTCCTCAAGCCCGCCGCCGACGTCGCCACCGCCCGACGCGGTGTGGACCGGCCGAACGACTGGACTCCGCCGTCCATCGGGAAGTGAGGAGCTGACATGTCGGGTCTCTTCCAAGTCCCCTGGTCCGACTACCGTTCCGACCTGATCGACGCGCTCTGGCGCACGGTCTCGTACACGGTGGTCAGCTTCACCGGCGCGGTCGTCCTGGGCCTGGTCGTGGCACTGCTCCGGCTCAGCAAGGCCTGGCCCGCGCGGGCCGTCGCCGCCGTCTACACGGAGATCTTCAAGAACGTCCCACTCCTCGCCATCATCTTCCTGACCTACTTCGGCCTGGCTTCGGCGGGCATCCGGCTGGACGTGTTCAGCGCCGGGTGCCTCAGCCTCGTCGTCTTCTACGCCGCGTATCTGTCCGAGATCTTCCGGTCCGCGATCAGCGGGGTGCACGAAGGGCAGACCGAGGCCGGTGAGGCGCTGGGGCTGGGCCGGGTGGGGATCTTCGTCCACATCGTGCTGCCGCAGGCGGTCCGGCAGGCGCTGGCCGGTACCAACACCATGCTGGTCGACCTGCTGAAGTCCACCTCGCTCCTGGTCACCGTGTCCGCCGCCGAGCTGATGTCGGAGGGACGGCTCATCACGTCCGCGACCTTCCGGGCGCTGGAGGTGTACCTGGTCATCTCGGCCATCTACTTCGCCCTGTGCTACCCGCTCTCCCAACTCCTCCTGCTGCTGGAGCGCAAGGTGCGCGCGGGCGTCCCGCTGTCCCCCTGGCGACGGCGCCGGGTGCGCACGGCGCGGGCGCTGCTCGCCGCCGAGCTCGGCACGGGGGCCGACCTGAAGGAGGCGGTCGTATGACCGAGCCCGTCACCACGGCGAAGTCCGCCCCAACTGCCCCTACGGAGGCGATCGTTCGGATCGAGGGGCTGAGCAAGTCCTTCGACGGACGGCTCGTGCTCGACGACGTGAGTCTCGAGGTCGACCGCGGCCGGATCGTCAGCGTCATCGGGCAGAGCGGCGGCGGCAAGACGACCCTGATGCGCTGCGTCAATCTGCTGGAGCGGCCCGACCGGGGCACGGTCGAGGTCGCCGGGGAGGTGGTGCACCGCGACGGCCGCATCGTCTGCCGCGACCTGCCCGGACTGCGCCGCACGGTCGGCATGGTCTTCCAGCGCTTCAACCTCTTCCCCCATCTCACGGCCGTGGAGAACATCGTGGTCGCCCAACGCAAGGCCGGCGTACCGGAGTCGGAGGCCCTGGAGCGGGCCGTCACTCTGCTGCGCCGGGTGGGGGTGGCCCATCGCGGCCTCGCCCTGCCCGACCGGCTCTCCGGCGGCGAGCAGCAACGGGTCGCCATCGCCCGGGCGTTGGCGCTCCGGCCCGAGGTGCTGCTCTTCGACGAACCCACCTCCTCCCTGGACCCGGAGGCCACCCGCGAGGTGCTCAGCGTGATGCGCGAACTGGCCGCCGACGGCATGACGATGCTGCTGGTCACCCATGAACTCCCCTTCGCCCGCGAGGTGTCGGACCACGTCGTCTTCGTCGACGGCGGCCGGATCGTGGAGGAGGGCCGCCCCCAACAGGTCATCGACCGACCCGAACAGGCCCGCACCCGCGAGTTCCTCGCCGCCTACGGATCGACGTCATGACCGGGAACGGCGGTCCGGTCGTCGTGGTCGGCGGCGGTGTCGTGGGCCTGTGCACGGCCTACTACCTGGCCGAGGCCGGCCTGGAGGTGGAGGTGGTCGAGCGGCGCGCGCTGGGGTCCGGTGCGTCCCGGGGCAACGCGGGCTGGGTCTGCCTCAGCCATTCGACACCGGTCCCGGCTCCGGGCGTGGTGCGCTACGCGCTCCGCTCCCTGGGCCGCCCGGACTCGCCCCTGTATCTACGGCCGCTGCCCGATCCGGCGTTCGTAAGGTGGCTGTGGCGGTTCTGGCGCAGCAGCACACCGGCCGCGTTCCGGCGCGGCTACACGGCGATCGCCGAGCTGAACCGCACCACGTTCGACCTCTTCGACGGACTGGGCGCGGCCGGGGTCGAGACCAGCCTCACCCGGCCCGGCATGGTGCACGCGTTCCTCTCCCCCGCCGAGGCCCGCCATCACCTCGCCGTCCAGCGGCAGATGGCGCACGGCCGCTATCCGTTGCCCGACGACGTGGTCACGGGCGACGAGGCCCGCCTCCTCGACCCGGCGCTGTCCGACCGGGTCCGCGCCGCCTATCTGGTCGAGGGCGAGGGCGTGGTCGATCCGGAGGCGTTCGCCCGTGCGCTGGGCGAGGCGCTCGCCGCGTCCGGCGTGAAGATCCACGAGAACACGGACGCGACCGGGTTCCGCACCGAGGGCAACCGCGTCACCGCCCTGCGCACGGCGACCGGCGAGATCCCCTGCTCGGCCGCCGTCATCGCGGCCGGCATGCGCTCCTCGGAGCTGCTCGGCTCGCTGGGCCATCCCCTGCCGCTCCAGGCGGGGAAGGGCTACAGCTTCTCCGTCGACCTGGACCCGGCGCCCCGGCACACGCTGTACTTCGGCGAGCGCAGGGCCGTCGCGTCACCGATCGGCCCCACCACCCGTATCGGCGGCACGATGGAGCTGAGCGGCAACAACAACCACCTCGACTGGCGTCGTATCGTCGCCGTCGCGCTCGCCAGCCGGCACTATCTGGGCCGCTGGTTTGACGACCCCGACGACCTGGTGAGCCTGATCCGGGACCCGTGGGTGGGCGGCCGGCCCTTCCTCCCCGACGGGCTCCCGGTCATCGACCGCGTCCCCGGGCACGACAACGCCTTCGCGGCGACGGGGCACGGCATGCTCGGCGTCACGCTGGGGCCCGTGACCGGACACCATCTCGCCGATTACGTGCGCACCGGGCGCCGCCCGGACGTGCTCACGCCGTTCCGCTTCGGCAGGGGGCCTTGGGAGAGGACCTAGTCCGCGGCCGGCGTCGGCGCGGGCTTGGACGGTTCCGGGTGCGGGCTGGACGGCGCCACCTGCAGCGGGCGGGCCGCCCAGGCGGGCAGGTGCCAGTTCCAGCCGCCGAACAGGGAGACGAGGGAGGGGACGAGCAGCATCCGCACGACGGTCGCGTCGAGCAGGATGCCGATGCCCAGGCCGGTCGCCAGCGTCTTGAGGTCGGTGCCCGGTCCCGAGGCCAGGGCGGCGAAGGCGAGGAAGAGGATGAGTGCGGCGCTGGTGACGAGCCGTCCGGTGCGGCCGATGCCCTCGACGACCGCGTCGTCGGTGGAGAGTCCGGCGTCGTACTCCTCCCGGATGCGGGAGAGGATGAACACCTCGTAGTCCATGGACAGTCCGAACAGGAACGCGAAGATCATGATCGGGATCCAGAACGTGACGGCCCCGGTCGCGGCGATCCCGAAGAGCGTGTTCGAGCCGTGGCCGTCCTGCCAGAACAGCACCATCAGGCCCAGGGTCGCCGCCAGTGAGATCAGGTTGAGCAGCACCGCCTTCAGCGGCAGCAGCAGGGAGCGGAAGGCGCGCACGAGCAGGACGTACGTCAGCAGCGCGATGATCGTGAGCATCAGCGGGAAGTTGCCGTAGACGGCGTGCAGGAAGTCGATCTGCGCCGCGCCGACGCCGGCGACACCGACGACTCCGGGCAGGTGCTCGGTGGCGGTCTTGACCCGTCGGACCACGTCGACGCTCTTCGAGTTCACCGTCTCGGTGTCCGGGATCACGACGACGATGCTCTGTCCGCCCCGGTTGCCCGCGGGCCCGGTCGGCACGAGCACGCTGGTCACCCCGTCGACCTTGGCCAGCTCGGCGGCGACGGGTTGCGCCCGGTCGGTGCTGACCAGGACCTCCATCGGGGTCAGCGCGCCGGTCGGGACACCGCCCCGCTCCAGGGTCTGCAGGGTCTCGTACGCGGGGCCGCTCTTGGCCAGTGACTCCGAGGAGGCGAGGCCGATCTTGATGCCGAGGAAGACACCGACGAGGACCGCGAGCGCGGCCAGTGCGGCGGCGGCCGCGATCCAGCGACGCCGTACGACGGCGGCGGTCCAGCGGCTCCAGAAACGGCTCGCCCGGTTCTCGTGCCGGATCTTTGGCCAGTCGACCTTCGGTCCGATGCCGCCGAGGATCGCGGGGGTCAGGGTGAGCGTCGTCAGTACGCTCGCGAGCGGGATGAGCGCGCCGCCGTAACCCATGCTGCGCAGGAACGGGACCGGCAGCACGACCAGGGAGAGCAGGCCGATGGCGACCGTGACGCCGCTGAACACGATCGCGTGCCCGGCGTGCTCCATCGCGACCACGACCGCCTCGTGGTTCTCCCGGCCTCGGTCGCGCTCCTCGCGCCAGCGGGTGACGAAGAGCAGCGAGTAGTCGATCGCCACACCCAGGCCGATCAGGGCGACCAGGAACTGCACGATGAACGACACGTCGGTCGCGTAGGTGAGCGGCAGCAGCATCACGAAGGTCGCGAGGATCGACACCGCGGCCACGAGCAGCGGCAGCAGGGCCAGGAAGGAGGCGAACACGAAGGCGAGGACGGCGAGTGCGCCGACGGCGCCGAGCAGCGTCTCGCCGAGTACTCCGGGTCCGCCCCCGTCGTCGCCGCCGGAGGCCAGCGGGTCCTCGCCGGTCACCCCGATCACCGCGCCGGCAGGCATGGCTTTCTCTGCCGCCGCGTGGATGGGATCGGTGAGCGGTTTCTGGCTGGGTGACGGGTTGAACCGGTAGAAGACCAGCGCGTAGGCGGTGCGGTCGTCCTTCGTCCGGAAGGCCTTGTCCCCGGTGTTCGCCTCGTCGATCAGCCGCACGCCCGGTACCGCCGTGCCTACGGCCGTGAAGACCTTCCCTACGTCCGTCTCGTGACCGGTGATCGTCTGCCCGGCCGGCAGGGTGACCGCGACCAGATAGGGGTTGGTGTCGCCGCCGCTGCCGAAGGCGTCCTCGATCTTGTGCGCGGTCACGGTGCCGGGCTGGCCGGGCAGGGAGAAGTCGATGGTCAGCCGGTCCGTGGTGCGACCGGCGAGCAGGATGCCGGCGATCAGCACCAGACCCCAGAACGCGACTACCGCCTTGCGATGCCGAAGAACGAATTCCGCCCACCGTCGCATGCCGGACCTTCCCCGGATCGTTGGTTGCGCGAGTCTAGTCCGCCGCTCAGTTACTCCGCTATTGGGGAGAAGCATCCGATTTGCGGTGATCCGGAGGCGCGGAATCCGCACCTGCCGCTCTCGGGAAGAAACGACGCCGAAGGAGGCGTTGCCCTACTGGATCACCATCGGACGTCTGAGAACGGAGCAGTCGAGGTGAGCGACGCGATAAACGCCGACACCCGCAACCGGGTCGAGGCCCCCACTCCGGCGCCCGACGTGCTGGAGCGGGTACGCCGGCACCGGCGTCACACCCTGGAACTGCTCACCGTCTGCGCCGTGGGACTGATCCCGTGGACGGTCCTGCTGGCGGTGACGCTGCCGTCCGGCTACGAGGTGCACCAGTGGCGTCTGACCTGGGTCGGCTTCGACGTCCTGCTCGTGGTCGCGATGGCGTCCACCGCGCTGCTCGGCTGGCGCCGGAACCGCGCCGTCATATTGGCGGCGCTCACCACGTCGGTCCTGCTGATCTGCGACGCGTGGTTCGACGTGTCCCTCGCCTTCGGCACGTCGGAGGTCTGGTGGTCGGCGGCGCTGGCACTGTTCGTCGAACTGCCCCTGGCCTTCTACCTGATACGCCGGGTGATGGGGATGATCTCGCTCGCCCATTGGCCGTCCGCCGAAACGTCAACGGGCGATCACAAATAGCTGACACCGCCCCCGAGCCGCGGTGAGGTTTTCGCAACTCCCCTTTGTTCCCGATGACTTCGTTCGGAAATCCGCAGGGCTGAAGTTTGTCGCCATGGAGAGCGGCGAGGTGGCAAGACCTCGGCGCGCGGCATGGAGGATGTCATGCCCGAGATGTATTTCGATGTGCGCTGGCCCGACGGTCTGACCCAGCGCTGCTATTCCCCCTCCACAATAGTCGAGGACTACTTCACCCCGGGCTCCGAATACGAGCTCGCCGAATTCGTCGAGCGCAGCCGCACGGCACTCGGTATCGCCGGGGAGCGCGTACGGGAGAAGTTCGGCTTCCACTGCACCGGCGCCTCCGGCCAACTCGCCCTGATAGAGCGGACGGCCGCGGCATACGGCGACATCACCGACGCCAAGGTCACGGTCGAGTCCCTCACCGGCGCCGACGGGAGCCCGCGATGAGCCCGACGGTACGGCTGGCCGGCGCGCACTACTCGGTGGCCGTGGTGGGCGGCGGCCAGGCGGGCCTCTCCGTCAGCCACGAACTCCGCGAACGCGGCATCGACCATGTCGTGATCGAGACCCACCGGGTCGGACACGAGTGGCGCGAACGCCGCTGGGACTCCTTCTGCCTGGTGACCCCCAACTGGCAGTGCAGGCTGCCCGGTTACCCCTACCAGGGCGACGACCCGGACGGCTTCATGATCCGCGACGACATCGTGCGGTACCTGGAGGGCTACGTAGCCCACTTCCGACCGCCGCTCGTCGAGGGCGTGACAGTCACCAGGCTGCGCCGCTCCCCGAGCGGAGTCTTCGAACTCGCCACCACCGAGGGCGACTTCACCGCCGACCAGGTGGTGATAGCCACCGGCCCGTACCACACCCCCTCCCTCCCACCGATGGCCCAACGCCTCCCCGACACCCTCACCCAGGTCCACTCCTCCCGGTACCGCAACGCCGCCCAACTCCCCCCGGGCGCCGTCCTGGTGGTCGGCACCGGACAGTCCGGCTGCCAGATAGCCGAGGACCTGCACCTCGCCGGACGCCAGGTGCACCTCGCCGTCGGCAGCGCACCGCGTGTCGCCCGTTTCTACCGCGGCCGCGACTGTGTGGCCTGGCTCGACGAGATGGGCCACTACGCGAAGAGCATCGACGACTTCGACGACGCCGGCGCGGTCCGGATGCGCGTCAACCACTACGTCACCGGGCGCGACGGAGGCCGCGACATCGACCTGCGCGCCTTCGCCCGCGACGGTATGCGGCTGTACGGCCGACTCACCGAAGTCGGCTCTACGGCACTGGAGTTCGCCGACGACCTCAAGGTGAACCTCGACCACGCGGACGCCGTGGCGGAGGGCATCAAGGACGCCATCGACGCCCACATCACCGCCCACAACATCGCGGCACCGGACGAACCTCGCTACATCCCCGTGTGGGAACCCGACGACCAACTCCGCGAACTCGACCTGAACCAGGCCGACATCACGTCCGTCATCTGGTCCACCGGGTTCCGCCGCGACCACCGCTGGATAGAGGCACCGGTCTTCGACGGCCGCGGCTACCCGATGCACTGGCGGGGTGCCACCAGCGTCCCCGGCCTGTACTTCCTCGGCCTGCCCTGGCAGCACTCGTGGGGGTCGGGACGCTTCGAAGCGGTGGGCAGGGACGCGGAGTTCCTCGCCAACCACATCGAGGCGTCCCGCCGCCTGGCCGACGTCTGCGGCACCCTCACCGGCGCCCCCACCGACCTCGCCTCCGCCCTCCCGATCGGCTGAGGAACGGGATATCCACCATGGTCTACGACGCACACCGCCACATCGGCGTCCTCCCCGCCTACCCCTTCTACGGCGGCCCGCCGGTCAACCCCGACACCACCGCCCGCGCCACCGTCAAGCAGCTCATCGCCGACCTGGACGCGGAGGGCACCGAACGCGCCCTGGTCATCCCGAACTACGGCGTTCCGGATCCCGCGATCGCCTTCTCCTTCAACGAGTTGGCGATCGAGGCCGCCCAGACCGACGACCGCATCCGCGCCGGGCTGTGGGTCTCCCCGCGCCCCGAGGACGAGCAACGCACGGCCCAGGCACTGGAGTTGGCGGGCGAGCGGGGCGTGAAGGCGCTCAAGCTGAGCTTCCTGCTCGGCGGCCGCCCCACCGACCCGGCCTGCCGCACTCACCTGGACCGCATCTTCGCCGAGGCGGCCCGCCACAACCTGGTCGTCCACGTCCACACCTCCCCCGGCGCCGCCTCCGACATCGACGAGGTCGGCCACCTGGTCGACTGGTACGCCGACCAAGTCCCCGTCCATCTCGTGCACTTCGGCGGCGGGATGAGCGGCCACATCAAGCTCGCCGGTTCCCGGTTCTTCGACTGGATCACCGCCGGCAAGCACGTCTACACCGACCTCTCCTGGGCCATCGGTTTCACTCCCCGCTGGCTGGCCCGGGAGATCGAGCGCCGCGGCATCGGCCACGACCGGGTGCTCTTCGCCAGCGACCAGCCGTGGGGCGACTTCACGGGCGAGTACGCCCGCCTCGCCGAAGCGACCGGCGGCGGCGAACTCGGCGACCTGGTCTTCCGGGACACCTTCGCCGCGCTCTACGACTGACCGACTCCCCTCTCAAGTCCGGTACGCACAAGGAGACAGCCATGTCCGAAACCGTCGAACTCAGCGAGATCGAGCAGCAGTCCCTCAACGAGATCCCCCACCCGTCCCTCCCGGACGGCACCAGCATCTACGGCGCGACGAAGGTGTTCCCCGACTACAAGGCCGAGGACGGCGAGACGTACTTCACGCTCGTCCACGGCATCGCCCACGAGTCGTCGGTCTCCTTCGTCGCCGTCCTCCAGGCGACCCGCGCCCTGCGCAAGGGCTTCGAGACGGCCATCTACTTCTACGGCCCCGGCTCCCTCAACTGCCTTGCCACACGCGGCTTCCCGACCACCGGCAACTCGGCCTTCCCCGGCGAGCACAACATCAACAACCAGCTCAAGACGTTCATCGCCGAGGGCGGCAAGGTGTTCTGCTGCCGCTTCGGCCTCTCCCTGCACGGCGCCCGCGAGGAGGACCTCATCGAGGGCGTCATCCCGACGCACCCGCTGGACGTCCAGGACGCGCTGATCCACTACGCGCGCAAGGGCGCCATCATCAACTCCACCTACCAGCTGTAAGGGGGCCACTGTGAGCGTTGGCACCGGATCGACGAGTACGGCGGTGGATGTGCGCATCCTGACCCGCGCCGAACTCGCCCTGCACGGCGTCGCGTTGGACGCCCCCGTACGGCGGCCCGACGGCGCGGGTCCGAGCGGCGACGGCCACGTCCTCGTCGACGGTGCCAACGCCGCACTGCCCACCAACCCGGCGAGCCCCTACCGCGTACGCGACGGCAAGGTCTGGCTCGGCGACGAGAACGGACAACTCACGGACACCGGGCTGGCGTTGACCGCCGTGAACCGCCCGAAGTTCTACGACCTCACCACCGCCGACGGCACCCCCTACGAGCACATCGCCCGCCTACACGGCGCCGACGTCCTCGCCACCACCGTCGTCCAGACCTGCATCCGCTACGCCGAGTCAGACCGCTGCCGCTTCTGCACCATCGAGGAGTCCCTGCGCTCGGGCGCGACGGTCGCCGCCAAGACACCCACGCAGCTCGCCGAAGTCGCCGAAGCGGCCGTGCGGTTGGACGGCATCAAGCAGATGGTGATGACCACGGGCACGACGACCGGTCCCGACCGGGGCGCGCGCAATCTCGTCCGCTCCGTGCGCGCCGTCCTCGAAGCGGTGCCCGACCTCCCCATCCAGGTGCAGTGCGAACCGCCCGGCGACCTCGTCTGGATCCGCGCACTGCACGACGCCGGCGCCACCACGATCGGCATCCATGTCGAGTCCCTCGACGACGAGGTGCGGCGGCGCTGGATGCCGGGCAAGTCGACGGTCCCGATGGCCGAGTACGAGGCCGCGTGGGACGAGGCGGTGCGGGTCTTCGGACGCAACCGCGTCTCCACCTATCTGCTCGTGGGACTCGGCGAGGACCCGGACGAACTCATCGCAGGTGCAGGCAAGTTGATCGACCGGGGCGTGTACCCGTTCGTCGTCCCGTTCCGCCCGATGGCCGGCACACTAGCCGCCCGCGACGGCATCCCGGCACCGAGCGCCGACCTCCTGACGTACGTCACCGAGGGCGTCGCGGCCAAACTGCGCGCCGCCGGGATGACCGGCGCCGACCAGAAGGCGGGCTGCGCGGCGTGCGGTGCGTGCAGTGTGCTGCAGTCGGCGGGCGGGTGATGGCCGTGTACCTCGACGGTTCCGCGGCACCCCTCGCGACGGACGGACCGGTCGACATCCTGGCGCTGCTCGGCGACCGGAGCACGCTCGCCCGCCGCCCCGCGTTCCACATAGAACAGGCCGCCGACCAAGCGGAGTTGGCCGCCTACCGACGCCTGCGCACGGAAATCTTCGTCCACGAACAGGGGCTCTTCACCGGCGACGACCTCGACGACCGTGACGCCGACACCCGTACCGTCGTGTTGGTCGCCCGGGCCCCGGACGGCACTGTCATCGGCGGGGTGCGGCTGGGCCCGGTCGACGGCGGCGCGGACCTCGGCTGGTGGCAGGGCGGTCGGCTGGTCGTCGCCCCGCAGGCGCGCGGCCCGCACGGAATCGGCGCGGCACTGGTCCGGGCAGCCTGCGCACGCGCCGAGGCGGAGGGCGTCCTGCGGTTCGACGCGACCGTGCAGGCCCGCAACGAGGTGCTCTTCCGCCGCCTCGGCTGGCAGTCGGTGCGGACCACGGAAGTCGCCGGTACGCCACACGTCCTGATGCGCTGGCCCATCACACGGATCGCGGCCCAAGTCGCGGCCACGAAAGCCGCGTTGGGCCCGCTGCTCGCGGAACTCCCCGCACTCCCCGGCTTCGTCGGTGACGACGGCGCGCCCGTCCCCGGCACCGATGTGATCGCCGCCTGCGACGCGATCGTGCCGTCGATGGTCGAACGGGACCCGGAGTGGGCGGGCTGGTGCGCGGTCCTCGTGAACGTCAACGACCTTGCGGCGATGGGTGCTTCACCGGTCGGGCTGCTGGACGCGGTGGGCGCACGCGATGCCGCGCACGCCGCACTGGTCCTCGCCGGACTGACCCGGGCGGCGCAGGCGTACGGCGTCCCGGTGCTCGGCGGTCACACCCAACTCGGCGTCCCCGCCGCCCTGTCGGTGACCGCGCTCGGCCGCACCGACCGGCCCGTGCCCGGCGGCGGAGGTCGCCCCGGACACGCCGTACGGGTCACGGCCGACCTCGGCGGCGACTGGCGCGCGGGCTACCGGGGCCGCCAGTGGGACTCGACGACCCATCGCCGTACGGCCGAACTCCGCACGATGACAAGGGCGGTGGCCGCCGCGCGACCGGCCGCCGCGAAGGACGTGTCGATGGCCGGGATCGCCGGGACACTGGGGATGCTGGCCGAGGCGAGCGGCTGCGGTGCGGTGCTCGACATGGCCGAAGTGCCACGCCCTGCGAACGCCTCGATGGGCGACTGGCTGACCTGTTTCCCGGGCTTCGCGATGCTCACCGCCGACGAGCCGTACGCGCCTGCGCTGCCCGCCGGGCCCGCAACGGGCGCCGTATGCGGGGAGTTGACCGCTGGGCAAGGGGTCGGGCTGCGCTGGCCCGACGGAGAGATCACCGAGGCGGTCGCCTCTACGGTGACCGGAATGGGGACGGCATGAGCACGCTGCGGATGGCGGCCGTGGCCGCCGAGTTCGGCCGCGACCTGGAAGAGGACTTCGCGATCGCGGAGCGGCTGATCAAGGAGGCCGGTGAGCAGGGGGTACGGCTCCTCGCGCTGCCGGAGGCATGCCTGGGCGGCTATCTGCTCAGCCTGGACGGCGACGCCGAACTCGACGAGGGCCCGCCCGCACTCGCCCTCGACGGCCCGGAGATCCGCCGACTGGCCGCTCTGGCCGGGGAGTTGACGGTCGTAGCGGGATATTGCGAGGCGGCCGGGGACGCCCGCTACAACAGCGTCGTCTGCGTCACCGGCGACGGCGTCCTCGGCAACCACCGCAAGGTCCACCAGCCGCTCAGCGAGGACGCGAGCTACGCCTCCGGGGACCGCTTCCACGCCTTCGACACACCGGTCGGTCGGCTCGGGATGATGATCTGCTACGACAAGGCGTTCCCGGAGTCGGCGCGGGCGTTGGCCCTGGACGGCGCCGAGATCGGGGTGTGCGTGTCGGCCTGGCCGGGTGCGCGCACGAAGGCGAGCGCCGATCTCGAACAGGACCGCTGGAAGCGGCGTTTCGACCTGTTCGACCGGGCTCGCGCGCTGGAGAACCAGATCGTGTGGCTGTCCGCGAACCAGTCGGGCACGTTCGGGTCGCTACGCTTCGTGGGCAGTGCCAAGGTCGTCGACCCGGGCGGCGAGATCCTCGCCGACACGGGCGTGACCGCCGGCATCGCCGTCGCCGAACTCGACGTCGTGCAGGCCCTGGAGACCGCCCGCCGGTCGATGGGACACCTGCGCGACCGGCGGCCCGAGACCTACGGACCAGCCCCGGGAGCAGTCACCGCATGAGCACCATCCGGATCGCGGCCGCGGCCGCCCACTTCGGCCGCGACCTGGAGTTCGACCTGGCCCGCGTCGCCAAACTCATCGACGACGCCCGCGGCAACGGCGCCGACCTGCTGGTCCTGCCGGACGCCACCCTCGGCGGCTACCTCGCCGACCTGCGCCACCCCGACCCCCAGACGCTCCCCCCGGCCCTCAAACCGGACGACCCGCTGATCCTCCAAGTCGCCCGTCTGGCCGCCGAGATGGTGGTGTGCGTCGGCTACTGCGAGGACGGCGGGACCGAGCGCTACAACGCCGCCGTCTGCGTCAGCGGCGACGGCGTCCTCGGCCGGCACCGCAAGGTCCACCTCCCGGCGGGCGAGGTCGCCGCGTACACGGCGGGGGACCGCTTCGACGCCTTCGACACCCCGGTCGGCCGCCTGGGCATGCTGATCGACTACGACAAGACCTTCCCCGAGTCGGCCCGTTCGCTGGCCCTGGACGGCGCCGAGATCCTCGCCTGCCTCTCCGCGTGGCCCACCAGCATCACCAACCGCGCCCCGCGCATGGCCCAGGACCGCCAGGCCCGCCTCTTCGACCTCTACGACCAGTCCCGCGCCGCCGAGAACCAGGTCGTCCTGGCCTCCTCCAACCAGACCGGCGCGATGGGCGGCATGCGCTTCCTCGGCCAGGCCAAGGTGGTCGGCCCGGGCGGCGACATCCTCGCCCGCACCTGGTCCAAGGCCGGTCTCGCGGTCGCCGAGATCGACGTCGCCGCCGAGACCGACCGCGCCCGCCGCGTCCTGCGCCACCTCGACGAGCGCCGCCCCGACGCCTACCGGGAGTCCCGTACGTGAAGATCGCCCTGCTCAGCTACTCCACCAAGCCGCGCGGCGGGGTCGTGCACACCCTCGCCCTCGCGGAGGCCCTCGCGGCACTGGGCGAGGACGTCACGGTGTGGACCCTGGGCCGGGGCGGCGACGCGGGCTTCTTCCGCCCGGTGCACCCGGCGGTCCGCGTCCAGATCGTCCCGTTCCCCGACGGCCCGCCCACGGAGACGGTCGGCGAACGCATCCTCCGCTCCATCGCCACCCTCCGCACCGCCTTCGACCCCACGCCCTACGACGTCGTCCACGCCCAGGACTGCATCAGCGCCAACGCGGCCGGCCGCTGCGTCCGCACGGTCCACCACCTCGACCACTTCACCACCCCCGAACTGGCCGCCTGCCACGAGCGCGCGATCGTCGACCCGTACGCGCACGTCTGCGTATCGGCAGCCGTCGCCGGGGAGTTGGCGGCCGGCTGGGGCATCAATGCGCAGGTCATCCCCAACGGCGTGGCCTACGACCGTTTCGCCGCCACCGACCCGGCCGCGCAAGCGAGTTGGCGCTCCCGTCTCGGCCCGTACGTCCTCACCGTCGGCGGCATCGAACCCCGCAAGGGCTCACTGGACCTCCTGGAGGCCTACGCCCTCCTGCGCGCCGCCCGTCCCGACGTCCGCCTGGTCATCGCGGGCGGCGAGACGCTCTTCGACTACCGCGACTACCGGTCGGCCTGGGAGGCGCGGGCCGCCGAACTCGCCGTAGAACCGGTGGTGTTGGGGCAGGTGGGCGAGGACGAGTTGCCGTCGCTGGTCGCGGCGGCGGACGCGTTCGCGTTCCCGTCCCTCAAGGAAGGCTTCGGTCTCGCGGCCATGGAGGCGCTGGCGGCGGGAGTTCCGTTGGTCGTGCGGGATCTGCCCGTACTGCGTGAGGTGTTCGGCGGCGCCGCTCAATTCGCCGCCACGCCACAGGAGTTGGCCGCCGAACTCGGCCGCGTCCTGGCCACCGGGGACCCGGGCCGCACCGCCGCCGGGCGTGCCCTCGCCGCCCGCCACACCTGGGACGCGGCGGCCCGTAGCCACCTAGGCTTCTACCGCTCCCTCGGCCAACTCGCGTAGGCAGCACGTCATCCCAGGTTCGCCAGCCAGGCCGTCGTGTCGTCGGGGCGGGCGAACCGGTGTGCGGTGAGCGGGGCGAAGCGGGGATCGCTGATCCGGCGTTCGATCTCGCTGCGCCGGCTCGTGTGCTGGGACCAGGCCCACCAGACCGGGTGTTCCCGGCTCAGCCAGCCCGCCCAGGTCTCCCTGTTGCCGCCGAAGACACTCTCGCGGGTGACCGTGCGCCGGAGCGAGCGGCGCAGGACGCGCGGCATGATCACGCGTCTCGCGTAGTCCAGCCAGAGCACCGTGTCGGCCTTCTCCCAGAGCAGATCACGGACTTCGGGCGAGCCGATCGAGTCGATGATCCAGCGGGGTTCGGAGGTGAGACGCAGGACGTCGTCGGTCAGGCCTTCGTTGACGGTCCAGTCGGGGCCGCTGAAGTAGAGGGCGTCCATCTCGTGGTACGGCACGCCTAGCCGCTCGCCCACGGCCCGCGCGAGCGTCGACTTGCCCGCGCCTGTCACTCCGACCACCAAGATCCGCTCCATCCAGGCACCTTAACTACGATGTGCCGAGCCCACCGATCATTAACAGGAGCCCCGCCATGAGCAGTCCGCGGCACGCCCACGCCTCCCTCGACGGGCTGGTGATGGGAGACGCCTTCGGCGACGGCTGGTTCACCCGGTCCGACGAGGACGCCGAGGAGCTGTGGGCCGCGCGGGAACTGCGCCCCGCGCCGTGGTTGTGGACGGACGACTCGGCCATGGCGTTCGTCCTGTTCGCCCATCTGATGACTCATGGCGAGGTCCAACCGGACGCGTTGGCACGGGAGTTCGCCGCCGAGTACGAGCGCGACCCGAGTCGGGGCTACGGCCCTTCCATGCACGGCATCCTGCGCCGCATCGGCGACGGCGAGGACTGGCAGGCGGTCACCACCGGGCAGTTCGGCGGGCAGGGGTCCTACGGGAACGGTGCCGCGATGCGGGTCGCGCCGCTGGGGGCCTGGTTCCGGGACGACCTCGTGGCCGCCGCCGAGCAGGCCCGGCTGTCCGCGCTGACCACGCACGCGCACCCGGAGGCCGTCGCGGGAGCGGTGGCCGTGGCGGTCGCCGCCGCGCTGGCGGCCGCCGGTGCGGATCAACAGGCCCTGCCACGCGCCGAGTTCCTGCGGGAGGTCGCCTCGCTCGTGCCGGAGAGCGATGTCCGCTCCGGGCTGCTGGTCGCCGCGAACTTCTCCGGGCGGACGTCGGTACGGCACGCGGCGTCGGTGCTGGGCTCGGGAACACTCATCTCCGCACCGGACACCGTGCCGTTCGCCCTGTGGTGCGCGGCGGGTCAACTGGACGATCTGCCCGAGGCGTTGTGGCAGACCGTCGCCGGGTGGGGCGACCGGGACACGACCTGCGCGATCGCGGGCGGTGTCGTCGCGGCCCGCACCGGCACGGCCGGCATCCCGTCCGCGTGGCGGGAGGCGTGCGAGGCGATCCCCGGCTGGAGCGGCTGGGCCGAGCAGGTCAGTCCGTCCCGGTGACCCGGCGTCGGCCGGTGACCTTGGAGGCAGGGAGAGGGCCCGCTTTCGAGGTGCCGGTGAAGGCATCGCCCTCGACGGTGACGGCGAAGGTCAGGTTCAGGCGCAACGGCTTGGTGACCGCCTGCTTCCAGGTGATGCGGTCGCCGTCGACGACGATGTCGCGGAGGGGGACCTCCTCGCCCGCGCCGTGCGCGACTCCGGTGAACTCGTCGCCCTCGCGGGTCAGTTCGACGACGGGCTTGATGCGGCCGACGGGTGTGGCGATGGTCAGGTCCCAGACGCCTTCGATGGGCATGAGTGGTTCTTTCTTATGGTGGGCGGCGATTACGGGGCGGCTGGCGTCGGACCCTCGGCCCGCCAGGTGGTGCCCCGGCGTTCGTGCGCGAACAGTTCCTCCACGGCATGGGCGATCCGCGGACCGATCTCCCGCTCCAGCAGGTAGAGGCCCAGGTCAAGGCCGGAGGTGACGCCGGCGCCGGTCACCAGGTCGCCGTCGTCGACGACGCGGGCGTGGACGGCGTTCACACCCGTGGCTTCGAGCATGTCCAGGCCCAGGTGATGGGTGGTGGCGTTGCGGCCCTCGATCAGCCCGGCCATGGCCAGCACCAGCGAGCCGCCGCACACCGCGGCCATGGTGATCCGCGGGTTGTCCATGGCGGCCTTCAGCAGACCGGGCAGTTCGGTGCTCAGAGTGCGGCCGAGCAGGACGGGGATGAACTCGTCCTGCCGCCACGCCGGTTCACCGCCGGCGTCGATGTCGGGCACCTCGCCCGGCTCCCCCACCCGCCCGGAAGCACCCGGCACGAGAACGAGGCCGGAGCGGGCCGGGTCGAGGGTTCCGGTGGCCCGCAGCATCAGGCCACCGGTACCGCTGACGACGTCCCGAGGCCCTTCGGCCGAGACGAGTTCCAAGGTGACCGCGCCACCGGACGCGGCACCACCGGCGTACAGGACCTCATAGGGAGCGACGACATCGAGCGGGTCGAAGCCGTCGAACAGAACAATCTGGACGTGCATGTGGCGTCTTCCGTGGGAGGGGATGCCGGCGTTCGCCGGCCTCTCCCTCGACCGTAGAAGCGGGTACGGAAGGCAACCAGAGGACTCAGTGACAGGGTCCGACGGGATCCCGCCACCCGTCGAGAGGCGAGTCGCCCGTCACCCTCCCGAACCGACGGCAGCGTCTTCGCAGGCCGGCTCGATACGCAGCTCAACTGCCGTGATCGCAAAGGCGAGTGGCCCCGGCAGCAGCAGGGCGAGCAGCGGCAACATCCACACGAACGCGACGCACAGCCCGACCGCCGTCGCGATCAGCGCGCAGCCCACCGGATCTGTGACTGACCGGGTCACGGCCCTGCTCAGGGCCGGGCGCCAGCCGCGCGCCACCTCCGGATCGCCCGCGGCGCGCAGGCCCACAACGAGTCCCGCCACTGCCACAGCGGTCAGCGCCCACGACATCGGACGGGCTCCCGGGAGACCCGCCCCCGCGAGCGCGAGGTCGAGGACGACCAAGGTCACCGCCGCGAACACCGTCACGCCCGCCAGCAGCACACGGCGCGGTCCATGGGCGCGGAACTCACCGACATACTCCCCCATGCTCGCCGGCCGGTCCTCGCGGATCGACCGGCGCAGGACCGCGCAGGCCGCGGCGAACGCCGTAGGAGCCGTGATCAGGGGGAGGGAGGCGACCGCCGCCGCCAGGCCGACGGCGAGCATGTCGGCGAAGAGGGTGAAGCGGGGGCCGAACACCTCACCGGGTTCCCGGCGTTGGGGTGCGAGGGAACTCATCGGCTCAGCCCTTCAGTCCGGAGGTCGCCATGCCCTCGACCAAGTAGCGCTGGAAGGCGAAGAAGAACAGCACGATGGGCACGATCGAGATCACCGACATCGCGAACATCGGGCCGTAGGCGGAGGTGCTGGACTGGTCGACGAAGTTGCGCAGGGCCAGGGTGATCGTGAACTTCTCCGGGTCGAAGAGGTAGATCAGCTGGGTGAAGAAGTCGTTCCAGCTCCAGATGAAGGTGAAGATCGCGGTGGTGATCAGGGCCGGGCGGGTCAGCGGCAGGACCACCGACCAGAAGATGCGGAACGGTCCACAGCCGTCGATGCGGGCGGCCTCGTCCAGCTCTCGCGGCAGGCCGCGCACGAACTGGACGATGAGGAAGACGAAAAAGGCCTCCGTGGCAAGGAACTTGGGCAGGATCAGCGGCCAATAGGTGTCCACCATGCCGAGTTTGTTGAAGATGATGTACTGCGGGATCAGTACGGCGTGGTGCGGCAGCATCAACGTGGCGATCATGAAGCCGAACATCGGGCCCCGCATCCGGAACCGCAGCCGGGCGAAGGCGTAGGCGGCGAGGGAGCAGGAGACGACGTTCCCGATCACCGAACCGACGCTGATCAGCAGGGAGTTGAGAAGCAGGCGGGTGATCGAGACGCCGCTGATTCCGTCCAGGGCGGTGGTGTAGTTCGACCACTCGAGGTGGCTCGGCAGCAGTTTGAGGCTGGTGAGGACCTCGTTCGCCGGCTTCAGCGAGGTGGCGAGGAGCCACACCAACGGGTAGAGCAGGACGAGGAGTACGGCCACCAGGCCGAGGTGTTTCGCGATCGCGGCGGTGCGGGTGCGGCCGACGTCGGTCTTGAGTGCGGCGGCACTCTTCAAGTCGGGCACGGTCGTGGCCATCAGGCCCCCTCGTTGGCGTAGAAGACCCAGGAGCGTGAGGTCCTGAAGAGGACGAGCGTGACCGCGCCGATGGCCAGGAGCAGGACCCAGGCCATGGCGGAGGCGTAGCCCATGTGCGAGGCGGTGAAGCCCCGTTCGTAGAGGTAGAGCGTGTAGAACTCGGTCGAGTCGGCCGGTCCGCCGTTGCCGCCGCTGATGGCGAAGGCGGGGGTGAAGACCTGGAAGGACTGGATGGTCTCCAGGACGAGGTTGAAGAAGACCACCGGGGACAGCATGGGCAGCGTCACGGACACGAACCGGCGCCATCGTCCCGCGCCGTCGAGTGCGGCGGCCTCGTACAGGTCGACCGGGATCTGCTGCAGCCCGGCCAGGAAGATGACCATCGGGGCGCCGAACTGCCAGGCGGAGAGCAGCGCGACGACGAACACCGCGAGGTGCGGGTCCGAGACCCAGCCGCCGGTGTGGATGCCGATGGAGGACAGCAGTTCGTCGACCGTGCCGCCGTCGTTGTAGAGCGCCCGCCACACCAGCGCGACCGCCATGCTCGCGCCGAGCAGCGAAGGGGCGTAGAAGGCCGAGCGGTAAAAGCCTTTGGCCTTGCGGGTGTTGCTGAGCAGCAGTGCGACGCCGAGGGCGATGGCGAGTTTGAGGGGGACGGCGACCACGACGTAGAGGAGCGTGGTGCCCACCGAGCGCCAGTACCTCGGGTCCGCGGTGAACATGTCGCTGTAGTTGCGCAGTCCGACCCACTTGGGCGGGTCGAAGAGGTTGTAGTCGGTGAACGAGAGATAGAGGGACACGGCCATGGGGGCGAGTGTCAGGAGGACGACTCCGAGGATCCACGGCGAGAGGAAGATGTAGGCGGGGCCGCTGCGTTGACCGCGCTTGCGGTGTTCCGGTGGTGGCGCGGTGGCGGGTGCGGTGCGGGGCGGTGGGGTCGCCGTGGTGGTCATCGCAGCTCCCGCTTCGCCTCGGCGACGTACTCCTCGGCGGCGCCGCGCGGGCTCTCCATGCCGTAGGAGACGCGCTGGTAGTCGCGGGTGAAGGAGACCTGGAGGACGACGTCGCCGCGGGGCGGTGCCATGGGTGGGGCCGAGGTGCCGTGGGCGGCGATCGTGCGGCCGTAGTCGTAGACCTCTTTCTCCGGGCCGGTCAGGCCCTTGCCTATCTCCTCGGCGATCTTCTCGTTGGGGGGTGTGGAGCGGGTGACGCCGAGGATCTCGCCGGCGGCGGGGTCGTTGAGCAGGAAGTCGATCAACTCGGCCGCCTCCTTGGGGTGTTGGGTCCCGGCGCCCGCGCCGATGAGCATGGTCGGCTTGAAGTACTGGCCCACCTTGCCGTCGGTCGTGGGGACGGGCGCGAAGTGGACCTGGTCGCCGAGCAGGGGCGGGTAGCCGAGGAAGGGGGCGTCCCAGTTGAAGTCGGTCGCCGCGATACCGCGTCCCATCGGGGTGTCCTCGACGGCGCCGCCGACCTGGGCGGTGTCCCTGGCCTGCGACACGATGCCCGCGCGGCGCAGCTTGTCGGTGAAGGTCCAGAAGTCGGTCAAGTCGTCGGCGGTGAAGCCGAGTCGGTGCTCGGAGGCGTACAACTCCTTGCCCCTGCCGCGCAACCAGGTCTCGAAGGCGTCCTCGTTGACCCCGAGGTCCGAAAGGCCGGTGTAGGCATGCCCGTTGGGGCCCTTCATACCGAGCGCGGTGATCTTCTTGCCCGCCTCGGCCCAGTCGTCCCAGGTCCAGCCCGGTTGAGGTGTCGCGACTCCGGCCTTCTTGAAGACGGCGGCGTCGTAGACGATGCCGGTCGTTCCCTTGCCCATCGGTAGGGCGTACTGCTTGCCGTCGTAGACGCCAGTGCGGGTCAGGGTCCTGTCGAAGTCGGCCGTCCGGAGCGTGCCGTTCCTGACGTAGGGGCCGAGGTCGAGGAGGGTCCCGCTGCCCGCGTACTGGGATATCTGGCGGTAGTCGAGCTGGGCCACATCCGGGAGGTCGCCGCCCGCCGCCTGGGTGGCGAGCTTCTGCACGTACGCCGGGTAGCCGGCGAAGGAGGTGCGGACCGTGATGTTCGGGTGGCGCTTCTCGAAGAGGGCCACGGCGGCGTTGGTGCGTTGCGCACGGTCGTCGTTGCCCCACCAGGCGAAGGTGAGTGTCACTTTGCCGCCCGCCGCCGTGCTCGCTCCGGCGCCGTCGGAACAGCCGGCGAGGAGGGGGGCGAACAGGGCGCCCGCGGCGGCGCCGAGGACAGCTCGTCTCCGGAAACTGGGTGGCGTCATGGCGATGCCTCCTGAGTGGAGCGTGGACATCGTTGTCTGAGGTCAGGAGTTGTTGCACCGTCCGGCAGAAGGTGGGGGGAACGGACGGACGGCAGGGCACGGGAGCACGACC
Source organism: Streptomyces sp. NRRL F-525 (assembly GCF_000716605.1). Lineage (GTDB taxonomy): Bacteria > Actinomycetota > Actinomycetes > Streptomycetales > Streptomycetaceae > Streptomyces. The sequence goes on along the minus strand of NZ_JNXE01000004.1, from coordinate 199,463 downwards.
GATCGGGCCGCGTCGGATGAACGGCGGGGGTATGGCAAGCGCTTTCGCCTGCAGAGAACGTAGGTCCCGTCCGTCCGGTCGGTCAACGGTCCTGCACCATGTTTGTTCGGACATGGGGCGCGCGTGCGCAGGTCGGTACGGTGAGGTGCCGCGCGCCCCCGCCCACCCCTAGGCGGGACCGACCGCCGCGGGCAGGGCCTGCCGGGCCACCTCGACGAGCCGCTCCCGCACCAGCTCCATGCACAGCCGCATGTTCTTGTCCGCGATGACGTTGTCCGGGACGCGGCACGCGAACTGCAGTCCCTCGTGGACCCGGGTCACCCACGCGCACACCTGGTCGCCGTACGACACCCGGATCAGTCCGTACGCCTTCAGCTCCTGCCAGCGTTCCGAACCGGGCAGGGGGCGCGAGTCGACGTAGGAGACGATCGAGTACAGGTCGGGGGACGTGGGCCGGAAGTCGGCGCCCAGCAGGCGCAGGACGCGGGCGATGGGCATGCGGGCGTGCGGGCGGTTCTCGCGGAGGGTGGCGCGGACCATGCGCAGGGCGTGGTCGAAGTCGGTGGCGTGCTGCACGGGGATCTCGATCGGGGCGCCGCCCACGTACCAGCCGACCGAGTCGGCCCAGCGGGACTTGGCGCGGGTGTGGAAGGGGACGACGGTGCGGTACACGTCGAGGCCGCTGATCTCGCGGGCGGCCAGTGCGACGGCCGCGAGGATGCCGACGAGGCTTCCGCCGTAGGGGCGGCAGTACGCCTCGAAGGCCGCCGCGTCCTTGTCGTCGACGAGCATCTCCTGGAGGAACTTCTGGGTGGGCAGCGGCCCTTCGGGGTCGAGGCCGAGGTCGACGGGGAAGTTCGGCAGCTTGCCGTCGCAGCGGGCGATGAACTCGCGCCAGCGGGAGACGACGGTGTGGGTGTCGTCGATCTGGTCGGCGTCCGTGCGCTCGCCCGCGCAGAAGTCGATGTAACTGGCGACGGGCGCCGACTCGACGGCCTTCCCGGCGAGGCCGGCCGCGTACAGCTCATGGACCTCGCCCGCGATGCGGTGGAGGGAGTAGGCGTCGACATTGCTGTGGTCGAAGGCGAGGTAGACGCTCGTGCCGTCGTCGCGGACGACCGCCGCGAAGAGGAAGTTGGGCCAGGTGAGCGCGTCGGCCGTCACATCGAAACGGTCCTGCAGGTACCGGGTGAGCGTCACCGCGTCCGCGAACTCCCCCACGTCCTCGCGGTGCAGGGCCACGGCGTCGGCGTCCAGGGTGAAGCGGCGCATCTCGTCACCGGCCCACCGGAAGCCGCTGCGCAGCGTCTCGTGCCGGAGCATCCAGGACCGCAACGCGCCCTGGAGCACGTCGAGTTCGATCCGCCCCGGCATGTCGAAGGCGGTGCCGAGCCAGGTCGGCACGAACAGCCCGTCCTCGCGCACCGAGCGCGCCGTCCGGATGTGGGACTCCTGCACGTACGCCGGTGGCCGCGCGTCGTCCGGGAGGGCCCGCGCCGCTCCTACGGCCGCCGGGTGCAGCGTCCACTCGACGAGTCGTCCGGGCCGGATCTCGCACCGTTGAAGGTCACTCATGCGCACAGGGCTCTCCGTTCGCCTGCCCACGGGAGGCCGCCGGGCACCACTGTCGATCCACGCCTCCATGCCGCTCGGGCACCGCTCACTGCATGAGGAGATCAACGATCGGATATTCGGAAAGCAACGCCGTGAACAGGCTTTCTGATCAGTCCATTTCAGCCCGTGCGGTGGAGCTGCGCGGCGAGGTGGTGTTGCAGCGGTTGTCCTACGGCTTCCAGGTCGTGGGTGAAGGTGAGGGTGGCGTCGTCGGTCAGGGTGTAGCGGCGGCGGGTGGCGGTGACGTTCTTGGCGGTGGGGGTGAGGGCGATCTGGTGGGTGGTGAGGTCGATCGTGCCGGCGGTGGCGGTTCCGACGAGGATCTCCGCGATGCCGGTGGGCTGGGTGATGAGTGCCTCGATCCGGGCATCGGGCTGGAGGCGCCACCAGCCGCTTTCGCGGGCTGCCGGGCGGAGTGGTGCGCCTTCGGCGTCGAGGATCCAGGCTCGGGCCTCGTAGTGCAGGAAGGGACGACCGTCGTGGGTGAAGGTGACGTCCTGGGCGTAGGTGAAGTCGCCGTCGATGGTGGGGTATTCGCCCTTGCCTTGGCCGTGCCAGTTGCCCAGGAGGGCGAGGACGGGTTCGAGCAGCGGGTGAGGGGCGGGGGGCGGGTTGGACACGGAGGTGCTCCTGGGGTTGATGTGAGTGTCGGGGCGCAGCCTAGGCGCTCCGCGCGAAGTGCCCCGATATGCCGTCGTTCTCGTGCCGCGCCGTTGGGGCTGGGCGCGCAGTTCCCCGCGCCCCTTCAGGGGCGCTGTCGTTGACCCGGGATCCTGTGGCTACGAAGTTTTTGCTAACTCGCGGGGACCCCATGAACCGGGTCCCACCTGCGCGGAGTCCCCTTTGTCCAGCTGAACTCGTGGACGGTAATCGTGAGTTCACCCGGCCTCTCTTCCTCCGCGTTCTACGCGCGTGGTGTCATGCACCTGCCCGCCACCCCCCACGTGGGCATCAACTCGACTAGGAGTCACGCATGTTGAGGACGTTCCTCGGCCGCGCGGGTGTCGCGCTGGCCGCCGGCGCCACCCTGTTCGTCACGGCTGTCCCCGCCAACGCCGCGACGTACACGGCCTTCGCCTTCTCGCAGGCCGGTACCACTCAGCCGACCATCTACGACTTCATCAACTCGGCCACCACCTCGCTCGACATGACGATGTACGAGCTGGAGGACACCACGGCCGTCAACGACCTGATCGCCCTGGAGAAGAAGGGCGTCACCGTGCGGGTGGTCCTGGACCGCGCGCACCAGTCCGCCAACAGCTCGGCGTACACGGCGCTGACGAACGCGGGCGTGGGTGTCGTGTGGTCGCCGTCCAGCTTCGTCTACACGCACCAGAAGACGATCACCGTGGACGCCACCAAGTCGCTCGTCCTGACCGGCAATCTGACCTCGCAGTACTACTCGACCGGCCGCGACTACGGCGTCTTCACCGACGACACCCGTGATGTCGCCGCGATCGAGAAGGTGTTCAACGCGGACTACGCCGGCACCTCGATCACCCCGACCGACGGCGACCACCTGCTCTGGTCCCCCACCGACTCCCGCGCCCGGCTGCTGACCGTGATCAACGCGGCCACCACGACGCTGGACGTCGAGGAGTTGGAGTTCAGCGACAGCACGGTGGTCAACGCGATCGTGGCCAGGGCGAAGGCGGGTGTGACCGTGCGGGTGGTGCTGGAGACGCCGGGCGACTACTCCAGCGAGGTGTCCGCGATCAAGGCGGCGGGCGGCACGGTCGTCGGATACTCCGACCCCAACGGGTTCTACATCCACGCCAAGGCCATGGTCGCCGACTACGGCCTGTCCACCCAGGAGGTGGAGGCCGGTTCGATGAACATCAGCAGCAACTCCCTGTCCAACAACCGGGAGTTGGGCATCATCCTCACCGGCACAGGAGTCGCCCAGTCCGTCGCCACGACCATCGAGACCACGTTCAAGAGCGACTACGCGGGCGGTACCGCCGCCTAGAGCCCATCGGTCGACTCCGGGGTCGGGGGCCTCGGAGTCTGCCGTACGGCGCGCAGGGCCAGGGCGAGTTCGGTGATTCCACGGGGGTCGGTCAGGGAGCGGCCCGTGCGTTCGGTGATGCGGCGCAGGCGGGCGCGGACGGTGTTCGGGTGGACGTAGAGCCGCTTGGCCGCCTCCTCGGCGGAGCCGCCGCAGGCGAACCAGACGTCCAACGTGTCCAGCAGCAGGGCGCGTTCGTCGGCGGGCAGGGCCTCGACGGGGCCCAGGACCTTGGTGGCGACGCGGGCCATGACGTCGGGTGCGCCCGCTGTCGCGACCGCGAGGGGTGAGTCGTCGAAGACGGTCACCGCGCTGCTCTCCGCGTCGCCGCCGCGCATCGCGACCTTGGCGAAGCGCAGGGCGTCGCCGGTGCGGTTCAGGTCGTCGTAGGAGGGGCTCACGCCCACGCGTCGCTCCGCGTGGGCGCGCAACACCTCGACCAGGTCGGGCAGATCGCGCGGGGTGCGCAGGTGCACGATGCCGAGCTGGAGGTCGGGGCGCAGGCGCCAGGCGGAGCGGATGCCGCGCCGGGTCAGGAGGTCCGCGATGTCCGGCAGGGCCTGGCGGCCGATCCGTGGCACCTCGGCGGCGACCACGGTGAACGGTCCCCCGCGCGGCACGCGCAGCACCTCCGCGGCGGACCACACGGCGTCGGCGTCCATGCTCCTGCCCTCCAGGAGTGCCTCCACCAGCGCCGAGCGTTCCTGCTCGCCCGCGAGGAGGCGTTGAGCCACCGCGTCGTGGTACCCGGAGACCATGGCCTCGGTGATGCCGTCCTGGATCTCCCACATGGCGGTGGCGGCCGCGACCAGAACGTCGTTGCCCACCAAGGCAGTTGTGGTGGCCTCGGCTACGACCGACTCCCAGAAGTACCTGACGCCGACGCGGTAGGCCGCCATCACGGTGGGCAGCGGCACGTTCTGCCGGGCGCGCCGGCGGCCGATGTCGGCGGCAGCCTCCGTGTCCAGCGGTACCTGCCCGGTGAGCGCCTGGAGCGCGTTGCTCACATGGGTCCGGCAGGCCTCCTCCAGGTCCTCCTCGGGCACCGCGTCGTAGTGGTACTCCCGTGAGCCGGCGCGGATCCGTGCCGCCATCTCCTTCGCCAGTTCCCCGACGCGTTCGAGCAGCACGGTCGCCAGGGCTCTGATCTCCTTGTCGACCAATGTCTTCTCCGGCTCACTGATCAGAAGGGTTCGTTCTACGGTACAGCCGGACCCGCGGCCCGCGCCGTGGCTCCGGGTGTCATCGCCTCCAGGGCGGCGCGGAGCGCGGCGCGTGAGGTGATGCCGAGTTTGGGGTACAGCCGGTGCAGATGGGAGCCGACCGTGCGGTGGGAGAGGAACAGCCGCTCGCCGATCTGCCGGTTGGTGAGGCCCACGGCCGCCAGTTCCGCGATCTGCCGTTCCTGCACGGTCAGCGTCGCGGCCGGTGCGGCGGGCCCGCTGGGGGTGACGACGCCGGTGGCGCGCAGTTCGTTGCGGGCCCGCTGGGCCATGGCCTTGGCGCCGATCCGGTCGAAGGTCTCGAGGGCGGCGCTCAGATGGCGGCGGGCGTGGTGGTCGCGGGTGCGGCGCAGCCACTGTCCGTAGGCGAGCTGGATGCGCGCGTGCTCCCACGGCCACCGGGCCGCGTGGGGCAGGGCGAGGGCGGCCTTGAACAGGGGACCGGCGTCGTCCTCGTCGGCGGCCACGGCCTCGGCTCCGGCGCAGAGCAGCGCGGTGCGCGAGGAGATCCGGTGGATGCCCGCCGTCCGCGCGGCCGCGACATGCTCGCGGGCCTCGTCTGCGCGGCCGGTGCGGACGGCCGCCTCGACCAGGTTCAGGACCTGCCACCGGCCCGGGATGCCGGTGCCCGGTGCGCCGGAGGGATCGATCCGGCCCGCCTGGACGTGGGCCTCCTCGTAGTCGCCCTGGCCCATGGCCGCGAGGTTGCGGGCCGAGTGGGCGTAGGCCTCCATCACCTCGATGCCTCGGGGTGCGGCCCAGGTCGTGGTCTCCTCGCTGCGGGTCCGGGCGAGGTCCGCGTCACCGCACAGCGCCGCGCCCGATGCCAGCAGGGCCCGGATCTGCCGCTCCCAGAAGCGGTAGCCGTGGGCCGCCGCCAGGTCCAGCCCCTCCTGGGCCAGGCTCTCGGCCTCGTCCCATCGGCCGTGGACGTAGGAGTCGTGGCAGAGCAGCATCAGCGCGGGGACGGCCATGGCGACCGCACCGCCGTCGCGTTCGCGTTCGATCATGCGGGAGACCAGGTACCGGTGGTCCGACAGGGCGTCCATCGCGACCGCCGCGAGCGCCAGGGGGATGAGTTCCCAGGGTGCCGCGTCGGCTGGCAGCGCCGCGAAGGCGTCGGCGAGGCCCTTGCGCAACGCGTCGGAGGCGGTGGTGGGGTGGACGTACGCCTCGTAGCAGAGTCTGATCGCGGTCATCGCGGTCGGTTCGAACCGGTCCAGCGCGGTCTTGAGGAGCCGCCACGGCTCGGGGCGGTGGGTGTGGACGCTGACGAGGAGCAGCGCGTACAGGATTCCGCTGTGGTCCCAGTCGTCCTCCGTGGCGGCGGCGGCGTTGTCGTCGAGGGCCCGGGCCAGCAGGCGGTGCGCGGCATCGATGTCACCCTCGTCGTGGGTGAGCAGCTGGGCGGTGGCCGCGAAGGCGAGTCCGCCCGGTGGGTCGGCGGCCCGTCCGGCATCCGCCAACAGCCTTGGTACGTCGTCGAGTTGGCCGGTGAAGGTCGCGAAGTAAGCGGCCTCGACCAGTCGGCGGGAGCGGTCGTCCGGGTGCGGGCTGAGTTCACCGGCCCGCACGAGCGCCGATACGGCGGCGGACGCGGCGCCGCGCCGCCGGTCGGAGACGGCCGGCTCGCCGTGCCGCCAGGCGGGCAGGGCCGCCTCGTCCAGCGCCCGGGCCAGCGCCTCGTCCGGTCCGGTCGTGGCCTCGGCCAGGTGCCACGCCCGGCGCTCGGGTACGTCGGTCAGGGCCGCGGCCAGGGCGAGATGGGCGCGACGGCGTTCGCCGGGGCACGCCAGGTGCACGATCGCGGCGCGGGTCAGCCGATGACGAAAGGTGATGCGGCCGACGCGCGCGTCGACCTGGAGCAGGCCGGCTTCCCGCGCCGGGGCGAGGGCATCGGAGCCGTCGGCTTCCCCCGCGGCCCGCCGGATCACGGCCCGGCCGATCCCGGGATCAACTGCGGCCATGAGAAGGGCGGTTCGGGTCGGCGCGGGGAGCCCTTCGACGGCGGAGGCGAAGGCCGCCTCCAGTCGCCCGGACAGGGGCAGGAGCGCCGGGAGCGGGAGGTGGCCCGAGCGCTGCCGGACGCTCAGCTCTTTCGGCAACTCCCGCAGCGCCAACGGGTTTCCCGCGGCCTCGGCCAGCATCCGCAGCCGTACCGACGGCCCCAGCTCGGGCCACCGGCCGTCCAGTAACTCGACCGCCTCCGCATCGTCCAACGGCTCGATCTCCCGTACGGACAGGTCGAGTTGGTCGCAGAAGCTGTCCGCGCCGGTCCGTGCGGCGGCCAGGAACACGATCGGATGGTCGCTGATCCTGCGGACGACGAAACCCAGCGCGGCCGCACTGGCCCGGTCGATCCACGGCACGTCGTCGGCGACCATCAACAAGGGCCGCTCCACGGCGACTTCACCGAGCAGCGCGAGCACCGCGGTCCCGGCGGCCAACGGATCGGGCGACGGTCCGGGCGCGAGCCCGAAGATCCGGTCGACGACATCACGATGGTGCCGGGCAAGCCGCTCGGCGTCCCGGCGCAGCGGATAGAGCAGTTGATGCAGCGCCGAGTAGGTCATCCCGGCCTCGAACTCCACGGCGGAGGACCGCAGTACACGCGTGCCGTCCGCTACGGCCCGTGCCGCGGCGGCGTCGAGCAGCGCGGTCTTCCCCACCCCCGGGCCGCCGCGCAGCAGCAGGCCGGGTCCCCCGTCCCGCCCGGCCGACAGCGCGTCCAACAGCCGCGACTCGGCCGCGCGACCGACCAGGTCCGCTCCAGGCCGTGAGGTCACCGACTTCCCTCCGTCAAGTTGCTTGCCTAAAGAAATATATCCAGTCGGCGCGAGGGAATACGCGTACTCTCCCCTCTACAACAAGATCGTCGCTGATCCAGTGACAGGGGTCGATGTTCCCGGTCACAGCATTCCGAGCCGACGACAGTGACCGCCCACACGGCCGCCTCGCCGTCGCGCCGGAACCGTCGCGCGACGACGGAGCGGAAGGCGAAAACGCTCCGTACCGGCCCGCCAAAAACAGCAGGCCGTGGGTGGTGTCCCACGACCCGCTGCCCCGGCCGTCCGGCCGTCCGCCCCACCCGCGGGCGCGTCAGAGGCCGACGGCTACTGCGCGGCCTCGGCCGCTTCGTCAGCCTCGACCCGCGCCAGCACCGCGTCCAGCGTGGCGTACTCCGCCTCCTCCACGGCCGCGATCGCGAACTCGACGGCGTCGGCCGCGTAGTCCTCGGCCTCGTCTGCGGCATGGCCCAGCCGCTTCGCGTCGCGCTCGGCCTTGCGGTCCTCCAGTTTCGTGCGGACCGAGCCCACGTGGTCCTGCCAGGAGGTCTGGACCTGGTTCCAGCTTCCGGTGACGTTGGCCTTGGCCCGCTGGCCGCTCGACTGCAGCCGCTGCGCGCCCTGTTCGGCCTTGTCCTTCGCGTCGGCCACCGCGGCGGACAGCTTCTGCCGGTCCTCCGCGACACTCGCGGCCACGGTGCGCTGGGCATCCTGGGCCTTCTGGGACAGCTCGGCGAGCCGGCCGGCGGGGCCGTCCGAGGTGGCGTTCTTCTGCGGCGTCGGGTCCGACATGGTGATCCCTTCCTTGACGGATACGTCCTGCTCGATGACGCGAGGTACCGGGGTACACGCCTCAACTGCCCGTCACTCTTCCGTCGCGCCGTCCCGGCCCGCTTGGGTCAATCGACTCAATGGACGGCGTACGGATGCGCAATGCCGCCTCGCCCGCAGTCAGTTGACCCAAGGAACGCGCCCGGCCCGTCCCTACGCTGACGGACGTCTCTCGTGAGCAGCGGATCAAGGAGTGCCCGTGCCCCCTGGAACCAATGGGTTGGACATACGACTGCCGAACGAGCAGGCCGTGCTCGCGCGCATGCGCGGAACCCAGGACCGGATCGCCGACGCGATCACCACCTTCGCCGGAACCATGCGGTTCGTGTACCTCCACGCGCTGTGGTTCGCGGTCTGGATCACCTTCAACGAGGGCCTGTTCGGCCCGTCCGCGGTCTGGGACCCCTACCCGTTCGGACTGCTCACGATGATCGTCAGCCTGGAGGCGATCTTCCTGTCGACCTTCGTGATGGTGAGCCAGAACCGACAGGCGATCCGCGAGAAGGTCCGCGCCGACCTCGACTTCGAGACCAACATCCGCTCCGAGGTGTGGTCGGCCCACATGGGCCATGTCCTCGGGATCAGCGCCGAGCAGGTCGAGCAGGACGTACGGTCACTCCTCGCCCAGAACCGGGCGAAGATGAACGACTCCGAGCCGATACCGACCGCCCATCGGTCAATCGACTGAAGCCGTGACGCAGCCCCGGCGACGACGATGATCCGCACCGGATCGACCCGTCACCGGGAGGAAGCGTCATGATCCCTCGCCATCGCCCGTTCGCCGCCTACTGGGACTGGCAGCAGCACGCCCTCTGCCGGGGCATGGACAGTTCCGTCTTCTTCTCCCCGCCCGGCGAACGCGGCACCGCGAAGCGGGCGCGGGAGAAGAAGGCCCGCGCCGTGTGCGGGAGTTGCCCCGTGATCGAGGTCTGCGCCCGCATCGCGATGAACGGCCCCGAGTCCTACGGCGTGTGGGGCGGCATGTCGGAAGGAGAACGCAGCGCGCTGCTACGGCCGCCCCGTGCGCCCAGGCGGAGGCGCAAGTGACTCCGGCCCCGCGTCACAGGACCGCCGGACCGTCCTGACCGGCCGGCCTCAACAGCGGGGCCAGCTCGCTGCGCGAGGTGATCCCGAGCTTGGGGAAGGCCCGGTACAGATGCGCGGCGACCGTGCGGTGGGACAGGTACAGCCGTTCCGCGATCTCCCGGTTGGAGAGCCCTTCCGCGGCCAGCCGCGCGATCAACGTCTCCTGGGGCGACAGGAGTTCGGCGATGGACGGAAGCGGGTTGTCGGCTCCGTGCGCCGCGTTGTGCCCCGCCCAGTCGCAGGCGCCGACGAGGTCGAAGGCGGTCCGTGCCGAGTGCAGCAGCGCGCGGGACCGGGCGGCCTGGCGGTGGCGTCGCAGCCACTGTCCGTACGCGTGCTCCGTCCGCGCCTCGACCAGGGGCCAGCGGGAGAGGTCCTGGTCCAACGCGGCCTGGTAGAGCTCCTCGGCCGCCGTACCGGGGGCCAACACGGCGCGCACGTAGGGCAGTTGGACGTGCAGCAGCGGGGCCGGAGTCACCCGCGCGGCTTCCTCCACGGCCGCGAGGACACGCACGGCCTCCTCACGGTCGCCGCCCCGGTCCGCGGCCACGACGAACGGCGTCAACGCGGCGAAGCCCTGCCACCGCAGGCCCTCGGGCGGCAGGTCGAGCAGCGGCCGCAACTCGTCGTACGCCTCGGTGTACCGCCCCTCCGCCAGCCGCGCCAGCCCACGCGCCAGCCGTAGCGCCGGGACGAGATCAGGGCGCTGCCACGCGGCCACCGTGTCGGCCAACTCCTGTGCCCGTGCGACCTGTCCGCGCAGTGCGGCGGCGATCGCGTCCGTGGCGGCGAGGGCGGCGACCATGGCCGGCTGTCGGATCCCGGCGACGATCCGCCGTGCCTCTTCGGTGAGTTGAGCGGCACGCGGCCAGTCACCGAGCAACAGCAGGTCGGCGGCTTCGGTGAGGAGGGTCTCCGCGAGCAGGCCGAGCCGGCCCTGTTCACGGAGGATCGGTGCCGCCCGGCCGAGCAGGTCGACCGCGCGGACCGGATCCCCGATCTCGTGCGCGGCCATGCCGAGCAGCCGCAGTCCGTCGGCGTCGGGGCGGTCCCCGACCGTCTCGCGCGAGGGCAGCCGATCGGTCAACTCCCGGCCGTGGCGTACGGGTTCGGTGAGGGCCAGGGTCGCGAGGTGGCGTGGGTCGTTCGTGAGGGTGACGGGCTGGGTGGCCTCGACGACGCCGGCCCGCGCGGCAGGGTCGGCCGCGGTGCGGTGAACGTGGAGTGCCGCGCTCAGCAGAAGGTCGAGGGCGAGGTCGGGGTCGCAGGCCGACAACTCGCCGATGTCCGGAGGCCCTTGGGTCCGTGCCGGGCCCGGTTGCGGCTCCGCGTCCGAGAGGTCCCGCAGCCACCAGGCCTTCGCCCGGTCCGAGGCGCCGAGTCGCTGATGTTCCGCGGCCTCGATCAGCGAGTGGGTCAGGCGGATACGCCCGAGCCCGTACGCGTGCTCGGCCGCGGCCAGCAACCGGTGGCCCCGGGTGACCGAGTCCGTGGTGAGCTGTGCCGAGCGTTCAAGGGCCCAGATGGCCGCGACGACTCCGTGCCGTCGGAGCAACGAGGCGTGGGCGTCGGCCAGTTCGTCCGCCAGCTCGTCGTCGGGGCCGTTGACGGACTGGGCGCGATGCCAGGTGCGCCGGTCCGGGTCCTCGGTCAGCACCTGCGCCAGGGCCGCGTCGGCGGCCTGTCGGCGGGCCTGCGGCTCCGCGCCCAGCACCGCGAAACGGACCACGGGATGAGAGAAGCGCAGGGTCGTCCGGTCGAGGCGTACGAACGAGGCCGCGATCGCGCCGTCGAGGACGTCCACCGCGACCGCGCGCCCGGCGAGGACGGAGGCCGCCGCCAGGATCTCCGAGAGGTCTCCGACCTGGTCGACGGCCGCGACCAGCAGGGCGTCCCGTGTCCGGTCCGGCAGGTCGCCGAGGTCGGCCGCGAACGCCGTCTCCAGGGCGGAGTTCACCGGCAGGTGGGCCCAGGATCCCGGAGGCCCCAACGGGCGCCATGCCATGGGGAGTTCGACCAGGGCGAGCGGGTTTCCGAGCGCCTCGCCGAGGATGCGTTCGCGGACGGCGGGTGCCAGTGCGGCCGCGTGGCGAGCGAGCAGTCGTCGCGCCGCGGGCTCGTCCAGGACCGGCACGTCCAGTACGGGCACGCCCGGCAGGGGGCGTCCGGGGCGGAGGGCCGCAAGGACGACGATCGGGTTGTCGTCGACCCTGCGGGCCAGGAACGCCAGGACGTCCCGGGTGGGCCCGTCGAGTCGTTGCGCGTCGTCGGCGATCAGCACCACGGGCTGCTCGGCCGCAGCCGCCGTGAGCAGGTTGAACGCGGCCAGGGCCACCCGCAGGGTCTCCGGCGACGGTCCGGAACCGCCGTCGAACGCCGACCGCAGGATGCCGCACTGTCCCGCCGGCAGGGACTCGGCCGTGCCGAGCACCGGCCGCAGCAACGCGTGCAGACCGCTGAAGGGCGCGTCGTCGGAGTCCCCGGCCACCTCCAGCAGCCGCCATCCCGCCGACCGGGCACGTTCCGCCACGGCCCGCAGCAACGCGGACTTGCCGACGCCCGGACCGCCTTCCAGCGCCAGGGCGCCACCGGCGGCGGGCAGCCTGCCCAGCAGGTCGTGCAGGACCCTCACCTGCTGGTCGCGGCCGAGGAGCCCGGCTTCGTACACGCGTCTCCCCAGACTTCCAGGACATTCCACGTCTTCACCAGCGGAATCGTAGGAGAACCCCCGCGGCAGGGCTTCGGTCATGTGACCGCGCCCTGAACTGCAAGGCGACGCCGTCCGGTCCGTCCAGCGTACGGCTCCCTGGTACGCCGACTCGTCACACGTAACCCCGCCGCTGCACGAAGCTCAGGGCCAGGGCACCCAGCGGGACGTTCAGCCAGAACGTCAGCAGCCGGTACACGAGCACCGCCGAAGTGGCCGCCCCCGCCTCCACACCGAGCGCCGTCAGCCCCGCGATGAGCCCCGCCTCCAGCGCCCCGAGCCCGCCCGGTACCGGAGCCGCGTTGGCGATCAGCCGAGCCGCCATGTACGCGGCACCGACCTGGATGAAAGGCAGATCGGCGCCGAGCGCGTGCAGGCTCATCGCCAGGCCGACGACCTGGATGAGGGGCAGGCCCAGCGCGCCGACGACACCCACGACGACCTTGGCCGGTTCGGTGGCGAGCCCGGCGACGGTCGATCCGGCCGCGCGCAGGAACGGCCACACCTTGTCGCGCAGGAAGCGGCGGCCGGGCGGGGTGAAGCCGAGCAGGCCCCCGGCGGCGAGCACCAGGGCGACGGCCCACAGCGCGTACCGCCCGGCGGACAGATCCAGATGGACTCCCGCGTGGCCACGCCCCGCCCAGGCGAAGAACACGGCGGCGACAACGGTGTTGGAGAGCGCGCCGGCCAGGCTCTGCAGCCCGACGGAGGCCGTGGCGGCCCCGGTCTCGATCCCCGTCTTCTGCAGATAGCGCAGGTTGAGCGCCATGCCGCCGACATTGCTCGGGGTGATCCGGTTCAGGAACGAACTCGCGAACTGCACCTGGTAGGTGGGGCCGAACGGCAACCGGTCCGGGATGGTGCCCAGCTGCAGACAGGTCGAGAACGCCTGCGAGACAAAGGTGATGGGCAACACCGCGAGCAACCACCACCAGTTGGCGTCACGCAGCGCGTCGACAGCTGCCGGTGCGTTGGCCAACTGCGGGAGCACCAGGTGGAGTACGAGGAACGCGCCCGCCAGTCCCAGGACGCTCTTCCACGTGAATCGTGCCAGATGCGCGAGCGGAACTTCCTTGGCACCAGTGGCAGTTGAGACCTCGGCGGCGAGATCACGCAGCAGACTTGGCCGACCTCCGGCACGCAGCGTCCGCCGTCCGGTCTGCTCCCTGGCCGCCCGTGCACGGGCCTGGTCGTAGCGGGCGACCGCCTGCCGTGCGGGTCCCATCAGCGCGAGCGGCTGGAGGTACGGCAGCGCGGTCGCGAGCAGTTCCGGCCCGAGGCCGGCCAGCGCGCACGCGGTGGCACGCCCGGGGCCGATCCGTACGGCGGTCGTGGCCAGCAGTTCGGCGATGTCGGCGCCGAGCATGTCGGGCGGGGCGTTGAGTCGGCCGCGCGCGAACGCGGAGAGGCGGCTCTCACCGCCCGGTTCGACGCGGATGTGCTCGGGGCGCAACTCCCCGTGTCCCAGCCGGTGTTCCTGGAGTCGGGCCACGGAGGTCCACGCCCCGACGAGAAGCTGATCGGTCAACTCCCCGTCCGGCACAGCAGACAGCGCACGGGAGTCGTGCTCGACGGTCGCCACCAGCGCGCCGCCCCCGGCCACCGGGTACGCCATCACCGGTTCGTCCACCCGGGCGCCGGTGCGGGCCGCGAAGACGAGCATCAGCAGCTCGTGTTCGGCGGCTCCGAGCGGCAACTGGGCGGTGGCGTCGGCCGGATGGCGCAGGAGCGTGCGCCGGGCGAGCCGGTGGAAGAGGTCACGGTTGTGGTCCTCGGCGGCGAGCACGCGCACCGCCAGCCGTGAACCGGCGGTGGTCACGGCGCCGTAGACCGTCCCCTCCCCCAAGTGCTGTTCCTCCGGCGGCAGTTCACGCAGCGTGCCGACCGAGATCCCGGAGTCGGCGAGGGCGTCGGCGACCGCCTGTATCGCCGGACGGTCGGCGGGGGCCCCGGCCAGCAGGAGTACGGCCGACCCGGCGGCGCCGCCCACGGCGAGTGCGGCGACGGCGTCCAGCGGAACGATCGCGGCGGCCGCGACACTCAGCGCGCCGCAGGCGACGGCCAGGAACCACAGCGCCCGCCGCTGACGCGCCCCGAGCCACGGCCCCGCCGCGACGACCGCCGCCGCGCAGGCCGCGAGGTACACAGCCGACGGCCAGCCCGCCCGCACCAAGCCGTCCCGGCCGTCCAGCACCTCCGGCCACGCGTCCGGTCTCCCCCGCGCCAACGCCAGATGCGTGAGCGCCCACGCGCCCAGCGCACCCAGCGCCGCCGCGGGCAGGACCCGTAGAACGGGCTCGGCCCGCCGCCGTACGCACCACAACACCCCCGCGGCGACGGGTGCGAGGAGGGCGACGGCCTGGACCGTTCCAACGAGGGCGTCCCGCAGGGCCGGGGGCAGTGCGGTCGCCGTGGTGAGGAGGCCCTGCTGGGCCGCGCGGACGAAGTCGCGGGTCGCGACGGCCAGGAGCACCGCCACGAGGAGTACGGCCAGGGCCACCAGCAGGCGCCACAGATCGACGGCCCGCCGGACGGCCCGCCGCGGCGGCTCCTCGATCACCGGAACCGGGGTCGGCGGGCCGTCACGGCCGTCGGTCCCACTGATCACGTCGGCTCCTTCTCGACAGGCCGTAGGCCGGGAGGCACCGATGCTCGCACTCCAACTCGCCCCGCGCATCGGTCAGATGACCGCACGGGTTTCTGTGCCGACGGTATGGGAGTAAGGAAGTAGCGGATGCAGTCGTATGACAGATCGCGTCGGGGAGGCCCGACTCTAGCCTTCCTGGCGAACCCCGGCCTCGGGCGAAGAACGAGGCGACACCCTCGTATCTGGAAGGTGACCATGTTCACTTCACCCAACGTGCTCCTCTGGCGCGGTCTGCTGGCCGTCGCCCTCGGCGCGGTCTCCGTCGCCTGGCCCGGCATCACCATCAATGCCTTCGTCATCCTGTTCGCCGTGTACGCGTTCCTGACCGCCGCGACGGACAGCGCCCGCGCCTTCGCCGGCGACAGGGTTGGACCGGTCCTCGGCTGGCTGCTGCTCGCCGGGCTCTCGCTGGCGGGCGGCGTGGTCGCGCTGGCATGGCCCGGTATCACGGCGCTCGCGCTCACGATCTGGATCGCCGCGTGGGCACTGACCACCGGCGCCATGGAAATAGCCCTCGCCTTCCAGCGCGACGAGACGGCGGGAGAGCGCACCCTGTACCTCCTGACCGGCGCGGTATCGATCGTATTCGCGTTCTCCCTGTTCGTCCGCCCGGACATCGGCGCGGTCTCCCTCGCCACCGTCTTCGGCCTGTTCAGCCTCGTCTACGGCGTCTCGGCGGTCTTCGCCTCCTTCGAGGAACGGCGCCGCCGGCACACGGCGAGCGAGCGGGAGCCGGTCCGCGCCTGAGCCTCCGGCGACGGACACCCGCGTGGCGCCGACCGGCCGGCCCGGTGGAAACGGCGCCACGCGGTACCGGACGGGAGGGGATCGACCGTGCTACAACCACTCCCCTTCCGGCACTTTCCTTGTGTCCATTTCCTTGCTTGACAAAGCATATATCGCGCCCGGCATACTCGATGGCGATCGATCCAGCGGTTCGCACGACGGAAGGCCCGCATGAACCTCGGCATCGCCATCGCGGATTTCACCCGGCCCGGCGGCCCGGCAGGCATCGCCCGCCATGTGGGGCAACTCGCCCGCACAGCAGATGAGTTCGGCTTCACCCGCATCGCCGTCATGGACCACCTCTTCCAGATCGGCATCGTGGGCACCTCCGAGCGGGAGATGCTGGAGGCGTACACCACGCTGGGCTACCTGGCCGCGTCCACCGAACGCGCCGAACTCCTCGCCCTGGTGACCTCGGTCGGCTATCGCGAGCCCGGCCTGCTCGCCAAGATGGTCACCACCCTCGACGTCCTCTCCGAGGGCCGCGCCGCCCTGGGCATCGGCGTCGGCGCCGGCTTCAACGTCGCCGAGGCGCGCGGACTCGGGCTGCCCTTCCCGCCGGTCGCGGAGCGGTTCGAGCGACTGGAGGAGACGCTGCGGATCTGTCTGCAGATGTGGAGCGAGGACGAGAAGCCGTTCGAGGGCCGGTACTACCGACTGGAGCGCACCCTCAACTCCCCCGCCTCCGTGCGGCGTCCGCACCCACCGATCCTGATCGGCGGCTCCGGCGAGCGGAAGACACTCCGGCTCGTCGCGGAGTACGCGGACGCCTGCAACCTCTTCCACGGACCCGACCTCCAGCACAAACTCGACGTCCTCCGCAGGCACTGCGACGACGTCGGGCGCGACTACGACGAGATCGAGAAGACGGTCCTGCTCCCGCTCGACCCCGGCACGCGCGGCGGGAACGTCCACGCCCTGCTCACGGAGTTGCGGCGACTGGACCACCTCGGCTTCGACCACGTCATTGGACCGGTCCGGGGAGCCGATCAGCTCGCCGCGCTGCGACTGCTGGGCGAGCGCGTCGCACCGGAGATCACGAACACCTGAAGGTCTCACCAGGCGTGCAGCAAGGTCGGCGTAGAACCATTTTACTTGCTTGCGACAGCATATAGATATGAGGAGAAGTCCATGAGCACCACGAGCGAACACCCCGAACGCGAAGCCGACGACGGCGTGGACGTCGTGATCGTCGGCGGAGGTTCCGCCGGTGCCGTACTCGCCGCGAGGCTCAGCGCGGATCCGCGGCGCACGGTGCTGTTGATCGAGGCAGGACCGGACTACCCCCAAGGCCGCGTCCCCGAGGGGCTGTTGACCCCGCATGTCCTGGCCGACCCGGACCACGACTGGGGTTACACCGCACGTGCCACCGACCTCGCCCCGAGCATTCCCGCGCCGCGCGGCCGGACCATGGGAGGCAGTTCGGCGGTGAACGCGGGGGTGGCGATCCGGGCGCGCGCCGCGGACTTCGCGGCCTGGGGCGAGCGGTACGGGATCAAGGGCTGGTCGTACGACGAAGTCCTCCCCACGTTCCGGGAGATGGAGAACACGCCCACCGGGGACGACAGTTACCACGGCCGCAGCGGGCCCTTCCCCGTCCGGCAGTGGACGTACGACCAACTCACCTCCTCGCTGCGGGCGTTCGTGGACGGCGCGGCGAATCTGGGGTTCCGGCGGAACGACGACTTCAACGGCGCCCAGCAGGACGGTACCGGCGGCTACCCGGTGAACATCGTCGACGGGGTGCGCCAGAACTCCGCGCTGGTGTACCTGACGCCACAGGTGCGCAGCCGCCCCAATCTGACCGTGCTGAGTGACGTCACGGTCGACAAGGTGCTCGTCGAGGGCGGCGCGGCGCGGGGTGTCGTGAGCGCGTCGGGGTCGGTCTTCCGGGCGG
The DNA here is from genome assembly GCF_000716605.1 of Streptomyces sp. NRRL F-525. Taxonomy (GTDB): domain Bacteria; phylum Actinomycetota; class Actinomycetes; order Streptomycetales; family Streptomycetaceae; genus Streptomyces. The sequence goes on along the minus strand of NZ_JNXE01000004.1, from coordinate 181,878 downwards.
GTGAGGTGGTGCTCTCCGCGGGGAGTTACGGCAGCCCGGCCATCCTGCTGCGCTCGGGTGTCGGTCCGGCCGAGGAGCTGCGGGCGCTGGGTATCGACGTGGTCGCCGATCTCCCGGTCGGCCGCAGGTTGCAGGATCACCCCTTCTTCCACGCGCTGTTCGCCCTCACGCCCGAGCACCAGACCCTGACGTCGGCCTTCGCGGCGCATCTGTGGCTGGCCTCACCCGAGGCCCGGACCGGCGAGCTGGACCTCGGCATCGTCGCGACCCATCTCCCGGACGGCTCCTTCAGCCCGACCGGCGGGGCGATCCTCCTGGCCACTGCGGTGACCCGCCCCGAGTCGCGCGGTTCGGTGCGGCTGGCGAGTCGCGATCCCCATGACGCCCCGGTGATCGACAACAACTATCTCGCGACGCCCCGGGACCGCAGCCGCATGCTGGAAGGCGTGCAGCTCGTACGCCGATTGGCGAGCACCGCGCCGTTCGCGGACGCCGTGGCGTTCGAGCTCGTACCGGGTGAATCAGTGGGCACCGGCGAGGAGTTGGAGGCGGCGATCGCGGCCGGGATCTCGACCTACGGCCACCCGACCTCGACCGCGCCGATGGGCGGGCCCGGGGACGAGTGGGCCGTCGTCGACGAATCGGGCGCGGTGCACGGGCTGACCGGGTTGCGGGTGGTCGACGCCTCGATCATGCCCGAGGTCCCCTCGACGGTGACCAACGCGACGACGATCATGATCGCGGAGCACATCGCCCGGCGCGTGTACGGGAGTTGAGGCCGATCGGCGTCGCGTCACGCGGAAGGTCCCGGACACGAGAGATGTGTCCGGGACCTTCCGCGTGCACTGCGGCCGCTCCGTATCTCAGTCGAACTTCCCGACCACCGTCTCGAACTGCCGCACCATGGCCGACAGCGACCGGCCGTCGAGATGGTCCATCACGCGCTTGCGGGCACTCGCGAGGTGTATCGGATAGGCAGCCTCGAGCCGCTTCAGCCCCTCCGGGGTGAGCGTCGCGACATTCCCGCGCGCGTCGCCCTCGTAGCGCCGCTTCACGACTTGGCCGCGGCTCTGCAGCGCGTCCACGACGCGGGTGATGCGGCTCGCCGACAGGGCGGTGGCCGCCGCGAGATCCGCCATGCGGAGTTCCTGGTTCTCGGCCTCGGACAGGCTCATCAGGACGACGTACTCGGTGAGCGTCAGTCCCGTCGCCCGCAGCAGATCGTCGTCCAGCGAGCGCGGCAGCGCGACGATGACCCGCATCAGGGCGCGCCAGAAACGCTCTTCCTGCGCGGTCAGGGGATCCTCGGCAGCGGTCATCCGTGCAGATTAGCGTGCTCAAGCAAAGAACCTCAAGCAAGGAAGCTTGAGCCATGACACCTCACGGACGCCGCCCGTCCTCCCGCTACACGCCCAGCCGGCGCACGTCGGTCACGCTGTACGACATCGAGGCGCGGAAACCGGCACCGGTGCGCACGGGAGCCAGGTCGGCCAGTTCCTCGCCGCGGGCCGCGAACAGGGTGAGGTCGCCTGTACCGGTCCAAACATCGGCGAGCCGGCGGTCGTCGAACTCGGCCATGACCAGTTCGTGCACGGCGGGCTTGTCGTACTCGCCGGCGACCAGGCTCGGGAAGTGCCGGAGGTTGACGGTGGGGCGGGCGAACAGCGCGGCCGGGTCGGGCGCCGGCTGCTGGAGCGTGACCGTGGCCTCCGCGAGGGTGTGACCGGCCGCCGACAGGGAGGCGCCGAAGCGGCCGCCCGCGGCGAGGGTGGGAGAGGCGCTTCCGGGTGCCGCGAAGACACGGGTCTGGTGGACCGAGCCCAGCTTCTTCGGGAAGCCCTGCACCCAACCCCGGGCCAGGGCAAGGTCGTTGTCGACGTAGATGTACGGGCACCACGACACGGGCTCGCCCTGCCAGTGGGCGTCCACGAGCACCATGAACTCGCGGTACTGGCTGCGCACCGGGTCGAGGTACTCGTCGTGCCCGGCGGAGAACTGCCAGTCGACGAACAGCGCCACCGCGCGCCCGTCGGAGTCCGGGTCCGGGGTCAGCCCCTCGGGAAGGGTCGCCTCGGCGGCGGTTGGATCGGTCCAGAACTCCACGCCGACGATGTCGCCGGCGTAGTGCCACGGTGGGGCGGAGGCGAGGTTCGCCTCTCCGCGCGGTGACAGCGGGTAGGTGTAGCCCTGGAGCATGGGGGTGCCTCCTCAGCGGAAGATCGGTCCGGAACGGCACCATGTTTCGCCACGGCACCCCGCCCCGGCTTGCGTCATGTGACTGCATCTCCGTACACGGAAGTCGCCTCGCGGCCCTCCGCCACCGCCTCCAGCTCCCCGGCCAGCCGCTGCACCAGGGCGGGGTCGAGCTGGTCCAGGACACGTCGGCGCGCACTGGACAGATGGGCCGGGTAGGCGCCCAGCAGCCGTTGCCGACCGGCTTCCGTGAGGACGGCCACGCTCCCCCGCGCGTCCGTCGCGTGCGGCCGCTTGACGACCAGGCCCTGTCCCCGGAGCGTCTCCACGAGCCGACTCACGCGGCTCGCGGACAGGGCCGTGGCGGCGGCCAGATCGGTCATGCGCATACGGTCACCGTCCGCCTCGGAGAGCTGTATCAGCACGATGTACTGGCTGAGCGACAGGCCCGTCGACCGCAGGAGATCCTCGTCGAGCGCCCGGGGCAGCGCCACGAGCAGTCTCTGCAGGGAGCGCCACAGGCGTTCCTCCGCGCTGCTCAGCGGTTCCGGCACGGGAGCCATTCCCTTTCCCTCCCTCCTGAGGCCGTGGGAACACTCAAGCACAACCATTACTTGCTTGACAAAGCATTTTAGGACGAGTGAAGATACTTGCCAGAGCAAGGATTAGCGCATCCGTTGGACCGTTCCACGCGACGGCAAACGAGAGGAACTACCCATGTCCCCCAAGATCGCAGTCATCTACTACTCGTCGACCGGCACCGTGCACGAGCTGGCCGAGTCCGTGGCGGAGGGCGCCCGTAAGGAGGGTGCGGAGGTACGACTCCTGCGCGTGTCCGAGCTCGCCCCCGAGGAGGCCATCGCCGCCAATGACGCGTGGTCGGCGCATGCCGCGGCCACCAAGGACATCCCGGTGGCGACCGGCGCCGACATCGAGTGGGCCGACGCCGTGATCTTCGGCAGCCCGACCCGGTTCGGCAACATCGCCAGCCAGCTGAAGCAGTTCATCGACACGCTCGGCGGGCTGTGGGCGCAGGGCGAGCTGGCGGACAAGATCTACAGCGGCTTCACGGCCACCGCCACGGCACACGGCGGCCAGGAGTCCACGCTGCTCGCCCTCTACAACTCCGTCCACCACTTCGGCGGCATCATCGTCACCCCGGGCTACACCGACCCGGTGAAGTTCGCCGACGGCAACCCGTACGGCACCAGCCATGTCAACGGCCAGGGAGCCCTCCCCGTCGACGACACGGCCCGAGCCGCCGCCGTGTATCAGGGCAAGCGCGTGGCCGCGGTCACCGCGCGGTTCAAGGACGCGTGACGGAAGGGGAGTTGGAGGCGGACGGCGATGTTCGGGCCTTCGTCGTTCAGGCCTCGCCCCGTCGCGCCAACCACTCCCGCTCCTCCCCCGGTTCGGGCAGGACCTGACCACCCTCCACGGCGGACCGGGCCGGGCTGTCCTGGATCACCACCATGACGTGGCTCTCCTCAACTCCGGTGCTGCGTACGGCCGCTGCGGACAACTCCAGCGCCAGTCGCGTCGTGCCTTCCTGCGGATGTCCCCGCCTCGCCCAGCCCGTGATGATCAGGGGCGTGCCCGGTACCCCGCCGGCGAAGACGTCCTCCGCCGGCGGCTCGGCGAAGATCACGTTGACGTAGGCCGGCGGCACATGGTTGATCGCCGCGTGGATCCGGGTGATCTCGGCCGCCAGCGCAGCCTTCGACTCACGGGTGAGGGTTCCCTGTGCCGCGGTGCAGGTGTAGACGGGCATGTCGGCTCCTCATGGTTCGGGGCGCGTCCAACGGGTGACACCGGCATCACGGTCGCTCCTGCCATGCAGTCATGGCTTCCGCCATCCGACGGAAGCCATGACTGCACCTGTCAACCAGCGTGATTTCGGGGGCAGTTACCCCTCCCCCGATCGAGCCCGGCACGCCTTGACACACTTCCCCTCCGACGCAATCCTTGCCGACGAAAGCAACAACTTCGGGTGGGAGACCGCGATGACCACAAGCACCCCGGACGACAAAGGCGGCCCGCTGCGGGCGGTACTGGAAGGCACCGCGTTCCAGGCGGATCCGCACGCGGTGCTCCGGCAGTTGACGGACTCCGGGGCCGCGCACCGCTGCGAACCGGACGGCGCTCCCCCGCAGTTGCTGATCACGGGCTACGACGCGGCACGCCAAGTGCTCACCGATCCCCGCGTGTCCAAGCGGAGCGAACGCGCGGGGCTGGAGCCGGGCTGGCTGATGAGCGGTGTCCGGGACGAGGTCGGGATCGACTACATGCTGACCGTGGACCCACCCGACCACACCCGCCTGCGCAAACTGGTGACCCGCGCCTTCACTCCCCAGCAGATCGAGTCCCTACGGCCCCGCGCGCAGGAGCTCGCGGGCCGGTTCGCGGACGACGTACTCGCCCTGGATACACCAGAGTTGGTGGACGGCTTCGCGGCCCGCGTCCCCATCGCCGTGATCTGCGAACTGCTCGGCGTGCCGCTGGACGACTGGGACAGGTTCCGCTGGGCCTCGGAGCAGATCGTGTCCCCGGTCGCGGGCAGTGACCGGGAGGAGGCGTACGTCTGGATGAGCGGGTATCTGGCGGAGCTGATCGCGGCCAAGCGGGCCGACCCCGGCCAGGACCTGCTGAGCGCGCTGGCCAACGACACCGTCGAGGACCGGCTCACCGACCCGGTGTTGGTCGGCATGGCCTTCCTCCTGCTGATCGCCGGGTACGAGACGACCGCCAACCTCATCGGGGCCGCACTCCTCGGACTCGCCCGACAGCCGGACCTGTTCAAGGCGTTGAAGGCCGATCCCTCCCTCGTGCCCACGGCGGTCGAGGAGTTCCTCCGGCTGGACGGGCCGGTGCTCACGGCGACCGAGCGCTTCGCCACCGAGGAGATGCGGGTGGGTGAAGTGCCGGTGCGCCGGGGCGACATGCTGCTGGTGTCCCTCGCCGCGGCCGACCGGGACCCGGCCCGTTTCGAGCAACCGGACGCCTTCCGCCTCGGCCGCCCCGCCAGCCATGTCGCCTTCGGGCACGGCGTCCACCACTGCCTCGGAGCGCCGTTGGCCAGGATGGAGGCCACGGTCGCGATCACCGCGATGCTGGAGCGTGTCGAGAGTCTGGAACTGGCCGTGGACGCGGCCGACTTGGAGTGGACGCCGGGCCTGTTGATGCACGGGGTGCGACGGCTTCCCGTGTCGGCCGTGATCTCCGGTAGCTCGAACTCACGGTGATGCAGACCGACTTCAGTCCTGGCGACGGACCTCGATGAGGAGCGCCTGCTGGGGGTTGAGGGTGGGCATGGGCAGACCGGCGGTGGCCAGCACCGCGCCCGGCAGCGTGAGCCAGTCCTCCTGCGCGGCCGTCAACCACGCGGGCGACGCGATCTGGTGGAAGGAGGGCAGGCCCAGCTCGGTACGCACCCGGAGCTGGTAGCGGGCGTCGGGGCTCAGACCGGGAAAACGCGTCCGGCCGGACTGCCCTTCGGCCGAAGTGGCCACCCTCGCCCAGGAGTACAGCGCCCTTGAACCGTCGTGGGCCACGACTCCGTGCAGTATCCGGGCCTCGTCCTCCAGGTCGGCACGTACCGTACGACCGCTGTGCAGCAGTGGGCGCAGTTCGCGGTAGAGGGCGGTCCAGGCGGTCAGTCTGGTCAGCTCCTCCTCCGAGCACTCGGCGAGATCCTGCTCGATGCCCGCGTGGCCGAAGAGGGCGGTGGTCAGGCGGAACGTGTCGGAGGTGACGCGGCCGGTGGTGTGGCTGCGGGCGGCGCCGACGTGGGTACCGACGAGTTCGGGCGGGAGGAGTTGGACGGTCCAGCTCTGGATCGACTGGCGTTCCACGGGGTCGTTGCAGTCCGAGGGCCACACGCGGTCGGTGCGGTCGAGTACGCCCAGGTCGACCCGGCCGCCGCCGCTCGCGCAGCTCTCGATCTCAAGGCCGGGGTGCCGTTGCTTGACGGCGTCCAGCAGCCGGTACAGCGCCTCGACCTGGGCGTGGCCCGCGGGCCGGTCGCCCAACGCGCTGACGGCTTCCAGGAGTTCGCGGTTGTGGTCCCACTTGAGGAAGGCGATGTCGTAGCTTCCGACGAGCGCGTCCAGTGACTTCAGCAGGTAGTCGAAGACCTCGGGGCGGGAGAGGTCCAGGACGTGCTGATGGCGGGCGGTCGGGCCAAGGCCTGCGGCGGGACCGAGGATCCAGTCGGGGTGGGTGCGGGCCAGGTGGGAGTCGAGGTTGACCATCTCGGGCTCGATCCAGAGCCCGAAGTCCATGCCCAGCGACCGGACATGGTCGGCGAGCGGGCTGAGCCCGTCGGGCCAGACCGTCGGGTCCGCGAGCCAGTCGCCGAGCCCCGCGGTGTCGGCGCGACGCCCGCTGAACCAGCCGTCGTCGAGGACGAACCGCTCGACCCCCACCGCGGCGGCCCGCTCGGCCAGGGCTCGCAGCCGACCCAAGTCGTGGTCGAAGTAGACCCCTTCCCAGCTGTTGAGCACCAAGGGGCGAGGGCCGCGCGGGTGTTGGGGTCGTGCGCGCAGGTGGCGGTGGAAGCGGTCGGCGATGCCGTCCAGGCCGTTCGGTGACCAGGCGAAGTGGCAGCGGGGAGTGCGGTAGGTGTCGCCGGGTGCCAGACGGATCTCGCCCGCGCGGAGGAGTTCGCCACCGCCCAGCGCGGAGGCGTGAACGCCTGCTCCTTCCGGGAGTTGCTCGACCAAGTAGCGCTGGTCACCGCTCCATGCCACGTGTACGGCCCACACCTCACCGGTGCCGAATCCGAATCCGGGTACGCCCACCGTCATGAGGTGCGGCGAGTCGACGCCGGGTTTTCCGCGTCGTACGTCGCGCACATGGGCGCCGTGGTGCAAGGGGTGGCGTTGCGGGGAGCGTTCGCGGCTCCACTTGCCGGTGAAGTCCAGGATCTCGGTGGCCCGGCGCGGCAGGGGCAGCAGGGTCAGGGCGCCGGCGAGGTCGTAGGGCGTCGAAGCGGCGCTGTCCGCGCGGGAGATGACGGCGTCGGCGGTGAGGATGCCGTAGGGGTCGAGGGTGTAGGTGAGGGTGATGTCCAGTGCGGAGGGCGCGTCGGTGAAGTGCAGTTCGAGTACGCCGCCGCCATCCGGGTCCGTGTGGTGGGTGGACCCGGTGAGGGTGGGGCGGGGTGCGGTGGCGGTGCCTGCCTGGTGGCCGTGGTGGGCCGGGGTGCCGGACCAGCCGTCGGCCTCGGTGGGCCAGACGGTGAACCGGCGTGGGATGTCGGGGGCGTTGTTGAGGATCGCGGGTTCGGCGGTCAGGCTCAGGGCGGTCAGGTCGTCGGGGGTGAGGTCGCCCAGGTCGGCTCCCCAGTGCAGGACGCGGGGCACCGGTTCGGTGAGTTCCACGGCGAGGCAGGTGCCGGCCGCGCGCAGGCTGACGATGCGCGAGGGGGTCGCGGGCATGCAGTCTCTTTTCGGGGAGGGCGGCGGGACGCGCCGTCAGGGCCATGTCCCGCCGGGGAGACGGCTGTTACTTCTGGGTGAGGATGCTCTTGGTCTTGGACTGCATGTCGGCGAAGACGCTGTCGTTCTTCTGTCCGCCGAAGTAGCCCTCGATCAGCGGCTCGATCGCGTCCTGCAGGGCGGCGCCGTTGCGGAAGTCCGGTGACGGGTAGAGCTCCTTGTTCTTGAGCATGTCGGTGAAGACCGAGAGGTCGACGCCCTGTGCCTTGAGGGCCTTGGCGGAGGCGTCCATCGAGGCGGGGATGGACGGGAAGAAGGTGCCGGTCGCCGACGCCTTGGTCTGGCAGGCCTCGGAGCCCATGTAGGAGACCCACTTCCAGGCCAGGTCGGGGTTCTTGGTGCCCGCCCAGATGGTGTTGCCGTTGGAGTTGCTGAAGACGGCACGGGTCTTGTTGTCGGGGCCGAGGACCGTGGGGGCGATGCCGACCTTGATGTCGGGGATCTTGGCGAAGGTGGACGCCGTCCACGAACCGCCGGTCTCCATCGCGACCTTGCCCGAGGAGAGCAGGTCGACGTCGGACACGGTGTTGGTGAACGTGCCGATCTTGGGGGCGTATCCCTTCGCGACCAGCGTGCGGATCCAGTCCATGGTCTTCACCAGGCGCGGGTCGTCGTAGTTCAACTGGGTCGGCCAGTTGGCCTTGTTGCCGAGTCGCCAGCCCGTGGTGGAGACGAAGGAGCTCCAAGTCGTCTGGCCCAGAAAGTCCTTGGCGGCCAGCTGACCGAAGCCGTACGTCTTGATGTTCGCCTTGTCGAATCCAGGCTGGTCACCGCGTCGGCCCTTGGAGTCGACGGTCAGGTGGGCGATCATCTTGCCGATCGTGCCGCCGTTGTCGGGGTTCCAGTTGAGGCTCTGGACGTCCTTGGTGGTGTAGCCGGCCTTGGTGAGCATGTCGGTGTTGTAGTAGAGGCCGGTGGCGGCCCAGTCCAGGGGCAGGCCGTACTGGTGGCCGTCGGTGTACTTCCACGAGTCGACGCCGACGGAGAACCTCGACAGGTCGAACTTGTCCTTCTTGATGTAGTCGTCCAGTGACAGGAGTTGGTGCTGGTCGGCATACTGCGGGAAGAACTGGACGCTGTTCTGGAACGCGTCGGGAGCCTTGCCGGCCACGAAACCGGCGGTGAGCTTGGTGAAGTAGTCGGTGACGCCGTACTGGGAGATCTTCACCGTGACGCCCGGGTTGGCCTTCTCGAAGTCCGTGGCGCAGACCTTGTACGCGGCGGCCTGTTTGTCGTCCCAGGTCCACCAGTTCAGGGTCGAAGAACCGGAGCTGCTACTGGAGTTGGAGGAGCAGGCGGACACGAGGGCCGTCAGGGTGAGCGCGGCTCCGAGTGCCACGGCCTTGCGAACTCTCATGGTTCCTTCTTTCACTGGTCTCTAGAGGCTTTCGCCGGTCACTGGAGGCATTCGCTGCCGAACTGGAGGCTCTCGCTGGTCACTTGAGGCCGGAGAAGCCGATGGAGTTGACGATGCGTTTGCCGAAGGCGAGGAAGAGCAGCAGCATCGGCAGCGCCGCGATGAGGGCGGCGGCCATCAACCCGGCCCAGTCCGGGGCGGCTTGGGGCGAGGACTGCTTGAAGACGCCGAGGGCGAGGGTGAGGGGCTGGACGCTCTGGTCGTTGGCGATCAGCAGCGGCCAGAAGTAGTCGTTCCAGGCGTTGACGAACATCAGCAGCGAGACGGTGGCGATCGGCGCGGACGTCATCGGCAGGATGATCCGGAAGAAGATCCGCAGCGGGCCGGCGCCGTCGATGATGGCGGCCTCCTCGACCTCACTGCTGAGGCCGAGCATGAACTGCCGCAGGAAGAACAGCGTGAAGGCCTGGAAGAGGCCGCCGGGGAGGATGAGTCCGGCAAAGGTGTCGGTGAGCCCGAGGTCCTTCACGAGGACGAAGTTGGGCAGCAGGGTGAACACACTGGGCACCATCAGGGCGCTGATCAGGATGTTGAACACCAGGTCGCGTCCCCGCCAGTGCAGCCGGGAGAACGCGTAGGCGGCGGCCGCCGAGATCAGCACGATCATCGCCGTCTGCACGGACGCGTAGATCACCGAGTTGCGCAGGTAGAGCGCGAAGTCGAGGGAGGCGCCGGAGCCGCCCTGCGCCTGGGCCGACGCGGTGGACGCGATGCCCAGGGCCCGCTCGAAAGCGCCCCAGGTGAAGCCGACCGGCAGCAGCGAGGACGGGTGGGTCGCCAGTTTGTAGTTGTTGGACAGCGCGGTGCGCAGGATCCAGTAGAACGGGAAGAGCGTGACGAGGACGATGACGCCGAGGTAGACCCAGGCGACGGCCCTGCCGGGTGAGAACCCGCGGGCGGTGTTCCGCGTCGGGCGGCGCGGGGCGGCCGCCGGGCCGGGTGCGATGGTGACAGCCATGAGGGCGGCCTCCTTCAGTTCAGGTCGGATTCGTTGGCGCGGGCGAGCCGCAGCTGGGTGAAGGTGACCGCGATGAGCAGGGCGAACAGGGCGAGCGACATGGTGGCGGCGTAGCCGAAGTCGAACTGCCGGAAGGCCTTGTCGTAGATGTACATCTGCAGCACGTTCGAGGCGTTGGCCGGGCCGCCCTTGGTGGTGACCTGCACGATGTCGAACACCTGGAAGGAGTTGATCACCGTCAGGACGACCACCATGACGAGGATCGGCCGCAACAGGGGCACCGTGAGCCGGCGGAACATCTGCGCCTCGCTCGCGCCGTCGACCCGGCCCGCCTCGTAGATGGTCGAGGGGATGGTCTGCAGGCCGGCGAAGATCAACAGGGCGTAGTAGCCCATCCACTTCCAGACGCTGATCGCGGCGAGGGAGGGGATCGCCCAACCACCGCTCCCGAAGAACAGGATGGAGTGGCCGGTCAGGTGTTTGAGGGCGATGTTGACGATGCCGAGGGCCGGGTCGAGCATCCACTGCCACACCAGGGCGGCGATGACGTTGGAGATCAGGAACGGCAGCAGGATCACCCCGCGCAGGACCGACGACCGGGTCACCCGGTGCAGCACGACCGCGGTCACGAGGGAGATCGCCGTGCCGAAGACGACGGACAGCAGGACGAAATAGACGGTGACGAGGAGCGAGTGCCAGAAGACGTCGTCCCCGAACAGCTCCCGGAAGTTGGCCAGTCCGACCCACTGCGGCGGGCTCAGGACGTGGAAGTCGGTGAAGCTGAGGTAGATGCCGCGCAGGGTCGGATAGGCGTAGAAGGTCGCGAAGCCGACGACGGCGGGCAGGATGAGCAGCAGGGCCACCGGCAGATCCCGGCGGCGCGCCGCCGCCGACCTGGTGGCGGTCGCGCGCCGTGTCTTCCTGGTCGGGCCCTTGCCCGGTGAGGCGGCCGTGGTGGCCACCGCGCCCGGCTCACCGGACCGCGGTTTCACCGGCGTTGCGTGGTTGCCCTGTGATGTGACCACCACAGCACCCTCCTTCGTGCGGGTACGGATTCGTGCGGTACGAACTGACGGGTCAGACGGTGATCTTGTCGATGTCGGGCGCGTAGTCGGTGGCGTTGCCGAAGCGGAGGGTGTTGTCACCTGCCTTCAGCGGCACCGGGACGGTGAGCGACTGCGGGGCGCCCCAGTTGTTGTCGTTGGTGCCGGGCACCGGGATCTGGAGCGTGGTGTCGCCAACGGCCAGGTCGATGACGCGACTTGAGTCGCCGTCCACGTAGTCCAGCTTCAGCAGATACGTGCCGTCCTTCGGCGCGCTGACGTGGTTGATCGCCACCTCACCACCGCCGAGATTGCCGACCTTCTGCCCGCCGGAGCAGCCGTCGCAGCCCGCGACGACGGCGTTACCGGTGAGCGTGTTGCCGGAGGCCTCGGCCTCGTAGGCGGTCGGACCGCCGGACGCGGGCGTGGTGACGCCAACTGCCTTGCTGGGAGCCGAGGTTCGGCCCTTGGCATCGCGGGCGACGACCGTGAAGGTGTGGGCGTTCGCCGCGCTCAGTCCCGTGACGGTGGCTGCGCTACCGGTGCTGGTGGTGACCGGTCGGCCGTCTGCGTAGACGGTGTACCGGGTGACGGGCGAAGCGCCGGTGTTCACCTTGTCCCAGGCCAGTGAGACGCTCGTCGCGGTGGCGGCGGTGCCGTGCACGCCCAGCGGAGTACCGGGGTTGGCGCCTTGCCGGTTCGGCGTGAAGGTGAACAGCCGCGAGCCGTGCGCCGGCAGACTCTCCGTCAGATGCCCGGAGACACGGCCGAGGTTCTTGTGCTGCCACAGGTCACGGACCGAGGCAGCACCGCTGATGCCCAAGTCGGCGAAGTCCGCGGTGACATCGGCGGCCTGGGAGCCCAGGTTGAAGAGCGCGACGGTGTAACTGCCGTCGGGATTACGGGCGTACCAGGTCTGCTGGTTCGTGGTCTGACTCACCGGCCGCGCCGGATGACCTGCTTGGTCTACGGCGATGACCTCGTCGTTGGTGAGCAACTTCAGCCCGTACGCGTCGAGTTTGGTGAGGTCGTCACCCGAGTAGAGCGGCGCCGACTCGATGGCCCACAGGGTCGCGTAGCTCTGCCGCTCGGCCTCGGTGAGACCGTCCATGGCGCCGACTCCGACGTTCAGGGAGTCGAGGTTGTTCCAGTGCCCGGGCCCGGCGTCGTCGATCCACTGCACAATGTCGTTCCAGCGCACCTTCAGGGAGTTGTCCCAGGTCACCAGCGTGTCGCAGTAGCACTCGACGTCGGTGTCGATGCGCCAGCCGTTGGAGTTGGCCTTCCAGGTCGCCGCCTGGGTGTGGCTCAGTGACCAGGACAGTGTCAACTGGACGGGACGGCCTGTCTGTTGGAGCGCGGTGTGCCAGGCCTTCACGTCCGGGGTGTTGTCGTGGTCGGTGCCTCCCTGCGCCGAGCCAGGGCCCACGCCGTCGACCTTGAGGAAGTCCACGCCCCAGCCCGCCAGTTGGTCGGCGAGGGAGTCGATGTACTTCTGCGCGCAGGGGTTGGTGAAGTCCATCTTGTACGCGGAGTTCCACCCGTTGGTCTTGCGCAGGTCGGGATAGACGACGTCCGAGGTGGTGCAGCCGGGGGCGTTGTGGACCGCGGTCGTCCCGTCGCCGTACGCGGCGGGGTCGAGACCAACTGCCAGGTAGAGCCCGAACTTGAGGCCTTTGTGGTGGAGGTAGTCGCCCAGGGACTTCATGCCGTGCGGGAAGGTGGTGGCGTTCGGCTTCGGGCGGGCGTACTGGTCAAAGCCGTTCACCCACCCCGCGTCCACGTTGATGTACTCGTAGCCATGGGACTTGAGCTTCGAGGCGACCACGTCGGCCTGCTGCTTGACGTGCGCCTCGGTGAGCCAGCTGACCCCGCCGTAGCCGGGATAACTGGTGGCCTCCAGGCTCCAACTGCTCCAGCCCATGTACGGCTTGGCGGCGAGGGCAGCCTGCTGGTGGCCCGCGCTCGTCGGCGCCGGGGAGGAGTCCGTCGCCGACGCGGCGGTGGGTGCCGCGAGGGACACCACGAGTGCGGTGGCGGCCAGGACGGGCAGGTGCCGGAGGCGCGCACCGCCCGTACGGAGTCTGTGGCGTACGGCGGATACGGGTCCTGCTGGACGAGCCATGTGTTTACTCCATCTCGGCGCGAAAAGGCACGGCGGGGTCCTGGGAAGGACCGGAAGGTGCCCCTTGCACGGTCAGCCGCATGGGGAATTGGTGAGTGGGCGTTCTGATCCGCCCAAGTGGCCGTAAGGCGACGCCTGTTGGAGAGCGCAGCCCGCGATGACGTACGCGGCCGGTCGAGGAGGAGACCGGCCGCCACCTGCGTCGGCGGACGTCCCATCCACCTGTCGTGAGGTGCCGCGAATGTAGCCAGGCTTTTCTTCCAGCGTCAACATATTGCGCAGCGCGAATCATCGACATTCGTGGAAGGAATGGACCGGGATTCGGGCGATGAGCGAGGAAGACGGACGCAGAACGCCGCGATCCTTCTTCTTTCTTCTTTTCCAATGGAAATGTATGGTCACCGCATGACGCTCGCCGATCAGCCACCCGCGGCCGCTCTGCTCTTCCAGACCCTCCTCGCCCACGGCCCGCTCACCCGCGCCGAGATCGGGCGCCGTACCGGCCTGTCTCCGGGCGCGGTCACGAAGGTCGCCACTCCCCTGCTGACCGACGGCTGGATCAACGAGCTGGGCCGCTCGACCGAGCGCACCCAGGGCCGGCCGGCCACGCTCATCGCGGTACGGGGCGAGCGCGCACGCTTCGTGGGCGTGAAGATCACCGGTGACGAACTCATCGGCACACTCACCGACTTGACCGCACGGCCACTCGCCACCGCGCGGGCCGTACTCGGTTCACGCGACGTCGGTACGGTCGTCCTGGCCGTCGCCCGGCTGGTCGACCAGCTGAACGCGAAGGCGGCGCCGCACGCGCCGGGCGCGCTTCACGGCATCGGCGTCACGATCTCCGGGGACGTCGACGGTCACACCGGGACCGTGCAGTACTCCCCCTTCCTGAACTGGCGCCGCGTGCCGCTGGCCCAACTCGTGGAGACGGCAACGGACTTGCCGACCGTCATCGAGAACGACGTCCGCGCCCTGACCGTCGCGGAACAGTGGTTCGGCGTCGGGGTCGGGCTGTCGTCCTTCGCCCTGGTCACCGTCGGCGCGGGCATCGGCTGCGGCATCTCCATCGGCGGCCGGGTCGTCTCCGGCGCGCACGGCGTCTCGGGGGAGGTCGGCCACCTTCCCGTGGGCGGCACCGACCGGGTGTGCACCTGCGGCAACACTGGCTGCGTGGAAGCCGTCGCCTCCACCCAGGCGATCACGGAACAGGCCCGCCGGGCGACGGGCGACCCGGCGCTGACGATGGACGGCGCGGTCCGCCTCGCCCATGCGGGCAACGCCGACGTCCGCGCGGTCTTCGCCCGGGCCGGCCACGCCCTGGGCCTGGCCCTGGCCTCCGTGGCCAACCTCATCGGCCCGGAACGCATCATCATCTCCGGTGAGGGCGTGGCCACTTACGACCTCTACGAGGAGCAGATCCGCACCACCTTCGCCGCCCGGGCATTCGGCGCCGCGGCCGACTGCGACCTCGTCGTCCGCCCCCTCCCCTTCGAGGAATGGGCCCGCGGAGGCGCCGCCGTCGCGGCGCAGCACGTCTTCGCGCCCGCCAAGTAGCCCTGCGGGCCGCCCCTTTCACACCGTCCTGAAGGTGAACGCCATGCTGAAAGCCTCCTCCGACCAAACCTTCCGCGAGGTCCGCGTCCCACCCGGAACCCTCCGCTACGACCGCCCCGCCACCCGCTGGTTCGAGGCCCTCCCCATCGGCAACGGCCGTCTGGGCGGCATGATCTACGGCGGCACCGACCGGGAGCGAATACAGCTCTCCGAATCAACGGCATGGTCGGGCGGCCCCTCCACGACAGACCTGAACCCGACCGCCCGACAGCAGGTCCCGCGCATCCGCGAACTCCTCTTCGCGGGAGACCACGCCGAGGCGCAACGGATCGCGGCCGAGCATCTTCCGGGCAGGGCACTGTCGTTCGGCACCAACCTGCCCCTCCCCGAAGTCCAACTCGCCTTCCCCGACGGGGCTCCGGCCCAGGACTACCGGCGGACCCTGGACCTGGACACCGGCCTCGTCACCGTCACCTACACGCACGACGAAGTCCGCTTCACCCGCGAGGTGTTCGCCACCAACCCCCATGGCCTGATCGCGATCCGCCTCACCGCGGACCGTCCCGGATCGCTCGCCTTCACCCTCTCGATCCGGGACGGCACACTCCCCGGCGCCACGACCGCCACGAACTCGTCCGTCACCTTCAACGGCCACGCATACGAGAGCCTCCACAGCGACGGCCGCCAAGGCGTAGCGCTCGAAATCCGCGCCCACCTGGAAGCCGAGGGCGGCACCGCGCACCGCACGGAAGACACGCTTCGCCTGGAAGGCGCCGACAGCGCGGTCGTCTACGTCGTCGTAGGAACCGACTGGGCGGGAGCGAACCCGCGAGCGAGCGCGGAATCGCTGCTGTCCGCAGGCCTGTCGGCCGGCTACGAGTCGGTCCGGGCAGCACACATCGCGGACCACCAGACGCTGATGCGACGGGTCTCCCTCGACCTCGGTTCGGCGTCACCCGACCTCACCGCTCTGCCCACCGACGCCCGCCGCGAACGGCTCGCCTCCGGGAAGGCCGACGACGAACTCATCGCGCTCTACTTCCAGTTCGGCCGGTACCTGACGATGGCCGGCTCCCGGGCCAACTCCCCTTTGCCGCTTACCTTGCAGGGGCTCTGGAACGACGGTCTGGCGAGCAGCGCGCCCTGGACGAACGACTTCCACCTCGACATCAACACCCAACAGAACTACTGGGCAGTCGAGTCGACCAATCTGGCCGAGTGCCACGAGCCGTTGTTCCGGCTGTTGGAGAACCTGGCGGACCAAGGCCGGGCAACCGCAAAGGAGTTGTACGGCGCGCCGGGCTGGGTCGCGCACACGGTGACCAACGCGTGGGGGTACACGGCACCCGGTTCCGGCATCGGCTGGGGCTTGAACGTGACCGGCGGGGCCTGGCTCGCCCTGCAGGTGTGGGAGCACTTCGAGTACGGCCGGGACGAGACGTTCCTCCGGGAGCGCGCGTATCCGGTCCTGCGCGGGGCCGCCGAGTTCCTCCTCGGCTACGCGGTCGAGGAGCCGGAGCAGGGCCTGCTCGTCACCGGGCCGTCGGAGTCCCCGGAGAACTGGTATCTCGCGCCCGACGGCAGCCGGTGTTCGGTGTCCATGGGGGCGACCGCGGACCGGGTGTTCATGGAGGCCGTGCTGCGGATCTGCGCGGAGAGTGCCGAACTGCTCGGTGTGGACGCCGAGTTGAGGACCAGGATCGCCGCCGCGCGCCGTCGGCTGCCACCGTTGCGGATCGGGCGGCACGGTCAGGTGATGGAGTGGCTGCACGACTACGACGAGGCCGAGCCGAGCCACCGGCACACCTCCCATCTCAGCGCGCTGTTCCCGGAACGCCAGATCACCCCGCGCGGCACACCGGACCTCGCACGCGCCGCCGAGGTCACCATCGAACGCAGGCAACAGGCGCCCGGCTGGGAACAGACCGAGTGGGTCGAGGCCGACTTCACCGTCTACTACGCCCGTCTCCTCAACGGCGACGCGGCCCTGAAGCACCTCACCAGCCTGATCGCGGACGCCAGTGAGGCGAACCTGATGACGTACTCCGCCGGCGGGGTGGCCGGCGCGGCGCAGAACATCTACTCCTTCGACGGCAACTCCGGCGGCACGGCGGGAGTCGCCGAGATGCTGCTCCAGTCGGACGGCCGGGACGTAGAACTCCTGCCCGCGCTGCCCGCCGACTGGCCGGACGGAAGCGTGTGCGGACTGCGGGCCCGGGGCGGTCTCACCGTGGATGTCCGTTGGCGCGACGGGAAGTTGGCCGCCGCTTCGATCCGGGCGTCACGGGCCGCGGACGTACGGGTGCGCTACGGCGCCGATCTCCTCGAAGTCCGGCTCGCCGAGGGAGAGACGCTTGCCCTCGGTGTCGGCTGAGGGCAAGCGTCGGTGACCGGGTCACTGGGCGATCTGGCCGCCGTCGACGAGGAGGGTCTGGCCGGTCATGGCGGTCGCGTCGAGGGCGACGAACGTGACGGCGGCCGCGATCTCCTCGGCCTCCAGCAGGCGGCCCATCGGGATCTGGTCGATCCACTGCGTCATCCGCCGCGGATCGTCCATCCCGACCGTGTCGAGGATGGGGGTGCGGGTCCGGCCCGGCGCGACGGCGTTGACCCGCACCCCGTACTGCGCCCACTCGACCGCGAGGGACCGCGCGAGCTGGGAGACGCCGGCTTTCGCGACGTCGTAGGCGACGTGGTACTCGGGGTTCGAGCCGATGAAGGCGGCGATGGAGGAGATGTTCACGATCGAACCGGACCCCCCGCGCACGAAGTGGTGGCCGAACTCTCGGCAGGCCACGAAGGTGCCGGTCAGGTCGACGTCGAGGACGCGGTGCCACACCTCGTCCGTCACGTCGAGGGCGTCGTCCTCGTGGGCGATGCCCGCGTTGTTGACCAGGACGTCGACGCGGTCGAAGCGTCGTACGACCTCCCCCGCCACGCCCGCCACGGCCCGGGCGTCGGAGACGTCCAGGGGCAGGAACTCGCCGCCGACCTCCTTCGCGACGGCGGTGCCGGTCTCGGTGTTGCGGTCGGTGACGACGACCCGTACGCCACGGGCGGCGAGGGCCACGGCGATGGCGCGCCCGATTCCCTGGCCCGCGCCGGTGACGACGGCCACGCGCTCCTCGGTGTGCCTCAGGGGCGACTCGGACATCTCGTTCCTTCCGTCGGTGGAGGGGCGGGGGTCTCAGAGGGTCCTGGCCGAACCCGCGCCGGGGATCTGCCAGCGGACACGCGCGGCCGGGTCGATCGCGGTCGAGGCACCCGGTCCGTGCGGACGCTCCATGAGTCCCTCGCGTACGACGCTGCGCTCGACGAAGGCCTCCTGCGTCCAGGGGATGAACTCGATGAGGGGCGGCACCTCCGAGAGGACGGTGCCCACCAGGTGCTGGTGCACCTGCATCATGTCGCCGGCGTGCGGTGCGAACCGCAGGCCCCGTGCCGCCGCGTGCGCCGCGATCTGGAGGAACTCGGTGACACCGCCGACCCGGGTGACGTCGGCCTGGACGACGCGGATGGCGTCGGCGGCCATGAAGGAGGCGAACTGGTGGTACGAGTAGATGCTTTCACCGGCCGCCACGTCCAGCCGGGTCGACGACTGGAGACGGGCGTGGGCCTGGAGATCGTCGGCATGGACCGGCTCCTCGACCCAGTCCATCGCCGCCTCTTCCAGGACCGGCATGATCTGGTTCGCCGTCGACAGGTCCCAGCGCTGGTTGGCGTCGCACATCAGCGTCACGTCGTCGCCGAGCGCCCGCCGGACCGCGCGCACGCGCCGGGCGTCCTCGCGCCAGTCGGAACGCCCCACCTTGATCTTCACCCGGGACCAGCCGTGGTCGACCAACGAGGTGAGATCCCGGACCAGTTCGGCGTCGGTGAGGTTGAGCCAGCCGCCGTCGGTGTTGTACGCCTCGACGCTCTCCTGGGTGCCGCCGAGGAGGCGCCACAGGGGCATCCCGGCCCGCTGTGCGGCGAGGTCCCACAGGGCGATGTCGACCATCGCGAGCGCCATGTGGACGACGCCGGCCCGGCCGATCCAGTGCGTGGGCAGCCAGTACAGGCGCTTCCAGGTGCCCAGGATGTCCTCGGACGAGGTGTCCAGGAGGGCGTCGGCATAGTAGGAGAGGATCACGTCGGAGAGGAGTTCGGGAGCGCAGTGGACGCCGGAGATCCCCGTCCCGACCAGGCCATCGGCGGTGCGGATCTCGACCACGGGCACCGTCCAGTGCGCCATGGCGGCCGTGGAGTCGGCGATGGGCCGCTTCAGGGGCACGGCGAGGGCATAGGTCTCCACAGAGGTGATCACGGCACCGTCGTCGCCGCGCAGAAGGTCCGCTCCGTGCGCGGACAGCAGCCCGCGGGCGGTGCCGAAAGAAGTCTGATCGGTCATTGTTCAAGTCGGCCATGGCCGCCGGAACTCGTCAACAGCGAAATACGAATACACATGATCTGCCGCGCAGATGACATGGCGTCAGCGGGAATTCCGGACCGGCGGTGGTCCGGCCGCGAGGAGAGGAGGTTCGGTCAATGACGCTCGAACTGGCCTGGTTGCGTACCTGGGTCGAGGTCGTGGATACCGGCGGTTTCACCAGAGCGGCCGAAAAGCTGCATCTGTCGCAGCCTCGCGTCTCGGCGCACATCGCGAATCTGGAACGCGAACTCGGCTGTCTGCTCATCGAACGCCGTATCCGGCCGCTCACCCTCACCGACGACGGGCGCGCTCTGCTGGCCCGGGCACGGTCGGTTCTCGCCGCCGCCGATGAATTGGTCACCGCGCGCCAGACCGACCGGGGCGACATCTCCGGAACCGTCACGGTCGCGAGTTTCGCCAGCGGGAGTTCCGAATTCCTCCCTGCGGTCATCACCGCGCTGCAGAAGGAGCATCCGCGGATCCGGGTGGCGGTCCTGGACGGGGACGCGGGCTTCATCGAGGCGGCGCTGTCCGAGCGCCGGGTCTCGGTGGCGCTGCGCCCGGTCCGGCCCGAGCCGCACGACCACGGCTTCACCATGCGTTCGTTGTGGCGGGAACCCTTCGTCATGCTCGCCCCGACCGGTCATCCGCTGCTGAAGAAGAGCGAGATCGAACTCGCGGACTTCGCCGACCAACGCGTCATCACGATCGGCGATCCGCTCGCCAATACGGTCGTCGGATACGAGGCCGAGGTCGAATTGAGCATCAAGGATCTGGTCGCACCGTCCGGAACCGTCTCCCATCAGCCGACCACGCTCGGTGCGATGGTCCGCGCCGGACACGGAATCGGCATCATCAACTATCTCGGTGCGGTGATGATCCTGCGCGAGGGAATGGAGATGCGCCCCATCCAGCATCTCAACCGCTTTCGGGACGTGGGAATCTGGTGGCACTCGGAACGACCTCTGGGCTCGGCTGCCCAGGCATTCATCCGAGCGGTCGTAAAGGCACCGAGGCCCGAAGGCACGACCGCCGTTCCACCGGTGTGACGCGGCCCGGATCCATTCGCGGAACGAATGCCCCACATCCGTTAATCAGCGTTGACGATCACGGGCGAACGGGGCCAGGTTGAGGGAAAACGAATGGAGTCGCGATGGCCGATGTCCGCACGTACGCGAATCTCGAAGTGGCGGTGCGCAGTGACACCTCGGACGTGGGTGAGGGACCAGTGTTCGATCCCCGCACCGGGCATCTCCTCTGGGTCGACATCTACGGCCGCAAGATTTTTCAAGACAACCTGTCCACAGATCGACAGTCCGTCACCGATGTCGGCACGATGATCGGGGCGGTAGCACCGCGCGCGACTGACGACGGTTTCGCCGTCGCGGTGGCGGACGGGTTCGGCTACGTCACCGACGACGGGCTGACCCTGGTCGACCCGGTCCTCCCTGAGCCGAACCTGCGCATGAACGACGGCAAGGTGGACTCCCACGGCAGGTTCTGGGCCGGCAGCAACGACATGGAGTTCGCCCCGGGCCAGGGCCGACTGCACCGGTGGGACGGTGACGGCCCGAGCGTCGTCGTCGCGGATGGCCTCGTACTCCCGAACGGCCTTGGCTGGAACGCCGAGGACACCGTCATGTACCTCGCCGACAGTTACGCCAACTTCCTGTACCGCGCGGACTTCCACGCCGAGCCGGGAGAACTCGGCCGCCTGGAGGTGCTGACCAAGACCGAGGGAGTCGGCGTACCCGACGGCCTCGCCGTCGACGTGGAGGGGTGCTTCTGGGTGGCCATGCACGGCGGACGCGAGGTCCGGCGCTACGACCCGACGGGCCGCGTCGTGGGACTGGTCCCGGTGCCCGTGCTCCAGCCGACGAGTTGTGCCTTCGGCGCGGACGGCCGCCTGTTCATCACCTCCGCACGAAACGGCCTGTCCGCCGAGGAGTTGGCCAACTCCCCGCTGTCCGGCTCGGTGTTCGTCGTCGAGACGGGGACGGAGGGGGTTCCTGTCCGGCCGTTCCGCGCCTGACCCGGCTCCCCTGCCGACCCAACTCCCCTTGGGACACCGCGTATTCGTATTGCGGATGACGGACCATCGATAACCGTCTTTCCCCTGCGGGGTGTTGGCGTCCTACGGTCGATCACGTGAACCGTGAACGTCGTGACGCAGTGGAACCGGAACCGGCGGCAACCGTCAGGCCGTTGGTGCCGCGTCCCGGCGTGGACGACATAGGGCTGCTCCTCAGCGACGTGCCGGAGGGAACGCCCCTCGAACTTCCCGACGGCACGACACCGGCCACCGAGGACATCGCCGCCGGACACAAGGTCGCGCTGCACGACATCGCCGAGGGCGCACCGGTCCGCAAGTACGGCGAGGTCATCGGCGTGGCCCTGGCCGACATCCCGGCGGGCGGCCACGTCCACGTGCACAACCTGGGAATCGGCCGCTGGGAGGAGCCGACCGCGAGCCCGTCGCCAAGGCGCACCCCGCCGACTCAGGTCTCCCCCACCCGCGAGCACTTCCTCGGATACCGCCGGCCGGACGGACGCGCGGCCACCCGGAACTACCTCGTCGTCGTCCCGACCGTGAACTGCTCCGCCACGGTGGCCCGGATGATCGCCCTGCGCGCCGACGCCCTGCACAAGGGAACACCGGGCCTCGACGGCGTCATCGCGCTCCCGCACGACCTCGGCTGCGGAATGGCGGAGGGCACTACCGGGGACGCGATCCTGCGCCGCACCCTGCGCGGCTATCTCGGCCACCCCAATGTCGCGGGCGCCCTCCTGATCAGCCTCGGCTGCGAGGTGAACCAGCCGGAGAACATCCTTGGCGGCAGTGTCGACGCGGAGACCCTCGCCATCCAGCAACTCGGCGGCACCGCGGCCACGTTGAACGCGGCGCTCGACCGCATCGCGGACCTGGTCTCCCGCATCACCCGGACACACCGCGTCCCGATCCCCCTCGCCGAACTCACCCTCGGCCTCCAGTGCGGCGGCAGCGACGCCTACTCCGGGCTGACCGCCAACCCCACACTCGGCGTGGCGGCAGATCTCCTCGTCGCGGCCGGCGGCAAGGTCGTGCTCGGCGAGACCCCGGAGATCTACGGCGCCCACCACCTCCTACGGGACAGGGCATCGACCCCGGAGGCGGCGGCCCGTATCGACCAACTCATCGCCTGGTGGCAGGAGTACACGGCCGCCAACGGCGCGACCCTCGACAACAACCCGTCGCGCGGCAACCGGGCCGGCGGCATCACGACCATCTGGGAGAAGTCCCTCGGCGCCGTACTCAAGTCCGGGACCACCCCGCTGAACGACGTGGTCGGATACGCGGAGCCGGTCACCGCACCGGGCCTCACCTTCATGGACACCCCCGGCTACGACCCGGTGTCGGCCACCGGCATGGTCGCCGGCGGCGCCAACCTGCTCGCCTTCACCACCGGCCGCGGCTCGCTGTTCGGCTCCCGTCCCGTCCCCTCCCTCAAGATCAGCACCACCAGCGGGCTGTACGACCGGATGCGCGGAGACATCGACTTCGACGCCGGGCCCGCGATGAGCCACACCGGTCAACTCACGTACGGCACTGCCCTGTTCGAGGCCCTCGTGGACATGGCCTCCGGCACCGAGAGCAAGTCCGAGGCGCTCGGTTTCGGCACGGAGGAGATCGTCCCCTGGCGCATGGGAGCGGTTCTGTGACGGTCAGCCGCGCTCTCGGTACAGGTCGCGCAGCAGGGCGATCTCGGCTCCGTGGTGCAGCACTTCCTGGTTGACCCACCACACGACGTCGATGAACGGCTCCTCCGCGTCGCTGCCGTGCGGATAGGTGCAGTACCCCACGGTGTCGAGCGCGGCCTCGCCCGCACCCACCAATGCCTTCCGCCAGGCACCCACACCGACGTCGAAGGCATCGACCCCACCGACGGCGTCGCCGCTGACGGCGTAGTCGTCCCGGGTCAAGGTGCGGCTGCCGGCCGTGTGGT
Source organism: Streptomyces sp. NRRL F-525 (assembly GCF_000716605.1). Classification (GTDB taxonomy): domain Bacteria; phylum Actinomycetota; class Actinomycetes; order Streptomycetales; family Streptomycetaceae; genus Streptomyces. The sequence continues at coordinate 158,693 of NZ_JNXE01000004.1, read as the reverse complement.
CGGCCCGGATGGTCAGCAGCTCGGCGAGATGGCTCAGCCGCCACGCGATGGTGGTGAAGGGCGGCGGCCAAGGGTGTGGGTAGGCAGCGGCATCGCGTCCCCAATCACCCTGTCCCGTCAGGGCAGTTGCCCGCGCTCCCGGGCCGTCCGTCCGGCGCCGCACCGACCAGCAGTCCGGCACCGGCTCCCACAAGTACTCCGCGTCGGTCATGGGCCCGACCCGGGTGTCCGTCCCGTCGCCGCTGTCCATGACGGGCCCTGTCATCCGGCCGGAGAGGCGCTCGCAGGCGAAGTCGAACTGGTCGAGCAGCGGAACCAGCCGGGGTGGGATCACTGGACACTCCTGAGGCAAGCCGGTCGGGCTTCGGTACGGCGGTCCGCCGACCCGGCAACCTAACAGCGTCCCTGCCCTGGCGCCTCTCAATTACGGGGTACGGGCGCGCAGTCGGCGCAGCATCCGGGCGTCCTCGAACCCGACCGACCGCGCGGCCGCGTCGACCGTGGCGCCGTGGCTGATGAGGTGCTCGGCGCGTTCGAGGCGCAGGGTCTGCTGGTAGCGCAGCGGGGTGAGCCCGGTGGCCCGGCCGAAGAGGCGGGTCAGGGTGCGCTCGCTGACGCCGACCGCCGAGGCGAGGGCGGGCAGCGGAAGCGCCTCGTCGAAGCGCGTGTCGATGAGGTCCTGGGCGCGGTGCACCGTGTCGTCGAGGTGGGAGCGGTGCCGGAGCATCGCGCTGGTCTGCGGTTCGTGGCCGTTGCGGCGGGCGTAGACGACCATGTCCCGGGCGATCTGCGCGGCCACGGCGGGGCCGTGCCGGGTGGCGACGATGTGCAGGGCGAGGTCGATCCCGCTGGCGATCCCGGCCGAGGTGATGACCCGGTCGTCGGTGGTGAACAGGACGTCGCGGACGACCGTCGCCTTCGGGTGGCGCAGGGCGAGTTCGTCCTGGACGTCGTGGTGGGTGGTGCAGTGGCGGCCGTCGAGGAGCCCGGCCCGGCCGAGCGCGTCGGCACCGGCGCAGACGCTGGCCACCGTCCCGCCCCGGGCGTGATGGTCCCGGAGCGCCCGCAGCGTCGTAGCGCCGATGGCGGGTGCGTCGGCCAGGGTTACGGCACGCCATCCCGGCACCACGATCAGGTCCTCGGGGCCAAGCTCGGGCCAGTCGATCCCGGCCGTCAGCGGCAGCCCCTGGGCGCTGGCGACCTGGGGCTGCTCGGCGACGTAGGAGAGCGTGTAGGGGTGCCCGAAGTCGGCCGCCGTGGAGAAGACCTGCGCGGGGCCGGCCAGGTCCAGCAGGTGGACTCCGGGGACCAGGAAGAAGACGACGTGGCTCACGATCCGGTCATCATGCCTGATGTGCGGCGGCGGCTTCCAGTTCGTCGACCGTCGCGATGGTGGCGAAGCGGCCGGCGAGGGCGTATTCCGTGCGGCGGATGATCTCGTCGGCCGGGAGGGTGCGGGGGTCGGCGAGGAGTTCGGCGACCGTCTGGTCGGCGGGGGCGTCGCGGTGCGGGATGGGGTTGGTGGCGGTCGCGTCGGTGACGAAGGTGACCCGGTAGCCGAAGTCGCTCGCGACGCGGGTGGTGGTCTCGACGCACTGCTCGGTGCGGATGCCGCAGACGGTGAGCTCGCGGACGCCGTGTTCGGTGAGGAGTTGCTGAAGGTTGGTGGTGGTGAAGGCGTTGTGCGAGGTCTTGTGGAGGAGCGGTTCGCCCTCCGCGCGCTCCAGTCCGTCGATGAGCCGCACGTGGCCGAGGGCCGGGTCGAAGACGTCGCCGCTGCCGGGCTCGGAGTGCAGCACCCACACCACGAGGTCACCGGCCCGGCGGGCGAGCTGGACCAGACGGTTCGCCTGGTCGGCGATCTTCGGGTCGGAGATGGTCTCCCACAGCGGGCGGGCGCGGAAGGATTCCTGGATGTCGATGACGATCAGTGCTCGGGTCATGTCCCCAGACTGCGCTGTCCGGGCGGGGTGACGACAGGCCGCATCGGGTCCGGGACCGGACCGATCCGGTCACCGCGAGGCGGCCTGCCGCACCCTCCCGGTCACCTCAGCTCGACGAGCAGGTCGCCGCCCTCCACCTGCTGGATGCGGTTGATGGCGAGGCGGGAGACCCGGCCGGACTTGGGCGCGGTGATCGACGCCTCCATCTTCATGGCCTCGATCGTGGCGACGGTGGCACCGGCCTCCACCTCGTCGCCCTCCTCGACCGAGAGGGTGACCACGCCCGCGAACGGGGCAGCCACATGGCCGGAGTTGGCGCGGTCGGCCTTCTCGGTGACGGGGACGTCGGAGGCGGCGGCGGTGTCGCGGACCTGGATCGGCCGGAGTTGCCCGTTCAGCGCGGACATCACCGTGCGCAGCCCGCGTTCGTCGGCCTCGCCCACGGCCTCCAGCTCGATCAGGAGTCGGACACCGGGCTCCAGGTCGACCGCGTACTCCTTGCCGGGCCGGATGCCGTAGAAGAAGTCCTTGCTGTCGAGGACGCTGGTGTCGCCGTAGGTCTGGCGGTGGGTCTCGAACTCGCGGGTCGGGCCGGGGAACAGCAGGCGGTTGAGGGTGGCGCGGCGGTCCTTGTCGAGGGCCGTGCGGTCCTCGGGGCTCAGGTCCTGGACGGGCTTGGGGGCGGCGCGGCCCTGGAGTGCCTTGGTGCGGAACGGCTCGGGCCAGCCGCCGGGCGGGGTGCCCAACTCGCCGCGCAGGAAGCCGATCACGGAGTCCGGGATGTCGTAGCGGTCGGGGGACGCCTCGAAGTCGGCGGGGCTGACCCCGGCGCCGACCAGGTGCAGGGCGAGGTCGCCGACGACCTTCGAGGACGGGGTGACCTTCACCAGGTGGCCGAGGATGCGGTCGGCGGCGGCGTACATCGCCTCGATGTCCTCGAAGCGGTCGCCGAGGCCGAGCGCGATGGCCTGGGTGCGCAGGTTGGAGAGCTGGCCGCCGGGGATCTCGTGGTGGTAGACGCGGCCGGTGGGTGAGGCGAGGCCCGCCTCGAAGGGGGCGTAGATCTTGCGGACGCTCTCCCAGTACGGCTCGAGGTCGCCGATGGCCTGGAGGTCGAGGCCGGTGGGGCGCTCGGAGTAGTCCGTCGCGGCGACGATCGCCGACAGGGACGGCTGCGAGGTCGTACCCGCCATGGAGGCCACCGCGCCGTCGACGGCGTCCGCGCCCGCCTGGATCGCGGCGAGGTAAGTGGCGAGCTGGCCGCCCGCCGTGTCGTGCGTGTGCAGGTGGACCGGCAGCCCGAACTCGCGGCGCAGCGCCGATACGAGGGTCGCGGCGGCCGGGGCGCGCAGCAGGCCAGCCATGTCCTTGACGGCCAGGACGTGTGCGCCCGCTTCTACGATCTGTTCGGCCAGGCGGAGGTAGTAATCGAGCGTGTAGAGGCGCTCGTTGGGGTCGGACAGGTCCGAGGTGTAGCAGAGGGCGACCTCGGCGATCGACGTTCCGGTGGCGCGTACGGCGTCGATGGCCGGGCGCATCTGGCCCACGTCGTTGAGCGCGTCGAAGATGCGGAAGATGTCGATACCGGTGGCGGCGGCCTCCTGGACGAAGGCGTCGGTCACCTGGGTCGGATACGGCGTGTAGCCGACGGTGTTGCGGCCGCGCAGCAGCATCTGGAGGCAGATGTTGGGGACGGCCTCGCGCAGGGCGGCCAGCCGGTCCCAGGGGTCCTCGGCGAGGAAGCGCAGCGCCACGTCGTAGGTGGCGCCGCCCCAGCACTCCAGGGAGAGGAGTTGGGGCACGGTGTGGGCGACGACCGGGGCGACCGCGAGGAGGTCCTTGGTGCGGACGCGGGTGGCGAGGAGGGACTGGTGGGCGTCGCGGAAGGTGGTGTCGGTGACGCCGATCGTGGGCGACTCGCGCAGGTGGCGGGCGAAGCCCTCGGGGCCGAGTTCGGCGAGCAACTGCCGTGAACCGGCCGGAGGTTCGGTGTTCGGGACCGGCGGCAGCTTGGTGGTGGGGTCGATCAGGTCGGGACGTTCACCGTGCGGCTTGTTGACCGTGACGTCGGCCAGGTAGGTGAGCAACTTGGTGCCGCGGTCCGCCGATTGACGGGCCGTCAGGAGCTGTGGGCGCTGCTCGATGAACGAGGTGGTGATCCGCCCCGCCTGGAAGTCCGGGTCGTCCAACACCGCTTGCAGGAAGGGGATGTTGGTGGCCACACCGCGGATGCGGAACTCGGCGACAGCGCGCCGCGCGCGGTTGACGGCGGTGGTGAAGTCCCGGCCCCGGCAGGTTAGTTTGACCAGCATGGAGTCGAAGTGCGCGCTGATCTCCGTACCCGCGTGGGTGGTTCCGCCGTCGAGCCGGATGCCGGAGCCGCCGGGCGAACGGTAGGCGCTGATCCGGCCGGTGTCCGGGCGGAAGCCGTTGGCGGGGTCCTCGGTGGTGATACGGCACTGCAGCGCGGCACCATGCAGGGTGACCGTCTCCTGAGACAGGCCCAGGTCGGCGAGGGTCTCCCCCGAGGCGATCCGCAACTGCGCCTGCACGAGGTCGACGTCGGTGACCTCCTCGGTGACCGTGTGCTCCACCTGGATGCGCGGGTTCATCTCGATGAAGACGTGCTTGCCGGCCGGGTCGAGGAGGAACTCGACGGTGCCCGCGTTGCGGTAGCCGATCTCGCGGGCGAAGCGGACGGCGTCGGCGCAGATGCGGTCGCGCAGGGCGGGGTCGAGGTTGGGCGCGGGGGCCAGCTCGACGACCTTCTGGTGCCGGCGTTGCAGCGAGCAGTCGCGCTCGAAGAGGTGGATGACGTTGCCCTCGCCGTCGGCGAGGATCTGCACCTCGATGTGCCGGGGGTCGACGACGGCCTTCTCCAGGAACACCGTGGCGTCACCGAAGGCGGACATGGCCTCGCGCGCTGCGGCCTCGATGGACTCGCGCAGGGTCGCGGGGTCCTCGACGCGGCGCATACCGCGTCCGCCGCCGCCGGCGACCGCCTTCACGAACACCGGGAAGCCGATCTCCTCGGCGGCGCGGACCAGTTCGTCGACGTCGGTGGAGGGAGCCGAGGAGCCGAGCACCGGTACGCCGGCCGCGCGGGCGGCGGCGATCGCGGTGGCCTTGTTGCCGGTCATCTCCAGGATGTGGGCGCTGGGGCCGACGAAGGTGATGCCCGCCTCCTCGCAGGCGCGGGCGAGTTCGGGGTTCTCGGAGAGGAACCCGTAGCCCGGATAGACCGCGTCCGCTCCCGCCCGCTGGGCCGCGCGGACGATCTCCTCGACGGAGAGATACGCGCGGACCGGATGACCGGGCTCGCCGATCTCGTAGGCCTCGTCGGCCTTGAGCCGGTGCAGCGAATTACGGTCCTCGTGCGGGAAGACCGCGACCGTTCGCGCACCCAGCTCATAGCCGGCGCGGAACGCCCTGATCGCGATCTCTCCACGGTTGGCGACCAGCACCTTGCGGAACATTCCCGATCCCTTCAGCCTGCCGATGACGTGCACCATGGTGTCGGCGCCGCCCGTATAACGCCATGTGAGCCGGGACACTAGTCGCAAACGTGTCGCGCCGAGCGGTCCGCCGGGCCGACGGTAAAGAAATCGTATGGTCTAGTCCAAAGTGAGCTTTGGTCCAGTCCAATCCATTGACGTGACCGCGACAGCGCCAGAAGCTGGGCGCCTCCCCCATCCCCACCGGAGGCACAACGTGACACGTCTTCGTGCATGTCTGGTCGCGGCGGCCGCCGTGACGACCGCCGCCGCGGGCACGACCGCGCTGGTCGCGACCAACGCCCAGGGCGCCACCAACGCGGCCACCGCGCTCAGCAACCGCTGGTACGCCGCGGCCCCCTATCTGATGCCGACGGACAACAACCCGCCGGACGCGGGCGCCATCATGGACGCCACCGGCCTCAAGGCCTTCCAGCTCGCCTTCGTCCTCGCCCCCAACGGCGGCGGCTGCACCCCCACCTGGGGCGGCACCTCACCGGTCTCCTCGGACACCGCCGTCCAGTCGGTCATCAACACGATCCGCGCCAAGGGCGGCGACGTCTCCGTCTCCATCGGCGGCTACGGCGGCACCAAGCTCGGCCAGGCCTGCGCCGACCCGGCCTCGACGGCGGCGGCGTACCAGCAGGTGATCACCAAGTACGGCCTGCACGCGATCGACTTCGACCTGGAGGAGCCGGAGTACGAGAACACCGCGGCCATCCACAACGAGATCGGCGCGGCCAAGATCCTCCAGCAGAACAACGCGGGCCTGTACGTCTCTGTCACCACGGCCGGTACGGCGGACGGTACGGGCTGGTTCGGCAAGCAGATGTTGCTGGAGGCGAAGTCGCAGGGCTTCACGCCGAACAACTTCTCCATCATGCCGTTCGACGGCGGCTTCAACGGCGCGGCCTCGCAGACCAGCGCGCTCACCAACTTCAACTCCATCCTGCAGTCCACGTTCGGCTGGGACCAGGCGACCGCGTACGCCCACGAGGGCTTCTCGGGCATGAACGGCCGCAGCGACACCGGCGAGTACTTCACCCAGGCGGACTTCCAGACCGTCCTGAACTACGCCACCAGCCACAACATGGACCGCTTCACGTTCTGGTCCCTCAACCGCGACCGCCAGTGCAGTCCGGTCGACAACGGCGGTACGACGTCCGGGACTTGCTCCAGCGTGGCGCAGAACGCCTGGGACTTCGCCAAGTACTCGGTGCAGTTCGCGGGCGTGACCCCGCCGACCTCGACACCCACGCCGACCCCGACTCCGACACCCACCCCCGGCGGTACGTGCAAGACGGCGTGGAGTTCCACGGCCGTCTACACGCAGGGCAACGAGGTGTCGTACGGCAACCACAACTGGGTGGCCAAGTGGTGGACCCAGAACGAGGTGCCCGGTGCCTCCCAGTGGGGCCCCTGGCAGGACGAGGGCTCCTGCTGATCCGGCGGGATCAGTAGGACATGGGCTGCGACGTCAAGTAGGCCTTGAGTAGGCGTACTTGGCGTCGCTGTCCGCTGCCGTCAGAGGATGTTGACCGCTCGCGCCACCACCAGGACGACGATCGACACGGAGACCGTGGACTGGCCCATCATCAGCATCTTGGCCCAGCGGGAGAGCGGCATCACGTCGGTCGGGCTGAAGGCGGTGGAGTTGGTGAAGGCCAGGTACAGGTAGTCCAGGAACACCGGTTCCCAGTCCGGCGGCGCGGTCTCCGGGCTCTGCATCTGCACGAAGAGGAAGTCGGCGTACTGGTGGTGCCCCATGACCCGCGCCATCGGACCGCCGCGGTCCCACTCCCAGTACCAGAGGGCGAACACGATGACGTTCGTCAGCCAGATGGCGCCGCCGGTCAGCAGCAGCGGCCCGGCGCCCAGCCCCTCGGTGCCCTTGACCAGGCCCACCACCAGCCGGGCCGCCGACCAGCTGTTGGCCAGGCTGATCACGCCCGTCAGGACCAGGCTCGGCCAGCGCAGCCACCGGGTGCCGGGCTCGATCCGCCGGGGATTGGCGACGAACAGGCCGACCATCAGGGCGAGTTCGAGAGCTGGCAGCAGCCAGTACGGCTGGAAGGCGAGCCGGTGCGGCAGCATCAGCTGCAGGGCGAACGCCACCAGGATCACGGCGGACACCGCCCACCGTGTCTCCCCGCGCGTCACCCGGCGCCACGCGGGCTCCACATCGCGCCGGCTGTCCTCCAGGAGCCGCTCGATCCTGGCCAAGCGGCTCTCGGAGTCGTCTCTACCGTCCGTACCGTCCGTCATGGCACTGATTGTCCCCGGTGAGCAGTCCATCGGATGACGCGCCCCACCCGAGTCGCCCGCGGATGTTCCCAGTTGGCCGTGGTCACCCCCGCAGCGGTTCCGCCAGCCGCCCCAACAGCCCGGCGACCAGCGCGGTCTGGGCCGGAACGGTGTCCGGGTAGATGAACTCGCCCTGCGCATGCGCCCCGTCGCCGACCGCCCCCATGCCGCACAGCACCGGCAGCCCGAGCGCGGCGACGAAGTTGGCGTCACTGGCCCCGCCGACGGCGGCGTCGGGCAGATGGCCGCGACCCTGCTCACGGGCGACCTCACGAGCCATGTCGAGCAGTGGCGCGGAGGCCGCGTTGAGGGTCATCGGGGGCCGGTTCCAGGCGTGGTCGATGTCGATGCGGACGCGCGGGTCGCTGACCTCGATGGCGTCCAACTCCTCGTCCACCCGGGCCTGTTCGGCCGCGCTGCTGACCCGGATGTCGACCCCGGCGGTGGCCTGCCCGGCGACGACGTTGATGGCCGAACCGCCCTTGAACAGCCCGGTGTTGATCGTGGTCCCCTTGTCCGGCGCGGCGACCTTCGCCGCGGCCACCACGAACTCGGACAGCGCGGTGATCGCACTCGCCCCGTCCTGCGGCGCGAGCCCGGCGTGCGATTCGACGCCGGTGGCGGTGACGTGGAAGATCCCGGTGCCCTTGCGGGCGGTCTTCACCGCGCCGTGGGCACTCGGCTCCAGCACCAGCGTGACGTCCACCTTCTGCGCGACCTCCTCGATCACCGGCCGCGAGGACAGGGACCCGATCTCCTCGTCGCCGTTGAAGAGAAAGGTGACGGCGGGCAGCGGCACACTGCTCTCCCGGGCCAGCTTCAGCGCCCAAATCCCTTGCGCCAGACCGGTCTTCATGTCGAAGATGCCGGGCCCGCTCAGCTTCTCCCGCCCGTCCTCGCCCAACGCCGGCTGCTCCCATCCGGCGAGGGTCCCGGTCGGCCACACGGTGTCGTAGTGCCCGACGAGCGCGACATGCCCGGGGCCGGTGCCGCCGTAGGTCAGCGTGAAGGTGTCACCGCACTCGCCCCCGGGGTGACGCTCCTCGTGGTCGGGCGGGCCGAGCCGCTGGACGGTCAGCTCGCGCAGCAGGTCCAGGCCGCTCGCGAGGCCGGGGAGGTCGTAGCTGCCGGTCTCGTGGCGGACGAGGGTCAGGATGTCCTCGACGATCTGCGAAGAGACCTCCTGGGCGCGGGTGGTGAGGGCGGCGGGTGCGGGTGACGCGGTCATGATCTGCCTTCTCGTACGACGGTGGGGACGCGGGTTCAGCTGATGCCGAGCGGGATGCCCAGCAGGTACCAGGCCACGAAGAACGCGACCCAGACCACCCACACGACGGCGGCGATCGGGATCGTGAAGGAGGCCAGGGTGCCGATGCCGGCGGACTTGCGGTACTGCTGGATGAAGCCCAGGGCCATGACGAAGTAGGGGCTCATCGGGGTCACGCAGTTGGTGACAGAGTCGGCGACGCGGTAGACGGCCTGGGTGGTCTCGGGCTCGATGCCGATGAGCATCAGCATGGGGACGAGGACCGGCGCGGCCAGGGCCCAGAGCGCGGAGCCGCTGGTGATGACGAGGTTCATGAAGGTGATCAGTACGGCGATGCCGACCAGCACGGTCCAGCCGTGCAGGTGCAGGTCGCGCAGGGTCTCGGCGCCCTTGATCGCGAGGATGTCGCCGATGTTCGTCCACTTGAAGTAGGCGAGGAACTGGGCGATCGCGAAGAACAGGACGAGGATGGGCGCCATCGAGCGGGTGCCGTCGACCATCGCGCCGATGCTGTCGCGGGCGGCGGTGAAGGTGCCGGTCATCCGGCCGTAGACGGTGCCGAGCACGGCGAAGAAGACGCCGAGGACGAGCGCCATGCCGCCGATCAGCGGGGAGTTGACGATGCCGCCGCCCTCGCCGCGCAGGGGTGAGGACGAGGGGATCATCGCCGCCGCGAGGAACGCGAGGAAGCCGACGGCGACCAGGCCGGTGGTGCGCAGGGCACGCCGCTGCCGGTCGGTGACCTCGATCTCCGCCAGCTCTTCGGCGCCCAGCGCGGCGACCGGCTCGTCGGGTTCCAGGTCGGAGCGGCGGGCGAGGACCTTGTCGACGACGAGGGTGATCACCAGCGCGACCAGGACGGACGAGCCGAGCCCGAAGAAGTAGTTGGCGACCGGCGTGACGACGTAGTGCGCGTCGATGGTGTGGGCGGCGGCCGTGGAGATCCCGGACAGCAGGACGTCGGTGGTGGTGAGCGACGGTGAGGCGTCGTACCCGGCGGCGATCGAGACATAGGCGACGACACAGCCGAGGACCGGGCTGCGGCCGGCCGCGCGGAAGACCAGGGCGCCGAGCGGGATGAGCGTGACGTAGGCGGCGTCACCGGCGACATGGCTGACCATGGCCGTCATCGACAGGGCGAAGGTGAGGTACTTGCCCGGGACGCGCGCGACCATGCGGCGCAGCAGGGCGGAGAACAGTCCGCTCTTCTCGGCGACGGCGATGCCGAACATCACGGTGAGGATGGTGGCCAGCGGTGGGAAGGCCGCGTAGTTGTCGACGGCTCCCTCGACGGCCATGGTGAGGCCGTCCTTGCTGAGCAGGTTCTGCACCTTGATGGTGTCGCGCGTGCCGGGGTGCAGGGCGCTGAGGCCGGCCGCGGACAGGACGGCGCTGAGGACGGCGACGATTCCCGCGAGGATCCAGAACAGCCAGAAGGGGTTGGGGAGTCTGTTGCCGACCTTCTCGATCGCCGTCAGGCCACGGAACGCGGTGCGCAGGACTCTCGACTGCGGCTCGGTGGACGGGGGCTGAGGTTGAGCGGAGGTGACACTCATCGGTACCTCTTGGCGCGATGGGGGGATGTTCCTGCGAACAATGGCACTCAGATGAGAGATTCTCTATATCTTGGAAGTAACAGTGGGATTAAACAGCACCTTAGAGTGAGGCCATGACCCGTCCTCTCCTCGACGAGCTCGACCGGCGCCTCATCGGCGCGCTGCACCTGGCGCCCCGGGCCACCTGGGACGACATCGGCGAGATCCTGGCCGCCGACGCCAGCACGCTCAAACGCCGTTACGACCGCTTGCACGAGGCACGCATGGTGCGCGTGATCGGGCAGGCCGACTGGGGCGTCCACTCCACGGCGATGCCCGTCCACGTCTTCCTGGACATCACCGGCGAGAGTCCCCTCGCGGTCCTGCACCGGCTCCGTGACCTGCCCCACCTCCAGCTGCTGGCGCAGATCTCGGGCGACTACCCGCTCTACGCCGTCGTGCACGCCCCGTCCGAGGCGGCGACCAGCGAGGCGATCGACCGGATGTTCTCCGTGCCCGGCGTCCGACGCGTCAACGCCCTGCCCGCGCTCAGCACGCTGCGCCGGGGCATCACCTGGGACCCGCAGTTCCTCACCGACACCGAGCGCGCCGACCTGCTGAAGCTCACCGGCTCCCGCCCCGAGGGCACCGCGACCGCGACACCCCCGGCGAAGCCGCTCAGCGAGGCCGAGCGGAGTGTCGTGGCCCAACTGCTGCAGGACAGCCGCGCCTCCGCCGCGAGCATCGCCCGCACCGCGGACCTGGCCACCTCCACCGCGCACCGCGTGGTCCGCCGGGTCCTGGACGAGGGCTGGGTCAAGCCGCGGTTGGAGATCGTGTCGGAGTGGCTGGGCTTCCAGACCGCGTTCATCCTCCGGCTGCGAGTGGCACCGGGGGCGACCCCCGAAGTGATGCGCGGCATCGACCAGTTGCCCCAGACGCGGCTCGCCGCGCACGTCGCCAGCGACATGTCCGTCCTCGCCACCGGCCTGGTCACCGACCGCGCCGCGCTGGCGCTCTTCGTCGACGACGAACTGGCCAGGATCCCCGGCCTGTTGGGCGTCAGCGTCGCCGTGATGCTCGCCGAACCCCGCCGCTACTGGCTGGACCGCGACCTGACCACCGGACTCGGTGCGTTCCACGCACCCACACTGCTCTGAGCAGGCGGCGGGCGCCCCGGCACCGAGGTACCGGGACGCCCGCCGCCCTCAACTCGCAGTCCCCGTAGGGTCATCCGGTGCCGAAGGCCCCCGTGCTGTACGCGCACTCCGTGTAGATGTAGCCCGACCTGAGCTTCGCCGTGTCCGAGGCCGGCGTCGCGGTCGAACTGTCGGGACGGTGCACGAAGTACGTCGTCCCGGTCGGCAGACTGATCGTCTTCTGCGGGTAGTTCTTGCCGGAGCTGCACGGCTTGAACCCCTTGAGCAGGGTGGTGGTGAGGGAGTACGACGTGCAGCTCCCGCAGCCCTTGAGCGTGAAGCTGCCGGTCACCGGCCCGGTGTACAGGACCGTGATGTCGTCCGGGCTGTCGTTCTTGACCGTGACGGAGATGCTGCCGCCGGACGCGGTCGTCGGGAGCTTCTTGCCGGCGGCCGGTACCGTCTTCGCCACCTCGGCGGCGATCGCGATCTTCTTGGCCCGGGCCCGGTTCTTGTCGTGCGTGTTGTTCTTCACGAAGTCGTTCATCGTGGTGAGCGCCGAGTCGAAGTCGCCGTCCTTGTACTGGTAGACGCCGCACTGATAGGCACCGGAGTCGGCGTGGCTGCTCGCCTGCTGCGCGTCCGCGCTCAACGCGTCGGCCACACCAGCCTGGCCGCCCTGAAGGCTCCCGATCTGGCTGGAGAGACTCTCCAACTCATTCACGGCCGTGCAGGGTTGGCTACCGGTGACGCCCTTCACCCCGGTGGCGACGGCCGACTTGACGGCGGGCTCGACCTGACCCGCCTGCGACGACTGCGGGAACGTGGCCAGCAGATCGCCGAAGTTCGTGGACCAGTCCGCGCGTTGGGCGGCGAGACCGGTGGAGCCGCACTCGTACAGGGAGGTGGCCAGCCGGTCGTCGGGCCAGGTGGTGAGGGTGCCCAGTTCCTTCTTGCTAATGGTGCCGGGGACGGTCCGCAGATACTTCAACTGGGGTATCGCGTCACAGTAGTTCTTCTGCGCGTAGGCGCCGGCGACCGTCGTGTAGAACGTCTTCAGCCGGTCGGGCACGCGCTTGGCCGCCCGCGAACCGGAGTGGTCGGTGCTGAGATCGTCGTAGGCGACCAGCGCCTGGCGGTAGTGGGGTTCGGCCGCCGAGAACGGCAACCTCCCCGAGTCCGCGACGAGTTGGTCGGCCGTGTCCAGCCGGTCGAGGAGCATCTGCTGGGTCGCCTCGTCGCGGGCGTTGTCGTAGAGGACGACTCCCCCGGCGGGTACGGCGAGCAGGACCAGGCCGAGCACGACCGCGACGGGCGTGGGCGAGGGCCAGGCCAGGCGGGTGCGCAGGCCCACCAACGCGCCGTGGACGGCAGCGAGTACGAGGAACACGACGTACAGCGTGACGGCGACGCCCGGGACGCCGTCCGGGTCGGCGGGCAGCGCGACCAGCAGCAGCACGATGGTCGCGACCCAGCACACGGCCATGAGCAGCCAGCGGCGCATCAGCGCGTAACCGAGCCCGAGACCACTGAGGTTGAGGAGGCCGACCGCGACGGATCTGAGTCGGTCCGGCGGGGCGGGCGGTGGGGACGACGGCATCGGCGGCACGACGAACCCCTGGACAGACCCGTACTGATTCTCGGACATGATGTTCCCCCCGTTCAACAATGCCCCCGTTACCGTGACTTGTCAGTGTACGGTCGGGTTCAGCGTCAGGACAGTGGGGTCCTCGTGGCCCCTCCGCCACGCAGCACGCGGGACAGTCCCAGCGCCGCCGTCCGTACGGCCGGGGCGAGTTGGGCGGGCCGGAAGCGGGTGCGCGGCACCGCGACCGAGAGCGCGGCGACCGCGGTGTCGCCGGCGAACACCGGGGCCGCGATGCAGCTCACCTCCAGCGCGGCCTCCTGCTCCTCGTAGGAGAGGCCGGAGACCTGGATCTTCTCCAGGGTCATACGCAGCCGGGCCGGGTCGGTGATCGAGTGCGGGGTGAGGCTCGGCAGCGGGCGGGACAGCACCTCCTCGGTCAACTCGGCGCCGGAGAAGGCGAGTAGGGCCTTTCCGACGGCCGTGCAGGTGAGGGGCAGGCTGCCGCCGATGCGGGAGGGCAGCCGCAGGGCCTCGTGGCCGTGGATGCGTTCGAGGTAGACCACCTCCATGCCCTCGCGGACGCCGAGGTGGATGGTCTCGCGGGTGGCCTCGAAGAGGTCCTGGAGGAAGGGCAGCGCCGTCTCGCGCAGATCGCGCCGGTGCGGCACCAGCGAGCCCAGCTCGAAGAGCTTCGCGCCGAGCAGATAGCGCGGGCCCGAGCGCTCCAGCCAGCCCAGCCGGACGAGGTCGGCGGCCAGCCGGTGGACCGTGGGTTTGGGCAGTCCGGTGTGCTCGGAAAGTTCCGACAGGCGGTACGGTCCGCCGCTCGGACTGAAGCAGTCCAGGATGAGCGCGGCCTTCTCCAGCATGCTGCCGCTCGCGTTGTTCCGTGTCACGGAACAAACATTGTCCCTTCGCGGGGATGCTGTCTATACCGGGATACGTACTACCCGCACCTCTCGCCCAGACCAGCACCGCTCCCCCCGGAGGTAACCCGTGCCCACCGTGCCCGACGGCGCCCATCCGGACCCCGTGTCCCCGGCCGTGGTCAAGGCCGCCGACCTGCTGGCGGAGGCCACCCGTACCGGGGTCGCCTGCCCGCCGGTGCGCGACCTGCTCGACGGCGGCGGCCTGGAGACCGCCTACGCCGTGCAGCAGCTGAACGTCCGGCGCGGTGTGGACGCCGGCCGCCGGATCGTCGGCCGCAAGATCGGCCTGACCTCCCCCGCCGTCCAGCGCCAACTCGGCGTGGACCAGCCGGACTTCGGCGCGCTGTTCGCGGACATGGCGGTGCCGGACGGCGGCGAGGTGCCCCTGGGCCGACTGCTCCAGCCGAAGGTGGAGGCCGAGGTCGCGCTCGTCCTCGGCCGGGATCTGCCGGAGCGCGAGTGCACGATCGTCGACGTGCTGCGCGCGGTGGACTTCGCGCTGCCCGCGCTGGAGATCGTCGACAGCCGGGTGCGGAACTGGGAGATCTCCCTCGTCGACACCGTCGCCGACAACGCGTCCTGCGGTCTGTACGTCCTGGGTGCCACGCCCGTACCGCTGACCGCCGTGGACCTGCGCGCGGTCACGATGACCATGACCCGGGGCGGCGAGACCGTCTCCGAGGGCACCGGCGCCGACTGCCTCGGCAGCCCCCTCACCGCCGCCGTCTGGCTCGCCTCGGCGCTCGCCGAGCGGGGCGACCCGCTGCGCGCGGGCGACCTCGTGCTGACCGGCGCCCTCGGCCCGATGACCCCGGCCGCCCCGGGCGCCGCCTTCGAGGCGCACATCTCGGACCTGGGCTCGGTACGGGTCCGCTTCGCGCAGGAAGCCGCGGAAGGGGACGCCAAGTGACGACGAAGGTCGCCATCATCGGCTCCGGCAACATAGGCACCGACCTCCTGATCAAGGTCCTGCGCCTGTCGGAGACCCTGGAGATCGCCGCCCTGGCCGGCATCGACCCCGACTCCGACGGCCTGGCCCGCGCCCGCCGCCTCAAGGTCGCCACGACCCACGAGGGTGTCGAAGGACTGGTCGCCCTGGACGAGTTCGCCGACGTCGACATCGTCTTCGACGCCACCTCGGCCGGCGCCCACCGCCACCACGAGGAGGTGCTACGGCCCCTGGGCCGCACCCTCGTCGATCTCACCCCGGCCGCCCTCGGCCCGTACGTCGTCCCGCCGGTCAACGGCGACGCCCACCTCGACGCCCCGAACGTCAACATGGTCACCTGCGGCGGCCAGGCCACGATCCCGATCGTCGCCGCCGTGGGCGCGGTCTCCCCGGTCCACTACGGCGAGATCGTCGCGTCCATCGCCTCGCGCTCGGCGGGCCCGGGCACCCGCGCGAACATCGACGAGTTCACCGAGACCACGTCTTCCGCCGTCGAGAAGGTCGGCGGCGCGGCGCGCGGCAAGGCAATCATCGTCCTCAACCCCGCCGAACCACCGCTGATCATGCGGGACACCGTGCACTGCCTGGTCTCCGACTGCGCGACCGAGGCGGTCACGGCGTCCGTCGAGGAGATGGTCGGCCGCGTCCAGGCGTACGTGCCGGGCTACCGGCTCAAGCAGAAGGTGCAGTACGACACGGTGGCCGCCGACGACCCGCTGCGCACCCTCGCGCCGGGCGCGGGCGAGCTGCTGAAGGTGTCGGTGTTCCTGGAGGTCGAGGGCGCCGCCCACTACCTCCCCGCCTACGCCGGGAACCTCGACATCATGACCTCGGCCGCGCTGCGCACCGCGGAACGCATGGCCGGCCGCATCGGCAAGGAGGCAGCGAAGTGACCCCGTCCCTCTACGTCCAGGACGTCACACTCCGGGACGGCATGCACGCCGTACGGCACCGCTACACCGTCGGCCAGGCCAGCGCGATCGCCGCCGCCCTGGACGCGGCCGGAGTGGCGGCGATCGAGATCGCGCACGGCGACGGGCTGTCGGGCTCCAGCATCAACTACGGCGTCGGCGCCCACACCGACTGGGAGTGGATCGAGGCCGTCACCGGCGCCGTACAACAGGCCATCCCCACAACGCTGTTGCTGCCCGGCATCGGAACGGTCCACGACCTCAAGCAGGCCCACGCGCTGGGCATCCGCTCGGTGCGGGTCGCCACGCACTGCACCGAGGCCGACATCTCCGCCCAACACATCAACGCGGCGCGGGAGTTGGGCATGGACGTCGCCGGGTTCCTGATGATGTCCCACATGGCCGAGCCCGCCGAACTCGCCCGCCAGGCCAAGCTGATGGAGTCCTACGGCGCGCACTGCGTCTATGTCACCGACTCCGGGGGCCGGTTGACGATGGACGGGGTCCGCGACCGCTTCCGCGCGTACCGCGAAGTCCTCGCCCCGGAGACCGAGTTGGGCATCCACGCGCACCACAACCTCGCCCTCGGCGTGGCCAACACGGTCGTCGCGGTGGAGGGCGGCGCGATCCGCGTCGACGCCTCCCTCGCGGGCCAGGGCGCCGGTGCGGGCAACTGTCCGCTGGAGGCGTTCGTCGCGGTCGCCGACCTTATGGGCTGGAAGCACGGCTGCGACCTGTTCCCGCTCATGGACGCGGCCGACGATCTCGTACGACCACTACAGGACCGCGAGGTACGGGTGGACCGCGAGACGCTCAGCCTCGGCTACGCGGGCGTGTACTCCAGCTTCCTGCGCCACGCCGAGACCGCGGCCGCGCGCTACGGCCTCGACACGCGGAGCATCCTGGTCGAGGCCGGGCGGCGGGCGATGGTCGGCGGCCAGGAGGACATGATCACCGACATCGCGCTGGACCTCGTGGCGCAGGCCGAAAGCTGATCCGCGTCAGGGGCTGATGTCCATGCTCTGCGTGCCGATGACCGACAGCAGCCGCAGGGCGCTCTCGGACGGTGTGCCGGGGACGGTCGTGTAGATCACGACCCGTTGGTCGCGGTCGCTGATGTCGAGCACGTCGCAGTTGACGGTGACCGGGCCGACCATCGGGTGCTGGAAGGTCTTGCAGAAGGTGGGCGCGGCGGCCACGTCGTGGGAGTTCCACAGTTCACCGAACTCCTCGCTCCCGGCGAGGAGTTCGGCCACCAGCTCGGTCAGCTCCGGGTCGTCGGGGTAGCGGGCGGCGGTGGCCCGCAGGTCGCGGGCGGCCCGACGGGCGAACTCGTCGGCGTCCGACACTCCGTACAGCCGTCGCCCCTCCGGACGCGGCCCGAGAAAGACCCGGCGCACCAGATTGCGGTCGCGCCGGGGAAGCGCCGAGAAGTCCTCCATGAGGGCGGCCGCGAGATCGTTCCAGGCGATCACCTCGTACGTCGCGGACAACACGAACGCCGCGGCCTGCGGCAGCCGGTGCACCAGGTCGAGGATGCTCTGCCGCACCTCGCGCGAGGGACCGGGCGGCGGGCCCGGCGGCACGCCCGCCAGGTGGTGGAGGTGGTCGCGCTCGGCGTCCGTCAGCCGCAGGGCGCGGGCCAGTCCGGCCAGTACCTCGCGCGACGGGTGCGGGCCGCGTGCCTGCTCCAGCCGGGTGTAGTACTCGGTCGAGATGAACGCCAGCTGCGCCGCCTCCTCGCGGCGCAGCCCCGGAGTACGGCGGCGCGGTCCCGCGGGCAGCCCCACCTCGGCGGGGGTGATCCGCTCCCGCCTGCTGCGCAGGAAGTCACCAAGTTCTCGTCGATCCACTCCTCCAGTGTGTACGCACACCGACGGGTCCAGCCAGGTACTGCCGGTGCCTGGATCAGCCCAGCGGACCGGCGCAGGCTCACTGCCATGACCAACACACCCACTTCCCCCTCCCTCGGCCTGCTCACCGACAAGGTCGCCTTCGTCACCGGCGCCGGGCGCGGCATCGGCGCGGCGGCGGCACGGCTGTTCGCCCGAGAAGGCGCTCAGGTACTGCTCGCGGCCCGGACGGAGGCCCAGCTGAAGTCAGTCACCGAGGACATCCGCGCGGCCGGCGGAACCGCGGACTACGTAGTGTGCGACCTGGCCGACGCGACCAGTGTCCGCGCGGCCGTCGCCCGGACCGTCGACCTGTACGGCCGCCTCGACGTGGCTTTCAACAACGGCGCGACGATCCAACGCCCGGGCCCGATGGACGAGTTGCCGGAGAGCGACTTCGACCACGTCTACGACGTGAACCTCAAAGGTGTCTGGCTCGCCATGGTCGCCCAGGTCGCCGCGATCCGCGCCACTTCGGGAACCGGCGCCATCGTCAACAACTCCTCCGTCGGCAGCCTGATGGGCAACCCCGAGCTCCCCGCCTACGGCGCGATGAAGCGCGCGGTCAACAGCCTCACCGAGTCGGCGGCCGTCACCTACGGCCCGGAGGGCATCCGGGTCAACGCCATCGCGCCGGGCGGCACGCTGACCGAGATGATCCGGACCTGGGAAGCGGACTCTCCCGGTCTCCTGGAACGCATCACACACACTCCGCTGGGGCGCATGGCCGAACCCGACGAGATCGCCCAGGCGGCGGCCTGGCTGCTCAGCGACCGCGCGTCCTTCGTGACCGGCACGGTCCTGCGGGTCGACGGCGGCGCCCGGGCCTGAGAGTCCGCCTCCGCTAGACAGCGGGCTCCCGGCGGTTGTGGCGGCGGATGATCAGCCACGTTATCCAGCCGACGCCGATGATGAACCCGAAGCTGATGATCCGGTAGAGCACGACCGTCGCGATCGCGGTGCTGGTCGCGACGCCACCCGTGACCAGTCCGAGGACCAGCGCGCTGTCGATGAGGCCGAGGCCGCCCGGGATGATCGTGAGGGTCCCGGCGGCCATGCCCGCGCAGAAGGCGAGCAGCAGTTGCGCGCTGCTGATCTGGGTGTCGCTGATGGCGTGGAAGCACAGCCACAGACAGCCCGCGTCCAGCAGCCAGTTGAGCACAGCGAAGACGGCGGCGGCGACCGCGTGCCAGGGTTCGAGCCGTGCCGTACGGAGCTGCTCGACGAAACCGCGGATGCGGTCCAGGCCCTGGGTCTCCGGAAGGTGCCGCAGCCGGTTGACCCGGGCCAGCGCGGCGCGGGTGGCCGGTTCGACCTTCTCGGGGTGGCGGGTGATGCGCCGGATGCCGACGGTGAGGAGCAGCACGGCCAGGCCGAGGGTGACGAGGCTGTGCCACTGCAGGCTGCCGTCGGAGGCGATCGCGGAGATCGCGGTGACGACGGCCAGGGCCGCCGCGGAGAGCAGGCCGGACAGCGCGATGCACCAGGAGGCGACGGCCGGGGTGGCGCCGAAGCGGCGCATCTGCTGGTAGTTGAAGTGCGTGGAGAAGGCCGGGCCGCCGGGCAGGGTGACGCTCAGCGAGTGGGCGGCATAGGCGAGGGCGACGTGCTTTTGGATCGGCACGATCACCCCGGCCGAGCGCAGCAGTCGGCGTTGCATGCGCGCGTAGCAGCCCATGGCGGCCACTTCGGCGACGAGCGCGACGGCGAACCAGTTCAGCCGGGGTGCGCGCAGCTGCGACAGCGCGGAGGCCAACGACGGCCAGCCCAGCGCCAGTTCGGTGGTGAACAGGGCGAGCAGGACCGTGATCACCACCGGGCGCAGCCAGCGTCGGGTGCGATGCGGGGCAGCGTCGGCCGGTTCGGTGGCGGTGGTGTCCGGAGCGTGCACAGGCAGGACCGTCGATTTCGTGAAGTGAGCTTCAGCCGTCGGCGTTGCCGGCACCGCTCAATGCGGGGACGGCGTCCTCCGAGGAGACGAGGGAGCGGGCGCCGAGGCGGAACTGTGCCAGTTTATCCACGATGGTCCGGCCGACCGGCGTGTGCCCCCAGATGCTGATGCCCTGGTGGGTACCGGGCTCCCAGGTCGCCTCGTCCACGACGACGGGATTCCAGCCGACCTCCCACTCGAAACCCGACGGAGTACGGGCGTAGTACGACAGCTCCCTGTCGTTGGTGTGCTGCCCGACGGACAGCGCCATGTCGAAGCCGAGTTCGCACACGCGCTGGTAGCTCCGGGCGAGGTCGTCGAGCCCGGCCGCCTGGATGTTGAGGTGCTGGACGCGGGTGCGGACGGGGTCGACGGGCAGCCCGCGCACGGCGGCGATCGCGACGGAGTGGTGCCGCTCGTTGACCCGCAGAAAGCGGATCTTGAGCTTGACGCCGCTGATGGTCTCCTCGATGTAGTCCGTCAGCCGGGCGTCGAAGACGGTGTCGAAGTACCCCCGCACCTGGGCGGGCTTGGTGGACGTGATCGCGACATGGCCCATCCCGGAGTCACCGGTCACGAACCCGGAGGCCAGCATGCGCAACGGCTCGGCGGACCGCACCGGAGTGGTGTAGATCTCCTGCACGATGCCCTTGGGCCCGGGAAAACGCACGAACCGCTCGACTCCACGCAGCGCCGCCTCCTCGGCGCTACCCACGACGACCGGGACGCCGTGGGCCCGCACCCGGGCCTCGATCCGCTCGAAGGCGGCATGGTCGTCGACATGCCACCCGGTCGCCACGACGTCCTCGGCCGGCCCGCGCCGCACCAGGAACCGGCACTCCTGCTCGTCGAGACGGAACCGCATCAGCCCGGTGTCGAGGTCGTCACGGTGCATCCCGATGGCGTCGGTGCCGAAGCGGCGCCAGTCGGCGAGGCGCTCGGTCTCGATGACGATGTAGCCGAGATGGACCGAGCCGAACACAGAGGCGGTGCCGGGCCCGTTCATCGCCGCCCCGCCAGGAAGTCCGCGCACACCCGGTTGAACAGCTCGGCACGCTCCCACTGCACCCAGTGCCCGGTGTTGGCCACCTGATAGAGGTCGCAGTTGGGCATCCTGTCGGCCAACAGGGCGCCCCCGGAAGGCCTGTTGACCTTGTCCGCCGCACCCCACAGCACCAGCGTCGGCACAGGCAGCCGCGGCAGCCGCCGATCCCGGGTGAAGTCCATCTTCCACAGCGTGCGCAGGGCATCCCGCCCGGACGGCCGCCGCAACGGCGGGGCGGCGACCACCTCGGGATCGATGCTGGCCGCGTAGCGCGCGTCGATGAGGGCGTCCGGCACATCGGCCGCGTTGAAGACGAGGTAGGTGCGGATGAACTTCTCCAGCTTCAGCCGCGAAGGCCCCTCCCTGGAGTAGTAGTTGAGCAGGCTGTTGAGCCCAGGAGTGGGCAGGGCACGGGTGGTACCGACACCGCCGGGGCCCATCAGCACCATGCGGTCGACCCGCTCCGGGGTGTCCAGGGCCAGCCGCAGCGCGCAGGCACCGCCGTAGGAGTTGCCGACCAAGTGGGCCTTGTCCAGACCGAGTTGGTCCATCAGCCCACGGATACCGTCCGCCAGGTACCCGAACGGGTCGGAGCCGTCGATGCCCTTGGTACTGCGACCGTAGCCGGGCAGATCGGGCACGATGACCCGGTACTCCTTGGCCAACTCCTCGATGTTGCGGGAGTAGTTGGTGACACCCGAGGCGCCGGGTCCGCCACCGTGCAGCAGCAGTACGGACGGCCCCTCCCCCAGCTCCGCGACGAAGATCTTCTTGCCGGCGATGTCGAGCAGTGACTCCTGCATCGAGGGAAGGGGAGGCGCTGCGGTGCGCTTGGTCATGCTGGATTCCTCACTGCGTGGTCGAGGCGGTCGTGCACCGCACCGGGGCGAATCCGGCGGGTGGCGGCGGGAGTTGGGCCCCGGCGCGGGCGGCGGCATAGACGTACGCGTCCGGGCGCAGGGCGAGCGTGGCCGCCCGGTGCCTGGTCAGCCAGGGCAGCAGCACGCCGTCGCTGTCGACGAGGGTGTCCTCGGCGGGACGGGATCCGGCGGGCGTGACGGTCAGCGAGGGAACGCCCAGGCGAACCCAGGCGGGTTGGGGCGTGGGCGGTCCGGCGTGCAGGAGCAGCCAGCGGCCGCCGAGCACGTCGTCCAGGCGGACGCGCTCCCCGTCCGGTCCGGTCACCCAGGGCTGCGGGAGCTGATGCCCGGAGGCCTTGGTGCGCGGGTGGGCCTGGAGGCCGTCGGCGTAGTGGGCGACGGGTATCCAGTTGGAGTCCTGCAGCCACTTGCCGAAGCCCCGTATCCGGTTGAGCGGGCGCAGTACCGCGTCGCGCAACCGGGCTGCCGCAGGCCGCCGTTCGGTGATGATCCGGCCGACGAACACCGCCCGCCGGGTCACCTCCTTGACGTGCGGCTTGCGTTCGGCCTCGTAGGAGTCGAGGGCCGTGTCGGGCAGTTCGCCGCGCAGTACGGCGGCCAGTTTCCAGCACAGGTTGGCCGCGTCGCGGACGCCTGCGGCCATGCCCTGGCCGATCCACGGGGGCATCGCGTGGGCGGCGTCACCGGCGAGGAAGACGCGGCCCACGCGGAAGCGGGCGGCGAAGCGCACATGGTGGCTGTAGACGGTGGCCCGCAGGACCTTGACGTTGTCCCGGCCGATCCCGTAGCGGGACACCAGGTCGTACACCGCGTCGTCGGTGGTCAGCCGGCGTTCGTCGTCGCCCGGGAGGATCGGGAACTCCCAGCGGTGATGGCCCAGCGGTGTCGGGCAGTCCACGGCGGGCCGCGCCGGATCGCAGCGGAAGCGCAGCCGGTCGTGGTCCGGCCACGGCTCGAGCATCTCGGTGTCGATGACGACCCAGCGGTCCTCGTACGTCCGTCCCTCGTAGCCCACGTTGAGCTGCGCGCGGGTGAGGCTGGAGCCGCCGTCGGCGGCGATGACGTAGGAGGCATGCAGACGTCGTACGGAGTCGTCGGCGGCGAGCACCGTCAACTCCACACTCTCCGGCCCCTGTTGGACCCGCAGGCACTCGTGGCGGAGCAGGATCTCCACGTTCGGGTAGCGGTCGGCGCCGTTGCGCAGGACGCGTTCCAGGGCTGGCTGGTAGATGAACATCTGCGGTGGGTGGCCGTGGCCGCGCGGGGTCGGGTGCGCGGTGAGGAAGGGGCGGCCGCG
This sequence comes from Streptomyces sp. NRRL F-525, assembly GCF_000716605.1. GTDB lineage: Bacteria > Actinomycetota > Actinomycetes > Streptomycetales > Streptomycetaceae > Streptomyces. Next base: position 135,589 of record NZ_JNXE01000004.1, on the reverse strand, counting down.
GGCGTCGACGAAGTCGACGGGGCGTTCGGGGAGCATGTCGAGCTTGAGCCGTTCCGCCAGGCCGACGCGCTGCCAGATGCGGACGACCTCCTCGTCGGTGGAGATGGCCCGGGCCCGGGTGAAGATCTCGGCGTCGCGCTCCAGCACGACGACCCGCAGGCCCAGCGCGCCCAGGAGGTTCGCGGCGGTGACTCCCGTGGGGCCGTAGCCGATCACCGCCACGTCGTAGGCGCCGTCCTCGGCGCGGGGTCGAACTCCGCTCACCGGGCGGCCACTTCGTCGCCCCTGCCGTACCGGTTCTTGAAGAGTTCCTTCGCGCTCCCGGAGTTGATCGCGTCGAGCTGGCCGGGCTCGAAGCCGTCGTAGCCGTCGAGGAGGGAGTCGAGGATTCCGCCGCTCTCCTCGGGGGCGAAGGGGAAGTCGCTGCCGTAGAGGATGTGTCCGGGTCCCGCGAAGGCCAGCAGGGAAGGGAGGGCGGCCGGGGTGGAGGACAGCGCGGTGTCGAAGTAGAAGCGCTGGAGGTCGGTGAGGATGCCGAGGGGGGTGGTGCCGGGGTTGAACTGGGCGCCGGCGGTGAACCGCCAGGCGGCGTACGGCAGGAAGCCGCCCGCGTGGGAGAGGATCACCTTCATCCGGGTGTGCCGGCTCATCACGCCGTTGAGCGTCATGTGCACCGCGGTGCGGGTGGTGTCGAAGGGGAAGTCCAGCAGCGGGCTGGGCATGCCTTCGAGCATGGGTATCGGCGGTGCGGTGGGGTGGACGAAGACCACGGCGGCGCGGGCATCCAACTCGGCCCAGAGCGGCTCGAATTCCTTGTCGCCGAGGTAGCGGCCGTAGACGTTGGACATCAACACCATGCCATCCGCGCGCAGTTCGTCCAGTGCGTACGCCGTCTCGGCGAGCGCGCCGTCCACGTCGGGCAGGGGCACGCTGGCGAAGAAGCCGAAGCGGTCGGGGTGGTCCTTGGCCAGTTCCGCGCTGTATTCGTTGACAGTTCGGGTGATCGCGCGGGACTCCGTGTCGTCGCCGAAGTGGGTGCCCGGTGAGCTGATGGAGAGGATGCCGGTGGCTATGGACCGGCGGTCCATCATCGCGAGCGCGCTCTCCGCGTCCCAGGCCGGCGTGGGCCAGCCGCCGGCCGTCATCTCGTGACGGTCCATCAACTTCCGGTAGGCGGGCGGGAGGAGGTGCTGGTGGACGTCGATGCGGTACGGGGTGGACATGTTCTCTCGCTTCCTCGTCTTCGGGCGGGCCCGCCAACGGGCGGTGCGTGTCGAGGAGTTCAGACGGAGTCGGCGTGCTCCTGCTCGCGGCCGGTCTCCGTCGCCGTCTCCTCCGACTCGGGCGCGTTGGTGGCTCGGCGGCCCGGCAGGACCGCGAGGACGATCAGCGTGCCGGCGGCCATGATGATCCCGCCGACCAGGCTGGTCTGGGCAACGCCGTGGGCGAAGGCCTCGTGCACGGCGTCGACCAGGGCCTGTGCCTGCTGCGGTCCGGCGGAGGGCGTCTTCGCGATCTGCTGGGCGACCGCCAGGCCGCCGCCGACCGAGTCCTTGGCGGTGTCCAGCGCGGCGGCGGGGAGGTGGCCGCCGACCAGGTCGGTCAGCTTGTCCTTGTAGGTGGTGCCCAGCAGCGAGCCGAGGATGGCGATACCGAGGGAGCCGCCCAATTCCAGCGCGGTGTCGTTGGCACCGCCGCCGACACCCAGCTCGTTCTCCGGGAAGGAACCCATGATCGTGTCCGTGGCCGGGGACACGCTGAGCCCGATCGCGAAGCCCAGCAGCATCATCGTGGGCAGGAAGTCGCCGTAGGTGGAGGCCTTGTCGACCTGGGTGAGCAGGAGGACGCCGACGGTGCCGAGCACCATGCCGGTCACGACCATCGGCTTCATGCCCAGCTTGGGAGTCAGCCGCCCGGTGACCACGGCGCCGAGGAACACGGCACCCGCCAGCGGCAGCAGTCGTACGCCCGTCTCCAACGCGTCGTAGCCGAGGACGAATTGGAGGAACTGCGTGGCGTAGTAGATCGCGCCGAACGTGCCGAAGAAGAAGAACAGCACCGCCATCATCGAGCCGCTGAAGGACCGCTGTGCGAACTTGCGGACGTCGAGCATGGGGTGCGGGTGGCGCAACTCCCAGGCCACGAAGGCGGGTAGACCGATCGCGGCGACGACGGCCGCGGTGACCGGACCCGCGCCCCAGCCGAAGTGCGGGCCCTCGATGATCGCGTAGACCAGGCTGCCGACCGAGACGATGGAGAGCAGACCGCCCACGTAGTCGATGCGGCCCATCCCCTCCGCCTTGGACGGCGGGACGAGGACGAGGGCGCCGACGACCGCGGCGAGGGCGATGGGCACGTTGATCAGGAACGTCGAACCCCAGGCGTGGTCCTCCAGGAGCCAGCCCGCGACCAGCGGGCCGACGGCGATGGCCAGGCCCGAGGTGGCGGTCCAGGCCGTGATGGCCCGCGCCCGCTCACGCTTCGGGAAGATCGCGACCAGCAGGGACAGCGTGGCCGGCATGACCACGGCCGCACCCACACCCATGACCGCGCGGGCCGCGATGACCAGCCCGGTCTCGTGGACCAGGCTGCCCATCACCGATCCCCCGGCGAAGATCACCAGGCCGGTGAGGAGCGCGCCACGACGGCTGTACTTGTCGCCGATCGCGCCCAGCACGAGCATCAGCGCGGCGTACGGGACGGTGTAGCCGTCGATGACCCACTGCAGATCACTGCTGCTCAGGCCCAGGTCCGTGGTCATGTCGGGGGCGGCCACGATCAGCGAGGTGTTCGCCATGACGACGATCAGCAGGCTCAGACAGAGCACGATCAGGGCGGACCAGCGCCGTGTGTACGGCCCGGTCATCTTGTCGACGGGGGTGGTGACGAAGAGCGGCATCGCAGACTCCAGGACGGCATTAATTGCTCACTGATGTGCAGACTATTTTATTGCTCAGCGATGTGCAACTATGCCGGGACGAACCAGCCCCGCCAGGAGGTGCCAAAGTGACCGGCCGCAGCAGCGCCAAGGCGCACGCCACCCGCGCCCGCATCCTGGAAGCGGCCCGGCGGGAACTGGGCCGCGACCCCGACAGCAGCCTCGGGGACATCGCGGAGGCGGCCGGCGTCGCGCGGCGCACCCTCTACGAGCACTTCGCCGGTCGGGCCGCGCTCGTCCAGGGCCTGGCGGCGGACGCCGGGGAGGCGGTACGGCGTGCGAGTGCCCTCGCCCGGGCGCCGACGCCGGACGCCGTGACCGCACTGGCCCGCGTCGTCCTCACGCTCTGGCCGGTCGGCGACCGCTACCGCATGCTCATCGCCCTCGCCCACCGCGACCTCGGCCCCGACCGGGTCGGCGCGCTGCTCGGCCCGGCCCGTGACGCGGTCACCGGGATCCTCGCCCGCGGTCAGCGGCAGGGCGTCTTCCACGCCACCGTCCCGCCGGGCCCGCTCGGCAGAGCCCTTGAGGCACATGTGCTGGCGCTGCTGGACAGCGTCAACTCCGGCCTCTGGACCGACGACGGCACAGCCACCACCACCTCGGCCCTGATCGCCATGGGCGTCGGACCCGACCTCGCGACCACCACGGTTCACCGCCTGCGGCCGTCCCCTTGAATCCCGTCACATCCCGCGCTGAAGGAGACCCATGCACCCGTACGACTACGCCGACGCCACGTTCGCCGCGTACGAGCCCGGTGACGCCCGCCCGCCCCGGCGGAACCGCCGACCGGTCGTCATCGCCCTCGGCGCGCTGCTCGCGCTGGTCCTCGTGCCCGTCGCCGGTGACCGCTTCGCGGCAGCCCGGGTGGAGTCCCGTACGGCCAAGGCGTTCCAGGAGGGCATGCACACTCCCTCGGCGCCGGAGGTCCATGTGCGGGGCTTCCCCGTGCTGACGCAGCTGGCCGCCGGCACCCTGCGGGACGTGGACATCACCGCGCACGACATACCGGCGAGCGGTACCACCGGCCCGCTGCCGGTGAGCGAACTCTCCCTGCGACTGCAGGAGTTGAAGAGGTCCGACGACGACACGGAGGCACTGGCCCGCTCGGCGGAGGCGACCGCCCTGTTGTCCTACGCGGACGTGTCCGACGCCCTGGGGCTGGAGATCTCGCGGGGCGCCCGTCCCGACCAGGTCCGCGCGAGCGTCCTGCTGCCCACCGGCGACGACATCACCGTGGCGACGACCGTCTCGGTGCTGTCAGGCAACCGCATCTCCTTCAAGGACTTCCAGGTCACGGGCGGTCTGCTCCCCGAGGTGGGGCGAGTCGCGCTCAGCAGGGTTTTCGAGCGGCCCATCCAGCTGCGCAACATCCCTCAGGGCCTGCACCTGCGCTCCGTCACCGCGACGGAGAGCGGGCTGACCGCCCGGCTGTCGGGCAAGTCGGTCACCTTCAGGTCCGACGACGGCTCGCGGGGCGATGCGGTGGAGGGCGACTCGTCGTACGGGAACGCCTGAGGCTCAGTCGTCCGCGACGGCGCCGTCCCCCGGCGCGATCTCGTCCACCACGACCCGCGCCTGCTTCTCCGGCACACCGGCCGCGATGAGCGAGGCGACCGCCACATGGGTCCCGTCGTCCTCCAACTCCCCGGAGTTGACCTCTTCGAGCAGGGCGATCGCCATGGCTTCGAGTCCGGCGCTCAGCGCGACGGCCGGCAGCTGGGTGTGGAAGACGCCGTCGCGCTGGCCGCGGTCCAGGATGGCGGTGGCCGCGCCGCGGGCCGGTGACAGGATCTCGGTGACACGCTCCACGCCCAGGTCGCGCCGGGCCAGCGCCAGGAGGAGCCGGTAGCGGTCGCCCACGGTCCACATCGACAGCACGAAGCGCGCGTACGCCCGCTCGGCCGGCTCCGCACCGGACGGCGCCGAATCGGCGGGCAGCGCTGCCCGCAGGGCCTCCGACGCCTCCTCGGCCAGCGCCTCCAGCAATGCCTCCCGGCCGGGGAAGTGCCCGAACAGCGTGCGCCGTACGACGCCGGAGGCGCGGGCGATCTCCTCCAGGGTGATGTCGGGGTTCAGTCCGAGTTCCCGGCGGGCCGTGGCCAGGATGCGTTCCCGGTTGGAGCGCGCGTTGCTTCGCTGGGGGACACGGGCCGGGGGCTTGGTCACGGACAACCTCGGTGAAGTGCGGGAGCTACGGAGCGGGGCGAGCGGTACGTCCAGTCTGGCACGCACCCTCGCCCCCTTGGCGGCACGGCACCACAGGCACCCGCCTCCAGCTGCCCTTCCCGCCCGCTGTCCGTCGATCAGTAGTAGGCGCGAAGGTAGCGGTCGAGCCGGGAGCGGGCGTTGTCCACGCTCAGGCCGAGCGCCTTGCCGAGCGCCTCGCCCGGCACGTCGTCGGCCTGCGCCCCGTACGCCGCCTCCTTGCCGACCCGGGCGGCCAGGCGCTCCAGGATGGCCACGGCCTTCAGCGCGGCGACCGGCGCCGCGTCCGAGAGCGCGTCGAGGCGTTCCTCCAACTGCTCGATCAGCTCGGAGAGTTCCTCCGGCAACGGGACCGTCCGGCGTTCGACCGCGTGGATGTGTTCCCACCACTCGTCGTACGCGCCGGAGGTGTCCAGGTCGTCGAGGTCGTGGTCCTCGACCTGGTCCCAGTCGATGGGATGGCCGTCCCCGCGCCAGCCGCACGCGCAGGAGGCCCGCCAGGCAGCCGCCTTGGGCCGGCCCAGCCAGCCGTTGTAGGCCCACCACTCACGTGTCTCGAACATGGAACTGCCGCTGCCCACATCCAGATACACGGACTTCGGCTCACTGCCGTCGGCGAGGACCGCCCCCACGATGCCCTCGTGGGACTCCCCGAACTCCTCACTCCGCCACGCCACAACTCCCCCTTCCGGCAACCCCGCGACGGCCGGGCGGGCACCTGAGGTGCCGGCCCGGCCACAGTACGAGAGTGCCGCAGAACGGACATCCGGGGAGGGTGAAATCACCCAACAGCCCGGATTGTTGGGCCGGATCGCCCGTCAGGCGACCGCGGGGTCGAGCAGCCCCGCGCGCAGGCGGCGGAGCATCCGGCTGATGAGCCGGGACACGTGCATCTGGGAGACGCCGAGTTCCTCGCCGATCTCGGCCTGGGTGCGCTCCTCGACGTAGCGCATGTGGATGATCTTCCGCTCGCGCTCGTCGAGTTCGGCGATGAGGGGGGCCAAGGAGCTGAGGTCGTCGACCAGTTCGAGACCCGGGTCGTCCGAGCCGATGACGTCGGCCAGCACGGTCTCGCCCTCGGCGCCCGCGTCGGAGCTGAGCGCGGCGTCGAGCGAGGAGGAGGTGTAGCCGTTGGACGCCTTGCGGGCCTCGATGACCTCTTCCTCGGTCAGGCACATCAGCTCGGACAGCTCACGTGTGGTCGGCGTACGGCCGAGGCGGGACCGCAGTTCCTCGGTCGCCTTGGCCAGCTCGACGCGGGCCTCCTGCAGCCGTCGCGGCACGTGGACGGCCCAACTGGTGTCGCGGAAGAAGCGCTTGATCTCGCCGACGATGTAGGGGACGGCGAACGAGGTGAACTCCACCTGGCGGGTGAGCTCGAACCGGTCGATCGCCTTGATGAGTCCGATCGTGCCGACCTGGACGATGTCCTCCATCTCGTTGTTGCTACGGCTGCGGAAGCGCGCGGCCGCGTAGCGCACGAGGGAGAGGTTCATCTCGATCAGGGTGTTGCGCACGTACTGGTGCTCGTGGGTGCCCTCCTCCAGCGAGGCCAGCCGGTCGAAGAACTGGCGCGACAGCTCACGCGCGTCCTTCGGGCTCACCTTCGACGGCTCGGCGATCAGCGGAAGAGCCTCCCCCGTCATCGGGAACGCCTCTCCGGCCGTCGTCCGCCGTCCCGCCGTGGCCGGTGCCTCCGCTGCCGTCACGGCTGCCATAACGCCCACCCCATTCGTCCGAAGAAACTGTCGACAAGAGGCCCCTGCCCCGGTTCTCGCGACTCATTCCCCCTCATCCGGCCAAATCCGGGGCGCGCGCCTCGTTTTCCGCGGCCGAAGTGCCCGCGGCCTACGCGTTCTTGGAGCCGACGCCCGCGTAGACCCAGTACTCGGAGGGGTTTTCGGGGATCTCGTCCGCCGGGTCCGGGCGCCACAGGGGGACATAGGTCAGGCCGGGCGCGACGAGGTCGAAGCCGTCGAACAGGCCGAGGATCTCGTCGTAGGAACGGGCGGTGACGGGCGAAGTCGCCCTGGAGCTGTACAACTTGCCCACGGCGGCGGCCGTGTCCGGGCGGTCCTCGTTGGTGGCGTGGCTCATCGCCAGCCAGCTGCCGTCGGGCAGTTCGTCGCGGAAGGCGGCGACGATGCCGGCCGGGTCCTCCGCGGGCGAGACGAAGTGCAGGATCGTGATCATCAGGACGGCGACGGGCTGCTCGAAGTCGATCAACTTCCGTACCTGCGGCGAGGACAGGACGTCGGCCGGTCTGCGGATGTCGCCGTCGACGATGTCCGCGTCCGGGTTGTCGGCGAGCAGGGAGGTGCTGTGGGCGACGGCCACCGGGTCGTTGTCCACGTAGACCACGCGGGCTCCGGGGCTGGCGGCCTGCGCTACCTCGTGGACGTTGCCCTGGGTGGGGATGCCCGAGCCGAGGTCGATGAACTGCCGTACGCCGGAGTCGACCAGGAAGCGCACGGCCCGGCCGAGGAAGTCGCGGTTGGCGCGGGCCAGGGTGCGCACCTGGGGGTCGATCGCGGTGAAGGCCGCCAACGCCTCGCGGTCTATGGCGAAATTGTGTTCACCGCCCAGCATCGCGTCGTACATTCGGGCGACACTCGCCTTGCGAGGATCGATCCCCTGCGGCAGACCTGCGCTGTCCTGCACCACAACTCCCTTTCGCCCCAGGTTCCTTGACGCGTCATCATATAGTTGCCGAGGAAAACACGGCAGACCGCTTGCCCCCACGCCACGCGGCCGGTCCCCACCCGGAAAGGCACGACCCTGCGGAACCAACCGCGCAGTCACCACGGTGACGCACCCTCTGCCGGGCCCCCACGCCGCAGGCAGGCCTTCGCCCCCGCCGCGGACGTGATCGGCTCGGAGCTCGACCTGCGGCTGACCGGCAGCCATGTCGTGCACGCGCTGACGCCCGGGTTCTGCGACGCGGCGTCGGTGTATCTGCTGGAGCGGTGGGTGCTGGAGGAGAACGCGTATCCCGCCGTGGATCCGCCGCAGATAGAGGCGCGCCGGCTGGCGGTGCGGGTGGGCACGGAGGCGCCCGAGAGCTGGGACGGGGTGCTGCCGGTCGGCGAGGTGGTCGTCTTCCCGCGCGAGACCCCGTACGCACGCGCCCTCGCCAGCGGGCACTCGCAGGTCCTCGACGGAGTGGACAAGCACACCTCCGAGCGGCTGCTGGCCTCCGCGGGCGGCGACGCGCGGCGCATAGACGACCTGCTGGAGACGGCGTCCTTCCTCGTCGTCCCGCTCCAACTGCGGGGCGCCACCGTCGGGTTCATCGCGTGCACGCGCGGCCCGGACCGGGACCCGTTCCTGCCCGGCGAGGCCGTGGCCGTCGAGTCACTGGCGGCGCGGGCCAGTGTGGCGCTGGACAACGCGCGCCGCTACGAACGCGAGCGCCGCACCGCGCTGGCCATCCGCAACAGCCTGCTCCCCGACCCGGCCCAGGCGTTCCACGGCTGCCGCATCGCGCACGGCTATCTCCCGGCCGGCCAGGGCAACATCATCGGCGGCGACTGGTTCGACGTCCTGCCCCGCCCCGGCGGTCGGGTCGGCCTGGTCGTCGGCGACGCGATGGGCCACGGCCCCGAGTCCGCCGTCGCGATGATCCAGCTGCGTACCGCCGTGCGCACGCTGGCCCGCCTCGACATGGAACCGGCCGAACTCATGCGCAGGCTGGACGAGTTGGCCTACGACACCCCGGGCGCGTCCTTCGCGACCTGCATCTACGCCGAGTGGGACGCCCGGGCGCACTCCTGCACGCTGGTCGGCGCCGGCCACCCGCCGCCGCTGCTGCGCGGCCCGCACGGACCGGCCCTGCCGGTCACGCTCGCCAGCGCCGGACTGCCGCTGGGGCTCGGCACGGGCAACTACGAGGCCACGGTGCTGACCATCGACGAACCGGCCCTACTGCTGTTGTACAGCGACGGGTTGGTCGAGTCGCGGCACGCCGACATCGACCAGGAGATCGCCGGTCTCGCCCAAGCCCTGGACACGGCGGCCGCCGAGCCCACGCCGGACGGCGGACCGGAGACGTTCCCCTCGCTGTGCGAACGGCTGCTGCGGGCCCCGTCCGCGACGCCCGGGGCGGACGACCGCACCCTGCTGCTGGCCGAGTTGACGCCCGCGACCACCTGAACAGGCCGCGGGCGTCCTCGCCCCCTCCGCGTGTCCGGCGTCAGTAGCCGGTGGACAGTGTGGCCCACACGGCTTTTCCGCCGGTGAGCGCCGACCGGTCGACCCCCCAAGTGTCCGCGATGGCCTGCACGATGAACAGTCCGCGCCCGCTCTCGTCGTCGACGCACGGCTCGCAGCGGGCGAGATCACTGCCCGTGTAGTCGTGGTCGTGGACCTCGATGCGCAGACTACGGTCGGTGACGAGACCGACACCGCAGAGGAGTCTCGCGCTGGGTGTGTGGCACACCCCGTTGGTGGCCAGCTCGGAGATGAGCAGGACCGCGTCGTCGCGTACGCCCTCGGGCAGCTGCCACTTGGCGAGTTGCGCGCCCATGGCGTGCCGGGCGGTCCGGACGCCGGAGCGGTGCGCGGGAAGTTCCAGCCAGTGCGCCAGGTCCGGGCTGACGACGTCTAAGAGCTGCGGGGAGGGAGTCGTGTGGGGGGACACGGTGGTTCGCCTTCCATCGGGGGCGGGCGCAGGCGGGAGACGCACGGCATCAGCAACAGGCCTGCCGTGGATGGGGTGTTCCAGCCTGAGGCCGAGGTCGCTCACACAAGTAACTATGCCCATAGCTCAGTTCAAGCTGCAACCGACTCCCTGATAATTTCAGAACGTCGGTTTCTGTCTGGCGACATCACCAAGTCGCTGTCAGACTAATGCCGGTGACAGTCCCTCAGGAGGTTGGGCGTGAGCGAAGGTCGGTCGAGCACCGGCGCGGGTGCACCCACGGTTCTGCGCATGATCCTCGGCCGGCGGCTGCAGGAGCGGCGACAGGACGCGGGCGTGTCCCTGGAGAACGCCGCCAAGGCCCTGCGGGTGACCTCCCTGACGATCCGCCGTCTGGAGAAGGCCGAGGTCGGCCTCAAACCGCTCTATGTCGAGAAGCTGCTGGAGACCTACGGCGCCGACCGCCAGGAGATCGAGGAGTTCGTCGCTCTCGCGGACCGCGCCAACGAGCCCGGCTGGTGGCACGCCTACCGCGATGTGCTGCCGGGCTGGTTCACCGCCTACGTGAGCCTGGAGACCGGCGCCAAGACCCTCCGTACCTATGAGCCGCACTACGTCACGGGACTCCTCCAGACGTACGACTACGCGCGAGGCGTGCTGAGCGGCGGCTTCCCGAACGACAACGACGAAGACCTTGAACGGCGGGTGCAGTTACGCCTGCGCCGCCAGAGTCTGCTGGAGAGGCCGGACTCGCCCACGCTGTGGGCGGTGCTGGAAGAAGCCGTGCTCCACCGGGTGGTGGGCGGTCCCGCGGTCATGCGGGACCAGATAGACCGGCTCCTCGAGGTCTCGGAACTGGACCACGTCAGTGTCGACATCGTCCCGTTCTCGGCGGGTGCCCACGTCGGGGCGTGCGCACCCTTCACCTATTTCCGGTTCCAGGAACCGGAGCTGCCCGACATCGTCTACAGCGAGATCCTCTCCGCCTCCATGTATCTGGACCAACGGTCCGATGTCGTGGCCCATCTGGAGGCGCACAACAGGATGTCGCTGCTGACCTCGTCCGCGGACAGCAAGGCGCTCTTGAACCGCATGCGCAAGGAGTACTCATGACCACCACGGACGACAAGGTCTACAACGGGATGCCCGCGTCGAACCTCGGCGAGCAGGGCTGGGAATGCCCCTGGAGCGGTCCCAACGGAGGTCAGTGCGTGGAGACCAAGCAACTGGCCGACGGGCGCGTCGCGTTGCGCCAGTCGACCGATCCCGCCGGACCCGCTCTGATCTACACGCCCCAGGAGATGGCCGCGTTCGTCGACGGGGTCAAGCGGGGCCTGGCCGACCATCTGATGGCAGGCTGAACCAGACCACGGGCGTGGGGAATTGGAGCCGGCCCGGCTGCGACCTGCCCGAGACGCCGACGTACACCACTTGAGAGGGAGAGCATGACCAACGCCCACGCCGCGCGGGACATCGACACCAGCAGGCCGCACTCCGCCCGCATGTACGACTACTACCTGGGCGGCAAGGACCACTTCGAGGTCGACAGGCAGGCGGCCGAATCCGTCTCGAAGATCTTCACCGGCGTCTTCGTCGCCGGCCGGGAGAACCGCGGGTTCATGCACCGGGCCACCCGTGTGCTCGCCCGGGAGCACGGCATCCGCCAGTGGCTCGACATCGGCACGGGCATCCCCACCGAGCCGAACCTGCACCAGGTCGCCCAGTCCGTGGTGCCCGAGGCCCGGGTGGTCTACGCCGACAACGACCCGCTGGTCCTGAAGTACGCCGAGCGCCTGATGCGCAGCACCCAGCAGGGGCGCACCGCGTACGTCCAGGCGGACGTGAACGACCCCGACACGCTCCTCAACTCGCCCGAAGTCGCCGAGATACTCGACTTCGGCCAGCCGGTCGCGCTGTCGCTGAACGCGCTGCTGCACTTCGTCACCGACGAGCAGGACCCGTACGGGATCGTGGACCGGCTGCTGTCGGTCCTGCCCTCGGGCAGCGCGCTGGCCATCAGCCACGTCACCGCGGACTTCGACCCCGAGCCCTGGGCGAAGGTCACCGCGATCTACGAGGAGGGCGGGACACCGGTGCAGGTCCGCACGCGTGACGAGGTCGCGCGTTTCTTCACCGGGCTCGACCTGCTCGACCCGGGCATCGCCGTGGCGTACCGCTGGCGCCCCGACCCGCTGACCGAGGAGTGGTCCGAGGACCAGGCGCCCACGGACGCCAAGGTCAGCCTGTGGACCGGGGTGGCCATCAAGCCGTAGCCCCGCCGCGGGACGCGGGCGACGTTACGTGCGGGAAACCTTGACGACGGCGGTGCCGGATGCCACGATTCCGGCGCCGCCATGTTTGCGTAAACATCTCAACGGGCCGGCTCGGCCGGCAGATCCGGCCGACGATTCCGACGCAGCATGTTTACGCAAACACCGCGTCGCGGCCGGTGGAGGAAGGGGGACAGGAGGCTCCCGGCGAGCAGGGCCCACCGTGCCCGTACTCCCCCAACACCACTGAACTCACCGGGACTTGGGACGACGAGCCGACGTCATCCGTTCCGCCCGGTATCTGTTCCGACGGCCGCTCAGCCGCGCGCAGGCCTCGCCATGCGCGGAGTCGCCATTCCTGAAAGGGCAAGTCGATGCGCACCATCCCCGCCAGAACCCGTCTGCGGGCCACCTTCGTGGCCGTCGCGATCGCCGCGGTCACCGGCACCACGCTGGCCGGCAGCCCCGCCTCCGCCGCGCCGAGCACGAACACCTCGCAGTTCAAGGGCGTCAACTGGGCCGACCCGCGCGACAATTACGCCGACGACCCGGTCGTCCTGTCCGGCCTGTCGCTCTCCGACAGCTACGCCCAGACGTACGCCAAGGCGACCCGGGTGATCGCGGCCTTCCGCGCCAACCTCGGCGCCAACACGGTGCGGCTGCCCATCAACCCGTACACGGTGAACGGCAGTTACTGGAAGTCGTACCGCGGAGTGATCGACGCGGCGACGGCGCAGGGGTTCAAGGTCATCGTCTCGTACTGGGAGGGGACGGGCGCCAACAAGGACGGCTTCATCGACGACCCGGCGACGTACTGGCCCATGTGGGACACCGTGGTCAAGGCCTACAAGCACAACGAGCGGGTCTACTTCGAGCCGATGAACGAGCCGCACGGCTACACCGACGCCGAGTGGGCCGACCTCGCCGCCAAGTGGCTGGACACCTACCGCACGGTGCCGCGCAACCGCGTCTTCGTCAGCGGCGCCGGCTACAACGACCACGTCACCACGGTCTGCGCCGACCCGCGCCTCAAGGGCACGTATCTCTCGCTGCACCACTACGGGTTCTGGAAGGACTACGCAACCTACGACCAGTGGGTGAGCGACCTCAAGGAGCGCCTCGGCGACTGCGCGAACCGCACCGTGGCCGACGAGTTCGGCGCCCCGATGACCACGGGCCTGAACTACGACGTGCCGACGCCCGCCGACAATTCGGTCAACTTCATCCAGGCCGACACCGACACGTTCCGCAAGCTCGGCATGGGCTCGGTGTACTGGCCCGGCCTGCGCACCGACGACACGTACTCGATCCAGAAGCTCATCGGCGACGCGGCCCGCCCCTGGCTGGTCACCACGAACCAGTCCGGCGCCGACCGGCTGGCGTGGGCGTGGGGCCGCGGCAAGCCCGTGAAGTCCTGAACCACCGCTCCGATCCGATGCCCTGATCCGTGCCTCCCCCCGCAACGGGGCACGGATCAGGGCGCGTTGGGCATGGGCCTCGGCGACGGTCAGGCATCTCCCGCCCTGGCGCCGGAGACCTGACGCATTTCCGAGATCCTGCCGTCGGCGATGGAGAAGACCGCGATCACACGGAATTCCTGCCGCCCGGTGTCTCCATCGCCCGCCGCACCTTCACGATGCCGCCCGCGGATCAGGATGTCGTACTCGATGACGACTTCGTCCCCCGACTCCAGGTACGTGTAGTACGGCTCCCGGATCTCCACCTCTTCGTATTGCTGGGGATAGATCCCGAAGTGCTTCCGGAGCTCGTCGATACCGGCCGCCCTGACGTGACCGCAGGTGATGATGCGCGCGTCAGCCGCCCAGAACCGGTGAATGTCGTCGAGGGTGCCGGCATTCCCGGCGTCACTCAGACCGGATATCCACGTGAACATGCCGTGGAAGAAATCCCGATGGCGCACAGTCGCGTTCATTGCCCGGAATGATCCTTTCGCACCCAAAATAACCTTGGTCGACGACCAAGACCGTACCGCGCCACTTGGTCACCACACAAGGGACCCGCCCGGAGTTGACATCTTGGTCACTGACCAAGTTCACTTGTCGTGTTGGTCAGCGAACAAGAGCATGCACTCCAGGAGGACGATCATGGCGAAGACGTGGTTCATCACCGGAGCCTCGAAGGGATTCGGCCGGGAATGGGCGGAAGCCGCGCTCGAACGGGGCGACCGGGTCGCCGCGACCAGCCGTTCCGCGGCCGCCTTCGACGACCTGGTCGAGAAGTACGGCGACGCGGTGCTGCCGCTGCGCGTCGATGTCGCCGACCGCGCGGCCGCGTTCGAGGCCGTGCAGCGGGCGGTCGACACGTTCGGCGAGCTCGACGTCGTCGTCAACAACGCGGGCTACGGCCTCTTCGGCATGGTCGAGGAGGTGACCGAGCAGCAGGCCCGGGACCAGATCGAGATCAACGTGTTCGGCGCGCTCTGGGTCACCCAGGCGGTGCTCCCCCATCTCCGCGCCCGCGGCTCCGGCCACATCATCCAGGTGTCGTCCGTCGCCGGCGTCACCTCACTGCCCGGACTCGGCCTCTACCACGCCTCCAAGTTCGCCCTGGAAGGCTTCACCGCGAGCCTCGCCGCCGAGGTGAAGGACTTCGGCATCAAGGTCACCCTGGTCGAGCCGGCCGGCTACGCCACCGAATGGGCGGGACCCTCCGCGGTGCAGACCGAGCACCTTCCGGCCTACGACGATTTCCGCGCGGCCATGAGCGGAATTTCCTCCCGGCGAGGCGACCCGAGCGCGACTCGGGCGGCGATCCTCACCGTGGTCGACGCGGAACAGCCGCCCCTGCGGATCTTCTTCGGTCAAGGTCCACTGGAGAGGATCACCAAGGAGTACCAGGCACGGCTCGACGAGTGGCGGAACTGGGACGAGGTCTCCAAAAACGCGTTCGGCTCCTGAGGCGCGACGGCACATCGTCGATCAGAGGGCGGCGAGCGCTACGGCACCCCGACGCACCGTCAACTCGCGTTGCGCGGACGCGGTTTGGTCGTCGGGGCCGACTGGAGGATCTGCTCGATTCCGAAGTCGAAGCGCTCGCTGTAGTCGAAGGAGACGTAGTCCTCCAGCACCGAGTGGAGGCCCGGGAAATGCCGCTCGTCCACCGTTTCCCGGAGGCGGTCGTGGAAAGCGGCCGGTGTCGCCTGCTCCTCCTGGACGAGTCCGAGCGTGAAATAGAAAAGGCTCCACGACGTCCACGCGGCCGACTTGCGTGTGGGGCAGCCCTCGAAGAGGAGCGTCACCACCCGCTCGGAAAAGGCCAACGTGTTCGGTTCGACGGGAAAGGTACCGGCGACCAGCAGGGCGCCGTCCCGGTGTCCGAGCATCGCCTGCCGCAACCGCCCGAGCAGTTCGGCCACTTGCTCACGCCAGTCTCCGCGCAGGTTCTCCAGGTCGACCTCGCCCAGGATGGATTCCGCCATCAGACCGAGCAGCCGGTCCTTGGTCCGGATGTGCCACATCACCGTGTTCATCCGGACGTTGAGCTCGGCCGCCACCGCGCGGGCGGAGAGTTTGGCGAAGCCGTCCCGTTGCAGGACGACGAATGCGGCCTCGACAACACGGTCGAGTGTGATGCCGACCTTGGTCGGGGCGGCGCCTGGCGTCTTGGTCACCGATCGATGCTACCCGGGCCGGCGCGACCGCTCACAAGGTCGCGACCACCTCGATCTCGACCAGATAGCCCTCGGCGAAGAGAGTCTCCACGCCCACGCAGGTACTCGCGGGCGGCGTCTGTCCCGCTCCCCGGGAACCGGCGATGAGCCCGATCAACTGCTCCGCGTTGTCGGTGTCGTACCCGACGAGATGGATCGTCTCCTTGATGATTTTGCCGCGGCTCGAACCGCCGGCCGCCAGGACCGCGTCGATGTTCTCGTAGGCCTTGGTGAATTGTGCCGCCAGATCGCCTCGACCGACGAGTTCCCCCTTGGCGTCCCACGCGACCTGCCCGGACGTGTAGATCAGTCCGAGCTCGGGAATGGCGAGGCCGTGGGAGATCACGCCGGTGAGGGGCGGGAGTTCGGCAGGATTCAGCGCAATGGGTGACGACATCGTGAGCCTTCCCTATTTCTCCTGGAATGACCGACGTGCACCCTGCGCGTTCACGCACTCCTCAGCGCGAGTCCGCCGAGTTGCGACGTGACGACGCCGGAATGGGGTGCCGCATCGGAACAGTCGCCGCTGTTGATGCGATCAGGACGGTCGCGACGGCATCGTCCTTGTTGGTGAGACGATGCTCCTTCGACGAATCGAAGTGCACCGAATCCCCGGTGTCGAGTTGAAGCGATACGCCCGAAATATCGAGAGTGATCGCCCCTGCCAACACGTGCAGCCATTCTTCGCCGACGTGCCGGGCGGTCTTGGTGTTCTTGCCGGGTGTCAATTCGACCCGGATGACGGACATGGTTTCCCGCGGCCCGCTCAGGACGGTGTAACGGCCGTCCTGCCCGTCGCGCGTCATCGCCGCGTCGGCACGCACCAGATGGAAGTCGTCCTGATCGGGTTCCTGGACCAACTCACTGATGGATACGCCGTAAACGCGCGCGATCTGCAGCAGGGCACCGATGGACGGCTTGCGCACGCCCTTCTCCAGGCGCGAGAGATGCGCCGAGGAAATGCCGGTCTGTTCGGCCAGTGTCGTCAGGGTGATGCCCCGCTCGCCCCGCATGTCCTTGAGGCGTTGGGCAACCCAGAGATCAGTGTCCTCGATCGGCATTCCCGCACACTAACATGCCCCTGAGGCAATAGACCGGGCCTGCCAGGTACATCCGACGGCCTCCGCCTACACGAGGTTGAGCAGTTCCCGCTCGAGAATGTGCGGGCTCGTGAGCAGGCCGACATGGGTGATGTCGCGCAATGCCAGGACCCGGAATCCCCGTTTCTCCGCCGAGGCGGCGATATCGGTGAAGAGGGCCTGATCGGCACAGTAGATGTAGGTGACCGCCTTGCCCGCCAGAGCGTCTTCACTGCCGGGACCGAGCGGTTCCTCGTGGGTGAGGCGCGGCATCGGGGTCATCCTGCTCGACAGCCATGCCGCCGCCTCGTCGTCCGCCCCGAGCAACCCGGGGTCGAGCGCCGCCACCTCCCACTCAGTCGGACCCGGCGACTCGGAGAACGCCTTCTCCAGCCACGGCAGCATCGTGAACGCCGACTCGCCGGTCACGGGGGCGAACGCGTCCGCGTACACCACCTGCCCGACCCGGTCCGGGGCGAGCGCGGCCGCGCCCGTGATCACCATCCCGCCGTAGCTGTGCCCGACGAGGATCGCGTCCACCACCCCTTCGGATTCCAGGAGTTCGGCGATTTCCCGGGCGTGGACACCCAGGCCGACGTCCGGCGCGGAGAGCCCGCTCCGCTCGGAGAGGCCGGTTAGCGTGGGCGTGAGAACCGTGTGCCCGGCGCTCTCCAACAGGGGGCGCAACCGGTCCCAACACCAGCCGCCACCCCACGAACCGTGCACGAGTACGAACGTAGCCATAGCCCGCTCCTCCTGAGATCCCAGAGCCCCTCGGTCTCCCCACAGAGTCACGGTCCAGCCCCACCCACGTCAACCTCATGGGCAAATTAAGTTGCCTATCAGGCCAGATAGATGAAGCAGCGCGGCAACCGTCACAGCAGCGCGAGCCCCGGTTCGTGCAGGATCTGCGCGGTATTCGCCAGCAGCTCGGAGCCCTGCCGGCCGTCCATGAGCCGATGGTCGAAGGAGAGCGCGAGCTGAGTGACCCAGCGCGGTTCGATGCGTTCGTTTCCGTCGCCGTCCTGGACGATCCAGGGCATACGGCGGACCGCTCCGACGGCGAGGATGGCGGCCTCCCCCGGGTTGAGGATCGGCGTTCCGGTGTCCACGCCGAACACCCCCACGTTGGTCAGCGTGACGGTGCCGCCGGTCATGTCCTGAGGGGAAGTGCGGCCGGCGCGGGCGGTCGCGGTGAGGTCCGCCAGCGCCTGGGCCAGGTCCAGCAACGGCATCCGGTCCGCGCCCTTGACGTTCGGCACGACCAGACCACGGTCCGTAGCCGCCGCCACACCGAGATTGACGTAGTGCTTCAGGACGATCTCCTGCGCCGCCTCGTCCCAACTGCTGTTCGCCTCAGGGGTCTTGGCCAGCGCGATCAGGAAAGCCCGGGCGAAGAACAGCAGCGGAGTGACCCGCACATCACGGAACTCCCTGCGCCCGGCGACGAGTTCACGAAGCCGCATGGTGGCGGTGACGTCGACGGTGATGAACTCGGTGACATGCGGTGCGGTGAACGCGGAGGCGACCATGGCGGCGGCCGTGTGCTTGCGAACTCCCTTGATCGGTATACGTGTTTCGGAACCCCGAGTGGTCTCGGGAGCCGGAGCCGACAGCGTCTCCGGGACTGCGCGCCGGACGTCTTCGCGGGTGATGGTGTTCCCGGGGCCGGTGGGGGCGACGGTCGTCAGGTCGACCCCGAGATCCTTGGCGAGCTTACGGACCGGCGGTTTGGCCGCCGGCCGAGCTGCGGCAGGGGCCGGGGCACTGACCTCAACGCTCTCCGCACGCAGACGCTGCACATGGTGCGCGGGACGCCTCCTGCGACGACCGGCACCGGCGCCCTGCGGACCGTAACCGACCAGCAGTGCGGCCTGTTCCGCCTCTGGCTGCTGCGGCACAGCCCCGCCGTCCGGTTCTCCCGGTGCGCCGGTGTCGATCGTGATGAGCGGCCTGCCGACCGGAAGCAGGTCCCCCACCTCCGCGTGGAGGGCGCTGACCACGCCCGCGTAGGGCGAGGGAAGTTCGACGGCGGCCTTGGCCGTCTCCACCTCGACGATGATCTGGTTGACCTCGACGACGTCGCCGGGCTGTACCGACCAGGCGAGGATCTCCGCCTCCGTCAGCCCCTCGCCGACGTCGGGGAGCAAGAACTGCTGCGGGCTCGTCACGACGGCGCCCCTCCTAGTAACTCAGGCTGCGGTCAAGGGCGTTGAGGATCCGGTCGACACCGGGCAGCCAGTCCGACTCCAACCGGCTGGGCGGGTACGGGGTGTCGTATCCCGTGACCCGTACGACGGGTGCTTCGAGGAAGTGGAACTCCTCGTCCTGCAGCCGCGCGGCGACCTCCGCCCCGAACCCGTGCGAGAAGGCGGCCTCATGGGCGACGACGGCTCGCCCCGTGCGGCGCACGGACGCGCGGACGGTCGTGACGTCCCACGGAGACAGGCTGCGCAGATCTACGACCTCCACGCTGCGGCCCTCCTCAGCCGCGATGTCGGCCGCCTCCAGGGCGACCGGCACGGTCGGGCCGTAGGCGATCAGCGTCACGTCCGTCCCCTCGCGGCGGATGACGGCCTGCTCCAGCGGGAGGGCCGACGCCGGGATGACCTCTCCCTTGGTCCAGTAGTGCCGCTTGGGTTCGAGGAACACCACGGGGTCGTCCTCGGCGACGGCCTGCTGAATCATGTGGAAGGCGTCGTTCGGGGTGGCGCAGGTGACCACCTTCAGCCCGGCCGTGTGGGCGAAGTACGTCTCCGGTGACTCCGAGTGGTGCTCGATCGAGCCGATGCCGCCGCCGTAGGGGATGCGGATCACGACGGGCAGGGAGATGCGGCCCGCCGAGCGGTGCCGGAGCTTGGCGAGTTGGGTGATGATCTGGTTCGCGGCCGGGTAGACGAAGCCGTCGAACTGGATCTCGCAGACGGGCCGGTAGCCGCGCATCGCGAGGCCGATCGCCGCTCCGACGATGCCTGCCTCGCCCAGCGGGGTGTCGACCACTCTCAGGTCGCCGAACTCCTTCCGCAGTCCGTCCGTCACGCGGAACACACCGCCGAGCCGGCCGATGTCCTCGCCCATGAGCAGGACTTGGGGATCGTCGGCCACGGCTTGGCGCAGGCCGTCGTTGAGGGCTTTCACCATGGAGATGGTCATGTCCGCTCTCCGTCCTGCGCGCCGGTGGAGACGAACTCCATGTGCTCGCGCAGCTGTTGGCGCAGATCGGCGGGCATCCGCGCGTAGGTGTGCTCGAAGGGCGAGGACGCGTCGGGATCGGCCAACTCGCGGCATCCGGCGCGCAGTTGCTCAGCCAGGTCCCGCTCGCGCTGTTCGAGGTCGGTGAAGTACTCGTCGGTTACGGCACCCGCCGACTGGAGATGAGCACGCAGCCGTTCCAGCGGGTCCCGGGCCGTCCAGTCCTCGGTCTCCTCGGCGGCCCGGTAACGCGTCGCGTCGTCGGCCGTCGTATGGGCGTTGACTCGGTAGGTGACGGCCTCGATCAGCGTCGGGCCGCCGCCGGTTCGCGCCCGGTCCAGGGCCTGGCGCGTCGCGGCGAGGCAGGCCAGGACGTCGTTGCCGTCGACGCGGATGCCCGGGAAGCCGTACCCGGCGGCTCGTCGGGCCGCGGGGATCCGGCTCTGCACGCTGTAGGGGGCGGAGATGGCCCACTGGTTGTTCTGGCAGAAGAAGACCACCGGCAGGTTCTGGGCGGCGGCCCAGATGAACGCCTCGTTCGTCTCGCCCTCGCTCAGCGCGCCGTCGCCGAGGAAGGCCAGCACGGCCGTGTCGCGCTCGGGATCGCCCGAGCCGGTACTGCCGTCCCGGTACAGGCCCATCGCGTAGCCCACCGCGTGCAGGGTCTGCGCGCCGATGACCAGCGTGTACAGGTTGAAGTGATGTGCGTAGGGGTCCCAACCGCCCAGCGTGGTACCCCGGAAGAGCCCGAGCAGCGACACCGGGTCGAGGCCGCGGCACCAGGCCACGCCGTGTTCACGGTAGGTGGGGAAGACCATGTCCCGGTCGTTCAGCGCGTACGCCGCTCCGACCTGTGCCGCCTCCTGGCCACGAAGTGACGGCCACAGGCCCAACTCCCCTTGTCGTTGAAGGGCGATGGCCTCCGTGTCCAGTCGGCGGACGAGTGCCATGTCGCGGTAGAGGGCGGGGAGGTCGACGGTCGCCAGGTCGAGCGGCAGCCGGGGGTCAGTACCCAAGCTCCCTGCGGGATCGAGGAGTTGGATGGGTGGATCGGCCAATGACGTTTCCGTCAGCGGGTCTTGTGCGGCGTGTGCCATGCGAATTCTCTTTCCGGGCGACGCTTTCGGCGTGGAGAGCGGGTCAACGGGCCTTGTCGGTGCGGGGGTTCAGCGCGGGGCCATGCGCAGGGCGCCGTCGAGGCGGATGACCTCGCCGTTGAGCATCGGGTTGTCGAGGATGTGGGTGACCAGGGCGGCGTACTCATCAGGTGAGCCGAGACGGGACGGATGCGGTACGGATGCGCCCAGTTGGGTCCGCGCCTTCTCCGGCAGGCCCGACAGCAGCGGGGTGTCGAACAGCCCCGGCGCGACCGTGACGACGCGGATGGCGGAGTCGGCGAGGTCCCGGGCCGCGGACAGGGTCAGTGAGACGACCCCGCCCTTGCTCGCCGCGTACGCGGCCTGGCCGATCTGGCCGTCGTAAGCGGCGATGGACGCGGTGCAGACGATGACGCCCCGATCCCCGTTGTCCGGGGCATTGTCGGCCATGACGGCGGCAGCGGCGGAGAGCACGTGGAAGGTGCCGAGCAGATTGATCTCGATCACACGCCGGAAGTCCTCGGCGGGCAGCACTCCCCGTTTGCCCAGGATGCGGCCGGGCGTCGCGACTCCGGCGCAGTTGACCGCCGCGCGCACCGCCCCATGGCTCACCGCGTAGTCGAAGGCCTGCCGGACCTGGCCCGGATCGGTCACGTCCGCCGCGATGAAATGCGCGCGCTCCCCCAACGCGGCGGCCGCGGCCTCCCCTTGGCTGTCCGGGAGGTCCAACAGCACGACGGTACGGCCCTGTCGGTGCAGCCGGTGTGCGGTCGCCCGCCCCAGCCCCGAGCCGCCTCCCGCTATGACGGCAACAGCATCGCGAGATGTCACGGTGCCCGCCTTCCTCAAGTCGTCGGAACGTTCAAGTCGTAGAAGCCGTAAGCCGGTTCAGGAATCGGCGAGATGGCGGCTGATGACCATGCGCTGGATCTGGTTGGTGCCCTCGAAGATCTGCGTGATCTTCGCCTCGCGCATATAGCGCTCCACGGGGTGCTCACGGACGTATCCGGCACCGCCGAGGACCTGCACGGCGTCGGTCGTCACGGCCATGGCGGTGTCCGTCGCGACGAGTTTGGCGATGCTGGCCTGGCGGCTGAACTCCTGGCCGGAGTCCTTGCGTCGGGCGGCGACCAGGTAGGTGGCGCGGGCCGCTTCGGTGCGCGCGGCCATGTCGGCGAGCAGGAAACCGACGCCCTGGTGCTCGATGATGCGGCGGCCGAAGGTCCGGCGCTCGCGGGCGTAGTCGACCGCGTGGTTGAGCGCCGCCTGCGCGATCCCGACCGCGACCGCGGCGATGCCGAGCCGGCCGGCGTCGAGTGCGGACAGCGCGATCCTCAGGCCCTGGCCCGGCTCGCCGATCAGCCGGTCGCCGGGGATGCGCACATCGTCGAAGTGCATCAGCGCGGTGGTCGAACTGCGCAGCCCCATCTTCCGCTCCGGCGCACCCGCGCTCAGACCGGGCGACCGCGCGTCCACGTGGAAGCAGGAGATGCCGTTGCGCGGGTCCGGGGACGTGCGCAGAAACGCGGTGTAGAAGTCGGCTTCGCCGCCATGGGTGACCCAGGCCTTGGTTCCCCGGGCCGCCCACGCCTCGCCGTCACGTGTCGCGCCGGCCCGGATGGCGCTGGGGTCGGAACCCGCGTGCTCCTCCGACAGGCAGTAGGCGCCGAGCACCGCACCGCTCAACTGCCGCGGCAGCAGCGCCTCCCGCTGTGCCGCGGAACCGAAGTGAGAGACGGGGTGGCACGACAGCGTGTGGACGCTGACACCGACGGCGACGGCGGCCCAGCGGGCGGCCAGCTCTTCGAGTACTTGCAGGTAGACGGCGTAGGGCTGGCCCCCTCCCCCGACGTCCTCGCCGAACGGAAGGGTCAGCAGCCCCGCCTCGCCGAGGACGCCGAACACCTCACGCGGGAAGCGGCCCTCCTCCTCGAACTCCGCTGCGCGCGGGGCGAGTTCCTTGTCCGCGATGTCGACCGTCAGCTCCAGTAGCTCCCGGGCCTCGCCGGAGAGCAGTTCGCGCTCAACCTTCACCGCTGGGTCCCTTCCTCACGCCCTCGAACGGCGGTCGCCGACCAGTTGCAGGCGTTGCCAGTGGACCGGCGGGACACAGGCGGCGGCAATTAAGTTGCGGGTATCTTGCATGTGATGCAAAAAAGCCCAGCCTGAGCAGGCTTGCCCGCACAAAACATGCACCAGCAGGAGGACCACATGACCGACACGGCACTCATCGACAGCGTCGACCGCGCGATTCTCGAGCTGCTGGTCGAGGACGGCCGCCGGACGATGACGGAGATCGCGGAGCGGGTCAGCCTCTCCCCGTCGGCGGTCAAACGCCGGGTCGACCGGCTGGAGCGGGTCGGAGTCATCGCCGGCTACACGGTCACCCTCGACCACGGCAAGCTGGGCTCCAGCTTCGAGGCGTTCGTCGAGCTGCGGTTCGCCGGCGACGTCAAGGTCGAGGCGATCACGATGGCCGCCACCAGCGTCCCGGAGGCCCTGGAGGTCTTCACCGTCGCGGGCGACCCCGACGCCCTGGTCCGCGTCCGGGTGACCAATGTGCAGCACCTGAGAGACGTCATCGACCGGCTCCGGCGCACGGGTGCCGTGATCGGCACGAAGACGCTGATGGTGCTGGGCGCCTGGCGCAGGGGTGACTGACAGGCTGGATCACCGGTACCCAGGAGGCAATATTTCTTGCCTCTGAGGTTGACACGGAATGGAAGATGGTTGCAGCCTGAAAGAAATTCGCCGCGCATCGGAAAGGACGTACCGATGTCCATCACCACCGGCAGCAACGACATCGACTTCGAGAACACCGAGGAACTGGACATTCCCCGCCTGGCCGAGAGCCGCGAGACCATCGAGGCCGAACGCGCCCACCGCAAGCGGCAGTTGGCGGCGGCGTTCCGGATCTTCGCCCGCTACGGCTTCGACGAGGGCATCGCCGGTCACATCACCGCGCGGGACCCGGAGTTCCCCGACCGGTTCTGGGTCAACCCGTACGCGGTGCACTTCTCCAAGATCCGCGTCAGCGACCTGCTCCTCATCGACGAGGAGGGCCGGGTCATCGAGGGCGAACGCCGGACCAACAAGGCGGCCTTCTGGATCCACTCCTCCATCCACCAGGCCCGCCCGGACGTCGTGGCGGTCGCGCACGCCCACACCATCCACGGCAGGGCCTTCGCCTCACTGGACAAGCTCCTGGACCCGATCGTGCAGGAGTCCTGCGCCTTCTACGACGACCACGTGCTGTTCGACGAGTACAAGGGCCTGGTGCTGGAGCGGACCGAGGGCGAGCGGATCGCCGTCCGCCTCGGTGACCGGCGGGCCGCCATCCTCCGCCACCACGGCCTGCTGACGGTCGGGCGGTCCGTCGAAGAGGCCGCGTGGTGGTTCATCACCATGGACCGCGCCTGCCAGATGCAGCTCCTCGCCGACGCCGCGGGCAAGCCCCGCGTGATGACGGAGGAGGAAGTCACCCTGGCCCACCGGCAGTTCAGCAACGCCAACATGGCCCGCCACAACTTCAACCTCCTGGCCGACCTCGTGGTGGAGGAAGAACCCGACGTCCTGGGCTGATTCCGGAACGCCCACGGCTACACATCGGGCGCGTAGTGCTTGCCGTCACCCCGGCGCTCTACCGGCGGCAGATTCCGCCGCGGCGTCTCGACCGGTCCTACGACGAGACCGCGCACCCGGCGCCAACCGGCCCTGGCCCGTGGGTGGTAGCGCCGCTCGAACGGCACCAGGTGCCAGCCGAGCGCGACGGCACGGCCCACCAGCCACAGCCCGACCGCGCTCCGACGGGACCAGCGGTAGCCCAACCTGGCGCGCACCGCAGGCGGATACATCCCGACCGTGAGCCACACGAAGGGCCGGGTCAACGGCCCCCGGATCACCCGCCACACCGCGTCCGGCAGCCACTTCAGAAACGGCGGCTTGCCTATGCGGCGGATGTCCAGCACGGTACGCGCCGCCCAGTTGTCCTCCAGGGTGTCGGCGCACATCCGCTCGAAGTACGCGGTGAATCCTGCCCAGTTGGCCGGTGCGGGCCGGTCGCTGACCCCGTAGAGCCGGTACCACTGAAGGCACTCGGCGTAGAACTCCTCCTTCTGTTCCTCCGTCAGCGGCCGGCCGAAGTACCGGCACACCAGCACCGGGACCATGACGAAGGTCGCGTGCGCCCAGAAGAAGGTGTCCGGGTCGAGGGCGTGATAGCGCCGCCCCTGGCTGTCGACTCCCTTGATACCGACGTGATAGTCGCGGACCTCGCGGGCGGTACGGGCCGCGTCCGGGCCGTCGTAGATGACTCCGGCGATGGGGTAGAGCGAGCGGAGCAGCCGTTCCCAGCGCTCCTCGAAGAACTGTGAGTGTTCCTCGACTCCGGCGCCGAGGGCGGGATGCATGTTCTGCATCGAACCGGCCCAGAGGCCGATCAGCATGCCCCGCCAGTCGCTGAAGTACCGCCAGACCAGAGACGACGGCCCGAGCGGCTCGGGGGTCGACGGGTCGCCGGGTGTGGTCACGGGCCGCTCCTGAATGCCGAGTTGAGGTTCTTACAGGGGCCACCAGCAGTACAGCCGCCGGTTCTCCGCCGCTGCTCTCCGGGCCAGGCCGGACAACCGATGGAGCAGTTCCGACGTCTTGGTGGGCGTGAATCCCAGTTCTTCGACAGCCGCGAACGGCCCTGCTGCCAGGTCCAGTCGCTTATCGGACGCCGAGGCCAGGGCGTCCCGGAGGGTGTCGGAGACGCTGATGACGAAGGCTGCTTCGGCCTCGGGGTCCGAGAGCAGTTGCCCGGAGCGGGGGCGGGCACGCGCCTCGTCGTAGGTGCAGTCGGTGAGGATGCTTTCGAGCCGCGCCAGCACGACCACCGGGTCGACGCCCTTGAGCGGCAGCACGTCGAACACCGACGCGTCGGGCCCGCCCGGTCCGTCGAGGACACCGACGGCAGCCTCGTCACTCGAGGCCGAGAAGTACTCGCATATCACCATGCCGTAGAGCGTGCCCTATGCAGCCGTCCGACGGCGACTGTCGTACGGTGACCGCTCACGGTGGGGGAACGAAAGGGTGGGAATGGGAATTTACGGGGGCGAGTCGGTGCGTACACTGCCGGACATCCTGCGGGAGCACGCGACTCGGATCGGCGCGAAGACCGCGTACCGGGACGACCGACGTGCCGTCACCTACGGGGAGTTGGAGCAGCGCACCGGCCGGGTGGCGGGGCATCTGGTGCGGCTCGGGGTACGGCGTGGGGACCGGGTCGCGATCCATCTGGGCAACCGGGTGGAGCTGGTGGAGACCTGGCTCGGGGTGCTGCGCGCCGGGGCGATCGGCGTGCTCCTCAACCCCGCTGCTTCGGAAGAGGAGTTGGCGTACTTCCTCGACGACTGCGGTGCCGTGGCGGTGGTGAGCGAGGGGCCGCTCGCCCAACTCGCTTCCGCACAGCGGGTGATCGCCGTCGGACAGGACGACCCGGCCGAGGGCGCGATCGCCTTCGAGAGCCTTGCCGGTACGGAGCCGGGTACGGCACCCCGTGACGACCTCGATCTCGACGAGCCGGCCTGGATCCACTACACCTCCGGCACCACCGGACAGAGCAAGGGCGTTGTCTCCACGCAGCGTTCGGCACTGTGGTCGGTGACGGCGGCCTATGTACCGGCGTTCGGACTGGAGCAACAGGACCGGCTGCTCTGGCCGTTGCCGATGTTCCACGCCCTCGGCCACTCCGTGTGCCTGTTGGGCGTCCTCTCGGTCGGTGCGACCGCGCGTGTCCTCGCGCCGGGCGCGAACCTCGCCGAGGCGTTGGCGGCCGAGCCGTTCACGATCCTCGGCGGGGTGCCCGCCACCTACCGCCTGCTGCTGGAGTCGCTCCGGGCGACCGCGCGTCCGGTGCCGCCCTCGCTGCGGGTGTGCGTCAGCGGAGGCGCACCCTGCTCCCCCGAGCTGCGAACCGAGGCCGAACTGACCCTGGCGGCGCCCCTGTTGGACGGCTACGGCTCCACGGAGACCTGCGGGAAGATCGCGATCGAGCGTCTCGACGGCCCCCGTGACGACCCCTCGCGTGGCTTTCCGCTGCTGGTGCTGGACGTCAGGATCACCGATCCGTCCACCGGTGCCGAGGTCGACGAAGGGGACGAGGGTGAGATCTGGGTGCGCGGTCCCGGGCTGATGACCGGCTACCACAACCGCCCGGACGCGACCGCCGAGGCGTTCACCGACGGCTGGTACCGCACCGGGGACCTGGGTCGGCGCGACGCGAACGGACACCTCCATGTCACCGGCCGCGTCAAGGAGTTGATCATCCGGGGCGGTGTGAACATCAACCCCTCCGAAGTGGAACGGGTGTTGCTGGCCCGCCCCGACATCGCCGACGCCGCTGTGGTCGGCCGACGGCACGACGTGCTGGGCGAGGTGCCGGTGGCGTTCGTCGTGCCCGGCCCGGACGGGGTCGACGTGGCACTGGCCCTGGCCGCCTGCCGGGAGCGGCTTTCCGGGTTCGAGGTGCCGGACGAGATCTACCCGACCGCGGCCCTCCCCCGTACCGCCTCCGGCAAGATCGCCCGGGCCGTGCTCGCCGAACAACTGCCTGAGCGCCTCGCCGCGGAACGTACAACCGCGTCGGCCGCACTGCGCGAGCGGCTCGCGGCCGCGTCCGACGCCGTACTCGACCTGGTTCTCGAGGTGACGGCGAGGACTCTCGACGTACCCGTGCGGGAGCTGGCCCCCGAAGTGCCGTTCAACGAACAGGGGTTGACCTCGCTCGGCGCGGTCCTGCTGCGCGACCGCCTGGGCACGGCGACCGGCCTCGCGCTGCCCGCGACGCTGGTGTTCGACCATCCCACGCCCGCTGCCGTGGCGACCCTGGTGCGCGACGCGCTGCACGGCGACAACTCCGCGCGTACGTCCGGAGACGGCCGTGACGCCGAACCCGGTGAACCGATCGCCATCGTGGCCATGGCCTGCCGCTACCCGGGCGGAGTCGAATCGCCGGAGGATCTATGGCAGTTGGTCGCCGACGGCACCGACGCGACCTCCGACTTCCCCGCCGACCGCGGCTGGAACGTGGCCGACCTGTACGACCCCGATCCCGACCAGCTCGGCAAGTCCGTCACGCGCCGGGGCGGATTCGTGGACCGCGCGGCCGACTTCGACGCGGCCTTCTTCAACATGTCACCCCGCGAGGCCCTCGCCACGGACCCCCAGCAGCGGCTACTCCTGGAAACCGGCTGGGAGTTGCTGGAGCGGGCGGGCATGGACCCGGCCGGGCTGCGTGACAGCGACACCGGCGTCTTCGTCGGCGTCATGCACGCCACCTACGCGAGCCGTCTACTGCACCGCGGCGGGCACGAGTTGGAGGCGCACCTCGCCCTCGGTTCGGCGGGCAGTGTGGCCTCCGGCCGTATCGCCTACACGCTGGGACTGCGCGGTCCCGCGGTCACGGTGGACACCGCGTGCTCGTCGTCGCTGGTCGCGATGCATTCGGCGGTACGGTCCCTGCGCGACGGGGAGTGCTCGCTCGCCGTGGCCGGCGGAGTCACGGTGATGGCCTCGCCCGGCCCGTTCATCGCGTTCAGCAGACTGCGCGGACTGGCTCCGGACGGCCGCTGCAAGCCCTTCTCCGTGGCGGCCGACGGCACCGCCTGGGGTGAGGGCGTCGGCCTGGTCCTGCTGGAACGGCTCTCCGACGCACGGCGCAACGGCCATCCCGTACTGGTCGTGCTGCGCGGCTCGGCCGTCAACTCCGACGGCGCGTCCAACGGCCTCACCGCGCCCAACGGCCCTGCCCAGCAACGGGTGATCCGCTCGGCACTGGCCGACGCGGGACTGGCCCCGGCCGACATCGACACCGTGGAGGCCCACGGCACGGGCACCGCACTCGGCGACCCGATCGAGGCACACGCACTCCTCGCGACCTACGGCCAGAACCACACCGCCCAACGCCCCCTGTGGCTGGGCTCGTTGAAGTCCAACCTCGGCCACACCCAGGCCGCGGCCGGTGTCGGCGGCGTCATCAAGACCGTGCTCGCCATGCACCACGACCGGCTCCCCCGCACCCTCCACGCCGACGAACCGTCGCCCCACGTGGACTGGTCGTCCGGCACCGTACGACTCCTGTCCCAGGACGAGGAATGGCTCCCCGAACCCGGCCGCCCGCGACGCGCGGCGGTGTCGGCATTCGGCATCGGCGGGACCAACGCGCACGTGATCCTGGAGGAGCCCGAGGCATCTGTAGTCGACGAACCACCCCTTCGCCGCCCGGTGACACCCCCGCTGCTGCTCTCCGCAGCGAGCCCGGCAGCCCTGCGCGAACAGGCCGCACGCACCGCCACCTTCCTGCGCGAGCACCCTGAACTCCCCCTGCCGGACGTGGCGTTCACCCTCGCCACCGCCCGAGCCGCACTCCCCCACCGAGCCACCGCCCCCACCGACGACCGCACGGCGACACTCACCGCCCTCGACAACCTGACGGCATCCGCCCCGCCACGCACCACCAACTCCGCCGCCCGCCTGGCCCTGCTCTTCACCGGCCAGGGAGCCCAACGGGCGCGCATGGGGAAGGAGTTGTATACAACCTTCCCGGAGTTCGCGACCGCCTTCGACGCCTTGTGCGCGCGTTTCGACGCCCATCTGGAGCGTCCGCTGCGCTCAGTCCTCTGGGACGCCGACGCAGACGCGCTGCTGAACCGCACGGACTTCGCCCAGGCCGCGCTGTTCACCTTCGAGGTCTCCGTCTTCCGACTGCTCGAATCCTGGGGCGTGCGGCCGGAGTTCCTGGCCGGGCACTCGGTCGGCGAGCTGGCGGCAGCCCACTGCGCGGGCGTGCTGTCCGAGGCGGATGCCGTCGAACTGGTCGCCGCGCGCGGCAGGTTGATGCGGGAACTGCCGGAGGGCGGTGCCATGGTGGCACTCGACGCCACCGAGGCAGAGGTGACGTCCGAGTTGACCGACGGGGTCGCGATCGCGGCGGTTAACGGCCCCCGCGCCGTCGTCGTCTCCGGCGCGGAGGAGCTGGTCCTCGCGCTCGCGGAGCGGTTCGCCGTGCACGGCCGTCGTACCGTCCGGCTACGGGTCAGCCACGCCTTCCACTCCCCTCTCATGGAGCCGATGCTCGCCGAATTCGGGCGTGTGGCAGGCGAGTTGACGTACCGCGCTCCCACCATCCCCGTGATGTCGGGCCTGACCGGGCTACCGGCCACCGGGGACGAGCTGCGGTCGGCCGAGTACTGGGTGCGGCATGCCCGTGAGGCCGTGCGGTTCGGGGACGCTGTGCACTGGCTGGCGCACGAGGGGCGGGTGACCGCGTTCGCCGAGATCGGGCCGGACGCCCACCTCACGGCCCAGGCCGCGGCGAGCCTGGCCGGGACCGGCAAGGAACTCCTCTTCACCCCGGCGGCCCGCCGGGACAGCCCCGAGTCGCGGACGGTGTTCGACGCGCTCGGCCAACTCCACGTCCACGGCGTGCGGTTGGACTGGCGTCGGGTGTACGCGGACAGCGGCGCCCGACGCGTCGACGGCCTGCCGACCTACCCCTTCCAGCGGCAGCGCTACTGGCTGCCCGACACCGGTTCCAACGCGAGCGCCGGTTCCGGGCACCCGCTGCTCACCCAGACGGTCACGGTGCCGGGCACCGAACGCCTGCTGTGCACAGGCCGGTTGTCCGGCGCGGCCCAGCCATGGCTGCGCGATCACGTCGTGGGCGGGCACACCCTCGTGCCCGGCGCCGCGTTAGCCGACCTCGTGCTGCACGCGGGCGACCTGTGCGGTCTCGCCGTACTGGAGGAACTCGCCCTGCTCAACCCGCTGTTCCTGCCCGAGGACGACGAAGCAGGCATCCAACTCCAGGTGGTACTGGGCGAGCCGGACGACTCCGGGCGCCGTAGCGCGGATGTGTACGCGCGGCCCGAGGAGTCCGGTGCGCTGGGCACTTGGACCCAGCACGCGACGGGTCGGCTCGGCCCGGGTGCCCTGGCCGACGCGGTCTCGCTCACCGCGTGGCCGCCGGCCGGAGCCACGCGGGTCGATCTCTCCGGCGCCTACGAGCGGGTGGCCGAGGCCGGGCTGGCGTACGGTCCGGCGTTCCAAGGCGTCACGGCGTTGTGGCGGCGGGACGACGAACTGTTCGCCGAGGTCGGCCCGTTGCCGGTCGCGGACGCCCGGCACCACATGCTCCACCCGGCCCTGCTGGACGCCGCCCTGCACCCGGGGCTGCTCGCCGAGCCCCCGACCGGAGCACCCCGACTGCCGTTCGCCTGGCGGGGGTTGACCCTGCACGCCACGGGTGCGACGGCCCTGCGCGTCCGTATGACCACGGCCGGCCCGGACTCGATCACCCTCGACCTCGCCACTCCGACGGGCGCGCCCGTGGCCCGGCTGGAGTCGATGACGACCCGCCCCGCACCGGAGCTGGCTCACGCCCCGGCCGGAGAGCTGTACCGGCTGCGCTGGACGAGCGTTCCGACCGCCGGCGAGGTACCCGCCGTAGCGATGTCGGAGACGGACCACCTGAACCTGGCCGCGTTCCTCGCCTCCGCCGACGACGAGTCGTCCTGGTCCGAGGAGACGCCGGAGTTGGTGGTGGCTTCCTTGTCAGCTCCCGGCGGCGCCAGCGCGGACCCGGTCGCCGCAGCGCACGAACTGACCGCACACGCAATGCAGTTGCTGCAAACACATCTCGCCGGTTCCGGGCGGCTGGCCGTGGTCACACGCGGTGCCGCCGAGGCCTCCCCCGATCTGCCCGCCGCCACGGTGTGGGGTCTGCTGCGGACCGCACAGTCGGAGTACCCCGGGCGCCTCACTCTCGTGGACGTCGACGGCCGCCCCGAGTCACTGCGGCAGGTGCTCGGAGCCCTCGCCACCGGTGAACCCCAAATCGCCGTCCGCGAGGGCATGTTGAGTGTCCCCCGGCTGGCGGTCTCACCCGGTTCGGCAACCGACGGCTCGCTCGGCGACGGCACTGTCCTCATCACCGGTGGCACCGGGTCGCTGGGGGCGATGCTGGCCCGGCACCTTGTCGATCAGCATGGAGTGCGGAGGCTCGTGCTCCTCAGTCGGCGTGGTGAACAGGCGCCGGGCGCAGGGGAGTTGCGGGACGAACTTCGGCGGGCGGGCGCGCAGGTGGACCTCGTGGCCTGCGACATCGCCGAGCGGGACCAACTCGCCGCCGTAGTGGAGAGGTTCGGGCCCGACCTGACGGCCGTAGTGCACGCGGCCGGGGTCCTGGACGACGGTGTGCTGGCTGCGATGACACCCGAGCGGCTGACGGCCGTACTGCGGCCGAAGGCCTACGCGGCTTGGCAGTTGCACGAGTTGACGAAGGGGCTGCCGCTTGCGCGGTTCGTGCTGTTCTCGTCGGCGGCCGGGCTGCTGGGCAATCCTGGGCAGGCCAACTACGCGGCGGCGAACTCCTTCCTGGACGCGCTCGCCTGCCATCGCGCTGAACTGGGCCTGCCCGCACTGTCGTTGGTCTGGGGTGCGTGGGCGGACGAGGAGGGCATGGCGGCCCGCAGCGGCCGGGTTCACGGCGGGCCGGTGCGGGCGGTCTCCCCCGAGCAGGCGTTCGCGTTCTTCGACGCCGCGCTCGGCAGCGGTGAACCGGTCCTCGCGCCACTGCCGTTGGACCGTTCGCCGAATGCCGTCCCGGCCGGGACCGTCGTTCCGCCGCCCCTACGCGGGCTGTTGCGTGCGAACCGGCGGTCAGCCTCTGCCGCCATCCCGGCGGACGGTGCCGCCGGGTCCTGGCGGGACCGGCTCGCGGCGCTGCCCGCGCCCGAGCGACTGCCCGCGCTGGAGGGGCTGATCCGGACCGAGGTGGCCGGTGTGCTCGGGCACACGGACGCCGACGCGGTCGACCGGGACTTCTCGGAACTGGGCCTCGACTCCTTGATGCGGGTCATGCTCTGCAACCGGTTGAGCCTGCTGACCGGGACGCCCCTCGCGGTCACCGTGGCCTACGACTGGCCGGACACGGAGCAGCTCGCCGAGCACCTGTACGGCGAGCTGCGCGGCGGCCTGTCCGACGAGGTCTCCGCCACGCCCGTCCCGTCGCCGGTGGGGCCAGGTCAGCGCGGGCGCGGTGCCGGGCGGTCGCTGCCCGCCCTGTACCGGAAGGTCTGCGAGACCGGTGATGTCGTATCGGCCATGCATCTCCTGGTGACCGCGTCCATCGGCGCGCCCTCCTTCGAGCCCGAGGAGGCGGCCCGGCACGCGCTGCCGCCGCTGCGGCTGGCCGCTGGTACCAGGGGTCCTGCCCTCGTCTGTGTTCCCGGCTTCGCCAGCAACCTGGGGCGCCCCTGGTACGCGGGGCTCGCCCCCTGTTTCGAGGGCGAGCGGGACGTCTTCGAGGTGCGGCACCCCGGGATCGACGACGGAGACGCGGTGGCGCGGGATCTGGAGTCGCTGACGGGGGCGCACGCCACGGCCGTACGGCATCAACTCGGCGACCGGCGTTACGTGTTGGTCGGTCATTCCATGGGCGGTACGGCCGCCCACGCGCTCGCCGCCCGGCTGGCGGACCTCGGTGCTCCCCCGGCCGGGCTCGTGCTGATCGACTCGTACCACGTCACCCCGGACCGGGAGGCCGAGCCGTGGCTGCTGTCCCTGCCCGCCCGGATTCCGCTGATGGTCGGCGAGAGGTTCGACACGATGGTGGACGATCTGACGCTGCTGTCGCTGGGTGCGTACACCCGTATGTTCCGGGGGTGGCAGCCTGACCACACCGAGGTGCCCACCCTGTTGGTGCGCGCGTCCGAGCCGCTGGCGGACATGCCGCGGGAGTGGCGTTCGTCCTGGCCAGGTGTAGGGGACACGGTGGACACCGCCGGCACGCATCTCAGCGTGCTGGAGGAGGACGCCGCGACGACGGCCAAGGTCGTGCGCGACTGGATCGACGCGCTGGCGTAGTCCGGCACGAAACCCAATATCTACGTCGGCGACATGAGAAATGAAATTAACGTCCGCACACGGCCGATCGCGCCGTGCTACTATTGATCTCAGTTGCAGTTGTGGTTGCCAAACCCTTCAGATGCCCGCACCGCCCTCCGGGACGGTGGAGCATTTTTTTGTGTGTCCGGTTTTTTTCCGGCGGGGTGATCATCACGGCGACACGGAGTCCGCACACTGTGGGCTCCGGTGACCGCCCCGAAGGAGAACAAAATGGCTAGTGGCACCGTGAAGTGGTTCAACGCGGAAAAGGGTTTCGGCTTCATCGAGCAGGACGGTGGCGGCGCTGACGTCTTCGCCCACTACTCGAACATCGCCGCCCAGGGCTTTCGCGAGCTGCAGGAGGGTCAGAAGGTGACCTTCGACATCGCGCAGGGCCAGAAGGGCCCGACGGCCGAGAACATCGTTCCTGCGTAACGACGACGTTTACTTCGCAGCTGGGGCCCGCACCTTGGGGTGCGGGCCCCAGCTCGCTGCATTTTCCAAGCTATCGGCGATATTCCGCCGAAGCCACCGGCTCGTTCTTGCGATTCTCTGCGCCGTTCATTCACCGCGGGAATTCCTTGATACGTGCCATATCAAGGAAGGTTCCACATTTTGAACCGCGCACGTACGAATGACCGTTTCTCGCGAAAGCGCAATGGAAATCCGGAATCCGGAAAGAGCGGCGGCGGCTACCGCTCGGCAGCTCCGTCCGGCAACCGCTCCAGCGCCCCGCGCCGCTCCAAGGGCGGCGGCGGCCGACCGGTCGCCCTCCAGGGCGAGTTCGCGCTGCCGAAGACGGTCACCCCCGGCCTCCCCGCCGTGGAGTCGTTCGCCGAACTCGACATGCCCGCAAAGCTGTTGGCCGCGCTCGGCCACGAGGGCGTCACCGTCCCGTTCCCGATCCAGGCGACGACGCTCCCCAACTCCCTCGCCGGACGTGACGTGCTCGGCCGCGGCCGCACCGGCTCCGGCAAGACCCTGGCCTTCGGCCTGGCGATGCTGGCCCGTACGGCGGGCCGCCGCGCCGAGCCGCGCCAGCCGCTCGCGCTCGTCCTCGTGCCGACCCGCGAGCTGGCCCAGCAGGTCACCGACGCGCTCACCCCGTACGCCCGCGCCGTCAGCGTGCGGATGACCACCGTCGTCGGCGGTATGTCGATCGGCCGTCAGGCCGGGGCGCTCCGCGGTGGCGCGGAGGTCGTGGTCGCCACGCCGGGACGCCTCAAGGACCTGATCGAGCGCGGCGACTGCCGCCTGGACAGCGTCTCCATCACCGTCCTCGACGAGGCCGACCAGATGGCCGACATGGGCTTCATGCCGCAGGTCACCCAGTTGCTCGACCAGGTGCAGACGGGCGGCCAGCGGATGCTGTTCTCGGCCACCCTGGACCGCAACGTGGACCTCCTGGTCCGCCGCTACCTGACCGACCCCGTCGTCCACTCCGTCGACCCCTCCGCGGGCGCGGTCACGACGATGGAGCACCACGTCCTGCACGTGCACGGCACGGACAAGCAGCGCGCGACCACCGAGATCGCGGCGCGCGAGGGCCGGGTCATCATGTTCCTGGACACCAAGCACGCGGTGGACCGGCTGGTGAAGCACCTGCTGAACAACGGCGTCCGCGCGGCCGGTCTGCACGGCGGCAAGTCCCAGCCGCAGCGCACCCGCACGCTCGCCCAGTTCAAGGACGGGCATGTGACGGCGCTGGTGGCGACCAACGTCGCGGCACGCGGCATCCACGTCGACAACCTCGACCTGGTCGTCAACGTCGACCCGCCCACCGACCCCAAGGACTATCTGCACCGCGGCGGCCGTACGGCCCGTGCGGGCGAGTCCGGCAGTGTCGTCACGCTGGTCACCCCCGACCAGCGCCGTGACTTCACCCGGCTGATGACCGCGGCCGGCGTCACTGCGGAGGTCACCGCGGTGCGCTCCGGCGAGGAGGAGCTGACCCGGATCACGGGCGCCCAGGCCCCGTCCGGCGTCCCGGTCGTCATCCAGGCCCCGGTCGTGGAGCGCGAGCGCACCCGTCGCCCGTCCTCCTCGTCGTCCCGGGGCCGTCGTGGCCGTCCGGCCGGCGAGGGCGGCCGGTCCTCCGGTGGCGCCCCGCGGCGCAGCGGCGGCACCGGCGGAAGCAGCAGCCGGGGGCAGCGACGGTCGTCCTTCGGCCCTGCGGCCTGAGGACCAACTCGGCGCCTCCGGGCACCCGTTCGGCCCCCGATCCTCCTTCTCTCTGTGAGGCAACATGCGCTGTGTCATCGCCCGGTATCCCTTCGACCTCACCAAGATGGGTGTCCTGGAGACGATGAAGGGCATCAAGCCCGAGCTGATCACGGGTGAGTCCGTGACCATCGGGCGGCGCCGCTACCCCGTCAAGCAGGTGGGGCAGGTCATCACCCGGCAGGACCCCCGTGACTTCAACAGCGGCGAGGTCATCCGGGCCATGACCCGGCTCGGCTTTACCTGCCACGGACTGCCCGAGGTCGTGCCCGCGCACGTCCTCACTCCGCTGGAGAACGCGTCCGCCCTGCTGGGCAGCGGCGCGACCCAGGACGTGTCGGAGACCGTGTAGAAGCGACACCAGTACCGCCGAGAGGGGCCCTGCCGACGCGCGTCGGCAGGGCCCCTCTCGGCGTTCCCCGGGCCGGGCGGCACCCCTGCTGAACGAGCAGATGAACAGCGGGTTAGCATATGAGCGCCGCCTAGCTCGAAAGAGAAATCTGTGCCTGTCAACGAGGACTCGTTCACCAACTGGAAGACCCGCGAGGAGATCGCGGAGTCGATGATCCCGATGATCGGGAAGCTGCACCGCGAGCGGGACGTCACGGTCCTGCTGCACAGCCGCTCCCTGGTCAACAAGTCGGTGGTCAGCATCCTCAAGACCCACCGGTTCGCCCGCCAGATCGCCGGCGAGGAGCTCTCCGTCGTCGAGACCCTCCCCTACCTCCGCACCCTCACCACGCTCGACCTGGGCCCCTCGCAGATCGACATCGGCATGCTCGCCGCGACCCACCGGAGCGACGAACGCGGCCTGACCGTCGAGGAGTTCACCGCCGAGGCCGTCGCCGGTGCCACGGGCGCCAACAAGATCGAGCGCCGCGAGGGCCGCGATGTCGTCCTCTACGGCTTCGGCCGCATCGGCCGCCTGGTCGCCCGCCTGCTCATCGAGAAGGCCGGCTCGGGCAACGGGCTGCGACTGCGTGCCATCGTCGTACGGCAGGGTGGCGAACAGGACATCGTGAAGCGGGCCTCGCTGCTGCGCCGCGACTCGATCCACGGCCAGTTCCAGGGCACGATCACCGTCGACGAGGCGAGCAACACGATCGTCGCCAACGGCAACGAGATCAAGGTGATCTACGCGGGCGACCCGTCGGAGGTCGACTACACGGCGTACGGAATCAAGGACGCCATCCTCATCGACAACACGGGCAAGTGGCGTGACCGGGAAGGACTTTCGCAGCATCTGCGGCCCGGTATCGACAAGGTCGTGCTGACCGCGCCGGGCAAGGGCGACGTCCCGAACATCGTGCACGGCGTCAACCACGACACCATCAAGCCGGACGAGCAGATCCTGTCCTGCGCGTCCTGCACCACCAACGCGATCGTGCCGCCGCTGAAGGCGATGGCCGACGAGTACGGTGTGCTGCGCGGCCACGTGGAGACCGTCCACTCGTTCACCAACGACCAGAACCTGCTGGACAATTACCACAAGGCCGACCGCCGCGGCCGTTCGGCGCCGCTGAACATGGTGATCACCGAGACCGGTGCCGCCTCCGCCGTCGCCAAGGCGCTGCCCGATCTGAAGGCGCCGATCACCGGCAGCTCGATCCGGGTCCCGGTGCCGGACGTCTCGATCGCGATCCTCAGCCTGCGGCTCGGCCGCGAGACCACCCGCGCCGAGGTCCTCGACTACCTCCGCGACGTCTCACTGACGTCCCCGCTGAAACGCCAGATCGACTTCACCACCGCCCCCGACGCGGTGTCCAGCGACTTCATGGGCTCGCGCCACGCCTCGATCATCGACGCGGGCGCCACCAAGGTCGACGGCGACAACGCGATCCTCTACCTCTGGTACGACAACGAGTTCGGCTACTCCTGCCAGGTCGTCCGGGTCGTCCAGCACGTCTCCGGGGTCGAGTACCCGACGTATCCGGCGCCTGCTGCCTGAGACATCCGCCCCGGCACGCTGAACGTGTGACGGCCCGGCCACCCCCAAGTGGGGGCGGCCGGGCCGTCGTTGTCACCGACGTGCACCTGGGTGCGCTGTGTCAGCGTGTACTGCGCTTACCTCGCCACAGCACGACGAATCCGGCGACGAGCAGCAGCGCGCCGGCCACCGCGGGCCACAGATTCGCGCCGGTCTCCGCCAACCCGCCCTGCGCCTGCGGCTGGTTGGGGCCTACGGCTGCGTAACTCTCCCCGCCCGAGGAGGAAGCGGGCGGTGTCGTCACCGCGCTGCCGACCTCGCCGCCGGAGCCGTTGGCCGAACTCCCCTGCGTCTCGGAGGACTTGGACCCTTCGGTCTTCGTGTCGGCCTTGGGCACCGAGACGGCGGTCGTCAGGTCACCGGGGTCGGTGCTCTGGGTGTCGGTGGGCTCGGGGGCGTTGGTCTCGGTGTCCGGGGCGCTCGTCGCGGGATCCGAGGTGGCCTGGCCGCCGTTGTCGCCGTTCCCGCCGTTGTCACCATTCCCGCCGTTGCCGCCGTTGCCCTCGTTGCCGCCGTTCCCGGCGGGCTCGTCGGACGCGGTGGCCGTGGGCGCCGCCGTAGCGGTGTCGGTGGCCGTCGGTGACTCCTGCGGCTCACCCGAACCGCCACCCGAACCCGAGCCACCGCCCGAACCGGAGCCGCCACCGGAGCCGGAGCCGTCGCCCGAGCCGCCGGGGTCGTTGTCCGTCCCGGCGCCGCACTTCTCGCCGTTGTTGATGCAGTTGACCATGTCCTTCATCAGGCCCTCGTCGAAGACGTTGATGAAGTCGCCGTGGTCCGTGACCGGCTTGTGCTGCTGCTCCGGGAAGGAGTCCACCGCGAACAGCGGGGTCGTCTTGCCGCCGTCCTGGAGGCTCGGCGCGTCCACGTCGTAGACGATCCGCTGCACGAGCTGCGGAATGGCCTCGAAGCCCGCCGGGCAGGAGCCGTCGGCGGCCTCGAAGGCCACGTGGGTGCGGTGGTTGGCGCTGTCGATGTTGCGGCCGTCCCAGCAGCTCTGGAACTTGAAGGTGCGCACCACGTCGCTGCCCGCCGGGCACAGCGGGTACTTGTCCTTGAGCTGCCGGTCCTCGAACCCGGTGCAGCTCCAGGAGGCGTTGGCGTTGGCCGGGCCGTTCACGAAGGCCTTGGCGTCGCCGGTGATGATGCGCAGGAGGCGCGGCATCGCGACGACCTTGCTCTTCGGGTTGCCCACGAACGTCAGCGTGGCCGCCTTCGCGGTGACGATCTGACCGGAGTTGCCCTCGGTGCCGCCGCCGGGCTTGTCGGCGTCCCGCTCCTGCTTGCCGTTCTGGAGGCGCAACACGGGCCAGTAGTACGTGGACTTGTCGCCCTGGTTCTCGCAGCTCGTGTTCGCCTTCGCCAGGTCGTCGTCGCTGGCGAACGCGTTGTTGGACTGGTTGCCGATGTAGTCGTGGAAGTGGTGGGCGCCGTTGGTGACTCCGGGGGCGACGATCACGTTGTCCGAGTTGAACAGGCCGTTCTCGTTCACGCCGCACGCGGTGACGAACGTGCCGCGGGAGGCGTCGGCCTGGTCCTGCGGGGTGTTCACGTTGGGCTGTACGGAGGTGATGTCCGCGTAGTCCGAGGCGACGGGCCCGTTGCTGACCGGCTGGCTGCCCTGGCCGCCGGCACTGGCGCTCGCGCTCGCACTGGCGCTCTGGTCGTCGCCGTTGCCGTTGCCGTTGCTGCCCTGGTCCCCGTTGTCGTTCGTGGGTGCGATCAGGGTGCAGCCGGCGAGCGCGTCGAGTCCCTCCGGGCGGTCGCCGACACGCGCGATGGCTTCGTCGATCCGGCCGATGGTCGCGGCCCGCTTCTCCTTCAACGGATTCATGATCGCGTTGTCGGCGAAGGAGGCGTCCTGGCGTATGGACTCCGTCGAGTCCTTCAGTTTCTGGTAGGCCTCGGTTATCTGCTGGTCCAGAAGCGCGAGTTGGGCGTCGACCTCGGTCTTCGCCTCGTCGGGGACGGTCGTCAGCTGGGTGCCGACGTCCGGGCAGTCGATCGTCGCACCGCTCGACGCCGCATCGGGAGACCCTTGCTGGGACGAGTCACCGCCCCAACCGCCTTCGGACGCCGACGCGTAGACGTTCGCCGCCACCAGTCCTCCGCCGCCCAGCATCAGGGCGACTGCTGCCATCGTCGCGCGTCGTGCGCCCGTGGGGCGTCTGCGCGTGTTGCGTGCCAAGGAAGTTGCTCCTACACGTATCGGTCGGCCCGGATCGTCCCGGCATGGAAATCCCCCGTTCCAATACGGAGCAGGATGCCGGTGTGTTCAACCGTCCCAAAAATTCATAGCGACCTCATATGGATCACCCGACCCGGCGGGCTCATGAGCCCAGGACACGTTTGGGAGAGGTAAAGGTCACAAAAACGTATCGGACATATCGCGCTTCAACCTTCACACGAGGCACACACGTTGGCTAAGTTGACGCTCAGACCGTACGACCTACTCCGGCGAGCAGCGCCGGGCCGCACGGTTTGCGCCGAGTCCGGCGTGTCGCTCGCGACAGCCGGAGCCGGGGACCCAACCGACTTGGGGTGAATCGACCCAACTGCCCGTCCGGGCAAGGGTCGTAGGGCAATCCTTCCGTGATCGGCCGCCCGAACCCGACAGCTAACTCGGTAGGCGCGATACGGAAGGAGCACGTCTGCCATGCCGGCAGAACGAAGTACGCGCACCGGAGGCAGTGGCCCCACCGTGGACGACCGACCCAGCCGTGACGAAGTGCAGCGGCGGATCAACTCCCTTTACGACAGGGCCGAGACGGCCACCGGAAACTACAACGCCACGCGCAAGATGTCCGGGGGTCCGCGCCAGCGTGTCGAGCCCCGTCCCAGCGCGTCGCGTCCTTCCGACCCCGCCCAAGATGCCGTCACTCGGCAGTTGTTCGACCGCGCTCGCGCCCAACTGGGCCCGACCGTACCGGCGAAACTGCCGCCCGGCAGGACTCCCGCCCGCTCGGCGGCACCCCGGCCCGAGCGCCCCGAACGTCGCCCCGAGCCCGAAGGCGGCGGCCGCGCACTCGAGGCGCAGCCCGGCCGCGCCGTGGCCGAGCTGACCGCGGGGACCACCGCACCGGAGCCCGCCAACCTTCAACTCACCTCGCCCGTCGCGGAGTTGACGGCGGGACCGGTCGCCACGCTGCCGCCCGCCGCGCCGCAGATGCCTCAGATCGCCGCGCCGCAGGCACCCCAGTCGCCTCAGATGCCGTACATGCAGCAGATGGCCCAGATGCCGCAGGCCACCGTCTTCGACCTGCCGCCGGTGCCCGCCATCGAGGTGCCCCCGACTCCCGTCGTCGAGGCACAGCAATTCGCCGTCGCGGCCGCCCCGGCGCCGGTCTTCGACCCGCTCACCGCGGACCTGGAGCTGCTCCCGTACATCGCGGCGCCGCGCACCGAGGCCGCCCCGACCGGTGCCACCTGGCCGCCCCCGGAGACCAACTGGCCCACCCCGGAGACGACTTGGTCGACCGGGTCGATGCCCATGGTCCCCGAACAGCAGATGTGGTCGACCGGTCAGATGCCTGCCGTGGCCGAGCAACAGGCCTGGTCCACGGGGCAGATGCCTGTCGTGCCGCAGCAACAGGCTTGGTCGACGGGCCAGATGCCGATCGTGGCCGAGCAACAGCCATGGGCCACCGGTCAGATGCCGATCGTGGCCGAGCAACAGGCCTGGTCGACCGGCCAGATGCCCGTCGCCCCCGGGCAACAGGCCTGGTCCACCGGTCAGATGCCCGCGGTGACCGAGCAGCGGACCTCGTACCCCACACCGGAGCCGGACTGGCGCCCGCCGCAGCAGGAGTGGCAGCCGGCCCCGCCCACCGCCGAGGTCTCCTTCGCCGCGCCCCCGGCCGTCGCTCCCGAGTTCACCCTGCCCACGGCTCCGACGATGGCCCCGGAGATCATCCTCCCCCCGGCCCCGACCATCAGCCCGGCGCCCGCCACTGCCGTACCCGCCGCGCCGCAGGACCCCACCACGCTCAGCAAGACCAGCACCGCTCTCGCCTTCGCCCGCGCCCAGATCGGCAGGCCCTGCCTGTGGGGCGCGGCGGGACCGGACGCGTACGACTGCTCCAGCCTCACCCAGGCCGCCTGGAAGGCCGCGGGCGTCCTCCTCCCGCGCACCGCCCAGGAACAGTCGGGCGCCGGCGCGCTCGTGCCGCTCACGGACATCCGCCCGGGTGACCTGATCTTCTTCTACGACAGCATCGACCACGTCGGCCTCTACACCGGCAACGGCCTGATGATCCACGCGCCGAGCCCGGGCACGCCGATACGCGAGGAGTCGATCTTCTACGCCGGTGCCGCCGCCATCCGGGGCGCCGTACGGCCCGCCTGATCCGATCGGGGCCGGGCATTTCCCGGCCCTGACCGCACACCCCGCGACACTCCCGGCCAACCGCGTCGTAGACCCGTACGAGTGGTGCATCCTGGGACACGGTCGTAGCGTCGACAGAGACACGACGACCGTGCCCCGGCAGGCGGGCCCACCGCAGGTGCGGGGCGACGAGGACGAACAGGCGGCCGGGAGCGGACATGTACAAACACACCATGGTCGGAATCGTCACGCTCTGTGCGGCGGCCCTGCTCGGGCCGGCCGTCGCCACCTCGTCGGCGGCCCCGGCCACGGTCCCGGCGACCGCCCACCGACAGCTCCAGGACCCGGTACTGGTCGACTGCCTGTGGCATCCCGAGGTGCGTCCCACCGACTTCATGCTCGCCTGCGGCGACGGCAACAGCCGTCTCACGTCGCTGCGTTGGACGTCCTGGAACGGCAACTCCGCGACGGCCACGGGCTTCAACGTGGTGAACGACTGCAACCCCTATTGCGCGGTGGGCAAGTTCCACTCGTTCCCGGTCACCGTCCGGCTCGACGACGCGCAGACGTGGAAGCGGCACCCGCGGGCGCGGCAGTACACCGAGATCACCCTGACGTACCCCGGCGCGAGGCCGGACAAGTTCCAGCACACCGTGACCTACCCCCTGTGGAACTGACTCAGAGCGCCAGCTCCACCACCAGCGGCCGGTGATCAGAGATCGCCGTCCTCGGTGCGCATACGGACCCTACGGCGTCCTTGCCGAGTCCCGTCGTCATGAT
This sequence comes from Streptomyces sp. NRRL F-525, assembly GCF_000716605.1. Taxonomy (GTDB): domain Bacteria; phylum Actinomycetota; class Actinomycetes; order Streptomycetales; family Streptomycetaceae; genus Streptomyces. The sequence goes on along the minus strand of NZ_JNXE01000004.1, from coordinate 92,258 downwards.
GTGATCGAGCTGGACGAGCGGCCGGTGCGAAGGGAAGGTCGCCTGCCGGGCAGAACTCTGCCAGCGTCGCCTCCCCATCCCGTTGAGAGTGATCCGGGGCAGCGCGCCGAAGAGGTTGAAGTCGCCCATCAGCACCCGGGGTTGAGGCAGATCGGCGATCCAGCGACGCACGGTGCGCAGTTGCCCGATGTTCCACCCCGGCACGAACGAGAGATGGACGGCCACCACGGTGAACGGGCCGTGCGGTCCTTCCAGCACGGCGGCCAGGGCGGCCCGCGGCTGATCCCGGGCCAGCACTGGAGCGGCCCGCCCGGCCACCCGCAGCGGCATGCCGAAGGGCGCCGCCGGGAGCCGTAGGGCCCGCCACTCGTGGACCGGAAGCCGGGACAGCAACGCCAGTCCGTGCGAAGGGACTTCGGGCTGCTGAGCCCCGGGGCCGTAGACGCGCATCCCGGGCTCGGTCGGGTCGGGGACCCAGCCCCGGCCCGGCACGGAACGGCAGTGCAGCGCGGTCGCGTAGCGCCAGTCGCGTGCGCCCATCGCGTCGGCGGCGACGGCCGCCTGGTCGACACCGCCCGACCGTTCCTGGAGGCAGTCGATCTCCTGGAGCGCCACCACGTCGGCGTCCAGGGAGGCGACGGCTTCGGCGAGGGGTGCCGAGGGGGCGCCGGGGGCAACGGGGTTCGGCCGACCGTCCGGCTGGATCCGCCGGCCGTGCAGCACGTTGAACGTCGCGCATCTCACCAGTAACTCACCCATGATCAGGCCGCATTGTACGGAGGTCGCCTGTGGATCGGGCTCCCCCGCTATGAAAATGTACTTGCGTAACTCAATCAATCCGCTATAGTTGAGTAAGTCAAGCAAACTTACGCGGCCGCATGACAGAGGCGCAGCGTACGGAGCGGATGGAGACCGCCATGGACGACGCGCCCCGGACCCCGGCCGCTCCCGGTCCGCTCGCCTCCTTCGCCCGGTTCGTGGCGCTGGGCGGCGGTGTCGGACTGCTCTCCAGCGGCGCCGTGGCCCTGGTGGCCGAGCGGCTGCCCTGGGCGCTGGCGAACGCGCTGATCACCGTCGTCTCCACCCTCCTGTGCACGGAACTCCACGCCCGCTTCACCTTCGGCGCGGGCCGGCACGCCGGATGGCGCCAGCACTGGCAGTCGGCGGGCTCGGCCGCGGCGGCCTACGTGGTGACCTGCGCCGCGATGTTCGTCCTGCACCTGATCCAGTCGTCACCCGGAATGCTCACCGAGCAGATCGTCTACCTCGGCGCGTCGGGGCTCGCGGGCCTCGCCCGGTTCCTGCTGCTGCGGCTGTACGTCTTCGCCGGCGGCCGGGGCCGGACGGTGACGAACGAGTCGCGGCAACTCCGGTGTCTTCAGGGCGTGTTGGAGGCTCCGACCGCCGTAGGAGCCTTGCCGCAGCGGCAGTTCGCGCTCGCCTCCCCCTGACGCCGGCCAATGATCAGTTACGCTGACCGTTTCCAATTAACGGGCGGCGGGGGCATGTTCACCAAGCGATTGATCGCGGGCGGGCTGACAGCACTTCTGATCGGAGCGCTCAGCGCATGCGGGAGCGGTGAGAGTGCGGGCTCCTCGTCCAGCGTAGGCCGGAGCGGTGCGAGCACCACCGCACCGAAGGCCCGGCCCACCCCCGACACCGTGACCGGCCTCCGCGATTCGGTCCGGCACCTCGCCAGGCAGACGGCGAAGGGCACGCGGCCGCACACTGTCACCAAGTGCGCGCCCGCCACCAAAAAGGTCCAGCACAGGTCCAGTTCGGGATCGGGCTCCAAGAAGAAGACCCGGACCTGGACCACCACGGAGCACTACCGGAAGTGCTCGAAGGTGCGCAGCGGCACCGAGACGTACACCCGGACCGTCCGCGCGGAACGGTGGTGCGTGAGCCTCGACGACGTCGGCGGCGACACCGCCAAGGACGACGTCTGGTACCAGGTCACGCGTGCCGCCTACGACGAGGTACGCATCGCGGACGAGCACGCGCGCGTGGAGTTCGCTCCGACCCGTTCGGGCTGCTGAGACCACGTTCCGAGGACGCGGCGCGGGAACGAATTACGAATCAGGGGCCCGTACTTCGAGTCTTTTCGCGATCACAGACGTACCAGCGGTCATGGGCGCCCAGCGCCGACCCGCCACGTCACCGACTCGGAGAACAGGCACCCCATGAACGCATCCGCACCGCACGACCCCGCCGCCGACGGAACCGCCCAGATCGGCGTCACCGGCCTCGGCGTGATGGGCCGCAACCTCGCGCGCAACTTCGCCCGCAACGGCTACACGGTCGCCGTCCACAACCGGTCGCCACACCGCACCCATGAGTTGATGAAGGAGTACGGCGACGAGGGCGCCTTCGTCCCGGCCGAGACGGCCCAGGAGTTCGTGGCCGCGCTCGAGAAGCCCCGCCGCCTGATGATCATGGTGCAGGCCGGTCCGGCCACCGACGCCGTGATCGACGAGTTCGCCGCGCTCATGGAGCCCGGCGACATGATCATCGACGGCGGCAACGCCCACTTCGCCGACACCCGCCGCCGCGAGGCAGCCCTGCGCGACAAGGGCCTGCACTTCGTCGGCGCCGGTGTCTCCGGCGGCGAGGAGGGCGCGCTGAACGGGCCCTCGATCATGCCCGGCGGTTCGGCGGAGTCGTACGACGTGCTGGGTCCGATGTTCGAATCCGTCAGCGCGAAGGTCGACGGCGAGCCCTGTTCCACGCACATCGGGACCGACGGCGCCGGGCACTTCGTGAAGATGGTGCACAACGGCATCGAGTACGCCGACATGCAGCTCATCGCCGAGGCGTACGACCTGCTGCGCCAGGTCGGCGGCTACACCCCGGCCGAGATCGCGGAGATCTTCCAGCGCTGGAACGAGGGGCGACTCGGTTCCTATCTGATCGAGATCACCGCCGAGGTCCTCGCCCACACCGACGCGGAGACCGGCAAGGCGTTCGTCGACATCGTCACCGACGCCGCAGGTCAGAAGGGCACCGGCCGCTGGACCGTGCAGACCGCGCTGGAGCTGGGCTCACCGGTCACCGCGATCGCGCAGGCCACCTTCGCGCGCGCCTCGTCCAGCCAGGGCGACCTGCGCGCCGCCTACCGCGGGCTGCCCGGCGGCACCACTCCCCCGCTGAGCCGCACCGAGGCCGACCGGTTCACCGCCCAGGTCGAGCAGGCGCTGTACGCCTCGAAGGTCATCGCCTACGACCAGGGCTGGAAGATGATCCAGGACGCGGCGACCGAGTTCGACTGGTCGATCGACCTGGCCGCGGTCGCCGGTATCTGGCGCGGCGGCTGCATCATCCGCGCCTCCTTCCTCGACCGCATCCGTGCCGCGTACACGGCCGACCCGGGGCTGGTCAGCCTGCTGGGCGAGGAGCGTTTCGCGCAGGAGATCGGCGACGCGCAGGTCCCCTGGCGCGAGGTGGTCGCCTCGGCGGCCCGGCGCGGCATCCCCGTCCCGGCGTTCTCCGCCGCGCTGTCGCACTACGACACGCTGCGCGCCGACCGGCTGCCCGCGGCCCTGCTCCAGGGCCAGCGCGACTTCTTCGGCGCGCACACCTACGGCCGCACGGACCGCACCGGCATGTTCCACACGCACTGGTCCCGTCCCGGCCGCCCGGAGACGACGGCCTGAGCCACCCCGCCAGGAGGGCCCTCCCGCGTGGTTCGCGGGAGGGCCCTCCTGCTATGCGACGGGCGGTGCCGTGCTGTCACGTATGACGAGTTTCGTGGGCACCAGCGTGGTGCCGTGTTCGTCGCCGCGGTCCCGCATCCGCCGTAGGACACCCTCGACGCACAGGCGGCCGACCTCGGCGAAGTCCTGGTGGACGGTGGTCAGGGGCGGCAGGAAGGAACCCGCCTCGGGGATGTCGTCGAAGCCGATGACGCTGACGTCCTCGGGGATGCGCCGGCCGCGCTCGTGCAGGGCCCGCAGCAGGCCCAGGGCCATCTGGTCGTTGGCCGCGAACACGGCCGTGCAGTCGGTCTGTTGGGCGAGGTCGAGTCCCACGCGGTAGCCGGATTCCGCGGACCAGTCGCCGCGTGCGACAGGGGGCACGGGCCGTCCCGCGTCGGCGAGTTCGGCGCTCCAGGCGTCGGCGCGGCGCTGGGCCGCGAAGGACTCCTCGGGGCCCGCCAGGTGCCAGACCGTGCGGTGGCCGAGGTCGAGGAGATGGCGTACGGCGGCCCGCGCGCCGCCGTTCTGGTCGGTGTCGACCACGCTGTAGCGGTCGCCCGCGTCGGAGTCGGCGACGACGACCTGGACGTGGGGCGGCAGGGAGATGGTCGCCGCGTCCAGGAGGTGGACCTCCATGATGGCGATGACCGCGTCGACGGCGAGTTCGCCCAGCCGGGAGAACGCGCCGCGCACCTCGTCCTGGGTGGGCACGGCGACCGGCAGCAGCGTGACGGCGTAGCCCTCGTGCGCGGCGGAGGTGGCGATCGCCTCCAGGGTGCGCATGTTGCCGGTGGTGGAGAGGTTGAAGGTGATCACGCCGATGGTCCGGAACTCACCGCGTTTCAGCGCCCGGGCCGCGCTGTTGGGCCGGTAGCCCAGCTCCTTCATGGCGGCGAGGACTTGCTGCCTGGTCTCCTCGTTGACCCCCGCGAAGCCGTTCGACACGCGGGAGACGGTCTGTGACGACACGCCGGCGACGCGCGCGACATCCGCCATGGACGCGCTCGGGGCGCGTCTCGACGACCGCTTCCCGCTGCGTCTGCGTGGCTTCTCCGTACCGCCCGAGGCACCGTCCACTGTGTCCACCTGTATCCCTCACATATCGATCCGATCGCCTCGGCCGTGTTTCCCCAAACGACCCTTGACCACCGACATTGGGGCAGTGTAGACATGCCGCCATCAGATGTTTACGTAAACATAACAGCCCGGGGCCGTTCCGGACCGTGCTGTTTACGCAACATCGCGACGGCGTGTGACGCCGGTTCCGAGATGGACGAGCGAGGAACTACATGACGACGCTTCAACCCCCTGCGGCCGCGACTCGGCCTCCTACCAGGCCGTCGGCGAAACGGGACCGACGATCCTGGACCGGATGGGGTTTCATCGGACCCTTCGCGGTGGTCTTCGCTTTCGTCTTCCTGGCTCCGATCGCGTACTCGATCTATCTCAGCCTCTTCCGCGACCAGCTCATCGGCGGCAACCACTTCGTCGGCCTGGACAACTACACGCAGGCCTTCCAGGACGACCAGTTCTGGTCCTCCCTGGAGCGGGTCTCGCTGTTCCTGCTGATCCAGGTGCCGATCATGCTCGGCATCGCCCTGTTCGTGGCCCTCGCCCTGGACAGCGGCCGGCTCTTCGGCCGGGACTTCTTCCGGATCTCGATCTTCCTGCCGTACGCCGTGCCCGCCGTGGTCGCCACCCTGATGTGGGGCTTCATGTACGGCACCCAGTTCGGTCTGGTCGGTGACATCAACAGCGCGTTCGACGTGACGCTGCCCGACCCGCTCTCCGCGCACCTGGTGCTGGCGTCGATCGGCAACATCGTGACCTGGGAGTTCGTCGGCTACAACATGCTGATCTTCTACTCCGCGCTGCGGGTCATCCCGACCTCGCTGTACGAGGCGGCGGAGATCGACGGTGCCGGGCAGTTCCGCGTCATCACGGCCATCAAGCTCCCCGCGATCCGCGGCGCCCTGGTCATCGCGACGATCTTCTCGATCATCGGCAGCTTCCAGCTCTTCAACGAGCCGAGCATCCTGCGACCGCTGGCGCGCAACGCCATCACGACGGACTACACGCCGAACTTCTACACCTACTCGCTGTCCTTCAACGGACAGCAGCACAACTACTCCGCGGCGGTCGCCATCATCATGGGGCTGATCACCATGATCATCGCCTACGTCGTGCAGCTCCGCGGCATGCGCAAGGGAGCCTGAGCCATGAGCACCCCCGTCACCACCGCCTCTCCCTCCGCATCCACGCCGTCCGGAGGAGGCCACAAGGGCGCGCCCCGCCTGCGCACACCCCGCAAGAAGCACTCCCCCGGGCGCCCCAAGCGCAGCGTCCTGCTGACCGTGCTCACCGGTCTGGTCCTGGTCTACACCGTGGTGCCCCTGCTGTGGCTGGTCATCAACGCGACCAAGACGCAGCAGGGACTCAGCGACTCGAACGGCCTGTGGTTCGCCCACAAGTTCGCCCTCTGGTCGAACATCCACGACACGTTCACCTACCACGACGGCATCTTCGGCCGGTGGCTGCTGAACACCCTGCTCTACGTCGTGCTCGGCGCCGGCGGTGCCACCTTCCTGGCGATCCTCGGCGGCTACGCGCTGGCGAAGTTCAACTTCCCCGGGAAACGCGCCGTCTTCGCCGTGGTCATCGGCGCCGTAGCGGTTCCCGGTACGGCCCTCGCGGTGCCCACCTTCCTGATGTTCAGCAAGGTGGGGCTGACGGACACCCCGTGGGCGGTGATCATCCCGTCGCTGGTCTCGCCGTTCGGCCTGTACCTGATGTGGGTGTTCGCCACCGAGGCCATCCCGGTCGAACTCCTCGAAGCCGCGCGGATCGACGGCGCGGGTGAGATCCGCACCTTCTTCCAGGTCTCCCTGCCGCTGCTCGCCCCCGGTGTCGTGACGGTCCTGCTGTTCACCACGGTCGCGACCTGGAACAACTACTTCCTGCCGCTGATCATGCTCCGGGATCCGAACTGGTACCCGCTGACCCTGGGTCTGAGCGCCTGGAGCTCCCAGGCCCAGACGATCGGCGGCGACGTCATCTTCAACTTGGTGATCACGGGTTCGCTGCTCACCATCGTGCCGCTGATCGCCGCGTTCCTGCTGCTGCAGAAGTACTGGCAGTCGGGTCTCGCCGCCGGAAGCGTCAAGGAATAACCCAACCCTCAAGAAGTCCCACCCACGAAGAAGTGGAAGCACCTCCATGCGCAGAACCACCAGCCGCCTGCTGCGCGGCTTCGCCGTCCTCTCCGTCCTCTCCCTGGGCGCGACCGCGTGCGGCAGTTCGGACGACAGCAGCTCCAGCAGCAAGGCAGTCTCCGCGTCGGACATCCAGGCGGCCCTGAAGAAGGGCGGCACGGTCAACGTCTGGGCCTGGGAGCCCACGCTGAAGACGGTCGCCGCCGACTTCGAGAAGAAGTACCCGAAGGTCAAGATCAACCTGGTCAGCGACAGGTCCGGTGACAAGTACTACACCGCGCTGTCGAACGCGATCGCGGCCGGCAAGGGCGTCCCCGACGTCGCCCAGGTCGAGTACTTCGCGCTGAGCCAGTACTCCCTCACCAAGGGCCTGACCGACCTCACGCCCTACGGCGCCGACAAGCTGGCCTCCAAGTACACGGCCGGTCCGTGGAACGCGGTGAGCGACGGCTCCAAGGTCTACGGCCTGCCGATGGACTCGGGCCCGATGGCGATGTTCTACAACAAGAAGGTCTTCGACAAGTACAAGATCGCCGTCCCCACCACGTGGGACGAGTACGTCATCGCGGCCCAGAAGCTGCACAAGGCCGACCCGAAGGCCTACATCGCCGCCGACGCCGGTGACGCGGGCTTCACCACCAGCATGCTGTGGCAGGCCGGTTCGCGCCCCTACAAGGTCGACGGCACCAAGGTGACGATCAACTTCGAGGACGCGGCCGCCAAGAAGTACACCGACACCTGGCAGAAGCTCATCGACCAGAAGCTCGTCACGCCCATCAACGGCTGGACCGACGACTGGTACAAGGGCCTCGGTGACGGCACCATCGCCACCCTGACCACCGGCGCCTGGATGCCCGCCAACTTCGTCAGCGGTGTCGCCGGTGCCTCCGGTGACTGGCGCGCGGCCCCGATGCCGCAGTGGACCGCGGGCGGCAAGGCCAGCGCGGAGAACGGCGGTTCGTCCCTCACGCTGCCCACCCTGGGCAAGAATAAGGAACTCGCCTACGCGTTCGTCCAGTACGCCAACGCCGGCGCCGGCGTCCAGACCCGCGTGAACGAGGGCGCCTTCCCGGCCACCAAGGCCGAGCAGCAGTCCGCGGCGTTCCAGGACAAGGCGTTCCCGTACTTCGGTGGGCAGCAGGCGAACAAGATCTTCGCCCAGTCCGCGTCCGAGGTCGCTTCCGACTGGTCGTACCTGCCCTTCCAGCAGTACGCCAACTCGATCTTCAACGACACCGTCGGCAAGGCGTACATCTCCGGTACGACGCTGGCCCAGGGTCTGAAGAGCTGGCAGGACGCCTCCGTCAAGTACGGCAACGAGCAGGGCTTCACGGTCAACAAGTGACCCGCTCGAAGTAACGGCTCGAAGAAGTAACCGGCACCACCCCGGGAGCCGCCGCTGAGCAGCAACCGCTCAGCGGCGGCCCGCCCGGAATCCACCACGCATCTCGTACCGCCTGTGCAGTAACCGGAAGGACCACCATGATCTCCACCCTCCTGTCCCAGTTGCGGCACGGGCCGGACGGTGACGCCACCCCCCGTCTCGCCTACGGCGCCGACTACAACCCGGAGCAGTGGCCGCGGGAGGTGTGGGACGAGGACATCCGGCTGATGCGCGAGGCCGGCGTCAACATCGTCTCCGTGGGGATCTTCTCCTGGGCGCGCATCCAACCGGCCCGGGACGAGTGGGACTTCGGCTGGCTCGACGAGGTCATGGACCTGCTGCACGCGGGCGGCATCGGCGTCGACCTGGCCACCGCCACCGCGTCCCCGCCGCCGTGGCTGAGCACGGAGCACCCGGAGATCCTCCCGGTGACCGCCGCCGGCGAAACCCTGTGGCCCGGGGGCCGCCAGCACTGGCGCCCCACCTCACCGGTCTTCCGCGAGCACGCGCTGCGCCTGGTACGGAAGTTGGCCGAGCGCTACGCCGGCCACCCCGCGCTGGTCGCCTGGCACGTCTCGAACGAGCTGGGCTGCCACAACGTCTACGACTACTCCGACGACGCGGCCCGCGCCTTCCGCGACTGGCTGCGCGCCCGCTACACGACGATCGACACGCTCAACCAGGCCTGGGGCACGGCCTTTTGGTCCCAGCGGTACAGCGACTGGGGACAGATACTCCCGCCCCGGCTGGCCGCCTCCTTCCCGAACCCGACCCAGCAGCTCGACTTCAAGCGCTTCTCCTCCGACGCGCTCAAGGACCATCTCCGCGCGGAACGCGACCTGTTGCGCGAGATCACCCCCAACGTGCCGGTCACCACCAACTTCATGGTGATGGGCAACACCAAGGGCATGAACTACGCCGACTGGGCGTCCGAGATCGACTTCGTCTCCAACGACCACTACGTCACGCCCGGTTCGCAGGACCGCGACGAGCTGTCCTTCTCCGCGAACCTCGTCAGCGGGATCTCCGCCGGCCGCCCGTGGTTCCTGATGGAACACTCCACCAGCGCGGTCAACTGGCAGCCCGTCAACGTCGCGAAGCGCCCCGGCGACCTCGCCCGTGACTCCCTCCTGCACGTCGCGCACGGCGCCGACGCCGTCTGCTACTTCCAGTGGCGCCAGTCGGCCGCCGGTGCCGAGAAGTACCACTCGGCGATGGTTCCGCACGCCGGAGAGGACAGCGAGGTCTTCCGCGCGGTGGCCGAACTCGGCCGCACCCTACGGACGTTGGCCCCCGTCGCCGGATCGGACCGGGAGACAGCCCGGGTCGGCATCGTCTTCGACTGGGAGTCCTGGTGGGCGAGCGAGCAGGACTCGCACCCCACCGACCGCCTCGACTACCGCCAGGAAGCGCTCGACTGGTACTCCGCCCTCCTCGACCTCGGCGTCCGCGCCGACCTCGTCACGGCGCAGACCGCCCTCGACCGCTACGACGTGGTCATCACCCCGATCCTGCACATGATCCCGGCGGCCCTCTCCAAGGAACTCACGCGCTACGTCGAGCAGGGCGGCCACCTCGTCTCCACGTACTTCTCCGGTGTCGTCGACGAGAACGACCACATCTGGCTCGGCGGCTACCCGGGCGCCCTGCGCGACCTTCTCGGCATCCGCATCGAGGAGTTCGGCCCGCTGCTCGACGGCGACACGGTGGAGCTGGACCTCGACGGCACCGCCACCGGCTCCCTGTGGACCGACCGCATCACGGTGACCGACGCCGAGGTGGAGGTGCTGGCCCACTACGGCAGCGGTGCGTACGCAGGCCACCCCGCCGTCACCCGCCGTACGGTGGGCGGAGGTTCGGCCGCGTACGTCTCCACGCGCCTGGGCCGCGAGGGCCTCACGGGTCTGCTCCCGGAGCTGCTCGCGCCCGCCGGTGTGACCAGTGAACTCCCGGACACCGCAAGGGGTGTTGTGGAGCTGACCGTGCGCCGGAACGCCGAGAGCCGCTACCTCTTCCTGGTCAACCGGACCGACGGAACAGTGCCGTTGACGGGTCTGTCCGGCGAACTCCTGGTCGGCAGCGCGGGCGACGACGGTTTCCCCGTCCTCGCCCCCAGGGACGTCGCCGTCGTACGCCAGCCCGTCAGGTGAGTTCGAGCAGCCCGCGGCGGACGGCCTCCGACACGGCCGCCGCCCGGTTGTCGACCTTGAACTTGCGGTAGATCCGCACGAGATGGGTCTTGATCGTGGCCTCGCTGAGGAACAACGCCTCGGCGATGGCCCGGTTGCTGCGCCCCTCCGCCATCAGCCGGACGACCTCGACCTCGCGCTGGGTCAACTCCCGCGCGGGGTCGACCACTTGGCCGACGAGCTCGCCGACGACCTCCGAGGCCAGCCCGACCGAACCTCCGGCGGCCGTACGCACCGCCTGGAAGAGTTCCTCGGGTGCCCCCGCCTTGAGCACATAGCCACGGGCGCCCGCCTCCAACGCCCGTACGACATCGGCCCGTCCGGCATAGCTGGTCAGCATGACCACCGCGACGCCCGGCGCCCGCGCGGCGAGCCTCCGTACGGCCTCGACACCGTCGATCCCGCTCCCCGCCCCGGCGAACCGCAGATCCATCAGCGCGACGTCGGGCGTCAACTGGGCCGCCAGACGCACGGCTTCCTCGCCGCTCCCGGCTTCGGCGATCACGTCGAGGTCCGGTTCGCCGTCGAGCAGGGCGCGCAGCCCGGCCCGTACGACGGCGTGGTCGTCCGCGATCAGGAGGCGGAGCGGGGCCGCGGTCATGCGGTGGTCGCGGCGGTGAGAGGTGCGACGGGCTGGATCCGGGGTGCGGCGGAGACCATGGCGCGGACCCTGGTCCCCCGCCCCGGCACGCTGCTCACGTCGAGGTCTCCGCCGCATTCGCGCAGTCTCGCCCGGGCGGCGGGCAGCCCGAAGCCGCGGTCCGCGCGGGCACCGGCCGCGAAGGCCGCGGTGGGGTCGAAGCCCCGCCCGTCGTCGCTCACTTCGAGTTCCACGCGGTCCCGGTGTCGCCGGTAGGTGACCAACACGCTTGCCGCGCGGGCGTGTTCGCGTACGTTCGCCAGCGTGCTCTGGGCGACGCGGAAGAGGGTGGTGGCCGTGTGCTCGTCGAGGACCGGCCGGTGCGCGCCCACCGCGCGGAATTGGACCCGGGCCCCGGCGCCTTCCGTGCGCGACCGGGCGCACAGCAGCCGCAGCGCGTCTTCGAGGCCCGCCTCGGCGACAGCGGCGGGAGTGAGATCGCGGATGATCCGCCGGGTCTCCGCCAGATTCGCGCCGAGTCCATCGGCCACGGCACGGACCCGGGTGCGCGCCACGTCCGGCCGCTCGTCCCAGTCCCGCTCGGCGACTTGCAGCATCATCACGCTGCCGGCGAGTTCCTGGGCCAGCGTGTCGTGCAGGTCGCGGGCGATCCGGGTGCGCTCCTCGAGCACACCCGCCTGCCGCTGTTGCTTCGCCAACGTGTCCCGGGTGTCCCGCAGTTCGTCCACGAGCCGCTGGCGGACGGCCGCGTCCCGCTGCTGGGTCCGGTAGAGGGCGACGGTCGCCCACACCGCGGCCAAGGGGACCAGCACGACCTCGGGGTCGAACCGCCCGGCGGACCGGACGAGCGAGCCGACGAGTACGACGGTGATCACACCCACCGTCACCACGGCGCCCCGCCGGTCGAGCACACGCAGGGCGGCGCAGGCGAGCGGAACGGCGCACCACACGTAGGCAGTTGTGAGCGGCGCCTGCGTGAGGAAGGTGAGAACAGTCCACAGCAGGATCAGTATGGGAACCCAGGCACGCCTGCCGAACGGTCCGAGCCGGTCCCACCACGTCAGTCCACCGGCGTACACCAAGGCCAGCGCTCCGCTGAGGCTCACGATGTACCAGCACAGCGGGACGTCGATCAGGGCGAGCCGGACGAAGCCCGCCCCGACGACGAGGAACAGCGCGAGATGGGAGACGTGCTCCAGGGTGTGCCGACTGCCGCGAGCGGTCAGCTGGGTGCGTGCGGACACGGCGGATCCCCTTGGGCCACATGATCCGGACAGGGCTCCCGAGTCTATCGACCACCTGTATGACCAGTGTGAACAGTGGGGATCGTCACGCCCCCGGGTGCAGCCCCAGCCAGCCCGGCGAGGGATCGCCCTTGACCTCGCCGAAGTAGAGGGCGAAGGTCTGCTTCCAGCGTTCGACCTCCGCGCGGTCGGCCATGAAGCGGGGGAAGCCGTCGATGTTCGCGTTCGGGTACTCCCAGATCGGCTTCAGTCCCGCCGGGAGCGTGGTGTCGGTCCGTACCGACCAGCCGTTGAAGGACGCCCGCTGCTGGGCGTCGGACAGCTGCCAGTTGAGGTAGAGCTTGGCGGCCGTCGTGTTCTTGGCCTGCTTCAGGATCGCGGCGCGCTGCCCCCAGGCCATGAAGGGGTGGCCATCGGGTACGACCCACTTCACGGGGTCCGAGGAGAGCAGGGTGCCGGCCGTGGAGATGCCGATCGCCTTCTGTCCGGCGCGGACCGCGTCTCCCGGGGAGTTGCTGCCCCGCGCGAACCGCACGTCCTGCCCCGCGAGCGCGGCCACCCAGTCCCAGCCGTAGCGCTGCGCGTACAGCGTGTAGAGGTAGAGGGACGCGTCGTCGTCGTGCGGGTAGGACGAGGCGATCTTGCCCTTCCACTTGGGGTCGATCAGGTCGAGCGGGCTCGTGGGGGCATCCGCACCGACCGCGGCGACGTCGTACAGGAAGCTGAAACCGACCGCGCCGATGGCGACCCAGGCGCCGTGCGGGTCCTTGAACTTGTCGTAGACCTTCGAGAACCCGGCCGCCTTGTAGTGCAGCAGCCGCCCTTCCTCCTTCCAGCGCGTGAAGTCCTGCAGCGTCTGAAGCTGTACGACGTCGGGCACCAGGGTGTCGGTCGCGAACTGGTTGTCCACGCGGACGTCGTGGTACTTGCTGTAGTCGACGATCAGCGTCAGATCCATGGCGGGGAAACGCTTCTTGAAGGCCGCCTTGGTGGCGTCCTGCTGGGTCGGCGTGTCACCCCCCGCATAGACCACCAACTTCCCACCGTCCGCCAGGGCGGCCCGGTACAGCTCGTCGAGCGTCCGGCTCTCCTCGACTCCGGAACCACTCCGCGAGGACCGCCCGCCCGAGGCGGCTACGGCGGGCGTGGCCGCGGCACCGAGCACACTCATCCCGAGGGCTGCACCGGCTCCACCGGCAAGAACACGTCGCCTACTGAGAAAACTGGACACTCTGAGGGGCCTCTCTGAGGGGGCTGAAGCCACGGGGTGCGCGGGCGGAAGCCCTGCGCCATGGTCATCCGTGATTCTTCTGCCGCCCGGGGGCCGGTCGCGTCGTCCGTACGGAGCGAGGGGTGTGCGCAAGGTTGAAGCGGGGTTCAACCGATCGGTTGAACGGGAAGTGGCCGCCCTCCGCCGCCCAGCATGCCCCGCGCCGCGTCGCCGACCTGTCGCACCTGGTCCTCCGTCAGGCGACGGACCTCCCACAGCAGTTCAGCCGCGTCGGCCGCCGCCGGATTCCGGGGCGAGGGGCCGTCGGAGAGGTCGACTCCGGTGACGACGGACAGGAAGTCGGCGGGAACACCCAGTACGGTCGCGAAGTCGACGAGCAGGTCGGGGGTGAGTTCCTTACGGCCGTTGCCCACTCCGCCATACGTGGACGCGGCCCAGTACCGGCCGGTCAGATGGGCAAACGTCCAGGCCGTTCTGGTCAAACTCAGGTTCCGGTTGCCCACCATGCGCATGAGCACACCACCAGGACCTCGCTCGAACCGTTCGTACACCCGCAATTCCGGAACCGGCTGTGTGCGGTCCTCCTGGGGCAGCGACCGGACGAGTTGACGCAACCGGCGCCTGCACTCCGGTGGCAGACCCATGAAGTCCCCCACCAGATGAGGAAGCATCACACCCGCCCTCGCGTCCAGTGGAGCCAATTCGTCCGGTACCGCCACCCCGGCGATCACGCACAAGTCCGCGGCGCGCAGCTGCAACGCGGGCGCGAGCCCCTGAAGCAGCGACACACTGGGCACCGTTCCGTCGAGCACCACCCGGAGTTCGGTTTCCGGGATTCCCGCAGCTCTCGACAGGCCGGCGAAGTCCAGTTGCCGGTGTCTCGCCAGCCGCGTCAACAGCACGCCGAAACCCGGGAGTTCCGTCATTCCGCCGCCGGGCGCAGCCCCGTGACCGTGACCGACACGAGGCGTCGTACCGCCGCCTTGGACGGCAGGACGCCGGCCGCGGCGAGGGCGTGGAGGCAGTAGGTCGCGAGTTCGTCCGGGGAGACGTCGGCGCGGATGTCGCCGGACTGGGCGCCCTCGGCCAGGAGTTCGCGGAGGAAGCGGTGGAGGTGCTGCTCGGCGCCGATGACGTGTTCGCCCTGGTGCAGCAGCGCGCCGAGTTCGGGGCCGTGACCGTGGCGCCGTTGCTGGATGAAGGCGTAGGCCTCCAGCACCGCCCTCAGGCGCTCCCCCGCACTGCCCGAGCCGTCCCGGAGTTCGGCGAGTTCCTGGAGATGCCCGGCGATCTGCTGCTCGTGCCACGCCGTCATGATCGACTCGACGTCCGGGAAGTACTTGTACAGCGTGGCCCGGCCGATCCCGCTCTCCTGGGCGATCTTCGACATCGTCACCGAGCGCAGGCCGTGCTCGGTGACCAACACCGCCGTGGTCTCCAACACCGTGTCCCGGACGGCGCGACGGTGCTCTTCGATGGTCTCGTTCCACAGCTTCGGCACCGGCTCAGCATACGTCCCGCCGCCATCGATACATGATGCATTGACAGCGACACACTGTCTCGATAAACCTGTCACGGTGACAGCAGAACGCACACTCACCGCCGAAGCCCGCATCCCCACCGACCGCCCCAGCCGCTACCTCGCACAACTCTGCAAGCACTTCGCCAACAAGGGCCGCCACCTGACCCATCGCCCGCGCACTCACACCCTCCCGGAGCTTCGACCCGACGAAATCCAGGTCGAGTGGACGGACAGCGACGGGACGCTCCGCCTGCCGTGGGGGCAGTGCACGCTGCGGGCCCTCCCCGGCACACTGCTGGCGCGCGTCGAGGCCGACGACCAGGAGAACCTGGAGCGGCTTCAGGATCTCGTCAGCACACACATCGACAGGTTCAGCAGGCGCGATCCGTTGCGGGTGGAGTGGCGGTCCTCCGATACCGCCGTCGACACGCCCACCGAGGGAGCGCATCCGCCACACCAACGGCCCGGTGGCCGGACCAGGTTCATCGTCATCGGCGTGGCGGCCGTCGCCGTAACCCTGCATCTCGCGCTCGGCGGAACCGTCCTGGCCAACACGCCGTGGACCGGCTGGGTCGTGGGGTTCGTGGTGACGGTCGTCCTCGCGAAGGCGGCTCTCGTCGGCGGTCTCGCCCTACGGCGCCACAGGAGCCGTATCGGATAGGCCGCACCCGCATCCCGACCGACACCAACCGGACAGGCCCCATCACGCGCGTTTCATACCCCCTGGGGGTATAGTCCTGCCAGACGCACACCGGAGAGGGGCGGGTTCATGGGAGCGATCGGGCACGCGTTGTCCATTGCCGGGTCGATGACCTGGGAGGTCACCTGGGCGCTGATCCTCGGGTTCACGCTCTCCGCCGTCGTGCAGGCGGTGGTGCGTCGGTCGACGGTCGTACGGCTGCTCGGTGACGACCGGCCGCGCACGCTCGCCCTGGCCGCCGGGCTCGGCGCGGCCTCGTCGTCCTGTTCGTACGCGGCCGTCGCGCTCGCCCGTTCCCTGTTCCGCAAGGGCGCGAACTTCACCGCGGCCATGGCCTTCGAGATCGCCTCCACCAACCTGGTCGTCGAACTCGGCGTGATCCTGGCCCTGTTGATGGGCTGGCAGTTCACCGCCGCGGAGTTCGTCGGCGGACCGATCATGATCGTCGTCCTCGCCGTATTGTTCCGGCTCTTCCTGCGGCAGCGCCTGCTGGACCGGGCGCAGGAGCAGGCGGAGCGCGGGCTGGCCGGTTCCATGGAAGGGCACGCGGCGATGGACATGTCGATCGGGGGCGAGGGGAGCTTCGTCCGTCGGCTGTTCTCGCGGAACGGTTTCACGTCCGTCGCGCACATCTTCGTGATGGAGTGGGCCGCGATCCTGCGCGACCTGGTGGCCGGACTGCTGATCGCGGGCGCGATCGCCGCCTGGGTGCCGGACAGCTTCTGGCACACGTTCTTCCTCGCGGACCATCCCCTCGCCGCGAAGCTGGTCGGACCGCTCGTCGGCCCGCTGGTGGCCATCGCGACCTTCGTCTGCTCGATCGGCAACGTGCCGCTCGCGGTGGTGCTGTGGAAGGGCGGCATCAGCTTCGGCGGGGTGATCGCCTTCATCTACGCCGACCTGCTGATCCTGCCGATCCTGAACATCTACCGGAAGTACTACGGTGCCCGGATGGCCGGCTTCCTCCTGGTCACCTTCTTCGCGGCGATGGCCGTCGCCGGGTACATCGTCGAGTTCGCCTTCGGCGGCCTGGGGCTCGTCCCGGACCAGGCCGACGCCAAGATCCCCGACGACGGGATCACCTGGAACTACACGACCTGGCTCAACATCGTCTTCCTGCTGCTGGCCGCGAGTCTGGTCGTACGGTTCCTGCGCAGCGGCGGTCCGGCCATGCTGCGGATGATGGGCGGCTCACCGGACGAGGGCGAGCAGGAACACGGGCACGAGCACCATGAGCACCACCACTAGCCCTAGCCCAGGGTCGCGATACCCGCGAGGAAGATGTCGACGCCGGCGAGGAACTGCTCGCGGTCGTCGTGCTCGCGCAGGTTCGTCGCCGCGGCGTGCACGTACGGGTACCGGCCGGGATCCAGTTGCGCCCATTGTGCGGCGACGGTGTCCAGGAAGGCCGCTCGGTCCAGGTCGCCGTGGGCTCGGCGTCGGGCGTTCGCGGCGTTCTGCCCGGCGACGCCGAGGACGTAGTTCACCAGCGTGCCGGCCGCGTCGAAACGGGCCCGCTCAGGGACGGCGAGTGCGTGCAGCAGCCTGCCGATGCTTTCGTAGAAGTCCAGCATCGCGGGCCGCCACGGTTCACGGGAGAGCTCGGCACCGACCCAGGGATGCGCGTCGATCGCGTCGAACAGGCCCACAGCCACGCGACGGAGCGCTGCCCCAGGGTCCGCGTCCACGACCACGTCGGTCAGCACGCACGCGATGATGTCGTCGGTGGCCGCCGCGAGCAGGTCGCCCTTGTCCGCGACGTGGTGGTAGATCGCTCCGTAGCCGGTGCTCAGGTGCACAGTGAGCGCGCGCAGGGTCAGTGCGCTCTCGCCTCCGGCGTCCAGAAGGTCGGTCGCCGCCTGGATGATCACTTCCCTGGACAGACCGTCCGTGCGCCGTGGGGCTCGCGAAGTTCCCTTCGCCGTCCCCTTCTCCGTTCTCCTCACCATGGTCCGCAGTGTCGCATGAATGGATCGCCGATCCAAAGCGGTGCTAGCTTGTTGGAGCGACGATCCAACGCGGATCCGTTCGGGGATGCCGCATGGGGAATCCGTCGCCGATCCGGCGAGCTTGCGAGGGAAACCATGACGAAACCGGTCACGATCATCGGCGCGGGGCTGGGCGGTCTGGTCCTGGCCCGCGTGCTCCACGTGCACGGCATCCCGGCCACGGTCCATGAGGCGGAACCCTCACCGGCGGCGCGCCGCCAGGGCGGGCTGCTCGACATCCACCCGGAGAACGGCCAGTTGGCGCTCGAAACGGCGGCCCTGACCGAGGAGTTCCGCAAGCTGATCCTGCCCGGCCGCGAGTCCTACCGGGTCTTGGACCGAACAGGAACCGTACTGCTCGACCTCCCCGACAGCGGCGCCGGCCGACGCCCCGAAGTGCCACGCGGTGCGCTACGGCAGATGCTGATCGACGCGCTTCCGGCCGGCACCGTCCGCTGGTCCCACAAGGTCACCGGCGTGCGGACCCTCGACGAGAGCCGTCATGAGGTCCGCTTCGACGACGGCACCACGATCATCGCGAGCCTGCTCATCGGCGCCGACGGCGCGTGGTCGCGGGTGCGCCCGGTGCTCCCCGATGCCCGCCCCGCGTACGTCGGCGTCTGCAGCGTGGAAACGTTCTTGTTCGACGCCGACAACCGTCATCCCGCCGCGGCGGAAGTGGTCGGTGCCGGATCACTTTTCGCGCTGGCGCCGGGCATCGGGCTGCTGGCCCATCGCGAGGGCGGCGGAACCCTGCACACCTACGCGCAGTTGAGGAAGCCCGAGGGCTGGCTCGCCGACGTCGACACCGTCGATACGGCAACCCTGATCGCCGAGGTCGCCAAGGAGTACGACGGCTGGGCACCCGAGCTCACCGCCCTGATCACCGGCAGCGACACCCCGCCGATCCTGCGCCGCATCTTCACACTGCCGGCCGGGCACCACTGGGATCGCGTACCGGGGGTGACCCTGCTCGGAGACGCGGCCCACCTCAGGGCACCGAACGGCGAAGGCGCCAACCTGGCCATGCTGGACGGCGCCGAACTCGGCCAGGCCCTCGCCACGCGCCCGGACGACGTGGAAGCAGCGCTCGCCGAGCACGAGCGGAGCATGTTCGCCCGCGCCGCCGCCATAGAGGCGAACGACGACGACATGTACACCATCATGATCGACGACGACGCACCCCAGAGCATGCTCGCCCTGATGAATGGAGCCGAGCGCGAGGCCTAGCTCACGGCACCCGTGAAGCGCGCCTACAGGCCGCCCACTTCGGCACCGATGAGCGAGCCCCTACGGTCCCACGACGAGCCGTGACCAGACCTCGGCGTGGTCGCGGATGTAGTCGATGTCCCGTACGTACAGGGCGAGATGGCCCTCCTCGATGTGCCGCTGGAAGTTCTCGTCACCGGCGTCGGCCGCATCCTGCAGGAAGTCCGCGAGGGACTGCAGCCGGAGTGCCGCCATGTCCATCACGGACTGCCGCTCCTGGCAGGTGCACCCGTACGCGTCGAGGAAGTCCCGGGCGCGGTAAGCCTGTTGCTCGGTCGTGCCCCAGCCGTCGTGGTTGTCGGGGTGGGTGAGCGGGGCGTAGCGGTAGAGGGCGTAGGCGAGGTCCCAGGCGCGGGGGCCCGGGCGGGCGGCGTCGAAGTCGATGAGACCTACGGCCTTCTCACCGGTGAAGACGCAGTTGTACGGGGCGAAGTCGCCGTGACAGATCACTTCGACCGGCGCGAGCGCGTCGAACTGCCAGTCACCGCCGGGGTGTTGGGCCAGGTCGGTGGTCGCGTCGTGGTAGCGGCGCAGGAGGCGGGCCGAGGTGGTGAGCGCCCGGCTGGTGCGAATCGCGTCGGTCAGCGGGTAGTTGGCGACGTCGCCCGTCAGGTACGTCAGGATCATCCGACCCTGTTCGTCGGTGCCGTGCGCGGCGGGAGCGCCTTCAAATCCCCGGTGTTCGAGGTGGTCCAACAGGCGCTGCACGGCGGGGGTCCAGGGCATGACCGGCTTCCGTACGGTCTCGCCGGCGCGGAAGACACGGGCGGTGCCGCCGCCGGTCAACTCCTGCTCTTCCGCCTCCACATCCCCTTCGTCGGAGTACGAGCGCGGGTCGACGGACATGCGGGACTCCTTGCGTGCCGGGATGTTCTGGCTGCTGTGCTGCAGTCCTCGCCGATGAGGAGCGGCGAAGGTGGATTGCCGATCAAGTAGCTTACGTGGACGGCCTGTTACTACGCCGCGGTCAAAAAAAGGGGGGATGCGATGTCGGCGGTCGTCGAGATGGAGAGGGTGTGGGCACCGTCCGTCGTCGATTCACCCACTCCACGGGCGAGGTGACCAGCTGGCCCAGCCCTCACCCGAACCGGACGGCGCGACGGCTTTCTGTGGCTTCGCGCCGGCGACACCTGGCTTCGCATCGAGCCCTGAACCACCGCGCCGAGCGGAACCTCGCGAGTGTCGGGGGATGCTCAGTGGGGACATCCGACAGCCGCTTCCGTACAGAAACAGCCCTGCGCAAAAGGCAGTTGCCGATCCGATCCCGGTCATGAACGATCTCCGACCATGACGCCGAACCCCGCCCACCCATCTCCCCGCCCGCTCGCCCTGATCACCGGAGCAGGGCGAACCGTCGGCATCGGCGCGGGTATCGCACGTCGACTCGCGGCCTCCGGTTGGGACATCGCCTTCACCTACTGGGCTCCCTACGACGAGCGCATGGCCTGGGGCCCCGAGGCCGGCGCGGCCTCCGCCATCACCGACACCCTCACTCAACACGGTGCCGCCACCACGGCAGTTGAGGCGGACCTCGCCGACCCGGACGCCCCGGCCCGTGTCTTCGACGAGGTCGAACGCGAACTGGGCGGTGTCACGGCCCTGGTGATGTGCCACTGCGAGTCCGTCGATTCCGGCCTCCTCGACACCACCGTCGAGAGTTTCGACCGGCACTTCGCCGTCAACGCCCGCGCCACCTGGCTGCTGATCCGCGAGTACGGCCGACGGTTCGCCGCAGCGCCGGGCAGCGGTCGGATCATCGCCCTCACCAGCGACCACACCGTGAACAACCTCCCCTACGGCGCCAGCAAGGGCGCCCTGGACCGCATCACCCTGGCCGCCGCGCACGAACTCGCCCACCTCGGCATCACCGCCAACGTCGTCAACCCGGGCCCGGTGGACACCGGTTGGATGACCGACGAGGGGCGGGCACACGTACTCCGCCAAACGCCGCTCAACCGCCTCGGCACCCCACAGGACACCGCCCACCTCGTCGACTTCCTCTGCTCACTGGAAGGCCAGTGGATCAACGGCCAACTCCTCATGAGCAACGGCGGGTTCGCGTAGCGCGCCCGAGCGACCCATCCCGCGACGGCCCCCGACAGGCAACCCGCCTCAAGCCGCACGTACGCAGTCCTCAGCCAGCCGCAGGCTCCGCGTGACGGCGTGCGGAATGTCGTCGACCGGGAACAGCGTGTGCCGTACGGTCCGTTCGGCGTCGACGATCAGGATCAGGCGTTTGTGGCGAAGGCGGCCGGCGCCCCGGAAGGTCGGTAGCCGCAGGGCCGCGCCCAGTTGGTGGTGGGCGTCGGAGAGGAGCGGGTACGGGATCTCCTCGGCACGGGCGAACTTCGCCTGCTCGTACGGGAGTTGGGTGCTGATGCCGCGTACGTCCACGCCTGCCCGGCGGAAGTCGGGCCAGGCGTCGCGGAAGAGGCGGTTCTCCAGGGTGCAGCCGGCCACTCCGGGGATCTCCTCGTCCCAGTCGACCCCCGTGCCGGGGTAGGTGAACAGCACGGTAGCGGCGGCGTCCGGCGAGACCACGGGCAGGTCGGCGCCCTGCGTGCCCGGGAGTTGGAGGTCTTCGGGAACGCGGGCGCCGGCCAGGGCGTGCACGCGGGCGTGCTCGGCGCCGTCGGCATCTGCCGTGGCGGTGAGGCTTCCGTCGCCCAGCACCCATCGGTCGCCCCAGTCCTGCATGGCGACGAGCAGCGGGAGCAGTGCGACTCCGGCGTCGGTGAGCACGTACTCGTAACGCACCGGGCGCCGCTGATAGAGGCTCCGGTGCAGCACTCCGCCCGCGACGAGCCGGCCCAGGCGCTCGGTGAGGACGTTGCGGGACAGGCCGATCTCGGCGGCCAGCGCGTCGAAGCGGACATGGCCGCGGGCGATCTCCCGCAGGATCAGAACGTTCCACCAGTCCCCCAGAACCACGGCGGCCCGGGCGATGCCGCAGGTCTCGTCGGCGTTGTGCTTCCTCATGCACCCATAGTAAGTTCCTTTTCAGGACTCACTTTGTTTCTAGTCGGAACTTACCGCCCGCCGTTACCCAGGACGCGGGCCCAGCGTGAGGAGTTGCACCGTGACCGCCATCAGCCGGGTCGTCGCACGGGAGATCATCGACAGCCGGGGCAACCCGACCGTCGAGGTGGACGTGGAACTCAAGGACGGCTCGCTCGGCCGGGCCGCCGTACCGTCGGGCGCCTCCACCGGCGCCCGGGAAGCGGTCGAACTCCGCGACGGAGACCCGACCCGCTTCCACGGCAAGGGAGTTCGGCGCGCCGTCGACGCCGTCAACGAGAGCATCGCGGACACCGTGATCGGACTCGACGCCGAGAACCAGGCCGCCGTGGACCGGTCCATGATCGAACTCGACGGTACGGACAGCAAGTCCCGGCTCGGCGCCAACGCCCTGCTCGGAGTCTCGCTGGCCACCGCCAAGGCGGCCGCGGCCGCCCACCGACTGCCGCTGTACCGCTACATCGGCGGCGTCGACGCCCGGCTGCTGCCGGTGCCGATGATGAACATCGTCAACGGCGGCGCCCACGCCGACAACCCGCTCGACTTCCAGGAGTTCATGATCGCGCCCATCGGCGCGGCCACCTTCGCCGAGGCCGTCCGGATGGGCTCCGAGGTCTTCCACACCCTGCGCCGCGACCTGATCGCCGCCGGCCACAGCGCCAACGTCGGCGACGAGGGCGGCTTCGCCCCCGACCTGCGCACCGCCGACGAGGCCCTCGACTTCGTCCTCCACGCCATCGAACGCACCGGCTACAAGCCCGGCACCGACATCACCCTCGTCATGGACCCGGCCACGTCCGAGTTCTTCCACGACGGCGTCTACGACTACAAGGGCGAGGGCGTCCGCCGCACGCCCGCCCAACACGCCGACTACCTGGCCGAGTTGGTCGACCGCTACCCGATCGCGTCGATCGAGGACCCGATGGCGGAGGACGACCACGACGGCTGGCAGGCGCTCACCGCCCGGCTCGGCGAGCGCTGCCAGCTGACCGGCGACGACGTGTTCTGCACCAACGAGGCGCTGTTGAGCGCCGGGATCCGGGACGGGATCGCCAACTCGATCCTGGTGAAGGTCAATCAGATCGGCACCCTCACGGAGACCCTGGCCACCGTCGCCACCGCCCACCGCGCGGGCTACACCGTCGTCATGTCCCACCGCTCCGGCGAGACCGAGGACACCACCATCGCCGACCTCGCCGTCGCCACCGGCTGCGGCCAGATCAAGACCGGTTCACTGTCCCGCTCCGACCGCACCGCCAAGTACAACCAACTCACCCGTATCGAGGAGGACTTGGGGGACCAGGCGCGGTACGCGGGGCGCGCCGCGCTGGGGCTGCGCCGCTGACACCTCTGATCAGGAGACCTTGACCCCCAGCAGGTCGACCGGGGCGATCACCGGCGGCGCGTTGAGCTTCGTCTGCGCCGCCTCCCCAAGGGCGGCGGCGATCCGGCCCGTCAGGTGGGCCTGGCGTCCCTGTTCGTCCTCGAAGGTGTCGAACACCCCGAAGGTGGTGGCGCTCTCGCGGAACGCGAACCACGCCATCGTGCCCTCCTCCTGCTCGGCCAGCTCCTGGGCGCCGCGCAGCATGGCCTCCACCTCGTCGGCGTATTCCGGCTTGGCCTCGATGCGTACCAACAGACCGACCTTCACTGTGACCACTCCTCGCGTTCGAACCGCCGGGCTTCCGGCGCACAACGAACGTATGGCGGCGGCCGGTGATCACAGCAGTGGCAGAAACGACACGGTTGATAGTGTTTCCGCCATGCGGGTAGCGGTCGTCGTCTACGACGGAGTGTTCGACTCGGGGCTCTCGGCCATCCTCGATGTACTGAGCAACGCCAACGCGCTGGGCGGGCAGATCCACGAGTCCTCGCCGACCTGGAACGTGACCCTGGTCGGTCCGACTCCGCAGGTACGGACAGGCGCCGGACTCCTCGTGGCGCCCGAGCCGCTCGACGTCGCCGACACCGCCGACCTCCTGGTCGTACCGGCACTCGGCGAGAGCGATCCTTCGGCGCTGCTCGACCACGTCGGCGGCGACGTGTCCCTGCCCGTCCGCGACCTGATCGCCCGAACTCGCGTGCGCGGTACGCCCATTGCCTCGGCGTGCGCGGGTACCTTCCTGCTGGCCGAGGCGGGCGTGCTGGACGGGCTGCGCGCCACGACGACCTGGTGGCTGTCGCCCGCGTTCCGGAACCGGTATCCCAAGGTCCGGCTCGACCACAGCCGGATGGTGATCGGCTGCGAGGGCATCACCACCGCCGGCGCGGCCTTCGGCCATGTCGATCTCGCGCTGGCGATCGTCCGGGCCGGCAGCCCCGCGCTCGCCGACCTGGTCGCCCGCTACCTCGTGGTCGACGAACGCCCCTCGCAGGCGGCGTACACGATTCCCAGCACGCTGGCCCAGAGCGATCCCACCGTCGCGGCCTTCGAGGTCTGGACCCGCGAGCATCTGACCGAGCCCATCAGCATCCCCGAGGCGGCCAAGGCCATCGGAGTCAGCGAACGGACCCTGCAGCGTGCCGTGCGGCGCACGGTCGGGACGTCTCCCATCCGTTTCGTCCAGGATCTGCGGATCGAGCACGCGTCACATCTCCTGCGCACCACCGGCCTCTCCCTGGAGACCATCTCCAGGAAGGTCGGCTACGAGCATCCCAACACGCTGCGGGTGCTCCTCCGCGAACGCACCGGGAAGACTACGTCGGCGCTGCGCGGCACCAAGTGACGTCAGGTCGCTTCAGGGAATGAGCACGATCTTTCCGCGCGTGTGACGCTTCTCGAGTTCGGCGAACGCGTCGCGGACGGCGTCGAGCGGGTAGGTCGCGGCGATCGGGATCTCGATACGGCCGGAGGCGACGAGGTCGGCCACCTCGGTGAGGACCTCGCGGGTGGAGGCGTCGGCGCTGCCCGCGCTCTTGGTGCCGAGTTCCTGGGCCTTCTGGAAGGAGATGATCGTCTCGATCCGGTCCCTGGGAATGCCCAGTTTCACGGCGAGTTGGACGTACTCGGGGGCGAAGAGGTCGATGAACGCGTCGATCCCATCGGGCGCCGCCGCGGTGAGCGCGTCGGCGAGCCGGTCGCCGTACGGGACCGGGGTCGCGCCGTGGGCGGTGAGCCACTCGGCGTTGGCGGGCGAGGCGATGCCGAGGACGTGCGCGCCGCGTACGGCGAGGAGTTGGACGACGACGGTACCCACACCGCCGGCCGCGGCCGAGACGGCGACGGTCTCGCCGGGCTTGGGGGCCACCGCCTCGACGGCGGCCCACGCGGTGCAGCCGACGACGTAGAGGGATCCGGCCACCTCCCAACTCAGGGCCTCCGGCTTGAGGATGAGCTGCGACACCGGTACGACGACGTGAGTGGCCTGGCTGGAGCGCTGCCAGGAGAAGCCGAGAACTTCGTCGCCGACGCCGAAGTCGGTTACGCCCGTGCCGAGTTCGGTGACGACACCGGCGAGGTCGCTGCCCTGGCCGGACGGGAAGGTCGCGGGGAACAGCTCGTGCATCGCGCCCGAACGGATGGCCGCCTCACCGGGGTTGATGCCCGCCGCCCGGACCTCTACGAGGACTTCCCCTGCGGCGGGTCGGGGCATCGGCACCTCGGTGACGTGGAGGACGTCACGGTCGCCGTACGAGTCGAAGCGCACTGCTCGCGCTTGGGTGGTGCTCATCAGGTCTCCTTCGTCAGGGGTGTTGGGCTGGGTGCAGCGGATGCACGGAGTACGGCGAGCGCATTGGCCAGGTGACCGAGCGCCGTGTCGGGGAGTGGGGCTCCCAGCCGTGTCGCGAGTTCACGGTCGAACACCGGACCGGCCCGCGCCACCAACTCCCGCCCGGCCGCCGTCAGTTCGACGATCGAGGAGCGGCGGTCGGCGGGGTGGGGGCGGCGGATGCAGTGGCCGAGTTTCTCCAGCCGGTCGACGGCCTGGCTCGCGCCGCCGACCGTGATCGAGAGGGCGGCGGCTATGTCGTTCACCCGGCAGGAACCCTCGCGCTCGACGACGAGCAGCACGTTCAGACCGCCCAGGGTCACCTCGCACTCCTGGCGGAGCCGGGCGTCGATCCCGTTCCACAGGTCGGTCTCGAAGCGCACCAGGTCGTCGAATATCTGCCGCAGGTCCACGGGCCAGGCCCTTCCAGCTCGATGCATTAGCTCTAATCATATTAGAGCTAATGCATCGAGCTGGCTACCGGTGGCCTCGCCTGATCAGACCTGCGTCGAGTCCTTCCCGTACGACGGCTCGGTGACGAGCTGCGGCGCGGGCGCGGGACCGCCCTCGCTCAGACCGAACCGGTCGTGGAACCTGCGCAGGAAGCCGGGCGCGTACCAGGCCGAGCGGCCGAGCACGCGCATCGCGGCGGGGACGAGGATGCCGCGTACGGCGACGGCGTCGATGAGGATGGCCAACCCGCTGCCCAGGCCGAAGAGTTGCATGAAGCTGAGCTTGGCCGTCCCGAAGGCGAAGAAGCTCACCGCGAGCAGGCAGGCGGCCGCGGTGACGATGCGTCCCGTGTGGCCGAGGCCGTTGGTCACGGCGGACTCGTTGTCCTCGCCCAGGTCGTGGAGTTCCTTGATCCGGCTGGTGACGAAGACCTCGTAGTCCATCGAGAGGCCGAAGGCGATGCAGAACATCAGCACGGTCATGGAGACGTCCATGGGCTGTGCCGTGAAGCCGAGCACGGAGGAGAGGTGGCCGCCCTGGAAGATCCAGGTCATGACGCCGAGGGTCGCACCCAGGCTGACCATGTTCAGGAACAGCGCGCGCAGCGGCTGGACGACGCTTCCGGTGAAGAGGAAGAGCAGGAGGAAGGTGGTGAGGGCGACCAGGGCCACGGCGAGCGGGAGCCGGCTGCCCACGGAGTGCTTGGAGTCGACCAGTACGGCGTCAACTCCGCCTACCAGAGGGTGTGTTCCGGCGGGAGCGGTGACTGCCCGCACGTCCTTGACCAGGCTCTGGGCCTCGTCGGACTTCGGGGTCAGGGTGCTCACGACATTGAGCTGCTGGGCGTCGGGGCGGCCGAGGGCGGTGTTGCCGGGGGCGGTCGCCGCGGGCTGTCCGTCGGCGTAGGTTCCCGTGCTGGTCTCGACGCGGACGACGCCCTTGAGGCCGGAGAGTTCGGTCGCGTACGACTCCAGCGGGGCCTTGCTCAGGGGCTTGTCGATGACGATGTGGAGGGCGGAGTCGTCGTTGCCGTCGAACTTCTCGCGCAGGACGGAGGAGACCTGGCGGCTCGTGGCGTCCTCGGGCAGGACACGTTCGTCCGGGGTGCCGAAGGTGATGCCGAGGAGCGGGCTCGCCGCGACCAGCAGGACGGCGAGGACGGGCAGCGCGGTGAGCGCGGGCCGCTTCATGACGGTGGCGGCGAGCCGTCCCCACAGGGGTGCGCGGGTGGCGGAACGCGTGCGGTTCGCCCAGGGCAGCCGCCCGCCGTTGACCCGGTGGCCCAGGACGACGAACAGCGCCGGCATGACGAACAGGGTGCTGACGGCCGCGATGACGACGACTCCGACACCGGCGTAGCCGAACGAGCGCAGGAAGTACTGCGGGAACACCAGGAGCGCCGCGAGCGCGGCCGCGACGGTCGCGGCGGAGAACGCGACCGTACGGCCCGCCGTACTCACGGTGCGCCGGACGGCGTCCTCCACGCTTGCCCCTGAAGCGAGTTGCTCCCGGAACCGGCTCACCATCAGGAGGGCGTAGTCGATGCCGAGGCCGAGGCCCAGCGCGGTGGTCAGGTTGATCGCGAAGACGGAGACGTCGGTGACACTGCCGAGGACGTACAGCTCCGCGAACGTGCCCGCGATGGCGATGGTGCCGATGGCCAGCGGCAGCAGGGCCGCGACCAGGCTGCCGAAGACGAGCACGAGCAGGAGCAGGGTGAGCGGCACGGCGATGGACTCGGCCAGGACGAGGTCCTCGCCCGACTGCGTGCCCATCTCGCTGGTCACGGCCGCGCCGCCGCCCGCCCGGACGGTGAGCGTCTTCTCGTAGGTCCCGGTGTAGGCGTCGATGACGCTCTTCGCGTTCTCGTCCCGCTCGGTGTCGTCGCCCTTCACATGGGCGAGCACCATGGCGTCGCGACCGTCCTTGGAGCGGAGGTCCGAACTGCCCGTGTCCCAGTACGAGATGACGTTCTCAAGGTGCTGGTCCTTCTTGAGTTCGGCCACCAGGGCTCTTCCGCTCCGCTCGGCGGCCGGAGCGTCGACACGCCCCTCGGAGGCACCGACCAGCAGGACCAGATTCGTCTCCCCGCCGAATTTCCGGTCGATGGCCTGCGCGGCCCGGGAGGACTGGGAGGCCGGGTCGTCGTAGCCGCCGCCCTGCAGTTTGGCGAAGGCGCTGGCGCCCAGGACACCCATGAGGGCCACCGCCAGGACGGCGACGACCAGTACCAACCGGGAGCGACGGATGGCCAGTTCGGCTATGCGTTCAAACACGCCTGTTCTCCTTAGATATCCATACGTTTGATGCCCATACGGTGAAAGAGGCGCGAAACAGCCGGAGTTGAACAACGGGGCACTCTTCGTCGCCGTGCACGACGTTAGTGAGGAGCAAGAAGATTTGGCAGTGTTAGATTTTCCTCACACTTTGCAACGTCGGGGCGCAGGATAGGAGTTGGCGTCGTACGGTCGCCGCATGGCCGTCGACGAACGCACCACCGCACCGCCCTCGCTGCGCGAACGGCGCCGGGCCGCCGCCACCCAGGAGATCGTGGACGCGGCCGAGCGCCACCTCGCCGAACACGGGCCCGCCGCCCTGTCGTTGCGCGCGGTCGCCCGCAGTCTCGGCATGACCGTGCAGGCGCTCTACCACTACTTCCCGAGCCGGGACGCCCTCGTCACGGCGCTCGTCACCAAGGGGTACGAGGACCTGGCCGACGCCGTGCATGCGGCCGTGGACGCCCCGTCGGACGATCCCGATCTGCCCCGCCTGGTGATCGCGGCCGAGGGCTACCGCCGCTGGGCCATCGCCCATCCCGAGAGCTTCCAACTGCTCTACGGAACACCGCTCCGGGGCTACGCGGCACCCGCCGACGGCCCGACCACCCAGGCGACGCGCCGGATGAGCGAGATCTTCGAGCGCGAGCTGTTCGACGGATTCAGCGCGGAACAACTCGCCGCGGTCGACCTACCCGTGCTCTCCCCCGCACTCCGCGCCTACCTGGAACAGCTGCCGCACTACGGCCACGGACATCTGCCCGCCCCCGCGACCGCCCTCCTCATGAACGCGTGGGGACACCTGCACGGCCTCGTCGCCCTGGAGGTGTTCGGGCACACTTCCTTCCTCGGTGAGCACCAGGCCGAACTGTTCCGCATGGCCATGCGGAACCTGCTGGCGGACCTCCACCGCCGGATCCCGTGACACGGTCAACGCGAGAACACCGTTGCTTGCGGCCCGCGTTGGCGTCGCACTAGCTTGCCGACGTGGATCTCTTCTCACGCTCTTGGACGGCCCTGCTCACGGCGGTGGCCGACCTCTCGGACGAGGATTTCGCGCTGCCGTCGGGCTGTGCCGGGTGGCTGGTGCGGGACCTGGTCTGCCATCTGGTCATCGACGCCCAGGACGTCCTGATCACCCTCGTGACCCCCGCCGACACACCACCGACGCGCGACGCGGTGACCTACTGGACCGTCACCCAGACCCCGCCCACCGGCGACGACCCGCTCGACGCGCTGATCGTGCGGCTGGCCGCCGCGTACGAGGAGCCCTGGCTGCTCAAGTTCCATCTGGACGACGTCGGTTCGGCAGCGGGCCGCGCGGCCAGGCTCGCAGACCCCGGCCTGTGGGTGAGCACGCAGGACGAGGTTCTCACCGCGGGCGACTACCTCTCCGCGTACGTCCTGGAGTGGACCCTGCACCACCTCGACCTGGTCGCGCACCTCCCGGACGCGGCCGGGCCCTCGGCTGAAGTGCTCGTCGGGGCACGGAAGTTGTTGGAGAGGATCGCCGGGTCCGCGTTCCCGTCGTCGTTCTCCGATACGGCCGCGCTGCTCGTCGGCACCGGTCGGCGCGCGCCGACCGACGAGGAGAAGGCTCAACTGGGCCCGCTGGAAGCCAAGTTGCCGCTCGTTCTGGGATAGTCCCGCGCCTCTCGGCAACTCGGTCCGAGGTCGACCGAGTTGCCGAGGGGACGGCGAGCGGCCGGGCCACTCAGATCGCGGCAGCCGCCGCGCGGCCCGCCTGGCGGCCGGAGAACAGGCAGCCGCCGAGGAACGTGCCCTCCATCGAGCGGTAGCCGTGCACTCCCCCGCCGCCGAAGCCGGATACCTCACCGGCCGCGTACAGACCGGGTATTGGCGTACCGGCGGCGTCCAGGACGCGGCCCGAGAGGTCGGTCTGGAGGCCGCCGAGGGTCTTGCGGGTGAGGATGTTGAGGCGGACGGCGATCAGGGGTCCGGCGCTCGGGTCGAGGATCTTGTGGATCGCGGCCGTGCGGCTGAGTGAATCCCCGGTGTAGGAGAGGGCGTTGCGGATGCCCATCACCTGGGCGTCCTTCGAGTACGGGTTGTCGATCTCCCGGTCCCGGGCCTCGATCTGCCGCTGGAGATCGGCGAGCTTGATGAGGCCGTCGCCGGTCAACTTGTTCATTCCCAGGACGAGTTCGGAGAGGGTGGTGGCGGTGATGAAGTCGACGCCGTTCTTCCTGAACTTCTCGATCGGCTCCGGCGTCTGCCAGATGCGCGAGAGCAGCATCAGGATGTCCTTGTTGGTGAGGTCCGGGTTCTGCTCCGAGCCGGAGAGCGCGAACTCCTTCGCGATGATCTTGCTCGTGGTGACGAACCACGAGTAGTCGTACCCGCTGGCGGTGATCGAACCCAGCGTGTGGAGGGTGTCGTAGCCCGGCATGTCGGGGGCGGAGAAGCGCTTGCCGGTGGCGTCGAACCACATCGACGACGGTCCTGGGAGGATGCGGATGCCGTGGTTGGGCCAGATCGGGTCGTAGCTCCTGAGGCCCTCGGTGTAGTGCCACATCCGGTCGGGGTTGACGATACGGCCGCCCGCCGACGCGGTGATCCCGAGCATCCGGCCGTCCACGTACGCGGGCACACCGGTGATCATGGTCTTGGGCGGGTTGCCGAGCCGGGCCGGCCAGTTCTGGCGTACGAGATCGTGGTTGGCGCCGATGCCGCCCGAAGTCACGATCACCACAGGGGCGTTGAGCTCGAAGGCACCCACCACGGTGCGGGACGTGGCCTTGCCGCGCTGGGCGGTGCTGGGTTCGAGGATCGCGCCGCGCACGCCGGTCACGGCACCGTTGGTGCGGACGATCTCGTCGACGCGGTGGCGGAACTTGAAGGTCACCTTGCCGCTGGCGACACCGGCCCGCACCTGCTTCTCGAACGGCTCGACCACGGCCGGTCCGGTGCCCCAGGTGACGTGGAAGCGGGGCACCGAGTTGCCGTGTCCGTCGGCGAGGCCGCCGCCGCGCTCGGCCCAGCCGACGATCGGGAACCAGCGGATGCCGAGGCCGTAGAGCCAGGACCGCTTCTCGTTGGCCGCGAAGTCCACATACGCCTCGGCCCACTTGCGGGCCCAGTAGTCCTGGCCGGTCGGGTCGTCGACGCCGCGGTCGAAGCCGGCCGTGCCCAACCAGTCCTGCCACGCCAGCTCTTGGGAGTCCTTGATGCCCATGAGCCGCTGCTCGTCGGAGTCGATCAGGAACAGTCCGCCGAAGGACCAGAACGCCTGACCGCCGAGGTTGGACTCGGGTTCCTGGTCCAGGAGCAGCACTTTCTTTCCTGCGGCGACCAGTTCGGCGGTGGCGACGAGACCGGCGAGGCCGTGTCCGACGACGATGGCGTCGGCGGACGAGGTGTCGGCCGCGAACGCCGGTACCGCGTGCGCCGCGAGGGCGGCGCCTGCGGCGACACCGCCGGCCACCGTCAGGGCTCTTCGTCGGCTGATGGTTGTGGGGGCCGAGTTCTCCATGGGGTGCCTTCCGGGTCAGGTACGGGAGGTGCGGGAGATGTGTTCGACACGTGGAACGTGCCGCGACACCCCTGTTGTTACCGCCGGTAGCACCCCGGGAAACCAAGCTGTGTCGGCCATGTTGCGGGGACCTGGTTCAGGACCAGTCGATGGGCCCGTGACGGTCGACGAACCGACCCGAGCCTGCCCCGGGTTCCTCCGTCGCGAGCCGGACGATCGCGTCCGTTCCCTCGGTGACGGTCTGCGGGCCGCTGTGGCCGTTGAGGTCGGTCGCCGTGTAGCCGGGATCGACGGCGTTGACGCGAACTCCCTTGAGTCCCTTGGCGTATTGAGTGGTCAGCATGGTGAGGGCGGCCTTCGAGGCGGTATACAGCGGCGCGACGACGGAGGACTCGATCCGCGACGGGTCGTGGGTGATGGCCAGCGAGCCCATGCCACTGCTGACGTTGATGATCACCGGGTCGGGTGAGCGGCCCAGCAGCGGGAGGAACGCGGTGATCGTCCGGACCACCCCGAAGACGTTGACGTCGAAGACGCCGAGCGCGTCCGCACCGGTCAGGTCGGCGGGGTCGCCGTGCGGGCCGTGTACACCGGCGTTGTTGATCAGGACGTCGAGGACGCCTTCGTGTGCGGCGACGTCGGCAGCCGCCGCGGTGACGGAGGCGTCGTCGGTGACGTCGATACGGACGAACCGCGCACCGAGCACGGCGGCGGCCTCGGCGCCCCGTTCCTCGTCGCGGGCTCCGATGATCACGGTGTGGCCGAGGGCGAGAAGGCGGCGGGCGGTCTCGTGGCCGAGGCCCTTGTTGGCTCCGGTGATGAACGTGGTGGTCATGCGTCGATCGTGCCCGGGGTGCGGGTGCGCTGCCAGGGACGCCTCGACCGTAGGAACGGCGTTACCAGGACCAGGGGCCGGGGTGGAAGATGGAAGGCATGGCGACGCACGATGGGATCGATCTGGGACTGGGTGCGACGATCCGTGCCTGGCGGGAGCGGTTGTCCCCGTCGGCCGTGGGGCTGCCGTCCGGTCGGTCCCGGCGGGCCACCGGTCTTCGGCGTGAGGAACTCGCCGAGCGTGCCGGGGTGTCGGTGGACTATGTGGTGCGACTGGAGCAAGGGCGGTCCACGGCGCCCTCGGCCCAGGTCGTCGCCTCGCTCGCGCGGGCCCTCCAACTGGCCGCCGTGGAACGCGAACACCTCTACCGCATGGCCGGGTTGGTGCCGCCGAACGACGAGCCGATCCCCGAT
The DNA here is from genome assembly GCF_000716605.1 of Streptomyces sp. NRRL F-525. GTDB lineage: Bacteria > Actinomycetota > Actinomycetes > Streptomycetales > Streptomycetaceae > Streptomyces. The sequence goes on along the minus strand of NZ_JNXE01000004.1, from coordinate 59,025 downwards.
CACCTGCCGTCGGGCGTGCACCGGGTGCTGGGGCGGCTCGGGGACGTCGCCGTCGCCGTGTTCGCCGCCGACTGGCAGTTGCTCTGGTGGAACGCCGGGTGGGCGGCGCTGCTCGGCGACCCGTCCCACAAGCCGCCCGAGGAGCGCAACTTCGCGCGTGAGCGGTTTCCGATCGCCTCCGGCGACGACGTACGGGATGTACGCATCGCCTCGTGGCCGGTGCTGGTGCGGAACGGGGAGGCCTCGGACCTCGCGATCGTGTCCGACCTGCGCCGAGCCACCGGCCGTTTCCCGCACGACGTCCGCCTGGCGGAGCTGATCCGTCAACTCACCGCGGGCAACGCGACGTTCGCGCGGTTGTGGGCGAGCGGCACGGTGGGCGCACACCGCGAGGACCGCAAGACGGTCGAGCATCCCGAGGTCGGGCCCGTGGACGTGGACTGCGATGTCCTGACGGACGGCGACTCCGACCTGAAGATCGTCATCCTGACCGCGGCGCCCGGGAGTTCGGGCGAGGCGCGGCTGCGGCGGACGATGACCGGTGACGGCGTGGGCGCGTCCAGCGTCTGAGCGGGTCAGTGCTTGGCGAACTGGACCTGTGTGGACTGCGTGACATTCGCCCGCACCGCGAGTGCGGGGACGGTGAGCTGTTCGCCGTAGATGTCGGTGAGCCTGAGCGCGCCGCCGCAGCCGCTGCCGTCCTCCGAGAGGAAGTAGTTGTAGTCGGCGCGCTGCAACTGCCGCCAGCCGCTCCCCACGGCAACTTCGAGGCGGGCCAGGGGATTTCGGTGGCCGATCGCCTGGATACCGCACCAGTAGCGGGTGGAACCGGTCTTGTAGCGGATCGAGATCGTATCGGAGGTGCTGGGGCTCACCAGGTTCCAGGTGATCGGGATCCGGCCGGCCGAAGGGGCGGCGAGTTTGGCGAAGGCCTGGGCGCTGAGGTCGATCTGGCCGGGAGCGCAGTCCCCCGGGCATTCGTTGGTGATGCGGACCGTGACGGTGGCGCCGTTGGCCGCGTGCACCAGCACGTACGCCCCGCACGCCTTGGACGACTCGTAGTCCGCGGTGTTCATCGCGCCCGTCATGACGTCGCCGCTCGGGTCGTACATGCAGGCGCCGCCGCCGTCCGCGTCGTAGAAGGTGGCGACTCCTCCGTAGGTGACGCCGGGGCGGATGCGTCCGGCCAACGAGGCGGTGCCGGAGGCCTGTTGGCGGGTCTTCGTGGTCGGCGTGGCGGCGGGCTTGGTGGTGACGCGGGCGGACGGGGTCGCCGACGGCTTCTTCGATGCGGCGGTCGCCTTCGCGGAGGCGGTCGAAGTGCCGCTGGGGGACGGCGAGTTGGCCGGACTGGAACTGATCGCCGAGGGCTCGGTGGCGGCACTTCCGGCTTCGGCCTTCACCTCCTCGCCGTTCTTGTGGCCGGGCAGGAGCACCAGGGCCAGGGAGACGACGATGAGCACCGCGGCCGCCGACAGGAACAGCCACCGCTTGGACACCGGACCTCCTAGATGACCGCCACCCGTTGCTCGGGGTGAGGAAGGCAGCGATCGTGGCAGCCTCGCGGTGACGGCGGCAAGCCCTTTCTCCGGGAGCGTAGTTGGGGACAGATGTGGCTTCACCGTGCTGGCGTGGTTCCTGATGCGCACCGTCGGTCGCGCCACCGTAACCCGGCCTGCCTGAAGGCCGGGTTACTGGCGCTCGAACCCGTCGGCCCGGCTCCACCGCAGAGTGCTGTCCCTCCCGAAGACGACCTGCTGCCCATCGCTGGAGACGGTGGCCCGCTCCCAACCGTCGAAGTCCTTCGCGACGTTGACGCTCCACTCGGTCAGGCCGCCGGTGCCGACGGCCGCGATGGACTCGGTCGGCGGTTCACCGTCGTAGCAGTAGGAGCCGAAGTCGGCGATCGCGGCGACGGTTCCGTTCTTGGTGCGCAGGTGGATGCCCTGGCATGCGTCGGTCTTGGTGCGGTAGATGACTTTCGGTTCGGTCCAGGCTTTCGCCGTGGGGCTGTAGTGCTGCTCGACGAGGCCCTTGCCGCGCAGGTAGTGCAGGGCCACACGGCGGCCGTCGTCGAGTTTCGCCACGGCGTTGTACGGGCTGGGGCTGCCGCTCCAAGGGAGGTCGCTCTTCTCCAACTCTGCGGTGTACACGGAGGAATCCGGGGAGGCGGTCGCGGAAGGCGCTGTCGTCGCCGAGTCCTGGTGACCGCCGCCGCATGCCGCCGCGGCGATCATCACCGACACCGCCGCCGTCGCCCTGACCAACATCTGAATGCCGGGCTTGTGCATACACGCCTCCCGTTCGCCCTACTCAGGCGCAGCATAAGCACGAGCCAGCTGTTCACGGTGGGGGGCGGTGGCCAGGCAGGTCCCTCGCGGCCTGGAGTGCGTCGAGTCGGAGAGCCTCGAAGGACGCGGTCCGGTCGTCGTCCTGGTCGGCCAGCGAGATCGCACAGTGCACGATCGGCTGGAGTGCGTCCGGGTAGCCGAGTGCCTCGGCGACCTCGGTCCAGATCAGATCGGCGCCGGTGGCCGGATCGAGGCCGCCGTTGGTGATCTCCTCGGCCAGCCAGTAGGCGTGGGCCCAGTGCGCGGCCGTAGGGTCTGCCGGTGGTTCGAAGGACAGCCTCAGTTCGTCGAGTACGTGGTCGAAGAGCTCGGGTGCTTCGGGTTCCTCTTTGCGTGCGAGGCCGGCCAGGAGAGGGAGGGACGGGCTGTCGACATCCGCGAGAAGTGCGTCCAGGCCCGCCTGGATGAGCTGGTCGGATCCCACATGGCAGCCGAAGGCGCGAGCCCTGGCGAGTCGCCCGAGCCGCGCCTTGGCCTCTTCCCCGGTCATGTCCTCGGCCTCCGTCCACCTGGCAGGAGGCAGATGGTGTCACGGCCGGGGGGTCGTTCCGCCACCGGATTTCAGGGCGTGGTCCAGATACGGCGTTCGGCGCTCAGCGGGTCGTCCAGGGCCTCCGGGACCGTGTCCCAAGTCATCGTCGTGCGGCGCTTGTTGGTGTAGCGGGGCCACTGCGGGCCCGGGTCCAGGTCGCGGATGAAGGCGACCCACGCGGCGTGCATCGCGTCCGCCAGGGACTGAGGCGGATGCGGGCCCGTCGCCGCCGTGACGCGTTCCGCGTCCAGGAGGTCGAAGGCGAAGGGGATCTCGGTGCAGTGGGCGGCGCTGCCCCAGGTGAAGTGGTAGAGCCAGGTGGGGAGTTCGTGGTGGGCGTGGGACTCGGCCAGGGCGAGGGACGGGCCGCGGAAGATGGCGTCGGTCAAGGCCTGCCCCATGCGTAGTGCTGGGTCCGCCCTGTCCTGGAGGGCTGTGTACATGGTCACGGCGTCGGAGCCCAGGCCGTGGCCTGCCAGTACGGCGTCAACGACCCCCACGGGTACGGGTGTTGGTGTGGTCCCCGGCGGGGGGTAGAACTCGCGCTGGGTGAAGCCGAGCAGGAGCGGGACGGGGGCCGCGCTGCCGTTCGCGAAGGCGTCCGGCACCGGGACCGGAATCAACTCCCCGTCCGCGAAAGGCGCCAGCGTCAGGCCCGCCTCGGGTGTGGCCAACGCGTCCTGGAGGGCGAGCAGTTCGTCGCCGGTGAGGTCGCGGAGGGCGGAGGCGAGGGCGGGGACGCCGGTGCGTTCGGCCAGGCGGGCCGAGTCGGCGAGAGCGTCGCGGCGGTGCTGGGGCGACCTGACCGCGCCGGACTGGGAGATCACGGCACGGAAGAGGCCGTGTGCCGAGGGGGTCGCCATCAGGGTCTGAGCGGCGCCGCCGCCCGCCGACTGACCGGCGACGGTGACCTTCCCCGGGTCGCCGCCGAACGCGTCGATGTTGTCGCGCACCCAGGTCAGCGCGGCGATCCAGTCGAGCACACCGCGGTTGTCGGGGGCGTCGTCGAGGTGCAGGAAGCCCTCGATGCCGAGCCGGTAGCCGATGGACACGAGGACGATGCCGTCGCGGGCGAAGGCGGAACCGTCGTACCAGGGACTGGCGGCGGACCCGGCGACGTAGCCGCCGCCGTGGATCCAGACGAGGACCGGCAGGCCGGCGCCCGGGGTCGGGTCCGGGGTGAAGACGTTGAGGTTGAGCACCCCGTCGCCCGGTATCGACGGCTCCGGGATGGTGGTGGGGCCGTCGAGGATGAAGGGGCGGCGCTGCGCGGTGGGCCCGTACCGGGTGGCGTCGAGCGGCTCGGTCCACGGCTTGGTCGGGACGGGCGCGGCGAAGCGGAGGTCGCCGACGGGGGCCTCGGCGTAGGGGATGCCGAGGAAGCGGGCGGTGGTCTGCTGCCACACCCCGAGGACGGGGCCCAGGGACGTGGCAGCGAGTACGGACTGGGGCACGGAGCAACTTCCTTGTGGAGGCGGGGGGTTCGAAGGACGGGGGGGGGCGATACTTCGTCCGTTATTTGACGCCCTTGATCGGGCGGATGGCCAGCGCGCTGATCAGGACGACGGCTGCGGCGAAGGCGAACAGGACGCGGTAGCCCGGGAGTTTGTCGGAGCCGGCGGCGAACGAGGTGATGAGGACGGAGGCGATGATCGGTCCCAGGGCCTGTGGGACGTTGGTGGCGATGTTGAGGATGCCCAGGTCCTTGCCGGCCGCCGCGCCCTTGGGCAGGACCTCGGTCATCAGGGCCATGTCCAGCGACATGTACGTACCGAATCCCATGCCGCTGACCAGCGCGTACGCGTACATCGCGGGCAGGGTGGGGCTGACCAGCGGGATGGCCATCGACAGGGCGAGCAGGACGGACGCGCCGATCACGAAGATCTTGCGGCGGCCGGTGCGGTCGGAGATCTTCGCCGCCGGGATGGCTCCGGCGAGGGTGCCGACGAAGGCGAGCACGGACATCAGCTGCTGGGCGCTGTCCACCGCGCCGCCGTCCAGGCCGACGTAGTCCTGGAGGGCGTAGCGCTGGTAGGTGGCGACGCCCCAGTAGCCGAGGATGAACGTCATGCGGGCCACGAACGCCCAGGCGAAGTCGGGGTGTTGGCGCGGTGAGACCCAGAAGCCGGTGAGGAACTCCCGCCAGGAGAAGGGCTCCGGCGGCTCGGGGCGGGTCCGGTCCCGGTTGAGCAGGACGAACGCGAGCACCACTACCAGGACGATCGCGGCGATCACGCCGTATCCCAGGCCGAGTTGACCGGCGTAGCGGGCGGCGACGATCACGCCGAGCGTGGCGCCGAGGTTGGAGCCGAGACCGACGAAGGCGGAGACGATGCCGAACCTGCGCGGGGCGACGCGGTCGGCCATGACGGCGGTGAGCGGGGCCTGGACGACGTTCAGCAGCACCTGGACGGCGACCCACATCAGCGTGAGCCAGAGCAGGGTGGTGGCGTGCGAGATGGCCAGCAGGGAGAGGGTCGAGCCGACGGCGCCGAACAGCATCCAGGGGGTGCGGCGGCCCAGGCGGCCCCGGGTGCGGTCGGAGATGGCGCCGATGATCGGCTGGGCGAAGAGCGTGACGATGGAGGAGGTCATCGTCACCAGAGCGAGGTTCGATTCCTTCGCGGCGGCGTCGAGGTTCTGGATCTGAGCGGGGAGCAGAACCACGACGAGACCGGCGTACGCGGTGTAGAGAGCGGCGAATCCCGCACCCATCGACCACATCAGGACGTTCACCTGGGAGCTGCCCAGGGTGTCGTCCGTTCGGGAGGTGGCGGGGGCGGAAGAGGTCGAAGCGGACAAGGACGCCTCCACGGGGACGGACCGGCACCGTTGCCGGTGCCGGGAGTATGGCCACGTGGATTTATTTATTTCAAGGCTCGAAAAATAATATCTTGGCCACCTTGACCGGATCCCTTCTGGCGGAGGCACAATCGTCTGCGTGAACGCCCCCGCCGACTCCGCCGACGTACGACGCCGCAATCTGGCCCTCGTGCTGCGGTACCTCGACGCCCACGGCCCGTGCGCCCGTACCGAGGTGGCGGCCGGCACCGGACTGGTGCACGCCACGGTCACCGCGCTGGTGACGGAGTTGATCGACCGCGGCCTGGTCGCCGAGGCGGGGTCCGTGCCGTCCGCCGGGCGGGGCCGCCCCCGGCGTCTGCTGCGGCTGGTCCCCGAGCGCGTGGTCATCCTCGCCGCGCAGGTGAGTCTGGAGTCCGTGCACGTGTTGGCGGCGGACTTCCGGGGCCGCGTCCTGCACCGCGAGTCGGCGCCCCACCACGCGCCGTACGGCGATCCGCGCGCCCTCGCCGCGGTCATCGGCTGCGTGGTGCGGTCGGCCGAGGCGGCGGTACGGGACGCGACACCGCACGCCCATCTCGCCCAACTCGCCGTGGCCATGGCCGGACCGGTCGTCGGCACCTCCCAACTGGTGGCCGCCGCCATCGACTTCGGCTGGCACAGCACCGACCTGCGCTCCCTCGTCGTCGCCGAACTCCCCTTGCTGGACTGCCCTGTTGACGTGGTGAACGACGCGAACATGGCCGCGCTGGCCGAGTATCACGCGCTCGCGGCCGACGGCGTCGAGCACCCCGACACCGTCGCCTACATCAAGGCCGACACCGGCGTGGGCGGCGGGCTGCTCGTCAACGGCCGTGTGCACAGCGGGAGTCACGGCATGGCGGGTGAGATCGGGCATCTGCCGATCTCCCTCGACGGGCCCAACTGCCGCTGTGGGACGCGTGGTTGCCTGGCGATGTACATCGGACCCGAACCCCTCATCCACGCGGCCGGGTTGGACGCCGTGGCCGAATCGGAGGGCGGCGAGGCGGCGCTGGCCAAGCTGGACCGGCGGCTGCGCGCGGGCGATCCGGCCGCGGTCGCCGCGCTCGGGGCTGCCGGGCACGCACTCGGAGCCGCCGTCCTCGGCGTGTCCGGTGTCACCGACGCGGGCGAGATCATCCTCGGCGGATACCTCGCCACCTGGGCGTCTTGGCTCGCGCCCGGCCTGGACGAGCGACTCGCCGGACGCCGCGCCCTGGCGCCCGACATGCAGCCGCTGATCACCTTCGGCGTCCTCGGCGGGGAAGCCACGCTGCGCGGCGCGTTTCAGACCTGCCGCGACGCCCTGCTCGACGATCCCACCAGCGTTCCGGCGCTCGCCCGGACCCCGATTCCCGTGCCGTCCCAATAGCGCGACGCCCACACGAATCGTCCCCCACCTTCCGGTCGTGGCTTCGTTCGGCCGCCCTCGTACATGCATACTCGGGCTCTGCGCGCGCACCGGCGTTCGCGAGAAGCGGGAGGTGGGCGATGGTGGTGCCGTCGGCAACGGGGACGGAACCCCGGAAAATCACGATCAATGACGTCGCCAAGTCGGCCGGGGTGTCCCGGCAGACGGTGTCACGGGCGCTGAACGACAAGGACGAGATCGACAGCGTCACGAAACAGCGGGTGCTCGACGCCGCCCGCGCGCTCGGTTACCGGCCGAGCCGGTTCGCCCGGGGTCTGGTCCGGCAGGACACGATGACCATCGGGCTGGTGATCCCCGATCTGCTCAACCCGTTCTTCACCGAGGTCGCGGCCGCCGCGCTGGAGGCGGCGAGGACCCGTGGCTGGCAGGTCGTCGTGTACGACACCGGGGACCGGGCGGAGGAGGAACTCGGCACGCTCCAGGTGATCAGCTCCCAAGTGGACGCCGTCATCGGCTACTTCAGCTGTCCCGAGAGCGAACTGGAGAAGTTCACGCGCGGCATGCCGGTGGTGCTCATCGGCCGGGAACAGCGCACCCGGTTCAGCGCGATCCAGATCGACGGCGCGGCGGGGGTCCATGCCGCGGTCGCCCACCTGGTCGCGCGGGGGCACACCCGGATCGGCATGCTCGACCACCACACCCGGGCCGAACCGAGCATCCGGCACGAGTGGTTCACGACCGCCGCGACCGCCCACGGGATCGAGGCCGGCCTGATGGTCCCCGCGGACCAGACGGCCGACGGCGGCGGATCGGCGCTCAGGACCCTGCTCGCCGACCATCCCGACGTCACCGCGGTCCTCACGTTCAACGACATCATCGCGATCGGCGCCCTGCGCGAGGGCCGCCGCCTCGGCCGGAGCATCCCGCAGGAGCTGGCGGTCATCGGCTTCGACGGTCTGCAGCTCGGGGCGCTCGTCGAGCCCCCGCTCACCAGCGTCGCCCTCGACACCCGCCGGCTCGGCGCGCTCGCCATCGAGCAGGTCGCGCGGCTGCTCTCGGGAGAGGAAGCGCTTGCGGGCGACGACCTCGTCGTACGGGGTGAACTGCGGTTGAGCGGCTCCGCCTGACCGCCACGCGTGCGCATCCGGTCCGAATGTCTTGACACTCGCCCGGGCCGAAGCGCAGACTTCCGAACATTCCAAAATGCATGTCGAGGTCTATCTGCAGGCAGTCCCGTGAGCGCTCACGGGAGCGCTCACGGGACACTCTTAGACCTCGGGAAAATGGTGTGCCCACGTCCCTTCCACCCAGAAGGCATCCCGCCCTCGGGATCAGCATCGAGCCGCCTAGCACCGCCGCTAGTCGTTGTCTGGAACGGAAACCATGAGCAGCACAATCACGCGCATCCGCCTCGGCGCCGTAGCCGTGGCCGCCAGTGTCGCCGTACTCGCCGGATGCTCGTCGTCCTCGCCGTCGACGAAGACCTCCGCGGCCTCCTGCGCACCCGCCAAGGGCAAGGTCACCCTCCAGTACTGGAACACCGTTCCGGGCATGGACAAGGTGGTCGCCCTGTGGAACAAGAAGAACCCGGACATCCAGGTCTCCACGAAGAACATCTCCAACGACCAGTACGGCATCCTCAGCAACGCCCTCAAGGCGGGCAAGGCGCCGGACCTGGCCCAGGTCGGCTACGACGAGTTGCCCAACCTGCGTACCCAGAGCGCGTTCGTGGACGCCTCGGCCTGCTCTGCGGCCACCGCGGCCAAGTCGAAGTTCGTGCCGTGGACCTGGTCGCAGACCAGCTTCGGCAACACCGGCGTCTTCGCCCTGCCGCAGGACACCGGCCCGATGGCCCTCTACGTCCGCAGTGACATCTTCAAGAAGTACGGCATCGCGATCCCGAAGACGTGGGACGAGTACGCGGCCGCCGCGGCCAAGCTGCACAAGGCGGACTCCAAGCTCGACATCACGTTCTTCGACCCGAACAACGCCGAGTGGTTCAACGGGCTGCTGTGGCAGAACAACTCGCAGATGTACAGCTACGCCGACAACAAGTGGCAGGTCACCGTCGCCTCGGAGCAGAGCAAGCAGGTCGCCGACTACTGGCAGAAGCTGATCTCCGGCAAGCTCGTGCGCACCGACCTCGCCAACGGTTCGACGCAGATGTACGCCGCGTACCAGAAGGACCAGATCGCCAGTTACGTCGGCGCCGCCTGGGGCTACAGCATGTTCCGCGACAACCTCCCCAAGCAGGCCGGGAAGTGGACGATCGTCCCGATGCCGACGTGGGGTTCGAACGGCGCCTCCGGTGACTGGGGCGGCTCGACCGTCGCGTTCATGAAGGGCGGCAAGCACCTCTACGAGTCGGTCAAGTTCAACACCTGGCTGAACACCGATCCGGAGGCCCTCGCGCTGGAGAACCAGCTGGGCGGCCTCTACCCGGCGGCGAACGCGGGGCTCCAACTGCCCGCGCTGTCCAAGGGAGTTCCGTACTACAACAACGAGAAGATCTTCGACGTCTTCGCCGACTCGTCCAAGAAGATCAACACCAGCTTCACCTGGGGCCCGACCCAGAAGACGGTGAACCTCGCGCTCCAGGACGCGATGGCCAAGGCGGCGGCCGGTGACGGCACGCTCTACGACGCGCTGACGACGGCGCAGGCAGCCGCGCTGAAGTCCATGAAGGACCAGGCGATCCCGGCCGCGGCGGGCAAGTGACCGCGCAATGACCGACATCGCAACGCGCGCGGCGCGCGTGGTGCAGTCACCCGGGGGCCGTCGCCGTCTCAACGGCGGCGGCCCCCGGGCGGGCACCATCTTCGCGTTCGTGATCCCGTTCTTCCTCCCGTTCGTGCTCTTCTACCTGGTGCCGGTCGGCTACGCGCTGTGGCAGAGCGTCCGCGTCGTCCGCCGCACCGGCGGACAGTACGGCACCTCGTACACGACGTTCGGCGGCTTCGACCAGTACGAAAAGGTGCTCCAGAACAGCGAGTTCTGGTCCAGCGTCGGCCGCATCGGCCTGTTCGGCATCGTGCAGGTGCCGGTGATGCTGTTCGTCGCTCTGGTCATCGCACTGCTCCTCGACACTCCCCTGCTGAAGCTCAAGTCGGTCTTCCGCATCACCGCGTTCATGCCGTACGCCGTACCCGGTGTGATCGCCGCGATCATGTGGTCGTATCTCTACTCGCCCCAACTCAGCCCCGTAGTCGACCTGTTGAACGACATCGGGCTCAAGCCCGACTTTCTCGGCCCGGGTGCCGTGCTGTGGTCGGCGGCGAACATCTCCACGTGGCTGTGGACCGGCTACAACATGCTGATCATGTTCTCGGCGCTGCAGTCGATCCCGCAGGAGCTGTACGAGGCGGCCAAATTGGACGGCGCCAGCAACTGGGCCATCGCCTGGCGGATCAAGGTCCCGATCATCGCCCCGTCGATCGTCCTCACCACGGTGTTCTCGATCATCGGCACCCTCCAGCTCTACGCCGAGCCGGCCGTGCTGCGGCAGATCTCCTCGAACATCTCCAGCACGTTCACGCCGAACATGCTCGCCTACGCGGTGGCCTCCGGGAACAACTACCAGCAGGCCGCGGCGATCTCCGTGGTCATCGCCGTCATCACCTTCGTCCTGAGCTTCGGGTTCATGCGACTGACGTCGAAGAGGGCCGGCCTGTGACCAACCGATCCGCCAACAAGCGCTCCGTGAACCGCGAGAGCCAGGTCAGCCGTACGGCCGCGATGGCCCTGATGCTCCTCCTGGCGATCTACTTCCTGCTGCCGATCTACTTCCTGATCGTCGCCGCCACCAAGCCGCAGGGCGACCTCGCCGCCACCAACGGCCTGACGTTCTCGCACTTCAACCTGTTCGAGAACCTGCGTGTCCTGTTCAGCCGCAGCGACGGCATCTTCGGCAAGTGGATCGTCAACACCGTGATCTACGCGGTCTTCGGCGCCCTCGTGGGAACGCTGATCTCCGCGCTGTGCGGATACGCGCTCGCCAAGTTCAGTTTCCGGGGCCGGGAGTTCCTGTTCTCGGTCATCCTCGGCGGCGTCCTCGTCCCGACCACCGCGCTGGCGCTCCCGCTGTTCCTGCTGTTCTCGGCGACGGGCATCGTGAACACGTACTTCGCGGTGTTCCTGCCCAGCATCGTCAGCCCGTTCGGGGTCTATCTCGCGCGGATCTTCGCCAACGCCGCTGTACCGCAAGAGCTGTTGGAGTCGGCGCGGCTGGACGGCGCCGGTGAGTTCCGCACGTTCTTCTCGGTCGCGTTCAAGCTGATGACGCCGTCGCTGGTGACCATCTTCCTGTTTCAGTTCGTCGCGATCTGGAACAACTTCTTCCTGCCGATGGTGATGCTGCAGAAGGAGTCCCTCTTCCCGATCACGCTCGGCCTGTACGAGTGGAACGGCCAGACGGCCCGCGCCCCGCTGCTCCAGGAGTCCGTCATCACCGGCTCGTTGGTGTCGATCGTGCCCGTGATCATCGTGTTCATCCTGCTCCAGCGGTTCTGGCGCACCGGACTCGCCGCCGGTTCCCTCAAGTGACCGTCCCCGCACAGAAGGTGCCTCCCGCGATGCCCAACCCCGCTGTGTTCGTGCCCCACTTCCACTGGGACCGCGAGTGGTACGAGCCCTTCCAGGTGTTCCGGCACCGGCTCGTCGCCGCTCTCGACACCGTGCTGGAGACGGCGGAGACGGACCCGGACTTCCGGTTCACCGTCGACGGCCAAATGGCCGCGATCGAGGACTACTTGGAGATGCGGCCGGAGAACCGCGAGCGGGTCGCGGCCCTCGTCGCCGAGGGCCGGCTCGCGGTCGGCCCGTGGCTGATCCTGCTCGACGAGTTCCTCTGCTCCGGCGAGACCATCGTCCGCAATCTGCAGATGGGTTGGGCCGCGGCGGCCGACCTGGGCGGCGCGATGCCGATCGGCTATCTCCCGGACATGTTCGGCCACGTCGCCCAGATGCCGCAGATCCTGGCGCGCGCGGGCATCGAGCACGCGGCGCTGTGGCGCGGGGTACCCGGCTCCGTCGACGGCCACGCCTTCAACTGGCGTGCGCCGGACGGCTCCCAGGTCCGTACCGAGTTCCTCTTCGACGGCTACGACAACGGCCTCGACGTCCTGCTGGTGCCGGACAGAATCGGCCGCGCGCTCGGCGACTACGCCGAGATGACGGCCGAACGCTGGGGCACGGATCCGGTGTTGGCGATGGCAGGCACCGATCACAACGCGCCCGACCCCCAACTCGCCTCCTGGCTACGGCAAGCCGCCAGCGAGGGCCGCGCGATCACCATCGCCACTCTCGACGAGTACCTCCGCAAGCACGTCCGCGACGAGGTCTCCGCCAGCGTCACCGGCGAGCTGCGGAGCCATGTGCGCGGCAACATCCTCCCGGGCGTGCTCTCGGTGCGGCTCGATCTCAAGCAGCGCATGGCCATTGCCGAGCGCACGATCGACCACGCCGAGCGCGTGAACGCCCTGTGGTCGCGGCGCGACGACTCACCGTTCCTGGACCTCGCCTGGCACAAGATCATCGAGTCGACCGCACACGACTCGGTGGTCGGCTCCGGCACCGACGAGACCTGCGACCAGGTCGCCGCCCGCCTCGCCGAAGCCGCGCAGACGGCCCGCGCCGTACGGGACGCGGCGCTCACCGAGCCCGCCGAACTGGTCCCGAGCGACGGCTACTTGGTCGCCAACCCGCTGCCGTCCGACCGCTCGGTGCTGGTCGAGGTGGACGTCATGGCCCCGCCGGAGGGAACCGCGCTCATCGCGACCGCCGCCGACGGTACGACAGCCCCCGTACAGCTGATCTCCGAGGCCCCGACCGTCCTCAGCGACGAGCGCATGGACGCCTCCCAGCTCGAACGCGTCCTGCGTCGTATCCACCGCCGTGAACTCTTCGGCCGCCAGATCGACCACTACGAACTCACCCCCGGCGCCCTGGTGTTCCACCTCGCGGAGGTACCGACCGCCGGCCCCTTCGACCTGCTGATCCTGCGCCGCGAGGTCGCCGAGGCAGCAGCCCAACACCCGGGTGAGTGGCGGGTGTTGACCATGGAGGAGGCCCGGGCCACCGCACTCGTCCCTGTGCGCGTTCCCGCCTCCGGGCTGGCGTCCTTCCGGGTCGAACCGAGCGACCGCGCCTCCGCCGCCGTACCGTCGCACGCGCCCGCCACGGCGACGGACCGCACGCTCTCCAACGGCCGGGTCTCGGTAGCGGTCGCCGCCGACGGCACCCTGGACCTGACCGGGCCGGACGGCACCGTGCTGTACGGAGTGGGTCGGCTCGTCGACGGCGGTGACCGGGGCGACAGCTACAACTACGCTCCCCCGGCGCACGACGTCCTCGTGTCGGAGCCGACGGAGATCGCCGTCGAGGTCGTCGAGAACGGCCCCCTGCGTGCACGGCTGCGGGTCACCCGCGTCTACGAGTGGCCGGCCGCGCTCTCCGCCGACCGCAATGTCCGCGGCGAACAGACCGTGCCGACACCGGTGGAGACGCTCGTGGAGGTGCGCGCGGGCGAGCCCTTCGCGCGGGTCTCCACGTCCTTCCTCAACCAGTCCGCCGACCACCGGCTGCGCTTCCACGTACCGCTGCCCGAGCCGGTCACGACCTCCGCGTCGGCCGGTCAATTCGCCGTCACCGAGCGCGGATTGACCGCCGAGGGCGGCTGGGGCGAGTTCCCGCTGCCGACCTTCCCGGCCGGTTCGTTCGTGTCGGCCGGGGCCGCCACCGTCCTGCTCGACCACTCCAGCGAGTACGAACTCGTCGGCGACGGCTCCGAACTCGCCGTCACGCTGCTACGCGCGATCGGCTCGATCAGCGTCAACATCCACCCCCTGCGCGATGAACCTGCGGCGAGCGAGATCCCCGTCCCCGGCGCGCAGGACCTCGGGATGCGGATCGAGAACCGGTTCGCCGTCGTCCCGTCGGCCACCGGCTGGCGCGGTGCGAACGCGGTGGCGCTCGCGGAGGAGTTCCGCAACGACGTACTGGTCACCCGCGGAACCGCGCCCACCGGGGGCCAACTGCCGCCCGACACCGCCGGGTTGCGCGTCGACGGCGGGGACGTCCTCGTCTCGGCCGTCCGCCGCGTCACCGACGCCGAGCACGGGCCCGGCACCGAGGTGCGGCTGACGGCGATGAGCGACACCGGCTCGACGGTCCGCGTGACGGGCACGTTCACCGAGGCCGTCACCGTCGATCTGCTGGGCAGGACGATCTCCCGCACCCAGGTCCAGGACGAGCTCGAACTCGCCCTCGGCCCCTGGGAGATCCACACCGTCGTGCTCCGGTAGGCGGCCATGATCGAATGCAATGCACCCGTTCCACCCTCACGAAAGCGTTGTGACCTCTTGCTTCCCGAGTTCTCCCCCCAAGTTTCCGACCTCGCTCCCGGGCGTGGTGCCCTGCGTCCGGCGCGCTCGTGGCTGCACTCCGACGCGAAGTCCCTTTCCCTGAACGGGCCCTGGCGTTTCCGCCTGTCCCCCACGGCGTCGGCGGCGGAGGACTTCGCGGCCGACGGCTTCGACGACAACACCTGGGACAGCATCCCCGTGCCCGCCCACTGGGTACTCGAGGGTGACGGTGCCTACGGCCGCCCGATCTACACGAACATCCAGTTCCCGTTCCCGATCGACCCGCCGTACGTCCCGGACGAGAACCCGACCGGTGACTACCGCCGCACCTTCGACGTCCCCGCCGACTGGTCGGACGCCGAGCGGGTCGTGCTGCGCTTCGACGGCGTCGAGTCGCTGTTCCGCGTGTGGGTCAACGGCGTCGAGGTCGGCGGCGCGAGCGGCAGCCGGCTCGCCCACGAATTCGATGTGACGGACGCCGTACGCCCTGGTGAGAACGTCGTCGCGGTGCGGGTGCACCAGTGGTCGGCGGCGAGTTATGTCGAGGACCAGGACCAGTGGTGGCTGCCGGGCATCTTCCGCGATGTGACCCTGACCGCCCGTCCGGCCGGAGGCATCGAGGACGTCTGGCTGCGGGCCGGTTTCGATGACGGGCGCGGGCGGGTCGAGGCTGAGGTCGTCGCCGACGCTACGGCGTTCCCGGTCACCCTGCGCATCCCCGAACTCGGCGTCGAGCAGGTCTGGGCGACGCCGGACGACGTGGCGGCCGTCGACATCGCCGAAGTGGAGCCCTGGTCGGCCGAGTTGCCACGCCTGTACGACGCCACGGTGTCCACGGCCGCGGAGACCGTCTCGCTGCGGGTGGGTTTCCGTACGGTCGAGATCCGCGGGGACCAGTTCCTGGTGAACGGGCGCCGGGTCGTGTTCCACGGGGTGAACCGGCACGAGACCCACCCGGAGCGCGGCCGTGTCTTCGACGAGGCGCACGCCCGCGAGGACCTGGCGCTGATGAAGCGGTTCAACGTGAACGCGATCCGCACCAGCCACTACCCGCCGCACCCCCGGCTGCTCGACCTCGCCGACGAGCTCGGGTTCTGGGTGATCCTGGAATGCGATCTGGAGACGCACGGCTTCGGCAAGGTCGACTGGGTCGGCAATCCCAGTGACGACCCGGCCTGGCGCGAGGCTTACCTCGACCGCATCGAGCGCACGGTGGAACGGGACAAGAACCACCCCAGCATCGTGATCTGGTCCCTCGGCAACGAGGCGGACACCGGCAGCAACCTCGCCGCCATGTCGGCCTGGGTGCACGCCCGCGACGCCGAACGCCCCGTGCACTACGAGGGCGACTACACCGGCGAGTACACCGACGTCTACTCGCGCATGTACGCGTCCGTGCTGGAGACCGAGCAGATCGGCACCGACGGTTCCCGTGCCCCGCTGCTCAACTGCACGCCCGCACAGGGCGCCAGGCAGCGCACCAAGCCGTTCCTGCTCTGCGAGTACGCCCACGCGATGGGCAACGGCCCGGGCGCCTTCGACCAGTACGAGGCGCTGGTGCGCCAACACCCGCGCCTGCACGGCGGGTTCGTGTGGGAGTGGCGCGACCACGGCATCCTGACCACGACACCGGACGGGACGCCGTACTACGCGTACGGCGGTGACTTCGGCGAGGTCATCCACGACGGCAACTTCGTGATGGACGGCATGGTGTTGAGCGACGACGTGCCGACGCCGAGCCTCCACGAGTTCAAGGCCGTAGTGGCGCCGGTGCACTTCGCGTTCGACGGCGACAAGGTCGCGATCACCAACCTCCGGCACACGACCGACACGTCCGACCTGCGCTTCCGCTGGCGGGTCGAGCACGACGGACACCCTGTGGAATCAGGGGAGTTGGAGGTCCCGTCCGTCGTGGCGGGCGACTCGGGCCGGGTGTCGTTGCCGTCGGTCCCGGTGTCGCCGGATGCCGAGACCTGGCTGACGATCGACGCGGTGCTGGCGACGGCGACCCCTTGGGCGCCCGAGGGTCATGTCGTCGCAACTGCCCAGCTGGACCGATCGGTTCGGCGTCCCATCCCTGCCGGCCGTGGCCGGTTCGACTGGCAGCCCGGCGCCGGGACTCTCACGCTCGGCGTCGCGGAGTTCGTCGGCGGGTCTCTCGTCAGGCTGGGCGAACGCGCCGTAGCCGGGCCTCGGTTGGAGCTGTTCCGCGCTCCGACCGACAACGACAAGGGCGCGTGGGGCGAGGTCGACGAGAGTGACGCGAGTGTCTCCGGGGTGTCCAACGCCGAGCTGTGGCTCCGTGACGGGCTCGACCGGCTGACCTCGCGCCGGGTGTCGGTGGAGCAGAGCGCGAACGCGCTGCGCACGGTCGACAAGGTGTCGGCCGCCGACTCGGGCCTGTCCGTACTGGTGGAGTCCGTCTGGTCGCGCGAGAGCGACGGCGAGGTGGAGCTGCGGGTGGAGATCCAGCCCTCGCACGGCTGGCAGACGGTGTGGCCGCGGATCGGCGTGCGTTTCGACCTGCCCGACGGCACGGCGCCGATCGACGGCGCCGAGTGGTTCGGCCTCGGTCCGCTGGAGTCCTACCCCGACAGTGTGCGCGCGGCCCGCACCGGGCGCTTCGCCGCCTCCATCGGCGATCTCTCGGTCGACTACGCACGCCCCCAGGAGACCGGTCACCGCTCCGAACTGCGCCGACTGGCCCTCACCAGCGGCGACACCGAGGTGCTGCGCATCGAGGCCCTCGCGGACACCCACGGTCGCCGTCCGGGCTTCACGCTCAGTCGGCACACCCCGCAGGAGATCGCCAAGGCCGGGCACCCGTACGAACTGCCGGATTCGACGACGAGCCGGCTGTTCGTCGACGCCGCCCAGCACGGGCTTGGCTCACGGGCCTGCGGTCCGGATGTGTGGCCCGAGTTCGCGCTGCGCCCGGAGGCTCGCACGATCAGGCTCCGGATCACGGCACCGGAGTAGGCCGACAGGTTGAGGGTGCGGTCTCGCACGGCGACGGCCGCACCCTCACTATGGGAGGAGACGACTGCCCCGGCCGCGCCCGTATCCGGCCGTCCCCGTGGGAAGGAGCGCTCCGATGCCCACCCTGCTGTCAGTGAATGTCGGCATGCCGAAGGACGTTCCCTGGCAGGGCAAGACTGTCTATACGGGCGTATGGAAGTACCCGGTGGTGGGCCCGGCGATGGTCCGCCGCCTGAACATCGACGGCGACGGCCAGGGCGACACGGCAGGCCACGGCGGCGAACAGCGGGCGGTCCTCGTCTACCAGATCCAGTCGTACCGGCACTGGCAGCGGCACTTCGGCCGCGACGACCTCGGCTACGGCCAGTTCGGCGAGAACCTCACCGTGGACGGCCTCCTCGACGACGAGGTGTGCATCGGCGACCGATACCGCATCGGCGAGGCCGAGTTCGAGGTCACCCAGCCGCGCGTCACCTGCTACCGCGTCGGCATGCGCTTCGGCGAACCCGAGCTGGCCGCGCTGCTGGTGAGCCATCACCGGCCCGGGTTCTACATGCGGGTCGTGCGGGAGGGGCGGGTGCAGGCCGGCGACCGGATCGTACGGACCAGGACCGGTCCAAACGCGCTGAGCGTCGCCGACATCGACGCGCTGCTCTACCTCCCCGGCCGCGACCCCGCCAAGCTGCGCCTCGCGCTGGACGTGCCCGCGCTGAGCCCCGGCTGGCAGGGGTCGTTCCGTGAACTGCTCGCCGCGGCCGACGACTTGACGACCTCCGCCCACCCGGCCTGGGCCGGTTTCCGCGCGCTGCGCGTGACGGAGGTGGTCCCCGAAAACACGACGGTCACCTCGATCCGGCTGGCAGCCCCGGACGACTCCCTGCTCCCGGCCGCCCGCGCGGGCCAGTACCTGACCCTGCGCGTCCCCACTACGACCGGCCCCGCCCCGGTGCGCAGCTACTCGCTCTCCGCCGCGCCCGACGCCGGCACCTACCGGATCAGCGTCAAACACGAGCCCCACGGCACCGCGAGCGGCTACCTCACCACGCGGCTACGGCCCGGCGCCGAACTCGAAGTCGCCGCGCCCCGTGGGGAGTTCGTGTACGCCGAGGACAGCGGACCGGTGCTTCTCGTCTCCGCCGGCATCGGTCTCACGCCGGTGCTGTCGATGCTGCACGAGCTGGCCGCGCAGGGCAGCAAGCGGGAGGTCTGGTGGATCCACGGCGCCCGCGGCCCCCGGGAACACCCCCTCGCCGCCGAGGCACACGACCTGCTCACCGCGCTGCCGGACGCGCACGAGCACGTCTTCTACAGCGCGGCCACACCCGAGGAACGGCGGCACGCCCATGCCACCCCGGGACGCCTCACGAAGGACAAGCTGCTCGCGCTGTCCATCCCGGCCGACGCGACCGCGTACATCTGCGGCCCCGCGCCCTTCATGACCGACATGAGGCAGGCCCTCACCGAGGCCGGCATCGACCCCGAACGCATCCATACCGAGTTGTTCGGAACGCTGGGCGCCATCAACCCCGGCCTCACCGACCACCCCGCCCGGGCACCGCACCAGCCCCCGGGCACACCCGGAACCGGCCCGCTGGTGACCTTCGCCCGCAGCGGTATCGCCGTCCCGTTCGACGCCGACACCAACGGCACTGTGCTCGAACTCGCCGACGCCTGCGACGTACCCACCCGCTGGAGCTGCCGCACCGGCGTCTGCCACACCTGCGTCACACCCCTGCTGTCCGGCACGATCACCTACTCCCCCGACCCGCTGGAGCCACCGGCCGACGGCGAGATCCTGATCTGCTGCGCGCGTCCCGGCACGGACATCGTCCTGGACATGTAGGGACCGTCTCCCACTCCCGCGAAGGGCCGTCACGCACGCCCCGTAGAAAAGATTCCTCCGACCTGCAACCTCGATGCCCTCGGAACGTCTGTCCGGGTGGAGGCGCCTCCGAGCCAGGGCCTTCGCCACGGGAAGCCAGCCGTGGCGGCGGCCCGCCAGTCCCGTCAGCATCGACGATTCGAGGAATCACATGTCCGCAGGTCAGACCGTCCGCTGCAGCCTCCGCGCGGGTCGGGTACGGATCGCCCTGGGCGTCACCGGCGCCGCCGCCGCGCTCGCCCTCGGCGGCTCCTTCACCGCCCACGCCGACAACTCCGCGCCCGCCCCGAAGCCGGTTCCCGCCAAGGGCACGCCCGCCGACCAGTGCCCGGAGCCGGTCGAGGCGGTGCCGAACGGGATCGCCCACGCCTACAAGGGCAAGCAGGTGTCGTACACCATCCTGAGCGACGACCCGGTCGACGCGGTGCCCGGCGACGACTGCACCGCCCCGGACCCGAGCAAGGGCACCCCGGTCGACGCCAAGCCCGCTCCCGCCAAGCGCTGACACGCGCGGCGAACTGCCGCTGATCGGCACGGGCCAGTCATCCGGCCCGTGCCGAGGTGAAGCCGCCGGGTACCTGCCCGGCGGCCTCACCGCCCGCCCGTCGACACCGGGCGCAGGTACGAAGACCTTGCTGTCCTGGAGATCCATGAACGCGGCGACGACCCCGGCCTACGGCATACCGACGGGCGGACACCGGCCCCCACGTTTCCCGGCGCGCACCTGGTCGGACGCGCTGCGACGGGCGCTACGGCACCTGGTGCGCGGGGTGTCGCAACGGCGCGAGGACATCCCGGCCGTGCCGGATGCACCGACCGTCTCCGCCGACCTCCACGAACCCGGCATCGACGAGCTGTACACCCACCGCCGCCTGCCCCTCGTCCGCCTGGCCCTGCTCCTCGTGGACGACCTCCCCACGGCGGAGGACGTCGTGCAGGACGTCTTCGCCGCGCTCTACCGCCGCCACGGCGAGCGCCTCACCGGCCTCGACAACCCCGACGCGTATCTGCGCACCAGCGTGGTCAACACCTCACGCTCGGTCCTGCGCCGCCGCCGTACGGTACGGGCCCACGTCCCCGAGCGCGAAGGGCACGCCCCCTCCGCCGAGGAACCCGTACTCCTGCGCGAGGAGCACGGAGAGGTGATCGCCGCCCTGCACCGGCTGACCCGGCGGCAACGTGAAGTGCTGGTCCTGCGGTACTGGTCCCATCTCAGCGAGGCCCAGATCGCCGACACCCTGAGCCTGTCCCGCGGCGCGGTCAAATCCACCGCGAGCCGCGCACTGGCCGCCCTGCGCCGAGAGTTGGAGGCGTCCCGATGACAACACGCGTGACCCCGGAGGCGTTCCGATGATCGAGCAGGACCTCGGTTCCGGCCTCCCTCCGGACCCCCTCGAAGAACGGCTGCGCAACGCCCTGCGTGCCCGGGCCGACTCCGTCGACCTGTACGCACTGCGTCCCGCGACCCCGCCGACCAGTCGGCCCCGGCTGTTCCGGCTCCCGGCCCTCCACCCCGTCCGCCGTACCGCCGTCGCATTGCTCGTCGTGGCCGCAGCGGTGATCGGCGTGCTGTTCCTGGCGCTCCACGAGGTCCGGGAACCACCGGTCGGTCCCGCGAACCGCCCCTCGGTGTCCCCCACTCCCAGCACCATGGATGCCGTACCTGGTCCGGGCGACGTCGACGCCTCACCCCATCGTTGACCGAGCACGATGACGCGCCTGGTCACCCACAGAAACTGCTCCCGGCAGCCCACTCGCTCGCCGGAAGCTCAAGAAGCCACTCGATCCGCGCGCTGTCCGGCAACGGGCCATGATCGGCCGTCACTTGAAGCGCCGAGGCGGCCGTGATGTGTCCCAACCGCAGCGCACGCTCTATGCCGTCCCCGCGCAGCAGCCCGGCCAGAACCCCGGCCGCGAACGCGTCGCCCGCACCGACGGGTTCCACCACGTCCGTGTCCAGCGCGGGCACGATCCGTACGCCTTCGTCACTGAAGGCGACGGCGGAATGGCCGCCGTCCTTGACGACGAGCAGGCGCGGCTGCGGCAACAGCCCCCGTACGTCGGCCGGTTCGAGTTCCGCGCCCCACAACTCCCGCGCTTCGTCGAGCCCGACGAAGGTGATGTCGGCGAGCTCGGCCAGATCGCGCAGCACGGTGGCGGCCGTACCCGGCGGCCACAGCGCGGGGCGGTGGTTGACATCGAAGCTGATGGCGTACGGCCGTTCAGCGGCCGGGACACTGAGCGCGGTGGTCACCAGGCTCCGGCAGGACGGGGACAACGCCGGTGTCACGCCCGTGAGATGGAGTACAGCGGCCGATCTCAGCTTGTCGTCGTCGAGCACATCGGGGCCCATCGCCGAGGCCGCCGAGTTGCCCCGGTAGTAGTGGACCCGGGTCTGCGAACCGTTCGGCTCCTTCACAAGCAGCCCCGTGGGCCGCTCCGGATCACACCGCACACCACTCACATCGACACCGGCGGCCCCGACCTCCGCGAGCACGCGCCGCCCCAACGGGTCGTCGCCCACGGCCGAGAGCCACGAGACGGGAATCCCCAAGTCGGCCAGATACATGGCCACATTCGACTCGGCCCCGGCCACCGACACCCGCAGATCCTCAGCGCACTCCAGCGACGAGGACGGGTCGGGAGCAAGGGCCGCCATGGTCTCCCCGATACAGACGACCCCACCTCCGGCCGACTCCCATCCGTTCGTCATGACACCTCCCGCACGGACGAGACTTCCTCTACGACGGTCAGCAGAGCGCGAGTTCGGGCGCGCAGCGCGGTCAGGCTGCCGCCGTCGGCCGCGTCGCCGACGAGGGGTGAGCCGACGCCGACGGCGGTCGCCCCGGCGTTCAGATACTCCCGCGCGGCCACCTCGTCCACGCCGCCCACCGGCACGAACACCTCGCGCGGGAACGGTCCGCGCAATGCCTTGAGATAGGCGGGACCGCCGGCCTCGGCAGCAGGGAAGATCTTCAGCGCGGCGACATCGAGGGGGCGTGCGGCGAGGATCTCGGTGGGGGTCAACACCCCCGCGATCACCGGCAGTTCGAGCCGCCGCGCCTCGCGGATGCCGTCCCCGAGCGCGGGGGTGACGGCGAAGTTCGCGCCGGCTCGATGGGCGGCGCGGGCATCGTCGGCGGTCAGGACGGTACCGGCGCCCAACGGCCTGTCGGGGCCGAGTTCCTTGCGGGCCCGCTCGATGACGGACAGGGCGTCCGTACCGGTCAGGGAGACCTCGATCAGTTCGACGCCCTCCTCGGCGAGGGTCAGTACGGTGCGTACCGCGGCCTCGGGATCGGTGCCGCGGATGATCGCGACGAGGCGGTGTGCGGCCAGGGCCGCTCGCAGATCCATGTGACGAATTCCCTTCCTGTGCAGGTCGGTTCAGGCACAACGGCAGTTCGCGGCCAGCGTCAGCCGCCACCGCACTTCGCCCGAGGCGGGTACCCGGGCGGCGTCATCAGTGCCGGCCTCGGCGAGGTCGAAGACGCGGCCGAGCATCGGTTCAACGCCCGTGCTCCGATAGGGGTGTTGAGCGGGACAACCGCCCAGGTTGCGCCACAGCGCCATGGACACGGGCTGCCCGTCGGCCTCGATGGCGAGGGAAAGCCGGTCGGCCTGGTCATGGACGCAGCAGTGGGAAGCGTCCACAACCGCCCCTACGGCGGTCCCGTCATCCGGACCCAACCGGTCCAGGCGCAGTCCGCACGGTGCGGGCCAGTCACCCTCCACCCATGAGGCACCGTCCGGCCACTCCCGCTCCAACAGCCGCGCCGCTTCAGGGAATAGCCGCGTACCTGCTCCATCACGAATGCGCAGAGACGCACGGTCGGAGAGGTCGAGCAGAGCATGCGCGGCCCATACAAAGCGGAAGCCCGTGTCGGCCGTCAGGACGTAGTCGACCTCGGCCCCATCGTCGGTCGCACGCACAGTCCGCGCCAATGTAAAGCGATCGCAGTGGAGGACATCCGCAACTCCCTCCCGAGTCCAGGTTCTTGACCAGGCGTCACCGTGGTCGGGAGCACCCCGGACCGTCGGTATGCACTCCTCCAGCCCGCCCGCGTCCACGAAGGTGTCACCGGGGGAAACGTTGTCGCGCTCCGGAGCCTCGCGCCGCCACAGCCACTCACGCCCTGCCGCCCGCAGCGAGGTCCAACGCCCGCCGTGGGCACGGTCGATAACGATGTCCAACGGCACGGTCACCACTCCGCGAAGGAGCCGTCGGGGTGCCGCCACACGGGGTTGCGCCAGGCGTGGCCGGTCCGGTCGGCGGCCCGTACGGCGGCCTCGTCGACCGTGATGCCGAGGCCGGGGGCGTCACCGCGCAGGGCGTGGCCGTCGACAAACCGGAACGGTGCCGGGTCGACGAGGTAGGACAGCAGGTCGGCATCCTTGTTGTAATGGATGCCCCGACTCTGCTCCTGGATAAGGAAGTTGGGGGTGGCGAACGCGACCTGGAGACTCGCCGCCAGCGCGATCGGGCCGAGGGGGCAGTGCGGGGCGAGTTGAGCGCCGTAGGCCTCCGCGAGGGAGGCGATGCGGTGGACCTCCGAGATGCCGCCGGCGTGGGACAGGTCGGGCTGGACGACGGCGATGCCCGCGGCGAGTATGGGCAGGAACTCGCCGCGTCCGTAGAGGCGTTCGCCGGTGGCGAGCGGTACGGGACTCGATTCGACCAGACCGGCGAGTTGACGACCGTGCTCGGGCAGGACGGGTTCCTCGACGAACAGCGGGTGCAGCGGGGCGAGTTCGGCGAGGACGCGGCGGGCGCCGGCGGCGGTGAAGCGGCCGTGGAAGTCGACGGCGACGTCGCGGTCGGGGCCGAGTGCCTCGCGGGCGGCGGCCACGCGGGCGACGACCGCGGCGGTCTCGGCGGGGGTGGGGATCGGTGAGGTGGCTCCGGCCGCGTTCATCTTCACGGCGGTGAAACCGGCCTCGACCTGGGCGGCTATCTGCTCGCGGAGTTGGGCGGGTTCGTCGCCGCCGACCCAGGCGTAGACCCGGACGCGGTCGCGCACGGGACCGCCCAACAGGGCGTGCACGGGGGCGCCGTAGGTCTTCCCGGCGATGTCCCACAAGGCCTGGTCGAGGCCCGCGACGGCGCTGGAGAGGATCGGGCCGCCCCGGTAGAAGCCGCCCTTGGACATGACCTGCCAGTGGTCCTGGATGCGCAACGGGTCCTGGCCGACGAGGTGTTCGGCCAGCACGTCCACAGCGGCGCGGACGACCTCGGCGCGCCCTTCGACGACCGGTTCGCCCCAGCCGACGACGCCCTCGTCGGTCTCGACGCGGCAGAACAGCCAGCGGGGCGGGACGAGGAAGGTCTCGACACGGGTGATCTTCACTGAGACCGGGAGCCTTCCGTTTCTTCGGAGTCCTGTGCGGAGTCCACGTGGGAACCCTCCTCTTCGGAGTCGTCCAGCCGGTCCAGGTCGCGGCCGGCCTGGTCCAGCAGGGCGCGCATCGCGGCCTCGGCGGCCTGCGGGTCCTGGTCGCGTACGGCGTCCAGGACGGCGCGGTGGGCGGGGACCGGGTCCTCGCTGTGCGGGGCGCTGTGCACGATCCGGTCGCGGTGTGCGAGGCCGGACTCGATCACCATCTCCATGCGTTCGAGGAGTTCGTTGTGGGTGGCGGCGAGCAGGGCGCGGTGGAAGGCGAGGTCGGCCTCGACGGCATGGGCGGCGTCGCCGCCCTGCTCCCCCATCGCGTCGAGGGCACCGTCAAGTGCGGCCAGATCAGCGTCGGTTCGGCGCTGGGCGGCCAGGCGTACGGCGGCCGGTTCGATGATGGCGCGCACCTCGGCGAGGTTGTGCAGCAGCGCCCGGTCCGACTCGCTGGTGGAGGCACCCTCGAACTGCCAGCGCAGGACATCGGCGTCGAGCAGGTTCCACTCGGCACGGGGGCGCACGAAGGTGCCGCGCCGCTGCCGGGCGTCGACCATCCCCTTGGCCGCGAGCACCTTCAGCGACTCGCGCAGCGCGGTCAGGCTCACGTCCAACTCGCTCTGCAGCGCCACGAGATCGAGCGTGGCGCCTTCGGCGATCTCACCGCCCAGGATGCGGCGGGCGAGGAGTTCCACGGTCTGGCCGTGGACGCCTCGACGGGCATAGGGCGTCATGTCGTACAGCCTTTCTGCTGGTTGGGGAGCGTGGTCATGCGGAGGCCTTGACGACGCTCCAGCCGCCGTCCACCACGAGACTCGTCCCGGTGATGTAGGAGGCTTCGTCGGCGCTGAGGAACGCGATGGCCGCGGCCACTTCCTCGGGGGTGCCGAAGCGGCGTGCGGCCGTCTCGGCGATGCTGCGTTCCCGTTCCTCGGGCGGCACCCGGTCCCAGGCGGCGGTCAGTATCGGACCCGGAAGCACGGCGTTGACGCGCACAACTGGCCCGTATTCGACGGCGAGTTGGCTGCAGAGGGAGAGCAGCGCGCCCTTGGCGGCGGCGTAGGCGGGATGCCCGGGAATGCCCTTGTGGGCGTGCACGGACGAGGTCAGAACCACCGAACCCCGCCGCTCCTCCAGATCGGGCAGCACCGCCCGGAACCCGAGGAAACTGCCGGTCAGATTGACGTCGAGCTGCCGTTGCCAGGACGGCAGGGTCATCTCGTGGGCCGGGGTGACTTCAACGGTGAAAGCGTTGCTCACGAGGACGTCGACAGGCCCGAAGGTGTGCGCGGCGCCGACGATCCGCGCCCAGTCGTCCTCGACGGCGACATCGGCAGCCACGAACCGCGCCCGCCCGCCGTCCTTGACGATCCGCTCCGCCACCAACTCGCCCCGCTCCTCGGCGACATCGGCGAGCACGACGGCGGCTCCCTCCTCGGCGAGGCGTACGGCCGTGGCGGCTCCGATGCCGGAGGCCGCTCCGGTGACCACGGCCGTGCGTCCGGTGAAACGGGCGCCGTGCCGTCGTACGGACTGGTCCATCGAGGTTCGACTCCTTCGGGTCTCGCGTCCTTCGCGTCTCTCACGGGCAAGGTCTTGCTGGAGAGGCCTGCTGGAAACATAAGGGGCTCACTCGCGTATCAGCACGACCAGGTCCGCGTCATGATCGGCACTCCACGCGAACGGCAGCCCGTAGTGCAGCAGATGCGCTCCGCTGTACGACGTCCCGGTCGCCGCGTCCCGGTAACGCGCCGTCGCGTCCAGTCCCCGCAGCCGAAGCCGGTCCATCCGCCCCGGCACGAGCGGGGCGCCGTCGAGACGCCCGGTGCTCAGCGCTGCTACGACGGTCCGGTCCCCGGCGTCGTACTGCACTCCGCAGCTCGGCTCCTCCGGCGTGCCAAGAAGCCGTGCCTCGCCATGGTGGATCACCTCCCGCGCCTCCTTGTACCGGCCGATCCACCAGGCCGCCTCGGCCCGCTGCTCCGGCGTCCACGCGCGCAGGTCGGCGCCGATGCCCAGCACCCCGCACATGGCGTTGACGAACCGGAAGGCGAGACTGCGCGGGCGCGGATCGAAGACGCCGGGCGCGTCGGTGACCCACGAGCTCATGACGTGCGGGGCGTGCGCGTGCAGGAAGCCGTACTGGGTCGAAAGCCGGTCCAGCGGTGCGGTGTTGTCGCTGGGCCACACCACGTCCGTACGCGCGATCGTCGCATGCTCGATCCGCCCGCCGCCGCCCGCGCAGCCCTCGACGGTGACGTCCGGGTGGGCCGAACGGAGGTGGTCGAGAACGCGCAGGTATCCGGCGACATGCTCGGCGTCGAGGTCGACGCGGCCTGCACCGGGACGGCCTCGCTCGGTGGGCGGGCGGTTCATGTCCCACTTCAAATAGCTGATGTCGTACGTGCCGAGGAGCCGGTCGAGCGTCTCGATCACGAAGTCCTGGACGTCGGTCCGGCCGAGGTCGAGGAGGAGTTGGTTGCGGACGAGTCGGCCGGGGCGGCCCTCGATCCGGTAGACCCACTCGGGGTGTTCGGCGTACAGACGGCTCCCCGGGCTCACGGCCTCGGGCTCTATCCACAGACCGAAGTCCAGGCCCAACGTCCTTACGTCCGCGATGAATTGGTCGAAGCCCAGTGGGAAGGCCGCCGGGTCCGGCCACCAGTCACCCAGTCCCCCGGTGTCGTCGCCGCGCCCGGTGAACCAGCCGTCGTCCACGACGAACAGCTCGGTGCCGATGTCGGCGGCCGTCTTCGCCAGCTCCCGTTGCGCGGCCGCGTCGACGTCGAAGCCGGTGGCCTCCCAGGAGTTGTAGAGGACCTTGCGGGGGCGGTGCAGGCGTTCGCCGGTGAGGTGTCGTTCGTAGCGGTGCCAGACGCGGGACAGCCCGTCGAGTCCCTCCGGGCTGAAGGCGCAGGCGAGTTGGGGGGTGGCGAGGGTCTCGCGGGGGGCGAGGAGCACTGCTCCCTCGTGGGGGACACGGCCCGCCCTCACCCGCACGGCGCCGCCGGGTTCGGCCTCGGCGGTGATGTGCCAGTTGCCGGGCCAGGCGAGGGCGATGCCGTAGGCGGCCGGCGACTCGCCGTCCTGCACCGCGAGCCAGGGCGCGTACGCGTGTCCCGGTGCGCCTTGCAGGCTGCCGATACTGAACGTGCCTCTGGGCAGGTCGAGTTGGGTGCGCTGGAACTCCTGCGACCACTGGCCCGTGAGGTACGTCAGGCGGGCAACGCCAGTGACGGGGATGTTCACGGCGGCCGAGTCGAGGCGCTCCAAGCGCATTTCCTGAGCAGCGGCGGTGAACTCCGTCCAGCGGAGGATCACGTCTGTGCCTGGCACGGTCTCGTAGTGCAGGACGGTACAGAGGCCCAATTGCTCGTCGTGGAAGGTGAGTCGTAGCGCGCCCTCGTCCTCTTCGGCCCCGGCGAACTCCCACCACACGCCCCGGTCGTCGCCGTCCGGACGGGACGCCACCAGCTCCGAGCCGGTGAACGGCCGTAGTCCGTACGGCAGATACTCGGCCGGTGCCGCGTCGGCGGGGGTGATGAAGTGTGTGCGCCTCGACCAGTCCAGGGCGGAGGGACCGTCCTCGACGCCGAGCGGGCCCCATGCGTCGAGTTCGGCCCAGGGGCCGTCCGGGGACAGGCGCACGGTGTAGCTGGTGTTCTCCGTGCGCAAGGTCCAGCGCTGGTACGTCACTTGACCGCCCCGAGGTTGAGCCCGGCCACGAAGTGCCGCTGGAAGCGGAGGAACACGGCGACCGTGGGGGCGGCGGCGATGACGGAACCGGCCGCGATGACGTTCCACATCGAGACGAACTGGCCCTGAAGTCCGATGAGGGCGGCGGTGATCGGCATCTTGGTGTCGCTGCGCAGCACCGTGATCGCCCACAGCAGGTCGTTGAAGATCCAGGTGAAGGACAGGGCACTGAGCGCGGCCAGGGCGGGGCGGGTCAGCGGCAGGATGATGCGCCAGAAGATCTGCCAGGGGCCGGCGCCGTCGACGACCGCCGCCTGCTGGATCTCCGTCGGGATCGACCGCATGAATCCGTGCAGGACGAAGACGTAGAAGCCGACGCCGAAGCCGATCTGCACGCCGATGAGTGCGGGCAGGGTGTCGAAGACGCCCATCACCTCGCTGAGCTTGGACACCGGGATGAGGAGGATCTGCGGCGGGAGGAGGTTGCCGCCGAGCATGAGGAGCAACAGGGAGCGGCGGAAGGGGACTTCGTAGCGGCTGAGGGCGAAGGCGGCCATCGCGGCGAGGGCCAGTGTGATCAGGACGCAGGGGATGGTGACGATCAGGCTGTTGATGAGGGCGCGCTGTTGGCCGCCGTCCACCCAGGCCTGGTGGAAGTTGCCGAAGGTGAAGGAGTGCGGCCAACTGCCCAGTCCGTGGGCGGCGATGTCGTCGAAGGAGCGCAGGCTGGTCACCAGGACCAGGGCGATGGGCAGCAGCCAGAGGATCGCCAACGCGCCCGCGCCGAGGTGGAATCCGGCGGTCGCGGCGCGCTTGCGGCGCAGGGCCGTGGAGTTGGCGGACATCAGTCGGCCTCCCGGAACGCGCGGACGAGGTAGGAGCAGATGACGCCGAAGGCCAGCACGAAGATGACGACGGCGAGGGCGGAGCCGTAGCCAAGTCGCAGGGACTGGAAGGCGGTTGAGTACATGTAGGTGCTCAGCAGCTCGGAGGAGTGGTAGGGGCCGCCGCGGGTCAGCGACCACACGACGTCGAAGGAGCGCAGCGAGTCGATGACGATGACCGACAGAACTACCGCGTTGACACTGCGGAGTTGGGGCAGCGTGACGTGCCGGAGGCGCTGCCAGGCGCTGGCGCCGTCCACCTTGGCGGCCTCATAGAGGGCGGGGTCGATGCCCTTGAGGCCGGCCAGGTAGAGGACCATGACGTAGCCGATCTGGCGCCAGAGCGCGGGCACGATCACGGCGTAGAGGGCGGTGTCCTGGTCGGCGAGCCAGGCGTGGCGGAGGCTGCCGAGGCCTACGGACTGCAGGAGTTGGTTGAGGACGCCGTCGGGCTGGTAGATCGCCTGCCAGACCAGGGCGGTGGCGACCAGCGAGAAGACGACCGGCAGGAACAGGGCCGCGCGGTAGAAGCCGACGCCGCGGCGCTCCTGTTGGAGGAGGAGTGCGGCGGCGAGGCCGAGCACGGCGGACAGGCCGCCGAAGAGCACGAGCCAGAGGACGGTGTGGCCGGCCGCGCTGCGGAAGACCTCGTCGTGGGCCATCTCCCGGAAGTTGCCCAGGCCGACGAACTGCGGTGGGGAGACGCCGTCCCATTTGGTCAGGGCGAGGTAGAAGCCCTGCACGGCGGGCCAGAACACCCACACGGACTCGGCGAGCAACGGGATCAGGACGAAGGCGAGTACCAGCGGGGGTGTGCGCCGGGGGCCCCGAACCCGCTTGCCCGGGGCGGGCGTTCGGGTCGGGGACTTCCGGTCGGGCGCGGTCAGGACGGCCATGTCAGGCGTTCCAGATCTTCTCGGCGTCGCGCTGCCAGTCGGTGAGGATGCTCCCGATCGACTTGGGCTTGGCCAGGAACTTGGTCAGCGCGTTGTCGGCGGTGGGCTGGAGGGCGTCGCTGGAGTCCCGGTTGAAGAACTGGGTGATCTCGGTGGCCGCCGCGATGTGCTCGCGGCCCTTGGTGACCAGGGCGGTGCCGGCGTCCTTCGCGGCGGGGTTGCAGGGCAGGACGGTGCCGGAGGAGCCCTTGATGTAGATCTCCTGGGCCTCGGCGGTGGCGAGGTACTTCATCAGGTCGATCACCTGGTCGTGCCGACCGGTGCGGGCGCTGGCGAAGTAGCCGTCCGTGGGCGCCTCTTCGGCGAGCGGGACCTTCGGGTCGATGATCGGGAAGCGGAAGAAGTCGATGTCGTCGAGAGCGTTCTTGGGCGCCGCGTCGGCGAAGAAGGTGCCGATGAGCATCATGCCGCTGCGGCCGTTGAGCAGCGAGGTGGTGGCGTCCTGGAAGGCGACGGCGGCGCCGTTCGGGTCGAAGTAGGGCAGCACCTCCTGCCAACGGTCGAAGACCTTGCGCACCTCGGGGTCGTCGAACCGGTGCTTCCCGGCGAGGAGTTGGCGGTGGTACTCGGCGCCGTTGATCCGGATGTCGAGGTAGTCGAACCACGCCGAGGCCACCCAGGCCGTGCCGCCGCCGGCGCCCAGCCCGATCGGGGTGACGCCCTTGCTCTTGAGCTTGTCGCACAGGTCGAGGAACTCGTCCCAGCTCTTCGGCTCGCTGACGCCCCACTTGGCGAAGTTGGACTTCCGGTAGAACATGCCCCACCAGTAGTAGGTGGTGGGCACGAAGACCTTCTTGCCCGAACTCGTAGACGTGCAGAGCGAGTTGAGCGCCTTCGAATAGCGCTTGAGGTCGGGCGAGGAGGTCCATGCCTCGTCGAGGTCGAGCAGCAGGTTCTTCTTGGCGTACGCGTCCGCCACCGAGCCGGGGTACCAGGTGTACACGTCCGGCGGGTTGGCCGAGGTGAGGTACGTCGGCAGCTGGGTGCGGAAGGTCTCCGCGGCGACCGTGTTGAGGCTCGCCCGGTCGGAGCCCTTCTTGGCGTAGGCAGCGACGAGGTCCTCCATCGCGGCCTTGGCCTGCGGGGCGGAGAGGTTGGACTGGAGGGTCACCGCGCCCTTCGAGGAACTCTTGCTCGATGAGGTCGAGGTGACACAGCCGCTGAGCAGCGCCGCCGTCCCCGCGGCACCGAGTCCCGCGAGGAACCGGCGTCGGTCTGGCTGATGGTTCGTCATGGATGGCTCCCTGTGGATCCCGCGCGGATCCAGATGCACGCGGTTCCAGATTCACGTGGCGTCCCCACCACGTCAAGAATAATTACTAATTTAGTTGAACTGGGTCAGGTGCACATAGCCGTCGACTCCGCGGAACACCGCGTCGACCGCCCCACCCGGCCCGGCCACCGCCCCGAGCGCACCGTCGAACGCCGCGCTGGGGAAGGCGAGTTGCTTGGTCCAGCCCTGCCACGCACCGTTCTCGTACCGCTGCCGCCAGAGCGTGTAGTCGGCGGCCCGCGCGTACAGCACCACGGCGTCCCCTACGGCGACCAGCGTCGGACTCCCGCTGACGGTCCCGCCGACCGAAGCCCACGGCGACCACTCCCCCGACGCGTCCCGGGACCGCGTCCACACGTCGTCGGCCGCACTGCGCACGGCGATCGTCACCTGCCCTTGCGCGTCCACGGCAGCGGACGGCCGCCCGTACACCGCCTTGCCACCGGGTGCGCCGAGCGAGGTCCAGCCGGTCGACGGGCCACGCTGCACGACCTGCCCGTCCGTGCCCGTGGCGAACAGCGTCCAGTGCGCCGGATCGGCGAACGCCGCCGACGGCGCGTCGGCCACCCGGCCGCCCAGGCTCTGCCACGCACCCCAGCGGCCGCCGACGTAGACGCGCCGGTACACCCGGGAGTCGGCGCCACGCACGAAGACGTCGATCCGGCCGCCGGCCGAGGCGTACGCGGCGGGCTGGCCTAGGATCTCGCCCTTCGTGGGACCGCCGAGATCCCGCACCCGAGAGTCCGTCCGCTGGACGAGCGAGCCGTGCGGTCCGCGCAGGAAGGTGCTCAGCGAGTCACCGTCCCGCACCACAGCCGGACTTGCCGTGGCCTTCTGACCCAGATTCGTACCGGGCAGGGCGTCCGCCCCCGTCAGCTTCAGGAGCGCGGTGCCGTGCGCCGGGACCTCGACGGTGTACGACCCCGTGTGCGTGCCCCGGTCGGCGCGAGCCCGCAGGTCACGCACCCGGACCGACCCGCCGAGCCCGGCATCCGCGAACTGCACGGTGCGCAGGGCGGGTTGGTCGGACCGGTTGAGCAGGACGACCGCGCGTCGGCCGTCACCGGTGAGGACCTTGCTGTAGACGTCGCCGACGGAGTCGCTGGCCACGCGTACGCCCTGGACCGCGAGCGGGTCCTGGTCGACGGCGATGATCTCCGGGTTGCGCAGAGTCGCGAGCATCGAGTCCGACAGGGTGCGCGGGTCGGAACCCAGCACGAGCGGCGAGCCCATCTCGGCCCACATCACGTACTGCGTGGTGGACTCCTCCTGGGTCAACTCCAGCGTGCCGTCGGACATTTGACGCATGGGGATGAGGTAGTCCGGGTCGTTGTAGTGCCCGGGTCCCTGCGCCTCGGGGTGCCAGGCGTTCGCGTCCATGTTGCGCAGGATGTTGGGCCACTGGCCTGGGCTCGGGGTGCCCCAGGCGATGTCCGTGCCGGTGCGCCAGGAGTCGGCGATCGTCGGGCCGTAGACGTACGTGTTGTGCGCGTCCTGCTCGGGGGTGTGCGGCAGGCCCCAGTCGTCGGTGAGCGGGTTGCAGAGGTTCAGCAGCATCTTGCGGCCGGACTTGGCGACCGCGTCGCTGAACTCCTTGAACGCCGGGCCCGGATCGAGCTTGGCGCCGATGCCGCACAGGAAGTCGACCTTGACCGCGTCGATCTTCCAGCCGGCGAACTGCCGCGCGTCCGCGTCGTAGTGGCCCCTGCTGCCGAGCCCGCAGCTCTTGCCGCCGTCGTAGGTGCCGGCGTCGGTGTAGATGCCGGCCTTCAGGCCGCGCTGGTGCAGGTAGGAGACCAACGCGGGGATACCGGACGGGAATCGCTCCGGGTTGGCGACCAATCGCCCTTGCGCGTCACGCGGGTTGTCGGCCTGCCAGCCGCCGTCGAGCCACACGATGTCGTAACCGGCGTCCCGCAGACCGCTGTTGACCAGCTTGTCCGCGACGGAGCGCACTTGCTGCTCCGTGGGCGCGCCCAGACCGTAGTAGGTGTTCCAGCCCATGTACGGCGTCGGCGCGAGACCGCTGTCGTAGTAGTCGGGTGCGCCCTGGTCGGCGCCGGTCTGCGCGGTGGCCACCGGGGCGGCGGTCGCCGCCAGTACGGTCGCGATGGCGACGACGGTGGCGCGGCGCGTCCGTCTCGAAGCCGCGGGTGTGCGGACCTGCGGTTGTGAAGTCACTTGCCTCTCCCGAGGGTTGGGAAGCAGGAGGACGTGACGCGGGCCGCACTGCGACAGGGGCTTCCGGCGTCACGGCGACGACTGTGGCGCGCGACCGAAACCCTGTCAATATTAATTCCTAATTTATTAGAACGCCGCATCAGGGGTTGACACAGCTTCCCTCGCGTCACAGCCTTTGGCAACGTTGTCAGTGCCGCCGACGTTTGATGGGACATCACGCTCATGACAGATCAATCGGGTTCGCCACGCCTGTCGCGCCGCTCCGTCGTCACCACGGGTTCGACCTTGCTGGCGGGGTTCGGCCTCGGACTCTCGTTGCCCACGTCGGCCACCGCGACCTCCTCCCCCGCCACACCCGGCGAACTCGCGCTGCACCGCCCCGTGTCCGTCTCCTCGACGGCCTACGCGCCGACCCCGGGTTCGTTCGTGGTGGACCGGCTCGCCTCGCAGGGGGTGCGCGGAAGCGGATGGCGGGCGGCGGCGGGCGACCCGCAGTGGATCGCGATCGATCTTCAGGCCGCGTGCGAGGTCACGTCGATCCGCCTCACCTTCGAGGCCGACGCGAGCAACCCGGTGTTCACGCCTCCCACCACGGGCAACCCTGCCGACGGCACAACAGGCAAGGAGATCCAGTCCAGTTACTCGGTCGAGTACGTCGTCGAGACATCGACCGACCACACGACCTGGACCAGCGTGTACCGCACCACGGCAGGCACGGGCGGAGTGGTGGACATCCAGCCCGCGCGCCCGGTCACCGCACGCTGGGTACGGCTGACCTCGACCCGCCGCTCCAACCCCAACCCCCTTGGCCTCAACGGGTTCGAGGTCTACGGCACCGTCGCGGGCCACCGGCCGTCGGCCACGGGCTGGACGGACTGGGGCACTCACTCCGGACCGGTACCCAAGCTGACGGTGGCCGAGGACGGCACGGTCCCGGTGGAGTCGGGGTGGCGGCTGACGCTCGACGACTGGGCCGACGCCGACGGCGCGAAGTTGTCGACGGCAGACGTCGACGCAAGCGGTTGGCTGCCTGCAACCGTCCCTGGCACGGTACTTGGCTCACTCGTGGATCAAGGCAAGCTGCCCGATCCCGTGGCCGGACTGAACAACCTCCATATCCCCGAGGCCCTGTCACGTCATTCTTGGTGGTACAGGCGGGAGTTCGAGCCGCCTCGCGGTCTGCGCGCCGGTGCCGGGCGGCGGACCTGGCTGGAGTTCGACGGCATCAACCACACGGCCGACATCTGGCTCAACGGACACCACGTGGGCGGTCTGACCTACCCGTTCGCCCGCTCGGCCCACGACGTGACCGAGCTCCTCGCGACGGGCGGGGCGAACGCGCTCGCCGTGAAGATCACGCCCATGCCGGTCCCCGGAAGCCCCGGTGACAAGGGCCCCGCCGGTGAGTCCTGGGTGGACGCCGGTGCCAACCAGATGAACCTCAACTCCCCCACCTACCTGGCCTCTTCAGGCTGGGACTGGATGCCGGCGGTACGCGACCGGGCCGCCGGCATCTGGAACCACGTCCGGCTGAGAACGACCGGCCAGGTCGTGATCGGCGACCCGCGCGTCGACACCGTGCTGCCGAACCTGCCCCAGGTGTCGGTCGCCGAGCTGACGATCGTCGTACCCGTCCGCAACGCCGACACCGCCGACCACAGGACGACGGTCTCGGCGTCCTTCGACGACGTGCGGGTCAGCAAGGTCGTCACCGTGCCGGCGGGCGGGAGCGTCGACGTCACGTTCGTGCCTGACGCCTTCGGGCAACTGCGGCTGCGGGACCCGGAGTTGTGGTGGCCCAACGGATTGGGTGATGCCGCCCTCCACAAGCTCACGATCACCGCAGCGGTCGACGGTTCCGAGAGCGACCGCCGCACCACCCGGTTCGGCATCCGGCAGTTCGGCTACGCGTACGAGGTGCCGCTGCCGTTCGCCAACTCTGGTGACGCGTATACCCAGTCGGTGACGTTCGACCGGCAACAGGCCCGGTACGTGCGCGTCAAGTGCCTTGCCCGCGCCTCCGGTTGGGGCTACTCCCTGTGGACCCTGGCCGTACGCGACAGCACACGGACCGCCACCGACCTCGCCCTGCACGCACACGCAGACGCGTCGAGCACGGACGGGGACGACCACGCCGCCGCCAACGTGACCGACGGCGACCCCGGCACCCGCTGGTCCTCGGCCTACGAGGACGACCAGTGGATCCGGGTCGACCTGGGGTCCGTGCAGTCCTTCGACGGTGTCGACCTGGTCTGGGAACAGGCGTACGCGAAGGCGTACTTGGTGCAGGTCTCCTCCGACAACGCCACCTGGACCGATGCCGCGTCGGTGGACAACAGCGCGGTTCCGCTGCCCTTCAACAACGGCAACGCGAGCCTGCAAGTGGAGGACTTCGCCGCCCGGACCGCGCGCTACGTTCGTATCAACTGCGGCTTGCGCAACACCAGTTGGGGCAACTCCCTGTGGTCCCTCGGCGTCGTCGACAGCACCGCCCCCGCAACCGACCTGGCCCTGCACCAGAAGACCACCGCGTCCACCGAGGACCCCGACCACCCGGCCGCACACGCCACCGACGGTGATACGAGCACGCGTTGGTCCTCCGAATACGAAGATCACCAGTGGATCCAGGTCGACCTCGGAGACTCAAAACGTTTCGACCGCGTCGCCATCCTCTGGGAGTCGGCCTACCCGAAGACCTATGTGATCCAGGTGTCGGACGACGCGGAGACCTGGGCCGACGTGAAGTCGGTGTCCAACACCCCCGACCCGC
Organism: Streptomyces sp. NRRL F-525; assembly: GCF_000716605.1. Taxonomy (GTDB): domain Bacteria; phylum Actinomycetota; class Actinomycetes; order Streptomycetales; family Streptomycetaceae; genus Streptomyces. The sequence continues at coordinate 22,578 of NZ_JNXE01000004.1, read as the reverse complement.
TGAAGATCAGCGTGAACGGGGTGCGGGTCCTGGCCCGGGGCGGCAACTGGGGCTGGGACGAGCTGTTGCGCCGGATGCCGCCGGAGCGGATGGACGCGGCCGTACGCATGCACCGCGACATGAACTTCACGATGATCCGCAACTGGGTGGGCACGTCCGACCGGGAGGAGTTCTTCGCCGCCTGCGACGAGCACGGGATCCTGGTGTGGAACGACTTCCCCAACGCGTGGGGCATGGACCCGCCGGACCACGACGCCTTCAACTCGATCGCCCGGGACACCGTCCTGCGCTACCGCATCCACCCCAGCGTGGTCATCTGGTGCGGCGCCAACGAGGGCAACCCGCCCGCCGCCATCGACCAGGGCATGCGCGAGGCCGTGGAGGGACAGGCCCCCGGCATCCTCTACCAGAACAACTCGGCCGGCGGGATCATCACCGGCGGCGGACCGTACGGCTGGGTGGAGCCGGAGAAGTACTTCGACCCAACGACCTACGGCAGCAAAGACTTTGGGTTCCACACGGAGATCGGCATGCCCGTCGTCTCCACCGCCGCCAGCATGCGCAACATGACGGGCGACGAGCCCGAGTGGCCGATCCGCGGCGCCTGGTATTACCACGACTGGAGCGAGCGCGGGAACCAGGCACCGCAGACGTACAAGGCGGCCGTGGAAGCGCGCCTCGGAACGGCCACCGGGCTGGACGACTTCGCGCGCAAGGCCCAGTTCGTGAACTACGAGAACACGCGCGCCATGTTCGAGGCCTGGAACGCGAACCTCTGGGACAACGCCAGCGGTCTGATGCTGTGGATGTCCCATCCCGCGTGGCACAGCACGGTGTGGCAGACCTACGACTACGACTTCGACGTCAACGGCACGTACTACGGCGCCCGTTCGGCCTGTGAGCCCTTGCATGTCCAGGCTGATCCCGAGGGGCGGGTCATCGCGGTCAACCACACGCGCGACGGCCTCAAGAACGCCGTGGTATCAGCCGAGTTGATGGATCTGACGGGGCGTCGGCTCGGCGGGAACAGGAGCGCGCGACTGGACGTGGCGCCGGCCACGACCACGAAGGCGTTCAGCACTGCCTGGACCGACGACCTGCCGGACCTGCATCTCCTCCGCCTGACGCTGACCGGTGGCGACGGCCGGGTGCTGTCGCGCAACACCTACTGGCGCTATCGCACACCGGCGGCCATGCAGGGACTGGGCAAGGCGCCGCGGACGAAGGTCTCCGCGACGCTCGGGCGCGTGTCCCGTTCCGGGACCCGTACCGAACTGACCGCCACCGTCCGCAATCACGGCCCGGCCGTCGCCGCGATGGTCCGGCTCTCGCTGAAGGACGGTACGACCGGCCATCGCGTGCTGCCGACGCTGTACAGCCACAACTACCTGTGGCTGCTGCCCGACGAGTCCCAGACCGTCACCCTGTCCTGGCCGACCCGGGCCCTGACCTCAGGGCGTCCGCTCCTGGAGGTAGAGGCGTACAACAGCCGCCCCGCGACCGCGAGTTCTTAGACTTCGGTCCGTCAGGACGCCTCCACCGCCGTCTTGATGCGTTGCCCGAACGCGGGCGCGTCCTTGCGGGCCGCGCCCAGGGCGAAGCCCACCAGGAGCTTGCCGACGCCGTGGCCTTCGAGGACGTTGAAGATCCGGACCCGGGTCGTGCCGGGTCCGGTGGACTCCAGGTCGTAGCCGCCTTCGACCGCCGTCACGACGTTCTTGGAGGCCTCGGTCCAGCGGATGCGGTGAGGGGCGTCGTATTCGGTGATCCGGAACTTCCGGCCCGTCTTCATTCCGGCGTCCTTGACCGTGCTGGTGAAGACGGTGCCCACGGCCGTCGGGCCCTCGGGAGTCTTGGTGATCTCCTGGACCCGCGGACTGAACTTGGGGTCGTTCGTGCCCTCGGCGAGGAAGGCGAAGACTTCCTCGACGGGGCGGTTGACCTCGGCTGTCGCCTCGAACTGTCCGGCCACGATTCCTCCTGTGCTGCGGTGGGAGTTTTGGCTGGGTGCGCGCTGATGTGCCGAGCACCCTCAGCCTATCGGCGTGGCTCCGTCCGTGCTCCCTGTCGGAGATCTCGCCGGTTCCAGAACCCTGAAACCATCGTGAAACCGAGCTGAATGCGCCCTCCCGCAAGCTCTGCGGCATGACGACAACGACCCACGAACTCGCGATCTCAGCCACCGGGCTGCGCAAGGCCTACGGGGACAAGACAGTGCTCGACGGCATCGACCTGGCCGTCCCGGCCGGTACCGTCTTCTCCCTGCTCGGTCCGAACGGCGCCGGCAAGACCACCGCCGTCAAGATCCTCTCCACGCTCATCACCGCCGACGCCGGCGAGCTGCGGGTCGGCGGTCACGACCTGGCCACCGACGCACAGGCCGTGCGGGCCGCGATCGGTGTCACCGGACAGTTCTCCGCCGTCGACGGGCTGATCACCGGCGAGGAGAACATGCTCCTCATGGCGGACCTGCACCACCTGTCCAAGCAGGAGGGACGGCGGGTCGCCGCCGAGCTGCTGGAGCGCTTCGACCTCGCCGAGGCCGCGAAGAAGCCCGCGTCCACCTACTCCGGCGGTATGAAGCGCCGCCTCGACCTCGCCATGACCCTGGTCGGCAGCCCGCGGATCATCTTCCTCGACGAGCCGACCACCGGCCTGGACCCCCGCAGCCGCCACAACATGTGGGGCATCATCCGGGAGCTGGTCTCCGGCGGTACGACCGTCTTCCTCACCACTCAGTACCTCGACGAGGCCGACGAACTCGCCGACCACATCGCGGTGTTGAACGACGGAAAGCTCGTCGCCGAGGGCAGCGCCGAGGAGTTGAAGCGGCTCGTCCCCGGCGGACACGTGCGGCTGCGCTTCACCGACCCGGACGCCTACCAGTCCGCCGCGACGGCCCTGCGCGAGGTCACCCGGTTCGACGAGACGCTCTCGCTGCAGATCCCCAGCGGCGGCAGCCAGCGCGAACTGCGCGCCATCCTCGACTGGTTGGACGCCGCCGACATCGAGGCGGACGAGCTGACCGTGCACACCCCCGACCTCGACGACGTGTTCTTCGCCCTGACCGGCGGCGCCAAGGTCGCCCACCAGCCCAGCGTGTCCGACCAGCCCAAGGAGAACGTCCGATGAGCACCCTCTCACTCGCCGTCCGCGACTCGTCCACGATGCTGCGCCGCAACCTGCTGCACGTACGGCGCTACCCGTCCCTCACCCTGAACCTGCTGCTCACGCCGATCATGCTGTTGCTGCTCTTCGTCTACATCTTCGGCGATGTGCTGAGCACGGGCATCGGCGGCGCGGACCGTTCCGACTACGTCGCGTACCTCGTCCCGGGCATCCTGATGATGACCATCGGCGGCACCGTGATCGGGACCGCGGTGTCCGTCGCCACCGACATGAACGAGGGCATCATCGCCCGCTTCCGGACCATGGCGATCCACCGCGGTTCCGTGCTCGTCGGGCACGTCGTCGGCAGTGTGATCCAGTGCGTCGCCAGCGTGCTCCTCGTCGGAGCCGTCGCCGTGGCCATCGGTTTCCGGTCCACGGACGCCACGGTGCTGGAGTGGCTGGCGGCCTTCGGACTGCTCGCGCTGTTCTCCCTGGCACTCACCTGGATCGCGGTCGGGATGGGCATGGTCAGCCCGAGCGCCGAGGCGGCCGCCAACAGCGCCCAGCCGCTGATCCTCCTCCCGCTGATCTCCAGCGCGTTCATCCCGGCCGACACCATGCCGGGCTGGTTCCAGCCCATCGCCGAGTACCAGCCGTTCACCCCGGCCATCGAGACCCTGCGCGGCCTGCTGCTCGGCACCGAGATCGGCAACAACTGGTGGATCGCGCTCGCCTGGTGCGTCGGCCTGACCGTGCTCGGCTACCGCTGGTCCACGGCCGCGTTCAACCGCGACCCGAAGTAGTCGCCATGACAGCGCGGGCCGCCTCCCGCAACTCGTCCCGCCCCAGGGCGGCGTACTCCGACACCGCGTCGGTGTACGCCGCCCTGTCGGCGTCCTCGGCCTCCTGCCGGGCGAGGTCCGGCGACATCGTGGGCTGGAACTCCCGCAGCACGCCCAGCCGTTCGGCCAACGCGATCATCCGTACGGCATCGGCCTGGGGTGGTTCGGACGCGAGCCCCACCATGCCGAGGGCGTGCAACATCGTCCCGAGCAAGGGGAGTTCGGAGGGTGAGCCGACCGGTTCGGCGAGCAGCGTCCGCAGCCGCCGACGCAGCCGGTCGACCAACTCCCCCACCAGCGCGAGCCGTCCGGCACGGGCGTGGGCCGTCACCGTCACCGACTGCACCATGAACGCCCACGGGTCGAGCCGGGCCTCGTCGTCGCGCAGCGCGCCGGCCGCGAGCATGCGCTCCACGGCGCCGCGCCACAGGCCGAGTCCGACCTCCGTCAGTCCGCGGGCGAGCGCGATCTCGGCGCGCCCGCCGAGGTCGGGCCGGTAGAAGTCGTCCTCTGGCGGGGTGCTGTCGCTCTCCGCCTGCCGCAGCCAGTACTCCGCCTCGTCCGCGTCACCGCGCTGCAGACAGGCGAGGACGAGGAGCGAACGGATGCCGACGTAGTCGTGCCCGTCACCGAGCCGCGGCAACACCGCGAGGGACGCCTTGAGATGCTCGTACGCCTCCTCGCCCCGCCCGGTCCGCAGGCACAGCTCGCTCAGCCGCGAGTGCACCATGAGCTGCACGGACGGATTGTCAACTCGCGCCAGCCCTACGACAGTTCGACGCGCGGAGACCAGCGCGCGCTCGATGTCGTGCTCGAACTCCCAGACGTAGCAGGCGACACACTCGGCGATACCGGACAGCAACGGCCCCTCGCCGCCTTCGCCTTCGCACAACCTGCGCAGCACGTCGTAGTCGGGCCGGCGTATCTCGGGGATCGCGCTCAGCACGATCGCGGTGGCGCGCATCAACGAGGTCGGCGGGGCCGGCGGCAGCCGCCGGAGGGTGACGAGCTGGCGTACGGCGCGCGGGCCCGTGCCCATGAACACGGTCACCGTGCCCAACACCGCGGCGGTGCGGGCGACTTCGACGTAGGCGGGCGCGGGGTGGTAGTGCGACAGCGCCGGTCCGGTGTCCTCGGTGAGGGCGACGAGGCGGGGGTAGCTGGTGCCGGTGGACCACATACTGGCGAGGACCGCGGTCACGGCGGCGGTCGCGGGGTCGTCCGCACGGGCCAGCGCATGCCGCAGCGCCGCCACGAGGTTGTCCTGCTCGGCCTTGATCCGCTCCCACGCGGCCTGCGAGTCCGACCCGAAGAGCACATCGTGATGCGCGACCCCGAACTCCCGCGCCCAGACAAGGAATTCGTCTACGGCCGCCTCGTCCTCGCCCGCCTCGCTGCGCCGGGCCGCGCTGAACTCCCGTACGGTCTCCAGCATCCGGAACCGCACACCGGCCGGGGTGTCGGCGACGGTGAGCAGCGACTGGTCGGCCAACTGCTCCAGTACGAGCAACGCGTCGTCGCCCAGCACCTGTTCGGCCGCCTCGCCAAAGAAGCCGCCGGGGAAGACGGACAGGGTGCGCAGCGCGGCCCTGGCATCCTCGGCGAGCAGGTTCCAGCTCCACTCGACGACCGCGTGCAGGGTGCGGTGGCGCTCCGGCACGTCGCGCGCCCCGCCGCGCAGCAGGGCGAACCGGTCGCCGAGGCGGCGGGCGATGTCCGGCACCGACAGGACGCGCACCCGCGCCGCCGCCAACTCCACGGCGAGCGGCAGCCCGTCGAGGTGCCGGCACAGTTCGGCCACCGCGTCCGGCGGCAGCTCCACCCCGCTCCGGGCGGCCCGGGCCCGCTGCGTGAACAGCTCGACCGAGACACCGAGACCGAGCTCCGGCAGCGCGTACACCGCCTCCGAGGTGAGGCCGAGCGGAGAGCGGCTGGTGGCGAGCACCCGTAGATCCTTGGACGACGAGACGAGTGCCTGGACGAGGTCGGCGGCGCCCCGGATGATCTGCTCGCAGTTGTCGAGGACCAGCAGCGCGGGCCCGGAGCCGAGCACGCCGAGGATGCCGGACACCGGGTCGCCCGAGGCGGGCCCGTTCATGGCACCGGCGCCGAGCGCGGAGGCTACCTCGGCGGCCACGTCCGCGTCCTCGGTGACACCGGCGAGCGGCACGAAGTACACGACGCGCTGCTCGGCCCGACGGCTGACGGCGTGCGCGAGCCGGGTCTTGCCGAGGCCGCCGGGTCCTACGACGGTGACGGCACGCGAACCGCGCAACAGCCGTTCCACCTCCGCGATGTCCTCGTCCCGCCCGAGCAACGGGTTCGGCTCGTGCGGCACACCGTGCCGGGCCACGGGCGCCTCGCCCCGCAGCAACTCCTGTTGTACGGCCTTGAGTCCGACGCCCGGGTCCGTGCCGAGTTCGTCGCGCAGCTCACGGCGGTACGCCTCGTACCGGGTCAGCGCGGCGGACGGGCCGGCCGTCGCGGCCTCGCCCCGCAACAGCTCACCGAGCACCTCCTCGTCCCGCGGATGCGCCATGGCGGCCGCGGCCAGTGGTCCGGCGGCCTCCGCGTGCCGGCCGAGGCGGGCGAGCGCCAGCGCCTGCGCGCGGACGAGCGTGTCGCGGACGGGGGCACGCTCGGCGCGCAGCGCGGCGACGGGGTCGTCGCTGTCGATGCCCTGGTCGGGGGTGCCTTCCCACAGCGCGAGCCCGGCCTCGGCCTCGGCCAGCGATCCCGCGTGGTCCCCGGCCCTGGCCCGGTCCGCGCAGGCAGCCGCGTGCAGCAGCAGGGCGGAACTGTCGACCTGGTCCTCAGTGAGGGCGAGCCGGTATCCGGTCGGCGTACTGACGATGAGGCCCGCGCCGAGCTGCGCCCGCGCCCTGGACACGAGGACCTGGAGCGCCTTCCCCGGCCGCTCCGGCAACTCGTCCGGCCACAGCCCTTCCACCAGCCGCTCGGTGCTGCAGCCGGTACGCAGGTCGCCCGCGAGCAACGCGAGGAGACCGCGGAGACGGGGCGCGGTGACCTCCTGTCTTCGATGGGCGACACGCGGCAGCAGGGTCAGGTCAACAGTCACCCGTGCAGATTAACCAAGGTCCCGCCACCGCTTCCCTACTCGGCACCAGGTCGGTCACTTGGGAGGGCGTAAAGATCCGTTCCCAGGCGCGCGAGCGGGGACAGCGCTATCACCAGCGGGGACAGCACCATGCCCCCGGCCATCACGAGGAGGCTGGTGCGCAGCCCCCACTCCTGCGCGAGGAACCCGCCGAACAGTGAGCCCAGGGGTGACAACCCCATGCCGGCGAACGTGATCGTCGCGGCCGCACGCCCCTGCAACCCATGCGGCGTCACGGCCTGTCGGACGGCAATGACCGCGACGCTCACCAGCTGTCCGCTGATCCCGAACACGAAGTTGACCGCGAGAAGTACGGGGACCGTCGTCGCGGACGAACCGTGCAGCGCGGGCACACACACGAACGCGCCGTCGCCGAGTGCCGCCGCGACCACGATCACCCGGCCGTATCCGAACCGGCCGGGCAGCCGGGCGGCCAGCAGCGCGCCGACGAGCGCGCCGGGACCGGTCGCCGCGAGCGCCAGGCCCACGGCGGTGCCCGACAGATGCAGTTCCCGTGGGAGAAAGACCAGGTAGACGGTCATCGTCGCGGCGAAGAAGAACTGGAAGGCGGCCGCGGCGAGACACACGGTCCGCAGCAAGGAGTCGCCGACGACGAAACGCAGCCCGTCATGGATCCGCCGCCACACGCGAGGGGGATGTTCCGCGCGCGCCGGGACGGACTCGGTCCGGCGGATCCGCCGGACCGACAGGAACGACAGCGCGAAGAACAACGCGCTGGAGGCGACGGCGATCGGCGCCGACAGCAGGGTGACCAGCGCGCCGCCGAGGGCGGGCCCACCGATCTGAGCGGCGGACCGGCTGCTCTCCAACGCGCTGTTGCCCCGCACCAGCTGATCGTGTGTCACCAGCCGTACGAGCGAGGCTTGGTAGGCTACGTCGAAGAACACGGACAGGACCCCGGCGACGAAGACCAGCACGAACAGGGCGGGCAGGCCGAGCCAGTTGAGCAATCCGGCCACGGCGGCCGCGCCCAGCACCAGGGTCCGCCCGACGTCGGCCATCACCATCACGGTGCGTGTCCGCCATCCGTCCACCCAGGCGCCGACGAGAAGCGAGAGCAGCAGGATCGGCGCCTGCTCCACCGCGCGCAGGACGCCCAGCTGTCCGGCACCGATGTCGAGCGTGAGGACGGCGAAGAGCGGCAGGATCACCAGGCTTGTCTGTTCGCCGAGTTGGGAGACTGTCTGTCCCAACCAGAGCCAGCGGAAGTCATTGTTCGAAGTGGACGGCACGGGAACCCTTTGAGTTGCCGACAACGAGACCCGCGACCCGGCGCGCGAAGGACGCGCCCACGGTTCGAGCGGGGAGGGAAAGGCTCGCTGTGCCGCAGCGACATCAAGGGCGGCACGCGATGACGGGCCGATCTCGGCCTATGCCGTCAACGCGCGCCCGGACGACCGGGCATCTCTGGGCTCCAACTACTGGGCGGTCACTGGCGGTTGGGACAGTAGCTCTTGGGGGCCTCGCGCGAAAGCCAATTGCGGCCCTCGCACCTCGCATTGCTCACCCGGCGCTCAGGAACCGCAGTACCGCCAGCACCCGGCGATGGTCGCTGTCGACCGACGGCAGATCCAGCTTCGTGAAGATGCTGTTGATGTGCTTGGCCACCGCGCTGTCGCTGACGACGAGTTGGCGGGCGATGCCGGAGTTGGAGCGTCCCTCGGCCATCAGGGCCAGTACCTCGTGCTCGCGTGGGGTCAGTCGGTCCAGTGGGCCACTGGACCGCCGTAGGAGAAGCTGGGCCACGACCTCGGGGTCCAGGACGGTGCCGCCCGCCTCGACGCGGCGGAGGGCGTCGATGAAGTCCTCGACGTCGGCGACGCGTTGCTTGAGCAGGTAGCCGACGCCGCCGGTGTTCGCCGTCAACAGGTCGGCGGCGTACCGCTCTTCGACGTACTGGGAGAGCAGCAGGACCGCTGTCGCCGGCCACTCGCGGCGGATGACCAGGGCCGCGCGCACCCCCTCGTCGGACTGGGCGGGTGGCATGCGGACGTCCACGACGGCTATGGCGGGGCGGTGTTCGGCGACGGCGGCGAGGAGGGCGTCGGCGTCACCGGCTTCGGCGGCGACCTCGTAGCCGGCCATCTCCACCACCTTGACCAGGCCGATCCTGAGCAGGACCGAGTCCTCGGCGATCACGGCGAGACGGCGCACGGCAACTCCACGGTGATGACGGTCGGGCCTCCGGCGGGGCTGCTGATCGAGAAAACGCCGTCCACGGAGGCCGCCCGGCGGGCGAGTCCGGCCAGGCCGGAGCCGTGCGCGGGGTCGGCACCGCCGGGACCGTCGTCGGCGACGGTGACCCGGAGCCTACCGTCGCGGATCCCGACGGTGACGTCCGCCCGGGAGGCCTCGGGGGCGTGCTTGGTGATGTTGGCCAGGGCTTCGGAGACGGTGAAGTAGGCGACCGCCTCGACGGTCGGGGCGAGCCGCCGGGGCACGTCGACGCGCAGTCGCACCGGGAGCGGGCCGCGCGCGGCGATGCCGGACAGGGCGGCGTCCAGTCCCCGGTCGTCCAGGACGGCCGGGTGCAGGCCGCGCACCAGGTTGTTCAGCTCGTCGATCGCCTCCTTCGCCTCCCGGTGGGCCTGGTCGATGACCTGCCTGGCCTCGTCGGGCAGGTCGGTGAGTGTGGCTCTGGCGATGCCGAGGTTCACGGCGAGGGAGACCAGACGCTGTTGTGCTCCGTCGTGCAAGTCCCGTTCTATGCGCCTGCGTTCGGCGTCGGCGGCATCCACCGCTCCGGCCCGGCTCTCGGTGAGGTCTTCAACTCGGCGCGTGAGCTGCTCGGTTCGGCTGGGGCCCAACAGGGCCACGGCAGCGCGGGTGTCGAGGCGGACGAGGACGGGGGTGAGCCAGGCAGCGATCAACAGGGCAGCGATTCCGGACACGTTGATGTACACCGCCTCCGTGGAAGTCTCCAGAAACTTCAGCTGGTGCTCCGGCGGCAGACCCCACATCCACACCAGGGCGGTCCCCGCGAAGGCGCCCCAGCCCCACAGCGCGGCGGTGACGGCCGTCCCGCACAACATCGACGGTCCGACCAGCAGGTGATAGGTGACCTGTCGCCAAGTCGCCCCGGCGAGCAGCCAGTTCACCGCTCGACGGAGCGTGGGCCTGCGCTGCGCGACGGGGAGCCGCGGTATGTCGACCCCCGCCAGCGAGGCGAACCTGCGGCGCTGGACGGCGGTCAGCGCCCCGGCGGCATAGACGATCACCAACAGCGGTGCGTAGACGGCCAGTTGGATCTCCAGCACACCATTGGGGTCACGGATGAACAGCCACGGTTCCGTCATCAGCACGAGTGGCAGCAACTGCAGCGGTACGCCGGCGAGGTTGAAGACCGTCGCGCGGCCCACGCGTGCGAACGCGCCGCGCAGCGCGGTGAGAAGGCCCATGAGCACACCGTAGAACGCGCGCGTTCCTGCGGACCATGCAGCTGGCTTCCGCTTCGGGCTGTACCCAGCACCACCCCCAGGTCGGAAATCCACGCTACTGACCTGGGAGTTCATCCCGAGAAGCCTTGTCCGCATGACAACGACACCCTGCTGGACCTGGTCCGCCCGTGTGCTCACGGCCGCCGGACTGGCCCTGATTCCCTGGATCTTCGTGTTGGCGCGGGTGGCCGGCGCCTACCCCGTCGCGTGGGTCGGCCTGGACACGATGGAGGCGATAGGCCTTGTCGGCACGGGCCTGTTACTGGCCCGCTCCGACCGGCGACGGGTCGCCGTGGCCCCGGCCACCGCCGTTCTCCTGACGGTCGACGCCTGGTTCGACGTACTGACCGCGGGCCCCGGAGCGGTCCTCGCGGCGCTTCGCTATCTGGCCTGGTCAGAGGCATCGTCGGGAGTGTAGTTGGCCGTTGGCATGTCAGGGGCGGTCTTTCCGGACCGCCCCTCCAACGAATGACATCGAGAGCTGTCTGCGCGGTGATGAGGGCAGCCTTCCCGCGTGATCGACGACCTTGCCGACGCGGCCTGGGACCGTGAACTCGACGACCTCTTCTTGCGCATCGGCCACCGTTTCGGCCGGGCCGACCTGCGGCGGCGCATGCGTGACTACGTCCGCGCCCTGCTCGGCCCAGTCGGCCGCAAAAACGGCTGGCAACTTGCCGAACACGCAGGCCACCGCACCCCCGACGGTCTGCAACGGCTACTGAACGGAGTCACCTGGAACGTCGACGACGTCCGCGACGATCTGCAGACATACGTCGCCGAAAAACTCGGCGAGGCCGACGGAGTCCTCATCCTCGACGACACCGGCTTCATCAAGAAGGGCACCACCTCCGCGGGCGTGCAGCGCCAGTACTCCGGCACCGCCGGCCGCACCGAGAACTGCCAGATCGGCGTCTTCGCCGCCTACGCCACCACCCGCGCACGCGCCCTGGTGGACCGCGAGTTGTATCTGCCCAAGTCCTGGACGGACGACCGCGAACGCTGCCGCGCCGCCAAAATTCCTGATGAGAGGGGCTTCGCCACCAAACCAGAACTGGCCAGGGCCATGGTGCTGCGCGCACTCGCCTCGCCGCTGCCGATCGCCTGGGTGACCGCGGATGCCGCCTACGGCCAGGAGTGGCGTTTTCGCCGGATGCTGGAAGAAGCCGCGGTCGGCTACGTGCTTGCCGTCCCGTAGTCCCAGCCGGTGCCCCGCTTCGGCCGGATCGACTACCTCTTCGGTCAGGCTCCGGATGAGGCATGGGAGCCACGTTCGTGCGGCGACGGCGCCAAGGGCCCGCGCGTCTATGACTGGGCGGCCATCCAGCTCCCGGTGATCGAGGACTTCGACGGTGAGCGGCCCACCCATCACCGATGGGCACTGGCCCGGCGCAGCATCACCAGACCCGATCAGATCGCCTACTACCTCGCATACGCGCCGGTGGGCACCGACATCGACCGGCTCGTGCGCGTTGCCGGACGCCGCTGGGCGATCGAGGAATGCTTCCAGGCCGCGAAGAACGAGTGCGGCCTGGACCAGTACGAAGTCCGCCGCTACGTCGGCTGGATGAGGCACATCACCCTGGCCATGCTCGCGCATGCCTTTCTCGCGGCTACGGCGGCAAAGGGGGATGCAGAAACGGTTCCACCATGGTTTCGCTCACCGTGGCAGAAGTCCGCCGGCTCCTGGCAACTGGCGGCGGTCCGGAAAGACCGCCCCTGACATGCCAACGGCCAACTACACTCCCGACGATGCCTCTGACCAGGCCAGATAGCGAACCGCTGCTGGAGTACTAGGATCCCCAGCATGCCCGGTCCAACGTTGGTGATCGAGTTGGCGAAGCCGCTCTCCCAGGGTGCGTTGCGGGAGTTCCGAGCACTGCTGATCGGGCTCTCGTCCCGCTTCGACGAGGAGCGACCCGGGTTCTTCGACATCGAAGTGCACACAGAACGGCTAGGCATCGAAGACAAGCGAGCGGAGGACCGGCGCCGGCCCTTCCTGGTCTACCTGATGGGGCCGGGTGCCGGCGACGAGACCACCTTCGAGGCCGAGCACGCGGACGAGCCCGAGGTGGAGGCCCTCCTCGGCTTCCGGCCGACCCACGCCGTCAATGTCAGCGCCGGCCGCAACGGCGAGATCGACCACGTGGCCACGGCCCTGCTGACCGCCGCCGTCATGGACGTCATCGGGGGCGTGGCCAACGCCGAACTGCTGGACGGGCAGGCGTCGTTCGTTGCCGGCCTTCCGGGGGTCCTGGGGATCGTGGACGACGACCAGATAGCACTGGGGTCGGCGGAGTTCCTGCGGGCCTGGGTCGGACACCCCGCCTTCCGGCTGGTCAAGTAGCCCCACTGGATGCGCGCCCGTTCGCGGCGTCGTACAGCATCGCGCCCCCTCCCCCGGGCGCCGCGACACCGCGAATTCACTAAGGCAGGTTGATAAAGTAGCCTTAGCTTATGAACGACGACCTGGACCCCGAGGCGGTCGCCTCAGCCCTGCTGGCGGGTATCGGTGTGCTCGTGCGCCGGGCCCGGCAAGTGCCGGTCGAGGGCGGGCTGACGATGCCCGAGCGGAGTGCCCTGTCGCGGCTGGATCGCGCGGGCCCCACCACCTCGTCCGCGCTGGCCCGCGAGGCGCAGATCACCGCGCAGGCCATGGGGGCGACGCTCAACGCGCTGCGGACCCGTGGCCTGGTCGAGCGCCGTCCCGATCCGGAGGACGGCCGGCGTGTGGTGCTGACGGTGACCGACGCGGGCCGGCAGGCGCTGAAGGACAAGCGCAACGGGCGGGTCGAACTCCTCGCCCGGGCCCTGACCGGCGGGGCGTTCACCCCGAAAGAGCTGGAGCAACTCGCGGCGGCGGCACCGCTGTTGGAGCGCCTGGCCCAGAACATCTGACGGCGACGGAGCCAGGAGGAAGCTGACCGATGACAGACCCTTCCAAGACGCGCGCCCCGCGCCACCCGACCGCCGACGACCGGTACAAGTGGACCGCGCTGACGAACACGACCGCCGCGGTCTTCATGTCCGCGCTGGACGGCTCCATCGTGCTGATCGCCCTGCCTGCGATCTTCCGGGGCATCCACCTCGACCCGCTCGCACCGGGCAACATCGCGTATCTGTTGTGGATGATCATGGGATACCGGCTGGTCCAGGCCGTGTTGGTGGTCACGGTGGGGCGGCTCGGCGACATGTACGGCCGGGTCCGGATCTACAACTCCGGGTTCGCGGTCTTCACCGTCGCCTCGGTCCTGCTGTCCTTCGACCCCTTCGACGGCGGTCACGGAGCGATGTGGCTGATCGGCTGGCGGCTGCTTCAGGCCGTCGGCGGCTCGATGCTGACCGCGAACTCGGCCGCGATCCTGACCGACGCGTTCCCCGAGGAACAGCGCGGCTTCGCCCTGGGCATCAATCAAGTCGCCGCCCTGGGGGGCATGTTCATCGGTCTGGTCGCCGGCGGTCTGCTGTCGGCCTGGGACTGGCGGGCGGTGTTCTGGGTCAACGTGCCCATCGGGGTGTTCTTCACCGTGTGGGCCTACCGCACCCTGCGCGAGACCGCCAAGCGCGACGGCGGCCGCATCGACTGGTGGGGCAACATCACCTTCGCCGTGGGCCTCAGCGCCACCCTGATAGCGGTCACCGCCGGCCTCCAGCCCTACGACGGGCACACCATGGGCTGGACCAACCCCCTGGTCGACGCCCTGATCGCCGGCGGACTGCTCCTCCTGGCGGCGTTCGTCGTCATCGAGAGACGCGTCTCCGCGCCGATGATCCAGCTGAGCCTCTTCCGCCAACGGGCCTTCACCTTCGGCAACTTGGCGGGCCTGGCCATCTCGATCGGCCGGGGCGGGATGCAGTTCGTGCTGATCATCTGGCTGCAGGGCATCTGGCTCCCGCTGCACGGCTACGACTACGGCGACACCCCGCTGTGGGCCGGCATCTTCATGCTCCCGCTGACAGCGGGCTTCCTCGCGGCCGGCCCGGTCTCCGGGTATCTGTCGGACCGGCTCGGTTCGCGGGGGCTGGCCACCGGCGGCGCGGCGCTGTTCGGCGCGAGCTTCCTGGGCCTGATGTGCCTGCCGATCGACTTCAGTTACTGGATCTTCGCGCTGCTGATCGCGCTCAACGGGATAGCCAGCGGGATGTTCGCCTCCCCCAACTCCTCCTCGATCATGGGCAGTGTGCCCGCGGGGCTGCGCGGTGTCGCCTCCGGCATGCGCGCCACCTTCCAGAACTCCGGCACCGCCGTCTCCATCGGCGTCTTCTTCTCCCTGATGATCGCCGGGCTGGCCAGGAGCCTCCCGGGCACCCTCACCGCAGGGCTTCAACAGCAGGGCGTACCGGCCCACTTGGCCGCGCAGGTCGGCGGGCTGCCCCCGGTCTCGTCCCTGTTCGCGGCGCAGCTGGGCGTCAACCCGATCCAGCATCTGCTCCAGCCCAGCGGAGTGCTGCCCCATCTGACGGCGGCGCAGCAACACACCCTGACCGGCAGCGAGTTCTTCCCGAGCCTGATATCCGGGCCCTTCCACTCGGGCCTGGTCATCGTGTTCGCCTTCGGCGCCACCCTCGCGTTCCTCGCCGCGATCGCCTCCCTGCTGCGCGGCGCCGGCACCGGCCCCACGGCCAGGACCCCGCGACCGCGCAAGGCCGCCACCGGCAACGCCCTTTCACGACCGGACAAGTGACATCCAAGGCACCAAAGACACCGCAGGAGATCCAACTCCCATGCCACTCACAACGATCGACCCCATCGCCGCGCTCGTCGTGGTCGACCTGCAGAAGGGCATCGTCTCGGCCCTCACCGACGCCCAGGTCACGGCCTCCGTCAAGCAGGCGACCCACTTGGCCACCGAGTTCCGGCGCCACGGTCTGCCCGTGATCCTGGTCAACGTCACCGGCCGCGCCCCGGGCCGTACCGACACCGGACGATCCGCCAACAGCGCGGCCCCGCCCGCCGGTTGGGCCGACCTCATCGACGAACTCGACGTACGGCCGACCGACCGTCTGATCACCAAGCGGCGGCGCAGCGCGTTCCACGACACCGGACTCGACACGCTCCTACGGGACTTGGGCGTCACGCAGGTCGTGCTCACCGGCATCGCGACCAGCTCGGGCGTCGAGTCGACGGCGCGCTCGGCCTCCGACCACGGCTACCACGTCGTCCTGGTCACCGACGCGATGGGCGATCCCGACCCCGAGGCCCATCGCCACAGCGTCGAGCGCGTCTTCCCCAAGCTCGGCGAGACCGCGACCACCGCCGAGGTCGTCGACATGGTGGAGGCGACGCGATGAGCCTGCTCGGCCGACTCCTGAAGAACCGCAAAGCAGGCGACACCCACATGGCGTGGAACCTGCCCAACCTCCAAGGCCCCGAGCAACTGACGCTCACCAGCGAGGACTTCGACGACGGCGACACCATGCCGCTGAAGCAGTGCGCGAAGCAGATCGGCGGCGCCGACCTCTCGCCCCGGCTGGCCTGGACCCCACTCCCGCCCGGCACCGCGCAACTCCTCCTGGTCGTCGAGGACATCGACGTCCCGATCTCCAAACCGGCGGTGCACTGCCTCGCGTTGATCGACCCGGCGGCCGGACACCTGGAGGCCGGCGCGCTGTCGTACCGACAGCCCGGCCCCGGCGTGCGGGTGCTCCGCTCCACCATCGGACGCGGCTACCACGGTCCCGCGCCCATCAAGGGCCACGGCCCGCACCGCTACGTCTTCCAGCTGTTCGCCCTCTCGGCCGCCGTGGACAGCGCCTCCGGCACGACGCCGGTGGACCGGGCACGCCCCCGCGCCCTCCTGCCCACGATCACCGCACCCGTCCTCGGCCGGGGCCGGCTGACCGGCGTCTACGAGCGCTGACCCCAACACCCCTCCGTGTGCGCCGAGTTCAGTCGACGACCGGTACGGACGGTGCCCCCGGCGGCATGTTGAACGGGGTGACCACCTGGATCGCCGAGGGCAGTGTCGGGCCGTCGTCAGGGAGGGCCTTGTGGGCGCGCATGACGATCTGGCAGGCGCGCCGCATGTCCTGGCGCAGGTCGTGGTGGAGGACCGCGGACAGGCGGCGCTCGCGCAGCAGCCGGGTGTTGTCGTGGTCCAGGTCGTGGGCGATGAACACCGCGCACTCCCGGCCCAGCGCGTCGAAGGCGTCGAGGGTGGCGAGGTTGCCGCCGCCCGCCGAGTACACGGCGATGATCTCCTCGTCCCGTTTCAGCGCCTCCAGGACCAGTTCGTGCTGGGTGGCGTCCAGGCCGTCGCTGTCGGTGACCTCCACCAGGGACCGCCTTGGGTCGGCGAGGCGCATCGCGCTGCGGAAGCCCATCTCGCGCTCCTCCTCGCCCCGGAAGGAGCCCCGGCTGATGGTGGTCAGCACA
Organism: Streptomyces sp. NRRL F-525; assembly: GCF_000716605.1. Taxonomy (GTDB): domain Bacteria; phylum Actinomycetota; class Actinomycetes; order Streptomycetales; family Streptomycetaceae; genus Streptomyces. Next base: position 5,676 of record NZ_JNXE01000004.1, on the reverse strand, counting down.
TTGCCGGGCCGCCTGCCCAGCCACTGTCCGAGGAGGTAGGCGGCGGTGGCGCCGGCCGCGCGGTTGTCGATGCCGACGTAGGCCAGGCGTGCGCTGTGGGGCAGGTCGGTCACCAGGGTGACGACGGGGATTCCGGCCGCGATCAGCCGCCCGACGGCGGCGGCGATCTCCGGTTCGTCGGGGGCCTTGAGGATCACGCCCTGCGAGCCGCGCCTCGCGATCCCGTCCAGCGTCGCGGTCAGTTCGGCGGGCGGGCAGGTCTCGCGGAAGTGGAAGCGTGAGCGCACGAGGGCGGGGTGCAGGGAGGGCAGTTCGGCTTCGAGCGCGTCCCGTACGGCGGTGGAGAACCGCTCCGGCGTCTGCATCACGATGTCCATCATGAAGGTGCGGCCGCCGAGCCGGACCTGGCTCTGCTGGCGGTCCAGGTCCTTGATGGCTTCCTGCACCTCCCTGATGGTGCTCTCCGTGACATTGCCCCGCTGGTTGAGGACACGGTCGACAGTGGCCGTGCTCAGCCCGGCCTGACGGGCGATTTCCCTGATCGGGTACCGGTGACGCATGAGTGATCCCCCAGACCGATGATGCACTTTTGATGTGGCGAGAGGCATTGAATGATGGGTTTGTTTTATCAAGACTGGCAGAAACGCACTGACAGCGAAAGGGACCCGGATGTCTCCCATCACCGCAAGGACGCGGACTTGGCTGACCGAGGCGGACTGCGATCTCGACGCGTTCCGCTCACTCGTGGAGCAGCGCACCGACATCGCCGACCATCCCTCGGCCGAGCGCGTCGAGCAGAACGTCCCGCTCTACGACAGCGCCCGGCTCCGTGCTCTCGCGGCCACCGCCGAGGGCCGCCGGGACGTGCAGAGCGAGCTGGTGGGGGCGCTGCTCGACGGGCCCGGCATCGTGGTCCTCAAGGGCGCCTTCCCGGACGAGGCCGTCGTGGACCGGGCGTCCGAAGCCTTCCGCGCGCTGATCGAGGAGGAGCGCGCGAGCGGCGCGGCCCGCGGCGACCACTTCGCCAAGCCCGGCGCGAACGACCGCGTGTGGAACGCCCTGGACAAGATCGCCGTACGGGCGCCCGAGGCGTTCGCCGACTACTACGCCAACGACATCCTGGAGCTGATCTCGGAGGCCTGGCTCGGCCCCGCCTACCAGGTCACCTCGCAGCTCAACGTGGTCAACCCGGGTGGCGCGGCGCAGAGCGTGCACCGGGACTACCACCTCGGTTTCCTCTCCCAGGAGCAGGCCGCGGCCTACCCCGCGCACGTCCACCGGCTCTCGCCGGTGCTGACCCTCCAGGGCGCGGTGGCCCACGTCGACATGCCCGTCGAGTCCGGCCCGACGCTCTATCTGCCGCACTCGCAGAAGTTCGAGCCCGGCTATCTCGCCTGGCGGCTCCCGCAGTTCGTCGAGTACTTCGAGACGCACCACGTGCAGCTGCCGCTGGAGAAGGGCGACGCGGTCTTCTTCAACCCGGCGCTCTTCCACGCCGCCGGCCACAACCGCTCGGCCGACATCAAGCGCATGGCCAACCTGCTGCAGATCTCCTCCGCCTTCGGCCGGGCGATGGAAACGGTGGACCGCGAGGCGATGTCGAACGCCCTGTTCCCGGTGCTGCTGAGCCGCAAGGCCGAGGGCGTCTCCGAGGACTGGCTGCGCCGGGTGATCGCCGCCACCGCCGAGGGCTACCCCTTCCCCACCAACCTCGACCTCGACCCGCCGGTCGAGGGACTCGCCCCGCCCTCGCAGGCGGACACCCTCCGCCAGGCCGTCACGGAGGAGTGGGACGCGGAGCGGCTGCGCCACGAACTGCAGGCCGCCACCAAGCGCCGCCAGAGCTGAACCGAAGCCGAAAAGGACACATCACACTCATGGGACTGCTTGAGGACAGAGTCGTCCTCGTCAACGGAGGCAGCCAGGGCGTCGGCGCCGGTGTCGTACGGGCGGCCGTAGGTGAGGGCGCGACCGTCGTCTTCACCGGCCGCCGCGCGGACGTGGGCGAGAAACTCGCCGCGGACACCGGCACCCGCTTCGTGCGGGCCGACCTCTCCGATCCGGCGCAGGCACGCGACAGCGTCGTACAGACCGTGGACGCCTACGGCCGCGTCGACTGCCTCGTCAACGCGGCGGGGCTGACGTCACGCGGCTCGTTGCTGGACACCACGCCGGAGCTGTTCGACCAGCACATGGCGATCAACCTGAAGGCACCGTTCTTCGCGATGCAGGCCGCGGTCGCCGACATGACCTCCCGCTCGGCACCCGGCACGATCGTCAACATCGGCTCCAACTGCGCCCACGGCGGCCCCCCTTACCTCGCGCCGTACTCCACGGCCAAGGCCGGCCTCGCGGGCCTGACCCGCAACGCCGCCCACGCCCACCGCTTCGACCGGATCCGCATCAACACCGTCAACATCGGCTGGACGGCGACCGAGGGCGAGGACGCCATTCAGCGGACCTTCCACGGTGCCGGGGACGACTGGCGGGAGCGGGCCGCTCAGGCGCAGCCGATGGGCAAGCTCGGGCAGGTCGACGAGATCGCCGAGTTCGTGGTGTTCCTGCTCTCCGACCGCAGCGGCGTGGTGACCGGCTCGGTCGTCGACTGGGACCAGAACGTCTTCGGCGGCCAGGACTGAGCCGCACGCCGGCAGAAGGAGCACGTCTCTCATGCGCATAGGCATCATGGGACTGGGCCGCATCGGCGCCTTCCACACCGAGACCCTCGCCGGGCTCGGCGCCGTGGACTCCCTGGTGGTCACCGACCCGGTGGCCACCGCCGTCGCCACCGCCACCGAACGCTTCGGGGCCGTCCCCGCCGACTCCCCCGAGGCCCTGCTCGCGGCGGGAGTCGACGGTGTGGTGATCGCCGCCGCGACCGACGCACACCCCGAACTGATCCGCGCCGCCGTGCGGGCTGGCATCCCCGTGTTCTGCGAGAAGCCCGTGGCCCGCGGTGTCGAGGAGAGCCTGGAGGTGCTGCGCGCGGTGGAGGGCAGCGGTGTCGAGGTGCACATCGGCTACAACCGGCGCTTCGACGCGGGCTGCGTCGCCGCGCGCCGGGCCGTGGCGAGCGGTGAACTCGGCGACCTGCACACCGTACGGTCCACCACCCTCGACCCCGCCCCGCCGCCGGCCGCCTATGTGGCCGTCTCCGGCGGCATCTTCCGCGACTGCGCCGTGCACGACTTCGACATCGTGCGCTGGGTGACCGGCCGCGAGGTGGTCGAGGTCTACGCGACGGGCGGCAACCGCGGTGCGGACCACATCCGTGCCGCGGGTGACGTCGACACCGCGTCCAGCCTGCTCACCCTGGACGACGGCACCATCGCCGTCGTCTCCAACTCCCGCCACAACGCCCGCGGTCACGACGTACGCCTCGAAGTGCACGGCATGAAGGACAGCGTCGCGGTCGGCCTGGAGGACAAGCTGCCGCTACGGTCCGTGGAGCCGGGCACGACCTTCCCGGCCGGTACTCCGCACACCTTCTTCATGGACCGGTTCGCCGACGCCTACCGCGCCGAACTCACCGCGTTCACCGAGGTGGTGGCCGGTACCCGTACCTCCCCGTGCACGGTCGCCGACGCCGTAGAGGCGAGCTGGATCGCCGAGGCGTGCACCCTGTCCCTGCACGAACACCGTCCCGTACGACTCGAAGAGGTGCGCAAGTGACGACGGACGAACCCCTGCGGATCGGCGTCCTGGGCGCCGCACGGATCGCCGAACTGTCGATCGTGGGGCCGGCACGGGCGACCGGTCACCGCCTCGTCGCGGTGGCCGCCCGCGACCGCGCCCGCGCCGAGGCCTTCGCCGCCGAGCACGGTGTGGAGCGGGTGGTCGGTTCCTACGCCGACCTCGTCGCCGACCCGGAGGTCGAGGTCGTATACAACCCGTTGGCCAACAGCCTGCACGGGCCGTGGAACCTGGCCGCCCTCCGGGCCGGCAAGCACGTCCTCACCGAGAAGCCGTCCGCGAGCAACGCGACGGAGGCGGCCGAGGTCCACAAGGCCGTGGCCGAGGCGGGCACGGTGTTCATGGAGGGCTTCCACTACCTGTTCCACCCGGTCGTCCTGCGTCTCCACGAGCTGCTGGACAGCGGGGAGTTGGGCGATCTCCGGCACGTCGACACCATGGTCGCGATGCCCGCGCCCCCGGACAGCGACGTACGGTGGTCGCTCCCCCTGGCGGGCGGCGCGCTGATGGACCTCGGGTGCTACAGCCTGCACGCCCAGCGCATGCTCGCCCCCTGGGCGGGCGGAGCACCACGACTGGTCAGCGCACGCGGCGGCGAGAAGACCGGCGCACCGGGGATCGACGCGTGGCTGGACGCGGACCTGGAGTTCCCGGGCGGCACCACGGGCAGCGCCCGCTGCCACATGGCCCACGACACCTGGCAGATGAGCTGCCACGTCGTGGGCTCACGCGGCGAGGCCACGGTGATGAACTTCGTGCAGCCCCACCTGGACGACCGTGTCGTCGTGCGTACGGCGGCCGGTGAGCGCACGGAGGAGATGGGCCGCCGGTCGTCGTACACCTACCAACTGGAGGCCTTCGCCGCCCACTTGAGGCGCGGGGAGCCACTGGTGCTGGACGCCGATGACGCGCTGACCACGATGCGGCTCATCGACGACTGCTATCGGGCGGCGGGGTTCCCGGTCCGGCCGAGCACGGTGCTTCCCGAGGCCTGAGGAGAGACAGCGGTTGGGGGCGGTACCGCACCGGTACCGCCCCCAACCGCTGTGCAGATCAGCCGACTTTGAGCGCTGCCTCCTCGGGGAGCTTCTCGACGTCGAGGCCACGGACTTGCGACAACTCGTGCTTGAGTGCGGCGAGTTCGGTGCCGCCTGCCATGTGGTTGGTGAGCTCTTCGAGGGTGATCTCGCTGCGTTCGGCGGAGAGTTCCATGGTGCCGAGGCGCAGGACGCTGAAGTGGTCGCCGACCATGTAGGCGTGGTGCGGGTTATGGGTGATGAAGATGACGCCGAGGCCGCGTTCGCGGGCTGCGGCGACGTACTTCAGCACGACACCGGACTGCTTGACGCCCAGCGCGGCAGTCGGCTCGTCCAGGATGAGGACGCGGGCGCCGAAGTAGACGGCGCGGGCGATGGCCACACACTGGCGCTGGCCACCCGACAGGGTGCCGATGGGCTGGTCCAGGTTGTCCAGGACGATGCCCATGTTGCGCAGCTCTTCGTCCGCGGTCTTCTTCATCCGCTCGATGTCGAGACGACGGAACGGCCAGGAGCCCTTGGTCATCTCGGAGCCGAGGAAGAAGTTCCGCCACACCGGCATCAACGGCACGACGGCCAAGTCCTGGTAGACCGTCGCGATGCCCTTGTCGAGTGCCTGGCGCGGGGTGGTGAAGTGGACGGGATCGCCGTCGACGAGGAACTCGCCCTCCGTGTGCTGGTGCAGGCCGGAGATGATTTTGATCAGCGTGGACTTGCCCGCACCGTTGTCGCCCAGCACGCAGGTGACCTGGCCCGGGCGGACCGCGAGGTCCACGCCGTGCAGGGCGCGGACGTTGCCGTAGGACTTGCCCGTGCCGCGGAGTTGGACGATGGATTGACTGTTCGTCATGAAGGTCACCTCCGGGTCGCGGTGCGCTGGACCCACAGATTGATGAGGACGGCGCCCAGGAGCATCACGCCGAGGAACGCCTTGAACCAGTCGGGG
>NZ_JNXE01000003.1 GCF_000716605.1 Streptomyces sp. NRRL F-525 | reverse complement strand
CGCCCCCTCCCTCCTCCGCCCCTCTCACCCCCGACTACGTAGGCTCCGGACCCCCCACCTACGACCCCGAGCCCACCGCCCTCCCCCTCGCCGACCCGGACGAGCTCGACGATCTGGTCGCGGACACCGTGTTGGACGGGGCGCGGTACGGGGCGAGCACGATCAGGGCTGCTTCTGTGCGGGGGGACTCCGCGCGGTTCCGGGGGGAGCCGCGGCGGGATTCGTTGCTGACGGCGCGGTTCGGGGTGGGGGAGCAGGCGTTGGTGCTGGTGGCGATGGCCACCGGGGCGCGGGCCACGCCGGGGGCGCATCGGGCCGCCGCCGAGGCCTGCGACTGGATCGCGCGGGCCGTGGGGCGGAGTCACGCGCGGCTCTCCGAGGACATAAGGGCCGCGCGGCGCGGGGATCTGAAGTCCGGGTTGCACCGGCTCACCGACCGCAGCCTCGGCAAGCTCCGCGCCAGCGCCGCCGAGCAGGGCATCGACCCCGAGGAGTACTCGGCCGGCCTGCGGTGTCTTCTCCTCCCCGCCCACCCGGAGTGCCGTACGCGCGTGTTCTTCGGGGTCGGGGCCGGCGGGCTGTTCCGGCTGCGGGACGGGGAGTGGCAGGACATCGAGCCCACCGTCGGGGACCTGACCGGCGAGGCCGTCGTCGGGTTCGGGTCGCAGCCCGCCGAGACGCCCGAGGGGGACCGGCTCACCATGGATCTGGGGATTCCGACGCCCCCGAGCCCTTACGAACCCGCCCCCGAGCCGCCCCGCGAACCCTTCCGCTTCCGTGCTTCCGTCGCCCGCCCCGGCGACACGCTGCTGATGTGCACCGGCGGGCTGGCCGAACCCCTGCGCGGTGAGCCCGAGCTGTCCGCGCATCTGGCGGGCCGGTGGTCAGGCACCACCCCGCCCGGTCTCGCCGCCTTCCTCGCCGACACCCAAGTGCGGGTCAAGGGTTATGCCGACGACCGCACGGCCGCCGCTGTTTGGGAGGCGTGAGCGCCCGGGCTGTGAATTCATGGAACCCAGAGGGATCCGTAGGACACAGGAAACCGAAGGGCACGCGAGAACCATGGCCAAGCAGAACGTTGCCGAACAGTTCGTCGACATCCTCGTCCGCGCCGGCGTCAAGCGCCTCTACGGCGTCGTCGGCGACAGCCTCAACCCGGTCGTCGACGCCATCCGCCGCAACTCCGCCATCGACTGGATCCACGTACGGCACGAGGAGACCGCCGCCTTCGCCGCCGGCGCCGAAGCCCAGATAACCGGGAAGCTCGCGGCCTGCGCCGGCTCCTGCGGCCCCGGCAACCTGCACCTCATCAACGGCCTCTACGACGCCCACCGCTCCATGGCCCCGGTCCTCGCCCTCGCCTCGCAGATCCCGTCCAGCGAGATCGGCCTCGGGTACTTCCAGGAGACCCACCCCGACCGGCTCTTCCAGGAGTGCAGTCACTACAGCGAACTCATCTCCAACCCGAAGCAGATGCCCCGGCTCCTGCAGACCGCCATCCAGCACGCGGTCGGACAGAGTGGCGTGAGCGTCGTCTCGCTCCCCGGCGACATCGCCTCCGAGCCCGCCCCGGACAAGGCCGCCGAGACCGCCCTCGTCACCTCCCGGCCCTCCGTCCGGCCCGGCGACGCCGAGATCGAGAAGCTCGTCGAGATGATCGACGCGGCGGAGAAGGTCACCCTGTTCTGCGGCAGCGGCATCGCCGGCGCGCACGCCGAGGTCATGGAGTTCGCCGGGAAGATCAAGTCCCCGATCGGACACGCCCTGCGGGGCAAGGAGTGGATCCAGTACGACAACCCGTACGACGTGGGGATGAGCGGACTGCTCGGCTACGGCGCCGCCTACGAGGCCACCCACGAGTGCGACCTGCTGATCCTCATCGGCACCGACTTCCCGTACAACGCGTTCCTGCCCGACGACGTGAAGATCGCCCAGATCGACGTACGGCCCGAACACCTCGGCCGGCGCTCGAAGTTGGACCTCGCGGTGTGGGGCGACGCGAAGGAGACGCTGCGCTGTCTCACCCCGCGGGTGAAGCCGAAGGGGGACCGGAAGTTCCTCGACCGGATGCTGAAGAAGCACGCCGACGCGCTGGAAGGTGTCGTCAAGGCGTACACGCGGAAGGTCGAGAAGCACGTCCCGATCCATCCCGAATACGTCGCGTCCCTGGTGGACGAACTCGCCGACGAGGACGCCGTGTTCACCGTCGACACGGGCATGTGCAATGTGTGGGCCGCGCGTTACATCACGCCCAACGGGCGCCGCCGCATCATCGGTTCGTTCTCGCACGGCTCGATGGCGAACGCGCTGCCGATGGCGATCGGCGCCCAGTTCACCGACACCGAGCGGCAGGTCGTGTCGATGTCCGGCGACGGCGGATTCTCCATGCTGATGGGCGACTTCCTCACCCTCGTCCAGTACGACCTGCCGGTGAAGGTCGTCCTCTTCAACAACTCCTCCCTGGGCATGGTCGAGTTGGAGATGCTGGTCGCCGGACTCCCGTCGTACGGCACCACCAACAAGAACCCCGACTTCGCCGCCGTGGCCCGCGCGTGCGGTGCCTACGGTGTGCGGGTCGAGAAGCCCAAGGATCTCGAAGGCGCCCTGAAGGCGGCCTTCAAGCACAACGGCCCGGCCCTCGTCGACGTCGTCACCGATCCCAACGCCCTGTCCATCCCGCCGAAGATCAGCGCCGAGATGGTCACCGGGTTCGCGCTGTCGGCCTCAAAGATCGTGCTGGACGGGGGAGTCGGGCGGATGCTGCAGATGGCCCGGTCCAACATCCGCAACGTGCCGAGGCCTTAACCGTCGTAGGGCGCCCATCCGTTGGACGAGTACCAGTAGTGCGGCAGGCCCTTGATCGAGCTGGTGCGGAACGGCTTGCCGTGGTCGTCGACGCGGAGGGTGCCGGTGCGGCCCTGGGAGGACCAGTCCAGTTCCAGGTACCAGCGGCAGTCGCAGGTCCCGGTGCGGGCCTTGACCAGCAGGACCTCCGGGTCCGTGGCCGAGACCCGGTACGGCAGATGCGCCACCGGGACCGTCCTACCCGTGTCACTGCCCGGCTCCGGCTTGACGAGCGGGCGGTGGGCGTCCAGGTTCACGCCGAAGTAGCGCGGGGTGATGTCCCCGCCGCAGCCCTGGGCCATCGAGTACGCGGTGCCCGGGGCGGGTGCCGTGCGGCCGACGACCCGGACCCGAAGTGCCTCCAGGACAACGGCCGTTGAGCTCCGGCCCTGCACCGAGATCTCCACGTTCGTCTGCCCGCCGTGCACCGCGTGCTGGGTCGCCGCCCAGGCCCCGGCGTCCTGCTGGACCGGGGGAGGCGGCACGTCCTTCGGTGCTTTGTCGATGACGTAGTCGTGGTCGCAGCCGATCTCCCAGACCTGGGAGTCGGCGGTCCAGGTGAGGGGAGCGGGGAGGGCGGACGGGGTGGCCTGGGTCGTGGCGCCGGTCTTGGCCTTCTCCCTGTCGTGGGTGGACACCGCCGACAGGGTGCCCCACACCGCGAGCACCGTGCACACGGCGGCGGCCGTGAGCGTGAGCCGCCGGCGGTACCAGGGCGAGCGGACGGCGGCCATCGGGGGTTCGTCGGCAGCGGGCACCAGCTCCTCGGTCGGCTCCTCGGTCCGCGCCTCGACCACCGGAGTCCCCGCCTCCCGTCGCCGCTGTTTCGCCGCCACCGCCAGGATCCAGTACCGGTGCAGCTCCAGCCGCTCCTCCGGTGTCGCCCCGCACAGCGCCGCGAAGCGTTCGACGGGGGCGAAGTCGAGGGGGACCGCCTCGCCGACGCAGTAGCGGTGCAGGGTCGAGGCGTTCATGTTCAGGCGGCGGGCCAGCTGGCTGTAGCTGCGGTCCGTGCGTGCCTTCAGGCGCCGTAGCAGCGCCGCGAACTCCTCGACGTCCTTGTCGTTGGCCTCGCCCGACACCCTTGCTCCCGTGCGTGTCGCGTCCCAGGACGGCATCCCAGGGACTCCCTATACCAGGAGGTCAGACGGGGTGGGACGGTTCCACCGTCGCGGGTTCGGTGTCGGTCATTGCGGTCGTCGGCGCCGTACGCCGAAGCTCGGTGCGACCACAGCACGGCACCGAACCGAAACGGGGAAACACACGTGAACAGCAAGAAGGCCACGCGCCGCACCGCACTCGCCGCCGGTCTCGCCCTCGCCCTCGGGCTGGGTGTGGCGGCCCAGGCCTCCGCCGGCGCCCCGCGCACCGTGAGCGGTTCGCCGGACGACAACATCACCCGCATCGCCGACTTCTACGGCGCCTACGTCGACGCCGAGAGCGACCTGGACAACGGCGGCGGCAAGCTGGCCACACAGCTGCGCAGCTACTACCTCACCCCCGCCTACCTCAAGGAGCTGAAGGCCTGGGAGGCGAAGAACCACGCGGACGGCGTCCTCCAGGCGCAGAACACGCCCATGCGGTGGAAGGTCACCGACAACGGCACCGCCGACTACACCGAGGCCACGATCACGCTGACGTGGGGCGGCGGCGACACCACCAAGCTGATCGTCGACATGACCCGCACGACTCACAAGATCATCCACATCGGCACGAAGAGCATCGGTCGCAAGTAGGGCCCGCCGAGGGGCTGTTGGCGGTTCCCGAACGGCTGATTCCGGCCAGTTTCGCGGAGGGTGGGGCTCGGGGGAGGTCCGGGGGGACCAATGGCCCCACGCCTTCGCGGACTACGGCCGGATCGGCAGCCGCGCATCGGCAGTCGGTTCGATCGCCGGTGGTCAGGACGTCACGGGGTGTCTGGTCCCGCCGCCGGGAGCCACGCCGCTCCGGAGGGGAACGCCCCGGCCGCCCCACCCGGGCCGCATGCTCCGTACCGTGGCCGTTCGACCCTTCGGACGGTACTCCCCCTGATTCCTCCGCCCCGGCGGTCACGCAGCGTTTATGGCCGAACACCCGGTCGTTGACGATTCGACATGACTGCCCTGTTCCCGACGAGGGCATGGATCCCCGTGAACGTGTTCGAGCAGGAGGGAACCGGAAACCGGCGTGCAGGCGGGGGTCATGAAGAGGCAAGCACGAGGGGGCGGTCCCATGGCGATCGGGGCCTCCTCGGCGAAAGCGGCGGAGGACAAGGCCGACAGCGCCACGGAACCGGCGCAGCCGCCTCAACTGAGGCGCAGACTCGGACGCGCGGACCTGCGGGCGGTGCCCGAGGCGCGCAGAGCGTTGCGTGAACTGCTACGGCACTGGGGGAGGCCGGGACGATCGGAGATAGCGGAGCTGCTCACGAGCGAACTCGTCACCAACGCGCTGATCCACACCGACCACGACGCCGTGCTCACGGCGACCGTCGGACCCCGTGGACTACGCGTGGAGGTACGGGACTTCGTGGCGCGCAGGCCCCGACTGCACGTACCGGACGCCGACGACGGTACGCACGGGCGGGGCCTGGTCCTGGTGCAGTCCCTCGCGGACGCCTGGGGAGTGTCGGCCCACGGGGTCGGCAAGTCCGTCTGGTTCGAGCTGGATCCGGACGCGGCATGAGCAACGGGACGGGGGCGGCGTCCAGTCGGACTCCGCCCCCGTCCCGATTGTCGCCCGGTCCCGGATTCAGGTTCTCAGCCCTCGGCTCAGCCGAACTGCTGCTCCAGGTCCTTGAGCTTGCGCTCCAGGGAGTCGAGGCGCGGCAGGGCCATCGTGTCGTCCTCGGCGGTGAGGTCGACGGTTATCGGGTCAGATGCCCCGCGGACTGGCTGGAGTGAGGGACGCGTGCGAACCGGCAGTTGCTCCGGCGTCGATAGAGCAGGCTCCGCGGATGCTTGTCCGGAACCGCGCTCCAGGGCCTGCGGTTCCGACGAGCGGCCGCCGCCCCGGCCGATGAGGCCGCGCTGGCCCCGGCTTATGGCCTTGAGCTGAGCCCGCTCGATCCGCTGCTGGTCGCGGCGGCGCAGTCGGGTCTCCTCCTTCTTCGCCTTGTCCTCGCGCACCTCGTCGACCGCCTCGTCCAGGCTGCGGACGTTCTCCAGGAGCATCAGCGACCAGGCGCTGTAGGTCTCACGGGGGGCCCGCAGCCAGCGGACGATACGGATCTGCGGCAGCGGACGCGGCACCAGACCCTGCTCGCGCAGCGCGGCCCGGCGGGTCTGCTTCAGCGCGCGGTCGAACAGGACCGCGGCCGACAGCGACATGCCGGAGAAGAACTGCGGAGCGCCCGCGTGGTCGACACCCCTGGGCGCGTGCACCCAGTTGAACCAGGCGGCCGCGGCCGCGAACGTCCACACGAGTATGCGCGAGCCGAGGGCCGCGTCACCGTGGCTGGCCTCGCGGACCGCGAGGACGGAACAGAACATGGCCGCGCCGTCGAGGCCGAACGGGACCAGGTACTCCCAGCCGTCGGTGAGGCCGAGGTTCTCCTGGCCGAAGCCGACCAGTCCGTGGAAGGAGAGTGCCGCGGCGACCGCCGCACAGCAGAACAGAAGGACGTAGGAGGCGATGCCGTATATGGCCTCCTTGCGCCTGCGGCGCTCCTCCGTGCGCTCCCACGAGTCGTCTTTCGCGTGCTCCCCGCCGGACCGCTTGCTCCGCGCGAGCACCGCAACCGCCGCCAGCATGCCCAGGAGCAGTACGGCGCCGGGAAGCAGCCAGTTAAGCGATATGTCGGTCAGTCTCATCTGGGGTCCCTTGCATTGGGATAGGGCGTAACGCCCGCCATAGTGGCCCAATCCCAACGGCCCTCAGGCGTTTTCGGGGCAAGAGGCCGCCAAGGAGGTGCAAGGGGATGCCCAGGACGGCTTTCTGCTCGAACTGCCGCTTGAGGGGCGGGAGTTGAGTTCGAATAAGACTACCCGTACGGGTGGTTCCACGGAAAGTTCCTGCGGCAAGTGAGGAAGTTGTGAAGCACCTGTAACCGGACGGACGCCTTGTTCGCGGCTGATCCTAGCGGGCGTTGAGTGGAGCGTGTGACTGAGGGTGCCTCAACTCGCGGCGGCAGCCAGGAGCTTGGTGACCCGCTCGGTCTCGCAGGTGCGCGGGCAGGTCGGGCAGGCGTCCAGCGCGTCCAGCGTGTAGTACATGCAGCAGCTCGCCCGGTCCCGGGTGGACAGCGCCTCCCCGTTGGGCCCGGTGACCTCGCGGAACGCGGCCGATCCGACGTACGGCTTGGTCGCGCCCGGCAGCAGCCGCTCCAACTCCCTTACGGCGCGCGGCTGTTCGCCGAAGAGGTCGGCGACGTACCAGATGCCCTCGACGACCTCGTCGGTCGCCATGCCCCACAGGGCGCGGCCCCGCCGGCGCATCCGCGGGCCGAAGCCGGCCAGGACGGGTTCCATGTGCTCGGCGACCGCGGCCCGCACCTCGGCCCGCAGCGCCTCCTCGTCCGGGACCACCCGGGCGCCGGGCAGTCCTGCCGCCGGGTCGCCGGGCAGGCAGGCGAAGGAGTCGGTGCGGACGGCCAGCCGGCCCATGTCGAAACCCTCGGCCGTGCGGTCGTAGGAGACGTGGGTCACAGGGAGGCGGGGGACGCGGCGGTGCAGGAACCAGGGGACGGTGAACAGGAGGACGACCGGCCAGGCGTAGCGGTGCAGGCCGAAGGTGGCTATCACGTCCGGGCGGCCCCGGCGGCCGTGGTCGCGCAGGACCTGGGCGTCGTCCCGGGCCAGGAACGCCTCCAGGCCTTCGCCGCCCTCCGCGAGCGCGGCCGCGGAGATCCAGCCGCCGCCGGTGGGAGTCGGTTGGTCCGGGGTGAGTTCGGTGATCGCGAGCCCGGGGATGACCTCGGTGAGGCGGGCGTAGGAGTCCGCTACGGCCGAAGAGGGCAGGGGCATGCCGGGACCACCGATTCGCCGTTGGTTTAGAGGTAAGGCTTACCTTACCCAACTGCCTCGGGATTTGAACTAGTCCGATCTGCGCCTAAGGTGCTTGACGGACGAGTAACAAGACGCCGTAATGACCCCAAGTACCGACACGTCCGGAGGAGGACCCGTGAAGCAGGGCACGCAGGGCTCCGCCGGGACGGGTGTTCCGGACGCGCCTGCCCGGGGCTCCCGGGTGCCGCCGCAGCAGCGCGCCGCCGACGTGGACCGGGACCGGGGTCTCGCGGACGGCACCGGTGCGGTGCGCGGTGAGCACACGCACAGCGAGACGCCGATCCCGCGCCCCCGTCAGGTCCTCCAGCGGCCCTCCGTGCGCGGTCAGATACTGGACGCGCTGCGCACCGCGCTCGTCGGCGGGGAGCTGACCCCGGGCGAGGTGTACTCCGCGCCCGCGCTCGGCGAGCGGTTCGGCGTCTCCGCGACGCCCGTGCGCGAGGCGATGCAGCAGCTCGCCACCGAGGGTGCCGTCGAGGTCGTACCGAACCGGGGCTTCCGGGTGATCGAGCGGGGTGCCCGCGAACTCGCCGAACTGGCCGAGATCCGCGCCCTGATCGAGGTGCCGGTGATGCTCAGACTCGCCCGTACCGTGCCCGCCGCCCGCTGGGCCGACCTGCGCCCGCTGGCCGAGAGCAGCGTCCGCGCCGCGTCCTCCGGGTGCCGGGCGACGTACGCCGAGTCCGACCGGGCCTTCCACCGCGCGGTGCTCGCCCTCGCCGGCAACGAACAGCTCGTCCAGATCGCCGAGGACCTGCACCGCCGCGCCCAATGGCCGCTGGTCGGCGGTCCCGTCACGCGCGGGCGGGCCGACCTGGTCGCGGACGCGGCCGAACACCTCGCGCTCCTCGACGCGTTGGCCGCGGGGGAGTGGGACGTGGTGCGGTCCCTGGTGCAGGAGCACTTCGCGGGATCGGCGTGACGTCGAATATGTGACTCCGGTCACGAGCGGGTCCGGGGCAGGCGACCGTGGTCCGCAAAGGGAACCCGCCGGGACGTCGGTGACGTGCCCCACGGAAAGGGATGACCGATCCGCGGGGGAGAACGCCGATGTTTCCGAATCCGGGCCAGCAGGCCGCCCAACAGGCCGCGCGGCGCGGCGCCGAGCAGTCGGCCCGACAGGCGGCACAGGACGGCATGCGCGCCGCCCAGATGGGCGCCCGCCGCACCCACTCCGGCCGCGGCGGCAGCCTACTGTCCTTCCTTCTGCTCGTGGCCGTAGGGGTGTTGGTGGCCCGCGACCCCGAACTCCGGTCATCCGTCCTGCAGTTCGTCCACCACGTCGTGAACGTCGTGCAGAACCGCACGAACGGCTCCTGACCTACGCCGTGGCAGCCCCCGGCGCGGGCACCGCCAACTGCCGTGCCAGCCACGTCGGTACGCCGCCGAGGAGCCGGAAGAGCCGTCGCGCCTCCTCGCGCAGCCGGGACGCCTCCGGCTCGGCTTCCGCGTCCGCGAGGGACGCGAGGGCCGGGGCCGTGCCGACGAGGTAGCCCAACTCCTCGCGGATGCGCAGGGATTCGGCGAAGCCGTGGCGGGCCTCCGCCAACTCGCCGTCGCGCAGGGCGAGTCCGGCCAGGTGGCGGTGGGTGAAGGAGAGGAGCAGGGGGTCGGCCCGGTCGACGGCGGCCGCGTGGGCGCGGCGGTACGCGGCCCGCGCGGCCTGCGGTGAGCGGGCCAGGTTCTCCGCGACCAGCCCCCGCCGGAAGTCCAGCAGTGCGCGCCCCGCGCCGTCCGGCGGGATCAGCGCCGCCGCCCGCCCCAGCGCGGCCCGTGCCTCGTCGGCCCGGTCGCGCACCGAGTGCAGCGTGGCCGCGTAGGCGAGGTAGCCGCGTTCACAGGCCGCCGCGCCCCGCTCGTCGTCGCTGTGGGCCAGTGCCTCCGCCGTACGCAAGGCGTCGTCGGCATCCTCCCAGCCCTGCTCGGTGTAGAGACACCGCTCCACGAGCAGCGCGGTCCGCTGGAGGGCCGGTGCCGCGGTGTCGGGCCGCAGCAGCGCCGCCGCGTCGACCCAGCAGGCCCGCGAGCGCAGCCGCCACACCGCGGTCTGGAGGGGATCGTCACCTTCGGTCGTTCCGTGTCCAGACATGGCGGAATGCGCCACGTTGCCCTCCCCGAGCACACCATTGAGCTGTTGAGTGGTGGCATCTCAGCACGGATCGTAGGGCCCGGCCAAGAGGGTGGGTGAAAGAATTCACAAAGTCGTGGGATCTTCGGGTCAGCTCATCCGCAGTGCCAGGAAGAAATCCAGCTTGTCCTCGAGGCGCGAGAGGTCCCGACTCGTCAACTGCTCGATCCTGCCGACCCGGTAGCGCAACGTGTTGACGTGCAGGTGCAGCCGGGTCGCACAGCGCGTCCACGACCCGTCGCACTCCAGGAACGCCTCCAGCGTCGGAATCAGCTCCGCGCGGTGCCGGCGGTCGTAGTCGCGCAGCGGGTCGAGCAGGCGCGCGGTGAAGGCCCGGCGTACGTCGTCCGGCACGAAGGGGAGGAGGAGGACGTGCGAGGCCAGCTCCTGATGGCCCGCCGCACACACCCGGCCCGGCCTGGCGGCGGCGACCCGCCGCGCGTGCCGTGCCTCCTCCAGCGCCCCGCGCAGCCCCTCCGCCGAGTGCACCGCCGCGCTCACCCCGAGCGTGACCCGCCCGTCGTCGTCGAGCCCGGCCGACAGCGGATCCCGTACGGCCGCCAGCAGCACGTCCGCGTGGAGCCCGGACTCGGAGCCGTCGTGCTCCGCCGACACCGCGGGCAGCGGTACGAGCGCGATCGCCTCGTCGCCCGAGTGGGCCACGGCGATCCGGTCGGAGGGCTCGGGGCCCGTCGTCAGCGGGTCGACCAGGATCTCCTCCAGGAGCGACTGCGCGACGGGGCCGGCCTCGATGTCCGCGCCCTCCCACTCGACCCGGGCCACGACCACCTGCCAGTGCGGGGCCGCCCCGAGCCCGGGCAGCAGCACGGGAGCGGCGACCCGTAGGCGCGCGGCGATCTCGGCCGGCGCGGCACCCGTCTGCACCAGCTCCAGGACCTCCTGCGCGAGCCGTCTGCGGACCGTGCGCGCCGCGTCCCGCCGGTCCCGCTCGACCGCGATCAACTGCGTGACGCCCTGCAGCAGGTCGAGGCGCTCGTCCGGCCAGTCCCCGGCGTCCGCCTCGACCGCGAGCAGCCAGTCCGACAGCACCGTCTCGCGCACGTCCCGCGAACCCTGCGGGGCGCGGCCACCACTGCGGATCGGGAAGAGGGAGTACGTCGAGCCGCCCAGCGCCAGCCGGTGCGGCCCCCGGCGGCCCGTGCGGGCGGCGGCCAGGTGCTCGGCGGCCAGCTTCGCGCACACGTCGACGGGCAGCGCGGGACCCGAAACCTTCGAACCCGCGATCAGCCGCCCGGTCGGCGACAGCACCCACGCACGCAGATCCAGGTCCGAGCCGAGCAGATCCAGGACCACGTCCGGGCCGCCCCCGGCAGGACCCGAGGTCATCATCCGCCGGTGCCGGTCCACCACGGCCGCGAGATCACCGGCCCGCTCACCCGACACCTGCCGTACGACATGCTCGGTGATCGTCGCGAACGCCACCGACTCGTTGACCGCGAACAGCGGCAGCCGGTGCCGGGCGCAGGCGGCTATGAGGTCGTCCGGGATCGCGCCCAGCTCGGCCTCGCCGGCGGCCATCGCGGCCACCCCGGCGGAGACCAGGAGCCGTACGAACGGCTCGGTGTCGGCCGCGTTCCGGCGCCAGGCCAGGCCGGTCAGGACCAGCTCGCCGCCCGAGAGGTAGCGGCTGGGGTCGCGCAGGTCGGTGGTCATCACCCCGCGGACCGTGCGGTCCAGCTCGTCCGCGCCGCCGAGCAGCCGCAGCCCCAGCGCATCGGTGTCCAGAAGTGCGCGCAGCCGCATCGCCGTCGCCGCCGTTCTTTGTCTAGAAAACTACGATGAACCAAGAGGTGCTGTGGGTGCAGGGCCGTGCGGGGCTGTTTCCCACGTTTCCACAGGGAATCGAAGGGGTTACTGATGACCTCTGTTCATATGAATCTACAAGATGCCCGCGCTGGCCAGCCAACTCCTTCATGGTTTCCGTGACTGACCCGCTCCGCGCACGGCGCTGTGTACTGACCTCACGCTGCATTAACAGCGCATGAACGAGCCGGACCCGCCGCACACGAACTGGCTTGATCCGTACGACCCACGAGACGAAGAAGAGAGCCGGTCATGGACTTCCTTCGCCCCGCCAGCTGGGAGGAGGCGCTCGCCGCCAAGGCAGAGCACCCCACCGCAGTACCGATCGCGGGCGGCACCGATGTGATGGTCGAGATCAACTTCGACCACCGCAGGCCCGAGTACCTGCTCGACCTGAACCGCATCGGCGACCTCTATGAGTGGGAGGTCGGCGCCGACAGCGTGCGGCTCGGGGCCTCGGTCCCGTACACCCGGATCATGGAGAACCTGCGCGGCGAACTGCCGGGCCTCTCCCTCGCCTCGCACACGGTCGCCTCCCCGCAGATCCGCAACCGCGGCGGCGTCGGCGGCAACCTCGGCACCGCCTCCCCGGCCGGCGACGCCCATCCCGCGCTCCTCGCGGCCGGCGCCGAGGTCGAGGCCGAGTCGGTGCGCGGCAGCCGCCGTATCCCGATCGACGAGTTCTACACCGGCGTGAAGCGCAACGCGCTCGCGCCCGACGAGCTGATCAGGGCCGTCCACATCAAGAAGGCCGACGGCCCCCAGCAGTACTCCAAGGTCGGCACCCGCAACGCCATGGTCATCGCGGTCTGCGCCTTCGGCCTCGCCCTGCACCCCGCCACCCGCACGGTCCGCACCGGCATCGGATCGGCCGCGCCGACCCCCGTCCGGGCGAAGGCCGCCGAGGAATTCCTGAACGCCGCGCTCGACGAGGGCGGCTTCTGGGAGAACGGCAAGATCATCACCCCGTCGGTCGCCAAGCAGTTCGCGGACCTGTGCTCCGCCGCCTGCAACCCGATCGACGACGTCCGGGGCACGGCCAGCTATCGCCGCCACGCGGTCGGCATCATGGCCCGCCGCACGCTGACCTGGACCTGGGAGTCGTACCGCGGCACTGACGGCCGCTCCATCGAGAAGGGGAGTGTCGCCTGATGCGCGTCAATTTCACGGTCAACGGCCGCCCGCAGGAAGCGGACGACGTGTGGGAGGGGGAGTCGCTGCTGTACGTGCTCCGCGAGCGGATGGGGCTGCCCGGCTCCAAGAACGCCTGCGAGCAAGGGGAGTGCGGTTCCTGCACGGTCCGCCTCGACGGCATTCCGGTGTGTTCCTGTCTCGTCGCGGCCGGGCAGGTCGAGGGGCGCGAGGTCGTCACGGTGGAGGGGCTCGCGGAGTACGCGCGGCAGAGGGCATGTGGGTCGGAAAAGTGTGACACTTCCGCGAAAAGTGACACGCTTTTCCAGGGAGGGTCCCCCGGCTGGCAGCCCAAGCCGACCGACTCCCAGACCGGCGAAGGCACCGAACTCGCCCCGATCCAGCAGGCGTTCATCGACGCCGGCGCCGTCCAGTGCGGCTTCTGCACCCCCGGACTCCTCGTCGCCGCCGACGAGATGCTGGAGCACAACCCGACCCCGACCGACGCGGACATCCGCGAGGCGCTCTCGGGCAACCTGTGCCGCTGCACCGGCTACGAGAAGATCATGGACGCGGTCCGCCTGGCGGCCGCCCGGCAGGGAGAGGCGGTCTGACATGTCTGTCAAAGGCGCCCCCATCGGCACTCCCACCAAGGTCACCCAGGGTTCGAAGACCAAAGGTGGCATCGGCGAGTCCACGCTCCGCCCGGACGGCACCCTCAAGGTCACCGGCGAGTTCGCGTACTCCTCGGACATGTGGCACGAGGACATGCTCTGGGGCCAGATCCTGCGCTCCACGGTCGCCCACGCCGAGATCGTCTCCATCGACACCGTCGAGGCCCTGAAGACCCCGGGCGTCTACGCCGTCATGACCTACGACGACCTGCCGACCGACGTGAAGAACTACGGCCTGGAGATCCAGGACACCCCGGTCCTCGCGCACGGCAAGGTCCGCCACCACGGCGAGCCGGTCGCGATCGTCGCCGCCGACCACCCGGAGACCGCCCGCCGCGCCGCCGCCAAGATCAAGGTCGAGTACCGCGAACTCCCGGTCATCACCGACGAGTCGTCCGCGACCGCGCCGGACGCGATCCTCATCCACGAGGGCCGCGACGACCACCACATCGGCCATGTCCCGCACCCGAACATCGTGCACCGCCAGCCGATCGTGCGCGGCGATGTCGCCGCCGCCCGGGAGCGCGCCGACTTCATCGTCGAGGGCGAGTACACCTTCGGCATGCAGGACCAGGCCTTCCTCGGCCCGGAGTCCGGACTCGCCGTACCGTCCGAGGACGGCGGCGTCGACCTCTACATCGCGACCCAGTGGCTGCACTCCGACCTCAAGCAGATCGCGCCCGTCCTCGGCCTGCCCGAGGACAAGGTCCGGATGACGCTGTCCGGCGTCGGCGGCGCGTTCGGCGGTCGCGAGGACCTGTCGATGCAGATCCACGCCTGCCTGCTGGCCCTACGCACCGGCAAACCCGTGAAGATCGTCTACAACCGCTTCGAGTCCTTCTTCGGACACGTCCACCGCCACCCCGCCAAGCTCTACTACGAGCACGGCGCCACGAAGGACGGCAAGCTCACCCACCTCAAGGCCCGGATCGTCCTGGACGGCGGCGCCTATGCGTCGGCCTCCCCGGCGGTCGTAGGAAACGCCTCGTCGCTCGGCGCCGGACCGTACGTCATCGACGACGTCGACATCGAGGCCATCGCCCTCTACACCAACAACCCGCCCTGCGGCGCGATGCGCGGCTTCGGCGCGGTCCAGGCGTGCTTCGCCTACGAGGCCCAGATGGACAAGCTCGCCGACAAGGTGGGCATGGACCGGGTCGCGTTCCGTCAGCTCAACGCGATGGAGCAGGGCACGATCATGCCGACCGGGCAGCCGGTCGACTCCCCGGCCCCGGTCGCCGAACTCCTGCGCCGCGTCAAGGCGATGCCCATGCCGCCCGAGCAGCAGTGGCTCGCGGCCGGAGAGGCCGCCGACGTACGGCAGTTGCCCGGTGGTCTGTCCAACACCACGCACGGCGAAGGCGTCGTGCGCGGCGTCGGCTACGCGGTCGGCATCAAGAACGTCGGCTTCTCCGAGGGCTTCGACGACTACTCAACGGCCAAGGTCCGCCTGGAAGTTGTGGCCGGCGAGCCCGTCGCCGTCGTGCACACCGCGATGGCGGAGGTCGGCCAGGGCGGAGTCACCGTCCACGCGCAGATCGCCCGCACGGAGCTGGGCGTCACGCAGGTGACGATCCACCCGGCGGACACACAGGTGGGCTCGGCGGGTTCGACCTCCGCGTCCCGCCAGACGTACGTCACCGGTGGTGCCGTCAAGAACTCCTGCGAGCTGGTCCGCGAGAAGGTCCTGGAGATGGGCCGCCGCAAGCTCGGCACCTACCACCCGGCCTGGGCCACCGCCGAACTCCTGCTGGAGGGCGGCAAGGTGGTCACCGACGCCGGCGAGGTCCTCGCCGATCTGGCCGACGTCCTCGAAGGCGAGGCCGTCGAGATCGAGGCCGAGTGGCGCCACCGCGCGACCGAGCCCTTCGACCTCCGCACCGGACAGGGCTTCGGGCACGTCCAGTACACGTTCGCCGCGCACCGCGCCGTCGTCGAGGTCGACACCGAGCTCGGCCTGGTCAAGGTGATCGAGCTGGCCTGCGCGCAGGACGTCGGCAAGGCCCTCAACCCGCTGTCCGTGATCGGCCAGATCCAGGGCGGTACGACCCAGGGTCTCGGCATCGCGGTCATGGAGGAGATCATCGTCGACCCGAAGACCGCGAAGGTGCGCAACCCCTCCTTCACGGACTACCTCATCCCCACGATCCTCGACACCCCGACCATTCCGGTCGATGTGCTCGAACTCGCCGACGAGCACGCCCCGTACGGGCTGCGCGGCATCGGCGAGGCCCCCACCCTGTCGTCGACTCCGGCCGTACTGGCGGCCATTCGGAACGCGACCGGACTGGAACTGAACAGGACACCGGTACGCCCGGAGCACCTCACCGGTATGTGACCCTCCGGGTCCCTAGTTGTTCGTCTCGGGCCGTCCCCCGGGTCGTCCATCCCAAATCCCGTGCCGCCACAGGCGGATGGCGGGTGCCCCTGTGAACCTTGGGAGATGGCCCCATGACCCAGCAGTCAGTGGAACCCAGGACCGCCGCCGAGGACTCGGGTGAAGGAACCCGCGTCCCGGCCGGCCGGTCCTGGCTCGACCGTTACTTCCACATATCCCGGCGGGGATCGACCGTCGCGCGTGAGGTGCGCGGCGGAGTCACCACCTTCATGGCGATGGCGTACATCCTGCTGCTCAACCCCCTGATCCTGTCCGGCAAGGACGTCGCGGGAGACACGCTCGGCCAGAAGGGGCTGATCACCGCGACCGCGTTCGCGGCGGCCTTCACCACCCTCCTGATGGGCTTCGTCGGCAAGGTGCCCCTCGCCCTCGCCGCCGGACTCTCCGTCTCCGGCGTGCTCTCCTCGCAGGTCGCCCCGCAGATGACCTGGCCGCAGGCGATGGGCATGTGCGTCCTGTACGGCGTGGTCATCATGCTGCTCGTCGTCACCGGCCTGCGCGAGATGATCATGAACGCGATCCCGCTCGCGCTGAAACACGGCATCACGATGGGCATCGGCCTGTTCATCGCGCTCATCGGCTTCTACAAATCCGGCTTCGTGCACCAGGGCAAGGCGACCCCGCTCACCCTGGGCCCGGCGGGTGAACTCGCGGGCTGGCCCGTCCTGTTGTTCGCCGGCACCCTGCTCCTGATCTTCATGCTCCAGGCCCGCGACATGCCCGGCGCCATCCTCGTCGGCATCATCACCGGCACGGTCGTCGCCGCGGTCCTGAACGCCGCCGGCGTCATCGACCCCAAGCAGTGGGCCAGCGGCGCGGCCCCCGAACTGCACGGCAGCGCGGTCTCGATGCCGGACTTCTCGCTCTTCGGCCATGTGGAGTTCGGCGGTTGGGGCAAGGTCGGCGCGATGACGGTCGGCATGATCGTGTTCACGCTCGTCCTGGCCGGCTTCTTCGACGCGATGGCCACCATCATCGGCGTCGGCACGGAAGCCAAACTCGCCGACGACAAGGGCCGCATGCCGGGCCTGTCGAAGGCGCTGTTCATCGACGGCGCCGGCGGCGCGATCGGCGGCGTGGCGGGCGGCTCCGGCCAGACGGTCTTCATCGAGTCGGCGACGGGGGTGGGGGAAGGCGCCCGCACAGGATTGGCTTCTGTCGTCACCGGCCTGTTCTTCGCGGCCTGTCTCTTCTTCACCCCGGTCACCGCGATCGTCCCGCAGGAGGTCGCGTCCGCCGCCCTGGTCGTCATCGGCTCGATGATGCTGATGAACGCCCGGCACGTGGACTGGGCCGACCGGGCCACCGCGATTCCGGTGTTCCTGACGGTGGTGGTGATGCCGTTCACGTACAGCATCACCGCGGGCGTCTCGGCGGGAGTCATCTCGTACGTCGCCATCAAGGCCGCCCAGGGCAAGGCGCGGGAGATCGGCGCCTTCATGTGGGGGCTGACGGTCATCTTCCTCGTGTACTTCGCCCTCAACCCGGTCGAGAGCTGGCTCGGCGTGCACTGACAGATCTTGGAAAGCCTTTCCCCACCACCCCGTTAGGAGACCGAGAGATGCTGGACATCGCCGAAGAGCTGCACCGGTGGGTCGAGCAGGGCCGCGACTTCGCCGTAGCCACCGTGGTGGCCGTCGGCGGCAGCGCGCCCCGCCAGCCCGGCGCCGCCCTCGCGGTGGACACCGACGGCACGGCGATCGGCTCGGTCTCCGGGGGCTGTGTGGAAGGCGCGGTCTACGACCTGTGCCAACAGGCGCTGGCGGACGGCGAAACCGTCCTGGAGCGCTTCGGCTACAGCGACGAGGACGCCTTCGCCGTCGGCCTGACCTGCGGCGGAGTCATCGACATCCTCGTCACACCGGTACGGGTCGGCGACCCCGCCCGCCCGGTGATCACCGCCGCCCTCTCGACCGCGACGAGCGGCGGAGCGGCGGCCCTGGCCCGCATCGTCTCGGGCCCGACTCACCTGCGGGGCCGCGCACTTGTCGTCCACCCCGACGGCTCCTACGACGGCGGGTTCGGCGCCCACCCCGAACTGGACCGCACGGTCGCCGCCGAGGCCGGTGCCTACTTGGACGCGGGCCGCACCGGCACGGTCGAGATCGGCGAGCAGGGCTCCCGCTGCGGCGCCCCGCTCACGGTCCTGGTCGAGTCGTCGGTCCCGCCGCCCCGGATGATCGTGTTCGGCGCGATCGACTTCGCCTCCGCACTGGTCCGCGTCGGCAAATTCCTGAACTACCACGTGACGGTGTGCGACGCCCGCCCCGTCTTCGCCACCCGGACCCGCTTCCCCGACGCCGACGAGATCGTCGTCGAGTGGCCCCACAAGTACCTCGCCCGCACGGACGTCGACGCCCGTACCGTCCTGTGCGTCCTCACCCACGACGCCAAGTTCGACGTACCCCTGCTCCAACTCGCCCTGCGCCTCCCGGTGTCGTACGTCGGCGCGATGGGCTCCCGCCGCACCCACCTCGACCGCAACGAACGCCTGCGTGAAGTCGGCGTCACGGAAATGGAGTTGGCGCGCCTGAGGTCCCCGATCGGGCTCGACCTCGGCGCGCGTACGCCCGAGGAGACGGCCCTGTCGATCGCCGCCGAGATCGTCGCCAACCGGCGTGGTGGCAGCGGGGTTTCACTCACCGGGGCGCACACGCCCATCCATCACGACGCGACGGTGCTGACGGCGGGACGGATCGGGTCGGTGGCCTGAGCGGTTCAACGGGGACGGGCTGAATAGGCCGTGTCGCCCGCCACGGCCACGATCGCGTCCTTGACGAGGACGACGTACGGCGTGGTGTCGTCCGTCGAGTCGCCGGCGTTCGCCAGCGCGGACGTACGCCACCTGACGGCTCCGGTGCTCCGGTCAAGAGCCAGCAGACGGCCGAACTGGTTCGAGAAGTAAAGGGTGTTGAACTTCGCCGAGAACACCGGCATCGACAGGTTCTCGGTGTCCGTCTCCCGCTGCCAGAGCCGCTTGCCGTCGGTCGCGCGGACGGCGGTGACCGTGCCGTTCGGCCGGACGAGGTAGACCACGTCCTTGACCAGGATGGCCGTACCGCGAGTGCCGGCCGGCAGGGCGATCCGCTCGATCGTGCCGGTGCTCGGGTTCACCCGGTCCAGGGCGGTGTACAGCTGGTCCGGGCCGCTGCCGAAGACCTCCGGCGCCAGCTTCGGCGCGAGGAACAGCAGCCGGCCCTTGTCGACGCCCAACGGCCAAGCCCCCGTGGGGAGTTCCGTGACCTTCCGCTGTGCGCCGGTGGCGGGGTCGAGGCGTATCAGAACGAAGTCGCCCTGGGAGGGATCGTCCTCGACCGTGCAGAGGGCGTACGGGGCGCCGCCCAGGACCGTCGGAGTGCAGGAGTTCCCGAGGTTCGACCAGATGGGTGCGCTCCACAGCCGGCGGCCCGACGCGTCGTAGGCCACGAACTTCGTCGCGTCCACGTCCATCGCCAGGATCCCGCCGTCGAACAGGACGGGGTCCGTGTCGTCCCTGATCGGGTGGATCCACAGCCGGGTGCCGGTCTTCGCGTCCAGGGCGACCAGGCGCCGGGTGATGAAGGTGTCGTTCGAGTCGGGCTTGACGTAGGTGTAGACGCGCCCGTCCCGGACACCGACGGGGAGTGCGGTCTCGGGGCTGGTGCCCGACCGCCAGCGGACCCGGCCCGAGGCGGCGTCCAGTGCGGTGACCGTGGCGCCCGTACCGGCGCAGTACACGGTGGAGCTGTCGCCCGCCAGACAGCCGGACTGGGTGTAGTCGAGCGGATCGCCGGTCTGGGAGGTGAGCAGGCTCGCCCGCCATGGCTTCCAGCCGGCGGGCAGCGCTACGGCGGCGGGGGACGAGGAGGACGTGGAAGCGGCGGGCGTGCCCGGGTCCGTGCCGTCGTCCGACAGCCAGTGCAGGGTGGTGAGGCCGAGGGTGGTGACGGCGAGTGCCGTGGCGAGGGCGATGACGAGTCGCCGGGATCGGCGCGGGCGTGCGGTTCTCGGGAGATCCGCCGCCGTGGCGGACCCGGACCGGGACCCGGTCTCGTCCTCGGGCAGGGTCAGCAACATGCCGTGCAGTTCGGCGAGTTGGGGACGGGCCGCCGCGTCCTTGTCGAGGCAGCGCTCGGCGATGCTCCGCAGCGGCTCGGACACCCCGTCCAACCTCGGCTGCTCGTGCATGACTTGATAGCCCGTCAGGTACGGGCTGGCGCCGTCGAAGGGACGGTTGCCGGTGGCCGCGTAGACGAGGAGTGAGCCGAGCGAGAAGACGTCGGAGGCGGCCGTGACGTCCCGGGGAGCGGCGAACTGCTCGGGAGACATGAAGGGCGGGGTGCCGATCAGCCGACCAGTGACGGTCAGGGTCTGGTTGTCGGCGGCGCGGGAGATGCCGAAGTCGATGACGCGGGGGCCGTCCGAGGCGAGCAGGACGTTGCTCGGCTTCAAGTCCCGGTGGACCACGCCCGCTTGGTGGATGTCCCGCAGCGCCTCGACGAGACCCAGCGCGAGGGTGCGCAGGGCCCGGCCGCCCAACGGGCCGTCCTTCTCGACGGCTTCGGCCAGGGTGCGGCCGGGCACGTAGAGCGTGGCCATCCAGGGGAGTTCGGCGTCCGCGTCGGCGTCCACGACGGGGGCGGTGAACGCTCCGCTCACGCGGCGGGCGGCGGCGATCTCCTGCCGGAACCGCGCCCGGAACTCCTCGTCCAGCGCGTACTGGGCGTGCACGACCTTGACGGCGACCTGTCGTCCCGATGCCGAGCGGCCGAGATACACGACGCCCATCCCGCCGCTGCCGAGCCGGTCGACCAGCGTGTAACCACCGATCGACTCCGTGTCCCCGGGGCGAAGCGACATGTCGCCGGTCACCTTTCCTGATTCCCGTGCCCGGAAGGGCCGTTCAGAGCCATCACATTAGGCGCCATCACACTAGGGCGTTCGTTCCGCTCACCGGGCATCGCCCTCGGGGCACCCGGAAATGAGTTGCGGGCCCGGGGCGCCCCGCTCTTCCATGGCCCCATGGTGTCCACCGACCGACTGCTCGCCTTCGCGGCGCTGTCCTTCCTGCTGATCATCGTCCCCGGCCCCAGCGTGCTGTTCGTGATCGGGCGGGCGCTGGCCCACGGCCGCCGGGCCGCGCTGACGACCGTCGTCGGCAACACCCTCGGCGCCTATCTGCTCGTCGTGGCGGTCGCGCTCGGCGTCGGTTCGCTGGTGGAACGCTCGGTGCTCGTCTTCACGGCACTGAAGCTCGCCGGTGCCGCGTACCTGGTGTACCTCGGGGTGAAGGCGTGGCGTCAACGCGGCTCGCTGCGGGCCGTGTTCGCGGGCGAGGAGGTGCCCTCCCACAGCGGGCTGCGCACGCTGTGGGAGGGGGTCGCCGTCGGGGTGGCCAACCCCAAGACCATCGTGTTCTTCGCCGCCGTACTGCCCCAGTTCGTGGACCGCGAACAGGGCCATGTCACCAGCCAGATGCTGCTGCTCGGCCTGGTCTTCAACCTCATCGCCGTGGCCTCGGACAGCGTGTGGGGGCTGGTCGCGTCCACGGCCAGGGACTGGTTCGCCCGCTCACCGCGACGGCTGTCCGCGGTGGGCGGGGTCGGCGGGCTCACGATGATCGGCTTGGGCGTGACGGTCGCGGTGACCGGCCGTAAGGACTGACTCCCTGAGGACTGACTCCCTAAGGACTGGCCGCATCACGCCCGCCTCAGCAGCGCGTTCACCGCCCGCCCGAACATCGACCGCGCCGCCCACCGCAGCGGCCGGTCGAAGAACCCCGGCAGGAAGCGGACCGCCAGCTCCTCCTCCCACACCACGCGGCTACGGCCCCCCGGCCCCGGCCGCACCTCGATCTCCGCCCAGCCGGTGACGACCCGCCCCCGCTTCTCCAGCCGGACCAGACCCGGCTCGTCCTCCGTCGGCGGGCGCCACACCGTGACCTCCATCCGGTCGTCGAAACCGAGCGGTCCGAGCCCGGAGCGGGCCTCGAAGACCGTGCCCTCGCGGGTCGGCGGGGGAGTGACCACGGTGACCCGGGTCAGCGGGACGACATCGGCGTGGCGCGGCCACTCCGTCAACCGGCGCCACGCCTCCTCGAGGGGAAGCGGAGCCGTACGTTCGAGACGGAAGTTGACCATGTATGGATCGTAGAGAACGCTTCTTGATCAGCGGTACTTTCATCGGCGGCTCACACCCATGGCCTAGCGGTTCATAGGTACGGAGACGTACACCGGACAGCCGCCCCGAGTTTCCCCGCGTCCCGGCCGGAGGGGACGCCTCCCCCCTACGCTTTGTCCCATGGGCGGGCATCCCGCCTGCCCGCAGGGGGAGTTGACCGCCATGCCACTGAAGGCCTACGGCGTACTGATCACGCGCGCGGTGGACACGAGGCGCGAGGGCGCCGCCGGTACACCGCACTACCAGATCCATCTCACGGACGATGCGGGTACGCATTTCCGGGCCGCGGTCAACGTCCTGTCCGCGGAACAGCCCTCCGAGCTGCTCTATCTGGTCGACGAGGACTTCCGACACCCGCTCACCGCCCGCCTGGAGGATCTCCCGAGCGGCTGGAACACGCTGCTGCCCGGACCCGGCGGCCCGAACCTCGACTTCGTGCGCGGCAACCTCTTCGACCCGGCGCGGCTCCGCACCCTCCCGCCGGACGCGAGCGGCCCCGACAACGACCTCGCCGACCTCCTCGACCACTACGTGCGCCGCGCGGTGGACGACCCGGACGCCCGGCTCTACGTCTTCGGCGAGCGCTTCGGCCCCGAACCGACCGTCAAGGACAAGGTGTTCGGCTTCCTGCCGGGCAACGGCGTCCACGACATCCACATGAACCAGGGCAACAGCCGCCGCTTCAGCGGTGACGACGGCGTCTGGCAGGACGGCGGCCTCCTCGTCCACTTCCCGGCACAGTCCCGCTGGGTCGGCATCTTCCTCGCCT
The DNA here is from genome assembly GCF_000716605.1 of Streptomyces sp. NRRL F-525. GTDB lineage: Bacteria > Actinomycetota > Actinomycetes > Streptomycetales > Streptomycetaceae > Streptomyces. The sequence continues at coordinate 419,274 of NZ_JNXE01000003.1, read as the reverse complement.
TCCAGAGCCAGTCCTGGCACACCGACGACACCACCGGCCACACCCTGGAGGGCACCGACGGCTCGCGCCCCGACCCCGGCAGCCGGCCCGTCCGCGTAGTGGCGGCCCTGGTCAACCCGCGCGGCCCGGCACCCGAGTCGGAGAGCGTCACGCTCCTCAACGCGTCACCCGACCCGCTCGACCCCACCGGCTGGCTCGTCCGGGACCGCCTCGGCCACTCCTGCGCGGTACCGCCCGGCCCCCTCGCCCCGGGCGCCACCCTCCTCGTCCCCCTCACCGACGGTGTCCAACTCGGCAACCAGGGCGGCGAGATCACCCTCCTCGACGCGAACGGCCTGAAGGTGCACGGCGTTTCCTACACGGCCGACCAAGCGGCACGGGAGGGCTGGACGGTCGTCTTCTGACCAACTTGGCCGCTCTGCCCGGAAGTTCCCTACCGCACCCGCACCGCCCTACGGCACGATGAGCGCGACCTGCACGCACCACCCAGCACCGCATCACGCCATCGGCCGGAGGGTGTCCCGTGGACCGCGAACTGCACGCCAGGCTCGACGACTTGCAGCGCGACCCGTACCCGGCCTACACCCGGGCACGGCAGACCGAGGGCCTCACCCGCCTCGCCGAACTCGACGCCTGGCTCGTCACCCGGGACGCCGACGTACGCGAAGTCCTGCGCAGCCCCGAGGACTTCTCCTCGGCGATGGCCCTGCGCCCCGACGTGCTGCCCGCGCCCGCCGCGCTCGCCGTCCTCGGCGGCGGGTTCGGCGGACGGCCCGTCGTCGTCACCGCGGACGGCGCGCGGCACCAGCAGCTGCGCGCACCGATCGTCCGCGGCCTCTCGCCGTCCCGGGTCGCGGCGGTCCTCCCGTACGCAGCCGAGCGCGCCGCGGCCCTGGTGGACACGTTCACGGACGGGCAACGCGACCACGGGCACGTCGAGTTGATGTCGGCGTACGCGAGGCGGCTCCCCGGCGAGGTCGTCGGCAGGATCGTCGGCCTCGACCCCGCCGACGTACCCGGAGTCGTCCACGGGGGCCACCGCGCCGAGGAGTTGCTCTTCCGCCCGCTGGAGGAGGACGAGCAGATCGCCGCGGCCGAGGACGTCGTCGCGATGCAGCACGCCCTCGACCGCTACGTGCGGGAGCGGCACGCGCACCCCCGCCAGGACCTCGGTACGGAACTGATCGCCTCGGTGACGGACGAGGGGGACGGCGACCTCACCCTGGAGCACAGGCACCAACTCGTCGCCCATCTCCAGAACTTGCTCATCGCCGGTCACCTCACCACCACCGCCCTCATCGGCACGACCGTCCTGCATCTCCTCCGACACCGGGACCAGTGGGAGCTGCTCCGCGCCGAACCCGATCGCATCCCCGCCGCGATCGAGGAGGCCGCCCGCTACGACACCGCGCTCCAGGGCTTCCGCAGGGTCACCACCCGCCCGGTCGTCCTCGCCGGTACCGAACTCCCCGCCGGAGCAGCGCTGTTCGTAGCCTTCGGCGCGGCCAACCGCGACGAGAAGCGCCATACCCGCGCCGACACCTTCGACATCACCCGCACCCCGAGCCGCCACCTGGCCTTCGGCTTCGGCGTGCACAGCTGCCCCGGCTCCCAACTGGCCCGCGAACAACTCCGCCTCACCCTGGAGGAGTTGACGACCCGCCTGCCCGGCCTACGGCTGGCACCGGACCGTCCGGTCACCATGCGCCCGACGATGATCCACCGCTCCCCGTACGCCCTGCACCTGACCTGGTGACTCAGGGCCGGTACACCTTCCCCGGCTCCGCCTTCCCGGGCGCGAGGAGCTGCGGCACGGTCACGAACACATACCCGCGCTCCTTCAGCGCGTCGATGATCCCGGGTACGGCGGGCACGGTGCCCTGGTACAGGTCGTGCAGCAGGATGATGCCGTCCCGGGAGGCCTGGGCGAGGACGCGCTTGGTGATCAGCGCGGAGTCGGTGGTCGCGTAGTCCTTGGCGGTGACGCTCCACAGCACCTCCGCCAGGCCCAACTCCCGGCAGATCGCGTGCACTTCGTCGTCGGTACGGCCCTGCGGCGGGCGCATCAGCGTGGGCCGCCTGCCGGTGATCCGCTCTATCGCGTCGTCCGTGCGGACCAGTTCGTCGCGTATCTGTGCGGGGGTTATTCGGGTCAGGATCTTGTGGTCCCAGGTGTGACTGGCCACCTCGTGCCCCTCGGCCGCCATCCGCTCGACCAGTTCCGGGTACTTCTCTATGTGCCGCTTGCCGAGGAGGAAGAAGGTCGCCGGAACCTGCTTCTCCTTCAGGATGTCGAGCAACCGCGCCGAGTTCTCGCTGGGCCCGGCGTCAAAGGTCAGCGCGATGCACTTCGCCTCACGACAGTCGACCGTCCCGAAACCGACCCGCGCGGTGGCGGACGCGGCCTCGGCCCGGGCGGCGGCCGGCGCGGTCGTATCGAGCCTGGTGCACCCGCTCGACCCCAGCCCCAGCACGGCAACCGCCACAAACATGCCGACGGCACGCAACCCGGCCCGGGGTCTTTCCCTCTTCTTGCGCAGAGCGCTCAGTGATGGCATGCCGGGACTATACACAACGATTATACTCTGAGTGTATAGTGGAGCGAGGGTGGCCGGACCAAGGGTCACTGCGGATTCGCGAGCCCTACTGCGTCACCGGTCCGCGGCCTCCGGGCTCAGCACCCGCCCGAGTTGAAGATTCCATCGTCCGGCATGCCCGCTGAGTTCGGTCGCGGTCAACGGCCGTACGTCGAGCCGCCAGAAGGCGGGCCCGGGCGCGTCGAGGATCGTGACCGCCAGCGCCCGTACGAACTCCTGCTCGACCACGGCGATGGTCCTGCCCTCGAACTCCGCGGCTGCCTCCAGCCATCGGGCCGCCCGCTCGCACAACGCCCGCACCGACTCCCCGCCATGGGACATCGCGTCCGGGTCCGTCAGCCAGGACATCATCGCGTCCGGCTCCCGGATCATCACCTCGTCGAGCGTCAGACCCCGCCAACGCCCCATGTCCAGCCCCGCCAACTCGGGCTCCTCCACGGCCGCCAGGCCGAGAGCGGACGCCGTCTCCCGGCAGCGTGTGGTGGGAGAGACCAGCACCCGGTCGGCCGCCCGGAGCGAACCGGCGAGGGACTCGGCACGGGCCGTACCGCGCGGGTCGAGTGAGGCGCCGTCGTCGAACCGGGTCTCCCGCAGGGACCGGTTCATCGCCGGCGAGATCAAGGTGATGCGGCTGGTCACTTCGTCGCTCCAGTTCTGCGGGCTGTGCGGGTCATCGTCCCCCATGCACCTCAGGGCGGGGGCGGCGGGGAGGGCGTCCTCCCTGCCGCCCCCGCCACCATCGGGTCAGGAACCAGCCAGCTCCTCACGCACCGTGCGGGCCGCCCCGACCAGGTTCTCCAGCGACGCACGGGTCTCCGGCCAGCCGCGCGTCTTCAGACCGCAGTCCGGGTTCACCCACAGCCGCTCCGCCGGGATCGCCTCAAGTCCCTTGCGCAGCAAGGCCGCCGCCTCGGCCGCACTCGGCACGCGCGGGGAGTGGATGTCGTAGACACCCGGCCCCGCCTCGCGCGGATAACCGTGCTCGGCCAGTTCGCGCGCGACCTGCATGTGCGAACGGGCCGCCTCCAGGCTGATGACGTCCGCGTCGAGGTCGTCGATGGCCTGCACGATGTCGCCGAACTCGGCGTAGCACATGTGCGTATGGACCTGCGTCTCCGGACGGACCCCGGCTGTGGTCAGCCGGAACGCCTCGGTGGCCCACGCCAGATATGCCTCCCGGTCCGCCGCGCGCAGCGGGAGCGTCTCGCGCAGGGCGGGTTCGTCGACCTGGATGACCGAAGTCCCGGCCGCCTCAAGGTCGTTGACCTCGTCGCGCAGGGCGAGGGCGACCTGCCGGGCGGTGTCGCCGAGCGGCTGGTCGTCGCGGACGAAGGACCAGGCGAGCATGGTGACCGGCCCGGTGAGCATGCCCTTGACCGGGCGCGAGGTGAGCGACTGGGCGTATGTCGTCCAGCGGACCGTCATCGGTTCGGGGCGGGAGATGTCGCCGGCCAGGATCGGCGGGCGGACGTAACGGGTGCCGTAGGACTGGACCCAGCCGTGCTGCGTGGCGAGGTACCCGGTGAGCTGCTCGGCGAAGTACTGGACCATGTCGTTGCGTTCGGGCTCGCCGTGCACGAGGACGTCCAGGCCGGTCTTCTCCTGGAACGAGATCACCTCCTGGATCTCGGCCCTGATCCGCTCCTCGTACCCGGCCGTGTCGATCCGCCGCGCCCTCAAGTCGGCTCGCGCGGTGCGGAGTTCGGCCGTCTGCGGGAACGACCCGATCGTGGTCGTCGGCAGCGGCGGCAGCCCGAGGTGCGCGCGCTGGGCCGCTGTCCGCTCGGCGTACGGCTGGGAGCGGCGGGCGTCTACGTCGGTGACGGCGGCGGCCCTGGCCCGTACGGCGGGGTCGCTGGTGAGCGCCGAACCGGCGCGGGAGGCCAAGTCGGCACGGTTGGCGGCGAGTTCGGCGGCGATCGTGTCGGTGCCCTGCGCCAGGCCCTTGGCGAGCGTGACGATCTCGGCCGTCTTCTGCCGCGCGAACGCCAGCCAGCGCAGGATCTGCGGCTCGATGTCCCGCTCGGCGGTTGCGTCCAGCGGGACATGGAGGAGGGAGCAGGACGCGGCCACGTCGACCCGGTCGGCGAGACCGAGCAACGTGCCCAGTGTGGCAAGGGACTTGGTGAGGTCGTTGACCCAGATGTTGCGGCCGTTGACGACCCCCGCGATCAGCCGCTTGCCGGGCAGCCCGCCGACTGCGGCGAGGGCGTCCAGGTTGGCTGCGGCGGCCTCGGTGAAGTCCAGGGCGAGGCCCTCCACCGGCGCCTTCGCCAGAACCGGCAACGCGTCGCCGAGGCGGTCGAAGTACGAGGCGACCAGGAGCTTCGGGCGGTCCGTGAGGGCGCCGAGGTCGCGGTAGGCGCGGGTGGTGGCGTTCAGTTCGGCCGGGGTGCGGTCCTGGACCAGGGCGGGCTCGTCGAGTTGTACCCATTCCGCGCCCGCCGCGCGCAGGTCGGCGAGAACCTCGGCGTACACGGGGAGCAGACGGTCCAGGAGGGTCAGCGGGTCGAAGTCCGCGGAGACGCCGGGGGCGGGCTTGGCCAGCAGGAGGTAGGTGATGGGGCCGACCAGTACCGGGCGGGCGGTGAGGCCGAGGGCCAGGGCCTCCTTCAACTCCGAGACCTGCTTGGTGGAGTTGGTGGTGAAGACCGTGTCCGGGCTCAACTCGGGCACGAGGTAGTGGTAGTTGGTGTCGAACCACTTCGTCATCTCCAGCGGCGCCACGTCCTGGGTGCCGCGTGCCATCGCGAAGTAGCCGTCCAGCGCGTCGAGTTCGACGGCGGCGCGGTGGCGTTCGGGGATCGCGCCGACCATGACGGTGGTGTCCAGGACGTGGTCGTAGTACGAGAAGTCGCCGGTCGGTACCTCGTGGATGCCGGCGTCCGTAAGGTGCTGCCAGTTGGTGCGGCGCAGGTCGGCGGCGGTGGTCCGGAGGGCGTCCGCGTCGACGCGGCCCTTCCAGTAGCCCTCGATGGCCTTCTTCAGTTCCCGGCCCCTGCCCTGGCGGGGGTAGCCGTGGACGGTTGCCCGGGCTGCCGCGGACTTTGTTGTCACGGAACTCTCCTTCGCGAGATGTCTCCCTGAGGTCCCGGTGGGGACGGGGGCGCGAAGGAACGTCAGATCGGGCGGTTGTCGTGACCGCCGATGTGTACGCCGACCCGCCCACGAGGTCACCGGGGTTCCGCGCGCGAATGCTTCGCGTGCGGGCAGGTGGCAGGTCTTCGGACTTGCGGGCACGGCCTCCGTTTGGACCGGAGGTCACCTACTGGCCGTCGCTTCCCAGGTCCTGTTGTGGGCCCAGTGCGTATGACGGCGGTCGTTCTCGCTCACCGCTGCGGGGCAGTCCCGGAATTTCACCGGGTTCCCTCTTGCGACGCGTCCGTCTGGGTGACGGGGCGAACCAGCTGCGTTGGTCAGCCTACGGGGTGGGGGTTGGATGCGTCGATTTTTGTCTGCGGGCCCGGTGGGGGCTGGTCGCGCAGTTCCCCGCGCCCCTAGGTGGGTTGGGGTCCCCGGGATTCGAAGGCTCGGAGGATTGCCTCTGCCGCCAGGGTCGGTGTCAACTCGCCCTGGCGGACCTGGCGTTCCAGGTCCGGAGTCAGTGCACGTACCGTCGGATCTGAGCGCAAGCTGCCCAGCAGTTCCTCGCGGACCATCGTCCAGGTCCAGTCGACCTGCTGCTCGCTGCGCTTCGCGGCCAGGCGGCCGGTGGACTCCAACAGCGAACGGTGTTGTTCCAGGCGCTCCCAGACCGTGTCCAGGCCGGTGCCCTCGCGCGCGCTGCAGCTCAGTACCGGTGGGGTCCATGCCGCGTCGACGGGGTGCATCAGCCTTAGTGCGCCTGCCAGTTCGCGCGCCGCGCTCTTCGCGTCGCGCTCATGTGGGCCGTCCGCCTTGTTGACCGCGATGACGTCCGCCAACTCCAGGACGCCCTTCTTGATGCCCTGGAGTTGGTCGCCGGTGCGGGCCAAGGTCAACAGCAGGAAGGAGTCGACCATGTTGGCCACCGCAGTCTCCGACTGGCCCACGCCCACCGTCTCGACGAGGACGACGTCGTAGCCTGCCGCCTCCATCACCACGATGGACTCGCGGGTCGCCTTCGCGACGCCGCCCAGGGTGCCGGCGGTGGGGGAGGGGCGGACGAAGGCGGCCGGGTCCACGGCCAGGCGTTCCATGCGGGTCTTGTCGCCGAGGATCGAGCCGCCTGTGCGGCTGGAGGAGGGGTCCACGGCCAGGACCGCGACCCGGAAGCCCTGCGCGGTCAGCAGCGTGCCGAACGCGTCGATGAAGGTCGACTTGCCTACGCCCGGTACGCCGCTGATGCCGATCCGGCGGGCGTGGCCGCTGTGGGGGAGGAGTTCGGTCAGCAACTGCTGGGCCATGACCCGGTGTTGGGGCTTGGTCGACTCGACGAGGGTGATGGCGCGGGCCACCAGGGCCCGCTTGCCGTCGAGTACGCCCTTCACATAGGTGTCGAGCTCGATCACAGGGTGTGCCCGAGGTCGGCGGCCAGTCGCTGCACCAGGTCGTAGGCCGCGTCCGGGATCACCGTCCCGGGCGGGAACACGGCCGCCGCGCCCATCTCCAGGAGGGTGGGGACGTCCTGGGGCGGGATCACCCCGCCGACCACGATCATGATGTCCTCGCGGCCCTCCTCGGCGAGCGATTCCTTCAACGCCGGTACGAGGGTGAGGTGTCCGGCGGCCAGGGACGAGACCCCGACGATGTGGACGTCCGCCTCCACGGCCTGGCGGGCCACCTCGCCCGGGGTCTGGAACAGCGGGCCGACGTCGACGTCGAAGCCGAGGTCGGCGAAGGCGGTGGCGATCACCTTCTGGCCGCGGTCGTGGCCGTCCTGGCCCATCTTGGCGACCAGGATGCGGGGGCGGCGGCCCTCGGACTCCTCGAACTCGGCCACGAGGGTGCGGGTGCGTTCCACGGACGGGGAGTCGCCTGCTTCGGTGCGATACACACCGGCGATCGTACGGATCTGGCTCGCGTGCCGCCCGTACACCTTCTCCAGCGCGTCGGAGATCTCGCCGACCGTCGCCTTCGCGCGGGCCGCGTTCACCGCCAGCTCCAGCAGGTTGCCCTCACCGCCGGCTGCACCGGTCAGGGCGTGCAGCGCGTCCTGGGTGGCCTGTTCGTCGCGCTCGGCGCGCAACCGCCGTAGTTTCTCGATCTGTTGGGTGCGTACGGAGGAGTTGTCGACCTTGAGGACGTCGATCTGCTCGTCGGTCTCCACGCGGTACTTGTTGACACCGATGACCGGCTGGCGGCCGGAGTCGATGCGGGCCTGGGTGCGGGCCGCGGCCTCCTCGATGCGGAGCTTGGGGATGCCCGCGTCGATGGCCTTGGCCATGCCGCCCGCCGCCTCGACCTCCTCGATGTGCTGCCAGGCGCGGCGGGCCAGGTCGTACGTCAGTTTTTCGACGTACGCGCTGCCGCCCCAGGGGTCGATCACCCGGGTTGTGCCTGACTCCTGCTGGATCAGGAGCTGGGTGTTGCGGGCGATGCGTGCCGAGAAGTCGGTGGGCAGGGCCAGGGCCTCGTCCAGGGCGTTGGTGTGGAGTGACTGGGTGTGGCCCTGCGTCGCCGCCATCGCCTCCACGCAGGTGCGCGTGACGTTGTTGAAGACGTCCTGTGCGGTCAGCGACCAGCCCGAGGTCTGTGAATGGGTGCGCAGGGAGAGGGACTTGGCGTTCTGCGGGTCGAACTGCTTGACCAGCTTGGCCCAGAGGAGGCGGGCCGCGCGCAGCTTCGCGACCTCCATGAAGAAGTTCATGCCGATCGCCCAGAAGAAGGAGAGCCGGGGTGCGAACGCGTCCACGTCCATCCCCGCCTCCCGGCCCGCCCGGATGTACTCGACCCCGTCCGCGAGGGTGTACGCCAGCTCCAAGTCGGCCGTCGCGCCCGCCTCTTGGATGTGGTAGCCGGAGATGGAGATCGAGTTGTAGCGGGGCATCCGCTGCGAGGTGTACGCGAAGATGTCGGAGATGATCCGCATCGACGGCTTCGGGGGATAGATGTAGGTGTTGCGGACCATGAACTCTTTGAGGATGTCGTTCTGGATGGTCCCGGCCAACTTCTCGGGCGGTACGCCCTGTTCCTCCGCCGCCACGATGTAGAGGGCCAGTACCGGAAGCACCGCGCCGTTCATCGTCATCGACACGGTCATCTTGTCCAGCGGGATGCCGTCGAAGAGCTGGCGCATGTCGTAGATCGAGTCGATCGCCACGCCCGCCATGCCGACGTCACCGGTCACGCGCGGGTGGTCGCTGTCGTAACCCCGGTGCGTGGGCAGGTCGAAGGCGACCGACAGGCCCTTCTGACCGGCCGCCAGGTTGCGCCGGTAGAAGGCGTTGGACTCCTCGGCCGTGGAGAAACCCGCGTACTGACGGATCGTCCAGGGCTGGTTGACGTACATCGTCGGGTACGGGCCGCGCAGATACGGCGCGATGCCCGGGTAGGTGGCCAGGAAGTCCAGGCCCTCCAAGTCCTGCCCGGTGTACAGGGGTTTGACGGCGATGCCCTCCGGGGTCTCCCAGAGGAGGTCGTCGCCGCTCGCCGCCTTCTTCACGGCGTCGCGCCACTCGTCGGGGCCGGACCCGGTGGCCGGGGTCCCCAGTTCGATCCCGGAGAAGTCGGGGATGCGCCCGATCGCTGCCATCAGGACACTCCCATGCGGTCGAGGGTGGCGGAGAGTACGGCTACGGCGTCGCAGCCCGCGAAGACGTAGGCGTCGACACCGGAGTACTGCCCGGGACGGCCCGCGAGGAACACGTGCGCGGCACCGGCCGACCTCAACTCCCCGGCGACCGTGGCCGCTTGCTCCTCGTACAGCGTGTCGCTGGAGCACAGGCAGGCCTCGGTGGCCCCGCTGTCCGCGAACGCGCCCCCGGTGACGGGCTCGATGCCGCCCGCCTGGAACAGGTTCGATGCGAAGGTGAGGCGGGCTGTGTGCGCGGCGGCTGGGCCGAGCGCCGCCAGGAAGATCCGCGGCCGGGAGCCGGTCGCCGCGAGGTGGGCGTCGGAGCGGGCGCGCAACTCTTCGTAGGCCTCGTCGCGGCGCACGCGCGGCAGGCCGCCGGAGGGTTCCACGGGAGCGGGTGCGCGCTCCGGGAGGCGTTCGGTCAGGTTCGGGAACTCGCTTACGCCGGTGATGGGTTCGCGGCGCTTGGCGAGTTTCGCGCTGCGGGTCGCCCAGGTCGTGGCGAGGTCCTCGCGGAGGCTGCCGGAGCGCAACGCGGCCGCCTGGCCGCCCTGTTGCTCGATGTGCTGGAAGAGCTCCCAGCCCGCGTGGGCGAGTTCGTCCGTGAGGCGCTCCACGTACCAGGAGCCGCCCGCCGGGTCGATCACCCGGGACAGGTGGGACTCCTCGACCAGGATCGTCGAGGTGTTGCGGGCGATCCGGCGCGCGAACGCGTCCGGCAGGCCCAGCGCGTGGTCGAAGGGCAGCACGGTGACGGACTCGGCGCCGCCCACCCCGGCGGCCAGCGTCGCGACCGTCGTGCGCAGCATGTTCACCCATGGGTCGCGGCGGGACATCATCACCGGCGAGGTCACCGCGTGCTGCGTCTGCCCGCCCGGTGCTCCGCACACCTCGGTCACGCGTGCCCAGAGCCTGCGCGCCGCGCGCAGCTTGGCGATGGTGAGGAACTGGTCGGCGGTCGCCGCGTACCTGAACTCCAGCTGTCCTACGGCCTGTTCGACGCTCAGGCCCGCCTCGGTCAGCTCGCGCAGATAGGCGACACCGGTAGCCAGCGAGGCGCCCAGCTCCTGCGCCGCCGAACCGCCGGCCTCGTGGTACGGCAGCGCGTCCACGGTCAGCGCGCGCAGACCCGGGTACCCCTCGGCGCAGCGCCGGGCGAGTGCGGCGACCGGTGCGAAGGGGAAGCCCTCGTTCCCGGTGCGGGCCGCGAAGCCCAGCGGGTCGGCGCCGAGGGTGCCGCGGGCGGCTTCGGGCGCGACGCCTCGCTCCTCGTACAGCCGTAGCAACTCGCTTGCCGCGGGCTCGACTTCGCCGCCCGCGTCGAGGGCGACGGGCGCCAGGTCGAGATAGACGCCTTCGAGGGTGGCGCCGAGGGACGCGACCGGGATGCCGCGCTCGCCCGTGACCAGCCACAGCGAGGTGACGCCGTTCTCCAGGTCGCCGAGGACCGCGGTGTTGTCGGCGGTCGTGTGCCGCTGCCGTACGTCCCAGCCGCCGAGGGTGTTGCCCTCGGCGCGGCCGCCCCGGACGAAGGGGGCGAAACCGGGGAGGCCGGGCTCGGGCGCGGAGTCGTCGGCTGTGTACAGAGGACGGGCACGGAGTCCGTCCTCCAGCGAGGTGGACAGGGCGTCTTCCGCTGCGGCCCCCGAGACTTCCTTGCCCGACTTGCGCAGTACGCCTTCCACCAGGCGTTGCCACTGCTCATGCGTCGCGTCAGGGAACTCGGCGGCCAGCGAGAGCCCGTCGTCGGGCAGGACCGTCATGCTCGGATGCTAGGGCAAATGTGCAGGTGAGCAGCAGAGGACGTGGCTGTGACCTTAACCTCTCCGCGCGGTCTAGACCGGTTCCCGGGTTCCGTGCTGTCCTCCCTGCCAGGGGCTACAGCCCGATGTCCCTGCGGTTCATGTCGTCCAGCGACTCGCGGCGGACCAGCACCCGCGCGATGCCGTCGGCCACCGCGACGACCGGCGGGCGGCCGACGAGGTTGTAGCCGGACGCCATGGACAGGTGGTAGGCGCCCGCCGCCGGTACGGCGAGGAGGTCCCCGGGGCGTACGTCGCCGGGGAGCGCCACCTCGTCCGCGAGGATGTCGCCCGCCTCGCAGTGCCGGCCCACGACGGTGACCAGGCGGGGCGGCGCGGTGGCCGGGCGCCCGATGAGCCGGGGTGCGTACCGCACGCCGTAGAGCGCGGGCCTCGGGTTGTCGCTCATGCCGCCGTCGACCGCGACGAACGTGCGGTCGCCGGTGCGCTTCACGGCGAGGACCCGGTACACGGCGACCCCGGCGGGGCCGACGATCGCCCGGCCCGGTTCGAGGGTGAGCCGGGGTACGGGCAGCCCCGCGCGGGCGCAGCCGTCCTCCAGCTCGGCGCGGACCCGGCCCGCGAGGACCCGGATGTCGAGGCGTTCCTCGCCGGGGCGGTACGCGATGGCGTGCCCGCCGCCGATGTCCAACTGCGGGAGGGTGACGCCGTGTTGGTCGCGGACGCGGGCCAACAGCCCGACCATACGGCGCACTGCGGCGACGTACGGCTTCGTCGTCGCGATCTGCGAGCCGATGTGGCAGTGCAGGCCCACGAGTTCGAGGTGGGGCTGGTCGAGGATGCGGGTGATGGCGTGCTGCGCGGAGCCGTCGGTGATGGAGAGGCCGAACTTCTGGTCGTCGGTGCCGGTGCGGATCTTGGTGTGGGCGCCGGCCGCGATGCCGGGGACGACGCGCACCATGACCTTCTGGCGGGTGTCGGCGGGGGTGATCGCGGCCAGCCGGGCGATCTCCGAGGTGCTGTCGACGACGATCCGGCCGACCCCGAGGCGGAGCGCGGTGCGCAGGTCCTCGGGGCTCTTGGCGTTGCCGTGCAGCACGATCCGCTCCGGCGGGAAGCCCGTGGTGACGGCCAGCGCGAGCTCTCCGGCCGAGCAGACGTCGAGGCCGAGCCCCTCCTCCCGCACCCAGTGGGCCATCGCCCGGCACAGGAACGCCTTCGCCGCGTAGACGACATCGGCGTCCGGGAACGCCGTGCGGTACGTACGGCAGCGGTCGCGGATCTCCTGTTCGTCGAGGACGTAGACGGGGGTGCCGAACCGGTCGGCGGCCTCGGCGAGCGAGACACCGCCGACGGTGAGGTCGCCGGTGGGGGAGGGACGGGTGGAGCCGGGCCAGACGGACAGGTCGTGGGTGTCGGCGACCGGGACAACGGGGGCGTCCAGGATGGACATGGGCGGGTCTCCTCAGCCGATCAGCAGGTTCAGGCACGCGACGACGGCCGCGGCGCCGGTCACGCGCAGGGCACCGACGTGCTGGGGGTGCCAGCGGCGCCAGGAGTTCGCCCGCTCCCGCTCGGCGGCCGCCGTACGGTCGGCGGCGGGGGCGGAGAACTGCGGGTCGACGGTGAGCGCGGTGACGCCGAGCGGTGCGGCGAGGGCGCGCAGCGCGGGTTCGGAGAGCCGGATGCAGGCCTGCTCGGCGCCCAGAGTGGCGGCGAGCCGCGCCGCCGAGGTGAAACCGACCGCCGTACGGCCACCGAGGGGGGTGCGGAAGAAACGGGCCGTGCAGCCCGCGGGTCCCGACCGGACGGGGACGAACAGCAGCCCGGCCGGGACGGGTTCGGCGGGTTCGGGGTCCTCGGCGGCGGGATCCGCGGGGGTCTTCTCGGCGGGTTCGACTGGAGACATCGTGCGGCTCCTTGTACAGGGCGATGTGCGGGGCCCGGTCGGTCTGACCTGGCGCTTCCTCGAAGCTATGCCCGCCGGGCGGGGGTACGGGTGCCTCGCTGACGGATGCTTGACGGGGAGCGCCACAGCCATAACGCGGTGCTGACGGGGGCGCGGGTGGCCGGTCAGCCCCCGCCCTCCGTCAGCTCCCGCGCGTCCACCGCCCGCCCCAGTGAGATACGGCGGTGCAGGGCGGCCAACTCGCTCTCCAGGGGCGACGGCGGCACCGTCAGGACCGGGCACGCGGCGTGGGCGACGCAGTAGCGGGCGACGGACGGGAACAGGGCGCGCAGCGGTCCGCGCGGACCCGCGCCGATGACCAGGAGGTCGTCGGGACGGTCGGCGGTCTCCACCAGGGCGCGGCCCGCCGTGCCCCGGACGACCAGACCCTGGAACGGGACCCCGGGACCCGTCTCGCCGAAGGCCGTGTCGAGCACGGCGAGGAGCCGGTCGGCCGCGTCGCGTCGGAGGTGGGACGCCGGGGCCGCCAACATCGAGCGCCCGTGGGCGAGTTCACCGCCGGGCGGCTCCCAGGCGAGCACCGCCAGCAGCTCGGCGCCGGTGCGGCGGGCCTCCCGCACCGCCCGGTGCAGCGCCGCCAGGCTGCCCGGCGAACCGCTCACTCCGACCACGGCACGGACCCGTCCGTCACTGCTCATCGTCGCTCACTCCTCGGCGTACACAGACGTCTGCGTGTCCCATCGAAGGGCCGAACAGAGCGGACGTATCGCCCTGTTGGCGCCCGTCTGACGCCGGAGGGCCGATTCTTGATGCGCCCGTGACGCGGCGAGGGCGGTGGCCGGAAATGGCTCCCCAGCTCCCGTCCGGCCGACCGCCCGTGTCAACGAAGGGGCGGTCCCTGGCAAAGCGCGGGGCAAGAATCCGTCCCGGCGCCGACGCCCCGTGCCGCGATGACCGTCTGGCAACGCACTGTTCACTCGGGGGCCGCCGGGAAGCGCCAATGTGCGGACGTTGTCAGCTCAACTGCTCGCCAGGGAGGGCACCATGACCACACAGACCGAGACACCGGACGAGCCGACGCAGTCGTCCGAGGGGTTCAGCCGGCGTCACGCGCTGGGAATCCTCGGTACGGCCGGCGCCGGCGCGGCCGTCACCCCCTTGCTGGGAGCAGGCACGGCGCAGGCCGCACCGCTCGCCGCCCCGGCTCTTCACCTCACCGCGGACTCCTCCGGCGCGACGCCGGTCCAGGGCCTGCACCTCACCTTCGGCGCGGACCCGCGCACCCAGATGAACGTCTCCTGGATCACCGACAAACCGGTGAACAGACCCGTCGTGCGCTACGGCACGCTGGAGCACGGCTTCGGCTCCAGCGCCAAGGCCCGCACGGTCACCTACGTCGACGGCACCTCCAGCCGCACCGTCTACGTCCACCACGCCGCGCTGAACCGGCTCACCCCGGACACCGACTACCTCTACCTCGCCACCCACGACGGGGCGACCCCCGACAGCGGTACCTTCCGCACCGCTCCCCGCGGCCGCAAGCCGCTCACCTTCACCAGCTTCGGCGACCAGTCCGCCCCGCAGGTCACCTGGGCGGCCAACGGCACGGTCGGGCTCGACGCGAACTCCACCCCCGCGACGAAGGACATCGTCACCGGCATCGAGCAGGTCGCCCCGCTCTTCCACCTCCTCAACGGCGACCTCTGCTACGCCAACCTGGACGTCGACCGGGTGCGCACCTGGAACAACTTCTTCACCAACAACACCCGTTCGGCCCGCTTCCGCCCCTGGATGCCGGCGGCCGGCAACCACGAGATCGAGAAGGCCAACGGCCCGATCGGACTCGGCGCCTACCAGACCTACTTCGCGCTCCCGTCCACCGAGACCGACGCCGAACTCGCGGGCCTCTACTACGCGTTCACGGCCGGATCGGTCCGGGTCATCGTGCTGCAGAACGACGACAACTGCCTCCAGGACGGCGGTGACGTCTACATCAACGGCTACTCCGGCGGACGCCAACTCGCCTTCCTAGAGAAGGAGTTGAAGGCAGCCCGGGCCTCGCGCGACACCGACTGGATCGTCGTCGCCATGCACCAGGTCATGGTCAGCTCCACGGACGCCAACGGCGCCGACCTCGGCCTGCGCCAGAAGTACGGCCCCCTCTTCGACCGCTACGGCGTCGACCTGGTCCTGTGCGGCCACGAGCACAACTACGAGCGCTCGCTGGCGGTTCGCGGAGTCGTCAGCGGCACCGAGACGCTGACCCCCAACCCGGTCTCCACGGCCACCGACAACATCGACACCGGCCTCGGCACCGTGCACATGATCCTCGGCGGCGGCGGAGTCTCGGGCACCACGAACCAGAGCTTCTTCAAGGACGGCACCGGCAAGGTCATCACGTCCGTCTCGGCGTCCCCCGGCTCCAACGGCAAGCGCACCTCCACCTACACCCAGGAGGAGGCGGTCTGGATCGGCGTCCGGGACACCGAACACCCCTACGGCTTCGCCGCGTTCACCGTCGACCCGGGCAACCACGCCGGTGACACCACCCGCATGCACGTGACCTACTACAACGTGAACAAGCCGAACGGCGACCTGTCGGTGTTCGAGAACTTCACCCTGCACCGCAAGCGCTCCGACGGCCACCGCTAGGCATCAAGAGCGGTCCTCGTCCGGCAACCAGTCCAGGGCGAACCAGAGTTCCATCCGCACGCCGGGGTCCTGCAGGTCCACATCGAGCAGTTCGGCGATCCGTGCCAGACGGTGCCGCACGGTGTTCCGGTGGACGTGCAGGGCCGCCGCCGTACGGTCCCAACTCCCGTGCAGGGTCAGCCAGGTTCGCAGGGTGTCGAGGAGGATCGCGGCACCCGGAGACGCGGCACCGTCGAGCGGGGCGAACCGGGTCCGGGCCAACTCCCGGGCGTCGGCGGACGGGACGATCCCATGGACGGTGAGCGGGTCCCTGGTGTGGACGACGGCGGGCACCTGCGCCGCGATCGCGCGCTGCAGGGCCCGCCCGGCCTGGACATCGGCGTGCGCCAGTTTCGAGGCGGGCGCGGGTGTACTGAACCCGAGCACCCAGCCCAAGTCGGCTGCCTGTGCGGGTACTTCGGGGCGGGCGTCCGGTGCGCTGGCGACCAGGGCCTTCAGCTCGGAGCCGTCGATGTACAGGTAGGGCGTGCCCAACGCCGTTCCGAGCGTGGCGAGTTGGGCCGGACCGTCGTCCTGAGTGGAGCGCGGGGACGAGTGCCGACCGTGGACCACGACCCAGTGGCCCGCCTCCGAAGTCCCCGCAGGCGTGAGATCGCCCGCGACCTCCGCCGGAGCCGCGCCCAGCATCAGCCGTACCAGCGCGCCCGCGCTGTGCGTGTCCGTGCCCAGGGCGTGCCGTGGACTGGTGAGCAGGGCCAGCAACACCGCTGCCGTACTGGTGACTTGGCGCTGCACCAGAGTCGGGGGAGTGGTGGCGGCCTGGCCGAGGGCGAGGGCCGTCGCGGTGCCGTCCGCGCCGGGCAGGGTGTGCACGGTCAGATGGGTGTCGCCCTCGTGATCGGCCGCCGCGGTGGGAACTGACCGGCCGGCGGCGCCCGTTCGGACCCGGGCGATGGTGCGCAGGGCGAGATCGCGTACCCGTCCCGGTGTGGGCGCCGCGGGCCTAGGACCGGCGCTGAACAACTCGTTGCCCCGCGCGTCGTGCAGGACGGCCCAGGCGCCGGTGTGCCCGCTGAGCTGGGTGAGTACCGCCCGCAGCGCGTCCGGGCGGGCGGCGGCCGCGGCCAGCGCCGACTGGGCCCGGGAGATCTCGCGCAGCTCACGGTTGCGGACCTCGGCGATCGCCGCGTAGGTGGCCTGACCGACCGCCACGAACGGGGTGGCGGGCGGCAGCCGTAGCAGAGGAAGTCCGTGGCGGTCGCAGGCGGCGACCAGTTCCGGTGGTACCTCGTCGTGCACGGGGACGACGCCGAAGCCGAGCGCGGTCACCCCGGCGCCGACCACGCCCCGTACATACGTGTCGATGCCCTCAGCGTCGGCCGGGAGGCGCACGCCCGCGGTGAGGAGCAGTTCGCCGCCGACCAGGTACGGCGACGGGTCCTCGATCTCCGTGGTGCCGACCGTGCTGACCCGGTGCTCTCCGGCGGCGGGGCCCGCGATCTGGCGCAGGGCCAGGGCGGGGTCGGTGAGCAGGACGCTCAGGGGTACGGAGGGCTGCTCGGCGTCGGTGGGCTCGGTCATGAGGGGGACATCCTCCCGGGCGGGGGCATCACGGGCGACTGCCGGATTCATCCAACAGGCGCCTCCACATTGGACCATTCCGCCACTGCGACGCCAGCGCGTGCGCCGATATCGTCATGCCACCCGCAGGGCACTGTCCCGGCCCGGCCCGCACCCGGTCGCCGACTCTCTCCGAACTCTCCGCTCATTCCGCTTCCGGAGGACTCCGATGACCGTCGACTACTTCGTCATGGCCGCATACCTGCTGGGCATCATCGGCGTGGGCTGGTGGGGCAAGAAACGCGCCGCGTCCAAGAGCGACTTCCTGGTCGCCGGCCGACGCCTCGGCCCGCTCATGTACACCGGCACGATGGCCGCCGTCGTCCTCGGCGGCGCCTCCACCATCGGCGGCGTACGCCTGGGCTACACCTACGGCATCTCCGGCGCCGCCATGGTCTTCGCGATCGGCCTCGGACTGCTGGCCCTGTCGGTCTTCTTCTCGGCCCGCATCGCCCGCCTCAAGGTCTACACCGTCGCCGAGATGCTCTCCCTGCGCTACGGCGACACCGCCGCCGTGATCTCCGGCGTGGTGATGTGGATCTACACGCTGATGCTGGTGGTGACCTCGACGATCGCGTACGCCAGTGTCTTCGACGTCCTCTTCGACGTCCCGCGCTGGGTCGCGATCGTCATCGGCGGCACGATCGTCGTCGGCTACTCGGCGCTCGGCGGCATGTGGTCCATCACCCTCACCGACATGGTGCAGTTCGTGGTCAAGAGCCTCGGCGTGCTCGTCCTGCTGCTGCCCATCGCCGTGGTCCGGGCGGGCGGCTTCGCCGAGATGGCGGACAGACTCCCGGACGGCTACTTCTCCCCGACCTCCATCGGCGGCCAGACCATCGTCACCTTCGTGCTGATCTACACCTTCGGCATGCTCATTGGACAGGACATATGGCAGCGGGTGTTCACCGCCCGCTCCGACAAAGTCGCGTCCTGGGGCGGCACGGTCGCCGGCGTCTACTGCCTGGTCTACGCCCTGGCAGGCGCCGTCATCGGCATGGCCACCAAGTCCCTCTACCCCCAACTGGCCAGCGCCGACGACGCGTTCGCGACGATCGTCCGGCACGCCCTGCCCACCGGCGTCCGGGGCCTGGTCCTGGCCGCCGCGCTCTCCGCGATGATGTCCACGGCGAGCGGCGCGCTGATCGCCTCGGCGACGGTCGCCGACAACGACATCTGGGCCCGCCTGCGCCGCCGTACGGCCACGGGTCCGCAGGACGACGAGATCGCCTCCAACCGGCTCGCGATCGTCGTCCTCGGCGTGGCGGCGATGGGCATCGCCTGCGCCCTCGGCGACGTCATCGAAGCCCTCACCGTCGCCTACAACCTGCTCGTCGGCGGCCTGTTGGTGCCCATCCTCGGCGGCCTCGTCTGGAAGCGCGGCAACCTCCCCGGCGCCATGGCCTCGATGATCGCGGGCGGCACCACGGTCATCGTCCTCATGGTGACCGACGGCCTCCTCGCCAACGAGCCCATCTACTACGGCCTGTTGGCCGGCCTGGTCGCCTACGTCGCCGTCAGCCTCCTCACCAAGCCGACGGAGGAAGCCGTGGTCGAGGCCTGGCACCGCCGCCTGGCAGGCGAACAGGCCATCACCGCACCGGAGTTGAGCGTGGTCTGACCCGCTGTTCCGGAAGTTCCCACCCGCACCCGCACGTGCCGTAGCTCATCGAAAGGTCCTCATGTACGCCACCACTGTCTCCACGGAAGAACTCCGGCTGCGCCGCGAACTCGCCGCGGTCTACCGGCTCGTGGCGCACTTCCGGATGACCGACCTGATCTTCACGCACATCTCGGTCCGCCTTCCGGGCCCCGAACACCACTTCCTGATCAACCCCTACGGCCTGCTCTTCGAGGAGATCACCGCGTCGAACCTCGTCAAGATCGACCTGTCCGGCCACGCGGTCGAGGACTCCCAACACCCGGTCAACCCGGCCGGGTTTGTCATCCACAGCGCCGTCCACGCGGCCCGCCCCGACGCCCACTGCGTCCTGCACACCCACACCAGGGCCGGCTGCGCGGTCGCCGCCCAGGAACACGGCCTGCTCCCGCTCAACCAGATCTCCATGGAGTTCTACGGCAGGCTCGGCTACCACGACTACGAGGGCGTCGCCCTCAACCTCGCCGAACAGCGGCGCCTGGTCGCCGACTTGGGCTGCCACCCCGCGATGATCCTGCGCAACCACGGCCTGCTCACCGTAGGGGAGAGCCCCGCGCAGGCGTTTCTGCGCATGTACTACCTGGACAAGGCCTGCGAGATCCAGACCGCGGCTACGGCGGCGGGCACCCCGCTGGTCGTCCCCGGCCCCGAGGTCTGCGAATTGACGGCCCGTCAACTCACCGGCGAGGACGACAGTTCGGACCTCCAGGACGACAAGGCGTACGAGTTCGCGTGGGCGGCACTGCTGCGGCTCGTGGAGCGGATCGCCCCCGACTACAAGGACTGAGGGTCAGCCCGTCGCAGCGGTTTTCTGTCCGGACGGGGCGACGGCGTACCACTCGCCGTCCTTGCCCTGGCCGTTCGCCTGTCCGGCCGCCGTGTCGCCGACGTACCGGTACAACGGCCAACCGGCGAGGGTGAGTTGCGGCTGACCGTCGCGGTGGACCGTGCCGAGGAGGCTCTTCTCGACTCCCGAGGTCTGCACGGATTCCGGCACGATCACCGGTATCCACGTCTTCACGCACGCTCCGGAGCAGGTCCACTTGGACGGGTTCGGCTCGTCCTTGTCGTAGCGGTAGAGGGTCATTCCGTTCGGGTCGGTGACCACGGTGCCCACACCGTCGACCGCCTTGGCCGTCACGGTGTACGCCGTGGTCGTGGCGCCGGCGGCCGGTGTCGAGGCGGCCGTCGCCGTGGCCGTGGGAGCCGACGCGGCCGGGGCCACCGTGGCCGTGCCGCCGGAACCGGCGCTGTCCGAGGAACCGCACGCCCCCAGCAGCAGCGTGGAGGCGAGGCCTGCGACGAGGCTCAGGACAATGCGTCGCGGGATCAAGGAGGTGCCCTTCGTCGGGGATCGTGCGTACTGCCTGCTCGCCCTCCCCATACGTCCGCCGACCCCGCCCCTCTCAGCCGGGAACGCACATGACGGACTCTTGACCACCCGCACCCCGGAACGATGTAACCCGGATCACAGCCCCGAAGTGCAGCGCGGTACGGGGTCCACGGCCTTTCTCTCTGTGTAAGGGGCTTGCCCGAAACGGGGACGGTGGACGGTACGGATGGAACAGAGTCGGGCCGACGGGTTCGACGGGTTCGTGGCAGCGCGCTGGTCGGCGTTGTTCCATCTGGCCTGTCTGCTCGTGGGAGGCGATCGGCACCGCGCCGAGGACCTGCTCCAGGAGGCCATGGTCAAGCTCTGGTTCGCCTGGCCGAGAATCGCGGAGGAGGCACCGGAGCCGTACGTCCGCAAGATCCTGGCGCGGGCGGCGGCCCGTTCGGCGCGGCGGCGCTGGTGGGGTGAGCGCCCGGTCGAGCAGCTGCCCGACCGCGCCGAGACCGGGGACGTGTCCGCCGTGGTGGCGGAGCGCTCGCGGCTGGAGGCGGCGCTGGCCCAACTGCCGCCCGCGCAACGGGCCGCCGTGGTCCTGCGCTACTACCAGGACCTGCCGGACCGGCAGGTCGCCGAAGTGCTGGGGTGTCCGGTCGGCACCGCCCGGTCCCATGCGTCACGGGGCGTGGCGCGGCTGCGCCGGATCCTCGGCGATGTCATCGAACCGGTGGGATGAGGAGGGGGAGTTGATGGACCACCACGATCACTACGACCGCCACGATCACCCCGAGCGCTACGACCGTTTCGAGCGGGAGCTCGCGCGGATGATGCGCGACACCCAGGAACCGGCCCCCTTCGAGCCCAGGCACCGGACCCGGCTCCGCTCCGGCGTCCGGGCCAGGCGCCGGGTCCGCGTGGCCCAGAAGGCGGTCGGCTCCGCCCTGGCCGTCGCCGGAATCGGCCTCGGCTTCTTCCTGCTGCCCCACGACCAGGTGGACAACAGGCCGCAGGCCCCGCTGCCCCGGCCCGCCCTGAGCCCGACGCTCCCGGGGCCCACCCCGAGCCTGACACCGGACACGACCCCGAGCGGGACCACCAGCCCCACACCCACCCGCACCACCGAGGCACCCACCTCACCCAGCACGACCCCGACCGGAGGTTCGGCGACCTCGTCCTCGGGCCCGCCCTCGACCGACACGGCCCCGCCGCCTTCGAGCACGGGGACGGCCAACTCGTCGACGGTGCACGGCACTTCGACGAGTTCGACGAGTACGACCACGACATCACCGGCGACGGAGACCTCCGCGTCCATGGGCGCGACGGGCACCGGATAACCCGGCCGGCCGACCACCCCCACCCGTAAGCCCTGACCGCAGTACCGCCGACAGGCGATACCGGCATGCCCTGCGGCAGCGACCATACCTGGACGAAACGTGACAAAGCTGATGAGTCGGATGGGTCAACTACCGCTCCGCACACCGGTGTCGGCACACCACAGCGAGCCGGTCCTCGACGTGGTCGTCCCCGTGTTCAACGAGGAGAAGGACCTCGAACCGAGCGTACGACGGCTGCACGCGCACCTGTCGGAGACGTTCCCGTACCCGTTCCGCATCACGATCGCGGACAACGCCAGCACGGACGAGACCCCACGCATAGCGGCCCAACTGGCTTCCGAGCTACCTGAGTTGGAGTGGCTACGGCTGGCCGAGAAGGGCCGGGGCCGGGCCCTGCACACGGCCTGGTCGGCGTCACGGGCACCCGTGCTCGCCTACGTCGACGTCGACCTGTCGACCGACCTCGCGGCGCTCCTCCCGCTGGTCGCCCCGCTGATCTCCGGCCACTCCGACCTCGCGATCGGCACCCGGCTGGCCCGGGGCTCCCGGGTGGTGCGCGGCCCCAAGCGGGAGGCCATCTCCCGTTGCTACAACGCCCTGTTGAGGTCCACCCTCGCCGTCGGCTTCTCCGACGCGCAGTGCGGTTTCAAGGCGGTACGGCGTGATGTCGCCGAGCGGCTGCTGCCCCTGGTGAAGGACTCGGGGTGGTTCTTCGACACCGAGTTGCTGGTGATCGCCGAGCGGGCCGGACTGCGTATCCACGAAGTACCGGTCGACTGGGTGGACGACCCCGACAGCCGGGTCGACATCCTCTCCACCGCACTCGCCGACCTGCGCGGAATCGCCCGCATAGGACGGGAGTTGGGGCGCGGCACGCTCCCGACGGCGGGCCTGCGCCGGGCCGCCGCCGACGGCTCGCACTCGGCCGGGCTGGCCGCCCAACTCCTGCGCTTCGCCGCCGTAGGAGCGGTGAGTTCGGTCGGATACGTCCTGCTGTACGTCGCGTTGCGCCCGGCGACGGGCGGACAGGCCGCCAACGCGCTGGCGTTGCTGCTCTGCGCCCTCGCCAACACCGCCGCGAACCGCCGCCTGACCTTCGGACTACGAGGCCGGGTCGGCGCCCTCCGCCACCAGGCCCAGGGCCTCCTGGTCTTCACCGTCGGCCTCGCCCTCACCAGCGGCTCCCTGGCCCTCCTGCACCGCACGACCCCAACACCCGCGCGCACCACGGAGGTTGGCGTGCTGGTGGCCGCCAACCTGGCCGCGACTCTCGTACGGTTCCTGCTCTTCCGGGCCTGGGTGTTTCCGGCCGGGCGTCGCGGTGCGGCGGAGGAGACGGCGATATGAGCGACACAACGACGTTGACCCCGCCCGTCGCCCGGCCCGCAACTGGTCTGCCTCACCGGGACGTTGGTGCGTTTCTGCGCCGGACGGCCCGCCACTACGGCCCGGTGCTCGCGATGTACGGCGTGCTGAAGCTCATCGGCTTCTCCGTGTTCATGTACCTGCTCGACTCCGACGGCGGCTTCCGGACGAGGAACCCGCGCTTCGGCGGCGGCGCCCACGTCTGGGACGTACTCGCCACGTGGGACGGCTGGTGGTACCAGCAGATCGCCGCCCACGGCTACCACCCGGCGCTCGTCCAAGTCCCCGGCGCCACCGGCCTGATCACCCTCGAAGGCAACTCGGCGGCCTTCTTCCCGCTCTACCCGGCGACGATGCGACTCGTCTCCGACGTCACGGGCCTGGGTCTGTACGGCTCCGGGATGCTGGTCTCGGTCGTCGCGTCGTTCGCCGCGGCGCTCGGCATCTACGCCGTCACGGCCCGGTTCGGCGGGCGGCGGGCGGGACTGGCCGCCGCCGGGCTGTGGGCCGTCTGGCCCGGCTCCGGCATGGAGTGGTCGGCGTACTCGGAGTCCCTCTACATCGCCCTCGCCGTCTGGGCCTGCCACGCCGTCATGACCGACCGCTGGCTCACCGCGGGCGTCCTCACTTTCGCCGCTGGTCTCAACCGCCCCACGGCCGTCGCCCTCATCGCCGCCCTGATCGTCGCCGCGCTCCAGACACTCCACCGCCGCCGGGAGAACCTCGCGGGCCCATGGACCGCGATGGCGATCGCGCCGCTCGGCCTGACCGGCTACCTCCTCTGGGTCGGCAACCGCATGGGCAACCTGGCCGGCTACTTCGCGCTCCAGAAGGGCGCCTGGGGACACACCTTCGACTACGGCAAGCAGACCGCCGACGTCTTCAGCTCCATGGCGGTCGGCCGCTTCGACTACCTGTTCGCGTTCCCCTTCGAAGACACCATCGCCGCGCTCACCGTCCTGCTGGCCGCACTCCTGATCCCCCTCCTGATCCGCCTGCGCCCGCCGGTCGTCCTGATCGTCTACACCCTGCTCACCCTCGCCCTGGTCCTGGGCAGTCAGCAGATCTTCGGCAACGTCTCCCGCTATCTCCTCCCGTGCTTCCCCCTCTTCATCCCGCTGGCCGTCAGACTCCGCACCCTCCAACTGCCCATGCTGTGCCTGCTGTTGGGGATCACGGCGGTCGCGTCGGGGTCGTACGCCGGGTATGTGCTGTTCGAGGCGGGGGTGCCGTAGGCGCGTGATCAGTTCCGGGCTGTTCCGACGCCCTCGGCCGCTGCCATCGGAGCGGCCCAGTCGATGTGGTGGCCGTACGTCCGCCGTGACTGCTCGCCGTTCGCCAGCCGGGGCAGGAGCACCGGCATCACCAGGTCGCGGAGGACTCGTCCGACCGGGCCCGCGGCCTTGTTGTTGTTGACGCGGGCGGCCTGCTTCACGATTCGCTCGACGCGGGGGCGGCACAGCGCGTCGTACGCGGTGAAGGCGCCCTCGATCGTGGGCAGATCGCGCAGTGCCCTGGCCAGTTCCACGGCGTCCTCGACGGACAGGGAGGCGCCCTGTCCGGAGGTGGGCGAGGGGGCGTGTGCGGCGTCGCCGATGACGATCATCCGGCCGCGGTGCCAGGCCGGGAGGTCCACCATGGCGTGCATGGGGCCGGCCGACGTGATCTCCTGGCTCGCGCGGATCAACTGGGCGGCGGGGCCCGTGTCTTCGGCGAAGAGTTCGACGAGCCGGCTCCGCCACTGTTCGGCGCCGACGTCTTCGAGCTCGCCTCGGGCCGGCTCGTCCCGGTGCGGGAGGTTGGCGAACCACCAGACCTCGCCGTCGGGGGCGGGGACGTAGCCGAAGAAGGCGCGCTTGCCGAACACCATGCGGTAGCTGCCCACTTGGGAGTCGACCGGCACCCCGCGCGTGTAGCCGCCGAGCCCGATGAGGCCCGAGTACGCGGGGGCGGCGGCCGCGGGGTCGATGAGCTTGCGGACCGTCGAGTGCAGCCCGTCGCAGCCGATCAGCAGATCGCCGAACTCCTCGCCGCCGTCGGCGAAGACCGCGCGCACACCGTCTTCGGTGTCCTGCGCGTCGACCAGGCGCTTGCCCTGCTCGATGCGGATGCCACGGCGCAACGCCTCGTCGCGTACGGCGCGGTAGAGGTCGGCGCGCTTGAGGGTGCGGCTGGTGATGTCCCCGTCCGGGCGACTGGTGCGGACCGTGCCGAGTGCCTTGCCGGTGGTGGAGACCATGTCGATCGCCGGGGTGGGGAAGCCGGCGGCGACTGCCGGGGCGTCGGCGCCGATGACGCGCAGGGCGTCGATGCCGTTGGAGCCCAGCGTCAGGAAGACACCGACGCCGTCGGCACCGGAGGCGTGGGCCTCGTAGACGACCGCGTCGATGCGGGCCTGCTGGAGCGCCATGGCTGCGGAGGGTCCGGCTATGCCGCTGCCGATGATCAATGCCTTCATGTCGGGTGACCTTTCTGGGGTCTGGGCTCTGGGTTCTTGGTTCGCTTCTCGGCGCGCTTCTTGAGGCGCGCGTCCATCACGTTAAGTTATTTAGATGGATCTAACTAAATAGTAGGGCTAGGATGCCGGAGTGACAAATCGAGAGGTCTCCACAGGTCAGGGCGGCCGGGCGGCAGTGGTGGACGACGTTCTGCTCGCCGGGCGTGAGCTCTCCACGGCCGCGGTGCTGTTCCACTCGGCGCTCGCCGCACGGCAGGGCCTGAACGCCAGCGACACGAAGGCGCTGGACCTGGTCGCCCGGCTCGGCCCGATGACGGCGGGGGAACTCGCCCGTCACCTCGCCCTCAAGCCCGCGTCAGTGACCGCCCTTGTCGGCCGCCTGGAGGAGAAGGGGGCCGTACGCAAGGCGCCGCATCCCGAGGACGGCCGCAAGGTGGTGCTGCACTTCAACGAGGAGTTCGCGGCGCGCAATATGCACTACTTCGCTGAACTCGTCGGTTCGCTGAGGGAGTTGTGCGAGCGGTACACGGACGAGGAGCTGGAGGTGATCGTGTCGTTCATGAGGGAGGCGGCGCGGCGGCAGGGGGAGGCTACGCGGCATTTGGGGTGAGGGGTGGCTCCGAGGCGGCCGGGTCGCTGAACCCGCGCTCTCCCTGGGGGTGTTCGGGCTGGGGGAGGAGAGGGTGGCGCGTGGAGGCGCGCTCGGTGCCGGGTTGCTGAGGTTCAACTCGGGGTGTCGTAGGGGCTGGTGGTCGGACGTCAGCGGTTCTTGATCCCCGGATCGGCGGCAACTGACCTGATCGACGGGTGGAGCGCGACCGTGTCCGCTCGCCGATGAGGCGTCTGGCAGACCGTGCCTAAGGGTGCGTGTCCGTGATCGCGATGACCTGGTCGAGGTGGTCCAGGGCGGCCTGCAGGTCGTCGACCTTGGCCTGGATGCGCTCGCGCTCGGCCCGCAGCATGGCTCGCTGCTGGGCGTCGGTGTGCCCGGAGTCGAAGCACGGCAGGAGTTCGGTGATCCTCCGGCTGGTGAGACCGGCGGCGTACATCTGCTGGACGAAGCGGACCAGGGAGATGGCGTCCGGCCGGTACAGGCGCTGGCCGGACGGGCTGCGTTCCGCGCTGAGCAACCCCTGCTGCTCGTAGTAGCGCACGGCGCGTACTGAGACGCCGGCGCCTCGTGCCACCTCGCCGATGCGGATCAGCCGCTCGGTTGCGGCCTCTGTGACAGTCATGGTGATTCCTCTCACCCCTGGCTCCGACGATCGACACTTGCCTCTGACGTTAGCGTCAGGTTTTAGCGTACTGGTCATGGACATCAACAACTCCGTCGCCCTTGTCACCGGAACCAACCGCGGCCTGGGCCGCGCCTTCGCCCAGCGCCTGCTCGAACGGGGCGCCCGCAAGGTCTACGCGACGGCCCGCCGACCGGAGACCGTGGACCTGCCCGGGGTCGAGGTGCTGCCCCTCGACATCACCGATCCCGCATCCGTGAGGGCCGCCGCCGAGGCCGCCCCGGACGTCTCGCTGCTCATCAACAACGCGGGGATCCAGACGGGGACCAACCTGGTGACCGGTTCGCTGGACGCGGTGCGGCACGAGCTGGAGACCAACATGTTCGGCCACCTGGGAATGATCCGGGAGTTCGCGCCGACGCTCGCCAGGAACGGCGGGGGCGCGATCGTCAACGTCCTCTCCGCCATGTCCTGGTTCGGGGGCAGCGGCGCCAATGCCTACCACCTGACCAAGGCCGCCGCCTGGGCCATGACCACCGGCGTCCGCCTGGAGCTCGCCGAGCAGGGCACGCTCGTCACAGCGGTACACCTCGGCCTGGCCGACACCGACATGGCGGCGGGCTGGCCCGTGGCCAAGATCGCCCCGTCGGACCTGGCCGACGCGGCGCTCGACGGTGTCGAGGCGGGCTCCGCCGAGGTCCTCGCCGACCAGTGGAGCCGGGACGTCAAGTCCCGCCTGCCGCTGACGCCGGAGGAGTTCAACGCCGCGATGGACCGCGCACTGGCGGCGCTGATGGCGGGCTGAGGGACCCTCGGGCGGCATGGGTTTCGGCCGGCTGCTTCTCCAACGGCCTCCTCTTGAACTCTTCTGCGTGAGGTTGAGGTTGAGGTTGAGCTTGTGGTGTCGTGTCGCTGATCGGGCGGGTCTGACGGCCGGTCATCAGCCCCTACGGCACCACGAGTTCAACCTCAGTAGTTGCCGGGTACGACTCGGGGCCCTTATGTCCGGAAGGTAAGTCGGCGTTGGGGGGCGTCAGTTGGCGATGACCGCCGCGGTGGTGCGGCCGCCGTCGACGTCGAGCACGATGCCGTGCACGAACGAGGAGTCGTCGCCGGCCAGGTACACGGCGGCGTTCGCGACCTCGTCCGGGGTGCCCATCCGGCCCGCGGGGGTGCCCTTCATCATGATCTCGGCCGGGTGGCTCTCCCCTGGCGCCAGCGTCAGCACCACACCCGGGGAGATCGCGTTCACGCGTACGCCCTGCGGCCCGAACTCCGCAGCCCAGGCCCGGGTCAGCGTCTCCACGGCGCCCTTGGTGGAGCTGTAGAGGGCGCTGGGGATGCCCAGCCGCGCGATCCAGGAACCGAGGTTGATGATCACGCCGCCGCCGGCCTCCACCATGGCGGGGGCGACGGCCGCGGTCAGGAAGAAGGGGGCCTTCACGTTCACGGCGTAGACCTGGTCGAAGGTCTTCTCGTCGGTGGACGCCGTGGTGGTCTGGGGAAAGATGCCGGCGTTGTTGACCAGGACGTCGATACGCCCGCCGAGGACCCGCGTCGCCTCCTGGGCCAGCGTCCGCGAGGCGGCGGCGCTGCCGTCCAGGTCGGCCTGCACGAACTCGGCGCGCCCGCCGCGTGCGCGGATCTCGGCGACGACCTCCTGGCCGCGCTCGGCACTGCGCCCGGAGACGGCGACATACGCCCCCTCGCGAGCGAAGGCCTCCGCGATCGCCCGCCCGATGTTGCTGGTCGACCCTGTGACCAGGGCGGTCCTGCCTTCTAGGCGCATGGACATGATCCACTCCGTTGGTTGGTGCTTGGTGCTTGGTGCTTGGTGTTCGGTGCCTGGGGCTCCGCGATGAACCCGCACGGCCGTAGCGGCAGGTTGCCTTCGGCGGGGCGGGGGCTGCCCTGACAGTCAGGGCGCGGGTGTCACCGTAGGACGCAAAGACTGGACTTTCAAGTCCAGAGTGGTTTGTGAGGAGTGGACCGTCAAGTTCAGAATGTGTCGGCCAGGTGGGATGATGGGGGCATGAACCGAGGTATGACCGCCAAGGGCATGGCCACGCGGCACCGCATCGTGGTCGCGGCCGCTCTGCTGATCCGGGAGAAGGGTGCGGCGGAGGTGACCCTGGACGACGTACGGGCGGCGACGTCGACGAGCAAGAGCCAGCTCTTCCACTACTTCCCGGACGGCCGGATCGACATGCTCGTGGCCGTGGCCCGGCACGAGGCCGACCAGGTGCTGGAGGTGCAGCGGCCCTATCTGGACGACCTGACGTCCTGGGAGTCCTGGCAGGCGTGGTGCGGGGCGGTGCTGCGCCACTACGGCGAGTTGGGCCGGCGCTGCCCGCTGGGGAGCCTCATCTCCGAGCTCGGCAAATCCTCCTCCGAGGCGCGAACCATGGTCTCGGATCTGTTCGCCGTGTGGGAAGCGGCTCTGCTGCGCGGTACGGGGGCGCTGCTACCCGACCGCGGGATGGCGGTCGGCTGCGCGAGGAGTGTTCTGGCTGCTGTTCAGGGGGGTGTGGTGCTCCTGCAGATGACGGACCGCATCGACTATCTGGAGGCCGCCCTCGCGGCCGCGATCGAGCCGATGAGGCCCGTGGCGCCGACTTCCTGACCCAGGCTGGACTTGATAGTCCTTTTTTGCGTGCACACTGTTGGACTTCCTGGTCATGCAGAGCTCGGCCCTTGCCGCGTCGCCGACTTCCTCGCCGCCTCTTCGCGCAGCGGGACGCGTCGAACTTTGCCCCGTACTTCCAACCCGATGTCGTGTTCCGGAACTACGGCGACGGCGACGGCGAAGTGCGAGGCCGGGACAACCTCGTCACCGTCCACACGCTCGACGCGTCGACGCTCACCCACGGCCTGAACGACTCCCCGATCGGCATGCTCGCCCGGCTGCTTCAACGCTGGAAGAAGTGGAGCGACAAGAACAACGACTTCGACGCCGTCTTCTCCCGCGACTTCATCCTCACCCAGGCGACCGTCTTCCGGGTCACCCAGTCCATCGGCACCTCCCTCCGCACGTACCGCAACACGGTCCGCCGCCCCTGGACACCGCTGCACGACCGCCGGCCCGTGGTCGAACCCCCGGCCGGCGTCACCCCCCCCTCCTGCGAAGAACGCATCGCCGCCTTCGAGAACGGCCCCACCCGCGCCATGTTCAACGTGGTGAACGTCAACGCCCACCGCAAGGGCGGCCACTTCGGCCACTACGAAAATCCCGGGGCCCACGTCGGCGACGTCCGCGAGACCTTCCGCGAGGCGCGCTGACCTCACGGAAGGGGCGGCGACTCCACTCCGGGACTAGGTCGTGGGGACGTGGAAGTTCATGACGTCGATCTTGGTGAGCGCCCGCCAGTCGTCCGCGCTGTACCCGTCCCAGTCCTTCGCCTTGCGGTCGGCCGGGAACTTCGCGGCCTGGTCGGAACCGACGAGGACGAGCAGGTAGGTCTCGCTGATTCCCTCGACGCCGATGTAGCCGACCGAGTGGTTGTCGTCCTCCCAGCAGCCGCTGGACGTGGGGCTGACGGGCGTGCCCGGGTAGTAACGGCCGTTGCCCGGGTGCCCGAACTCGTCCTTCGAATCCGGGTCGGGCCGGGTGACGAGGTAAAGGACCTGGCCTGCCGGGATGTTGAGGCTCATCTGCCCCTTGACGCTGATCTCGGGGCTCCTCGCCGGGCCGGCCACCTGGGTGTAGACGCTGGGCGCGTCGTGGTTCGCGAAGAGCGTCTCGTTGTAGCGCTGGGACGGCGGCTGATTCCAGGAGTCGGCGAGCCGTTTCAGATCGCAGGGGTCTTCGGCCGCAGTCGAGGCGGGTGCGGCGACCGACGAACTGGTCGGCGGTCCCCCGGTGTCACCACCGTCATGAGCGAACCAGGCTCCGGCGGCCGCCGCCGCCACGGCCGCCAGCGCGCCGATGGACGCGATCGTGATCTTGGTCCTGTTGTCGCTCTTGCCGTCCTCACCCTGCGGTTCGTTGCCCGTGGTGCCGTCGTCGGAGCCTGTGTCGGTGCGTGTCACTTTCGTCCCCCCTCGTGCAGGAGTCCGTAGTATCAGCGCTTTGTCCGCCCGGTAAGGGAGTGTTGGAGTACGGGAGGGGCGCGCACCCTCCGCCGTGCGCTGCCGGGCCGACTTCCCCGTGGCCTGAGGCGTGGCATCGACCCGAGAAGCTGCGCTTCCGCGTGTTCTCGGCCGCCGCGAGATCCGGAGAGTGACGAAGCCTGGTCTCGGGATCGTCGCCGTAGTCGGCGATCTCCTGGAACGGGAGGGCGGGACTGCTCGGCCCGGTCCCCGAAGAGCGACCTCCCGACGGGATCACACGGTGAGGACGAGCTTGCCCTGGAGGTGACCGGCGTCGAGCAGCCGGTGTGCGTCGGCGACGCGCTCGAACGGGAACGTCTCCTGTACGTGGACCCGTAGCATCCCCCGTTCGACGAGTTCGACGAGTCCCCGCAGGGCGACCGGATCGGGGTCGACCGCGATGCCGCTGAAACGCATGCCGGCTGCCTCGTACCTGGCGATCAGCTTCGCGTCCTCCTCGGCGACCGCCGTCACCAAGTGACCACCCGTGCGCAGCACTTCGAGCGACCGCTCGGCGGTGTCGCCGCCGATCGTGTCGAGCGCGACGTCGATGTCACGGACGGCGTCGGTGAAGTCGACCGAGGTGTAGTCGATCACCTCGTCGGCGCCGAACCCCTCGACGAACGCCCGCTTGCTCGCGCCGGCCGTCGCGATGACGTACGCACCGAGCGCTTTCGCGATCTGGATCGCGATATGGCCGACCCCGCCACCGCCGCCGTGCACCAGGACGCGGTCGCCCTCGCTCACGCCGCCGAGGTCGACGAGGCCCTGCCACGCCGTCAGCCCGACGACCGGCAGCGCCGACGCCTCGACGTGCGAGAGGGACGCCGGTTTAAGGGCCAGGTGCAGCGCCGGTGCCGCCACGGCCTCGGCGTACGCGTTCGCCGCCCGGGGGAACAGCGGCATCCCGAACACCTCGTCGCCGGGCCTGAACCGCCATGTCTGCGGCGCCTGTTCGACCACGCCGCTGATGTCCCAGCCGAGGACGAACGGCGGCCGGCCGATCAGCGGGAACTCGCCGGCGCGCAGCCGCGCCTCCAACGGGTTCAGCCCGATCGCCCTGACGCGGACGAGAACCTCGGTCGGCAGGGGCCGGGGCTCGGGCACCTCCACGACGCTGAGCACCTCGGGACCGCCGAGCGTCTGCTGGGTGATGACTCTCATGACTCTCCTGGCTTTGAAAGGGGAAAGGGGAAGGGGGGGGTGGAAAAGGAGGAGAGAACCCAGGCTAGGTTTCCGATAGGAACCGGCAGGTGCCTCGGCGGGTACCGTGGCACCATGAGCGGTTTCGGTACCGGCGATCCGTTTCTCGCGGACTGCCCGGCGCGTCTGACGGTCGAGCTGATCGCCGACAAGTGGACGGTGGTCGTGCTCGCCGGCCTCAGCAAGGGCCCCGTGCGCCATGGCGAGTTGGTCGAGCTGATCGGCGGCATCTCCCGCAAGATGCTCACCCAGACCCTCCGCCGCCTGGAGGCCCACGGACTCGTCCACCGCTACGCCTATGCCGAGGCGCCACCCCGCGTCGAGTACGAACTCACCCCGCTCGGGGCGACGTTGATCGACCCGATCCACACACTGACCGAGTGGGCGAGGGCGAACGGCGACGCGGTGCTCGACGCACTCGACACCGACACCGACACCGGGCCGGTCACCCCCGGCGACTGAGGTCCCCGCTACTCGGTATCGGCTGGGCCGTGCTCGGGCTGCGGCCACACGACGACCTCGGTCCAGTCCCTCAGCCGGCGCCAGGACGTCACTCCGTAGCAGCCCACCGTCTCCACAGGGACATCACGCCACGCGACACCGGTCCGCAGCACATACATCACACCAGCCGGCGCCACTCTGTTGGGAACGGGTAACCGCCCGGGGCGGTGATGGCGCCGTTCGGGAGCGGGTGGCAGAAGCGGAGCCATCCGCTTCCACAGGTCGTCAGGGACAAGATCAGCACGCACCCGAGACACCCTGATGACCAAGATCGTCGAGCACGAGGCCCGCAACTCATTCCGAAACGATCAGTAAGGCCGATGCGGGTGCGCATCCTGACGGTGTGACGAAGCGACAGCATGTGGATCATCCGCGTGTCTGCCTGGTGATCTGCGGTGACTCCAGGATGCCCGGCTCCACGGCCTTCTCGGCCGGCCGCCGAAGTGGCGCAGGCCGTGGGGAAGGCGAACCTTACGTCCTGGCCGGCGTCACCTTCCGGATCGCGGCGAACGTGATCGGCCGGATCGTGGACCATGCCGACGGGGAGGCCCAAAGGTTCTTGGCCCGTCTGCTTGTTGTGTCGGACTTCGAACTGGAGGCACTGTGGGCGCTATACGGGAGACCGATCCGGGGCACAGCGAGGTCTTGGAGATGATGGAGGCGTACGGCGGCCACTGTTCCACCACGCCCGGACAGTAGGCGACTTCATCACAGAGTTGGAGCGGGTGATGGCACTCCTCGCACTCGATGTCCCTGCGGTCAAGAGCGTCGCGGAGGCCGGATTACCGGGGCGCACCCGCGCCCCCGGATTCCAGACTGCTTACGAGTAGTTGGCCAGCGCGTGGAAGGCCGCCCGTCTTATGGTTCAGTGACACGGGCAGCGCACAACCAGATTCACGTTCGATCCGGTTCGGTACCAGAGGGATGACGACCTCGCCCCATCGCGGGCTTCCTGCTGCGCCGTCGATGGGATGGCCGCCATTGCTTGCCGGTCTCAGCCTCTGCTGGATCGCACCAACTACCGTTCAGTAGAGGCGCGTTGCTGTCGGCGGAGCGTACCTGCGACTTACCTCAACGCCCCACTGCTGCGGTGAACGCGGCGACGGCCAAGAGGAGCAACCCGGTGATCAGGAGGTCAACGGCGAGCCGCAGTTGCCGGAACTTGCGGCGGACGATCCGCGAGAGAAAGAGGACACGCTCTGGGCGCCGATCCGTCCTCATATGAACCATGAGGTTATCGCGATCCAAATCCGACC
Organism: Streptomyces sp. NRRL F-525; assembly: GCF_000716605.1. Lineage (GTDB taxonomy): Bacteria > Actinomycetota > Actinomycetes > Streptomycetales > Streptomycetaceae > Streptomyces. Next base: position 385,587 of record NZ_JNXE01000003.1, on the reverse strand, counting down.
ATAGTTCCCACCCTTCTCCGGCTTGGTCGTCTAAGACTGGCCTGATTGAGAGAAGCAAGATCGGTATGGACGCGGCCAAAACGGCGAGCCCGAATGTCCCCGGCAGGCGTACGTCCCAACCCAGCTCTTCGTTATGAGTGATGGCCGCGACCAGGGCCAAGACGCCCCCGTCGACTGCGATGAGCAGACTGGCTTTTGTGTCATGCCGCACGAGTTCCCGGCCCAGCATGTTGTCGGCCATGCTCAGATTCTGCTCGGTGCGGTCTGGCGGCTGTTGCGACATCCGGCCTCTCCATGAGGAGGAGGGCGGCGGCAGCACGCCTACCCCCGACGCGTGCTGCCGCCTGCTAATGGACCGTCATGCACGGTGCTTCAGCACGCTCCAACGGTGTACTGACCGCTCACGAGGTTGGCGTTGATGAATCCCGAGCCGGAGCCGTAGTAGACGGCGAACCAGCGGTTGGTCCCGTTGGACCACACGCCATCGGCCCAGCAGATCAGGACCACGCCCCCGGATACGTACCCGCGGTAGCCGTTCTCCCACTGGTCCGAGTACACGGACGCACCGCTGGTGGAGGCGCCGCTGGCCTGAGCGGGAGTAGCGAGGGCCACCCCTGTACTGCTCAAGGCGGCGATGGCTGCGGCAGCTGCCACAGCCCGACGGATGCGGGGAAGCTTCAGCATGTTGACCTCTGTCCCGGTGGGCGGGTTTATTGAGTAGTCCCCTTTGTAGGCGGGCCGCCCGCCCTCTGGCCGCCGTGTTCCAGGCCGCCGACGCCCGTGCAACAGCGGTTGCGACCGCTCCTTCTCTCTGCTAGTGCCCATTCTTTGGGTCTCTTCGGGATGCCTAGCGTGTCCGCCGTGTCCGGAATCGGTCTCACCGCCGCGGGGACAGCAGGTCCAAAGTGGAGTGACTTTGGTCAGGCACAGGTGGGGGCGAACATGACGCATACGGTCCCGGCCGTGCCTGCGGTCATCGGCTGGACACCATGGCAGGTGCGGGCAGGCTGGCTGTTGCGTTCCCACCGGCTGTGCCATGCTGATCCGGCGCTGCGGCAGCTGGTGGGCTTCGCCCGCGCTTATCGCGAGGACCGCCGTCACACCACTGGTGTCTCTCCCAGTTCCCTGTCGCGCTGGGAGAACGGCCTGGTCCCGGTGCCGGCCTCAGCCGTCCGCCGCTACGAGGACGTGCTCGGTCTGAGCGCCTGCCACCTGCTGGCGCCGATCCAGACCATAGCCCGCCACGAGGGAGGCATGACGGCGGCGGCGTTCCTGCGCGCGGACCGCGGCAGCAATCCCTCGACAAGCCCCGGGCCTCGCGTGGAGCAATTGCTCGCCCGGATCCTGGACGGAGGAGTCCTCACCGGCACCGACTGGGACGACCTGACGCGATGGGCTGCCTACGAAGGCGGACAGGTCTTTCCGGGCCGTGTCCGTCGTGCGGTTGTGCAGCGGTTGCTCGAGGAGACCGTGGTAGCCGGCGGCACCGCCTGGATGCGCCGCTTCGAAGCCCTCAGCAGGCTCCTGGCCGACCCGCTGTGGGGACCTGAGGCCGTCGCCGTGTGCGCTGACGTCGCGCAGCAACCCGAGCACGTCGGCCTGATCGAGACGGTGTGCGCGCTGGACGGCAGCCCGCATCCTGACGCCGGGCGTGCCGTACTGCGCCAGCTCACAGACCCTACGACCGCCGACACCGGCTACGGAGCCCTGCTCGCTGCTGCGCGAAAGACCCGCAAGCGCCACTTCACCGCCGAGCAGACCCGGACGCTGGTGGACGTGGTGGACGGTGTCCTGACCGGCCCGCACCTCTCCCAGCCGCCTTCCGCAGTGGAAGCCGCAGCGGTACTACTGCACCGATTGCCGCTGTCTGCAGCTCACCGTGCCCGCCTCACCACTTCGGCGGCCGAGCGCGGTTTCGCCCTCAACGCCATCGTGACGCACGGTTCGCTGACCGACCCGGCCACGGCCGTGATCACCGTCTCCCGCGTCCTGGGGCGTCTTGACGACACAGGACATGGACCGGCAGCAACCCTCCTGGGCACTCTGATCGACGATCTCCTCCACCACCCGGTGGCCGACGTCCGGCTTTACACGGCGATGATGCTGCGCGCCAGCCCTTACGGACGCCAGGTCGCCTCCGCGCTGGCCGCCGACCTGCGCCGAGTCGGGGACCTGCGTACCGGGGACCGCGCCATCCCGATACTGCACGCCCTGCGCGTTCTCGGAGGACCCGACCAGCGCGCCGTCGTCGCGGGCCTCACCCTCGCACGGGGCGTTCCCCGGGCGGTCGCGCTCGCGGCCGTCCACGCACTTGGACACATCGGGGGTCGCAGCCCGGAAACCTACTGGCGTGCCGTGTTCCACCAGCACGTCCACGCCGCGCACGGCACAATCGACCAGCGCGAGGTGCTCAAGCGCCTCGTGTACGCCTTCGCCATGGGAGACGAGCTTGAGCTCCTCACCCGCCTGGTGGCCGAGCTCGAGACTCGGGGTATGCCGGCCCGAGACCTTTCGGGCTGGTGGACCAACCTGGAGCATCACGTCCGCGACAGCGCCCAGCGGTGAACCAAGGTGTCGGCCGGACGCTGACATGATCGCGGCGGCGCAGCAGGGCGCAGGCCAGGCGGCCCTACGGCGGCGGCACTTCGGCCGTTGCGGGCCGGAAGCACCGACGCCGCCGGTCAGTTGAGGACGCGCAAGACACCCGCCACCAATGCCGGTCCGAGGCAATACGCCCGCCGGTGAGGGAAGTTGGCTACCCAAGGGAAGGCCGTGGCGCCAAAAGCCATCCACAGGCTCCACGTCGGAAGCTTTCTCAGCGGCCGGCACTCGCGCCCTTGGCGGACAGGCCTCGGCCGTCGGGCATCCCGACTGGAGAGGCATCTTTCCCATGCTCGGAATCCATGCGCCCGCGATCAGCCGCACAGCGGCCAGAGCCGTGAAACCGCCCCGGCGGTCTCTTCCGCCCCCTCCGGTCTGATGCCACCGCTTCAACCCTCCGCGCCATCCTGGTCGGCGAGGTGGGGGCTGCGCGATGTTTCGCGCCCGGAGGCGGAGTTGGGGCGGGCTTGCGTTTCGTACGCACGGACTGGTTCCCGTCGATCAAGTACTGGTTGTCGACGAGGGCTTCACCGTCTTCGCCAGTAACTTCGGCGAAGGGACGACGGCAGCCCTTGCAGTACGTGTCAAGGGCGTCGATGCGCTGCTCGACCTTTGCGTTGAAGGAGCCACGGGAGTCCGCTACACGGGCAACGGCATCCTCGACGGCGATCTCGGCGGCGACAACCCACATGTGGGGGTGCTTCGTGGCGGTGGTGGAACGGGGCGAGTGCTCGGCGGTCACGTGCAGGTCTCCCATGAAGAATCCGGGCCCGCTCCAAGGCCGTGGTCACTCTGAGAGAGGCGGCAGTCGACGAATCTGTTACGTCAACTGCAGTCTCTCAGAAGGCCGGGGGCGTCAATCTGGGGTTACTGCGACCAGGCGTGCTCAGTGAGAAAGGTTGTCGGACTCGTCCAAGTATCCGCGCAGGCTGGCCTCTGGGTATTCCATGATGTTGCTGGGCAGGTCGTGGACGGTGAACCAGGTCAGTGCCATGCACTTCTCCGGTTCGGTGTTGCTGGGTCCCCCGCCCACTCGACAGCTTCGACGAAGAAGCCGATGCGCTCCACTTCGCCGTCCTGGCGGTGCTGTACAACCTGAACGAGCCGAAGCTTGCTCGGGTCGACGGTGATACCGGTCTCCTCCTGCAGTTGGCGGGCCGCTCCATGGGGATGGGTTCGCCTTGGTCGAGTTTCCCGGAGGGCGTGCGCCAGTGCACGAGATCCCCGGTTACCGAAACCGGGGATCCTCCGCACCATTGATGGTGTTCGCCGACCGCGCCCGGCAGAGAGAGCCCCTTTCCATGTCGCGCCGCCTGGCAGACCACACCTACCACCGCGCCACGCCCACGGAGGCCAACCATGCCTGCACGTCCGCCTTCTGCTCCGAAGCCGAGTTCCATCCAAGTTCCGGATGCCACCCCCACAACGCGCCAGGCATTCCTGAGCGTGAAAGATGCTGCCGAATACCTCGGCCTGTCCCCGCACACCCTCTATGTCTGGCGGCATCGCCGAAGCGGCCCGCCCAGTTTCCGGATGGGGCCGCGTGGTCGCGTCATGTACCGAATAGAAGCGCTCGACGCCTGGATTCGAGAACAGGAGCACGCCGACTCGCGCTCCAACACGACTCTGAGCCCGTTGGGCGCCGCACCGCAGAAACGCTCGGACTACGCCACGGGCGCCTGACCCGGCTGACTCCCACCGTACGCAACCTGCCATCGAGGGAAGTATTTGGCCGGCTACATAGAAGACCGCTGGATCAAGAAAAAGAAGGACCCCGACACCGGCAAGCGGGAACGCACCGCCCGCTACGGCAAGGGCTCCAGGTACCGGGTCGCCGGCATCCCGGGTGTCCGGGACAAGTCGTTCGACGTGCTCGAAGACGCCAAGGCGTGGCTGCGCAGGGCCGGCACCGACAGCGAACGCGGCGAGTTCGTCGATCCCCGCGACGGCTCCATCACGCTGGACGACTACGTAACACGCTTCTGGCAGACGGGAGTTCGCGGTGCGCCCGGCACGATCAAACGCATCGACGAACGCGTCCGCCTCCACATCCAGCCTCAACTGGGCACCGTTGCCCTGCGGGACATCAGCCCGGCGGTACTGCGTGGCTACATCGCCACGCCGGAGAGCGAATGCTCGCCGCGATATGCCCGGCAGATCCTCGGTTCGCTCTCGAACATCTTCGAGACCGCCATCGACGACAAGCGTCTGGTGCGCAATCCGATGCGGGCCAAGTCCGTGCGGTGGCCCAAGGCGCCGGAGGACCAGAGGGAAGCCTGGCCCCTGGAGACCGCGCAGCGCGTACGGGATGCGATCAACGCGCGCTACCGCATCGCCGTCGTGCTCGCGCTGGGCTGCGGGCTGCGGCAGGGCGAGGTCTTCGGGTTGTCGCCGGAGGACGTCGACTTCGCCCGTGGAGTCCTGCGTATCCGTCGGCAGGTCCAACTCCTTGGCGGGCGTCTGTACTTCACCTTGCCGAAGGGCGGCAAGACCCGCGTCGTGGACATGCCTCCGTCGGTCGCGGCGGCCCTGGCCCGGTACTTCATGGAGTACCCGGCGGTCGAGGTGGAGCTGCCGTGGGGCGGTCCGGAGCCCGAACGGGAGGCGAAGAAGTTCCCGCTTGTCATCACCACGACGTACGGCAACGCCCTGCGCGCGAACATCTTCAACGTCGAGGTGTGGAAGCTGGCCCTGGCCGCCGCAGGCGTCATCCCCTTGCGTAAGAAGGGCGAGCGGTGGAAGGCGTCGCGCAAGGACGGCTTCCACGTGCTCCGGCACACGTACGCCTCGATCATCCTCGAAGCGGGCGAGTCCGTCGTCACCCTGGCCCGCTGGCTCGGCCATTCGAGCCCGACCATCACCCTGGACTACTACGCCCACTTCATGCCGGAGGCCGGCGGCAAGGGGCGAGGCGCCATCGACGCCCTGATCGGCCAGCCTGCACTGGCCGCGTAGACATCCTCTCCGCACAACCCACGAAACGGGTGGGCACAGCGATCTGCTGTGCCCACCCGTTTCGACGTTCCACAAGGGAAGTTGGCTACTCTCCGTGCCCGATCAGTGCTCTCGGGAGGTGCCTGAAGAGCGAGGTTCCGGCAAGTCAACGCGCTCGATGGCGGAAGACCGCCCAGACCGGAGCGCGGCTCATTCTCCCCAGATTCTCCCCAGGAGCTTCTGAAGCGCCGTCGGAGCCCGCGATCCGGGCAGCAGCCACTCCCAGGAGCGCCTCCCGAGGCGATTACTCAGAGCCAGTCTTTCCGCTTGAAGATGACGTACAAACTGGTGCAAACAACCGCCATCAAGACGATGGCGAAGGGATACCCGAGCACCCAGTGCAACTCCGGCATCCGATCGAAGTTCATCCCGTAGATCGTCCCGACCAGCGTCGGCGCGAACAGAATCGCCGCCCAAGAAGAGATCTTCTTGATCTCCTCGTTCTGCTCGAACCCCGCCTCCGCCAACGCCCGCATCTCCGCGTTCTGTTGCTGGGTGACCAGGGTCGCGTTCACCGTGAGGATGTCGGTGAGGGCCTGGCGGAAGCCGTCGACGCGTTCGCTGGTGTGGGTGACATGGTCGGCCACGTCGCGGAGGTAGCGCTGGAGTTCCTCGTCCGTGCCGTACTTCGCGAAGCCGGCCATCAGGCTGTGCAGCATGCCGACCAGGGGGCGGGTGGCGCGCTGGAACTCGACCATTTCGCGGGAGAGTTCGTAGATACGGCGGGAGACCTGAGGCTCGCTGCGGAAGACCTCCGTCTCGATCTCGTCGATGTCGGTCTGGACGCCGGCGACCACCGGCGCGTAGCCGTCGACGACCGCGTCGAGGATGGCGTACAGCACCGCCTCGGGGCCGAGTTTCAGCAACTCCGGGGATTCCTCCATGCGTTGGCGGACCGCGGAGAGGTCGGGGGCCGCGCCGTGCCGGACCGTGATCACGAAGTCCGGGCCGACGAACACGTGCAGCTCGCCGAAGTCGACCTCCTCCGTGGTGTCCAGGTAGCGGGCCGCGCTCAGGACCACGAACAGCGTCTCGCCGTAGCGCTCCAGTTTCGGGCGCTGGTGTGCCTCCATCGCGTCCTCGACCGCCAGCGGGTGGAGGTCGAACTCCGCGGCCAGGGAAAGGAGTTCACGCTCGGTGGGACGGGCGAGGCCGATCCACGCCATGCCGGACGGCTGTTCGCGCAGTTCGCGGAAGGTGTCGGCGAGGGTGTCCGGCGCCGAGACGCGCACGCCGTCCCGGTACAGGGCAGCCTGGACGACGCTGCCCGCGTCGGACGGTTCCGGGGGCGGCGCGTCGGTGGTGGACGCCGGGGTCTCGGGTACCGGCTCCGGGGGCGGGGCCGGCGTGCGGCGCCAGCCGGGCATCCTGGCGCTCCGGCCGTTTCCGCCGTTCCTCGAGGTGGGGCGGGCGCGTCGCTGGGGCATCGCGGTGCCTCTCGATCGGGCCTACGTCTGCGTGATCACGGAGCACGAGCAGGATATACGGGGCCAAACGGCCTGGGCATGTGATCGGGGTCCGGGATTCGGTGAGAGTTGCGGACAGAAGGTGTCCGCAATCATCGTTAGCGTGCGGAGTGTGACGACGACCAAGGCGATGAAGGACACCAGGGCGAGCAGGCCGACCAGGTCAACCGGGTCAACCAGGCCGACCAGAGCGACGAAGGCGGCGACCATGACGAAGCACCCCGTACTCGACCCCCGCTCCCTCAACCGCGCCACCCTCCACCGCCAACTCCTCCTCCACCGTTCCTCCCTCTCCGCCCACGCCGCCGTCGAACATCTCCTCGGCCTCCAGGCCCAGAACGTCAAACCGCCGTACTACGCCCTCGCCGCCCGCCTCGACGGATTCGTGCCCGAGGACCTGTCCGGGCTGATGGCCGAGCGCGAGGTCGTCCGGATCGTCACCATGCGTTCCACCATCCACACCCACACCGCCGCCGACTGCCTCACCCTCCGCCCGCTCGTACAGGCCGCCCGCGACCGCGAACTCGGTAATTTCCGCAAGGGACTCGTCGGCGTCGACCTGGACCGGCTCGCCGTGCGCGCCCGCGAGCTTGTCGAAGCTGAGCCGCGCACCATGAAGGAGTTGCGCGAGGCACTCCTCGTCGAGTGGCCCGACGCCGATCCGCAGGCCCTCGGGATCGCCGCCCGCTGCAAGCTGCCGCTCGTCCAGGTCACCCCGCGCGGGCTGTGGGGCCGTAGCGGACAGGTGGCGCTGACCACCGCCGAGCACTGGCTGGGACGGGCCGCCGAACCCGCGCCCACCCCCGACGCGACCGTCCTCCGCTACCTCGCCGCCTTCGGGCCCGCCTCCGTCAAGGACATGCAGACCTGGGCCGGGCTGACCCGGCTCCGCGAGGCCTTCGAACGGCTCCGGCCGCGGCTCGTCGTCTTCCACGACCAGAACGGCGTCGAACTCTTCGACCTCCCGGACGCGCCCCGGCCCGACGCGGACACCCCGGCCCCGCCGCGTTTCCTGCCGGAGTTCGACAACCTGCTCCTCTCCCACGCCGACCGCACACGCGTCGTACCGCCCGAGTACTGGGGCCGTGCCTGGTGGGGCAACGTCGCCCATCGCACGTTCCTCGTCGACGGGTTCCTCGCCGGGGTGTGGAAGCTCGACGGTACGGACCTCGTCGTCGAACCCTTCGGCAAGCTGACCAAGGCTCAGCGGGGTGAGGTGGTCGCCGAGGGGGCGCGGATGCTCGACACGCTGCACAAGGGGACCTCGTACGACATCCGGTTCGGGACGGTCGTACAGCCGTAGAACCCAATAACTGACAAACCCTGGAAGGGTTCAGTCCGCTCTGCCCGTCACCGCGACCGTCACGCCCAGGCCGATCATCGTGAAGCCGCCCGCGCCGCCGATCAGGGACAGGCGGCGGTCGGAGCCCGCGAACCACGTGCGGGCCGCCGACGCGGTCAGGCCCCAGAGGGTGTCCGTGACCAGGCCGATGGAGATGGGGATCAGGCCGAGGAGGAGCATCTGGAGCGGGACGCGGCCCGCGGAGTGGTTGACGAACTGGGGGAGTACGGCGGCGAAGAACACCACGCCCTTGGGGTTGGTGACGCCGACCAGGGCTCCGTCGAGGACCGTGCGGAGGTCGCCCCGGGGTTCCGCCGTGGGGCTCGTCCGCATCGCGGACGCCTTCAGGTCCTTGCGGTGGCGGAACGCCTGCACGCCCAGGTAGACGAGGTACGCCGCGCCCGCCAGCTTCACCGTCAGGTAGATCGTGACCGACCGCTCCACCAGTGCGCCGATGCCGAACGCCACCGCCGTCACCAGCAGGTACGAGCCGAAGACGTTGCCGATCGCCGTCGCCACCGCCGTGCGGCGGCCGTGGGCGAGGGCGCGGCCGATGACGAACAGGACGCTCGGGCCCGGGATCACGATCACCAGCAACGACATCGCGGCGAAGGCGAGGAAACGGTCCGTGGACACCATGCGATCACTCCCATCCGGCGCTCATTGAAACAGGAGGCGGGGAGTTCGCTCCAGGGCCGAGGGCTGCCCATTACACATGGAGCACATGGAGCACATGGATAGGGTGCGTTGCGGGCTGCTCGTGGAAGCCCGCAACGCACCCTGGTTTTTCCCTGAGGAGTGCTCAGGAGTCCTTCCGGGTTACGAGTTGACCTGTGTGGTCACCAGGCTGGAGAACTTGGTCAGCCGGGAGTAGACCCCCGGGTAACCGGCCTCGGCACAGCCCTCGCCCCAAGAAGTGATCCCTGCCAGGACGCCCCCGATGAGCAGGGGACCGCCGCTGTCGCCCTGGCAGGTGTCTACGCCGCCGGATGTGTATCCGGCGCAAACCATGTCGGTCGCGATGAAGTCCGAACCGTAGGAGCTCTTGCAGCTGGAGTCGGACACGATCGGGACGGTCGCGGTCCGCAGCTGGTTGGAGGAGCTGCCGTTCTCCGAGGTGGTGCCCCAGCCGAGGATGCGGGCGGTGGTGCCGGCCGCGTACACGGAGGTGTCCGTGGAGGCGACGTACTTCGCCGTGGTGTACGGCATCGACGTCGACAGGGTCAGCACGGCCACGTCGTTGCCGTTGGTGGCGTCCGTGTAGCTGGGGTTGATCCAGATCTTGCTGACCTTGCTGACGGTGCCGTTCGTACCGTTGAGGTACGTGCGGCCGCCGACCACGCGGACGCTGCTGGTGGTCTCGCCGACCATACAGTGGGCGGCGGTGACCACCTTGGTCGCGGAGACGAGCGTGCCGCCGCAGAACTGGTTCTGCGAGGCGTCCGTGATCTGCATGACGAACGGGTACGTCGTCGTCGTGGTCGTGGAACCGCCGACGATGGGCTGGGGGGCTGCCACAGCGGTGGGGGCGCTGAGCAGTGCGGTCGCTGCGGCAGCGGCGGCTGCTGCGACGACTGCGGTGGATCTCTTGGCGCGGTTGAGCCCGAACATGAGTCTCCTCATTGGGTTGCCGGTGGGGGTCGCGCGGGTGTGGGGGGTGCAACGGGGGTCGCGGGACCGACCCCCGTATGCCCGGGCGAGCGGCACACCCATAAGCTAGAACCCGGAACACCCTGCTCCCAATGAGGGAACCCCCTAGGGGAGTTGGGCAGGGAAAACCCTCGGTCGCCGCACAGTAAACCCGTAGGGTCCTCAGTTCGGACGGCGCCCCGCCGCCAGTCGGACGATATCCACCCGGGAGCGGATCCCCAGCTTGCGGTAGACCCGGGTCAGGGTCGCCTCGACCGTCTTGACGCTGATGAACAGGCGGGCGGCGATCTCCCGGTTGGTGGCGCCCTCCATGACGAGCGCGGCGACCTGACGCTCCATCGAGGCCAGCCCGTCGAGCCCTTCGAGGGTCGGCGCGGGCGTGGGCACGGGCGCGGGCTCCGGCGCCCTGGTGACGGCCGCCTCGTCCACCTGGCGCAGCCAGGGCAGCGCCCGGCAGCGCCGGAACAGCCGGGTCGCCTCGTCGTACGACGTCGGCCCGGGCTGTCCGGTGCGCAGCGACGCCAGCGCGAAGGCGGCGCGGGCCTCCTCCAGGCCGTAGCCGAGTTTGGCGAGGCGGTCCTGGACGGACGTCAGTTGCGCCACGGCCTCGTCGTGTTCGCCGCGGGCCGCGCGGACGAGCGCCTCGGCGCGGTCGAGTACGGCGAGGACGCTCTCGCGGCCGAGGCGCAGGGCGCGCTCACGGGTCACGTCGATGACGTCCTGGGCCTCGGCGGTCTCGCCGACGCGGACGAGGGCCTCGGCGAGGTCGCCGTGCCAGCGGCCGCGGGCCGGGTCGGTCACCCCGAGGGCCTGCTCCAGTTCGCGGACCCGGCGCAGCGAGCGGACGGTCCCGTGGGCGTCCCCGGCGACCAACTGGGCGTATCCCAGGGCCCCGAGGGCACGGGACAGATACATCTGGTCGCCGTCCTCCTCGGCGTGTTCGACCGCCTCCCGGGCCAGCGCCAGCGCCTCCTCGACGTCGCCGCCGGAGGCCTCGGCGAGCGCGGTGAGCATCGCGGACGCCGTCTGGCCGATCCCGGAGTCGCGGGCCAGCCGCAGGCCCTCCCGGGCCAGGTCGAGGGCGCGGCCGCAGTGCCCGGAGCGCAGTTCGGTCTCGGCGAAGCCGCGCAGGAAGTGCACCTCGCTCTCCACCGACCCGCGCCGCCGCACCTCGCGCAGCAGCGCGGTGATGGTCGCGCGGGCCTCGGGCAGCTGATCGCTCATCACCAGCCAGCGGAACCGGGCCGATCCGGCGCCGTTGTGATGGCACGCCACCCTCGGGTCCTGGGGCTCCTTCAGCGCGCGCTTGATGGTGAGCGGGGCGTCAGGGTGGCCCATCAGGGTCTCGGTCTGCGCCTGGAAGGAGAGCGCGAGGAGTTCGGTACGCCGGTCACCGGCACGCGCGGCCAGCTCGGCGGAACGCGCGGTCTCCGCGCGGGCCTCGGCGAAGTCGCCCTCGACCAGCAGGGCGCGCCAGGCCAGTTGGTAGCGGACCAGGGCGAGCAGCCGGGGGTCGTCGCCCGCGTCGGCGAGGGCCTGTGGGAAGACGGCGTCGACATCTGCCATGGAGTGGCCGGCCGTGTCGATCACGATGATCCAGGCCCGTACCCGCTCGGCGGGCACCGACGTCCGGGTCAGCACCTCGCGCGCGATGTCCCGGGCGAGGTCGAGTTCGCCGGCGGTGATCGCGTCCTCGGAGGCCTGCAACCGGCGCTCGTCCGGGCCCGGCACGCTGTCGCCCGGGGTGTGCCGGGCGGCGAGCAGCCCGAGCGAGGCGGCGACCGAGGGCGCCCCGCGGTCCCGGGCCAGGGTCGCGGCCTCGGCGAGCCGGGCGGCGACCTCCGGATCGGTGCCGGTGGTTGCGAGGGCGAGGTGCCGGGCGCGCTCGATGGGGTCGGAGGCCGCGGTCGACAGCGCCGCGTGCGCGGCCCGCCGCTCCTGCGCGGGGGCCTCCGCGTACAGCGCGGCGGAGATCAGCGGATGCGCGAACCGTACGGCGGGACCCTCGGGTTCCGTTGCCAGCAGGCCGAGTTCGGCCGCCTGGGCGGTCTCCGCCTCCGCGTTCTCCCGGCCGGCGGTCTGCAGCAGGGCCACCGTGGGCCGGGCGCCCGCGCTCGCGACCAGCAGGGTGCGGCGCGCCTCGGCGGGCAGCATGTCGAGCCGGCTCAGCACCAACGCGCGTAGTGACGTCGGCACGAGCAGCGGCTCGCCCGGTCTCGGCGGGGTCGGGTTCTCGGCCAGCGCGCGCCCCAACTCCAGCGCGAACAACGGGTTTCCGCCACTCGTACGGTGGATCTCGCGCACCGTGGAACGCGGCAGCCCGGTGTACCCGCGATGGTCGAGCAGCGCCGACACCTGCGCCCGCGACAGCGGACTGAGCCGGAACGCCAGGGTGTCCGGCGGCGACGCGCTCAGATACCGGTCGTACTCCTGACCCTCGGTCCGCACCGCGAACACCATCTGCACCTGCGTGTCCCCGAGCCGCCGCGCGGCGAACCCGAGCAACTCGGCGCTGGCCGGGTCCAGCCACTGCAGATCGTCCGCTACGACGAGCACGGGACCGTCGGCCGCGAGCGCGCGCAGCGCGGACAGGACGGCCAGGCGCAGGGCGAGTCCGTCGCGCTGGAGCGAGGACTCGCCGCGTCCGGTGAGCGCGGATTCCAGGGCGGTGCGCTGGGCGGCGGGCAGTCGCTCGGACACCTCGTCCAGGACCAGACCGAGGAGGTCGGCGAGGGCCAGGAAGGGGAGATGGGATTCGGACTCCGTGGCCGAGCAGCGCAACACGGTCCGCGCCGTCTCGCCGTATTCCGCGGCCAACGCCCGCAGGAGGGTCGACTTTCCTATTCCGGCGGGGCCGTGGAGCAGCACACTGCCACCCTCGGCGAGCTGGTCACGGGCGGCGGAGAACATCTCCTCCCGGCCGATGACCAGGTCGGGGCGCGTTCTGGCAGGCTCCTTGAAGTCCCGTCGCACGGTCACCGCTCCCCTCGTGTGTCGTGTCCGGGCCAATATTAGGCAATCAGTCCTTGAAATTCGGATGGATGGGGTCGTGAGGGAAATAACAACCGTGCGGCATGAGGAAATTCAAAGCTCCGATGAATGAATAGCCGGTCGTCGCGGGAACCGCCTCAGGGGCCGCCGACAGGGCTACGTCCGCCCCTCTCACGGCAGCACCCCCGCCCGCCGCGCCGCCACCACGGCCTCCCCGCGGGTGTGCGCCCCGAGCCTCCGCATCGCCGAGCGCAGATACCCCTTGACCGTCTCCGGCCGCAGCCCGAGCCGCTCAGCCGCCACCGCGTTCGTCGCCCCGGCCGCCACACAGGCCAGGACGTCCAGCTCCCTCGGCGCGAGTTCTACGTCCCCGACGGCGGCCTCGGCCGTCAACAGGCCGCAGGCGTCCAGGAGTTCGGCCCGCAGCGCCGGGTCCGGGATGCGCGGGGCCAGTGCCCGCAGCGCCGCGTGCGCCTCCCGTACCTGCTCCCAGGCCGGGCTGGCAGCCGGGTCGGGGGCGGGTGCCGGGCGCGCCGCGCTCAGCAGCTCCCGCACCTCCTCCCGTACCACCAGCGCCTGTTCGACGTCCCGCGCGGCCTCCATCGCCGCGCTCAGCATCCGGTCGCCGAGCGGCTGGGCGGTGCGCAGCGCGCCGTAGAGGACACCGCGCACGCGGCGCCGTACGACGACGGGGACCGCGAGCATCGCGTGCAGGCCCTCGGTGGCGACCGCCGTGTCGTACTCGTGGCTGATCTGGTGGGAGGACGAGTAGTCCGCGACGGCGTACGGGCGGGCGAGGGCGACCGCCTTGCCGCCGAGGCCGCTGCCCGAGGTGACCGCGAGGGCGCGCAGGGCGGGGGTCGCCGTGCCGCTGAGTTCGCTGATGCGCATCTGCCTACGGCCGGTCTCCACCAGGCCGCCGAAGGCGACGGGCAGCCCCGTACCGCGCCGGAGCCGTACCAGCGCCGACTGAATCTCCACCATCCCTGCCGCGTCCGTCGCCACCCGCTTGCCCCTTCATTGCGGCCGCCCTGCTGCACACACCCCCGTACGGGGGTAGTGAGACCCACATCACGGATTACACGATGTCAGAGAGCCGCCCGGCAATGGTCCGGTACTTAGGAGGACAGATGACGACGGCGAGTGAGTCGTTCCGCAGCGCGCGGGATTTTCTGCTGGCGCACCGTACGGACTATGCCACGGCCTACGAGGGTTTCTCCTGGCCCAGGCCCGAGCACTTCAACTGGGCGCTCGACTGGTTCGACGTCATCGCGGCCGGCAACGACCGCACCGCGCTGCGCATCGTCGAGGAGGACGGCACCGAGGCCGCCCTGTCCTTCGCGGAGATGTCCGAGCGCTCCAACCGGGTCGCCAACTGGCTGCGCGCCCAGGGCGTCCGCGCCGAGGACCGGATCCTCGTCATGCTCGGCAACCAGACCGAGCTCTGGGAGACGGCGCTGGCCGCGATGAAGCTCGGCGCCGTCGTCATCCCTGCCACCCCGCTGCTCGGCCCCGCCGACCTGCGCGACCGCGTCGAACGCGGCCGGGTCCGGCAGGTGATCGTGCGCTCCGGGGACGTCGACAAGTTCGACGAGGTGCCCGGGACGTACACGCGGATCGCGGTCGGCGGCGCGGTCGAGGGCTGGCGGACGTACGAGGACGCGTACGCCGCCGCCGCGGAGTTCACGGCGGACGGCCCGACCCTGGCCGACGACCCGCTGATGCTGTACTTCACCTCGGGCACGACCGCCCACCCCAAGCTGGTCGAGCACACCCACACGTCGTACCCGATCGGCCATCTGGCCACCATGTACTGGATCGGCCTCCAGCCCGGCGACGTACACCTCAACATCTCCTCGCCCGGCTGGGCCAAGCACGCCTGGTCGAACCTCTTCGCGCCGTGGAACGCGGAGGCGACCGTCTTCATCCACAACTACACGCGCTTCGACGCGGCCCGGCTGATGGCCGAGATGGACCGCGCGGGGGTCACCACCTTCTGCGCCCCGCCGACGGTGTGGCGGATGCTCATCCAGGCCGACCTGACCCAGCTGCGCACCCCGCCCCGCGAGGCGCTGGCGGCGGGGGAGCCCCTGAACCCCGAGGTGATCGAGCAGGTCCGGCGGGCCTGGGGCGTCACGATCCGGGACGGCTTCGGCCAGACGGAGACGGCCGTGCAGGTCTCCAACAGCCCCGGCCAGCCGCTGAAGACGGGCTCGATGGGACGGCCGAGTCCGGGTTATCGGGTGGAGCTGCTGGACCCGGTGTCGGGTGCGCCGGGCGCGGCCGAGGGCGAGATCGCGCTCGACCTGTCCGATCCGCCGGTCGGCCTGATGACCGGCTACCACGGCGACCCGGACCGTACGGCGGAGGCGATGGCCGGCGGCTACTACCGCACCGGCGACATCGGTTCCCGCGACGAGGACGGCTACATCACCTACGTCGGCCGCTCCGACGACGTCTTCAAGGCCTCCGACTACAAGATCTCCCCGTTCGAGCTGGAGAGCGCGCTGCTGGAGCACGAGGCGGTGGCCGAGGCCGCCGTGGTGCCCGCGCCGGACGAGCTGCGCCTCGCCGTACCGAAGGCGTACGTCGTGCTCGCGGCGGGCTGGGAGCCGGGGCCCGACACCGCGAAGGTGCTGTTCGAGCACTCGCGCGACGTCCTCGCCCCGTACAAGCGCATCCGGCGGCTGGAGTTCGCCGACCTGCCCAAGACCGTCTCCGGCAAGATCCGCCGGATCGAACTGCGGGAGGCTACGGCCGCGGGGTCGGCGGCCGAGTACCGCGAGGAGGACTTCCGATGAACGCGCCGACGGACTCGCCGATGAACTCGTACAGCCATGGAACCAGCGGGACTTCGCTCCTCGGCGACACCATCGGGGCCAACCTCGACCGGGCGGTCGCCGCGTGGCCCGACCGCGAGGCGCTCGTGGACGTACCGTCCGGGCGACGCTGGACCTACGGCCAATTTGCCGCCGAGATCGAGCAGTTGGCGTACGCGCTGCTCGCGAGCGGGGTGGCGAAGGGCGACCGGGTGGGCATCTGGGCGATCAACTGCCCCGAGTGGGTGCTCGTCCAGTACGCCACCGCCCGCATCGGCGCGATCATGGTGAACATCAACCCGGCGTACCGCACCCACGAGGTCGAGTTCGTCCTCAACCAGGCGGGGATCTCGGTCCTGTTCGCCTCGGCCGGGCACAAGGGCAGCGACTACCGGGCGATGGTCGAGCAAGTCCGGCCCAAGTGCGCGGAGTTGCGGGAGGCGGTGTACATCGGCGACCCGAGCTGGGACGCGCTGGTCGCCAGGGGTGCGGCCGACCGTGCGGAGGAACTCCGGTCCCGCGAGGCCGAGTTGTCCTGCGACGACCCCATCAACATCCAGTACACCTCGGGCACGACGGGCTTCCCCAAGGGCGCCACCCTCTCCCACCACAACATCCTCAACAACGGTTATTTCGTCGGCGAGTTGATCGCGTACACCGAGCAGGACCGGGTCTGCATCCCGGTGCCCTTCTACCACTGCTTCGGCATGGTCATGGGCAACCTCGCGGCCACCTCCCACGGCGCGTGCATCGTGATCCCGGCCCCGTCCTTCGACCCGGCGGCGACCCTGAAGGCGGTCCAGCAGGAGCGCTGCACGTCCCTCTACGGCGTCCCGACCATGTTCATCGCGGAGTTGAACCTCCCCGACTTCGCGTCGTACGACCTCTCCTCCCTCCGCACCGGCATCATGGCGGGCTCGCCCTGCCCGGTCGAGGTGATGAAACGGGTGGTCGCCGAGATGCACATGGCGGAGGTCTCCATCTGTTACGGCATGACGGAGACGTCTCCGGTCTCGCTCCAGACGAGGATGGACGACGACCTCGAACACCGCACCGGCACGGTCGGCCGGGTCCTCCCGCACCTGGAGGTCAAGGTCGTCGACCCGGCGACGGGGGTGACCCAACCCCGGGGCGCGGCGGGCGAGTTGTGCACCCGCGGCTACAGCGTGATGCTCGGCTACTGGAACGAGCCCGAGAAGACCGCCGAGTCGATCGACGCGGGCCGCTGGATGCACACGGGTGACCTGGCGATGATGCGCGAGGACGGCTACGTCGAGATCGTCGGCCGCATCAAGGACATGATCATCCGGGGCGGCGAGAACATCTACCCGCGCGAGATCGAGGAGTTCCTCTACACCCACCCGAAGATCGCGGACGTCCAGGTGGTGGGGGTGCCGCACGAGCGCTACGGGGAGGAGGTGCTGGCGTGCGTGATCCTGCGGGATCCGGGGGAGCCGTTGACGCTGGAGGAGGTGCGGGGGTTCTGCGAGGGGAGGTTGGCGCACTACAAGATTCCGAGTCTGCTTCAGGTCATGGATGCCTTTCCTATGACGGTGTCGGGGAAGGTGCGGAAGATCGAGCTGCGGGAGCGGGCTGTTCGGGGGCGGTGAAGTGGGGCTTCCTGGGCGGGAGTTGGTGGGAGGTGTGGTGGTGCCGGGTGCGGGGGTGCGGGGGTGCGCGGCGAGTCCGATGAGGTCGGCGAGTGCGGTGAGTACGGCGACTTGTGGCGCGGCCTTGTGGCAACGGCCCGTAGCCGGGGTCGGCGAACGGCCTTCGTGGGCCAGCGCCCCTAGCCCCGCGGACCGGCAGGTGCCCGCCGCCCGCCGCGCGACGTCCGCCGTCACGAACCGGCCGTGGCCGCCACGCACCGGACCCGATCGCTCAACTAACTCCCCGCCGCGTCGAGTTGATCAGCCAGTTCGTTCACTGGCTGGGGCGTGCCCGTGAGGTCGAGGACGAACAGGGGGACGCGGAGGGCGTCCGCGCGGGCGCGGGCGTCGTCGGCGTAACCGGCGAGGGAGAAGTAGACGCACTCCGTGGACTCCGTCATGGCCGTCAGCCACAGGCACTCGACGTCGCGGAGTGAGGCGGGCCGTACGGTCGGGTCGACCTGGGCCAGGATGCCGCGGGCGGCGAGGCCGATGCCGGACGGGGGCCGCTGGTCGGCGCGACGGATGTCCCGGTAGCCGAGCCAGCGGAGGTAGAGCGCGGCGGCGGTGACCGCGTCGCGCGCGGTGCGGATCGTGACGGGCTGGAACGCGGGGCGGCCCTCGACCTCGGCGCCGCCGACCTTCGTGGTCCGCGCGGCGGGTTCCGACGTCGGTTCCGCGCCCGCGACCGGTATCCGCAGCAGCGTCCCGCACGGGCAGCCCAGCTCCGGGTACGGCCACTCGTCCAGTCGGCCGCAGGCCGCGCAGCGGACCGCGATCCAGTCCTCGTCCCACACGCGGTGGTTCACGACCGTGGCCACGCCGCGCTGGTCCAGCGGCGGGGCGACGGGGGCCCCGCACACACAGGGATACGACGGCGCGGCGTAGACGTGTTCTCGTCGGCACGCCGGACAGCGCACCGGCACGCTCTCGGACATGAGCCCCATAGTCCTCCTGAAAACCCCTGCTTGTCCGTCTCTTGACGGCCTTGGTCACCCCACTTACATTACTTCCAGATAGTAGAAGTTAGATTCCGCAATACGGAAAACGATGCGGAAGTCAGAAGCTCGCAAGGAGTTTTCACCGCGGGGCGCGCCGGTGATGTGATTCCGACAGCCGAAGCAGGAGTACTCCATGGCTCGTATGACCGCTGCCCGCGCGGCAGTCGAGATCCTCAAGCGCGAGGGCGTGAGCGACGCGTTCGGCGTCCCGGGCGCGGCGATCAACCCCTTCTACGCCGCGCTCAAGGCCTCCGGCGGCATCAACCACACCCTCGCCCGCCACGTCGAGGGCGCCTCGCACATGGCCGAGGGCTACACCCGTACCAGCCCGGGCAACATCGGTGTCTGCATCGGCACCTCGGGCCCGGCCGGCACCGACATGATCACCGGTCTCTACTCCGCGATCGGCGACTCGATCCCGATCCTGTGCATCACGGGCCAGGCCCCGACCGCCGTGATCCACAAAGAGGACTTCCAGGCCGTGGACATCGCGTCGATCGCGGCCCCGGTGACGAAGATGGCGATCACGGTTCTGGAGGCGGCCCAGGTCCCGGGCGTCTTCCAGCAGGCCTTCCACCTGATGCGCTCCGGTCGCCCCGGCCCGGTCCTGATCGACCTCCCGATCGACGTGCAGCTCACGGAGATCGAGTTCGACCCGGAGACGTACGAACCACTGTCGGCCTACAAGCCGACGGCGACCCGAGCCCAGATCGAGAAGGCGATCGGGCTCCTCAACGCCTCCGAGCGCCCCCTGATCGTCGCGGGCGGCGGTGTCATCAACGCCGACGCGGCCGAACTCCTCGTCGAATTCGCCGAGTTGACCGGCACCCCGGTCGTCCCGACCCTGATGGGCTGGGGCGTCCTGCCCGACGACCACGAACTGAACGCCGGCATGGTCGGCCTCCAGACCTCGCACCGCTACGGCAACGCGACCTTCCTGGAGTCCGACTTCGTCCTCGGCATCGGCAACCGCTGGGCCAACCGCCACACCGGCAAGCTGGACGTCTACACGGCGGGCCGGAAGTTCGTCCACGTCGACATCGAACCGACCCAGATCGGCAAGATCTTCGCCCCCGACTACGGCATCGCGTCGGATGCGAAGGCGGCGCTGGAGCTGTTCGTGGAGGTGGCAAGGGAGTTGAAGGAGGCGGGCACCCTCCCCGACCGCTCGCAGTGGGCGGCGTCGACCCAGGAACGCAAGTCAACTCTCCAACGCCGCACGCACTTCGACGACATCCCGATCAAACCCCAGCGCGTCTACGAGGAGATGAACAAGGCCTTCGGCCCGGAGACCCGCTATGTCTCCACCATCGGCCTCTCCCAGATCGCCGGCGCCCAGATGCTCCACGTCTACCGCCCCCGCCACTGGATCAACTGCGGTCAGGCGGGCCCCCTCGGCTGGACGATCCCGGCCGCACTCGGCGTCGCGAAGGCCGACCCCGACGCGTCGGTGGTCGCCCTCTCCGGCGACTACGACTTCCAGTTCATGCTCGAAGAGCTGGCGGTCGGGGCCCAACACCGCATCCCGTACGTCCATGTCCTTGTGAACAACGCCTACTTGGGCCTCATCCGCCAGGCCCAGATAGCGCTGGACATCAACTTTCAGGTCAACCTCGAATTCGAGAACATCAACTCGCCAGAGCTGGGCGTCTACGGCGTCGACCACATCAAGGTCGTCGAGGGCCTCGGCTGCAAGGCCATCCGCGTCACCGACCCCACCGAACTGGGCGCAGCCTTCGAACAGGCCAAGAAGCTCGCGGCGGAGTTCAGGGTCCCGGTCGTCGTAGAAGCCATCCTCGAACGAGTCACCAACATCGCCATGAGCAAGACGAACGACATCAGCAACGTGGTGGAGTTCGAGGAGATCGCAACCGAGCCGGGCCACGCACCGACGTCGATCAGGACGTTGAAGGTCTAAGAGGCGGCAAGGGCAGGGAGGGGCGGCTCATCCGGGAACGGATGGGCCCCCCTTATTTTTGTAGGCGCGAAGCGCCACAAAAAGGGGCGCGGGGAACTGCGCGACCAGCCACACACAACTCGCACCCCGCAACGAACAGCTCCAGGCAGGACCTACCCGGCCCCACAAGTAAACCCACCCCCAGACCCCCCACCCCAGCCCTGCGGCAACCCTTCGTCCGCGATCCCACCCCGCCCAACCAACCCCGCCCCCTCAGCAAAACGCGGCACAAGCGACCCCAACTCCCTATCCCCGTACAGGGCAACCGCAAGCAGCACGTCATCCGACGACACCCCCTCCCGCCCCGCAGGGGAAGGGTGTTGGGCACGCAGGGATTTCAACAGCACGCGCGCAGCGCGAGTACGCCGAGGCGGAACCCTGCGCAACAACCCCACCGCCACAAGATCCCCACGCAACGCACCGAGCGCCTCACCCACACCCCGCCGCCCGAGCAACTCCCGCATACCCGCCGGACGGTAGAGCGCGGAGTGCACAGCCTTCGTAAGCCGAGGCAGCACCCCCGCCCCCGCGGCCACCCCGGACGTCCGCACCGTCCCCGGCCGCCAAACCCGCACCTCACCCCGCAGATGCAAGGCAACCACCGCCACCGTCACGGCCGCCCGAGAACCACCCCGCAGAAACGCGACCTCGTGAGGCTGGAGCCGTATCGTCGGACCACCGCTCATGGCACCCCCTGAAACGGGGCCCGCCGCCCCCGTGCCGGCGGGCCTCGTGCGACGAATGTGCCCGCGTTCAGGGGTGGTTGAAGCCTCGCGAGGGTGGTTCAGAGGATTATTTGAGGTTCACTGATCGTGCTGCTCGGCGTGGTGTTCCGACAGGCCCGGCCAGTCCTCCGGCCCGCCACCCTGCCACTCGATCAGATCGCTCTCCTCGACCTCGATCCGGTCCAGATCGGCCAGGCGCAGGATCTCGACGACGTCGTCCAGGTGCGACGCGACACCGAGGGTCTCGTCGCCGCTGGTGACCCGGCGGGAGCCGTCCAGCGCCGGGGGGTGGACCACGATGTGCGGGTGTTCCGATGGGTGTGCCATGCCTTCAGGCTGCTGTGCCCACGGCGGATCCGCACCCGGAAACGCCGAAGAGCGCCGGATACGGGACTGTCCGTATCCGGCGCTCGCCGTGGTGGCCGTCCGACGGCGCGAGGCTGGGCGCGACAGGGCATTCGCGCCGCCGGACGGGGTCTGTGGCCTCAAGAGGGAGCCCTTGGGGAGTTCCTCTCTAGAAGCGTTCGGCTGGGACCGCGGCGGTCGCGACGGAACCGTGGCGGCTCCTTCCCTCAGGTCGAGAAGGAGGCCACGGGACCTTCACCACCGCACTGGCTCGCGTTCCGCCGCGGTCCTGGCCCTGCCCGCGCGGTGCCGGTGACCACCCCTCATCCGGGTCGTCCGGCACACACGGGCCGTCTTTTCAGTCCTCGCGCAGGGCGTGGACCGCCTCCTCCACGCGTCGGCCGTACTCCGGGTCGGCGGCGTGGAAGTGGGCGAGGTTCTTCTCGATCACGTCGTCGCGGGAGACCTGGGCGAGGCCGCCGGCGATGTTCGCGACGAGACGGGACCGCTCCTCGGGCGACATCAGGCGGTACAGCTCGCCCGCCTGGTAGAAGTCGTCGTCCTTCGTGTGCTGCGGAGCCTCGTGCGTGCCCGTGTAGCCGGTGACCGCCAGCGGGGCGGACAGTGCGCGGCCGGTCTCGGTCGGGCCGTCGTAGGAGTTCGGCTCGTAGTTCTTCGCCGCGCGGCCTTGGGAGTTGGCGTTGGATGCCATGAAGCCGTCCCGGCCGTAGTTCCGCGCGGTCGTCGCCTTCGGGGCGTTCACCGCGAGCAGGGTGTGGTTGACGCCCAGGCGGTAGCGGTGTGCGTCGGCGTACGCGAACAGGCGGCCCTGGAGCATCTTGTCGGGCGAAGGGCCGATGCCCGGCACGAAGTTGTTCGGGGAGAACGTGGCCTGCTCGACCTCGGCGAACACGTTGTCCGGGTTGCGGTCCAGGACCAGGCGGCCCACGCGCTGGAGGGGGTAGTCGCGGTGCGGCCACACCTTGGTGACGTCGAACGGGTTGAAGCGGTACTCCGCCGCGTCCGCCGCCGGCATGAGCTGGACGTGCAGGGTCCAGGACGGGTTAACGCCCCGCTCGATGGCCTGGAGCAGGTCCGTCTGGTGGGAGTTGGGGTTCTTGCCCGCGAGCTCCGCCGCCTGGTCGGAGGACAGACTGCGCACACCCTGGTTGGTCTTGAAGTGGTACTTGACGAAGAAGGCCTCGCCCTCCGCGTTCGTCCACTGATAGGTGTGCGAGCCGTAGCCGTTCATGTGGCGGTACGACGCCGGGATGCCGCGGTCGCCCATCAGCCAGGTCACCTGGTGCGTGGCCTCGGGGCTGTGCGCCCAGAAGTCCCATACGTTGTCCGGCTCTTGACGGCCCGTGAAGGGGTCGTGCTTCTGCGAGTGGATGAAGTCCGGGAATTTTATGGGGTCCTTGATGAAGAACACCGGGGTGTTGTTCCCGACCAGGTCGTAATTCCCCTGCTCCGTATAGAACTTGACCGCGAAGCCGCGCGGGTCGCGCACCGCGTCCGCGCCGCCGAGCGAGTCGGCGACCGTGGAGAAGCGCAGGAAGACCTCGGTGCGCTTGCCGACCGTGTTCAGGAAGTCGGCGTGGGTGAAGCCGGTGACGTCGTCGGTGACCTCGAAGTAGCCGTACGCGCCGGAGCCTCTGGCGTGCACCACACGCTCCGGGATGCGCTCGCGGTTGAACCGGGCGAGCTTCTCCAGCAGATGCTGGTCCTGGAGGAGGAGCGGGCCGCCGATGCCGGCGGAGGCGGAGTTCTGGTTGTCGGCGACCGGGGCGCCGGACTCGGTCGTGAGCACGCGCTTCGACATGGAGAGCAATCCTCAACACTTTGTTGAACTGGTGGGCATGGTTCCGGGCGGCGCCAACGCCTGGGCGCGACAGGACAGTTGTCAGCGACGGCGCCGCCCGGGGTCTGGGGGGGGCTAAAGCTGCGCGCCCGACAGGCGCTCCACGGCCCGCAGCAGCGCCGAGTGGTCGAGGCCGCCGTCGCCCTGGGCGCGCAGCGACGCGACGAGCTGGGCCACCACGGCGCCCACGGGCAGCGCGGCGCCGACGT
This sequence comes from Streptomyces sp. NRRL F-525, assembly GCF_000716605.1. Taxonomy (GTDB): domain Bacteria; phylum Actinomycetota; class Actinomycetes; order Streptomycetales; family Streptomycetaceae; genus Streptomyces. The sequence goes on along the minus strand of NZ_JNXE01000003.1, from coordinate 361,977 downwards.
TGCGGGCCGCGTCCGTGACGATGCCCATGTCCTTGTGGTGCAGGTCGATCCGGAAGCCCGGCTTGAAGTCGCGGTTGAGGAAGTTGTCCTTCTTCCGCGTCAGCACGGTGGAGCCCGCGAGCCCGCCGTTGAGGACGTCGAGGGCGGCCGCGAGGTCCACGCCCGACTTCTCCAGGAAGACCACGGCCTCGGCGCACGCCTGGATGTTCACGGCGACGATCAGCTGGTTGGCGGCCTTCACGGTCTGGCCCGAGCCGTGCGGACCGCACAGCACGATGGTCCTACCGAGCGCGTCGAAGATCGGCTCGGCCTCCTCGAAGTCGGACTGCCCGCCGCCGACCATGATGGACAGCACGGCCTCGATCGCACCGGCCTCACCGCCGGACACGGGAGCGTCCAGGACCCGAATTCCCTTTTCTACGGCCGCCTTTGCCAGGTCGACCGAGGTCTGCGGGGTGATCGACGACATGTCGATGAGGAGGGTGCCGGCGCGGGCGTTCTCCAGGATGCCGTCGGGGCCGTAGGCGATGGCCTCGACCTGCGGGGACGCGGGGACCATCGTGATCACCACGTCGGCGTCCCGCACGGCCTCGGCGATGGAGCCGGCCGCGGTGCCGCCGGCGGCGGTCAGGCGCTCCAACTTGTCCTGTTCCAGGGTGAATCCGGTGACGTCGTAGCCCGCCTTGACCAGGTTCTCGGACATGGGGGAGCCCATGATGCCGAGGCCTATCCAGGCGACCTTGGGGAGCTTGCTCATGCGGGTGCCTCTCTAACTGCTCTGCTGCGTCGGGGAGTTCAGCGCGCTGCGCGCGGGAGCCAGTCGAAGGCCTCGGCACTCGGGCGGTCGCCGGGCTTGTACTCCAGGCCCACCCAGCCGTCGTAACCGGCCTTCCTCAACTGGTCGAGGAGGTCTTCCAGTTGGAGCGTGCCGGTGCCGGGGGCGCCGCGGCCCGGGTTGTCCGCGATCTGCACATGGCCGGTCTTCGCGGCGAACTGCTCGATCACCGACGGGAGTTCCTCGCCGTTCATGGACAGGTGGTAGAGGTCCATGAGGAAGCGCGCGTTGCCGAGGCCGGACGCGGCGTTGACCTTGTCCACGACTTCCACGGCGGCGGGCGCGCTGACGAGCGGGTACAGCGGCGACTCGGGCTTGTTCAGGGCCTCGATCAGCAGGACCGCGCCGATCCGGTCGGCGGCGCGGGCCGCGAGGACCAGGTTCTCCAGCGCGAGCGCGTCCTGCTCGGCCGGGTCCACGCCGGCGACGCGGTTGCCGTAGAGCGCGTTGAGGGCCGTGGCGCCGACGGAGTGGGCGAAGTCGGCGGCCACGTCGATGTTCGCGCGGAACCGCTCCGACTCCTCGCCGGGGATCGACAGGGCGCCGCGGTCCGGGCCCGGGAGCTGGCCGGCGTAGAAGTTCAGGCCGGTGAGCTGGACGCCCGCGTCCTCCAACGCCCGCTTGAGCGCGTCGAGTTGGGACTGCTCGGGGGTGGGGGAGTCGACCCAGGGCCACCACAGCTCGACCGCGCCGAAGCCGGCCGCGGCGGCGGCCGCGGGGCGCTCCAGGAGCGGGAGTTCGGTGAAGAGGATCGACAGGTTGACGTTGAAGCGCTGGTCTGCGAATCCCATGAGGGTCGCGCTCCCTTCCGTGTCGGGGTGCCGTCTTGGCATTCAATATTCCGTATCGCGGAATATTGTTTCTGCTCAATGGAAGATTGCCGCCGCGTGTCACGGATTGTCAAGGGGGATGGCCGTGTCGAGACCCCGGGTCGCTGACGGCTTGCCCGGAGATCGCTCGCGCGCGTCAGGTCGTGGCCGTGCGATCGCGGGGCGGGTGGGCCGTTGAACGGAGGGTGGAACTGGGGGAGTTGGCGGGGGTGCGGATGTCCCGGCCGGTGCGGCGAAAATGCGGTCGGGCAGCCGGGTCCGGAACCCGGGTGGGACCGTGAGTTCTTCTGAGGGGCCGGCCGGTTGCGCGGTCCTCGGTCAGATTCCGCTCCAGGGGCCGGCGGTCGCCGAGGCGGCCGCCGAGACCAGGCTGTCGAGCGCGCTGCGGATGTCGGGGCGCTGTCCCGTTCCCATGTGGTAGACGGCCCGGACGCTGCGATGGATCGGGGTGTTCAGCCTGTGGACGCTGAGGTCCGGGGAGGGGGTCGGCAGGGCGAGCCGGGGGACGAGGGCGGCTCCGGCGCGGCGGGCGATCAGTGCCGTCAGCACCGTGAAGTCGTTCGCCACGGCCACGGGCTGAGGCACGAACCCGGCCGCTCCGCAGGCGCGTTGGGTCATTTCATGACAGGCGGTCTCGGGGGACGGCATCAGCCAGGGCAGGTCGGCGAAGTCCCTGAGGTCGGCGACGGCTCCCGCGGACAGACCGTGGCGGACGGCGTCGGCGGGGTGCAGGACCAGAAGGACGGGCTCGTCGAACAGAGGGCGTTGCTCGCAGCCCGGGGGCAGCGGGCGCGGCACCAGGCTGTACGTGTGGCTGACGGCGATGTCGACCTGATGCTTGCGCAGCGCGGTCTCGGCGGCGTGGGGTTCGTGCTCCACGACGTGGACGAGCGGGGCGTCGGGCGCGGGCGCCGCGTCCGGGTCGGGCCAGAGCCGGGGGAGAAGGGCGCGGGCCGCGGTGGGGAAGGCCGCGATGCGCACGCTGCTGTGCTCACCGCGCCGCATGGCCGCCAGATCGGATTCCGCCGCGGCCAGGTTGCCCAGAACCACGTGGGCGTGATCGATGAGACGCCGCCCCGCGGCGGTGAGTTCGAGCCTGCGGCCGCGCTTGAGCAGCAGGGGTACGCCGGCTTCCTTCTCCAGGGCCGCCAACTGCTGGGACACCGCCGAGCCCGTGAGATGGAGCGTCTCCGCGGTGGCCGCCACGGTGCCCTGGGCCGCGAACTCGGTGAGCAGCCGTAGCCGACGTACGTCCAACAAGAAGCTCACCTACTGATTCATGGAAGAAAAGGTAACTGGACCTAATGGATTGTAGGGGGCAGAGTCGGCGTGGTGAAACTCGACAAGACCGTGCTCGCTCTCGCCGTCACCGTCGTCCTGTGGGCCTCGGCGTTCCCTGCGATCCGGGTGGCGCTCGGGGGCTACGGGCCGACCGAGCTGTCGCTGTTCCGGCTCGCGGTCGCCACGGCCGTTCTTGTGGCGGTGCTCCCGTGGGTGAAGGTGCGTCTGCCGGCGCGCCGTGATCTTCCGCGTGTCCTGGCCGTCGGCGCCACCGGGATGAGCGCGTACCAGCTGCTGCTGAACTGGGGTGAGACGCATGTGCCGGCCGGCACCGCCGCCCTGATCATGGCCACCGTCCCGGCGATCAGCGCCTTGCCGGCCGCGGTCTTTCTCGGCGAGCGGCTCGGACCGGCCAAGGTCGTCGGCTCGCTGTTCGCTCTCTCCGGGACGGTCGTCATCGCCATGGCGGGCGGCGAGACCGGCTACACCCTGGCGGCCTGGACCGTCCTCGCGGCGGCGGTCGCCCAGGCGCTGTATCACTTCGCCGTCAAACCCCTGCTGCGCCGCTACAGCGGTTTCGAGGTCGCCACGTACGCCATGGTGGCCGGAACCACTCTGCTGCTTCCGTTCGCCCCGGTCACCGCCCGTGCCGTACTGGCTGCCCCGGCCGACGCCACCCTGGCCGCGCTCTACCTCGGGATCCTGCCGTCGGCCGCCGGATTCGTGGTCTGGGGCTATGCCGTCGCCCGGCTCACCGTCACCGCGGCGACCGCGGCGCTGTACCTGGTGCCCGTGACAGCGCTTGTCGTGGCGTATGTGTGGCTCGGTGAGAAGCCGCGGCTCGTGGAACTCCTCGGTGGCCTTGCCGCGCTCGCGGGCGTCGCGCTTCTCAACAGGAGACCGAAGTCCCTCGCGGCCGAGGGCGACCGGTCGGCCGAGGACGTCTCGGGTGTCCCGTCCGTGCGCGGTACGGCCGTCCCGCCGCGTGGCTGAGGCGAGCCGGCCGGAGGTTCAGTGGTCGTGGGTGTCCGCCTGGCCGGCGGCCCGGTCGAGGCAGGCGACGATCCATTCCGCCAGGTTCCGGCCAGGGCGCTCCGCGGCGGTCGCCCATCGGTTTTCCTGCGGTGTCCTCACCCACCTGCTCGGTCAGTCCTGGGACCAACTCGCAGACACCGCGCTGCTCGAAGGCCGGCGCGGGACAAGAAAGGTGCTGAGCTGTGAACAAGAAGAAGTCCGCCGCTTCGGAAGGCGTTCCGGACAAGGGGAGAATGCGGCGGATCGCCGGTGCCGCCCTTCCGCTCTACCTCACCATGATCGCGTCGTCGGCGGCCTCGCTGGTGGACACCGCCGTCCTGGGACGGCACGCGACGGGTTCGCTCGCGGCCTTCGCCGTCACCCTGGCCGTCTTCAGCCCGGCCGCCGCCGCGGTGTCCGGTGCGATGCGCGGTGTGATGCCGTTCGTCTCGGCGCAGAAAGACGATGCCGACGGGCTGCTTCCAGTGCTGCGCAACAGCATGTGGCTCGGCATCTCCGTCGGCCTGCTGGGCGCGGTCGCGGTCGCGGCCGTCCCGGTCATCGGCCGGGTCGGTGGGGTCCCCGGGACCACCCTCGACCAACTGGGCGTGTTCCCCTACCTCCTGGCCTGCGCCGTCGTCATGATGTCGATCGGTGCCACTGCCACCTCGGCGCTCGTCGGCCTGGGCGAGGGCAGGGCGGTGATGCGCTCGGGCATGACGGGCACGGCGGCCGCGGTGGTGCTCTCGCTGCTCCTGGTCGGCGGCGTCGGCTCCTTCGACGGACTCGGCCTGCCCGGGGCCGGCATCGCGATGCTGACCTCCAGCACCATCAACGCCTCCCTCGCGCACGTCCAGTTGCGCCGGAACACCGTGCTGGCGGGACGGCCCCTGGGCCTCGGGCGACCGCGGCTGCCGGAGGTGCTTCGCCTCGCGGGAGTGGGCATCCCGCTCGCGGCGACCGTGCTCATCAAGTTCGCGGTACTGGGCGTGCTCGCGTTCTCCGCTGCCCGGGCCGGCACCGACAGCGCGGCCGTGCACAGCATCGCGCTGTCGTTGGTGAACCTCATGTTCACGGCCGCGGTCGCCGTCGGCCAGGCGACCGTGCCGCTGATGACCGAGCCCGTGAGGAGCGGCGACGTCACGGAGATCCGGCGCAGCGCGCTGGCCGGGGTGGGAGTCGCCGTGTGCACGGTGTCCGCCCTGGCCGCAGTGCTGGTCCTGGCACGCGGGCCGGTCATCTCCGTGTTCACCAAGGACTCCGGCCTGCACGACCAGGTGCTGGACCTGCTGCCCCTGCTCCTCCTCGCGGTGGTCGCGGACGCGGTCCAGGCGGTCTTCGGCTTCGGCCTGATCGGCATCAGGCGCACGCTGCCCAGCCTGGTCGCCTTCGCCGTCTGCTACGGCCTGCTCGCTCTGGCCGCCGTCCCCGTGGGCGCCGCGGGCGGCCTGCACGCCCTGTGGCTCTCCCTGGCCGGCGCCAACCTGCTGCTGGTGGTCGGTCAGGCCTACTTCTTCCATGCCCGCAGCGGCTCGCTGCGGGCGACGCATCCGGTGCCGGCGACCGCCTGAGCCCGTTGCTTCGGGGGTCTATCACCACGGAGATGAAGCGCGCGGACGCTGACGCGATCGCCGAGGGCGACCTCGCCGGCAGTCGTACGCACCGCGAGCCCCTGATGCCGTGCGGTCACGGAAGCCACTCTTTATGGCCCCCAAGGGCACCGACCCCAGCGGGCCAGTCCGTTAAGGTCGTCCCGGAGTGACCGGGACGCATCAGCACCGGCGAAGCGGACAAGGGCGGCGCTGGATCGGACGCTCCATGAGGTGACGGCACGATGTGCCCCCGATGTGCCCTCTCGAGCGGAGGGCTGAGGGAACACGCAGGTCAGAGCGATGCCTTGGGGGCACAGTGCGATTGCGAGTGGAGTTCACGACAGAACCCTTCGATCTCGACGAGGCACCCGCGCACGCGCTGGTGGCCCGGGAGGTCATCGAGGCCGCGGAGCTGGACGCCGTGGACGTCGGGCCGTTCGGCAACACGGCCGAGGGCGGTACCGACGCGGTGCTCACCGCCGTCGACGCGCTGCTGCGCCGGACCCTGGAGGCCGGCGCCACCCGCGTCTCGCTCCAGCTCAACGTGATCGGCGAGGGCGACCGGTGACCGGTATCGGGGACGAGCCGTTCATCACGGCCGTGAAACCGCTGGTCGACGCGATGGGCGGCGAGATGCTCCCGCCCGACGAGGCCGGCCCCGACGACGTCGTGCTCGCCTGGGAGGGCGCCGACGTGGTCGCCGTACGCCTGCCGCAGCTCGCGGACTCGCTCGACCACATCCTGGCCGCCATGGAACGCAAGAAGGGCAAGCCCCTCGCGGACCTCGACCGCAAGGCCAAACAGGAGGTCGTACGGATCCTGGAGGCGCGCGGCGCCTTCTCGGTACGGCACGGGGTCGAGACCGTGGCGAGCGCCCTCGGGGTCAGCCGGTTCACCGTGTACAACTACCTGAACCGGGAGAAAGACGCCTGAAAAGGGTCTTCGAGGGGCTCCGGGAGCTTTGTTACCCGGAATTTTCAACAAAGTGTTGACGTGGTGTTCCGCGGGGCGTTAGCTACTGGGCAGCCCGTTCAGCACAAGGCCACGGAGGCCCCCGTGACTTCGACTTCCCTGCCGCCGGGGCTCGTCCGGTTCAACGTTCTGGAGGAGCACGCGGCGTTCGCCGCGCTCATCGAGGCGTGTGCCTCCACGGCGTGGGCGCGGCGGCTGCTGGCCGCCCGTCCGTACGCCGGTCCCGAGGACCTGTACGCCGCGAGCGACTCCGCGATGGCGGAGCTGACCGCCGACGACCTGGCCGAGGCGATGGCCGGTCACCCGCCGATCGGCCGGCCCAAGCCCGGCGACCCCACCTCCGCCCGCGAACAGCGCGGCATGGCGGGCGCCTCCGAGGACCTCAGGGCGGAGATGCTCGAACTGAACCTGGCGTACCAGGAGAGGTTCGGCCATGTCTTCCTGATCTGCGCCACCGGCCGCACCGGCGAGCAGATGCGCGACGCGGTCAAGGAACGGATCGGCAACGCGCCGGAGCGCGAACGCGAGATCGTCCGCACCGAGTTGGGCAAGATCAACCGCATCCGGCTCGCCCGCATCGTCGAAGAGGAAGCCCGCGCATGAGCACCAGCACCACCGCCTCGGTGTCCACGCACATCCTGGACACCAGCGCCGGCCGCCCCGCCGAGGGCGTCGCCGTCCAACTCGCCGCGCGCAGCGGCCCGTTGGGGGAGTGGCAGCCGCTCGGAGGTTCGGCCACCGACGCGGACGGCCGGTGCAAGGACCTGCCCGCGCTGCCGGAGGGCACCACACACGTACGGCTCGACTTCGCCGTGGAGCCGTATTTCGAAAAGAAGCAAGCCGATGCGCAGCAGGACGCCCCCGCGAATCGGGACAGCGATACGACCGGAGTGTTCTTCCCGGAAGTGGCGATCACCTTCGCCGTGAAGCCTGGCGAGCACTACCACGTACCGCTGCTGCTCAACCCGTTCGGCTACTCCGTATACCGAGGGAGCTAGCAGACACATGCCTACGATCCTGGGCCAGAACCAGTACGGCAAGGCCGAGAACCGAGTCGTCAAGATCACGCGGGACGGCGCCACCCACCACATCAAGGACCTCAACGTCTCCGTGTCGCTGAGCGGCGACATGGACGAGGTCCACTACTCCGGCTCGAACGCCAACGTGCTGCCGACGGACACCACCAAGAACACGGTGTACGCGTTCGCCAAGGAGCACGGCATCGAGTCCGCCGAGCAGTTCGGCATCCACCTCGCCCGGCACTTCGTGACCAGCCAGGAGCCGATCAAGACCGCGCGCATCCGCATCGAGGAGTACTCCTGGGAGCGGATCGACACCTCCGACGCCAACTCCCAGTTCATCGGCGCCGACGAGGTCAAGCACTCCTTCGTCCGCAAGGGCCAGGAGACCCGGGTCACCCAGATCACCTACGACGGGGAGAACTGGGAGGTCATATCCGGGCTCAAGGACCTCGTCGTGATGAACTCGACCAACTCCGAGTTCTGGGGCTACGTCAAGGACAAGTACACGACCCTCCCCGAGGCCTACGACCGCATCCTGGCCACCCAGGTCTCCGCCCGCTGGCGCTTCAACTGGTCCGCCGACGAGCAGAAGATGCCCAGTTGGGAGAAGTCGTACGAGCAGGTGAAGAAGCACATGCTCCAGGCCTTCGCGGAGACGTACTCGCTGTCGCTCCAGCAGACCCTGTACCAAATGGGTTCGCGGATCATCAACAACCGCAGCGAGATAGACGAGGTGCGCTTCTCCCTCCCCAACAAGCACCATTTCCTTGTGGACTTGGAGCCGTTCGGGCTGAAGAACGACAACGAGGTGTACTTCGCCGCGGACCGTCCCTACGGCCTGATCGAGGCGACGATCCTGCGGGACGGCTGTGAGCCGAAGATACCGGTGGATCTCACCAACCTCTGAGCAACTCCCTCTGGACCGGCGCCCGTTGGGCCGGTCCACCTGCGGCACCCGTGGCCCGCCCGTCCCGTGCGGGCCGCGGTACTCAAATCCCCGGGTCCTGCCGTGCCCATTCCATACAGCGAATAGGACGAACCATGGCAGCAGTTCAGCGCATCGTCATCGAGAACTGTTCGATCGCGACGGTGGACGCCCACGACACCGAGTACGGACACGGGCACGTCGTCGTCGCCGGCAACCGCATCGAGTCCCTCGGCGCGGGCCGCGCCCCCGAGGGCCTGGAGAACGTCGTACGCCGTATCGACGCGTCGGGGCACCTGGTGACCCCCGGCCTGGTCAACACCCACCACCACTTCTACCAGTGGATCACCCGGGGTCTGGCCACCGACCACAACCTCTTCAACTGGCTCGTCGCGCTGTACCCGACCTGGGCGCGCATCGACGAGCCGATGGTCCGCGCCGCCGCGCAGGGTTCCCTCGCGATGATGGCCCGCGGCGGGGTGACCACCGCGATGGACCACCATTACGTCTTCCCGAAGGGCTCCGGCGACCTCTCCGGCGCGATCATCGGCGCGGCCCGCGAGATGGGCGTCCGCTTCACGCTGGCCCGAGGTTCCATGGACCGCAGCGAGAAGGACGGCGGGCTGCCCCCGGACTTCGCCGTCGAGACCCTGGAGGGTGCCCTCGCCGCGACCGAGGCGACGGTACGGGAGCACCACGACGCCTCCTTCGACGCGATGACCCAGGTGGCCGTGGCCCCCTGCTCGCCGTTCTCCGTCTCGACCGAACTCCTCAAGCAGGGCGCCGAGTTGGCGCGCCGGCTCGGGGTACGGCTGCACACGCACGGCTCGGAGACGGTCGAGGAGGAGCAGTTCTGCAAGGAGCTGTTCGGCATGGGCCCGACCGACTACTTCGAGTCCACCGGCTGGCTCGGCGAGGACGTGTGGATGGCGCACTGCGTCCACATGAACGACTCCGACATCGCCGCCTTCGCCCGTACGAAGACCGGTGTCGCCCACTGCCCTTCCTCCAACGCCCGTCTCGCGGCCGGGATCGCGCGCGTCCCCGACATGCTCGCCGCCGGCGTCCCGGTCGGCCTCGGCGTCGACGGCACCGCGTCGAACGAGTCCGGCGAACTCCACACCGAACTGCGCAACGCCCTGCTCATCAACCGCCTCGGCGCCCACCGCGAAGCGGCCCTCAACGCCCGCCAGGCGCTGCGCCTCGGAACGTACGGCGGCGCCCAAGTCCTGGGCCGCGCAAGCGAGATCGGCTCCCTGGAGCCGGGCAAGCTGGCCGACCTGGTGCTGTGGAACCTGGACACCCTCGCCCATGCCTCGATCGCCGACCCGGTGACCGCGCTGGTCTTCGGCGCGGCGGCCCCGGTCACCGCGTCGTTCGTGAACGGCCGTCAGATCGTCGAGAACAGCCGCCTGTTGCACGTCGACGAGGACGCGATCGCCCGCTCCACGCGGGAAGAGGCCCGGCGCCTGGCGCGGATCGCCGCGCAGGGCTGACCACGCTCGGCCTGAATCGCCTTACGGCGTCGCCGAGTTGAAGATCTCCGGTCGAGGGGGACGGCCCTCGTCCGGTGGCCGGGACCGGGGCGTGCATGGACATGTGCGCCCCGGAACGGCCTTACTACGCCCCCTTGTTGGGTTCCGTCCCGGTCCCGCACGACCGCGCACCACCTCCTGAAACCCACGTCAGAGCCGACGTGTTACCCGCCCGGAGGAGCCGCCGTGACCACCCGACCCGAGGCCCGAGCCGTAGCCGAGCCCGTCGTCCATCCCGTCGACGAGAAACTCCCCGCACTCAAGATGGCCACCACGGGCCTGCAACACGTGGCCGCCATGTACGCGGGAGTCGTCGCCCCGCCGCTGATCGTCGGCGCGGCCGTCGGTCTCTCCGGCACCGAACTCACCTTCCTCACCGGTGCCTGCCTCTTCACCGCGGGCCTCGCGACCTTCCTGCAGACCCTCGGCGTCTGGAAGATCGGCGCCCGGCTGCCCTTCGTCAACGGCGTCACCTTCGCCGGCGTCGCCCCGATGACCGCGATCGTCGCCTCCACCAAGGACAAGTCCGACGCGCTGCCCGTCATCTTCGGCGCGGTGATCGTCGCCGGCCTCCTCGGCTTCCTCGCCGCGCCCTTCTTCAGCAAGGCGGTGCGCTTCTTCCCGCCGGTCGTCACGGGCACCGTGATAACGCTGATAGGCGTGTCCTTGCTGCCCGTTGCCTTCGGCTGGGCGCAGGGACCCGACCCCTCGGCGCATGACTACGGTTCGCGGACGTACCTGGGTCTCGCCGCCGCCACGCTCGTCGTCGTCCTGGTCCTCCGCCGCTTCACCCGCGGCTTCGTCAAGCAAATAGCCGTCCTGCTGGGCCTGTTGATCGGCACGCTCCTCGCGATCCCCTTCGGGGCAACGGACTTCAGCCCCGTCGCGGACGCCGACGTCATCGGATTCCCGAGCCCTTTCCACTTCGGCGCACCGCAGTTCCAGGTCGCCGCGATCATCTCGATGTGCGTGGTGATGGTGGTCTCGATGACCGAATCCACCGCGGACATGCTGGCGTTGGGCGAGATCGTCGACCGCCCCGCCGACGAACGGACCATCGCCGCCGGCCTGCGCGCCGACACCCTCGGGTCCGCCCTCAGCCCGCTCTTCAACGGCTTCATGTGCAGCGCCTTCGCCCAGAACATCGGCCTGGTCGCCATGACCCGCATCCGCAGCCGGTACGTCGTCGCCACCGGCGGCGGCTTCCTGGTGCTGATGGGCCTGTGCCCGATGGCCGCCTCGCTCATCGCCGTCGTACCGCGCCCGGTGCTGGGCGGAGCGGGTGTCGTCCTGTTCGGCTCGGTCGCCGCGAGCGGCATCCAGACCCTGGTCAAGGCGGGTCTGGAGCGGGACGACAACATCCTGATCGTGGCGGTCTCGCTGGCCGTCGGCGTCATCCCGATCACGGCGCCGGACTTCTACCACGCGTTCCCGCAGACGGTCCGGATCGTCCTCGACTCGGGCATCTCCACGGGCTGCGTGGCCGCGGTGGCGCTGAACCTGGTCTTCCACCACCTCGGCCGGGCCCGCGCGCAGGTCGGGGGTACGACCGGGGCGGCCGTACCCCTCGCCCGTCAGCCGATCTCGTAACTGTCCCCGTACACCTGCCACTTGAGCGGCGTGTCCAGGTCGAGGTTGCCCTTCTTCAGGAACACCCGCTGTGCTGTCTCGACCCGGGTCACGTCGCTGTGCGCCTCCTCCTGCTTCATCGCCCAGACGCGGGCGTCGAGGAAGGCGTTGAGATACGTCGTCTCATTGCCGCCGTCGGTGGGCGTGGCCGCGTGCCCGCGGGCCCGGGCGCGGATGCCGCCGAAGCAGAGGGGGTCCGTGCCCGGGCCGTGCATCACCATCGCGTCGTAGTAGACGAACTGCCCGAGCGTGCCCACCCCGTCCTTCTTGGCGCGCGCCACGGCCGGGTCGAAGTACCCGCGGTCCCGCTCGTCGCGCTGCGCCTTGCGGAACGCGGCGGACGTGTGCGCGGCCTTCCGCCAGGCGGCGGGGAAGCCGGGGGCCAACCCCTTGTGTGAGTCAGTGCCGTTGACGGCTCGTAGCGCGGGGAGATAGCCGGCGAGGGCGTTGCCCGGGGCCCGCTTCGTGTACAGCTCGACGAGCGCCAGCATGTCGCTGGTGCCGGAGCAGAAGCCGATGATCCCGCCGGTGTAACCGCGCCCGTCGCCGATGTCCTCGATGTACGCGTACTGCGCCTCCCAGTCCAGGGAGGAGTTCTCCGCGCTCGACACCAGCCGCATCGCGATGTCCTTCTTCGCGGGTGCGTCGAGCCCCGCCCCACCCGAGGTCGCGGCGTCCGCGGACGGCCACTGGCTCGCGATCGCCGCCGTTCCGAGGGCTGCGAGCAGGGTGCGGCGGGCGGCTTTTCTTCGGAAGATCGGCACGTGGCTCTCCAAGGCGGGCGCGGTACACGGCAACGGTGAAAGGCAGCTGAGAATCGCGCGTGAACTTGGGAGAGTTGTGGGGTGGTGTTAGCAGGTCACTGTGAATTCCCGGGCCACGCCATGAGGTTGGCGAACAGCTCGGCTTGCTCGATCGCGTCGTCGAGCGCGTGGTGCGTGTGCCGCCGCCGCGACAGCAGCTCACGCGGCATGGTGCCCTTCGCCACGGCACGCAGCGGCAGTCGAGCCTTCGCCGCGTACAGCGTCTTCATGTCGAGACAGCCCGAGTGCCCGAACGGGCTCGCGCCGGTGAAGCGGATCAGGTACCAGTACAGGAACATCCAGTCGTACGACGCCGGGTAGCCGCACATCACCGGCTGCGCGCCCGGGGCGACTTCACGCACCCAGTCGCCGAACTCGGCGAGAGCGGCGGCGGGTTCGGCCCCCTCGCGCTGGAGCCGTCCACGGTCGAGCCCGCTCACGGCCAGCGCCTCCGGCACGAACTCCTCGCTGATCGGCCGCAGTTCACGGTAGAAGGTCAGCTTCTCCGGATCCGCCGCGGTGAACCCGTCGGCGTCCTGCGTCCCGGCGACGGCCGCGCCGAGGCTCAGCATGGAGTACGGCCCCGGGATCGGGCCGTCGGCTTCGATGTCGACGGAGATGTAGAGGCTGGGTTTGACGCGTCGGGCTGCCATGGCACCGGAGCATCGCAGGTGGGAGCCGGCGCCCGCATCCGGAATTCAGGCACCTCGCAGCTCGCGTTTCTTCCCGCGTCAGCCGCGCCGGATCGCTTGGCAGGGCATGGCGTCCGGGAGCCGTCCCGTGAAGTACGACCGGGGCGGTACCCCCATCAGGGCGCGGAAGTCGGAGGTCATGTGGGACTGGTCGTAGTAGCCGGTGACGGCGGCGAGTTGGGCCCAGGAGAGCTCGGCCGCGTGCGCCAGTACGGCGCGGACGCGGTTGATGCGGGCGTAGTGCTTGGGGGAGAGGCCGACCCCCTCGGCGAACAGGTTCCGCAACTGCCGCTCGCTGACGGCGAGTTCGCGGGCCACGTGGGGCACAGGGCCGGGCAGGTGCCCGGTGCGGATCGACATCGCGTCCACGCCGGCCCGGACGAGTTCGGTGCGCGAGGAGTCCGCGACGGAGGTGAGCCGCGAGGGGAGCACCTCCGCGAGCCGCTCCACCGTCCGCTCGGGATCGGCGTCCAACGACCCCATTTCCTCGGCGAGTTGGCGGGCCTTCCGGCCGGGCAGGTCACCCAGGGACACGGCCCGCCCGACGAGATCGACCGCCGGAACACCCAGCAGCGGCAACGTCGTCCCCGGCGCCAGCCGCACCTCCACGCACGCCACGAGCGGCTTGCCCGCGTGATACGTGGCCCGGACGCGCGGCCCGACGACCAGGACGCTGCGCCGGCCGTTCCCCTCGACCCGCACGACCACCTTCGTGTCCGCGTCAGGGAGATGCACGAACGGTTCCTTCGGCACGGCGTCGAGCCGCAGCGCGCCGACCCGCGCGATCCACGGGCGCAGTTCGTCGGGCAGCGGCACGGCCCACTGGGCCACGGCGTTCGTCACCCCTCCACGGTAAGCGCGCCACCGGCCCCGACACGGCCCCCGAACGTGCCGGAATCTCCTAGAACCAAGCCCGCTTGCCCGCCCACTGTGGTGGTCATGATCCTCGTAACGGGTGCCACGGGCACCATCGGCAGTGAAGTCGTACGACAGCTCGCGGCGCGCGGCGAGAAGGTCCGCGCCCTGACCCGGGACCCCGCAAAGGCCCAGTTCCCGGCGGGAGTTGAGACAGCGCGGGGCCACCACGCCGACCGGGCCTCGGTGGAGGCAGCGATGACCGGCGCCGAAGTCGCCTTCCTGGTGGGGGTGTTCGGCCCGGACGACTCCGCGCACGACCGGGGTCTCGTCGAGGCGGCACGGTCGGCGGGTGTACGCCGGATCGTCAAGCTCTCCGGCATCGGTGCCGGCGACCCCGCGATCGGGCCGGTTGGCACCTGGCACGTGGCCGGTGAACAGGCCGTGCGGGACAGCGAGTTGGAGTGGACGATCCTGCGCCCCTCGGCCTTCGCCTCGAACACGCTCGGCTGGGCGGCGTCCGTGCGTTCGGGCGGCCCGATACCGAACACGAGCGGCACCGGCGGCCAGGGGGTTGTCGATCCGCGCGATGTGTCGGAGGTGGCGGTGGCGGCGTTGCTCACCCCGGGCCACTCGGGACGGACCTACACGCTGACCGGCCCGGAGGCGCTCAGCGTCCCGGACCAGGCAGCCGTCCTCGCCGGGGTCCTCGGCCGCCCGGTCGAGGTGCGGGACCTGTCCTCGGCCGAGTCACGCGAGTATCTGCTGGGGTTGGGCTTCAGCGACACGTTCATCGACGCCTCCGAGATCAGCAGGGAGTTCGTCCGGAAGGGTGGCAACGAGGTCGTCACGGATGACGTCCGGGAGGCGCTGGGGCGCCCGGCGAGGACCTACCGGGAGTGGGTCCTGGACCATCGGGCGGCGTTCGGGGAGGGGTGACCCGGGTGTGAGCGGCGGGGCGCGGGGCGGGGTGGGGCGGCGGCGCGGGCCCGCGCGGCCGTGGGGCTGCCCCCCGCTACCGCCCGTGGGGCTGTCAGCCCCGGCTCCCGCTCCAGCCCGCAGGGGAGTCAGCCCCGCTCCCGCCCCCTCCCGCAGGGCTGTCAGCCCCGCCCCGCTCCCTCCCCGACCGCAACCCCACCGCCGCCAACCCCAGCGCCGCCACCGCGATCAACGCCCCCGTCCGAAACGCCAGTTGGTACCCCTCCGCGGTTGCCGGTACCAACTCCACACCCCTGGCGAGCAGTCCGTCGGTCCGCCCCGCCGCCAGTGTCGACAGCACCGCCAGCCCCAGCGAACCACCCACCACCTGCGTGGTGTTGAAGAGCCCGGAGGTCAGCCCCGTGTCCTCCTCTCGTGCCCCCGACATCGCGAGCCCGGTCAGCGCGGGCATCGCGGCGGCGAATCCGGTGGCCAGCAGGAGCAGGGGCGGGAGGACGTCCGTGACGTAGGAGCCGTCGGCGGGGGCGCGGCCCAGCAGGGCCATTCCGGCGATGATGAGGACCAGCCCGGCGAGCAGGACCCGGTACGCGCCGAAGCGGCCGATGGTCCGTGCCGACAGGCCGAGCATCAGGGCGCCGACCGCGACCGGCGCCGGCAGGAACGCCGTACCGGTGAGCAACTCACTGAAACCCAGGACGCGTTGGACGTACAGGGCGCCGATGAACTGGAAGCCGAACATCGTGCCGATCATCGGGATCTGCACGGCGTTCGCCCCGGTCAGCATCCGGGAGCGGAACAGCCGGAGGCGGAGCAGCGGGCGGGCGGCCCGGGCCTGGCGGACGGTGAACGCGACGAAGAGGGCCAGGGTGAGGGCGGCCAGGAGCAGGGTGGCGGTGAGCGGGCGGTCGCCGGATCCGACGATCACGTACACGCTCAGCATCAGCGCCCCGGTGACCAGCGCGGCCCCCGGGTAGTCGGCGCCCTTGCCGAGTCCGGCGCCCTGTTCCGGGGCCAGGACACGTACGGCCGCGAGCCACGCCACGATGCCGATCGGCAGGTTGATGAGGAAGATCCAGTGCCAGTTCAGGGCCTGGGTCAGCGCCCCGCCGAGGAACGTGCCGAGCGCCCCGCCCCCGGCGCCGACCGCGCTGAACACCGCGATGGCGCGGGCCTGTTCGCGGGGTTCGGGGAAGAGCGCGACCAGCATCCCGAGGACCACCGCCGAGGCCATCGCCCCGCCGACACCCTGCACGGCCCGCGCCGCGATCAGCATGCCCTGGCTCGTCGCGACCCCGCACAGCACGGACGCCGCGGTGAACACGGCGAGCCCCGCCGTGAACATCCGCTTGCGGCCCACCAGATCGCCCAACCGCCCGATGAGGAGCAGCAGTCCGCCGAACGGGATCAGATACGCGTTCACGACCCAGGCCAGCCCCGGCCCCGAGAAACCGAGGTCGTTCTGGATCGCGGGCATCGCGACCGTGACGATGTTGCCGTCCAGGATCGTCATCAGCGTCCCCGCGCACAGCACGACGAGCGACGCCCAGCGGGAGTACGTTCGGGGCGACGGACGCGTCCGTGATGTCTTCGACTCGGACCCGGTGAGTGCCGTCATGGCGGTCTGACCTCCGTGGATATCCATGGGAACTAGGTGCACGACTTGTAACGGGGTACATCGTCAGGAACCATGGAGGTCGTCGTAAGGAGGCACTTCAATGTCCCGAGGGAACACCGGTGTTACCGCCCAGGTAGTGAACGCGCACGCCTGCCCGGTGCGTGAAGTTCTTGACAGGGTCTCCGGCAAATGGAGCGTGCAGATCCTGGTCGCGGCGGCCCACGGACCCATCCGCTTCACGGAGTTGGAGCGCAGCATCGAGGGCATCAGCCGCCGCATGCTGACCCTCACCCTGCGCAACCTGGAGCGCGACGGACTCGTCACCCGCACCGTGCACCCGACGGTGCCGCCGAAGGTGGAGTACGAACTCACCCCGGTGGCCCGGGAGTTGCACGAGACCCTGCTCCGGCTGACGGACTGGGCGGAGCGGAACCGGCACTACATCGCCGAGTCCCGCGCGGCCTACGACACGGAGCACCGGCCGGAGTTGACCGACGGGTAGGCCGCCCAGCCCTTGGCTCAGAGGCCGAACAGACCCGGATCCGTGGTCAACTTCCTGAAGAACTCCTGCGGTTGAGTGACCAGCTTGCGCTTCTCGAGGTCCAGCAGTCCGCCGACCGAGTTGACCTCGGCGGAGACCGTGCCGTCCGCCTTGGTGATCGTCTGCAGCACGCGGAACGTCTTGCCCTCGCCCCACTCGAACCCGCAGCTCACCGTCACCTCCTCGTCCGCGCGCAGCTCGCGCAGATAACGGATGGTGGTCTCCAGGACGACAGGCCCGATCCCCTGGCCGAGCAACTCGGCCTGCCCCGCACCGGCGGCGGTCAGCAGCGACCACCGGGCGTGCTCCGCGTACTGCAGATACACGCTCTGATTGAGGTGCCCCAGGCTGTCGGTCTCGTATCCGCGGACGGTCACCGGGACGGAAAACGGCTCGCTCACTGCGTTCCCTTCTCGCACTGATGGACGATCTGCCGCACCGATCTTGGCATGCCCGTCAGGTCCGGTCGGGTCCGTTCACGTCCGTCGCGGTGAGGCAAGCAGATAACTCGCCCCTGTGCGCGGCTCCTTGTGCTCGCTCACCTGCCAGCCCGCCCGCTCCAGTGTCCCGGCACAGGCACGCAGCGCCTCCCCGTCCGGATCCCGTACGGCGACCGCCTCCGGTTGCGGGGTCGTCCGCACCCGGTAGCCCTCGGCGTCCGGTCCGGCGGGCCGGTGCCCGGCGGCCTCCAGGGCGAGCGCGGCGGCCCGCACCAGATGCGTACGCTCCCAGCCGCACGGACGCTCCACGGAACCGTCCGGATTCGTCATCCGGCGCAGCTCCAGCAGCCCCTGCCAGGCGCTGTGCACCTCACGGGTACGGACAGCGGGGGCGACGCCCGTCTCCTCCTCGCCACCGATGCGTGCGGCGAACACCCCGGAGGCCGAGGCCGTGGTCGCGGGAGTTTCGGCAGCGGCGGGCTCGTCGACTTCCGGCGCGGCGTCCCGTATTCGATGCCCCACCGGCGTCAGAAAGTGATCGTGCGGCGGACGCGGATGCCGGAACGCCAGCCCCCGCTTCACCAGCGCGGCGAGCTGCGCCTCCGTACCCCGCAGCCGCCCGGTGACGGGATCGGCGGCGTCGATGACACGCCGCTGCGCGGCGGTCGGCGGTCGTGTCACGGCGTGCTCCTCCCCGACTGTCGGTCCACCCGGGACGTCGTAGCCGCGTCCCATTCGAAGGCTACGACGGGGGTCTGACATTCCAGGCGGCGATGACCGGCCGTCCGTGCTCCGTGCTCAGCCGGCACAGCGTCCCGGTCGCGAGCTGGAACAACGCGCCCTTCGACGCCGGCAGCCCGAGCCACCGCGCGGTGAGCACCCGGAGGAAATGGCCGTGCGCCACCAGGACGACCACGCCCTCGGTGTTGGCGAGGGCAGCGTCCACCTTGGCCAGGGCGCGGTCGGCCCGCTCGCCCACCTGCTCCGGGCTCTCCCCGGGATGGTCCGGCGGCCCGGGCGCGACCCCGTCGGTGAACAGGAACCAGCCCGGCCGGGTGCGCTGGATCTCGACGGTCGTGATGCCCTCGTAGCCGCCGTAGTCCCACTCCCGCAGATCCACGTCGATCCGCACGTCCGCGAGCCCGATCAGCTCGGCGGTCTCCCGCGCACGCTGCATGGGACTGACGAACGCGGCACCGACCCGGTGCGAACGGATCAGCGGCACCAGCCCGCGCGCCTCCTCCCGCCCCTTCGCGGTCAGCGGGACATCGGTCGAGCTGGTGTGCCGCCCCGACCGGGACCATTCGGTCTCTCCGTGCCGTACGAGGAAAAGATCGCCCATGGCTCACAGGCTATGGGCCCGCTGCTCCAACGTCGCGAAATCGTCCTCTACTGCCGGTACCCGCCCAGGAACCGCCCGATCCGCCCGATCGCCGCCTCCAGGTCGTCCGCGTACGGCAGGGTGAGGATGCGGAAGTGGTCGGGGGTCGGCCAGTTGAAGCCGGTGCCCTGGACTACCTGGATCTTCTCGCGGAGCAGGAGGTCCAGGACGAACTTTTCGTCGTCGTGGATCTTGTGGACCTTGGGGTCGAGGCGGGGGAACGCGTACAGGGCGCCCTTCGGCTTCACGCAGGAGACCCCCGGGATCTCGTTCAGCTTTTCCCACACCACGTTGCGCTGTTCGTGGAGTCGTCCGCCCGGCACGGTCAGGTCGCGGATGGACTGGCGGCCGCCGAGCGCGGCCTGGATGGCGTACTGCGCGGGCGCGTTGGGGCACAGCCGCATGGAGGCCAGCATCGTCAGGCCCTCCAGGTAGTTCTTGGCGTGCTGCTTGGGGCCCGTGACCACCAGCCAGCCCGAGCGGAAGCCGGCCACGCGGTACGTCTTCGACAGGCCGCAGAAGGTGAGGACGACCAGGTCGGGGGCGAGCGCCGCGGCCGAGTGGTGCACGGCGTCGTCGTAGAGGATCTGGTCGTAGATCTCGTCGGCGAAGACCATCAGGCCGTGGCGGCGGGCGAGGTCGAGGATGCCCTCGATGATCTCCTTGGGGTAGACGGCGCCGGTGGGGTTGTTCGGGTTGATGATGACGACGGCCTTGGTGCGGTCGGTGATCTTCGCCGCCATGTCGTCCAGGTCCGGGTACCAGTCGGCCTGTTCGTCGCAGAGGTAGTGGACCGCCTTGCCGCCGGAGAGGGTCGTCACCGCCGTCCAGAGCGGGAAGTCCGGGGCGGGGATGAGGATTTCGTCGCCGTCCTCCAGCAGTGCCTGTACGGCCATGGAGACCAGCTCGGAGACGCCGTTGCCCAAGAACACGTCGTCCACGTCGACTTCGAGACCCAGGGTCTGGTAGCGCTGGGCGACCGCGCGACGGGCCGAGAGGATGCCCCGCGAGTCCGTGTAGCCGTGGGCCTGGGGGAGCATCCGGATCATGTCCTGGATGATCTCCTCGGGCGCCTCGAAGCCGAAGAGCGCGGGGTTGCCGGTGTTCAGGCGCAGGACGCTGTGGCCCGCCTCCTCCAGTGCGTTGGCGTGCTCGATCACCGGACCGCGGATCTCGTAACAGACCTCGCTGAGCTTGCTCGACTGCCGGAACTCCATTGCGCCCTCGCCCCATCGGCTTCGTGTGTTGCTTGGTTTTACCAAGTGTGAGCTTGGAAAGTCCAACAACATGTCTAGACTGCGTCGCATGTCACCTCGCCGAAGCTACGACCAGTACTGTTCCGCGGCCCGGGCCCTCGACCTCGTCGGCGACCGCTGGACCCTGCTGATCGTCCGCGAACTCCTCGCAGGACCGCGCCGCTACACGGACCTGCACGCCGATCTGCCGGGTGTCAGCACGGACGTACTCGCCTCACGGCTGAAGGACATGGAGCGGGATGGGCTGACGACCCGTAGGCGGCTGCCGCCTCCCGGTGCCGCCTACGTCTACGAACTCACCGGGCGGGGGCGGGAGTTGCTGCCCGTGCTGCAAGCTCTCGGGGCGTGGGGCGCGCCCGAGTTGGGGGAACGGCGGCCGACGGATGCCGTGCGTGCGCACTGGTTCGCGTTGCCGTTGCTCCGGGCGCTGGAGGGTGAGGGGCTGGTCGAAGTCCGGCTGGAGGAAGGGGAGTTCCACGTGTACGCGGGCCTGGAGGAGGGCGGGCTCGTCTACGGCGAAGGTGTCGCTCCTCGGGAGCCCGACGCCCGGCTTGTGCTCGATGTCGACACCTGTACGGCCGTCGCGCAAGGGGAGTTGAGCCTTCTCGACGCGGTGCGTGCCGGGCGCGTCGAGGTGAGCGGTGACGGGACGTTGGCGAAGACCCTACGGGAGGCGTGAACGGCAGAAGGCCCGCTGCGGGCGGGCCTTCTGATGCATCGTCACCGAGTTACACGCCGGGCGGCGGAACCCGCCTCGGTCGTCCCGAACCCCGGGTCAGCGCATACCCGCCGATCCCCGCGAGCGCGGCCAGTACGCCGCCCACGGCGGTCCACACCCAGCGGTCGGACCACCAGCCGGAGGACCAGCCGCCGTCGGGCTCGATGCTGGACAGTGCCGCCGAGGTCGACGACGAACTGTCCTCTTCGGACGCCGACTTGGCCGCGATCCCCGGCGTCAGCGGCTGCGCCAGCGAACCGTCCACCGCCGCCGAACCGCCGATGTCCTTGGAGTCCACCCGCAGTTCGGTGCTCACCGGCTGGCCCAGGTCCGAGGACTGGAGATCTACGACCGTGAGCCGGACGTAGTACGTGCCCGGCAGCGGGTCGTTGGCCCAGGTCTCCGACCAGGCACGGACGGTACGCAGCGTGCACGCCAGGTCCAGGGAGGTCGCGTCCTGCGCGGCGGTGCGCGTCGCGGCCCCGTACTGGCAGGCCTGGCGGCGCCGCAGCCCGTCGTAGACGTCGAGCTGCCAGGTCTGGCCCGCGTGGGTGTCCGGCAGCTTCACCGTCGCCTTGACGGTGGGGCGTTGGCCGGCGTCCGCGGCGAACGACCAGTAGAGGTAGTCACCTGTGGAGCCGCTCGCCGTGGCCTGCTGGCCCTGGTCGAGCTCCGTCGCCGTACGGAACGAGGTGCCCGCCTGGGTGGGCGCCGAACTGTCGTCGGAAGGGCTCGCGGACGGCGAGGAGTCCGCCATGGCAGGCGCCGCCGCCAGCCCCGCCAGC
Source organism: Streptomyces sp. NRRL F-525 (assembly GCF_000716605.1). Lineage (GTDB taxonomy): Bacteria > Actinomycetota > Actinomycetes > Streptomycetales > Streptomycetaceae > Streptomyces. Next base: position 340,317 of record NZ_JNXE01000003.1, on the reverse strand, counting down.
AGCAGGGCCGTGCTCAACACACGTGTGATCCGCATCAGTTGGTCCTCCAGACCGCGAGGCGCCAGCGGGACAGCCAGCCCCAGAGCAGACCCGCGACGAAGCCGGTCAGCACGAGGGCGCCGAGCAGCCACCAGCCGCGGCCGAGGCCGAAGGAGGCCACGTCGCTCGCCTTGCTGGGCCCGTCCACGACGTCCACGGTGAGTTCGAGGGGCAGACCGGGGGTGGTCTTCACCCCGGAGGCCGCCGAGAAGGAGTTGGTGACCTGGAGACAGACGGTCTCGGCGGGGGCGTTGTCGTCGTCGCTCTCCGCCTTCGGGTAGCGCAGGCCGGTGGAGATGACGTCTGTTCGGCCGTTGCCGGTGCCCTCGCCGCGGACGATCTCGCGGCCGTGCACGGTGACCGCGCGCAGCAACACCCCGTAGTCCGGGTTGACTTCACGGTCGGCGCCGACGCTCACCGAAGCGCGCAGCTCCTGGCCGGGGTTGACGTCCACACGGTAGAAGCGCTGCTTGCCGAACTCCTCGCGGTCCGTGTACAGACCGGACTTGAGGGTCGGGGCGCTGGTGCACTGGGCGGTGCCCTCGGTGGCGACCGGGGTCACCACCGGGTCGGCGGCGCGGTCCACCAACTGGCCCACGCGGTCGGAGAGTTCCTCCTTGTGCTGCACGGAGGTGTACGTGCCGCCGGTCGCGTCCGCGATGCAGCTGAGCTGGTCACGGGTCTTGGCGTCCGGCACCAGGCCCAGCGTGTCGATGGTCAGGCCGATGCCCTTGGCCGCGATCTCGCGGGCCACCTCGCACGGGTCCAGCGGCTGGCAGGTGTCCTCGCCGTCGCTGATCAGGACGATACGGCGGGTGCCGTCACCGCCGTTGAGGTCGTCCGCCGCCTTCAGCAGCGCGGGCCCGATGGGTGTCCAGCCGGTGGGCTGGAGCGTCGCGACCGCGGTCTTGGCCTCGGTGCGGTTCAGGGTGCCCACGGGGTAGAGCTGTGCGGTGTCCTTGCAGCCCGTCTTGCGGTCGTTGCCGTGGTAGTTGGCGCCCAGGGTGCGGATGCCGAGCTGCACTTCCTCGGGTGTGGCGTCGAGCACCTCGTTGAACGCCTGCTTCGCCGCTGCCATCCGTGAGCCGCCGTCTATGTCCTTGGCGCTCATGGATCCGCTGACGTCCAGCACGAGTTCGACCTTGGGGGAGGCCGTGGAGTCCGTCTCGTCGGCGACCGCTCCGGCAGGGAAGGCGACCCCGGCCGTGAGGGTGGCGAGCAGGGCACAGATCCCCGCCGCCAGCCGTTGTCTTGTGATCATCGCCGGATCCTATTGATCAGATGGACCGGGCTCCAAAACGAGCGGGTTCGGGAGCCCGGTCCACTGGTCCCCGGGCAGCTCCGGCGACAGCCGCATCAGCGTCAACGCCTTGCTGGGCAGCGGCTGTTGGAGCAGCGTGCGCAGGTCCGGCGTGCGCGGCAGATCCGGTACGACGGCCGCCAGCGCCGCCCTGAGCGCCGTACCGGAACCCGCCGTGCCCGCGAGGGCGCCCGCCACCAGGGAGCCGAACAGCTTGCGGCGCAGGGTGAGTTCGTCGTCGGTGACGATGCGTCCGCTGAGGTCCGGTACCGGAATCCCTTGTTCGGCAAGGCGCTTGGGGCTGACGCGGATGTCGGCGAGATCGCGGTAGACCAGGCGCAGAGGGGCACCCGTGCGGGACAGCACCACCAGCAGGTTCTGACCGTGCGCCTCAAGGGCCACACCGGACTCCAGCAGCCGCAGACAGACAACGAGGGCGAGACGCGTGAACTCGGCCAGCCAGGCGGGCGATCGGGGCAGGCCGGTGACCGCGAGGGCGGCCACCGGCAGAACCCGCTCGCCCGCTTCCGTGTCCGCGTACGTCTGCGGCGATTCCCGCAACACGGCCGCGAGATCGGGGGAGTCGGCGGTCGCCGCGCCCAGCGTGCGGGTGACGTGCAACAGGCCGTCCGAGCGCGCCGCGAGCGACTCCCCGAACGCCGACAGGGTCGCCGACAAGCCGATCGAGTAGACGGAGATGTCCCGCACCGAGGACGTGAGCCGGGCGCTCAGCGCGGTCTTGACGTGCGGTCCGTCCGACAGGGCGAGGGTCCGCAGGGACATCAGCGGATGCGCGTCGAGCGGAGCGTCGCCGGCGCGCTTCAGCACATGAGCCGCCTGCCACGGATGCACCGGGATCAACAGCCGTCCCGCGGACCGCAGTTCGTCCGGCCACACCCCGGTCACCAGGCACTCCTCCGCCCTCACCGGCACCGACCCCAACGCCACCACGGGCCGGTGCTCCGGGCCGTAGGCCAACTGCTCGGCCACCGAGAAGCCGGGCCGGGAGCGGCAGTTGGGGTGGAAGGGGTGCCCGTCGACGATCCGCTGCTCCCACTCCCAGTCGTGCACCGGCCAATCCTCGGAGTGGGCGGGCTGGTTGGCGCGGGACAGTGCCAACGAGGCGACGCTGTGCCCGAGTTCGGCGGCGAAGGCGGTGCCGTGCGGCACGGCGAGGTCGGTCATCAGGCGCGCCGGATCGTCGTAGGCGAGGTCGTCGAGGTGGACGACGGTGACGTAGGCGTCGGTCGCGTACGGGTCGGCGTGCGGGCCGCGCAGCCGGCGGCCGTCGGAGAGGCGTAGGACGAGGCCCGGCGTCCGGCCGGCGATCCACGGCAGCGGTTCGAAGGCGAGCGCGCGCCACAGCCGGGTGAGCACCGCCGCACGAGCGCCGGGGAGTTCGGCCGCGTACCGTTGTACGAGGTCGGGCCGTACGGCGGCGAGTTCCTCGGCGACCTCGGTCTCGGGAAGCGGGGGACGGTCCACGGTCGACTCCTCGGGTGCGGACGGGGCGTCATGATCGGTGACGACGAGAGACGGGACGGGGAGGGGCGGAGCGGCGAGAGACGGGGCGGTGGGACACAGTGCGACGAGAGACATACTGATCGCGATCGCAGGACACGGACTTAGGGAACGAATGGATCGCGTCGACTTCACACCCCCGGGCGACGACGTGGCGGAGCGCGCCGACGCGTACGCGGCCGCGCCGCTGCTCAACTGTCTGCTGCGGGAGGTGGCCCAGCCGCTCCCTGACCAGGGGGAGCGGCACGTGTACCGGCTGCCGGGGAGCGGTCGGCTGCTGCGGGTGCTCGGCGAGCGGCGGCCCGCCGAGCCCGAGGTGTACGCGGACGGCGACTGGCGGCGAGTCGACCACACCGAACTCGTGAAACTCGTCGCCGAGGAACTGACCCGGCACACCGGAGTCTCCAACCACGAACTGCCCGCCGAGATGACGGACAGCCGTGACGCGGTCGCCGCGCTGCTCACCGCGCGCGACCGGGCGACGGCGCCCGACGACCCGTATCTCCGCTCCGAACAGTCCTTGATCACCGGCCATCCCTACCATCCCGCGCCCAAGGCCCGCGGCGGCGGCCCCGTCGCCGGCTGGCTGCCCTACGCCCCGGAGGCGTACGCCCGTTTCCCGCTGGTGCTGCTCGGGCTGCGCGAGGACGCGGTCGTGGAGGAGGGGGACGTCTCGGCGCTGGACGCGCTCGGGGAGGCCCCGCCCGGGTACCGGCTGCTGCTTGCGCACCCTTGGCAGTTGGACCTCGTGGGCGCGGGCCTGGCAGCCGCCTTCGCGGACGGGCGGCTGATCCGGCTCGGCACGACGGCGACCGAGGCGTGGCCGACGGCCGCGATCCGCACGGTGTACGACCCCGTCGAGGACCTGTTCCTGAAGTTCAGCCTCGATGTGCGCATCACCAATGACGTACGCCGACTATGGCGTCACGACCTGCTGAAACTTCACCGCACGGATATGGCCGTCCGGGACGCCTTCGCCGCGATGCCCGGCCCGGCGGCCTGGCTGAGCGACCGGGGCTACCGCACCGCCGACTTCGCCTTCGAGGAACTCGCCGTCCTGGTCCGCGACGGCCTGCACGACCACCTCCTGCCCGGCACGACTCCGTTGCTCGCGGCGGGGCTGGTGGAGGGGTTCGAGGGCAGTCCGCTCGACGGTACGGGTGACCCGGGGGCCTGGTGGGAGGCGTATCTGCGGCAGGTCGTACCGCCCGCGATCACGGCGTTCGCCGACCACGGCGTCGTACTCGAAGCGCATCTGCAGAACACGCTGGTCGCCGTCGACGCGGACGGGATGCCCGTGCAGGCGCTGTACCGGGACGCGGAGGGCGTGAAGCTGCTGGCGGATGTGGAACGGGCGGCGGGGTGGGAGCGGCTGGTGTACTGCCTGGTCGTCAACCATCTCGTCGAGATCGCCGGGGTGCTCGCCGAGCGGCACCCGGAGCTGGACCCATGGCCGGCGGTCCGCGCCGAACTGGCCCGGCACGACCTGCCCGAGGTCGCCGAACTCCTCGCCTCGCCCACGCTGCCCGGGAAGACGAACCTGCTGTTGCGCTGGACCGGGGCGGACGGCGCCGACGCGCGTTATCTGCCGTTGCGGAATCCGCTGGCCGGGTGAAGGGCGGGGCGGAAGGGAACCGTTCGGAACCCGGTGACGTCATGAGCGGAGCACCTAGACTGGTGGCCGGTATCGGGGGAGCCTCGCGGCTGGAAACGGCCGCTCGACGGGGACGGGGGTCGGGGCCGATGAGGTCCAACCGCCTTGCCGGAGAGGCGAGATGGGGGAGTCATGAAACCGCTCCGAGCGGATGATCCCGCCTCTGTCGGGGAGGGCAGATACCGGCTGGTCGGACGGCTCGGCCAGGGCGGCATGGGCGTCGTGTACTTCGGCCGGTCGCGGTCGGGCCGGGCGGTGGCCGTCAAGGTCGTACGGCCCGAACTGAGCACGGAACCGGGTTTCCGGCGCAGGTTCGCCGACGAGGTGGCCGCGGCGCGCCGCGTGGGCGGCTTCCACACCGCGCCGGTCGTGGACGCCGACCCGCAGGGCGACCCGGCCTGGCTGGTGACGGCGTACGTCCCCGGCCCGACGTTGCAGGCAGTCCTCGACCGGGTCGGCCCCCTGCCCGCGGACACGCTCACGGTGCTGGCCGCCGGTCTCGCCGAGGCGCTGGCGGCGATCCACCAGGCCGGGGTCATCCACCGGGACCTGAAACCCGCCAACATCATCGTCGCGGAGGACGGCCCCCGGGTCATCGACTTCGGCATCGCACGGGCCCTCGACGGTATGGCCCTCACGCAGACCGGGTTCCAGATCGGCACGCTCGGGTTCCTCGCGCCGGAGCAGCTGACCGGGGGCACGCTGACACCGGCGGTCGACATGTTCGCCCTGGGAGTCGTCCTCGGCCAGGCGGCGGGCCGGGCTCCTTTCGGGGACGGGGGGTCGGCGGCGTGGCCGTACCGCGTCGTCCACGAGCAGCCCGAACTCACGGATGTTCCGGACCAGTTGCGTGACCTGGTCGCGGCCTGCCTGGCCAAGGATCCGCGGGACCGCCCCACCCCGTCGGAGTTCCTCGACCGGCTGACGGTCCGGCATCCGTCGGATGTGTGGCTTCCGGCCGAGGCGACCGCGCTTGTACGGAGCCAGGAGATGGGGGCGTACGGCGTCGGGGCGGATCGGGTGCCGGGGGTGCCGACGGATCCGCGTACGGGGATGACGGGTCCGCCGAGGGGCGCGGAGAGGCGGCCGGGGGCCGGTGAGTGGTCGCCCGAGTCGCCCGAGTCGCCGGTGGTCGCGGAGGCGCCCACGGCCGCGCCGACGTCGGACGAGAGGCCGCCCGGGGTCTCCCATCCCCGGACCGTCCAGTCGTCGCCCGCCCAGGGCTTCGGTCCGGACCCTGGCTTCAGCCCCGGCGTCGGTTTCGGTCCCGCGCCCGTGTTCGCGCCCAGGCCCGCCCCCGGCTCGCCCGGTGGTGCGGGACCGGTGGGCGGTGGGCCGACGGTCGGCGCCGAGGGGGCACGAGGTCGCCGTAGGACAGCAGTCGTAGCGGCGGCATTGGTCGCGGCCGTCGCCGCGGGGGTGCTGGTGTGGCACCCCTGGACCGGTTCGGGATCGGGTTCCGGTGGGGACGAGGGCGCCGCCGGGGGAAGCGTGTCCTCGTCGCCGCGGGTGACCGCCGCCGCGTTCCCCGACGCGCCGCTGCTCGTGCGGATGGACACGGACCCCGGGTCGTCGACGTGCCACAGCGTGATCGGGCGGCGCGACTCCACCAAGGACGATCCGAAGCAGCTGATCGCCGGGACGTGCGACGCGCTGCCGCAGTGGGCACCCGATCACAAGTCGTTCGCGTTCACCCGCAACTCCGGGCAGGAGTCGGCCGTTTGGACGGCGAACGCGGACGGTACCGACGTCCGTCGGGTCGCCGCGATCTCGGGTGGGCGGGTGTCGTGGTCGCCGGACGGGAAGCGGCTGGCCGTGCTGCGGCGGCAGGACGGGGTGCAGCAGCTGTTCGTCGTGACCGTCGCGGACGGGTCCGCGCAGCAACTGACCACCGGTACCGCGAAGGTGGAGGACCCGGCGTGGTCCCCCGACGGCAAGCACATCGCCATCTGCCTCCAGAAGACGTCGGGTTGGCAGATCCACGTCGTCGACCCGACGCGGCCGGGCGCCGAACCCCAGCAGGTCACCCATCAGGCCCGGCGCGCGCTCGACCCCGTCTGGTCCCCGGACGGCCGGTACTTCGCCTACACCGCCGGGGCGCCGAACGTGGGGACCGGGGGAGACATCCACATCGTCAAGGTGGACGGCACGGGCGACCGGACGCTGGTGCAGACCGCCGCTCAGGAGATGGACCCGGTCTGGTCGCCCGACGGCAAGTGGGTGGCCTTCGTCCGGGGTCCCTTCGACCAGCCGGCGATCTGGGCCGTCCGCGCCGACGGCACGGGCGCACGCAGGCTCACCACCGGCAGCACACCGGAGGGCCACCCCTCCTGGCGCTGACCTGCCTCTATGCTCGTTTCATGCCGGACATGCTGAGAGAGGTCACCGCGACCCGCTACATCGAGCCCCTGCGCTCCGGCGGTTCCGTCCCCGGGGTCGTCGAGGCCGATGACCTCGGCACGTACGTCGTCAAGTTCAGCGGCTCCGCGCAGGGCCGCAAGGCGCTGGTCGCCGAGGTGATCGTCGGGGAGCTGGCCCGCGCCCTCGGGCTGCGCTTCCCCGAGCTGGTGCTCGTGCACTTCGACCCGGAGATCGCCGACGAGGAACCCCACCAGGAGGTGCGGGACCTGCACAGCGCGAGCGCCGGTCTGAACCTCGGCATGGACTTTCTGCCGGGCGCCCGGGACTTCACCCCGGAGATCGCCGCCCGGTGCACGGTCGACCCGCTGGAGGCCGGGAAGATCGTCTGGCTCGACGCGTTGACCGTCAACGTCGACCGCACGGTGCACAGTTCGAACCTGATGATCTGGCCCACGCTCGGCATCGCACCCCCGCGCCTGTGGCTCATCGACCACGGCGCCGCCCTCGTCTTCCACCACCGCTGGGACGGCGCCGACCCTGCGAAGTCCTACGACTTCCGTCATCACGCTCTTGGTCATTACGGCCCCGACACCCGTGCCGCCGACGCCGAGTTGGCGCCCAAGGTGACCGAGGAGCTGCTGCGCCGGATCACCGCCGAGGTGCCGGACGCCTGGCTGGCCGGCGAACCGGGCTTCGCGGCACCCGACGCCGTACGGGAGGCGTACGTCGCCTACCTCCACGCGCGCGTGCGGGCCTCTGCGGCCTGGCTCCCCACCGACTTCCCCAGCCGGGAGGAACGCGCCGCCGAGGAGGCCCTCCGCGCGGCGAAGACACAGCAGGGCCGCCCGAGTTGGCTCAAGCGGGTCCCCGACCTGCACGGCAAGCCGGCGGCGGAACAGGATTGGTCGGTGCACCTCGGATGACGGACGACGCCCTCGTGGAGAACCGCGTACAGATCGAGTACTGCACCCAGTGCCGTTGGCTGCCCCGCGCGGCCTGGCTGGCGCAGGAGCTTCTCACCACCTTCGAGACCGAGTTGACGGAACTCTCCCTGAAGCCCGGCACCGGCGGTGTCTTCGTCGTCCGCGTCAATGACGAAGTGGTGTGGGACCGGCGTGAGCAGGGCTTCCCCGAACCCACGGCCGTGAAGAAGCTCGTACGCGACCGAGTGGCCCCGGGAAAGTCCCTGGGCCACTCGGACAAGTGAGCTGATCCTGACGCCTGTTGAGGGTCAGCCCCGCAGCTGCTCGTACGCGGGCAGCGTCAGGAAGTCCGCGTAGTTGTCGTCCAGCGCGACCTCCAGGAGGAGGTCGTGGGCCTGCTGCCAGTGGCCCGCGGCGAAGGCGTCCGCGCCGATCTCCGCGCGGATGTTCTCCAGCTCCTCGGCGGCAACCTTCCGCGCCAGCTCGGGAGTCGCCTTCTCGCCGTTCTCGAACTCGACGCCCGCGTTGATCCACTGCCAGATCTGCGAGCGCGAGATCTCGGCGGTGGCCGCGTCCTCCATCAGGTTGAAGATGGCGACCGCGCCAAGCCCGCGCAGCCACGCCTCGATGTAACGGATGCCCACCTGAACGGCGTTGACGAGTCCGGGGTACGTCGGCTTAGCGTGCAGCGAGTCCACGGCGATCAGGTCGGCCGCCTTGACGTCGACGTCCTCGCGCAGCCGGTCCTTCTGGTTCGGCTTCTCGCCGAGCACCGCGTCGAAGGAGGCCATGGCGATCGGCACCAGGTCGGGGTGGGCCACCCAGGAGCCGTCGAAACCGTCCCCGGCCTCACGGTCCTTGTCCGCCTTGACCTTCTCGAAGGCGACCTTGTTGACCTCCTCGTCACGGCGGGACGGGATGAACGCCGCCATGCCGCCGATCGCGTGCGCCCCGCGCTTGTGGCAGGTGCGGACGAGGAGTTCGGTGTACGCCCGCATGAACGGGGCCGTCATCGTCACCGCGTTGCGGTCCGGGAGGACGAACTTGGGCCCGCCGTCACGGAAGTTCTTCACGATGGAGAAGAGGTAGTCCCAGCGTCCCGCGTTCAACCCCGAGGCGTGGTCGCGGAGTTCGTAGAGGATCTCCTCCATCTCGTACGCGGCGGTGATCGTCTCGATCAGCACGGTCGCGCGGACGCTGCCCTGCGGGACGCCGACGTAGTCCTGCGCGAAGACGAACACGTCGTTCCACAGCCGGGCTTCGAGGTGCGACTCGGTCTTCGGGAGGTAGAAGTACGGGCCCTTCCCGAGGTCCAGCAGCCGCTGCGCGTTGTGGAAGAAGTACAGCCCGAAGTCCACGAAGGCGCCCGGGACTTGCTCACCGTCCACCAGGAGGTGCCGCTCGTTGAGGTGCCAGCCGCGTGGACGCATGACCACGGTCGCCAGCTCGTCCTCGGCCTTCAAGGCGTACGACTTACCGGAGTTGGGGTCGGTGAAGTCGATCGCGCGGGTGTAGGCGTCGATCAGGTTGAGCTGGCCGGTGACGACGTTCTCCCACGTCGGCGCCGAGGCGTCCTCGAAGTCCGCGAGCCAGATCTTCGCGCCCGAGTTCAAGGCGTTGATCGTCATCTTGCGGTCGGTGGGGCCGGTGATCTCGACCCGCCGGTCGTTCAGGGCGGCGGGGGAGGGGGCCACCTTCCAGGAGTCGTCGGCGCGGATCGCGGCCGTCTCCGGGAGGAAGTCGAGGGTGGAGGTGCGGGCGATCTCCGCGCGGCGCTCGGCCCGGCGGGCGAGGAGTCCGGCCCGGCGGGGCGTGAACCGGCGGTGCAGCTCGGCCACGAAGGCGAGGGCCTCGGCGGTGAGGACCTCGTCCTGCCGGGGCAGGGGTTCGGCGTCGACGATGACCGGCGAGGACGGCGCTGGTGCGGACATGAACTGTCACTTCCTTCAGCGTGGCACCGGGTGCCAGGTGACCCGGGTAGGGCTGGGAGCACCCGAGGGGCCGTCGGGCGCTTCTGAACAGTGGATACTAGTTTCCTCATCGTGGAAGTTCAATGGTTTGTTGACGTCGAGATTCTCCGGATCGAGTCAAAGTGGCGCTCGGTGCCACTCCGCTCACTCAAGGTGGATGAGATCCGCCTCAGTGTCGATGTCGTACGGCTCGGCCGCATCCCCGCACTCGACGAGCGCGACCGCGTCCGCGTGCGCCTTGAGGTACGCCCGCGCCCCCCGGTCCCCGGTCGCGCTCTCGGCGATCCCGGCCCAGTGCGCGGCACCGAACAGCACCGGATGGCCGCGTACCCCGTCGTAGGCGGCCGAGACGAGGGAGTCCTCGTCCGTGAATCCGCCGAGCACCCGCGCCACCGCCTCCGCGCCGATCCCGGGCTGGTCGACGAGCGACACGAGCGCCGCCCGCGCCCCCGTCCCGGCGAGCGAGTCGAGCCCCGCCCGCAGCGAGGACCCCATCCCCTGCTCCCACTCCGGGTTCTCCACGACCGCGCACCCGGCCAGCTCCGCCTGCTCCCGTACGGCGTCGGCGCGCGCCCCCAGGACCACGTGGACGCGGGTGAGGCCGGCCGCGCGCAGGACCCCGACCGCGTGCTCCACGAGGGGCCGCCCCCTGTGCCGTAGCAGCGCCTTGGGCCGCCCGCCGAGCCGTCGGCCGCCTCCCGCGGCGAGCAGCAGCCCGGCGACCTGGTCTTCGTTTCGCGTCATGCGTCCTGCATACCTGACGCGGCGGCGACCGGACGGAATCCTCCTACTTAATTTCGGTCCCCGGAGTGGCGCGCCCCGCACCGGGTGGCGTTTACTTGCCCGCGTCCCTCGGCGCCCGACCAGTGTTGCGGGGTACGCGGCGGGATCACAAAGTTCTTGCGCACGACGACGTGCGAGGGGGGAGAGCTGTGTTGCGGAGCTTGGGGCAGAGGTCAGTGACCGGCAGTGACGAGGATCCGAGGGTGGCGGAACTGCGGACCGCGGTGTCCCGGTTGCGCCGCGAACTCGCCGCGCATCCGGCCGAGTTCCCCGACCGTGTCATCGCGGAGGACGAACTCGCGGCGCTGGCCGCGATGACCATCGACGGCGTCCCCGAAATCCCGCGCCTGCGCCGCTCGTTGCTCCTGATCGCCGGTGCGATCGGCTCCGTGAGCGCTCTCGCGCGGGGTCTGACGGACGTACGCAACGCGGTGGACCTGTTCGGTCAACCCCGGGGCGGGCAGGGCTAGTTCACGGCCACGCGGGCGCCGGGAAAGGTCCCCGGTAGCCCGTGTGCGTGGCTGTCCGGTGCTCGAACTCCCCGCAGAGCCAGGTCTCCTGGACGAATTCGGTGCGCGAGTCCCAGGCGTCGAAGATGTTGTCCGGGCCGCGTTTGCCCTCGACCAGCCGGTAGATGTCCTTGGCGGTACGGAAGCAGGCCAGGTCGCCCGTCAGCCCGTGTCCTATTGGGTGGTAGTCGGACCAGGCGCACGCGATACAAGCCCGGAGCCGTACCCCTGACGGGAGTTGACGCTGGATCTCGTTCAGCGCGTCCTCGAAGTCGTCGTCGCCTTCGGCGTTGCGGTACTCGTGCCCGTCCAGGCGCAGGGTCGTGGTCAGCGTCTCCGCGTCAAGACCGCGCCCGGGTCCGGCCGGGCCGCCGAGCCGTAGCGCGCAGTCCAGCACCGCCGTACGCACGCCCTGCCCCTCGACCGCGACGGACAGCGGCACCTCCCACTCCAACAGGCAGGAGCACAACGCCCCGTCGAAGAAGGCGAACGGGGTGTCCGGGGGGTCGCCGCCGAGCGCGCCGAGGTCGTCCATGTTGGAGCCCTCGAAGCGGACGCCCCGGATCGTCGTACGGATCAGCTCCCGGCCGTCCGTCTCGAAGACGACGGCCTCGGTGCCGTGCCGGTCGGTGTAGAGGCCCGGCCAGAACTGCCCGCCGCTCACGCGGGGTTCTGGCTGGCCAGTGCCTCCGACAGTTCGCCGGCCACCTGCTGGAGCACCGGCACGATCTTGTCGGTCGCCGACTCGGTGACCCGGCCCGCCGGGCCCGAGATCGAAATCGCGGCGGCGGTGGGGGAGTTGGGCACGGAGACGGCGAGGCAGCGCACGCCGATCTCCTGCTCGTTGTCGTCGATCGCGTAGCCGAGGCGGCGCACGTCCTCCAGCGCCGCGAGGAAACCGTCCGGCGTGGTGATCGTCTTCTCGGTGGCCGCGGGCATGCCGGTGCGGGCTAGCAGCGCGCGCACCTCGTTGTCCGGGGTGTTGGCGAGGAGGGCCTTGCCGACGCCGGTGGAGTGCGGGAGGACGCGGCGGCCGACCTCGGTGAACATGCGCATCGAGTGCTTGGACGGCACCTGCGCGACGTACACGATCTCGTCGCCGTCGAGCAGCGCCATGTTCGCCGTCTCGCCGGTCTCCTCGACCAGTCGGGCGAGGTAGGGGCGGGCCCAGGTGCCGAGCAGCCGGGACGCGGACTCGCCGAGGCGGATCAGGCGCGGGCCGAGCGCGTACCGGCGGTTCGCCTGCTGGCGGACGTAACCGCAGACCACGAGCGTGCGCATCAGGCGGTGGATGGTGGGGAGCGGGAGGCCGCTGCTCGCGGAGAGCTCGCTCAGGCCGACCTCGCCGCCCGCGTCGGCCATCCGCTCCAGCAGGTCGAAGGCGCGCTCGAGGGACTGGACACCACCCGTGGCGGACTTGGTGGAGTCGGTGCTGCTCACGCTGGACGGCGGCACGGCGCGTTCCTTTCGGCACGGGCGGGAAGGGCTGAAGCCTACCCGGGGGTCGGTTGACTCCCCGCCTGTGCGTAGCTACGTTCTGCTTGCCGGAAGTTTAATTCCGCTTTGTGGAAACGTCCAGAGTGTGCGGATGGGGCGCATCGTGGAGAAGTGTGCCCTTGACGGTACGGGAGCGGGAGTGAAGACTCCTTCAACAGAAAGTTGAATTCCGTTACGTGGAAGTAAATCCCGTTTCTCGGAAGTAAACGGAAGTGACGGAAGCGACGACGGTGGCAGAGAGGGGTCCGGGTGTCCGACGCTGAACTGGTGGTGCGCTCAACACGTGTCATCACTCCCGAGGGGACACGCGCGGCGGCGGTCGCGGTCGCCGGGGGGAAGATCACGGCCGTCCTCCCGTACGACGCCCAAGTCCCGTCCGGGGCACGGTTCGAGGACTTCGGCGACGACGTCCTGCTGCCCGGCCTGGTCGACACGCATGTGCACGTGAACGACCCCGGCCGCACCCACTGGGAGGGCTTCTGGACCGCGACGCGCGCGGCGGCGGCCGGTGGCATCACCACGCTCATCGACATGCCGCTCAACTCCCTCCCGCCGACGACGACGGTCGACAACCTCCGTACGAAGCAGCGAGTCGCCGCGGAGAAGGCCCACATGGACGTCGGCTTCTGGGGCGGCGCCCTGCCCGACAACGTCAAGGACCTGCGCCCGCTGCACGACGCCGGCGTCTTCGGCTTCAAGGCGTTCCTGTCCCCATCCGGCGTGGACGAGTTCCCGCACCTGGACCAGGACCAACTCGCCCTGTCCCTGGCCGAGATCGCCGGATTCGACGGCCTGCTCATCGTCCACGCGGAGGACCCGCACCACCTCGAGGCGGCCCCGCAGCAGGGCGGCCCCAAGTACGCCGACTTCCTCGCGAGCCGCCCGCGCGACGCCGAGGACACGGCCATCGCGGGGCTGATCGCGCAGGCGAAGCGCCTCAACGCGCGCGTGCACGTGCTGCACCTGTCCTCGTCGGACGCACTCCCGCTCATCGCCGCCGCCAAGGCGGAGGGCGTCCGCATCACCGTCGAGACGTGCCCCCACTACCTCACCCTCACGGCGGAGGAAGTCCCGGACGGCGCAAGCGAGTTCAAGTGCTGCCCGCCGATCCGCGAGTCCGCCAACCAGGACCTGCTGTGGCAGGCGCTGGCCGACGGCACGATCGACTGCGTGGTGACGGACCACTCGCCCTCGACGGCCGACCTGAAGACCGACGACTTCGCCACCGCGTGGGGCGGCATCTCAGGCCTCCAGCTCAGCCTCGCCGCGGTGTGGACGGAGGCCCGCAAGCGCGGCCACGACCTCACGGACGTCGTCCGCTGGATGTCGTCAAGGACCGCACAGCTGGCGGGACTTGACCAGAAGGGCGCCATTGAGGCGGGCCGCGACGCCGACTTCGCGGTCCTCGCCCCCGACGAGACGTTCACCGTGGACCCGGCGGCCCTCCAACACCGCAACCGCGTCACGGCGTACGCCGGAAAGACCCTCTGCGGAGTCGTGAAGTCGACCTGGCTGCGCGGCGAACGCATCGTGCTGGACGGCGAGTTCACCGACCCGAAGGGCCAACTCCTGACCCGTACCCCTTGATCCACCTCCACCGCACCCGCAGCGGCCCACTCCCGAAAGGCAGACACAGCAGTGACGGCGATTCCGAGTTTCACCGGCGACGCGAACCCCTACGGAGGCGGTGACCCGTACGCGGACTACCGCACGGCCGACTTCCCCTTCACCCAGTACGTCAACCTCGCCGACCGGCAGCTCGGTGCCGGTGTCATCGCCGCCAACGACGAGTTCTTCGCCGAGCGCGAGAACCTGCTGGTGCCCGGGCCGGCCGAGTTCGACCCTGAGCACTTCGGTCACAAGGGCAAGATCATGGACGGCTGGGAGACCCGCCGCCGCCGTGGTGCCTCGGCGGACCACCCGTGGCCTACGGCGGAGGACCACGACTGGGCGCTGGTCCGCCTCGGCGCGCCCGGCGTGATCCGCGGGATCGTCGTCGACACGGCCCACTTCCGCGGCAATTACCCGCAGGCGGTGTCGGTGGAGGGCGTCTCGCTCCCGGGCTCCCCGTCCCCCGAGGACCTCCTCGCCGACGACGTGAAGTGGACGCCCCTGGTCCCGCGCACGCCGGTCGGCGGCCACGCGGCGAACGGCTTCGCCATAGCCACCGAGCAGCGCTTCACCCACCTCCGCGTCAACCAGCACCCCGACGGCGGCATCGCCCGCCTGCGGGTCTACGGCGAGGTCGTCCCCGACCCCAACTGGCTCGCGGCGCTGGGCACGTTCGACGTCGTCGCCCTGGAGAACGGCGGCTCCGCCGAGGACGCCTCCAACCTCTTCTACTCACCCGCGAGCAACACCATCCAGCCCGGCCGCTCCCGCAAGATGGACGACGGCTGGGAGACCCGCCGACGCCGCGACCAGGGCAACGACTGGATCAGCTACCGCCTGGCGGCCCAGTCCCAGATCCGCGCCGTGGAGATCGACACGGCGTACCTGAAGGGCAACAGCGCGGGCTGGGCGTCGGTATCGGTACGGGACGGCGAGACCGGCGACTGGCACGAGATCCTCCCGCGCACCCGCCTCCAGCCCGACACGAACCACCGCTTCGTCCTCCCGGCTCCGGCGATCGGGACGCACGCACGCGTGGACATCTATCCCGACGGCGGGATCTCGCGGCTGCGGCTGTTCGGCTCGCTGACGGAGCAGGGGGCGGCGGCACTGGCGGCGAGGCATCAGGAGCTGGGCGGCTGACGCACACGCGCGTAGGGGCACACCGGCCCGACAGGACCGGTGCGCCCCCTGTGTGCTTCACGCGGAATGGCCGCCGTCCACCGCGAACTCCGCCCCGGTGACGTAGTCCGCCCCCGCCAGATACGCGACCATCGACGCCACCTCGTCCGCCGTCCCGAACCGTCCCAACGCCGTCATCGCGGCCTGACCGGCCGCGTACGGCCCGTCCGCCGGGTTCATGTCGGTGTCCGTCGGACCCGGGTGCACGATGTTCGCCGTGATGCCGCGCCCGCCCAACTCGCGGGCCAGCGCCTTGGTCAGCCCGACCAGCGCCGACTTGCTCGTCGCGTAGAGCGTCCCGCCCGGCCCCGGCACCCGCTGCGTCATGCACGTGCCGATCGTGATGATGCGACCCCCGGACGCCATCCGCGTGGCAGCCGCCTGGGACGTCAGGAACACCCCGCGGACGTTCACCCCCAGAACGCGGTCCACGTCGGCGAGGGACAGCCCGTCCAACGGCCCGAGCAGCCCCACCCCCACGTTGTTCACCAGCACGTCGAGCCCGCCCAGTGCCTCCGCCGCGCGGTCCACCGCCCCTGCCGCCTCGGCGGCGTCCGCGGAGTCGGCACGCAGGGCCACGGCCCGCCGTCCCAGCGCCTCCATCCGCCGCACGACGTTCTCGGCCGCCTCCTTGCCGTCCACGTAGGTGACGGCCACATCCGCACCGTCCCGCGCGAGCCGCAGCGCCGTCGCCGCACCGATGCCCCGGCTGCCGCCGGTCACCAGAGCAGCCTTGCCCAAAAGGGTTCCCTGAGTCGTCATGTGTCCATCCCAGCGGCCACCGCACCCGGGTGCTGGCGGCGAACGGACACCGATGTCGATCGGTAGGAACTCTTTTCTCCGCCTCCCGCGTTCTCCTCTCGTGACCCTTCAGCAAGAGATCGTCGGCAACGCCATGCAGATGGCGGTCGTCAACCTGAACCCCGGCCAGACCGTGTACTGCGAGGCCGGGAAGTTCCTCTTCAAGACGACGAACGTGACCATGGAGACGCGCCTGAGCGGGCCGTCGGGCGGCGGCCAGCAGCAGGGTGCCGGTGGCGCGGGCGGCGGCATGGGCGGCATGCTCCGGCAGGCCATGGGCACCGCCATGCAGGTCGGCCAGCGCGCGCTCGCGGGCGAGTCGCTGGCGTTCCAGTACTTCACCTCCCAGGGCGGCGAAGGCACCGTCGGCTTCGCGGGCGTCCTCCCCGGGGAGATGCGCGCCCTGGAGCTGGACGGCACGCGCGCGTGGTTCGCGGAGAAGGACGCCTTCGTGGCGGCCGAGTCCACCGTCCAGTTCGGCATCGCCTTCCAGGGCGGCCGCACCGGCATGAGCGGCGGCGAGGGCTTCGTCCTGGAGAAGTTCACCGGGCACGGCACGGTGATCATCGCGGGCGCGGGCAACTTCATCGACCTGAACCCGGCCGACTTCGGCGGCCGCATCGAGGTCGACACCGGCTGCCTGGTCGCCTTCGAGGAGGGCGTCCAGTACGGCGTCCAGCGCATCGGCGGCCTCAACCGCCAGGGCCTGATGAACGCCGTGTTCGGCGGCGAGGGCCTCTCCCTGGCCACCCTGGAGGGCAACGGCCGCGTCATCCTCCAGTCCCTCACCATCGAGAGCCTGGCCAACGCCCTGAAGAAGGCCCAGGGCGGCGACAAGCAGGGCCCGACGGGCGGCATGTTCTCGACCCACGCGGGCTGAGCCGTCGTAGCGCGAAGAACCGAGAGACGCCGTAGCGAGGACCGATGAGTTGCGGGGGCCCGCGGGGTCTGAGCTGATGACACCATCCGCTCCCGCAGCAGGAAGCAGGCACCCGACATGGGCAAGCTCGTCTCCACACTCTTCGTCACCCTCGACGGCGTCTACCAGGGCCCCGGCGGCCCCGAGGAGGACACCCGCGGCGGCTTCGAGCACGGCGGCTGGAGTTTCGTCTACGGCGACGACGACTTCGGCAGGTTCGTGGTCGAGGTCTTCGACCGCTCCGGCGCGTATCTGCTCGGCCGCCGTACGTACGACATCTTCGCCGGGTACTGGCCGGACAAGACCGACCCCGCCGACCCGATCGCCGCCAAGCTGAACGCCCTGCCGAAGTACGTCGCCTCGTCGACCCTCACCGACCCCTCCTGGGCCGGCACCACCGTCCTCGGCGGCGACCTCGCCAAGGAGGTCACCGACCTCAAGGAGCGCACCGAGGGCGAACTCCAGGTGCACGGCAGCGGCGCCCTCGTCCGCTCCCTCCTCGCGCTCGGCCTCGTCGACACGCTCCACCTGGTGACCTTCCCGGTCGTGCTCGGCAGCGGCCTGCGCCTGTTCCCCGAGGGCACCGAGCCCATGGCCTTCCGGAACACGGGCGGGCGTGTCACCAGCACCGGCGTCTCCATCCAGTCGTACGACCTCGCGGGCCGTCCGACCTACGGCTCGTACGCGGACGCCGATGCGGAAAACGCCTAGTCAGCGGGGATCCGCGCCGGTACGGTGATCGTTCCGTGTGGCAGCCACCGTCGTCTCCACCCCATCGCCGGAGACCGGGAGAGCCGCCCCCATGTCCTCGATCGCCGTACCGCGCGCCGCCGCGCCCCGCCGGGCCTGGCTCACCGACCTGCCCGTCCTGCTGGTCGCGGTGGTATGGGGCGCCAGTTATCTCGCGTCCAAGGACATCACCACGGCCCGCACGGTCCTCGCCGTCCTGGTCCTGCGCTTCGCCCTCGTCCTGCCCGTCCTGGCGGTCGTGGGCCACCGCTCGCTGCGCGCCCTGACGGCCGCCCAGTGGCGCGGCGCGGCCCTGCTCGGGCTGATCCTCGCCGGGATCTTCCTCCTGGAGACCTACGGCGTCGTCCACACCTCGGCGACCAACGCCGGCCTGATCATCAGCCTCACCATGATCTTCACCCCGCTCGCCGAGGCCGCCGTGACCCGCACCCGGCCCTCCCGAGCCTTCCTCGGCGCGGCGGCCCTCTCCGTGCTCGGCGTGCTGCTGCTGACCCAGGGCGCGGGCTTCTCCCGCCCGTCCCTCGGCGACCTGCTCATGCTCCTCGCGGCCCTCGCCCGCACCCTGCACGTCCTCGCCATGTCCCGCACCACGTCGGTCCAGGGCGCCGACGCGCTGCCCCTGACCACCGTCCAACTCGCCACCGCCGTCGCGGTGTTCGCGGTCCTGTCGACCGGCGCCGACACCACACCGTGGGAAACGGCCGCGGACTTCGGGCCGCGCGAGTGGGCCGGGCTGCTGTTCCTGTCCGTGTTCTGCACCTTGTTCGCCTTCTTCGTGCAGATGTGGGCCGTACGCCGGACCTCGCCCTCCCGGGTCAGCCTGCTGCTCGGCACCGAGCCGCTGTGGGCGGCCGCGGCGGGCATAGCGCTCGGCGGGGAGCGGCTCGGCGCGTTCGGGCTGGCGGGCGGTGTGCTCGTACTTGTGGGGACAGCGTGGGGGCGCGGCGCCGCACGGTGACCCCGAGCCCGCCTCGTCCGCCTCCCGGACGTCGAGCGGTGAGCGGCACCTGACGGCACCGGGACGGAACACACGGCGATGCGAGTCCGCGCGGGACTCGCATCGCTTGGCTGTGCGCGGCTCCGACGGTTCGGCCGGGGCCGCTCGTCGGTGCTACTTGGTGGCGAGGAACAGGTAGTCGGCCGTGTACGGGACGCGGGCCGTGGGCTGCTCGGCCGGGTCGCAGGTGCCGGCCGGGGCGACGCCGCCGGCGGTGTTGAGGCGTAGGACCGAGGTGGTCCTGGACAGGAGTCCCTCACTCTTTCCGGTCTGCTGGGCGCGGAGCAGGAGTTGGGGGATGTTGCCCTTGCCGTTGTCGAACTTGTTGACGACGGTGCCGGTCACCGAGGAGCCGTCGGGGGCGATCCACTGCGGCGGGCCGGCCGGGCCGTGCTTGGCGAAGCTGTGCTGGATGCCGCCCTGGAGGGTCGCGTCGACGTTGTCCTGGGTGAAGGCGTAGGAGCCGTCGTCCTGCTTGGTGCAGGCGTAGATCTGGGCGCCCTTGACGACGCCGGCCAGGGACGAGTGCCGGATGGCGTCGGGCAGCGAGACGGCGCCCGGCAGTGCGACGGCCTGTCCGCGGACCGCGCCGCCCGGGAACTCGGCGGTGTGCAGGTTGAAGTAGAACTGGTCGGGATGCGCCTCGATGCTCCGCAGCAGGTCCGCGTCCTTGACCTTCACGGTGCCGAACACGAACGGCGTGCCGCCCTTGAGCTTCTCCATGAAGAACGGGATCTTCACGTCGCCGTTGGTGCCCCGCGCACCCTGGTGGAGATGGGCCATGGTCGGGGTGCCGATACCCGTCCACGCGAACGCGAAGGACACCTCGTCGCCCTGGATGCGCATGAGGGCCACCGCGCTGCCGTCCTTGTCGCCCACCGCCGGCTTGCCCTTGACGGGCACCTCGTTGTCACCGGTGAGGATCGTGGTGAAGTACCGCGCCCCCGGCGCGTTCTCGGCGTAGCGGCCGATGGAGCCTGCCGCCGCCGTCGCCCCGGCCGCCGGATGCGAGACGGTGGCGTCGGCCGCTCCGTCGACGCCGTTGCAGGCGGTCAGGAGCAGGGTGCCGGTGATCGCGGTCGCGGCGATGGTCCCGAATCGCTTGAACATCATGTGTCTCGTTCTCCCCGTGATGGCCGATCCGCGGCTGACCCGCGGTCGTTCTCCCTCCATCACGGGGCCCCTGGGGCGATCCCTCAGCCGATGACACTCCTGAGACACGCCTGAGAAGGGATGGGATCACTGAGGACACGACCTGGACATGGGGACCTACTTCGGCCGCGCCGTGAGCGTCAGGGGGCGCGGGGTGTCCTGCCCGGGGAAGGTGGACGGGACCCGCTCCAGGACGCCGCCCGCGAAGACGTCGTACAAGGGCAGGGTCTCCAGGTGGACATAGCCGATGTGGCAGTCGCAGACGGCCAGCGGACACGCGCGCGGGCGCAGCGCCGCCCGGTAGGAACCGTCGTACAGGTTGCCCAGTTCCTCGCGGACGAAGTGGCAGCGGCGGACCGTGCCCGCGCCGTCGACCGAGATCACGGACTCGCCGGTACGGCACGGGAGTCCGGCGCTGCGGTGCGGGTGCCTGCTGTACGGGAAGAGCGGGTCGAGCGCGGTCCAGTCGTCGGCCTCCGCGTCCTCGTAGGTGTGCCCCTCGGCCGCGTTGATCCAGAGGTACACGTGCGGGGGCAGGTCGTCGCGGAGTCGGCGGGCCGCCGCCAGATGGCCGGGCAGGCCCACCACGCCGACGCTGAAGCGCACCCCGCGGTCGGCCAGTTCACGGCACTTGCCGAGGAAACGGTCGTACGGGGTCTGGCCCGGGTGGTACGTGCACCACAGGGCGAGCGTGTCGAGGTCGGCCTCGGCGAGCCAGCCGGTCCGGCAGCTCAGGTTGGTCTGGATCGCGACCCTGCGCACATGCGGCAGTTGGGACAGCTCGGTCAGGGTGCGCCGGTACCAGGAGCGGACCAACCCCTCGCCCCACGGTGTGAACAGGAGCGACAGGTCGTCCTCGCTGTCCGCCGCCCAGCGCGCGAAGCGGTCCAACGCCTCGCGGTCCGCGCGGAGTTGGGCGGTCGAGTCGCGGCGCTTGGCGAACGGGCAGTAGGGGCAGTCGTAGTCGCAGGACGCGAGCGGCCCCCGGTACAGGACGGTGAGATCCATGACGGTCCGTCACTTCCGTTCGTAGGCGGCCATGGCGGACCGCACCTCGGGGGAGAACAACTCCGGCCCCACGGCGTCGGAATGGGCCAGTCCCTCCGGGGTCAGCACGAGCGACTCGCCCGCCGCGTCGGTCAGCCAGCCGCGCCCGGCCAGCCGGTCGAGCTCCGCCCCGAAGTCCTCATCGGGTGAACTCCCGAAGCGGGCGCGGTAGTCGGCGACGGACAGCCCCTCGGCCTGGAGGAGGGACTGGAGGAGATGACGGCGACGCGCCTCGTGTCGGTCCACGCGGTAGCCGACCTCCGCGTGCGCGAAGTCGGTCGTCGTGACGTAGTCGTCGATGATGCCGCGGATCTCGTGCATGCCGACCGCGTAGTCGAAGGAGTAGTGCAGCGCCGAGGTGTACGAGCGGGCCCCGCAGCCGAGCCCGATCATGCCGTCGGTCTGGCAGGCGTAGTCGTCGGCGCTCTGGGGCGGGGCGTCGGCCCGGCGGAACATCCGCATCGACTGCTGGACATAGCCCCGCGCCAGGAGGTGGTCGCGTCCCGCGCGGTACAGCCGGAGCCGCTGCGCGTCCCACTCCGGGTCGGTTCCGGTGTCCCCGTGGTGCCGGCCGAGGCCGGTCAACGGGCGGACGTAGAGCGGGTACAGGTACAGCTCCTCGGGCCGCCAGGCCAGGGCCGCGTCCAGGGAGTCGCGCCAGGTCCGCTCGGTCTGGCCGTCGATGCCGTAGATGAGGTCGATGTTGAGCACAGGGATGGAGGTGTCCCGGATCCGGCCGAGCGCGGCCTCCACGTCGGCGCGGCGCTGCGGGCGTACGGCGGCCCTGGCCTCGGAGTCGACGAAGCTCTGGACGCCCAGGCTGAGGCGGGTCGCGCCCCGGTCCGCGAGGACGGCGAGCCGGTCCGCGGTGGCCGTGGCGGGCGAGGCCTCCACGGAGAGCGGGACCGCGCGCAGGTCGGCGCCCATGCGCCGCTCGGCGAGGTCGCACAGGCGCTCCAGCTCGGACGCGGTGAGGAAGGTCGGGGTGCCGCCGCCGAACGCCGCGGTCGCGAACCGCACCGGCTCCGCGTCACCGAGCGCCGCCCGGACGGTGTCCGCCTGCCGCTCCAGGGCGTCCAGATAAGCGCCGGTCAGGCCGTCCGGGGCACCGATGCGGGTGAAGAGGTTGCAGAACCCGCAGCGGACCTCGCAGAACGGTATGTGCACGTACAGCGAGAGCGCGGCGCGGTCCTGTGCCGCCCACAACTCCCGCAGCGCGGGCCGGTCTTGGAGGCGCCGGTACGCCGTCTTGTGCGGATACGCGTACACGTAGTGCTGGTACGGGCTGGTCTGCCGCGCGGTGGTCATCGGACGGCCTCGGCGGGGTCGAGGAGGAAGTGGGCGTACGGCACGGTCCACACGGACTCGTGGCCCAGGCGGTGGCCGGTGTAGCCGTCGTCGCCGTAGGCGGTGCCGTGGTCGGAGCACACGATGACGAAGCAGGGGCGCCGGGAGCTTGCCGCGGCGAACAGCCGCCCGATGTGCCGGTCGACGTACTCCAGCGCGGCGGCGTGCGTCTCGCGGGTGTCGCCCGCCTCGCGGGTCGCGCCCGGCAGGTGGAACCAGTTGGGCTGGTGCAGCGCCGACACGTTCACGAAGAGGAACAGGCGCTGTTCGGCGGGGAGTTGGCCCACCACGTGTTCCACGCGGTCGATCTGGTTCTCGAAGGAGTGCGGCGAGGTGACGCCGAACTCCTCCTCCCAGTGCGCCTCTTGGAACAGGCCGGGCAGGACGGAGCCCAGCGGACCGCGCCGGTTGAAGAAGCCCACGCCCCCGACGCAGACGGTGCGGTAGCCGGCCGCCGCCAGTCCGGACACGAGATCCGGGGTGTCGTAGACGAAGGTGCCCTCGGCGGTCGTCTCGCTGCCGGCGAAGCTCGCCGCGAACAACCGTGGATGCGGGCCGGGTTCGGCCGGAGTGGGCAGGAACCCGGCGAAGATCGCCTGGTGCGAGGCGTAGGTGAAACTGCCCGGGGCGTGTCTCTCCTCCCAGCGTCCGTCAGGGAGATGGCGGGCCAGGTGCGGGATGCGACCCTGGGCCGCCAACTCGACGGCCACGTCGTGCCGCAGCGTGTCGAGGGTGACCAGCAGGATGTCGTGGTCGCCGACGATCGCGTTCATGTCGGGCTCAGGCATGGGCAGTTCCTGTTCTGTACGGATGACGCGCGCCGCTCGCGGCCGGTGCGCGCAGGACGGCCGCCACCTGCGCGCCGTAGGTGTCCAGACCCTCCGCGCCGCTGCCGGGCAGTCCGGTGAGCCGGGGCAGCAGGTCGCCGAAGGCGTTGACCTCGCCGACGAAGGCGCGCCGCCAGTCCACCGCCGGCAGCAGGTCGACCCCCACGCACAGCGTGCGCGGGAAGCAGGACGCGGCGCGCTCGCACACGTCCAGGACGTCGGCCCACCGGGCGCCCGCGGCGGTGACGGCCCGCCGGACGCCGTCGAGATCGCCGCGGCTGCCGCCCAGATGCAGATTGGTCAGCGGCCCGCGACTGGTCCGCACCACCGCGTGGGTGGCCCGGCCGGCCACGACGACCACCCGGAGGTCCGCGGCCCGGCCCGCCTGGGAGGCCTTCGGCACCCAGCGTTCGAGATGCAGCCCGTCCGGGGCCAGCGCGTCCACGATGCGGGCGACGTCCCGCTCGTCGTGATACCGCCGCACCCGGAGGGAGTTGTGCAGCGCGCCGTCCGGACCGGTCTCGACGGACGTGGTCGCCCTGATCCGGCCGCCGCCCGCCGTCTCTACCGCGAGGACACCCGACGCCGACGAACCGTGTGCGGGCTTGACGAACAGCCGGGGCATCCGGTGCTCGCGCATCAGCGCCCGTACGTCGTCCCAGCCGTGCACGCGCGCGCCGTGCCGACCCGACGTCGGGGACTCCGGGACGGGAACTCCGGCCGTGTCCAGCACGGCGTGACACGCCCGCTTGTCGAACAGCACCGCCAGGTCGTCCGGGTCGGCGAGGGGGATGCCGCCGCGCAGCGTGCGCAGCGCGGCGGTGAACCCTGTGTACCAGCGGGCTGAGCCCTCGACCCGGGTCGGCTCCGCGGCACCCCGCAGCAGCCGGTCGACCTCGCCGTTCTCACCAGGGGAGTCGACCCGGACGAACTCGTCGGCGGCGAAGTCCGCTCCCCGCGCGCGCAGGACGTCCGCCCAGGCGACGACGCGGGGTGCGGGCAGCCCGGCCGCGCGCACGGCGTCCGCGAAGAGGGACACCCGGCGGTTCTCGGGGTTGCCGACCACCGCGAACCGCGGCGCGGTGCGGGCGGACGACGCGGCGGCGACCGGCCCGGCCGCGGTGGACGCGGTCACTCCCCGACGGCGACGTAGCGCCAGACCGTGCCGTCGTCCTCCGTGTCCTCCTCGGCGTCGTCACGGTCCAGGTCGACGTCCACGCCCACCGGCACCAGCGTCTGCCGGACGCGCTCCGCGACGGCCTCGCTGAGGTAGTTGTGGCGCAGATCCAGCTTCTTGAGATGCGTCAGCGGCTGCCCGCTCAGCAGCGCTACGGCGCCCTCGTCGGTCAGCACGCCCATCGACAGGTCCAGCACCTCCAGGCGCTCCACCACCGGGGCGGCGGCGACCGCGGCGGCCACCGCGTCCTGCATCTCGCTGTTGCGCAGGGCCAGATGACGCAGGCGCGGCAGCCGCGCACCGGACAGGATCGGCTCCAGGTCGGCGGCCTCGCTGTCACCGCCGTAGTCCGGCGTGCCCAGCCACAGGTCCAGGTGCTCCAGGGCGGGCAGGTCACTGGCGCCGATGCCGCGCACCACCTCGACGGGCAGCCCGCCCGTCTCCGCCACCAGCCGGCGCAGCGAGCCGTGCCGCAGCGCGGTGAACTCGAGGCCGGTGCCGCCGCGCACACCGAACTCCTCCAGCGCCGGATAGGCGTTGAGCAGCGGGGTGACGTCGGACTGGTGGATCCAGGAGATCTCGCACTCCTCCATCACCAGGTCGCCCAGGAACATCGCGCGCAGCGCGGGGAAGGCGTTCCGGGCCTCCACGAGTGCCTCGACGATCGGCGTGGGCGCGGTGTCGTAGGCCTCCTCCCAGCCGCCGATGATCAGGGCCCGGACCCGGGCCGTGTCGACGTCGGCACGGAAGCGGGCGAACGTGTCGGTCCACGCCTCGTCGGTGTCGTACACGTTGGCGCCGATGCGCCAGGCCACCGACTCCGGCTCGGGCAGGCGGTCGGCCGGGGCGTCCGGCCCGGGAAAGGTGAACGACGGCAGCCGGTACAGCGCGTCGAGGTGCTCACCGATGGTCATGCGGCCGCTCCTGAGAAGGAAGTGTGCGTGGTCTGTGGTGCCGCATTTCTACCAACCGCCACTGACAGTGCCGTTCGGCGGGGGCGGGCCCGGGGCCGTTGTCAGTGGTGACGCCTAACGTCGTGGTCATGAAGCCGGTGCGTGGCGCACCCGGCGGTGAGGGGACAGCCATGTACCGACAGGGAGACGTGCTGATCGTGCCGGTCGCGCAGGACGCGGTGCCCGCTCACGCGGCCCACGCCCCGAGGGAGCGGCGCGACGCACACGGGCGGCTCGTGCTGGCGCTGGGAGAGGTGACGGGACATGCCCACGCGGTCGTCGGGCCGGGGGAGTTGGTGCGCGAGCCGGGCGCCTACGGGCCGTTGCTGCTCCATCTGCCCCAGGGCGGCCGGGTGGTGCACGAGGAGCACGCGGCGATCGCGCTGCCCAAGGGGTGGTTCCGGGTCGTCAGACAGCGGGAGTACGTGCCCGGGTCCGTACGGATCGTGGCCGACTGAGCGACCGGGACGCACCGGCGGTACGGGAGCGCCGGGCAAGGAGTGGAGGAGGGGCACGTGAGTGGGACGGACGTGGGAGTGGACGGGGCGATGGACCAGAAGTCGGACGGGGGAGCGGGGGGCGCGACGGTGATCGTCGACCCAGGCGGCGAAGGGGCCCAACTCGACGACGGGGGAACGCCGTTCGGGCCTTCCGCCGACCTCGCGCAGTGGCGGACGTGGTCCTCGGCGACCGGCGCCGCGGACCGGGCGCGCGCCGAGGAGGGCGTCCGGCGGGCCTACCGGCTGGCGGGGCTCGCGGAACCGGAGCGCGTGGTGTGGGCGGGTTCACCGCGCGCGGCGGTCGCTCTCGTCCGGGAGCTGACGGACCGTGGCCCGAGCGTCCGGGACGCGGTGCGCAGCGCGCCCTGGGCGGCCGCGAGGCGGCTGCTGCACGCCGAGTTGGGGCCCGCGGGCTGGTCGGCGCACTGGGCGGCGACCGGCGGACGGCTGTGGCCGTCGACGCAGGCCCTGGTGGACCGGATCCGTACGGGCGTGATCGAGGAGCTGGCCGGGAGCGACACCGGCAAGGAGGCCGCGGAGATCCGCCTGCTTCTCCTTGACGCCGTGCTCGGGCAGCACGACGCGCCGTGGCTCGCGGCGTTCCCCGCCGACGACGGCCCGATCGACGCGCTGTCCGAAGTGTGCCGCAGCGCCGGCTGGTGGTGGCCGTTCGCGCGGGTCGCGGTGCTCTCGGAGCGCCCCTCGGCCCTCCACCGCGACGAGGCGGGACGACTGGACCACGGGGACGGCCCGGCGCTCTCCTACCCGGACGGCTTCGCCCTGCACGCCTGGCGCGGCATGCCGGTTCCGGCCGCCTTCCTGGCCGAACTGCCCACGCTGACCCCGGAACGCATCCGCGCCGAGGAGAACGCCGAGCTGCGCCGCGTGATGCTCGAGTACTACGGCTGCGACCGGTACCTCGCCGATTCGGGAGCCCGCCCCCTGCACCGGGACAGGACGGGCACGCTGTGGCGGATCGACCTGGCCGACGACGAGCCCGTGGTCATGGTGGAGGTCCTCAACTCCACACCGGAGCCCGACGGCACCCACCGCACGTACTGGCTACGGGTCCCTCCGTCGACGCGCACAGCCCGAGCGGGGGTGGCCTGGACCTTCGGCCTGGATGCTGAGGCGTACGTACCCGAGCGGGAGACCTGAGAGTCCCCCGTACGCGGCCGGGCCGGACCGGAGCGGTCGGCGGGGACGACGGGAGGCCTTCGGCTTCCCCCGGCGGCAGGACGTGCCTCGCCCCGCGACCCATGAACGTGGGGGGAGCCGCGGGGCGAGGGGTGAGCGATGGTGCAGCCGGTGGGGGCCGGACGCGCCCGGGTGCCTACGGGCCGGATCTACGGCCGGACACGTCGTTCCTTCAGGCGCCGCACCTGACCGATCGGCTCAGCAGCCGAAGTTGATCAGGTTGAAGGTGACGTAGTGGTCCGAGGTGTAGTAGTCCTCCTGGGTCTTCTCTCCGGTGACGATGCGGCGCGCGCCTCGTGTGGACGAGCCAGGAGTCTTGACCGTGTACTCGTGGTAATAGCCGGACGCCTGGCTGGGGAGGACGCCTTCCTGGTTGCGGAAGACGACGCCGTCCTGCGAGTAGGGGAAGGGGCCGTCCGTCGCGATCAGGTCGAGAGTGTCGTACGCCTGGGAAGGCAGGGCGCTGTAACAGATGCTGCCGACCGCGGCGGCGGCCGGGGTCGCGGTGGCGACGGTGCCGCCGACGAGGAGAGCGGACAGGACGGCGGCTGATGCGCCGATGCTGGTGATCCGTGGGGGGAATCTCATGCGCCCATGATGACGCGCGTAGATAGTGGCATGTCAATGACAACTACGGAGATTTTCCCGCCAAGTCCGATGAGTTTTCAGGGAGTTAACCTGGCGCGCGCCGTCTCCACGCGATCTGCGCACGGGCACGGGGGAGCCCGTGGTCGATGAACTCCGCCGGCGGCTTGGCAGCCCGCGCTTTCCTCGTAGTAGGGCCACGGACGGAAACGAATTTCCTCCCGGAACGGCCTGCCCGAGTCTTGGCCTCGGGGGACGGGGGTCGGCGATCCAGGCAGGTAGGCGACGTGACAGCCCAGGTCCCGGGCGACTGCCGAAGGTCTTCTTCCCTGCCGGGGTGAGTGCGGTTGCGTGATGTTCGCCGTTGCCGACGTCCAATCCGAGGCGGACCTCGATGGCCGACTTCGTGTCCTTCCTCGAATCGGTAGCACCTCCATCGGACGACATGGTCTCGCCGCGGTCGCGCGGTGCGAACCCCGTACGCGTGATGCCGTGACTCCGGAGCGCTCGCGCCGCTGAGCACGCTCGCGCTCACGTTCGGGGGCCGCGGGGCGAGGTATGTCCGCCGAAAGTCTGTGATGGCGCGACTTTGGTCGCCGTTCCCCCGCACGGGGTGGGTGACCGGGCCCGGTGCCGCATAGATTTGTCGACCGTGACAGGTGACAGGACCGCGAAGGTACCGCAGGCGTTCGCGGGGCGCCGATGGCTGCTGCCGTCCGCCGTGGCCGACGAACTCGACCCCGACGTCGAACGGCGCGGACGCCCCCGCCGTACCGCCCGCGACTGGGTCGTCGACACCTGCTGCTTCCTGCTGGCGGTCGGCATCGGACTCGCCGCCGCGCAGACCCTCGACAGCGACACCGCGACCCCGCACTCCCTCGCCGTCGTGGACCAGTTCTTCGGCGTCCTCGCCTGCGGCGCGGTGTGGCTGCGCCGCCGCTGGCCGGTCGGGCTCGCGGTCGCGATGGTGCCCGTCGGCTTCGTGTCGAACACGGCGGGCGGTGCCGCCATGGTCGCCGTGTTCACGCTCGCCGTGCACCGCCCCTTCCGCTACGTCGCCTGGATCGGCGGCGTCCAGCTCGCCCTGGCCCCGTTGTTCTTCTGGCTGCGCCCGGACCCCGACCTGCCGTACGCCGGCGCGGTCGTGTTCACCGAACTGCTCACCCTCACCGTCATCGGCTGGGGCATGTTCGTCCGCTCCAAGCGGCAGCTCATGCTCAGCCTGCGCGACCGCGCCCGGCGCGCCGAGACGGAGGCGGAGCTCCGCGCCGAGCAGGCCCAGCGGCTCGCCCGCGAAGCCATCGCGCGCGAGATGCACGACGTGCTCGCCCACCGGCTGACCCTGCTGAGCGTGCACGCGGGCGCGCTGGAGTTCCGCCCGGACGCGCCCCGCGAGGAGGTCGCGCGGGCGGCCGGTGTCATCCGGGAGAGCGCCCACGAGGCCCTCCAGGACCTGCGGGAGATCATCGGCGTCCTGCGCGCGGGCGAGCCCGACGACACGGGCCGCCCGCAGCCCACGCTCGGCGCCCTGGACGCGCTGGTCACCGAGTCCCGCGAGGCCGGCATGAAGGTCACCCTCGCCAACCGGGTCACCGACCCCGCCGCCGTCCCCGCCTCGGTCGGCCGCACCGCCTACCGCATCGCCCAGGAGGCCCTCACCAACGCCCGCAAGCACGCCCCGGGCACGGAGGTCACGGTGACGCTCACCGGCACCCCGGGCGACGGCCTGGTGATCGCCGTGCACAACCCGCCCCCGGAGGGCGAGGTGCCCCATGTCCCCGGTTCCGGCCAGGGGTTGATCGGGCTGACCGAGCGGGCGACGTTGGCGGGGGGACGGCTGGAGCACGGGCCGGGGGAGGGCGGGGGGTTCCGGGTGCGGGCGTGGCTGCCCTGGGGCTGAGTCGTCCACGGCCCGTCAGGGGCAACTCCGCTGCCGCGCAAGGGTGATGGAGGTCCCGGGAGAGTCACCTCTCTCTGAGTCGCCCCCTGAGCCGTCCCCTGAGTGAGCCGACCCTTGGGGTGGCCTCGCACGGCCCGGTAACCGCCCGCCACGCGTGCGTGGTTACGTAGCCCCATGACTGCGATCAGACTGCTCCTCGTCGACGACGACCCGCTGGTGCGGGCCGGGCTGTCCTTCATGATGGGCGGCGCCGCCGACATCGAGATCGTCGGCGAGGCCGCCGACGGCAGCGAGGTCGAGGAACTCGTCGACCGCGTCCACCCGGACGTCGTCCTCATGGACATCCGCATGCCGTCGGTCGACGGGCTGACGGCGACGGAGCGGTTGCGCGCCCGGGGCGACGCGCCCCAGATCGTCGTCCTCACCACCTTCCACGCCGACGAACAGGTGCTACGGGCCCTCCGCGCGGGCGCCGCCGGATTCGTCCTCAAGGACACCCCGCCCGCCGAGATCCTCGACGCCGTACGCCGGGTCGCGGCCGGTGATCCCGTGCTGTCGCCCGCGGTCACCCGGCAGTTGATGGAGCACGCGGCCGGCACCGCCACCGACACCCGTCGGGCACGCGCGCGTGAACGCATCGCCGCCCTGGGGGACCGCGAACGCGAGGTCGCCGTCGCCGTCGGACAGGGCCTCGCCAACGCCGAGATCGCCACCGGCCTCTTCATGAGCGTCGCCACCGTCAAGACCCACGTCTCCCGCATCCTGGCCAAGCTCGACCTCAACAACCGTGTCCAGATCGCCCTGTTGGCGTACGACGCGGGTCTGCTCGAAGAGGACGGGGAGAGCGGGCACTAGTCGCCGCCGCCGTCCGTTCTCATGGCACTGGGAGACCTCGGGGGATCGACCAGGAGGGGGCAGGCATGACCGAAGTGATCGATCTGGGGGAGTTCGGCGAGGCGTTCCGGCGGGACCTGCACCAGGTGTACGCCATGCTGCGGAAGTCGGGCCCGGTGCACCGCGTACGGCTGCCGGCGCCGGACGAGCACCACGTGACCTGGCTGATCGTGGGGTACGACGAGGCGCGCTCGGCGCTCACCGACCCGCGACTGGCCAAGGACGGCGGCAAGATCGGGGTGACGTTCCTCGACGAGGAGCTGATCGGCAGATACCTGCTGACCACCGACCCGCCGGACCACACCCGCCTGCGCGGGCTGATCAGCCGCTCGTTCACCATGCGCCGGGTCGAGGAACTGCGCCCGCGCGTCCAGCGGATCACCGACGACCTGCTCGACGCCATGCTGCCCTCCGGCCGCGCCGATCTCGTCGAGGCGCTCTCCTACCCGCTGCCGATCACGGTGATCAGCGAGCTCCTGGGCGTGCCGGAGCTGGACCGCGCGGAGTTCCGCAAGCTGTCCACTGAGGCGGTGGCGCCCACCAGTTCGGGTGCCGAGTACGACGCGTTCGTACGGCTCGCCGAATACCTCGGCGACCTGATCGAGGACAAGCGCTGCGCGGGCCCCAGCGGCGACCTGCTGAGCGACCTGATCCGCACCACCGCCGAGGACGGCGACCGGCTCTCCCCGCAGGAACTGCGGGGCATGGCCTTCATCCTGCTCATCGCCGGCCACGAGACCACCGTCAACCTCCTCACCAGCGGCATCCACGCCCTGCTCACCCACCCGGACCAACTCGCCGCCCTGCGCGCCGACATGACCCTCCTCGACGGCGCGATCGAGGAGATGCTGCGCTACGAGGGCCCGGTGGAGAACGGCACGTTCCGGTTCGCCGCGGAGCCGCTGGAGATCGCCGGCACCCCGGTGGAGCGGGGCGATCCGGTCATGGTCGGCCTGACCGCCGCCGACCGCGACGGGGTCCGCTTTCCGGCCCCGGACCGCTTCGACATCCGCCGCGACGCCCGCGGCCACCTCGCCTTCGGCCACGGCATCCACTACTGCCTCGGCGCCCCCTTGGCCCGCCTCGAAGCCCGCACGGCGATACGCACCCTGCTGGAGCGCGCTCCCGCCCTCACTCTGGACGGGCCGCCCGGCGACTGGCTCCCGGGCATGCTGATGCGCGGGATGCGGGCGCTGCCGGTGCGCTGGTAGAACGGCCGCACGGGGTGGTCGTAGCGACGGCGGAGCCCTGACGGCCGTAGCAACAGCAACCTCGGCAGCAACTGCCTTAGCCGCAGCGGTCGTTGAAGTCACGGCAGCCGTAACTGCCGTGAAAGTCATGGATCCTGTAGGAGGACCGTCCTCGTGACCGCAAGTGCCGAGTTCGCCGGGTTCGACCTGACCATGGCTCGGAAGGCGCTGGAGAGTCAGCCCTTCAGCAGGCTGATCGGTGCGCGGCTGAGCGCCTTCGGGGGCGGGATCGCCACGCTGGAGATCGACATCAGGGAGGACCTGACGCAGCAGAACGGCTTCGTGCACGGCGGAGTCCTCGCCTACGCCGCCGACAACGCGCTCACGTTCGCCGGCGGTACGGCACTCGGCCCCGCGGTCCTCACGGGCGGGCTCTCCATCCAGTACGTCCGCCCGGCCACCGGCCGCGTCCTGCGCGCCCACGCGGAGGTCGTCCAGGCAGGCCGCCGCCAGGCCGTCGTCCGCTGCGACGTCCTCGCGGTCGCCGACGACGGCACGGAGTCCCTCTGCGCGGTCGCCCAGGGGACGGTGCTGGCGGTCCGTACGTCCTGAGCGGCCCCCTGAGGTGCCTGAGGAGGGATCACCGTCTACGACACGACTGTGCTGCTCAGCTGTAGGGGAAGGCGCCCGCGATCTCCGCGAGGCGGACGGGTCTGTGTTCGCGTCTGGACACTTCGCAGGCCTCGGCGATGCGCAGTGCCTGGAGGGCCTCGCGGCCGTCGCACGGGTTGGTGCGCTGGCCGACGACGACCTCCACGAAGGCGATCAGCTCGGCCTCGTAGGCGGGCCCGAAGCGCTCCAGGAAGCCGGTCCACGGCTTGGTCGCGGCCGGGGGACCGGTCGGCTCGGTGGACGCGATGGGCGTGCGGTCGTCCAGGCCGACGACGACCTGGTCGAGTTCTCCGGCCAGCTCCATCCGGACGTCGTAGCCCGCCCCGTTCAGACGCGCGGCCGTCGTCGTGGCCAGCGTGCCGTCGTCCAGGGTGAGGACCGCCGCGGCCGTGTCGATGTCACCGGCCTCGCGGAACATCGCGGGACCGGCGTCCGAACCGGTCGCGTACACGTCGACGACCTCGTGCCCGGTCACCCAGCGCAGCATGTCGAAGTCGTGGATCAGGGTGTCCCGGTACAGCCCGCCGGAGATCGGGAGGTAGGCGGCCGGGGGAGGCGTCTGGTCGGAGGTCGTCGCGCGGACCGTGTGCAGCCGTCCCAGCCGCCCCGAGCGCACCGCCTCCCGGGCGCCCGTGTAGCCCGCGTCGAACCGGCGCTGGAACCCCATCTGAAGGATCGTTCCCGCCGTCTCGACCTCGGCGATCGCCTGCAACGAGCCCGGCAGGTCGAGGGCGATGGGCTTCTCGCAGAACACCGGGAGCCCGGACCGTGCCGCTCTCCCGATTAATTCGGCGTGCGCCGATGTCGCCGTGGTGATCACCACGGCGTCCACGCCCCACTTGAAGATCTCCTCCGTGCTCGGTGCCGCCGTTTCCCCTAGCCGGTTCGCCAGCTCCTGGGCCCGAACCGGGTCCACGTCCGTGAGGATCAGCGAACCGACCTCGCGATGACGGCTGAGCGTCCTGGCATGGATGGTCCCGATGCGGCCCGTACCGATGACTCCGATGCGCATGGGAACAAACTGAGGGCCGACCAGGCACGCTGTCAATGCGTATGTCCGGACAATCGAACTACATCACTTCCCGTCAACCATTCACACAGCTACGCTCGGCCCCGTGCCGAAACCAGATGTGGACCCGACCGTGCCGCTCGAGCTCAGCGTGGACCGGAGCAGCCCGGTGCCGTTGTACTTCCAGCTGTCGCAGCAACTGGAGGCCGCGATCGAACACGGCTCGCTGACCCCCGGCAGCCTGCTGGGCAACGAGATCGAACTGGCGGCCCGGCTCGGCCTGTCCCGGCCCACCGTCCGCCAGGCCATCCAGTCACTGGTCGACAAGGGCCTCCTGGTGCGCCGCCGGGGCGTCGGCACGCAGGTCGTGCACAGCCAGGTCAAGCGCCCGCTGGAACTCAGCAGCCTCTTCGACGACCTGGAGGCGGCCGGACAGCGCCCCGCCACGAAGGTCCTCATCAACAGTGTCGTGACGGCCTCCGCCGAGGTCGCGGCGGCGCTCGGCGTGGCCGAGGACAGCGACGTACATCGCATCGACCGGCTGCGCCTGGCGCACGGCGAGCCGATGGCGTACCTCTCCAACCACCTGCCGCTCGGCCTCCTCGACCTGGACACCGCGCAACTGGAGGCCACCGGCCTGTACCGCATGATGCGCACCGCCGGCATCACCCTGCACAGCGCCCGCCAGTCCATCGGCGCCCGCGGCGCCACGGCGGAGGAGGCCGAACGCCTCGCCGAGCCCGAGGGCGCCCCGCTCCTCACCATGCAACGCACGACGTTCGACGACACGGGGCGCGCGGTCGAGTTCGGCAGCCATACGTACCGGCCGACGCGTTACTCGTTCGAGTTCCAGCTCCTGGTACGTCCCTGATTGCACCGCTTCACCCACGCTGTTCGTCATAATGTCCGGACAATGCGAATGAGTTGGCGCTCAGTATCGCGCCCCTTCTTCAGGGGCGCGGGGCTGTTTCGATTTGCGGCTCCGCCGCGGGGCGCGACCAGCCACGACGCACCCGCACCAGACAACGATCCGAACCCCCCTTCACGCCCCCGCACAGCACCCACGGTCACGGTGAGGCAGAATCGGGCCCGATGAGCACCTACGGCAACTTCAGCGCCCCCATAGGCTCCCGGCGTGCCCCCGCACTCAGGACCGTCGGCACCCGTGAGCGAAGGTCGCACCTGACGGCCCCCCGCGTGCCCACGGTCGGCATCGACATCGGCGGCACCAAGGTCATGGCGGGCGTCGTGGACGCCGACGGCAACATCCTGGAGAAGCTCCGCACGGAGACCCCGGACAAGTCCAAGAGCCCCAAGGTCGTCGAGGACACCATCGTCGAACTGGTCCTGGACCTCTCCGACCGGCACGACGTGCACGCCGTCGGCATCGGCGCGGCCGGCTGGGTCGACGCCGACCGCAACCGCGTCCTGTTCGCCCCCCACCTGTCGTGGCGCAACGAGCCCCTCAGGGACCGCATCACGAGCAGGCTCTCCGTACCGGTCCTGGTGGACAACGACGCGAACACCGCCGCCTGGGCCGAGTGGCGCTTCGGCGCCGGCCGCGGCGAGGACCACCTCGTCATGATCACGCTCGGCACCGGCATCGGCGGCGCGATCCTGGAGGACGGCCAGGTCAAGCGCGGCAAGTGGGGCGTCGCCGGCGAGTTCGGCCATATGCAGGTCGTCCCCGGCGGCCACCGCTGCGCGTGCGGCAACCGCGGCTGCTGGGAGCAGTACAGCTCCGGCAACGCCCTGGTCAGGGAGGCGCGGGAGCTGGCCGCCGCCGACTCCCCGGTGGCGTACGGGATCATCGAGCACGTCAAGGGCAACATCGGCGAGATCACCGGCCCGATGATCACCGAGCTGGCCCGCGAGGGCGACGCGATGTGCATCGAGCTGCTCCAGGACATCGGTCAGTGGCTCGGCGTTGGCATCGCCAACCTCGCCGCCGCCCTCGACCCCTCCTGCTTCGTGATCGGCGGCGGTGTCTCGGCCGCCGACGACCTGCTGATCGGCCCCGCGCGGGACGCGTTCAAGCGCCAGCTCACCGGCCGCGGCTACCGCCCCGAGGCCCGCATAGTGCGCGCCCAGCTCGGCCCCGAGGCCGGCATGGTCGGGGCCGCCGACCTGGCCCGGCTGGTCGCCCGCCGCTTCCGCCGCGCCAAGCGCCGCCGGGTCGAGCGGTACGAACGCTACGAGCGGTTCGCCGAGTTCCGCCGCGGCAGCCAGGACACGGCATGACCGCATCGCTGCCGCGTCAGGCCATGCCCCGGGACGAGCCGCCCCGACCACCCGAGGACCCCCGCCACAAGGCCCGCCGCCGGGCGATCACCCTGCTCATCATCGTGCTGCTCATCGGCGTACCGGCCGTCTACCTGGCGATCTCCGCCAACCAGAGCCGCAACAGCGGCAAGGACAAGGAGTACAAGTACTCGGCGACCGGACTCACCGTGGGCTGGCCCTCGAAGGTCCAGCGGCGCCTCTACCAGGTACCGGTCCCGCACCCCGCGGAGAAGGTCGCCTTCTACGAGACCAACAACTGGAAGACCAGCCGCCTCTACGTCCAGTTCGAGACCACGGACGCGGGCCTGGACACCTTCCTCGCCGGGATAGACGTCGACCGGAAGACGCTGAAGAAGAACGACGTCACCATCAGCGCCCGCGACCAGAAGATCACCGGCTGGAAGTTCACCGGCCCCGGCCCCTGGTGGGGCGTCGTCAACAAACAGAAGGACCCGGCCCCCACCCAGGACATCGTGGTGAACCTGTCCGACCCCAAGCTCCCCATGGTCTACGTCGTCTCCCGCACGGTTCCCTAGCAGGTCGCCCCGGCCGGTCGCCGGGGCCGATTGTCAGACCCCGCCCGTAGAGTCGAAGACAGCTGACACGACTGACGGGCGGGAGGTGACAGGACGTATGACGGACACGGCGATCACGGAGCAGATCTCCGTACGGCTGGCCGCCGTCTTCCTGCCGTCCCCCGTCGTCCCGCGCGAGGGCCGCGTCGCCTTCTGGGACCCCGACGGCGAGCGCGCACTCCCCGAAGCGGAAGAGGGCGTGGAGCAGACCGAGCTGACCGTCGTACGGCGACAGGGCGCCACGGTCCGCCGCAGGTCCGCCCCCGCGCTGACCCTGCCGATCGAAGCGGCGCTGCCCCTGCTGGTGCGCGCCCGCCGTGACCCCGCCGCCCATCCCGCCACGGCCTGCTGGGGCGCCGCCGCCCTGCACGCGCTGCGGCTCGCGTCCCGCGGTCGACTCCTCCCCGGGCTCACCGCTTCGGGCCACGACGCCTGGCGTGCGGGCCCGCTGGAGCCGGAGGACATCGCGCACGTCCGCGCGGTGGCGGCGGCCCTTCCGTACGAGGGTCACGCCGTCCCGCTGCCGGGCCCGGGCCCGCTGCGGCTGCCCGAGCCGGAAGCGCTGATGCGGTCCTTCCTGGACGCCGTCGCGGACACCCTGCCCCGCACCCCGGCCGCGCCGTACACCTCCGGGATGCCCTTCGCGGCCCGTGCGCCGCAGCGGCTGCGTGATGCCCAGGACTGGGCCGCGGAGGTCGCCGCCGGGATGGACGCGGGCGTGCGGATCTCGCTCCGCCTGGACCTGTCGGCGTACGACCTGTTCGACGACGGCGGCCGGGTGCGCAGCGCGGGCGCGGCGATCGTCCAGGTGCACAGCCTCGCCGACCCGACCCTCGTGGTCGACGCGGCGGCCCTGTGGGCGGGCAC
Source organism: Streptomyces sp. NRRL F-525 (assembly GCF_000716605.1). Lineage (GTDB taxonomy): Bacteria > Actinomycetota > Actinomycetes > Streptomycetales > Streptomycetaceae > Streptomyces. The sequence goes on along the minus strand of NZ_JNXE01000003.1, from coordinate 303,325 downwards.
GGCGGACACCGCCTTCGGGCCCCGCGCGCGCGTGGACGCCGCCTTGGCCGTACGGCGGGCCGCGCGCGTGTGGCCCCCGCTGGACCGCCTCTCCGAGCTGGACGTGCCGGACGTACTCGCCCTGTCCGAGGAGGAGTTGGGCGAGCTGCTCGGCATGGCGGCCACCCGGCTCGCGGCGGCCGGGGTCGCCGTCCACTGGCCCAGGGACCTCGCCCAGGACCTGACGGCGGCGGCCGTGGTGCGGTCGGCGCCGGGCTCCGCGACCGACGGCACGGGCTTCTTCGAGAGCGAGGAACTCCTCCAGTTCCGCTGGCAGTTGGCGCTCGGCGGCGACCCGCTCACCGAGGCCGAGATGGACATGCTGGCCGAGGCCCACCGCCCGGTCGTACGCCTCCGGGACCAGTGGGTCCTGGTCGACCCGGCCCTCGTCCGCAAGGCCCGCAAACGCGAACTCGGCCTGCTCGACCCGGTGGACGCGCTGTCCGTCGCGCTCACCGGCACGGCGGACGTCGACGGCGAGACGGTGGAGGCCGTCCCGGTCGGCGCGCTGGCCACGCTCCGCGACCGCCTGACGGCAGGCATCCAGCCCGCCGAGCCACCCCAGGGACTGGACGCCACCCTCCGGGACTACCAACTCCGGGGCCTGGCCTGGCTGGACCTCATGACCTCCCTCGGCCTGGGCGGCTGCCTGGCCGACGACATGGGCCTCGGCAAGACGATCACCCTCATCGCCCTCCACCTGCGCCGGGCCCATCGCGCCCCCACCCTGGTGGTCTGCCCCGCCTCCCTCCTGGGCAACTGGCAGCGGGAGATCACCCGCTTCGCCCCCGGAGTCCCCGTCCGCCGCTTCCACGGCGCGGACCGCACGCTGGAGGACCTGACCGGCGGCTTCGTCCTCACGACGTACGGCACGATGCGCTCGGCCGCACCCACGTTGGCCCAACAGCCGTGGGGCATGGTCGTCGCGGACGAGGCACAGCACGTCAAGAACCCGTACTCGGCGACGGCGAAAGCCCTGCGCACGATCCCGACCCCCGCGCGCGTGGCACTGACCGGCACCCCGGTGGAGAACAACCTCTCCGAACTCTGGGCCCTGCTGGACTGGACGACCCCCGGACTGCTGGGCCCCCTGAAGTCCTTCCGCGCCCGGCACGCGCGTGCCGTGGAGAACGGCGAGGACGAGGAGGCGGTGATCCGGCTCGCCCGCCTGGTCCGCCCGTTCCTCCTGCGTCGCAAGAAGTCCGACCCGGGCATCGTCCCCGAACTGCCGCCGAAGACGGAGACGGACCACCCCGTCCCGCTCACCCGCGAACAGGCCTCGCTGTACGAGGCGGTGGTGCGGGAGTCGATGCTCGCGATCGAGACGACGGAGGGCATCGCCCGCAGGGGCCTGGTCCTGAAGCTCCTCACCTCCCTCAAGCAGCTCTGCGACCACCCGGCGCTGTATCTGAAGGAGGACCACGCGGCAGCCCAGTCCACCGGCGACCGCCTCACCGCCCGCTCCGGCAAACTCGCCCTGCTGGACGAGCTGTTGGACACGGTGCTGTCCGAGGACGGTTCCGCGATCGTCTTCACGCAGTACGTCGGCATGGCCCGCCTGATCACCGCCCATCTGTCGGCCCGCGCGGTCCCGGTCGAGCTGCTCCATGGCGGCACACCGGTCCCGGAGCGGGAGCGCATGGTGGACCGCTTCCAGGCGGGCGCGACCCCGGTCCTGGTCCTGTCCCTGAAGGCCGCGGGCACCGGCCTGAACCTCACCCGCGCGGGCCACGTCATCCATTTCGACCGTTGGTGGAACCCGGCCGTCGAGGAACAGGCCACCGACCGCGCGTACCGCATCGGCCAGACCCAGCCGGTCCAGGTCCACCGCCTCATCACCGAGGGCACGGTCGAGGACCGCATCGCCGAGATGCTCGAATCCAAGCGGGCGTTGGCCGACGCGATCCTCGGCTCCGGCGAGTCGTCCCTGACCGAGCTGTCGGACCGGGACCTGTCCGACCTGGTGTCGTTGCGGAGGCCGTCGTGACGGGGGGTGTGGGGCGGGGGCGGTTCCGCGGTACCGAGGACTCTCGTCGTGGGGGTGAGGGCGTGGAGGGGGCCGAGGCGACGGTGGAGGTGGAGGACGGGCCGGGGTCGGACGTGGCGTCGGCCGAGGTGGAGGACGAGCGAGGGTCGGAGGTGGCGTCGTCGGGAGAAGCGCCGGAGGTGTTGCGGGGCTCGGTGGACGACGCGGCGGGGGTGCCGGTGCGCTCGACGGGGGAGACGGCGGAGGCGGAACGGCACTTGGCGGGGGAGGAGCCGCGGGGCCTGGCTGAAGACATGGCCGAGGTGCTGCGGGGCCTGGTGGTGAAGGGGGCACGGGGCGAGGTGTCCGGAGCGTCGGCGGTAGAAGTCGCGGAGGTGGAACGGCAGTTGGGGGTGGAGGGGCTATCGGGTTCGGTGGATGGAACGTCGGCGCGGCGGCAGCCTGAGGTGGAGGCATCCCGAGACCTGACGGCATCGGAGAGCCCGGCGGAAGGAACGGCGGCGGTGCTGCGGGGAACGGAGGCAGCGCAGAGCCCGGTGGACGAAATGCCCGAGGTGGAGGGGCACTTGGCGGGGGAGGGGCCGCGAAGCCTGGCGGACAAAACAGCGGAGGCGCTGCGGCACCCGGCAGCGGAGGCATCACGGGGCTTGGCGGAAGGCATGGCCGAGGTGCCGCAGGGCCTGGCGGCGAAGGGGCCACGGGGTCAGATGTCCGGAGCGTCGGCGGCGGAAGTGCCGGAGGCGGAGGGGCACTTGGCGGGGGAGGGGCCGCGAAGCCTGGCGGACAAAACAGCGGAGGCGCTGCGGCACCCGGCAGCGGAGGCATCACGGGGTCTGACGGCAGGCATGGCCGAGGTGCCGCAGGGCCTGGCGGCGAAGGGGCCACGGGGTCAGATGTCCGAAGCGTCGGCGGCAGAAGTGCCAGAGGCAGAGCGGCACTTGGCTGGCGAGAGGCCGCGAGGCCCGTCGGGCGAAACAGCGGAGGCGCAGCTGCACCCAGCAGCGGAGGCATCGCAGGGCCCGGCGGAAGAAACGCCGGAGGTGCTGCGGGGACCGGAGGCGGCGCAGAGCCCGGTGGGCGAAACGCCGGACGGGCCACGGGATTTGGCGGGGGAGGAGCGTCCCGCGGACGTAGTGCGGCGGGCGTTGCAGGCGGCCCGTGATCGCGGGGGCCAAGGGGTGGATGCGGAGGTTGCCCGGCCCTCGGAGTCTTCTCGTGCGCCCAGGTCTTCTCACGTACAGGGCGCGGACCGTACGGCAGTTGACAAGGCCTCCGAGCCCCACACCCGGCCGGGTGACGCGGCGCGGGCGGCGCTGCGACGGGCCGTCGCTGAGCGGCGCGCTGTCGGCGCCTCAGGGGAAGATGCCCACGCGCCGGGTGACGGTTCGGCCCAGGACGTGGTGGCGAGCAGCCCTGGCGGTGGCGCCGGACAAGGAACAGCGGACCGGCTGCGGGACCCGGTGCGGTCCGGGGCGGCCGTTCCGGACGCGGGAGTTGGTGAAACCGGCGAAGGTGAGGGCGGTGAGGTAGGGCGGTCCGGGGATGCGATGGGGGACGAGTCGGCCGGCCTTCAGCGCTCGGTCACTCTTCAGAGTTCGGTCACTCCTCAGGATCCGGCGGATGTCCAGGCGTCGGCGACCGTCCCGGACAGTGGTTCGGCACGGCCCGCGGATGCCGCGCGTGAGGCGTTGCGGGCGGCTCGTGGTGCGGCGCGGAAGGCTCGTGAGGACGTAGGGGGCGGGGGACGGGAGTCGGTACCTCGGTGGGGGCCTCGGGCGAGCGGCGCTTCCCGGGCCGAGGGGCGGAGTGGTGTGCGTGGGCGTGCCGGTGAGGTCGGAGCCCGTGAGCTACGGGACTTCCTCGCGGGAGCCTTCCGGTTGCCGGCCGAGGTGGAGCTGCCGACCGATGTGACACCGCTCGCCGACGAGACCGCGCCGGACAACGACCGCTCTGCACCGGGGAGTTCGCACTCCGAGGCGTTCACCCCGACGTCCGCCCCCACACCCGACCTCACCGAACACCCGTCACATCCATCGGCCACCTCGCCCGAGCCGACCCCCGCCGACCCGACCTCTCTCCAAAACTCCATCTCCATCTCCATCTCCAACCCCAACTCCACCGCCACCCCTGACTCCGACCTCACCCCCGCAACCCCCCGAACCCCCACCTCCATGGCCTCCCCCTCCCGAGACAGCGACCTCCGCCGCACCTTCCCCGCCTTCTCACCCCGCCCCTCGGACAGGGACGAAGACGGAGACGGCGGCGGAGCCGCCAACACCCGCTTCGCCGACACCTGGTGGGGCAACGCCTGGGTCACCGCGCTGGAAGAAGGCGCTCTGGATCCCAAGCGGCTTCTGCGGGGCCGGAGTTACGCGGAGAAGGGACACGTCGACGCGATCACCGTCACGCCGGGGCTCGTGCTCGGGTACGTGCAGGGCAGCCGCGCGCGGCCGTACCGCGTGCAGGTGCGGTTGCGGACGCTGGACGACGCCGACTGGGAGCGGTTCCTGGACGCCGCCGCCGACCGGCCCGGGCACATCGCCGCGCTGCTCGACAAGGAGATGCCCAAGTCCCTTGCCGAGTGCGGGGTTTCGTTGCTTCCGGGTCCCGGCGACCTCGCCCCGCAGTGCAGTTGCCCCGACTCGGGTCACCCCTGCAAGCACGCCGCCGCCCTCTGCTATCAGACCGCCCGCCTCCTCGACGCCGACCCCTTCGTCCTCCTCCTGCTCCGCGGCCGGGGCGAACGCCCGCTCCTCGACGCGCTGTCCCGCCGTAACGCGGCCCGTGCGGCCCGCGCCGCCCAGGAACAGGAACCGGCGCCCCTCCCCGGCGTAAGGGCCACGGATGTTCTCGTGGAGCGGGGGGACCGCCGACTGCCTCCGCTCCCGCCCCCGTTGCCCGTCCCGCCCCACCCCGAGCAGCCTCCCGTGTATCCGGCCGCGCCCGGCGGCCCCGACCCCTTCGCGCTCGACCAGTTGGCGACCGACGCCGCCGCCCGCGCGCACGCTCTGCTCAGCACCGGCCGGGACCCGGTGGGCGGCCTGACGCTGTGGCAGGACGCGGTACGGCTCGCGGCGGCCCGACCCGGTTCGGGGCTGACCGTCACCACCCGCGCCCTCTACGCCTCCCTCGCCAAGGCCGCCGCACGCACCACGGGCGAGCTGGCGCGCGCCGTCGCCGCCTGGCGGCAGGGCGGCATCGAGGGGCTCGCGGTGCTCGAAGAAGCCTGGGACCCACCGGCCGGCCGCTTCGACCGGGCCCGCCCGCTCCTCCTCGCCGCCGACCTCCCGGCCTTCCGCCCCTGGCGCAACCACCTCACCCACCCTCACGGCCACGTCCAACTCCGCCTGGGCCGCGACGGCTTGTGGTACGCCTACGAGTCCGAACCGGGCGACGAGGACTGGTGGCCCAGAGGCACCCCCGACCTGGACCCGGTCGGCGCACTCACGGGCCTGGGCGCACCCGGCGACCTCTGAGCGGCCAAGGTACGACCAAGGAACCGCCGAGGAACCGCGGAGCGTTCCAGCGTGTCCTTCGACACAGCTCCACCGGTAACCGGTGAAGGCGATGTGAGGGTTCCCCACGGATGTGTGCGAGCAGCGTGCGGAGACCGGGGGCCCCACAGCCGGACCGTAAGAAACGGCGGTTACGTTGGAGCGGTGAGCGACATGAAGACCCCCGCCCTGCAATACCGCTTCGACGGCCCCGAAGACGCGCCCGTTCTCATCCTGGGCCCGTCCCTCGGGACGACCTGGCACATGTTTGATCGCCAGGTGCCCGAGCTGGCGAAGCAGTGGCGGGTCTTCCGGTACGACCTGCCGGGCCACGGCGGCTCGCCCGCGCACCCGGCCGGCTCGGTCTCCGACCTGGCCGACCGCCTGCTGGCCACGCTCGACGCCCTCGGCGTGCAGCGCTTCGGCTACGCGGGCTGCGCGCTCGGCGGCGCCGTCGGCCTCGAACTGGTCCTGCGCCACCCTGAGCGCGTGGCCTCGCTGGCGCTGATCGCGGCCTCGCCCCGCTTCGGCACGGCGGACGAGTTCCGCCAGCGCGGCGTCATCGTACGGACGAACGGGCTCGACCCGATCGCCCGCACTTCGCCGGACCGCTGGTTCACCACCGGGTTCGCCGCCTCGCAGCCAGCGATCACCGAGTGGGCCGTCCAGATGGTGCGCACCACCGACCCCGGCTGCTACATCGCCGCGTGCGAGGCGCTGGCCGCGTTCGACGTACGGTCCGAACTCGGCCGCATCGGTGTGCCGACCCTCGTCCTCGTCGGCTCCGACGACCAGGTCACCGGCCCCGCCGAGGCCCGCACGCTGGTCGCCGGTATCCCGGACGCCCGCCTCGCCGTCGTACCCGGCGCCTCGCACCTGGTCCCGGTCGAGCAGCCCGCCGCCGTGACCGACCTCCTTGTCCGGCACTTCTCCACCGCCTGGCAGCCCGCCTACGAGCACTCCACCGGGCAGTTCGCCATCGCGGCGACCCCGGTCAAGCCGGTCCTCGCCCCGCCGCCGCAGCTCGCGCCGATCGCAGAGATCGCGCCGCCGCCCCCGGTACCGCCGCAGGTCATGGGCCGCCCGGACCCCTACGACGCCGGGATCAAGGTCCGCCGCGAGGTGCTCGGCGACGCGCATGTCGACCGGGCGCTGGCGCAGGCCGACGAGTTCTCCGGGGACTTCCAGGACTTCATCACCCGTTACGCGTGGGGCGAGATCTGGGACCGGCCCGGGCTCGACCGGCGCTCGCGCAGCTGTGTCACCCTCACCGCACTGGTCGCCGGAGGTCACCTGGACGAGCTGGCCTTCCACACCCGCGCGGCGCTGCGCAACGGCCTCACCCCGGTCGAGATCAAGGAAGTGCTGATGCAGGCCGCCGTGTACTGCGGGGTCCCGGCGGCGAACAGCGCCTTCAAGGTCGCCCAGCAGGTCATCCGCGAGGAGACGACCCCCACCGAGTGACCTCACGCAGTGATCTTCAGACGGGCACCGAAAGCACCAGCCTCACCCGCCCGTCCACCGTTCCGGCGCGGCAGGATGGACCCATGAAGCTCACGAAGAAGTCGCACGCCTGCATCCGTCTGGAGAAGGACGGCCGGACCCTCGTCATCGACCCGGGCACCTTCACCGAGGGGGATGCCGCGGTCGGCGCGGAGGCGATCCTGGTCACCCACGAACACGCCGACCACTTCAACGAGGACCGGCTGCGGGCCGGCCTGGAGGCCAACCCGGCGGCCGAGATCTGGACGCTGAAGTCGGTCGCGGACCAGCTCTCCACCGCGTTCCCGGGCCGCGTGCACACGGTCGGCCACGGCGACACCTTCACGGCGGCGGGCTTCGACGTCCAGGTGCACGGCGAACTGCACGCCGTGATCCACCCGGACATCCCGCGCATCACGAACGTCGGCTTCCTCGTCGACGGCGGCCGCGTCTTCCACCCGGGCGACGCCCTCACCGTCCCCGACCACACCGTAGAGACCCTGATGCTCCCGGTCATGGCCCCCTGGAGCAAGATCTCCGAGGTCATCGACTACGTCCGCGAGGTCAAGCCGCAGCGCGCCTACGACATCCACGACGCCCTGCTCACCGACCTCGCCCGGCCGATCTACGACATGCAGATCGGCGCGCTCGGCGGCGCGGAGCACCTGCGGCTGGCGCCCGGTGAGGCGGCGGACCTGTGAGTGTCAGACCCGCCCGGTAGGTTGTGGGGCATGCGCATCGCGACCTGGAACGTGAACTCGATCACCGCCCGTCTGCCGAGGCTCCTGGCCTGGCTGGAGAGCAGCGGCACCGACGTGCTGTGCCTCCAGGAGGCCAAGCTGGCCGAGGCGCAGTTCCCGTTCGACGCGCTGCGCGAGGCGGGCTACGAGGCGGCGGTCAACGCGACCGGGCGGTGGAACGGGGTGGCGGTGCTCTCCCGGGTAGGGCTCGACGACGTGGGCAAGGGCCTCCCCGGAGACCCCGGTTACGACGGCACCGAGGAGCCCCGCGCCGTCGCGGCGACCTGCGGCCCGGTCCGCGTCTGGTCGGTGTACGTGCCGAACGGCCGCGAGGTGGACCACCCCCACTACGCGTACAAGCTCCAGTGGTTCGAGGCCCTCAGGGCGGCCGTAGCCGACGACGCGCAGGGCACCCGCCCCTTTGCGGTGCTGGGCGACTACAACGTGGCACCGACGGACGACGACGTCTTCGACGTGGCCGCCTTCGAGGGCCTCACCCATGTCACCCCCGCCGAGCGCGCCGCCCTGACCGCCCTGCGCGACGCGGGCCTGTCCGACGTGGTCCCCCGCCCCCTCAAGTACGACCACCCGTACACCTATTGGGACTACCGCCAGCTCGCCTTCCCGAAGAACCGCGGCATGCGCATCGACCTGGTCTACGGCAACGAACCGTTCGCGAAGGCCGTCACCGACTCCTACGTCGACCGCGAGGAGCGCAAGGGCAAGGGCGCCTCGGACCACGCGCCCGTGGTCGTCGACCTGGACGTCTGACCCGAACTCCGAAGAGCCCGCCCGCTGTTCAGCGCAGCGACGCGAACCACCGCACCACAGCCGCCGTCGCCGCCCGCTGGGACCCCAGGTGGCGGGAGCCACCGTAGTCCGGAGTGCCGAGGTCGACCAGCGGGACCTCGACACCCCGGGCGCGGAACGAGGCCTGGCAGTGCTCGCTGTTCCCGTTCACGGCCTGCTCGTCGCCCTCGGCGTAGTACAACCGCACCGGCGCCCGGGGCGTCCAGCCGGTGCACACCCCGTCGGTGACGCGCAGCGCGGCGGCCAGTCCGCCCGTCGGATGCGCGAGCAGCGCCCGCCCGTGCGCCGTGAGCAGCTCGTCCACGGTGTCCGGGGTCCTGGCCATCACCTCCTGCCCGGTGTGCGTGCCGTCCAACAGGCCCTCGATCGTGCGGGAGTACGGCGCCCGGAAGACCTCGCCGGGGCTGTCGTAGACGTGGTGGAGCCGGTTGAAGGAGGCGAGGGCCAGCGCGGTGTAGATGACGCCGTCCTTCGGGTCCGCGCGCCCGTCCAGCAGGGCGGGCAGCGCGACGTCCCGGAAGGCGTACGCGCCGCTGACCGGTGCCAGCGCCGCCGCTCGGAAGCGCGGATCGGCCCCTTCCTGCAGGGCCCGCGCCAGTCCGAGCGCCGCCGAAGCCCCTTGTGAAAAGCCGGTGATGAGGACGTCCCGCCCCAACTGCCGCCCCACGACGGGTGCGTAGGAGTGCGCGGCCCGCAGCAGGTCCAGCGCGGTGGTCGTCTCGGAGGGCACGTCCATCCACTGCTGCCGACCGGGGCCGAGGCCGAGGCCCAGGTAGTCCGGGAGGACGACGGCGAAGCCCGCCGACGCGTAGGTCAGCGCGGGTGCCTGGCTCCACACCTCGGTCGACACCGAGGCCACATCGTCCTTGAAGAGTTCGGTGCCGTGCGTGAACGAGACGGTGCGCAGCCGCCGTTCACCATTGCGCGGGAACGCGAGCAGCCCGCTGGCGGTGGTGCGGCGGCCCTTCGGGTCCACCGTGCGATACACCACCCGGTAGGTGTCGACGCCGTAGCGGACCGCCCCGGCGTCCCAGGCCCCGTCCTCGTCGCCTCTCAACTCGGCGGCCACCTCCCGCGCGGACAGCGTCCGCAGATGCACCACCGACACCAGCCGCCCCCGCGCCGTATCGGGCACTCCGTGCGCCGACGCGGCCGGAACGGCCCCCGCCCCCACGGCCCCCGCGGACACCGAACCGCTCACCACCAGGGCGACGGTCACCGACGGCAGCACCATCAACTTGCCTGTCCGATTCATACTGCGACCGTACGAAGCGGACATCGCGCCCACCATCCGGCCAACCCGCCCTCGGCAGAAGGGTTTTCCCCCTTCAGGGCCGGGGGCTGACACGCCACTCGCGACGCCCTGTGGTGCGTACGGCGGTACGAATGACACGCTGGGAGTATGAACATCCCTTTCCTGGGCAACCGGGGCGAGAAGCGCGCCGCGCACGACCCCGAGGGCATCGCCGAACCGCTGTCCGAGTGCGAACTGCTCCGTTCCCACGCGGCCCGGGAGGGAGTCCAACTCGACGACTCCGTGGGCTCGTTGGAGGCACTCGACCAACTGGTGCCCCGTTGGCGGGACGACGAGGAGACCTTGTCCTGGCTCGGCAACGACGCCGGTCTGTATCTGGGGACGGTGATCGTGCGCACGGTGCCCGGCGCGGCCTGGGCGATCTGGCCGAACGGCCAGCCCGTCGTACGGCTCGAATCCGGGCGCGAGTTCGACGTCGTGGCCTCCGGACACGAGTGGGCCGCCAGCGGTGTGCCCGAACTCTCACAGCTGTACGCCGAGGTCGCGGAAGAGTAACGGCGGGCTTAAATACGGCTAATGCCCGAAAAGTGCGTGTCGTGCCTTAACTCCACTCTTGTCTGGATAGTTTGCGGCGACCACGACACAGCTGAGAGTGAGTAGGGCTGGGCATGGCCGTCGATCCGTTGATCGAACTGCGGGACGTCAACAAGTACTACGGGGAGCTGCATGTCCTCCAGGACATCAACCTCACCGTCGGCAAGGGGGAGGTGGTCGTGGTCATCGGCCCTTCGGGGTCGGGGAAGTCGACGCTGTGCCGGGCGATCAACCGGCTGGAGACCATCGAGTCCGGGACCATCGAGCTCGACGGGCAGCCGCTGCCCGAGGAGGGCAAGGCCCTCGCGAAGCTCCGCGCCGAAGTCGGCATGGTCTTCCAGTCCTTCAACCTGTTCGCCCACAAGACGGTCCTGCAGAACGTCTCGCTGGCGCAGATCAAAGTCCGCAAGCGGGGGCGCGAGGACGCGGACAAACGGTCGATGGAGCTCCTCGACCGCGTGGGACTCGCCAACCAGGCGCCCAAGTTCCCCGCGCAGCTCTCCGGCGGCCAGCAGCAGCGCGTGGCCATCGCCCGCGCCCTCGCCATGGAACCCAAGGCCCTCCTCTTCGACGAGCCGACCTCGGCCCTCGACCCGGAGATGATCAACGAGGTCCTCGAGGTCATGCGCCAACTCGCCCACGACGGCATGACCATGGTCGTCGTCACCCACGAGATGGGCTTCGCCCGCTCCGCCGCCAACCGCGTCGTGTTCATGGCCGACGGCCGCATCGTCGAGGACCGCACCCCCGAGGAGTTCTTCACCAACCCGCGCAGCGACCGGGCCAAGGACTTCCTGTCCAAGATCCTCAAGCATTGAGCGGGGGAGTGCGATCCATGTTCCGTACGACCCGTGCGTCCCTCGCCGTCGCCGTGCTCGCCGTGCTGTGCGCGAGCGCCTGCGGCAAGGAGGGCAGCCCGCCCGTCAAGGGCCCGGCCGCCGAGAAGCTCCCCAACTACCAAGTGGCGCAAGGCTTTCAGCTTCCCGACTCCAAGACCTGGAAGCGGGCGAAGAAGCGTGGCTACTTCAATGTCGGCGCCAAGGAGGACCAGCCCTACCTCGGCGAGAAGGACCCCGCGACCGGCACCTACTCCGGCTTCGACATCGAGATCGCCAAGATGATGTCGGCCTCCCTCGGCTTCGCCCCGAAGACGATCCACTTCAGGACGATCGCCTCCGCCAACCGCGAAACCGCCCTGCAGAACGGCCAGATCGACTACTACGTCGGCACCTACACCATCAACGACATGCGCAAGAAACTCGTCGGCTTCGCCGGCCCCTACTACATGGCCGGCCAGTCGCTCCTCGTCCGCACCGACGAGCACGACATCCACGGCCCGCAGGACCTCGCCGGCAAACGCGTCTGCTCGGCGGCCGGCTCCACGCCGTACCAGCGCATCAAGGACGACTACCCGAAGGCCCAACTCGTCGCCTACGACACGTACTCGGTCTGTGTCGACAACCTGCTCACCTATCAGGTCGCCGCCGTCACCACCGACGACGCGATCCTCATCGGCTACGCGGCGAAGGTCCCCGACCAGCTCAAGGTCGTCGGCAAACCCTTCTCGAAGGAGCCGTACGGCATCGGTGTCCCGCACGGCGACAACGCCCTGCGGTTCGCCCTCGACGACGCGTTGGAGGCCCGTGAGAAGAACGGCGACTGGAAGAAGGCGTACGAGGCGACGCTCGGCCTGTCCGGAGTCCCCGCGCCCACCCCGCCCGCGATCGACCGCTACCCGGCGAGCTGAGGGAGGCAGATGTGAACGTACTGACAGACAACTTCTCCACCTTCGGTGACGGCTTCCTCGGCACCGTCGAACTGACCGTCTACGCATCGGTGTTGGCGCTCGTCCTCGGTTTCCTCGTGGCCTCCTTCCGGGTCGCTCCGGTCGGCTCGCTGCGGGTGTTCGGCACGGTGTGGGTGACCGTGCTGCGCAACACCCCGCTGACCCTGCTGTTCTTCGCGGTGCTGCTCGGCCTGCCGCGCTTCGGACTCGTGCTGCCCTTCAAGGTGTTCGCGGTCCTGGCGCTCGGCTGCTACACCTCGGCGTTCATCTGCGAGGCGCTGCGCTCCGGCATCAACACCGTGCCCAGGGGCCAGGGGGAGGCGGCCCGCAGTCTCGGGATGTCCTTCGGGCAGAGCCTGGGCCTGGTCGTCCTGCCGCAGGCGTTCCGCTCGGTGATCCCGCCGGTCGGCTCCACGCTCATCGCCCTGGCCAAGAACTCGGCGATCGCCGGCGCGTTCAGCGTCACCGAACTCCTCGGCACCTACCGGACGTTGAGCGAACTCGGCTACAACATCGTCTGGACGTTCGTCTGGATCGCCGTCGGCTACCTGATCATCACCCTCGCCATCAGCGCGCTGTTCAACGTGCTGGAGCGGAAGTGGGGAGTCGCCCGATGACCACCGCCAACGCCCTCTACGACGTCCCCGGCCCCAAGACCCGTCAACGGCACCGCCTTTACGGCATCGCGTCCACGGTCGTCATCCTCGCGCTGATCGGCTGGATCCTCTATCTCCTGTTCGACACCGACCAGTTCACGTACACGAAGTGGATGCCCTTCGAGTACAAGGGAATTCAGGAACTGCTGCTGCGCGGCCTCGGCAACACGCTCAAGGCCTTCGGGCTGGCAGCCGTACTGTCACTGGCACTTGGGACCCTGCTCGCCGTGGGGCGGCTCTCGGACCACCGGCCGGTGCGCTGGCTGTCCACGGTTGTCGTGGAGTTCTTCCGCGCCATGCCCGTCCTCGTGATGATCTTCTTCATCTTCGTGGCGCTCAAGGTCCAGCCGCTGCCCGCACTCGTCGCGGGCCTCACGCTCTACAACGGCTCGGTGCTCGCCGAGGTCTTCCGCTCCGGCGTCAACAGCGTCGAACGCGGCCAGCGGGAGGCCGCGTTCGCGCTCGGCATGCGCAAGGTCCACGTCATGTCGTACGTCCTTGTCCCGCAGGCCGTACGGGCCATGCTGCCCGCGATCATCAGCCAGTTGGTGGTCGCGCTGAAGGACACCTCGCTGGGCTATCTGATCACCTATGAGGAGTTTCTCCATGCCGGGAAGCTGATCGCGTCGAACCTCGACTACGATTTGCCGTTCATCCCTGTGGTGATGGTGATCTCGCCGATCTACATCGGGATGTGCATGCTGCTCTCCTGGTTCGCCGGTTGGGTGTCCCGCCGGGAGCAGCGCAGTCCCAAGACCGGGGCCGTGGATGTGGCCCCGGCGGAACCAGGGACGCTGCTGCCGCGGGTGCAGTAGTAGAGAGGGCACCTGCCCGTCCGGCGGCAGCCGGAGATCACTGCTCGCGCAGCGGGATCGACACGTACGACGGGTCGTTCGCGGGCGAGGAGAAGGTCAGCTGCGCGCCGGTCGGGTTGTGCTCGATGTAGAGCGGGTCGACCGTGTCGACGACCAGGGCGAGATGATGCCCTGCCGGGACGTCGTAGGCCGTGGAGAACAACTCCAGGTCCACACCGAACGGTTGGCCGGGCTGCTGCCCGTGCCAGGTGTACGGCGCGTTGCTGACCAGCTTGCCGAGGCCGAGCGGGCCCACGTCGTAGAGGTACGCGACGAGGGTGCCGCTCTCCTTGGTGTCCGTGACCGTGGTGTGCAACTTCACTGTGCCGCGCACCTGTTGGGCGCTCGCGTACTTCGCCGACTGCCATACGGCGGCCCAACGGCGCGGGAGCAGCGGGACGTACGCGACCGGGGGCACCTGCGCGACCTGGTCGAGGATGCTGGACAGGAAGACGATCCCGCCGTCCGCGCCCGAGTCGACGTTGGTGTGGATGGTGGTCGTGCCCGCGAGGTCGATCTTCTTCCGGGTCGCGCCGACCGACTTCCAGTCCGGATAGCCCTCGTAGCCGCCTGCCGTACGGGACTTGAGCTCCACCGGCTGCTCGCGGTTGATGCCGTTGTCGTCGCCCTTGAGGTAGTGGTCGAACCAGCGCTCGGTGTCCGTCCACACGTCGTTGGGCAGCCCGAACAGACCGGTCAACTCAGCGGTGGCGTGATCGCCGGGGCGGAGTTCGAGCCGCTTGGGGCCGGTCAACTTGCCGTAGAAATCGGCGATTTGGTTGGGCGGGAAGATCGTGTCGCCCCAGGCGTTGGCGAGCATGATCGCCGCGCCGTTCTTGTTGATCTGGTCGAGGTAGGTCGCGGCGGAACGCTCCTTCCCCCAGTCGATCAACTCCTGTTCCTTGGACAGGTCGGAGGCGAAGAAGTCTTTGAAGACCTGGCTCGTCTCCGCGCTCGGGCGGCCGGTCACGAGGCCGACGCCGTCCAGCAGGGCGGTCGCCTGGGAGTGTTCGGTGCGGCCCGAGTAGATCGAGTCGATCAGGTCCGCCCAGCCGCTCAGCGAGGCAACTGCCTTGATCCGCTTGTCGTGTGCGGCCGCGAGGAGACTGATGCCGGCGCCGTACGACACGCCCGCCATGCCGATGTGCCCCGCGTCGGACGGGGTGTTGGCGAGCGCCCAGTCGATCACCTTGGACGCGTCGGCCACGTCCTTCGGGCCCGCCACCTCTATCCCGCCGCCGGACTGCCAGAAGCCGCGGACGTTGTAACTCACCACGACATAGCCGGAGTTCGCGAGTTTCTCGGCCTGGGCCAGGTACTGGACCTGCGGGAATCCCCAGCTCGTGGGCAGCACGAGGAGCGGGTAGTCGTGCGAGCCGTCCGCGCCAGCGGGCGTGACGACGTTCGCCGCGAGCTTCGTACCGCCGTCGCCGGTGATGTCGACGAACCGGACGCCGTTCGTGGCGGCCTGCGCGGCGGGGGCGAACCCGAGAACGCCTCCGGCGATCAGGGTCGCGGAGACGGCGCCCACCGCGGTCGTACGCAGGGCCTGGCGATGGGTTCGCACGGGTCACTCCTCACACGTGTCACTGCAAAGTGACCCGACGGTAACCGCGCCTCCCTACCTTGGGTAACCCGTCAGTAAGTTACGTACCAGTAAAGATTGTTGACATGTGTGCGACCTCAGGAGGCGCGGTGTGTGCTGCGTGGAGCCGGTGCGGGCAGCGGGGTCTCCGCGGCCCGTGTCACGTCCGCGACCAGCTCCACCACATCGGGGCCGTACGCCTGTGAGTTGACCACCTTCAGCAGCAGGACGAAGGTGTTGCCGCCGTGTTTGCGGGCCAACTTCTCATGGTTGCGGGCGAGATAGCGGGACGCCGCCTGGTTGGTGATCGCGCGCTGACCGCAGAAGAGGAACACCGGCCGCGCGCCGCCCAGTTGGCCGGCGGTGAGGCGGGCGAGGAGGACGTACTCGCCCTTGCCGGGCTCAAGTCGGTAGCGCTCGCTGCCTATTTGGAACGCGCCCCGGTCCGGTCCCGGTTCGGGGTCGACGTTGACGCGGATGCCCGGGAGCAGGGACGCCAGATGCGCGGCCATGCGGCGGTTGGAGGACGGGCCGCCCACACAGAACTCGGTGCGTTCGCCGAAGCCCTGCTGGGCCGCGTCGTGCGCGACGACCTGGGCGTGCGCGTTGCAGTCCTTGATCAGGGCGGCGAGTTCGAGCAGCGCGAACACGTCGTGCCGCATCACCGAGAGTTCGGCGCCGCCCGCCTCGCGGTTCACCACGAGCAGCGACTCGGAGTTGTCGGGCAGCCCGAAGAACGCCTGCTTGCGCCGGAGTTTGCGCTTCCACAGGTAGGTGCGGGCGAGCCAGCCGAGCGCGGCGCTGATGCCCGCGGCGGCCAGGCCCAGAACGATGTTGCGCACGTCGTCATTCATGGGCGCGCATGTTAGCGGCCCAGCATGGCCGGTACGTACCGGTGTTCGACGTGTGGCACTCGTGTGACAGTGGCGCGAGGTGGTCTGTTGGGGTCATGGCAATGTGGCTACGCTGCGCGGACGGTCCTGACTGGAGGTACGGATGCGTCGCCCTGTCGCACGGAAACTGTCGGTCCTGGCGGTGTCGGCCGCCATGGTGTCGGTCGGGGCGGCGGCCCCACCGGCCGCAACGAGCAGCACACCGACGAAGGTTCCGGTCGCGGTCGGCTACGGCGGCGCGGTCGCGAGCGTCGACGCGGACGCCACCGCCGCCGGCATCGAGGTCCTGAAGAAGGGCGGCAACGCGGTCGACGCGGCCGTCGCCACAGCCGCCGCGCTCGGCGTCACCGAGCCCTACTCCTCCGGCATCGGCGGAGGCGGCTACTTCGTCTACTACGACGCCAAGTCCCGTACGGTGCACACCATCGACGGCCGCGAGACCGCGCCGCTGAGCGCCGACTCCAACCTGTTCGTGGAGAACGGCAAGGCCCTCTCCTTCGCCGACGCCGTCACCAGCGGCCTCAGCGTCGGCACCCCGGGCTCGCCCGCCACCTGGCAGACGGCGCTCGACCAGTGGGGCAGCGAGAAGCTCGGCACCGTCCTGAAACCCGCCGAGCGGATCGCGAGCGACGGCTTCACGGTCGACGACACCTTCCGCAGCCAGACGGCGTCCAACGAGACCCGCTTCCGCTACTTCCCCGACACGGCCAAGCTGTTCCTGCCGGGTGGCGCGTTGCCGGTCGTCGGCTCCACCTTCAAGAACCCCGAACTCGCCAAGACCTACAAGGAGTTGGGCAAGAAGGGGATGGGTGCGATCTACCACGGCGACCTCGGCAAGGACATCCTCGCCACGGTCAACCAGCCGAAGGTGGACCCGAGTTCGGGCTACAACGCCCGCCCGGGCAAGCTGACCGCCAAGGACCTCGCCGTGTACCGCGCCAAGCTCCAGGCGCCCACGAAGACCTCGTACCGCGGACTCGGTGTCTACTCCATCGCGCCCTCCTCCTCCGGCGGCACGACCGTCGGCGAGGCCCTCAACATCCTTGAGAAGACGGACCTTTCGAAGGCAAGCGAGGTCCAGTACCTGCACCACTACATCGAGGCCAGCCGGATCGCGTTCGCGGACCGGGGGCGCTGGGTCGGCGACCCCGCCTTCGAGGACGTACCGACGAAGGAACTCCTCTCGCAGAAGTTCGCCGACTCGCGCGCGTGCCTCATCAAGGACGACGCGGTGCTCACCAGCCCGCTGGCGCCGGCCGATCCGCGCGACCCGACGCCCTGCACCGCCAAGGGGACGGCCGCGCCGACGACGTACGAGGGCGAGAACACCACGCACCTCACGGTCGCCGACAAGTGGGGCAACGTCGTGTCCTACACGCTCACCATCGAGCAGACCGGCGGCAGCGCGATGACCGTGCCGGGCCGGGGTTTCCTGCTCAACAACGAGCTGACCGACTTCTCCTTCACCCCGGCCAACCCGGCCGTCCATGACCCGAACCTGCCGGGTCCGGGCAAGCGGCCGCGGTCGTCGATCTCCCCGACGATCGTTCTCGACAAGCACAACAAGCCTGTGGTGGCGCTGGGTTCGCCCGGTGGCGCGACGATCATCACGACCGTGTTGCAGACCCTCACGGAGTTTCTCGACCGGGGGCTGCCGCTGGTGGACGCGATCGCGGCGCCTCGTGCCAGTCAGCGGAACGCGGCCACGACTGAGCTTGAACCCGCGCTCTACAACAGTGACTTGAAGACTCAGCTGCAAGCTATCGGGCACGCCTTTACTTTGAACCCGGAGATTGGTGCGGCGACCGGTGTGCAGCGGCTGCCTGGTGGGAAGTGGTTGGCGGCCGCGGAGAAGGTGCGGCGGGGTGGTGGGTCCGCGCAGGTGGTGGATCCTGCTCCGTAGTACGCGGTCTGCGGGGGCGTGGGGGCTGGTCGCGCAGTTCCCCGCGCCCCTTAAAGGGCGCCTCAGTGAGCGGTGCTTGACTGGTTCTGGCTGTTGAACACCAAGCGATTGCCCTCCACGTCTACCGTCACCTGGCCGCCCTCCGTGATCCTGCCGTCGAGAAGCAGACGCGACAACTGGTTGTCGACCTCGCGCTGGATGGTGCGGCGGAGCGGGCGGGCGCCGTACTCGGGTTGGTAGCCCTGGCGGGAGAGCCAGTCGACGGCCGGGGCCGTGAACTCGACCGTGATGCCCTGGGCGTGCAGGAGGCGGCGGGTGTGTTCCAGCAACAGGCCGGTGATCAGGCGGAGTTGCTCGGCGGTCAGTTGGCGGAAGACGACGATCTCGTCGATGCGGTTGAGGAACTCCGGGCGGAAGTGCTCCCGCAGGGGTCGCAGGATCTGTTCGCGCCGGGCCTCCTCGTCCGCGTCGGCGCCGCCCGGGCCGAAGCCGATACCGGCGCCGCGCCGGGTGATCGCCTCGGAGCCGAGGTTGCTCGTCATCACGATCACCGTGTTGGTGAAGTCGACCGTGCGGCCCTGGGAATCGGTCAACCGGCCGTCGTCCAGGACCTGGAGCAGGATGTTGAAGACGTCCGGGTGTGCCTTCTCGACCTCGTCGAGCAGGAGCAGCGAGTACGGGTGTCGGCGTACGACCTCGGTGAGTTGGCCCGCCTCCTCGTGGCCGACGTAGCCGGGCGGGGCGCCGACGAGACGGCTGACCGTGTGGCGTTCCTGGTACTCGCTCATGTCCAGGCGGACCATCCGGTCCTCGCTGCCGAACAACGCCTCGGCGAGCGCGCGGGCAAGTTCCGTCTTGCCGACGCCGGTTGGGCCCAGGAACAGGAAGCTGCCGATCGGCCGGTCGGGGCTCGCCAGGCCGGCGCGGGAGCGCAGCACCGCGTCCGATACGACCCGTACCGCCTCCTCCTGGCCGACGACCCGCCGGTGCAGATGCTCCTCCAGGCCGAGCAGCCGGTCCTTCTCCTCCGCCGTGAGACTGCTCACCGGGATACCGGTCTGGCGGGACACGACCTCGGCGATCGCCTCGCCGGTGACCTCCAGGTTCTGTCCCTCGTCGCCCTGGTCCTCGCCGCCGGCCTCGGCCAGCCGTACCTTCAACTCGGCGATTCGGTCACGGAGTTGCGTCGCCTTCTCGTAGTCCTCGTCGGCCGCCGCCTGGTCCTTGTCCCGGGCGAGCTGCTCCATCTCGCGCTCCAGCGCCCGTACGTCCGTGCCCTTCGTGCGCGCCCGCAGCCGTACCCGCGCACCCGCCTGGTCGACCAGGTCGATCGCCTTGTCGGGGAGACGGCGGTCGGTGAGATAGCGGTCCGAGAGCTCTACGGCGGCCACCAACGCCTCGTCCGTGTACCGGACTTGGTGGTGCGCCTCGTAGCGGTCGCGCAGGCCGCGCAGGATCTCGATCGCGTCCGGGACGGTCGGTTCGGGCACGAGGATCGGCTGGAACCTGCGGGCCAGCGCCGCGTCCTTCTCGATCCGGCGGTACTCCTCCAGGGTCGTAGCGCCCACGATGTGCAACTCGCCGCGCGCCAGGGCCGGTTTGAGGATGTTGCCGGCGTCCATGGAGCCGCCCTCGCCGCCACCGCCCGCGCCGACCACGGTGTGCAACTCGTCGATGAACACGATGAGTTCGTCCGAGTGGGCGCGGATCTCGCCGACGATGTTCGTCAGCCGTTCCTCGAAGTCGCCGCGGAAGCGGGTGCCCGCGACGACGCCGGTCAGGTCGAGGGCGACCACGCGGCGGCCGACCAGTACGTCCGGGACATCGCCGTCGGTGATGCGCTGGGCGAGGCCCTCCAGGATCGCGGTCTTGCCTACGCCCGCGTCGCCGATCAGCACCGGGTTGTTCTTGCCGCGCCGGGAGAGCACCTCGATGGTCTGCTCGATCTCCTCGTCGCGGCCGATCACCGGGTCGATACGGCCGTGGCGGGCCAGGTCGGTGAGGTCGCGGCTGTACTTGTCGAGGGTGGGGGTGGTGGTGGGGCGTGGCTGGTCGGGGTGGGTGGTCTGGGTGCCGTCCGGGGTCTCGGGTGGCAGGCCTGTGGGGGCGTAGCGGGCCGCGTTCAGGATGTGGCCGGCGGCGGAGTCCGGGTTCGCGGCGAGCGCGCCGAGGACGTGTTCGGGGCCGATGTATCCGGTGCCGCCCGCTCTTGCCAGGTCGTGGGCGTCCAGGAGGGCGCGTTTGACGGCTGGGGTGAGGGAGAGGGCGGTGCCCTCCGGGGGTTGGACCGGTCCTGAGCGCTCGTCGATCTCCGCGGCGAGGGAGTCGGGGTCTGCGCCTGCCCGCGTGAGGAGGCCGCGGGTGGGCTCCGCGGAGAGGGCGGCGCGGAGGAGGTGCTGGGTGTCGAGGTCGTGGCTGCCGTGTTCTGCGGCGTACTGGGCGGCGCCTCGGACGAGGTCCCTGGCCGGTTGGCTCAGCAGGCGGCCGATGTCTATGTGCCGTGGGCCAAGGGGGGCTGCTCCGCCGAAGAAGCGGGCCAGGAACTCGCCGAAGGGGTCGTTTTCGGGGTCTGTGTAGCCGCTGGTCATCAATCCACCATGGCACGGGGCACTGCGTGGGGCATGTGCAGGTTTGGGATGGTTTCGGTCGACTGTCGAGTGCGCGCCCGTTGCGGCTGGTCGCGCAGTTCCCCGCGCCCCTGAAAGAGCTCAGCGGCGCTCGGTCAGCACCCTGGGACCCGCCTCCGTGATCGCCACCGTGTGTTCCACGTGGGCCGCTCTTGAGCCGTCGTTCGTTTTGAGGGTCCAGCCGTCCTTGGCCGCGTGGTAGTCGTCGCGGCCGCTCGCGATCAGCATGGGCTCGATCGCGATGACCATGCCGTGGCGGAGGGGGAGGCCGCGGCCGGGGCGGCCCTCGTTCGGGATGCCCGGGTCCTCGTGCATCTGGCGGCCGATGCCGTGGCCGCCGAAGTCCTCCATGATGCCGTAGCCCGCCGTACGGCAGACCGTGCCGATCGCGTGGGCGATGTCGCCGATGCGGTTGCCGACTACGGCCGCCTCGATGCCCGCCGCGAGGGCGCGCTCGGCGGTGTCGATCAGGCGGACGTCGGCGGGGCGCGGCTCGCCGACGATGAAGCTGATCGCCGAGTCGCCGGCCCAGCCGCCCAGCTTGGCGCCGAAGTCGATCGAGACCAGGTCGGCGTCGCGCAGGCGGTAGCCGTCCGGGATGCCGTGCACGATCGCGTCGTTCACGGAGGCGCAGATGACCGCGGGGAACGCGGTGGGCGCGAAGGCGGGGCGGTAGCCGAGGAAGGGCGAACTCGCGCCGGCCTCGCGCAGCACGTCGTGCGCCACCTCGTCCAGTTCCAGCAGGGATACGCCCACGTCGGCGGCCTCCCGCACGGCCGTGAGGGCGCGGGCCACGACCTGGCCCGCCTCGTACATCGCATCGATAGACGTGTCCGTCTTCAGTTCCACCATGCCAATTACTATACCGGTATTAGAATGACGGCATGGTACGCACCCCTCTCACCCCCGAAGAGCGCGAACGCGGCGAACGGCTCGGTCGGCTGCTCCGCGAGGCCCGCGGCCGCCGCAGCATGACGGACGTGGCGGCGCACGCGGGCATCTCCGCGGAGACCCTCCGCAAGATTGAGACGGGCCGGGCGCCGACGCCGGCCTTCTTCACCGTGTCCGCCCTCGCCGAGGCGCTCGGGCTGTCCATGGACGAACTCGTGGTCAGGTGCGCGCCGTTGGCGGCCTGAGGCGGAGAGTGTGACCGTGCTCTCTCCGGGGTTCGCTCGTCCTCCCCTTTCCCGTCCGGGAGTTGCCAGATCACCCATCAACCAGGCGGGCGCACAGTAGGGAGGCGTAGGCTCCGAGACCTCTGCGCCCGGCTCGAAAAGCTTCCGTAGCCGCGTCGTAACACAAATGGTGTTTTCTACGGATCGGAGCATTCCGGTCTGGCGGGAGTTGGGGCATGGCTGTGGATCAACTCCCCGGACAGGTGCGGGAGTTCGCGAACTATCTCGACGGACTGCTGGCGCGCCTGGATCAGGGCGGCGGCTGGTGCGGGGTGTTCTGGCAGCGCGATCCCGATGGCATGCAGGCCTGTCTCGGCGGGCGTGAAGTACCGCCCTGGGACGTCGTGGAGGCGCTTCTCCAGGACCTCGCGGCGGAGTACGGCCACGGTGTCGCGAGCCAGGAGAGCGAGCGCGCTCGAGCCCTGCACGCCGCCGCGCTCGCCGCGTTCGACGCCCGGCCCGGCAGCCGGGACGCGCTCGGCGACCGGCTCGACGTGATGCTCCGTGAGCAGAAGTACGCGGCCGAGACGCAGGCGAAGTTGGGGCGGTTGCTCAACACAGCCACCACTCAGGAAGCGGCCGACGCCCTTCGCCTCGATCTCGCCTGGGCCCGTGACGACCACGATCGCGCGACCGCCCGCTGCGCCGAACTCCGCGCCCGCATCGAGCAGTTGGACAACTACGCCCATCTGCAGGGCAGTCAGGCCATCCACCGCGACCGGCACGGCAACGTGTTCCGCGTCGACGACACCTTTCAGGACCAGAACAGCGCCGCGTACGACCGCGACCAGGCCCCGCACAGGCTGCCCCGCCAGCGCGATGCCGAGCAGGTGCCGGTCACTGGTCCGCAGGGCGGATACGGCGGCTCCCTGGGTGCCGACGGGCGGACCCCGGACGCCCGGCGCGGCTACGAGGAGTTCGAGCGGGCGAACCCCGGCTACGGCGATCCGGACCCCACGTGGGACGGCCTCGCGGGCCCCGACGCCGCCGCCCCCGCGACCGAGACCCCCGACCAGGCCGACGCCGAGGTCGAGACGGCCGCCCCCAGTCCCAAGCAGCGCAAGCGCCGCCGGGGCAGCGCCCGCTTCGCCGGCCTGGCCGAGGACGACGCCGCCACCACCGCGGCCCCGGGCCCCGCAGCCGTCGTACCGGAACTTCCCGCTCCCGCGCCCGCCGCGCGCCGGACCCCGCGCGGAGCCCGTTTCGCCGGGGCCGCGCGGCCGGTCGAGCGGGCGCAGCCGACGCGGGAGCCGTTGGACGCGGAGGCGCGGCAGAGCACCGTGGAGGCCGTGCGGCGGCTCGTGGGGCTGCGGCGCGAGGGCCGGAGCGGCGAGGCGCACGCGCTGCTCGTGGAGGCCGCGTACTGGCCCGCCGCGCGCTTCCCGCTGCTCGCCGCCGAGCTGCAGCGCGCCGGGCTCGGCGCGGACTGGGCGACGCTGCTGTGGGAGGCCGCCTCGCTGCCCGCCGACCGGCTGGTCGGCGCGGCGGACGCGTTGGTCGCGGCGGGGCGTACGGCGGACGGCGAGCAGATCCTGCGGCAGGGTGTGGCCCGTCCCGCGGGCGAGATCGGCGAGGCCGTGCTCGCGCTGGCCGCGGAGGGGCGCCGCCGGGAGATCCGTGCGCTTCTTGACGCGTACGTCAGGGTCCGCACCCCCGAAGAAGCCGCCCGCAGTGTCGCTGCCGACCCGCAGCAGCTCGTACCGCTCCTGGTGGAGGCCGCGAAGGGGGTCTCGGACGAGTGTCACTGGGATCTGGTGCATGCCTTGCGGGTGGCGGGCTTCAGCGCGTGAGCGCTCCGCTGGGTTAGCGGTTGGGTACGTGGTTTTTCGGCTGCGGGTGCGTGGGGGCTGGGCGCGCAGTTCCCCGCGCCCCTACGGGGCGCTGTACTGCACGGGGTCCAATCGATCCGCCTAGGCGGCCCAGCGGGGCGTCCACCGGAGGGTGAAACAGGATCGACTCCGCGGGTTAACGGCGATGGTCTTGGCAAGGCTCCTCCGGAGGCTTACGTTCATCCCTCTACGGCCTTGTCTACGGGCGTAGAGGCTCTGGCGTCCCGTCGAAGGAGCAGCTCATGGCCAACGTCGTACGCGCCGCTCTGGTCCAGGCCACCTGGACCGGCGACACCGAGTCCATGGTGGCGAAACACGAGGAACACGCCCGCGAGGCGGCCCGCCAGGGCGCGCAGATCATCGGGTTCCAGGAGGTGTTCAACGCCCCCTATTTCTGTCAGGTCCAGGAACCCGAGCACTACAGCTGGGCCGAGCCGGTGCCCGACGGGCCGACCGTGCGTCGTATGCAACAGCTCGCGCGCGAGACCGGCATGGTGATCGTCGTTCCCGTCTTCGAGATCGAGCAGGACGGCTTCTACTACAACACCGCGGCCGTGATCGACGCCGACGGCACCTTCCTCGGCAAGTACCGCAAGCACCACATCCCGCAGGTCAAGGGCTTCTGGGAGAAGTACTACTTCAGGCCGGGCAACGCGGGCTGGCCCGTCTTCGACACGGCCGTCGGCAAGGTCGGCGTCTACATCTGCTACGACCGCCACTTCCCCGAGGGTTGGCGTCAACTGGGACTCAACGGAGCCCAGTTGGTCTACAACCCGTCCGCCACCTCGCGCGGCCTCTCCGCCTACCTCTGGCAGCTGGAGCAGCCGGCCGCCGCCGTCGCCAACGAATACTTCATCGCCGCGATCAACCGTGTGGGACAGGAGGAGTACGGGGACAACGACTTTTACGGGACGTCGTACTTCGTCAACCCGCGGGGCCAGTTCGTCGGCGAGGCTGCCAGCGACAAGGACGAGGAACTCGTCGTGCGCGACCTGGACTTCGGGTTGATCGAGGAAGTTCGCCAACAGTGGGCGTTCTACCGCGACCGGCGTCCCGACGCCTACGAAGGGTTGGTGCAGCCGTGACCAAGGACCTGCTGGGACGCCACCGGGACGTACTCCCCGACTGGCTCGCCCTGTACTACCAGGACCCGTTGGAGATCACGCACGGAGAGGGCCGGCACGTCTGGGACGCCGAGGGCAACAAGTACCTCGACTTCTTCGGCGGCATCCTCACCACCATGACCGCGCACGCGCTCCCCGAGGTCACCAAGGCGGTGAGCGAGCAGGCCGGGCGGATCATCCACTCGTCCACGCTCTACCTCAACCGGCCGATGGTCGAACTCGCCGAGCGCGTCGCCCAGTTGTCCGGCATCCCGGACGCCCGGGTCTTCTTCACCACCTCGGGCACCGAGGCCAACGACACCGCCCTGATGCTGGCGACGTCGTACCGCAGGAGCAACCAGATCCTGGCCATGCGCAACAGCTACCACGGCCGTTCCTTCAGCTCGGTCGGCATCACCGGCAACCGCGGCTGGTCCCCGACCTCGCTGTCCCCGCTCCAGACGCTGTACGTCCACGGGGGCGTGCGGACGCGCGGTCCCTACGCCGACCTGAACGACGCCGAGTTCATCGCGGCCTGCGTGGACGACCTCAAGGACCTGCTCGGTCATGTCCGCCCGCCCGCCGCTCTCATCGCCGAACCCGTCCAGGGCGTCGGCGGGTTCACCTCCCCGCCCGACGGTCTGTACGCCGCGTTCCGTGAAGTCCTTGCCGAGCGCGGGGTGTTGTGGATCGCCGACGAGGTGCAGACCGGCTGGGGGCGCACCGGCGACCACTTCTGGGGCTGGCAGGCGCACGCGGAGAACGGTCCGCCGGACATCCTCACCTTCGCCAAGGGCATCGGCAACGGTATGTCCATCGGCGGTGTCGTCGCCCGCGCCGACATCATGAACTGCCTTGACTCCAACAGCATTTCGACCTTCGGCGGCACCCAGATCACCATGGCGGCCGGCCTCGCCAACCTCACCTATCTGCTGGAGCACGACCTCCAGGGCAACGCCCGGCGCGTCGGCGGCCTCCTCATCGAGCGGTTGCGGGCCGTCGTCGCCCAGCATCCCGGCGTACGGGAAGTACGCGGGCGCGGGCTGATGATCGGCATCGAGCTGGTCAAGCCCGGCACCGACGAGGCCGACCCGGACGCGGCGTCCGCCGTCCTCGAAGCGGCCCGTGAGGGCGGCCTGTTGATCGGCAAGGGCGGCGGACACAACACCAGCGCCCTGCGCATCGCCCCGCCCCTGTCCCTGACCGTCGCGGAGGCCGAGGAGGGCGCCGCGATCCTCGAACGGGCTCTGAGGAGCACGCAGCAGCAGTAGCAGTACGAACAAAAAGGGAACATCGCTATGGCCACCATCCTGGATCCCCTGGAGCCCGCGCTGTCGGTGCGTCAGGTCCTCGGCCTGGAACGGGTCCTCGCCGGGGAACCCGAGGTGGTGGCCGGTGCGAGCCAACTCGACCGGCCCGTGCGGTGGGTGCACGTCGCCGAGGCCGCCGACGTCGGCGTGATGCTCACCGGCGGCGAGATGGTCCTCACCACCGGCGTGCTCCTCGCCGGGGACGAGGGCGCGCAGGCCGAGTACATCCAGTCCCTGCACCGCGCGGAGGCGTCCGCCGTGGTGTTGGGGCTCGGTCGGGCGTTTCCCGCGCCGCCGGACGTGATGCGCCGCGCGGCCGAGCGGTGCGGGCTGCCCATGGTCGTGCTCCACCGGCCCTTCCCCTTCGCGGAGTTGACGGAAGAGGTCCAATCCCGGCTGGTACGGCGGAAGTTCGCCGCCGTCAGCCTCTCCGAGGCCGTACGGACCGCGCTCACCGGACTCATCACCGGCGGCGCCCCGCTGCAGAGCCTGCTCGACGAGGTCGCCGCGCACAGCGCCTGCCCTGTCGTCGTCACCAACCTCGCGCACCGCGTCCTCGCCACGGCGGGGGAGCGGTCGGCGGTGGACGACGTGCTGCGCGACTGGGAGCGGATCTCCCGGCAGGCCGGCGGCAGCGAGGGCGACGGCTGGATCCGCGCCGAACTGGGCGGACGAGGGGAGCGGTGGGGCCAGATCATGCTCTGCGGCTACCGCGGCGACACCGCCACCGGCCGCCTCCTCGCCGACCGCGCCGCCGAGGCCCTCGTCCTGCACCGCATGCTCGGCGGCTCCGCCCACACCTGGGAGGAACAGTCCGCCCAGAGCCTGCTGACCGACCTCGCGAGCGGTGTCGTACCGGCACGACAGCTCCTGCCCCGCGCCCGCGCGGCCGGGCTCCCCGTCAACCGGCGCACCTTCGTCCCGATGGTCGTGCGGGACGGCGACACGGCCCAACTCGACCGGGTGCTACGGCTGTTGGGGCTCCCCGGACTCGTCGCCGAACTGGCCGAGGGTGTCACCGCCGTGCTGCTCAGCCTGCCCCGCGACCAGGACGCGGATGCCCTCGCCGCGCACTTCGCGAGCCGGCTGCGCACCGAGTCGGGGGCGTTGAAGGCGGTGGTGGCCGCCGCCGGGCAGCGCACCGTCTGGGACGACGTGCCCGCAGGGCTGCGCGAGGCACAGCACGTCGCCGACGCCGTGGCCGACTCCAGCGACGCCCTCGAACTCCCCGCCGTCGTACGCCTCAAGGACGTTCATCTGCGCGGCCTGATCCGGCTGTTGAGGGACGACCCGCAGGTGCAGTCGTTCGCAGAGCGGGAGTTGGACGGGCTGCTGTGCGCGGCCGACGAGGACCTGCTCGCCGTCCTGCGCACCTACCTGGCCACCGGCCGCAACAAGTCGCGCACCGCGCAGCTCCACCATGTCTCGCGGCCCGCGCTGTACCGCCGGCTGGAGGCGATAGAGGGGCGGCTCGGGGTGGACCTCGACGACTTCGAGCAGGCCGCGTCGGTGCACATCGCGCTCCTCGCGCACGACGCGCAACAGGGGTGAAACATGGGACTACCTGGGAAAACGGCGGTGAAACATGCGCCCACGACAGGGTGACACCGTGGAACGCCGCGAGCCCGCAGACGTGACACCGTGCACCTCAAACCGGACTACCCGGCTTCCTAGGCTCCTCACACACCTAGCGACCGGAGGTCCCGATGAGCACAGTGATTCGTGCCGCTCTCTTCCAGACAGCCTGGACGGGCGACAAGGAGTCCATGATCCAGGTCCACGAGCAGGCGGTCCGCGACGCGGCCGCACAGGGTGCTCAAGTCCTGTGCTTCCAGGAGCTGTTCTACGGACCGTACTTCTGCCAGGTCCAGGACAAGGCGTTCTACGAGTACGCCGAGGCGATCCCGGACGGCCCGATCGTCAAGCGCTTCCAGGCGCTCGCCAAGGAGCACGGCATCGTCCTGGTCCTGCCGATGTACGAGGAGGAGCAGCCCGGCGTCCTCTACAACACGGCCGCCGTGATCGACGCGGACGGCTCCTACCTGGGCAAGTACCGCAAGCACCACATCCCCCAAGTCCCCGGATTCTGGGAGAAGTTCTACTTCCGCCCGGGCAACAGCGGCTGGCCCATCTTCGACACCAAGGTCGGCAAGATCGGCGTCTACATCTGCTACGACCGCCACTTCCCGGAGGGCTGGCGCGCACTGGGCCTCGCGGGCGCGGAGATCGTCTTCAACCCGTCGGCCACCTCGCGCGGCCTGTCGGCCTACCTGTGGCAGCTGGAGCAGCCGGCCGCCGCTGCCGCCAACGAGTACTTCGTCGGTGCCATCAACCGTGTCGGCGTAGAGGAGTTGGGCGACAACGACTTCTACGGCACGACCTACTTCGTCGACCCGGAGGCCCAGTTCGTCGGCGAGGTAGCCAGCGACAAGGAGCCCGAACTGGTCGTCCGCGACCTGGACTTGGCGAAACTCCGCGAGGTCCGCGACCGCTGGCAGTTCTACCGCGACCGCCGCCCGGACGCGTACGGCCCCCTGACCGCCCCGTAAACACGCAGCACTCCCGCGCCCCCGTCTTTTAGGGGCGCGGGGAACTGCGCGACCAGCCCCCACAGACCCGCACCAGACCACAACCCAGCGGAGTCAATCGATGAGCACCCGTACCGTAATCCGCGGCGGCCTAGTAATCACCGCGTCCGACGAACTCCACGCCGACGTCCTGATCGAGGACGGCCGAATCGCCGCCCTCGCCACCTCCGGCACGACCGTCGCCGAGGGCTGGACCGCCGAAAGGGTCATCGACGCCACCGGGAAGTACGTCATCCCGGGCGGAGTCGACGCCCACACCCACATGGAGATGCCGTTCGGCGGAACGAAGGCGGCCGACACCTTCGAGACCGGCACAAGGGCCGCCGCCTGGGGCGGTACGACGACCATCGTCGACTTCGCGATCCAGAGCGTCGGCGGAGCCCTCCGCGAGGGCCTCGACGCCTGGCACGCCAAGGCCGAGGGCAACTGCGCCATCGACTACGGCTTCCACATGATCGTCTCCGACGTCAACGAGGACACCCTCAAGGAGATGGACCTGCTGGTGCAGGAGGGCGTCACCTCCTTCAAGCAGTTCATGGCCTACCCGGGCGTCTTCTACAGCGACGACGGCCAGATCCTCCGCGCCATGCAACGCGCCGCCGACAACGGCGGGTTGATCATGATGCACGCCGAGAACGGCATCGCGATCGACGTCCTCGTCGAGCAGGCGCTGGCCCGCGGCGAGCGGGACCCCCGCTACCACGGCGAGGTCCGCAAGGCCCTCCTCGAGGCCGAGGCCACCCACCGCGCGATCAAGCTCGCACAGGTCGCCGGCGCCCCGCTCTACGTCGTCCACGTCTCCGCGATGGAGGCCGTCGCCGAGCTGGCCAAGGCGCGCGACGAGGGCCTCCCCGTCTTCGGCGAGACCTGTCCGCAGTACCTGTTCCTGTCGACGGACAACCTCGCCGAGCCCGACTTCGAGGGCGCGAAGTACGTGTGCAGCACGCCACTTCGCCCCAAGGAGCACCAGGCCAAGCTCTGGCAGGGCCTGCGCACCAACGACCTCCAGGTGGTCTCCACCGACCACTGCCCCTTCTGCTTCGTGGGCCAGAAGGAGCTGGGACGCGGGGACTTCTCGAAGATCCCCAACGGCATGCCGGGCGTCGAGAACCGCATGGACCTGCTCCACCAGGGCGTCGTCGACGGCCACATCAGCCGCCGCCGCTGGATCGAGATCGCCTGCGCCTCCCCGGCGCGGATGTTCGGCCTCTACCCGAAGAAGGGCACCATCGCCCCGGGCGCCGACGCCGACGTCGTCATCTACGACCCGAACGCCGAGCAGATCGTCTCCGCCGAGACGCACCACATGAACGTCGACTACTCGGCGTACGAGGGCAAGCGCCTCACCGGCCGCGTCGAGACCGTCCTCTCGCGCGGCGAACTCGTCATCACCGAGCGGGAGTACACCGGGCACGCGGGCCACGGCGTGTACACCCCGCGCTCCACCAGTCAGTACCTCAACTAGGAGTGGCGCACATGGACTTCGGACTCGTCCTGCAGACCGACCCGCCGGCCTCGCGGGTCATCAGCCTGATGAAGCGCGCCGAGCGCAACGGCTTCACGTACGGCTGGACCTTCGACTCCGCCGTGCTGTGGCAGGAGCCGTTCGTGATCTACAGTCAGATCCTGGCCAACACCACGAAGTTGACGGTCGGCCCGATGGTCACCAACCCGGGCACCCGCACCTGGGAGGTCACCGCCTCCACCTTCGCCACCCTGAACGACATGTTCGGCAACCGCACGGTCTGCGGCATCGGCCGCGGCGACTCCGCGATGCGGGTGGCGGGCCGAACTCCCAACACCCTGGCCCGGATCAGCGAGGCCATGAAGGTCATCAGGGCGCTCGGCTCCGGCCAGGAGGCTGACCTCGGCGGCACGGTCATCAAGTTCCCCTGGGCCAAGGAGGACGCCCAACTCCCGGTCTGGATGGCCGCGTACGGCCCCAAGGCGCTGAAGATGACCGGCGAGGAGGCCGACGGCTTCATCCTCCAGCTCTCGGACCTCTACCTCACTGAGTACATGGTGAAGGCGGTCAAGGACGCGGCCGTCGCCGCCGGCCGTGACCCCTCCGAGGTCAAGATCTGCGTCGCCGCCCCGGCTTACGTCACCGAGGACGACTCGCCCGAGGCGCTCGCCCACGCCCGCGACCAGTGCCGCTGGTTCGGCGGCATGGTCGGCAACCACGTCGCCGACCTCGTCTCCAAGTACGGCGCGCACTCCGCCGCCGTACCCGAGGAACTCACGGACTACATCAAGGCCCGTGAGGGGTACGACTATTCGCACCACGGTCGCTCCGACAACCCCGACACGGCCTTCGTGCCCGACGAGATCGTCGACCGGTTCTGCATCATCGGATCGGCCGAGAAGCAGATCGAAAAGCTCAACGCCCTCAAGGAGTTGGGCGTCGACCAATTCGCGGTCTACGACATGCACGACGCGCAGGAAGCGACGATCGACGCGTACGGGGCGAAGGTCATCCCGGCGGTCAACGCCTAGCCTGCACACCCCGTTGGTCTCCCCCTTCCCGCCGTCCCGGGAAGGGGGTCAAGGGCGCTCCCCACGCGCACCCCCCGGCTCGCCCGCACGGCCTCTCCCGTCCCACCTCATCCGATTGGCCTGCCCATGACCGACACCGCTCCCGCGGCCATACCGCCGACCGCTCAAGTCACCCTCGCCGACGGGCGGGTGGAGCTCTCCCCGGGGTCTCCGCTGCCCAGCGGTCCGTACGCCAACGACGATCTGCTGCCGGTTCCCGTCGAGAAGCGCACCTGGACCACGTACAACTTCTCCGCGCTGTGGGTCGGCATGGCCCACAACACGGCTTCCTGGACGCTCGCTTCGGGCCTCATCGCCGTCGGCATGGACTGGAAGCAGGCGGTGTTCACCATCGCCCTGGCCAACCTGATCGTGCTCGTGCCGATGCTGCTCACCGGGCACGCGGGACCGAAGTACGGCATCCCCTTCCCGGTCTTCGCGCGTGCCTCGTTCGGTGTGCGCGGCGCCAACCTCCCCGCTGTCGTACGGGCGTTGGTGGCCTGCGGCTGGTTCGGCATCCAGACCTGGATCGGCGGTGAGGCGATCTACTTCCTCGCCGGCAAGCTGATCGGGGACAGCTGGGCCAACGCCTCGCACATCGGCGGGTACGCCTGGACGATGTGGCTGTCGTTCGCGCTGTTCTGGGTGCTCCAAGTGGCCATCATCTACCGGGGTATGGAGACGATCCGCCGTTTCGAGAACTGGGCGGCGCCCTTCGTGCTCGTCGGCGCGTTCGTGATGCTGTGGTGGATGAGCGACAAGGCCGGCGGCTTCGGCCCGCTCTTCGACCAGCCCTCGAAGCTCGGTTGGGGCGGCAGCTTCTGGAAGCTGTTCTGGCCCTCGCTCATGGGCATGATCGGTTTCTGGTCCACGCTGTCCCTGAACATCCCGGACTTCACCCGGTACGGCAAGAGCCAGAAGGCCCAGACGTGGGGCCAGGCGCTCGGACTGCCGACCACCATGACCCTGTTCGCGTTCCTGTCGGTGATGGTCACCTCCGGTTCGCAGGCGGTCTACGGCACGGCGATCTGGGACCCGGTGCAGCTGGCGGCGAAGACGGACAACGTCGTGGGCCTGCTGTACGCGTTGGTGACGGTGCTGGTCGCGACCCTGTCCGTGAACATCGCGGCCAACCTGGTCTCGCCCGCCTTCGACTTCTCCAACATCGCGCCCCGGAAGATCAGTTTCCGCACCGGCGCCCTCGTGACCAGCGTCCTCGCGGTGCTGATCTTCCCGTGGAAGCTGTACTCCGACCCGCAGGGCTACATCTTCACCTGGCTCGGCCTGGTCGGCGGTCTGCTCGGCACGGTCGCCGGCATCCTCATCGCCGACTACTGGATCCTGCGCCGCGGCAAGCTCGACCTCGCCGACCTGTACTGCAAGGGCGGCCGCTACTGGTACGACGGCGGCTGGAACTGGCGGGCCGTCGCCGCCTTCGTGGTGGGTGGCGTCCTCGCCGTCGGCGGCGCCGACTTCCACCCGCTGATCGACGGCCGGCCCATCCCGGCCCTGTCCTCCCTCGCCGACTACGGCTGGGCCGTGGGTCTGGGCACGTCGATGGTGCTCTACGTGGTGCTCACCTTGCTGACCGGCAAGAAGGCGACGCCGGTCGAGGCGTAGGAAATGCCGACGGGAGGGTGGCGGGGCTAGCTGGCCCTGCCGCCCTCCAGCGCGGTCACCGCCTCCTTGGCGGCCTTGATCGCACCCTTGTTGATGACGTCCGTACTCGGCGCCTTCTTGTTCTCGAAGTCGCTGCCGTTGTACGTGATGGTCACCAGCGCGTTGCCCGCGCGGACGACGACCGTGCCCTCACGCGTCTGCTGCTTGTCCTCCGTGGTGAGGTTCACGATGGAGTAGGCCTGGTCGCCGAGTCCGGGAACCGCGCCGCCGCCGCTCTTCTCCGTAGTCGTCTCGGTGTACGACTTCTGTGCCGCCGCGTCCGATTCCGTGATCTCGTACGACACGTCGAGCCAGCGGTAGTCGTACCCCTTGAGCGCGTTCCACGAGCAGGTGCGGCGCACCTTCGTGTCCGTCGACGGGATCTCCTTGCCGGCCGTCTTCGCGCCCGGCACCAGCGACTTGATCGTCGCCACCGCCACACTTCCGCACGGGGCGGGAGAGGTGGAGTACGCCTTGGCCGCGGTCGTCGCCGACGGGGCCGAGGCCTCGGGCGAGGCGCCGGACTCGGGCGTCGACTTGTGGTCGGCGGTCGTCGTCGCGGCGAACGGACCGGACGTCAGGGCCCAGCCCATCGCGGCGAGCACGACGACCGGCGACAGACGCGCGGTGAGAGCGAGCGGCAGAGGAAGAGAACGCAAGTCGCACTTCTCGTGGGGGATCAGGTGCGGAGCGGGTCCGCACTGCGGACGGGGACGGCCAGTGTCACATGACTGCCTGTGAGGCGGAAGTATGAACTCGCTCCGTGCCTGTGCGGTGACAGTGCCTCACTGTCGACGGGCTGTGTGTCCCCTTATGTCCACTCCCTACGGTCGAGTCGCGGCCACCCGCATCGTCGTCTCGATCCGTTCGACGGCCGCGAACGCCCCGTAGGCGATGAGCCGCACCAGACTCGCGTCGGTGTGCCGCGCCCCGCGCCAGGCGGCCACATCCTCCTCCGTGATCCGGTACGGCGCGAGCGCGGCCAGCACCGCGAGGCGCGCCGCGGGCCGCTCCCGCCGGTTCGGGAAGCCGCGCAGCACGACCGGCGGATGCGAACCGTCCCAGGCCCACAGCGTCTCCCGTACGAGCGTCCGGTCGTCGGCGTCGAGCAGCTCGGCGCCCACGTGCGCGGCCGTACGCAGCGCGTCGTAGGCCGGGCCCACGGGGGTTCCGGCCGCCCAGTCCGGGCCGGGTCCCGGGGCGTCGAGCAGGGGGAGCGCCGCCCCTGGTACGGCGGTCCGGCGCACGGTGCGGGAGACGGCGCGGCCCGCGAGGCTGCGTACCGCCCGGAAGCGCTGGGCGTTGCCCGGGAGGAGCTGTTCGGTCAGCAGGGCCGACACGACGCGGTTGATGAAGTGGAAGGCGAGGGCGGTGCCCAGGTAGGCGGGCGCCTGTTCACGCGGGAACGGGTACGGCGTCAGGGCCGCGCCCGGGACGCGTGTCCGGCGGCCCCAGTCGAGCACGCGCGCGTGGACCTCGTTCTCCGGGGTGCCGCCCCGGGCCAGGTGTTCGGCGAGGGCGTGGTCGCCGGTGGCGTGCAGCAGCACGGTGTGCGCGTCCGCGCAGAACGGGCACTTGTTGGCGAGCGAGACACCGAGCGCGGCCAGCTCCTTGCCGGTACGGCTGCCGGAGCCCGCGATCAGCGACTCCCGCATCAACGCCCAGACGGGCGCGAGGAGTTCGGGCGCGGAGGACAGGACCACGAAGGTCGGGGGCCGTTCGATGCCGAAGTCGACGGCGATCTGCTCGAAGACCTCGGCGGTGCGGCCGGTGGCGGACTTGGGCGACGGGGGCCGGGTGTGCCGGAAGGGTGTGGACATGGCAGCAGCGTGCGCGGCCGGGGTGGTCCGGGTCGTCGTACGGGCGAAGGCAGTTGGGGCTACGACGGGGAGGGCCGGGGCGGCGCGGAGTACTACGGGGGGAGTAGTGCGGGAGTTGTCCACAGGGCTGACGCCCGTGTCGGCGCGGCGGTCTAGTGTGCCGACATGAGCGGGTTCCCGGTCGATGTGACCCCACGCAGGCGTCTCGCCGACGCGTCCCTCGCGGTCGTGATCGGTGCCCTCGTCGTGGTCGTCGCGGCCTTCGACTCGGACACGACCGCCCTCGACTATGTGCTGATGGCCGTGGCGTCGGCGGCCCTGGCGTTCTTCCAGACGGCTCCGCGAGCGGTCCTCGCGGTGACCGCGGCGGCGGAGGCGGCCTACGTCCTGCACGCGCACCCGGGGCCCGTCGCCGGTCTGCCCGTCTTCGCGGCCATGCTCACGGCGGCTCGTGCGGGACACCGCGGTACTGCGGCCGTGGGCGGCGGGGTGTTCCTGGTGGCGTACTTCGCGACCGGGCCGACGACCCAGCAGGTGGTCGAGCGGACCGCGCTGCTGGCCGGCTGGTTCCTGTGCGCGGTGATCACCGGCCTCGCCGGCCGCAACTGGCAGGCGTATCTGCGCCAGACCGAACAGCGTGCCCTGGAGGCCGAACGCACCCGCGAGGAGGCCGCGTTGCGCCGCGCGGGTGAGGAACGCCTGCGCATAGCAAGGGAGTTGCACGACTCCCTCACCCACAGCATCTCGATCGTCAAGCTCCAGGCGGGAGTTGCCGTCCACCTCGCCCGCAAGCGCGGCGAGGAGGTGCCGCCCGCGCTGCTCGCCATCCAGGAGGCGGGCGGCGAGGCGATGCGCGAACTGCGGGCCACCCTGGAGATCCTGCGCACCACCGAGGAGCCCACCGGCACCCCCGCGCTGCTCGTCGAGCGGGCCTGCGCGGCGGGCCTCGCCGTCGAACTCGCGGTGACCGGCGAGGAGCGCCCCCTCGCCGCGACGGTCGACCGCGCGGTCTACCGCATCGTCCAGGAGGCCCTCACCAACGCGGCCCGGCACGCGGGACCGGCGAAGATCAACGTCCAACTCGACTACGGCGACGTCGACTTGACGATACGGGTCGAGGACGACGGAGCGGCCGACCCCGACTGTCCGCCGAAGCCGGGCATCGGCCTCACCGGCATGCGGGAGCGCGTCGCGGCGTTGGGCGGCACGCTGCACACGGCCCCGCGCGCGGAGGGCGGTTTCTCGGTCCGGGCCGAACTGCCGCTGGGGGAGACGGGATGATCCGGGTCGCGGTCGTCGACGACCAGGCGCTGATGCGCGCGGGCTTCCGCGCCCTCCTCGACGCCGAGGACGGCATCGAGGTGGTCGGCGAGGCGGCCGACGGTGAGCAGGGCGTGGCCCTCGTCCGCGCGCAGCTCCCCGACATCGCGCTGATCGACGTACAGATGCCGGTGATGACGGGCATCGAGGCCACCCGCCGTATCGCCGCGGACCCGTCGCTCGCCGCGGTCCGGGTCGTCATCCTCACCAACTACGGCCTGGACGAGTACGTCTTCGAGGCGCTGCGCGCGGGTGCCAGCGGGTTCCTCCTCAAGGACACCGACCCGGCGGACCTGCTCCAGGCGATCGGGATCGTCGCCGGTGGCGAGGCCCTCCTCTCCCCGGCCGTCACCCGGACCCTCATCGGCGAGTTCGTCTCCCGCCCTCCGGACCGCTCCACCGTGGAGGGTCTGGAACACCTCACCCGCCGCGAACGCGAGGTCACCGCGCTGGCCGCGCGCGGTCTCACCAACGAGGAGATCGCCGCCCACATGGTGATCAGCCCGTTCACGGCGAAGACCCACATCAGCCGGGCGATGACCAAACTCGGAGCCCGGGACCGGGCCCAACTCGTCGTGTTCGCCTACGAGTCGGGGCTGGTGACGGCCCGTACGCCGGAATCCCGTTGCGCGCCGGACACGCCGGATCACACCCTGGGGCGATGACCGAGACCACACGCGCGCAAGACCCCGCCGTCCGGGTGCGCGAGGAGATCCTCGCCTACTACGCCCAGGGCAAGGAGGACGGCCGCCTCAGACAGGGCTCCGACCGGCTGGAGTTCTGGCGCACCCAGGACGTGCTGCGGCGCCTGCTGCCGACGGCTCCCGCGCAGGTGCTGGACGTCGGCGGGGGCAGCGGCGTCCACGCCGAGTGGCTCGCGCGGGACGGGTACGAGGTTGAACTCGTCGACCCTGTACCGCTGCACGTGGAGCAGGCGGGCCGGCTGCCGGGGGTCACCGCCCGCGCCGGGGACGCCAGGGCGCTGCCCGACCAAGACGCCTCGTACGACGTGGTGTTGCTGCTCGGGCCGCTCTACCACCTGCCCGAACGGGCGGACCGCGTACGGGCGTTGAGCGAGGCGCGGCGGGTGGTGCGGCCGGGCGGGCTGGTGGTCGCGGCGACGATCAACCGTTTCGCGGGGCTGCACGACATGCTCAGGCAGGAGCTGTACTTCACCGAACCGCACCGCACGCGGATCGACCGCGAGATGGAGGAGGGCCGCCACGACTCCGAGGACGGCGGCCACTTCACGACCGCCTACTTCGCCCAACCGCACGAAGCACCCGAGGAGTTCGCGGACGCGGCGCTCACCGTAGAGGGCCAGTACGGCCTCGAAGGCGTCGCCTGGCTGATGGGCGGCATCGAGGACTGGCTGGACGACCCGGACCGCCGCGAGGCCGTCCTGACGGCGACCCGGCACATCGAGTCCGAGCCCACCCTGATCGGCACCAGCGGCCATCTGCTCACCGCGGGCCGACGCAAGTCCTAGGCCGTGTCCGCAAAGTCCCGCCTGCCCCGCGACGTCCGGCACGCTCCCCCACTGCCTGAAGGGCGTGGGAGGTGCCCCCACTCGCCGCACCGGACGAAAGCCCACGTACAACCAGTACGAGGGCTTCCGCCCGGCACTCCCCCACTGCCCTGAAGGCGTGGGGGGACCCCCAGAGCACGCACCGGACGCCGCGGGGCCCGCCCTTCGGGCGGACGACGGGACTTTGCGGACACGGCCTAGTGGGGCGGGTGGTGTTGGGGGAGCGTTCGGCCACCGGTACCCGGCGCGCAAGCCCGCCGTACCGCGGCCGTCCGTAGCGTGACGCCGTTCCTGTACTCGGCATTGGAGCGGACATGGACAGCTCTCCCACGGGCGACAGAGGCCTCGACGACCACCAGCGGCACACGGCGGGCTGTGAGTGCCCCCGCACCGCCGACCTCGACGGCGACGGCGTCGCCGCGTCGAGCCGCCGTACGTTCCTGTACCGGGCCGGTGCGCTCGGCGCGGGAACGGCCGCCGCGGGGATGCTGGGCGCGGCTCCCGCGTACGCGGAAAAGGGCGACAGCGATCCGTACGGTCGGACAACGATGTCACCGGCGCCGCGCGGGAGTTGGGACCCCGATCCGGACAACCCCCGGTTCACCGTCGTCGTCATGCCGGACACGCAGTACATGTTCGACCAGGACCGCATCCATCCGGTGCCGATGGAGGCGTCGTTCCGCTACGTCCTCGATCCGGCGGGCCGCGCGGGCGGCAACGACGAGAACATCGTGTTCCTGGCGCACCTGGGTGATGTGACGCAGAACGGGCTCACGGGGGAGTACGCGGCGGTCACCAAGGTGTTCGACATGCTCGACCGCGCGGGCGCCTCGTACGGCGTGCTGGCCGGCAACCACGATGTCTCCGCCGACGACCAGCGGGGCCGTACCCCCTACCTGGACACCTTCAGCCCGGCGCGCGCGAAGAAGACGCCCGGCTACCACTCCTCCAGCCCGGACGGTTACAACACCGCGCACATCTTCCGCGCGGGCGGCCGGAGTTGGATGCTGCTGTCTCTCGACTGGCGGCTGTCGGCGAAGGGTTTCGCGTGGGCCAACGCGGTCATCGCCGAGAACCCGACGCTGCCGGTGATCGTCACCACGCACGAGATCGTCGGCGCGGACGACGGCGGCGTCGCCGAACTCTCCGCCTACGGACAGCAGTTGTGGGACGGCCTGATCAAGGACAACGACCAGATCTTCCTCACCCTCAACGGCCACTACTGGCCGCCCGGCAGCACGGTGCTGAAGAACAGCGCGGGGAACGACGTCCACCTGCACATCACCAACTACCAGGACCGCTACTACGGCGGCGCGGGCATGATCCGCTCCTACCGCTTCGACCTCGACCGGGGCATGATCGACATCGCGACCTTCTCGCCGTGGATCCGCGAGCTGGCGGAGCAGGGCGAGTTGAACGCCCTCGCGGCGAAGGAGCTCGAACTCACCTCCAAGGTCGACTACTTCTCGATGGAGATCGACTTCGAGAAGCGCTTCGCCGGGTTCGCGCCGGTCCCGCCGCGCAAGTCGCGCCCGGCGCGCCGGATGCTGCTTCCGGGCACGCTGGCGTACTGGCGGTTCGACGAGGGCGGTACGGCGGGCAGCGATGTCGCCTCCGGCACGGTCGTCAAGGACCAGGCGGGCCACGGCAACGACCTCGTCCTCAAGACCGTCCCCGGCACCCCTGCGCACGCGCTCACCTGGACCGGCGACCACCACCCGGACCAACCCGCCCACGCGGGGCTGGTGTTCGCGGGCCAGGGCAATCCGGTCAGCGGCGCGTACCTCCAGACCGTCGACCAGGCACCGCTCAACCGCGAGACCTTCGCCCACGGCTTCACCTTCGAGGTCTTCTTCAAGGTCCCCGCCGACTGGGACGGCGGCCGCAACGGCTGGTCCTCGATGCTCAGCCGCGCGGGCACGGCAGCACAGGCGGGCAAGAACGGCCCCTCGGCGACCGCCGACGAGCCCGTCCTGACCATCAGCCTGTCCAGTTCCATCGAACTCCAGTGGAACGCCTACCCGCTCAACCAGAACGGCGCCACGACCGCCTGGAGCCACCTCCTCCAGCAGGAGGAGTGGTGGCACGTCGCCGTCGCCAACGACGGCCGCGTCAGCAAGCTCTACGTCAACGGCTGCGAGGAGGGCCGCAACCCGACCAGCACGGCGATCGGCCTGACCACCCTCAACATGCCGTTCCTGCTGGGCGGTTACCAGTGGGCGGGCGCGGTCAGCCAGGTCTTCCACGGGACCATTGGCGATGTCCGGATCAGCAACCGGGCTCTGAAGCCGGGGCAGTTCATGAACGCCTAGGTTCCCTGGATTCCGCCGTTCTGTAGATTTTCCGTATGTTCACCACCCGACCCACGCTTCAGGGCACCTTCGGCATGGTGTCCACCACCCACTGGCTGGCCTCGCAGTCGGCGATGGCCGTCCTGGAGGACGGCGGCAACGCGTACGACGCCGCCGTCGCCGGGGCGTTCGTGCTGCACGTCGTGGAACCGCACCTCAACGGACCCGCCGGTGAGGTGCCCATCCTCCTCGCCCCGGCGGGCGAGGAGGTGCGGGTGCTGTGCGGCCAGGGCGTCGCCCCGGCCGGAGCGACGATCGAGCACTACAGGGGACTCGGTCTGGATCTCGTACCCGGTACGGGACCCCTCGCGGCGGCCGTCCCCGGCGCTTTCGACGCCTGGATGCTCCTCCTCCGGGACTACGGCACGAAGTCCCTGGCCGACGTCCTGAAGTACGCCATCGGGTACGCCGAGGACGGCCACGCGTGCGTGGAGAACGTCGGGGCGACCGTCGAGGCCGTACGGGAACTGTTCGAAACGGAGTGGCCCACGTCGGCGGACGTGTACCTGCCCGAGGGGAAGGCACCCCGGCCCGGCGAGCTGTTCCGCAACCCCGCCCTCGCCGCCACCTGGAAGCGACTCCTCGCCGAGGTCGCCGGGGCGGGCGACCGGGAGGCCCAGATCGAGGCGGCACGGGAGGTGTGGCGGTCCGGGTTCATCGCCGAGGCCCTCGTGCGGCAGTCCGGGCGGCCCGCCATGGACACCAGCGGTGAGCGCCACACCGGCACCCTCACGGCCGCCGACCTGGCCTCCTGGTCCGCGTCCTACGAGGCCCCGGCGACGTACGACTGGAACGGCTGGACGCTCTGCAAGGCCGGTCCCTGGAGCCAGGGCCCGGCCTTCCTCCAGCAACTCGCGCTGCTCCCGGCCGAGTTGCCCGCCTACGAGTCCGCCGACTACGTCCATCTCCTCATCGAGGGCTGCAAGCTCGCGATGGCCGACCGGGAGGCCTGGTACGGGGACGCGGGCGAGGACGCCGTACCGCTGGGCGAGCTGCTGTCGGCGGAGTACAACGCGGCGCGGCGGGAGTTGATCGGCGAGAAGGCGTCGTACGAGCTGCGGCCCGGGAGTCCTGGAGGGCGCGCTCCGAGGCTGTGCGGGCACGCGCGCGTGGTGGCGCCCAAGGAGTCCGGCTTCGATCCGTTGGGGGCGGGGGAGCCGACCGTCGCGCGGGTGAGCGCCGACGGCGGCACGCGCGGCGACACCTGCCACCTCGACGTCGTCGACCGCTGGGGCAACATGATCGCGGCCACGCCCAGCGGCGGCTGGCTCCAGTCCAACCCCGTGGTACCCGAACTGGGCTTCCCCCTCGGCACCCGGCTCCAGATGACCTGGCTGGAACCCGGACTGCCCAACTCCCTTGCCCCCGGCCGCCGTCCGCGCACCACGCTCACCCCGTCGATCGCCCTGCGCGACGGAGTGCCGGTCCTGGCGTTCGGCACGCCCGGCGGGGACCAGCAGGACCAGTGGCAGCTGCACTTCTTCCTGGCGGTCGCCACGCGCGCGAAGGCACGCGGCGGACTCGACCTCCAGGGCGCGATCGACGCCCCGAACTGGCACAACGACAGCTTCCCCGGCTCCTTCTACCCGCGCGGCATGCGGCCCGGAAGCGTCACCGTCGAGGCCCGCATGGACGAAGCGGTCGTGGAGGAGCTGCGGCGACGCGGACACGAGGTGACCGTCGGCGACGCCTGGTCCGAGGGGCGGCTGTGCGCGGTCGCCCGGGACCCGGAGGCCGGGATCCTGTCGGCGGCGGCGAATCCGCGGGGCATGCAGGGGTACGCCGTGGGGCGCTGACCCTCCGGCGCGGGACGGCTGCTCCCGGTGATCTCCGGCTCCGGGTGTTCATGGTGATTCCACCCGGTGTGCACCGGGCGGGTGGGGATTGTCAGTGACGCGTGCTCTCATGGAGGCATGATCGAAGACACCGAAACCATCGACGAGTTTCTCGTACAGCACACCACCGACGTCGAAGAGGCCATCCGCCAGGCGGCGGCCACCGAGATCATGCCCCGCTTCCGGCAGCTCGCGGCGCACGAGGTCGACCAGAAGAGCGGCCCGCACGACCTGGTCACGGACGCGGACCGCAACGCCGAGCGGTATCTGACGAAGGTGCTCGGCTCCCTCCTGCCCGGCTCCGTGGTCGTCGGCGAGGAAGCGGTGCACGCCGACCCGGAGACGTACGAGGCGATACAGGGCGACGCCCCGGTCTGGATCGTCGACCCGGTCGACGGGACACGGCAGTTCGTGCGCGGCGAGACCGGCTTCTGCACCCTGGTCGCGCTCGCCCGGCACGGGGAGCTGCTCGCCTCCTGGACCTACGCGGCCGCCCGCGACCAGATGGCCACGGCCGTCAGGGGCGGCGGTGCCTTCCTCGACGGCGTACGGCTGCGCTCCGGCGCCCCGGACCCCGCCCGGGACCTGGAAGTGGCCACCTCCCACCCGGACTACACGACGGACGCCCAGAAGCGCGCGCTGCTCGGCCTGTGGGCGGACGGTGTGCACACGCGCCCGTGCGGCTCGGCCGGACTTGAGTATCTCGCCCTCGCCCGGGGCGAGTTGGACGCCGTCGCGTTCTCCTGGGAGGCCGCCTGGGACCACGCGGCGGGCCTGCTCCTCGTCGAGGAGGCGGGCGGCGCCCACCTCACGCTCACGGGCGAGCCGTTCCGCATCACCGGAGGCAACGCGCTGCCGTTCACGGCGGCCCGTGACGCGGCGACCGCGCGGCGCGTGATGGAGCTGCTGAGCGCGTCGTAGGGTCACGGGTTCCGCACACTGGACGGGCTGGCCCCGGTGTTGTCAGTCCTGCGGCATATCCTGACTCCCAGTTGCCATCGGCTGACGAAGGGGTCCCAAGGTGCCGTCGATGCTCGATGCGGTCGTGGTGGGTGCGGGGCCGAACGGACTGACGGCCGCCGTGGAGCTGGCCCGGCGCGGCTTCTCCGTGGCCGTGTTCGAGGCCCGGGACACGGTGGGCGGAGGCGCCCGCACCGAGGAGCTGACCCTCCCCGGCTTCCGGCACGACCCCTGCTCGGCGGCGCACCCGCTCGGTATCAACTCCCCGGCGTTCCGCGCCCTGCCGCTGGAGCGCTACGGCCTGGAGTGGCTGCACCCCGAGCTGCCCATGGCGCATCCCTTCACCGACGGCAGCGCGGCCGTGCTGTCGCGGTCGGTCGCGGAGACGGCCGCGTCGTTCGGACCGCGTGACGCGGGCGCGTACCGCAGGCTGGTCGAGCCCTTCCTCCCCAAGTGGGACACGCTGGTCCACGACTTCATGTCCCTGCCGCGCACAGCGCTGCCGCGCGACCCGGTCACCCTCGCCCGCTTCGGCCTGACCGGCCTGCCCCCGTCGACCTGGCTGACCAGCCGCTTCCGGGACGAGCGCGCCAAGACCCTGTTCGCGGGACTGGTCGGCCACGTCATGGCCCCGCTCAGCGGCTTCGCCACCGGCGCGGTCGGCCTGGTCTTCGCCCTGGCGGCACACGCGCGTGGCTGGCCCGTGGCCCGCGGCGGCTCCCAGTCCATCTCGGACGCCCTGGCCACCTACCTGAGGGACCTCGGCGGCGAGATCCACATCGACTACGAGGTCAAGCGCCTCGACGACCTCCCCCCGGCCCGCGCCTACGTCTTCGACACCTCGCCCACCGCCCTGGCGAAGATCGCGGGGTTCGGCGACTACTACGCCAACTACCGTTACGGCGCAGGCGTGTTCAAGGTCGACTACGCCCTCGACGGGCCCGTGCCCTGGACCGCCAAGGAGGCCCGCACCGCCGGCACGGTCCAGATCGGCGCCGACAGCACGGAGATCGGCACCGCCCTGCGCGCCGCGTCCCGCGAG
Source organism: Streptomyces sp. NRRL F-525 (assembly GCF_000716605.1). Classification (GTDB taxonomy): domain Bacteria; phylum Actinomycetota; class Actinomycetes; order Streptomycetales; family Streptomycetaceae; genus Streptomyces. The sequence continues at coordinate 259,565 of NZ_JNXE01000003.1, read as the reverse complement.
AACCGCGCCCCCGACAAGCCGTTCATGATCACCGTGCAGCCCAGCATCGTCGACCCCACCCGCGCCCCGGCCGGCAAGCAGGTCTTCTGGGCCTACGGCCATGTCCCGAGCGGCTGGACGGGCGACCTCACGGACGCCCTGGAGCGCCAACTGGAGCGCTTCGCCCCGGGTTTCCGCGACCGCGTCCTCGCCCGCGCGACCGCGGGCCCACCCGAACTCGCCGCCCGCAACGCCAACTACGTGGGCGGCGACATCGGCACCGGCGCGGTCTCCGGCCTGCAGATCCTGCTGCGCCCCAAGCTTTCGCTCTCCCCGTACGGCACCCCGCACCCGGCCGTCTTCATCTGCTCCTCGGCCACTCCGCCCGGCCCCGGAGTGCACGGCATGTCGGGACACAACGCGGCGAAGGCCGTCTGGCGCAGACTGAGGCAGTCATGACCACCACCATCACCCTCGTCCGGGGCGACATCACCCGCCAGAGCGCCGACGCGATCGTCAACGCGGCCAACTCCTCACTCCTGGGCGGCGGAGGAGTCGACGGCGCGATCCACCGCCGGGGCGGCCCCGCGATCCTGGCCGACTGCCGGAAGCTCCGCGCCTCGCACTACGGCAAGGGCCTGGCCACGGGCAAGGCGGTCGCGACGACGGCGGGCGAACTGGACGCGCGGTGGGTGATCCACACCGTGGGCCCGGTGTACTCCCGCGACGAGGACCGCTCGGAACTGCTGACCTCCTGCTACCGCGAGTCCCTCCGCGTCGCCGACGAACTCGGCGCCCGTACGGTCGCGTTCCCCGCCGTCTCGGCCGGGATCTTCGGCTGGCCGATGGACGACGCGGCGCGGATCGCCGTAGAGACGGTTCGGGCGGCGGAGACGTCGGTCGAGGAGGTCACGTTCGTGCTGTTCGACGAGGCGGCGTACGAGGCGTTCGATCGGCAGGTCGGCTGACCAACGGCCGTATGCCGTCTGCCGGTTGGGTCGTCCTCACGCGTCGATCACGACGTCCTCCAGCGGTTTCGAGCAGCACAGCAGGATCTTGTTCTGGGTGATCTCGCGGGGCCGGATGCCTCCGTTGTGCTGCATGTCGACGGAGCCGGAGAGCAGGGTCGTCTTGCAGGTGCCGCACATGCCCTGGGCGCACGAGGCCGGCAGGCTGAGGCCGGCCCGGGACGCGGCGGCGAGGAGCGAGGTGTCGGGGTCGCAGTCGAGGGTGCGCCCGCTGCGAGTGAACTCGACCTTGAAACCGGTATCCGCAGCGCTGGTCGGCGAGGCCTCGGCCTGCGTGGCCGGTGTCTCGAAGGTGAAGCTCTCCTCGTGGTAGCGGTCCATGTCGAGACCCGCGTCCGCCAGCATCTGCCGTACGGCGGCCATGTAGGGGGCGGGACCGCAGGTGAAGACCTCCCGCTCCTGGAAGTCCGGCGCGACCTGCCGGAGCGTCTCGATCGTCAGGCGGCCGCGGTATCCGCCCCAGGGGGCGTACGGGCGGTCCTCCTCGCAGATGTGGACCACCCGGATGTTGGGCGCGGTCGCGGCGATGAGGTCGAGTTCGTGGCGGAAGACGATGTCCGCCGGGGTGCGCGCGCTGTGCACGAACACCACGTCGGCGGGGTCGGCCAGGTCGTACAGCGTCCTGGTCATCGACATCGACGGCGTCACCCCGACGCCCCCGGACAGGAAAAGGTACTTGGGCGCCGGATGCCGGGCCGTGCTGAACTCGCCGAGCGGTCCGTGTGCCCGCACGGTGTCGCCGGGGCGCAGATGGTCGTGCAGCCAGTTCGACACCAGCCCGCCCGGGATGCGCTTCACCGTGATCGAGAGCAGGAACGGGCGGGTGGGCGACGAGGAGATCGTGTAGCAGCGCTGGACCGGTCGGCCGTCGATGTCGAGGGTCAGCGTCAGGAACTGGCCCGGGTCGTGCCGGAACAGCCGGGGCTCGGCGTACTCGAACACGAACGTGGTGACGTCGTGCGTGAGCGGGTGCACCTGACGGCAGACCAGCAGCTCTTCGGTCTCGCTCATGGCTGGAGCTCCAGGTGTGCCTTTAGCCGGGTCACGTACCAGTTGACGAACGCCTCGACCTGTTCCTCCGTCGGGCCGTACGGGCCCGGTTGATAGGCCGGGCTGCTGATGCCCCGGTGGGCGCGGGCCACCAGCACCGCGTCCTGGTCGTTCGTGGCCTGCCACACCTTCGTCATCGTGTCGAGGTCGTAGTCGATCCCCTCCACGGCGTCCGCGTGCACGAGCCAGGTGGTGCGGACGAGGGTGCGGTCCGGGCCGAGCGGGATCGTGGAGAACGTGATCGCGTGGTCGGCCATGAAGTGGAACCAGGAGTTGGGCTGGAGGTGCATGGACAGTCGGCCCAGGCGGGCCGTGGGGAAGTCCGCCAGCAGGCGTGTGCACGCGGCCGTGCCGTCCGGGGTGTAGGACTCCCCGGCCAGGTCGAGGGGTTCGCGCTGGATGCGGAAACCGGTGGGCCGGGTGTCCAGTTCCTCGATCTCGGCGTACGGCAGGCCCAGCGACTCGTAGGTTTTCCGGGCCTCGGAGTCGGCCAGCAGGAAGCGCTCGAAGGCGGGGCGCAGCGCGGGCGGGATGTCCTTCTCCTGGTAGCCGTAGATGGGGAAGTAGCAGGCCTGGAGCTCGGGGTGGCCCACGCAGTGGTAGCACTCCCGGTTGTTCTCCATGGTCAGCTTCCAGTTGCCGTTCTCGACCAGGTCGATCTGCGTGGCGACCTTCGCTTTGGCGAGGTTGTGGGGTGCGAGGTACGGCTCGATGCGGGCGGCGACCTCGTCGAAGTCGGTGGGCGGTTCGTCGGCGAGGCAGATGAAGACGAGCCCGGCGACCGTGCGCGCGTGCACGGTACGCAGCCCGAAGCACGAGGGGTCGAAGCCGGGCGCCTGGGACTCGGCGTGCAGCAGTTTGCCGTCCACGCCGTACGTCCAACGGTGGTACCCGCAGACGATGTTGCCCACCGAGCCGCGCTCCTCGTTCAGGATGCGCGCGCCGCGGTGCCGACAGACGTTGTGGAAGGCCCGTACGTCCTCGTCGTCGTCGCGCACGACGATGACCGAGTACGACCCGATGGTGACCGTCACATAGTCGCCGGGCTCGGGGAGCTCCGCCTCGGCGGCCACGAACAGCCAACTCCGGGCGAAGACGGCCTCGATGTCGAGGTCGAAGAACTCCCCGCTCACATAGAACGGCGCTTCGAGGCTCTGACCGGCGGGGCGTCGGGCAACGAGGTCGCCGACGTCGGGGGTCGCTTGCTTCATCTCATCTCTCCGGTACGACGGGGGAGTTGACGTGCAGACGGGGTGACGCTCAGACCGGCAGACACAGCCGCAGCGCGTCGTAGACCGCGGCGTGCACGGTGCGGGCGGCCACCGCGTCGCCGATGCGGAACAGCTGGTAGTCGCCCGCCTCGTTGCGGACCACCGACTGCTCCTCGTACGCCAGCAGGGCGCGGTGGTCGACCTCGCCGAGGTTGGTCGAGCCGGGGAGGAGTCCGACGTACAGCTCGTCGTTCGGCAGGGTCCCGTGCTCCACGATCACGTGGTCCACGGTCCGCTCAGTCTCCGTCTCGGTGTACTCGCTGTAGAGGGTCGCGGTGAGCCGCCCGTCCCCGGTCCGGCGCACGGAGCGCAGCCGCCGGGCGAGCGTGGTGGTGACGTCGTGTTTCGTGAACGCCCTTAGGTAGGCAGGGGAGTTCATGCTGCCGACGTCGGGGGCGAGGGTGCGCTCCGGGGTGACGTACTCGATCCGGACGCCGGGCAGCGCGGTGAGCACCTCCACGGCGTCCATCGCCGGGTAGCCGCCGTGGTCGTCGTAGACGAGGATCTCGCCGCGCGGTCGGCGCAGTGAGCCCGTCATCACGTCCCAGGTGTCGGAGACCAGGTCCTCGCCGGCGGTGAGGAAGCTGCGGTTGGGGAGGCCGCCGGTGGCGACTATCACCAGGTCGGGGTGTTCGGCGAGGATGTCGTCGGCCTCGGCGTAGGTGCCCAGGCGCAGGTCGACGCCGAGGTGTTTGCACTCGGCGAGGCGCCAGTCGACGATCTGGATCAGGTCGGCCCGGCGCGGGTTCGACGCGGCGAGCCTGATCTGCCCGCCGGGCCGGTCGGCCGCCTCGAACAGGACGACGTCGTGGCCGCGTTCGCCGAGCACGCGCGCCGCTTCCAGTCCGGCCGGGCCCCCGCCGACGACAACTGCCCTTCTGCGGCGGCCGATTGTGGCGGTGATGAGGTGCGGTACCTGGAGTTCGCGGCCGACCGCCGGGTTGTGGATGCACTTGGTGTCGCCGGAGTCGTAGATCGCGTCGAGGCAGTAACTCGCCCCGACGCAGGGCCGGATGCGGTCCTCCTGGCCTGCCGCCACCTTGGCGACCAGGTGGGGATCGGCGATCTGCGCGCGGGTCATGCCGACCAGGTCGAGCAGCCCTTCGCGCAGGGCGTGCCGCGCGGTGGCGACGTCGGCTATGCGGGCCGCGTGCATCACCGGGACGGAGAGGCGCCGCTTGATCTCGCCGGTGAAGTCCAGGTACGGCCCGAGGGGGGTGCCGATGGACGGGATGGCCTTCGCCAGGGAGGCGTCGCTCTCGATGGAGCCGTGGATGACGCTGAGGAAGTCGACGCCGTCGGCGGTGTACTGCTCGGCGGCGGCGAGTGCCTCCTCGCGAGTGAGGCCGCCGGGGCGTGCCTCGTCGAGCGACATCCGGATGCCGACGACGAAGTCCGGGCCGACGGCCTCGCGGACGGCACGGATCACCCGGCGCGGAAACGCCATCCGGTTGGCCAGGCCGCCGCCCCACTCGTCGTCGCGGAGGTTGGTCGCGGGGGACAGGAAACTGTCCAACAGGTGGCCGTACGCCTCGAGTTCGATGCCGTCGAGGCCGCCCTCCTGGCAACGGACCGCCGCGGCCGCGTAGTCGGCGACGATCCGGTCCAGGTCCCAGGGCTCGGCGGCCTTGGGGAAGGCGCGGTGCGCGGGTTCGCGCAGCGCCGAGGCGGACACCACCGGGAGCCAGTCGCCGGTGAAGTTGCTTGTGCGGCGCCCGAGATGGGTGACCTGGCACATCACCGCGGCCCCGGCCTCGTGCACGTCGTCGGTGAGTCGGCGCAGCCACGGCACGATGTCGTCGCGGTACAGGAGCAGGTTGCCGAAGGCCGGCGGGCTGTCGGGCGAGACCACCGCCGAGCCGCCGATCATCGTGAGGCCGACCCCGCCCCGCGCCTTCTCCACGTGGTAGGCCCGGTAGCGGTCCTTGGGCAGGCCGTCCTCGCCGAACGCCGGTTCGTGGGAGGTGCTGACCACCCGGTTGCGCAGGGTGAGGTGCTTGAGCCGGAAGGGCTGGAGCAGGGGATCCAGGACGTGTGAGGGCACAGCGGCGAGTGAGGGCACGGCAGCTCCTCGGGAAAGCTCCGGGCGGATGGTTTCGCTATGCGAAACAGCTCCGCGATACGAAACAAATGGTGGAGCTGGGAATCCCCACCCGTCAAGAGCCCGCCGTGTTAACTCGCCGTGCGCGCGGCGCTCATCCGCGTTTCACGTGCCCCCGGCGCCAGGAGATCTTCGCGGCGGCCGCCAGCACCTGTTCCGCGAGACCGGGCACGGTGTCCTCGTTGATGCGGAAGGTCGGCCCCGACAGGGTCACGGCCGCGATGACCTTGCCGTCCAGGGCACGGATCGGGGCGGCGATGACGGCCAGCCCGATCTCGTGCTCCTCGCTGGTGGTGGCGTAGCCCCGCTCGCGGATCGCCTCCAGCGCGGCCGCGAGGGGCGCCGGGTCGACGATGGTGTACGGGGTGTACTTCTCCACCCCGCGCGCGAGGATCTCCGCGACCCGGTCGGGGGACATGTGCGCCATGAAGAGCTTGCCCGCGCCGGTGGCGTGCATCGGGGTGCGCCTGCCGACCCAGTCGATGCTCGTGATCGCCGCCGCGCCGATCGCCTGGTCGATGCTGATCACGTCGTGCCCGTCGTGGATCGCCACGTTCACGGTGTCCCCGACGGCCGCGGCCAGTTCCTGGCAGACGGGACGGCTCAGCAGGGACAGATCGCTCACCGTGCTCGCCCCGGCCGCGAGTTCGACCATCGTGTACCCGATGCGGTACCGCCCGCGCTCGGTGTCCTGCTCGACCAGACCCCGTGACTCCAGCGTCGCCAGCAGCCGGAACACGGTCGACTTGTGGACACCCAGCTCCTCGGCGATCTCGGTCACGCCGCTGGGGCCCCGCGTGGCCAGCACCTGGAGGATCGACACCGCCCGGTCGACGGACTGCACCGAGTGATCGCGCGGGCGGCTTCCGTTGCTGGTCATGGCGGAAGGGTAATCGAGCGGAAGGGGCCGCCCGCGAGACCGGTGAGCCGCTGCTGGACCCGACTCTCAGTCCGTCTTCCAGAGGGTCAGCTCGGTGACGTAGTCGCGGGCCTCGATGCCCGACGCGTCCTTCTGGACGACGACGTCCTTGATCTTGAGCATCGCCAGGTTCTTCTCGTCGGTGACGGTGCACAGCAGCGTGCCCTTGGTCAGCTCCTTGCCCTGGTCGGCGTCGGCGAGTTGGGAGGGCAGCGCGTTCGCCGCCGCGCCCTCGGCACACTGCTCAGGGGTGGGACCCGCGCTCTTTCCCGTGGTCGTCACGAGGTTCAGCGTGTGGGCGGTGCCCCACTCCGCGTACTGCAACTCGGCTCCGGTCGTCGAGCTGGAAGCGTGGGTGTCGATCCGCGGCGAGTCCAGGTCGACGTTGGTGTACGAGCTGCGGCCCGTCGTGAACTGGGCGCGCAGGGTGAGGGGTTTGGCCGTGAAGACGGCGGTGTAGCCGCTCGGCGTCCCGCTCGCGCCGGCTGATGCGGAGGCGCCGGTGGGTGACGACGAGGTGGTCTGTCCGCCGCTACTTCCTTGCGCCGAGGTGTCCTTGCCGTCGTCGCGGGTGAAGACCCAGGCGGCGGTGGCTACGACTACGACGGCCAGGGCGGCGGCGCCGACCACCAGGGGGGTCCGGCTGCGGGCCGCTGCCGTGGCCGGGGGCGGCGAGGAAGGCGCCGGACCGGAGGCGGGCTGCGTCGGCTGGTCGGGCCCCGGGGCGTGGGCGGGCGTCTGGGTGGGCGTATACCCGTCGGGCGTCGGGGAGTTGGGCGGCACGGCACCGCGAGACCCGCCGCCGGGAGGTACGGTCGTCGCACCCGCCGCTCCTGCGGAGTCACCCGAACCCGCGGACACGTCGGCCTCCGCGGAGGCACCCGCGGGATCCCCGCCACCCTCCAACGCCCCCTGTTCGCTCGCGAGTTGCTCCTGCCGGGCGATGTCCGCCGCGACGGGCGCCGGCAACCAGCCGGTGAAGTCCCGCAACGGCCGCTCGGCCAACTCCTCGCACAGGGCGGCCAGTTCGGAGGGTGAGGGCCTGGCGGCCGGATCGGCTGCCAGGGTGCGTTCGAGGACCGTGCGCACCGGTTCGGGATACGACGTGAGGTCCGGCGGGCGAAACTCGGTGTTGGCGATCTTCGTGGCCAGCGTGATGGCCCCGGAGTCGCCGTACGGGTGGCGGCCGGTCGCGGCCACGGCGGCGATCAGGCCGAGGGAGAAGATGTCGGCGGCCGGGGTCTGTTCCTGCCCGTTCGCGTGCTCCGGCGACATGAACTGCGGGGTGCCGATGAGCCCGCCGCTGCGGGTGAGTTGAGTGGCGTCGGCGGCCCGCGCGATGCCGAAGTCGATGATCCAGGGACCGTCGGAACCGATGAGGATGTTGCTCGGCTTCATGTCCCGGTGGATCACCCCGGCCTTGTGCACGGCGTGCAGTGCCTCCGCCGCGCAGCCGGTCAACTGGAGCACCGTGGGCAGCGGGAGCGTCCCGTGCAGGGCGAGGACCCTGTCCAGGGCGAGGCCGGGGACGTAGACGGTGGCGAGCCAGGGCTGTGGCCCGGTGGTGTCGTGGTCGACGACCGGGACGATGTGATAGCCCTGCACGCGGCGGGCGGCGGCCGCCTCCTGCTCGAAGCGGCGGCGGAACTCCTCGTCCTCTGCGTACTCCCGGCGGATCACCTTCAGGGCGACCGGCTGGTTGCCGCGCGTACGGGAGAGGTAGACGGAACCCATGCCGCCCTCGCCGATCCGGGCGAGCAGCCGGTAACCGGCCACGTCCCGCGGGTCGTCGGGGCCCAGAGGTCTCAAGTGGTCAGCGTTTCCAGCGTTGTTCACGATGTTCGGCCCCCCTCGCCAGGCGTGTGATCGTACCGGCGCGAGCCGGTCATCGGGAAGTATTCGAGGGGATCAAGGGAAATGGGCGAAGAGCGAGGAGAATCAAGGGAGTTGGCAGGTCCCGTCGGACTGTGAGGCGTGCGCATGGAACATCATCTGACCCCTTCGGCGGAGGGCGCCGACTATCTGCTGGAACTCTCCAACGTCGTACGCCAGGCCTCCATCGGCCCCAGGGGGCCGCGCTCGCTGCGCCGACTCGGGCTCGTGCTGCGGGCGTTGATGGAACTCACCGGCGACCCCGACGTCTCCGTGTACCTGGTCGCCGACACCAGTCTGCTGGGCGGGCACCGGGAGTTCGGCGATCCGGGCGAGGTGCGCAGGCTGCGCCGTTGGGTCGCGGACGGGCTGGTCGAGGAGGTCGACGACGCCGACGAACGCATCCTGGACCTGGCCCGGATGACCGGCACCCGGGTCGTCACCGGCGACCAGTACGTCGACCATCGCGTCGAACACCCCTGGATCCAGGGGAACACCTGGCAGTTCCTCAGACCCGAACCCCGCCCCGACGGCTCGGTCGCTGTCGTCCCCATGGACATGGGAGTGCGCACGGAGGCCGAGATCTCCTACCGCATGGAACTCGCGGCCCTCAAGAAGCAGGGCCTGCTTGGTCCGGCCCGCACCCCGCTGACCCAGGTCATCATGCGCAACTGGCGCTGCCCGGAACCCCGTTGCACGCTCTACGACATCCACAGGGGCGACCGCGTCCTGCTGCCCCGGATGCGACGCGGCGTCCCCACCTGCGAGTTGCACGGCACCCCGCTGACCGACGAAGGGCCGAGGCCCGCCGCGGCCCAGCTCAAGGTCGTCATCGACCGTACCTGCGTGGCCCGTTACACCCTCGACGAGGGTTCCGAGGCGCACGTCGGACGGCTGCCGGGACCGGCGGGCATCGCCCTGCACAGTCTGCTGTCGCCGGAGGTCGCCGCGCAGGTCAGCCGTCGGCACGTGGCGGTCTCCGCGCGCGGCGGAACGGTCCTGGTCCGTGACGTCAGCACCTACGGGACACGGATGCGCGGGGCAGGCCGCAAGGGCGTGCCCGGCCCGTGGGAGACCCTGGCACCGGGGACCGACCGGTCCTTCCGCCCCGGCGACGAGGTCGAACTCGCCCCCGGCGTCGTCCTCACCCGCAGCGGCCGGCGCTTTCCCGCCGAACTCGCCGACGCCTGGCGGACGGAGGCCGGCGGGATCGCCGTACCGCCGACGGCGGCGGCACCTACACGACGGGTCTGACCGTCGTCGGGGCGGCGGTCTCCGGGGACAGGAGGCCGTACAGGGTGATGTCCTCTGAGTCGGAGGGGAGCAGCGCGCGGGCCGGCTACACGAACGACACGTTCCTCTTGTGTGTGATGTGACGGTTTTCGCGCTTACGGGTCACAACGCGTGAATCGGTGCTCTACCGTGGCAATTCGTTCTCGGTGCCTACGCGTTCGGATGCGGGTCGATGCCAGACACCAACGCCATCATCGTCATCCTCACCGCGCTTCAGGTGGAATACGAGGCGGTGAAGGCCGAACTCGTCTGCGTCCGGACCTTCAGACACCAGAGCGGCACCCTGTTCGAAGAGGGATTCCTCAAGGGCACGCCCTGGCGGATCGTCATCGCCGCGGTGGGCCGGGGCAGCGACAGCGCCGCGGTCATCGCGGAGCGAGCCTGGGGCATGTTCCGACCACGCGGGATGTTGTTCGTCGGCATCGCCGGCAGTCTCAAGCCCGATGTGGCGCTCGGGCACGTCGTGGTCGCCACCTGGGTGCACGCTTTTCAGGGCGGACGGCAGACCGATGACGGACTGTTGGCCCGGCCCGAAAGCTGGCAGGCGGACCATGGACTCCTTGAGGCCGCTCGCCTGGCGCTCGGTTCGCGCCTGGACACCATCCACTTCAAACCGGTCGCGGCAGGCGACGTGGTTCTCGACGCTTCCGACGACAACCCGCTCCGGCAGGTCCTGCGGAAGAACTACAACGACGCCGTGGCCATCGAGATGGAAGGTGCAGGCATCGCCCACGCGGCACATCTCGCAGGAGGGCGGCCCGCCCTTGTCGTCCGAGGCATCAGCGACCGGGCCGACGGACACAAGGGCACTGCCGACGCGGGTGGTTCGCAGCGGACTGCGGCACGGAACGCGGCGCGGGCCGCGATGTCCACGCTGCGGGTTCTTGCCAACGAAGTGCGCCGGTGCGGCTATTGCGTCTCCTATGCGCCTCGCGACCGCGACTGGGCCGAGTGGATCGCATGGGAACTGCGAAGGGCTGAAGGCCGTGCCTGCCGTGTGCTGCTCCGGCCGAGTCCGAGCACGGAGAGCGAGTACCGCGCGTTCCCGCTGTGGGACGGAGTGGCCGGAGCCGACCGGATTCTGGCCGTCATGTCGGACGAGTACGCGCGTTCCGCCTACGGACAGGGAGAATGGCAGGTCGCCAAGCAGGCGGATGCGCAGGGACTCGTGAGCAAGGTGATTCCGGTGCGCACGGACGGCCATGAGCCGCCGTCCGAGCTGGGCCTGGTACGGACCGTGGACCTGCGTGATCTCACCGTGGAAGAGGCACGCGAGGCGCTTCTCGAGGGGGTCGGGGAGGCCGGGGCAGGGGCGTCGACAACGAGACTGGCGTGGCTCGACGGCTTCATCCCGCCCACCGCCGAACTCCCCGGAGACGACGAACTACCCCCGTTCCCCGGTTTCCCGGGAAAAGCCCAGGCTCCGGTCCCACGACGCCAAGAACCGGAGCCGGTGGCACTGATGGCGCCGACACCCGCTCGCGTGCGGAGGACCGGCGCGATGACCCGGGGTGGCGCCGTGCTCGCCGACTGGCTGCGAGGCGGCGGCGGGCGGCGAAGGCGCCGGGCCGCCGACCGACTGGCCGCCACCCTGGACTTCTCGACGTTGAGCGCCGTGGAATTCGACCGAGCCGCACGGTACTACCGCCAGGCACTCCGCCTCGCGCTGCGTCATGCGCCCGCAGAAGCGGACCGGCTCTTCGACACCTACGACCGGCGCATCCCCGACGCCCACTACGCGGGGGCCTTCCGGCCTCAGGACGAGCCATGGCTGACCTCCTTCGCCGCACGCGGGGACGACGACGCGCTGACCGTGCTGATCAAACTGGCCGGCCGACTGCGGCTCTCCGGCCTGCAACGGCTCGCACGGGACGTGTTGATCCGGCACCTCGCACAGAGCTACGACGCGGAGTCGTTGGTGCGGTACTTCGTGCAGTGGCAGGCATCGGGCCTTCTGGAAGGTGGAGGTTGGGGCTGGGCACTCCAACAGCACGCGATCCGGGTGCCGTTGGAGCACCGTCCGCAGCTGTGGGCCGGGTTCCTCGGCGAACTGCCGCAGGATCTTCTGCCCAGGATGTTCAGCGTCCACCTCCTCCTCGGCCGGGGAGCCGACGCCGCCGTACTCGCCGGCACCCGGGAGGAGCAACGACAGGCTCTCGACTGCTGTTTGACGTTGCACGACGAGCGTGGACTGCGTGAGGGCCTCGGCCTGGCCCGTGCGCTGGGCGACGACCTGGCGGCACACGATCTGCAACAGCGCCTCGGCGAACTGCTGTTCAGGGCGGGCCGCTACCGCGAGGCACTGCCACACTTCCAGGACAGAGGCCTGCTGAAGCAGGCAGGCGAATGCCATGAACTGCTGGGCCGCCCCTTCGAGGCACTCGCCAACTGCCCGGACGACGACCCCGACCGCCTGCTCAGGTTGGTCGATGCCTGTCTCCTTCCCCTCGGCGATCTGGTTGCCGGGCGCAGGTACGCCGATGCGGCGCGACAGGCACAGCAACTGACCGAAGCCGTCCGGAGGTTGAGCGACGGGACACCGGCGGTGGCGGCCTGTCGGGAAGAGATCACGGACCGCCGCGATGCCGTACTGAAGGAGGCCCGGACGGACTTCGAACGGCGGCTGCGCGGCGCGGCCGAGGACAATCGGTCGGGGGTTCTCCTCGACTGGAGCGACTTCGAGGAAGCGGCCGGAGAACTGTCCGAGGCTGCACGTTGTGCGGAGGCCGCCGGCAAGATCTACCACGCCCACGAGCTGTATCGGCGTGCCGCACGGTACGGCGAGGCCGACCGGGTGCTGCACGGCGACCGGACGGGCCGGGGGAAGAACGCCCGGGCCGCCGCCCTCACCGCTGGCGGCGATCTGCTTCGTGCCGCCCAACTGCGTGAGGAGGCGGGGGAGTGGGAGGAGGCTATCGCCCTCCTGGTCGGGGCGAAGGACCTGGTCGGCGCCGTGCGGTGTCTGCGCGGGAAGCTGGGCGCCGAGGCACTGGAGGACCCCCGGCTCGCCGAGTGGTTGCGGGCCACCGGCAAGATCGAGGAACTGGTGCGGCTCTGCCTGGCGACGGTCGAACGCAAAGGGAGCCGTACCCGCGCTGCCGCCGAACTGCGTGACCTCGTGGGCAGGTCGGGTCTGGCACCGGAGCTGGTCGCCCGGATCCGCGAAGCGCTCGACTCACTGGACGCCGTCGCGCGCAAGGGGTTCGAGGAGCGGGTGTCGGTCTGGATCGCGCAGGCCCGCCGCGAGACCGACGAGCGGTTTGCGCAGATCTGGGGGTTGGACCTCGGCACCTCGCAGTGTGCGGCCGCCATCTACGACACCGTCGCCCAACAGCCCGTCGCCTGTTCCTGGAAGGGCCGGGACCACTTCCCCTCGACCCTCTGCGTGGACGCGGAGGGCGCCGAACTGGTCGGCCTGACCATGGAGGAGATCCAGACAGGCAAGGCCATGGCCTTGATCCGCGATACCAAGCGCAATATGGGAACCGCCATCAACTACCGCGCCTTCTCGGGCCGTTACAGTTACCGGCCGGAGGAGGTCGCCGCACACCTGGTCCGCCATGCGCGCCAGACCGTGGAGAACTTCCTCGAAGCCCACGTACGGGAGCGCGTCGCCGAACTGGCCCGCGCCGAGTTGGACCAGGTAGTCCCCGACTGGCTCAACTGGGCCGAGCAGCAGCACAGTTACCGCGTGCCACGTCCCAGGACGATCGTCACCGTGCCGGCCAACTTTCCCAGCAAGGCTCGCAGCGCAACGCGTGACGCCTGCACCATCGCGGGAGTGGAACTGGTACGGATGATCCACGAGCCCACCGCCGCCTGCGTCGCGGTGAACTTCCAGCGACAGGGCGCGCTGGAGGACTCGGTGATCGTCGTCGACCTCGGGGCGGGCACCCTCGATGTCAGCGACATGGACATCGGCGGCGGCATCTACCACGTGGAGCAGGTCATCGGGGACAACGCCTGTGGGAGCCGGGACTTCGACCCGCTGATCTGCCAAGCCCTCGCCCGGCAGATCGAGGACCGCGGCCTCCGGGTGCCGCCGACCGCCGCGGCCCGTCGGCGTCTGGAGACGGCCGCCGAGGAGATCAAGATCGCCCTCTCCACACGGCTGGAGGCCGAATGCCACCTCCGGTCCTTCGTCGACGGGCAGGACGTGCGGGTGTCACTGACCCGGGAGCAGTTGGCCGACATCGTGGCCGAACCGCTGGACGCCTTGCGCCGGTTCTGCGTGGAGAAGTGTGGCAGCCTCTCCGGCAAGCCGGATCACCTCGTCCTCATCGGCGGCCCCATGCTGGCCCCGCTCGTGACGGATGTCTTCGAGCGGGCCTTCGGCCGGACAAGGACCGCGCCAGGCGATCCGCGTACCGCTGTGTCGCTCGGAGCCGCGCTGCACGCCGCCCAACTCGACAAGAGGCTGCCCGAGACCCTGATCGTCGACGTCACGCCGTTCGCTCTGGGTATCAGGGCTCACGGGCAGGCGGAGGACGACGGGCTCGAGGTTCTGATCGGGCCCAACTCCAACATTCCCACCAGCCGTTCGCAGATCTTCACCACGGGAAAGGACAACCAGACCGACGTCCTGATCGAGGTCTTCAGCGGAGTGCTCAGCCCCGACACCAAGATCGGTGAGTTCAAACTCGACGAAATCAGGCCCGCCGAAAGGGGCAAGCCCCGCATCGAGGTGTCGTTCGACTTGAACGCCAGTTCTGTGCTGGAGGTCACGGCCCACGACCTCGACACCGGCCGCAGGAAGTCGATCCAGGTGCTTGACGCCACCCTGCTCACCTCCGACCAGGTTGACCGGATGGCGGAACACCTCCGGCAGTTCGACACACGTGAGCGGCTGCGCCGGGAGCGCGACGAGGTGCGTGAGCGGCTCCGTCGCCTGCTTGCCGCCGTCGATGACGGTGACAGCAGTGCGGAGTGGGACGAGTTCCGGCACCGGCTGGAGACGTTCCGAACCCCGCCGGAGTTGCTGGACCCGGCCACCCAGGAGGCGCTCGCGACGATGCACACCGAGGCCGGGACGGTGGAACTCGAATTCGTCGCTGCCCGCGGTGCGTCGCGCCGACTGAGCGAGACCGTGCGCGCCCTCTTCGACGAACTCTCGAACGGGGGACCGACCGCCGAGTTGGTGCGAGTTGCCCAGGACTTCGGCACGCGTCTGGAACGTGCCCACGGCGAACTCGCCGACCTGCGAGCCAGGTTGGCCGCCTGGAACACCGTGCTCATTCGCTCGGCCGTCAGTCGCCAGGACGTTCTCACCCGCTTCCGGGACCGTCATGACGAGGGCGACTTCGCAGGAGCGCTGTCAGCGCTCAACGGGCTGTCGCTGCGCCTTGACCAGACGCACGACATGGAGCGCCTGCTCCACTGCATCGCCGAGACCGATGACGTCCGCACCCGCTCTGAGAGCTACCGCACTACGCTCCGCGGCTTCGCCGGCCGCCTGCCGGTCTGGCCCCTGCCTCCGGTGCGTCCCGACGAGTGTCCGCCCGCGATCCGGTCGGCTCTGGTCAGCGTTCTCATCACCGGGACCGACGCCGTCCGAACCCGGCGGAGCGGCTTCCTCCTGGCCGACGGACTGGTCGCCACCACTTTGCGACACCCCGTGTCCGCAGGCCGGATCACCGTGCGGGGCGAGGGGTTCGAGGCCACCGTCGCCGAGATCGTTCCCCACGGCCCGGAGTCCGCCTTCGTGGCAGTCCTACGGCTCTCCGCTCCCGTCCCGCCCGTTTCCCTGCGCCTCGGTCACCCCGCGCTCATCCGTATCGGTGACCCGGTGTGGGCGCCGGTGGTCAACGTCTCCGCCTCGGCGGACGTCTCCGATACGTCCGGCTCACTTCTGTCGGCAGCCGTCGACAGCCTCGAAAATGTTCCGGAACGACAACTCCGCCTTGTCAGGACCACTTTGCGGCCATCTCCGGAGCACGCCGGGGCACCGCTCCTCAACGACCTCGGCGAGGTCATAGGACTGCTCTGCGTCAGCGACGGGGCACCGGCCACGCGCGGGGGTTTCGCCGTGAGCGCCGATGCTTTGACGCCATTGCTGGATCGGGCGGGCCATCACCGATACCGCTAGCCGCCGGTCGGCGTCGGAGGTTCGCCGCGGGAGACGCCGGAGAGCGCCCACCACGGCGAACCCCCTTCCATCAGCCGACGATCCGGTGCGTCGTCCAGAACGACGTCAGGTCCGTCGTCGTCGCGGCCTGGGCGGCCGCCTTGAACTCGGCCGTGGTCGAGACGCCGTACCAGTGCGAAGTGGCGTAGTCCTTCAGGAGTTTGGCCATCACCGTGTCGCCGAGAGTGCGGCGCAGGTCGTGCAGGGCGCACTTGCCGTAGCCGTAGACGACGGTGGAGTAGCGGGACGAGTGGGCGTCCCAGTAGGCCATCGAGTTGGTGATGTTCTCCGCCGAGGAGGCCCAGGAGACGCTGTTCCAGCAGTTGGTGCCGGTCAGGCCCTGGGCGAGGTCGGTGGCGTAGTCCGTGAACGCCTCGTCCAGCCAGGGGCTGTTGTACTCGTCGTCGCCGACGATGCCGTAGAACCACTGGTGGCCGATCTCATGGGTGAGGGCCGTGGTGCTGACGAGGTCGAGGACGAAGCCGGGGTACTCCATGCCGCCGAACCAGAAGTTGTTGTCGATGACGGCGTCCAACTCGCCGTACGGGTAGGCGCCGAAGCGACCTGCGTGGGCGTCGACCGCGGACTTGGCGGTGGTCAGCATCGACTGGGCGTTGGACGAGCTGATGCCCGAGACCGAGTAGATGTTGATCGGGGTGCCCGCCGTCGACGTGCCCGAGATCTTGGTGAACGGGCCCGCCGCCCACGCGAAGTCGCGGACCTTGGACGCGGTGGCAGTGGTCACCGTGCGGCCGCTGGTGCCGGGGGTGTCCACCGAGGTGCCCGTGGCCGGGACCAGCAGGGTGGTCGGGTGGTCCAGGGTGACCTTGAAGTCGGCGGCCAGGGAGTAGAAGGACTCGCCGTTGTTCGTGTACGGGTCCAGGTGCCAGCCCGAGCCGTCCTTGATCGCGAGGACCGGCAGCGCGTTGCCGATCATGCTGAACGCGCCGTCGTAGCCGAACCGGTCCGCGCCGCTCGGGACGGTGATCCCCAAGTCGAAGCCGATCGTGGTCGATTGGCCCTGCGCGAGCGGGGTCGGGAGCGCGATCTGGAGGGCCGTGCAGGCTACCGAGAGGGCGCCCGCGGTGCCGCCGGTGACGTTGGTGACTGTGATCGGCGGCGCGGAGCAGGTGCCGTGGTAGTTGTCCCACAGCCGCAGGTACACCTCGGTGAGCGGGGTGGCCGAGGCGTTGGTGAAGGTCGTGCTCTCGTGGCCGGTCCAGACCGTGCCGGCGGTGTTGCTGCTCAGGCTGACGGTGTACGCCGGGGCGGCCGGTGTGCGCGTCGAGTCGGCCGGCGGGGCCGTGTCGCCCGAGGTGTTGAGGGCGATGTCGTCGAGGACGAAGCTCGTCTGGAGACTGGAGTCCTCGGTGCCGCTGAAGGCGAGGCTCACGGTCTGGCCCGCGAACGACGACACGTCGAACGACTTCTGGACGTATCCGGTGGCCTTGTTCAGGTTCGAGTACGTCGCCAGCGTCGTGCTGCCGATCTTCGCCGTGAGCTTGTCGTACGCGGTGGACGAGGTCGTCTCGGCGGTGTCGATGTGCAGCCAGAAGGTGAGCGTGGCGCTGCTGCACCCGGACGGGATCGTGACGCTCTGGGAGAGCGAGTCGGTGTGCGTGCCGCCGGTGCCGTCCAGCCAGGCGTAGCTGGAACCGCCGTGGGCGGACTGGCCGGTGCGGCTGGTGATGACGGTCGTCGAGGACGGGGTCCAGGACGAGGTGCCGCTCTCGAAGTCGCCGCCCGCGACCACCTGCGCCGGGGTGCAGGCGGCGGCGAGCGGGGCGGCTGCCGGCGCTGCGGCGGCCGGGGTGACGGGGAGCGAGAGGGCGGCTACCGCGGCGACGGCGAAGACGCCGGCGGCGAGAGCCTTGTGGGGGGTCGATCTCACACGGAACTCCTTATACGGCGGCCGGGATACCGGCCTGCTCGGTGGACGCCCGGCCGGACTGGGTGTGCCGGTGGGCGGCCGCGGGAACGCGCGTAGCTGTTGCGTGATCGCGGGGGAAGCTTCGCAGATTTGACCGGGCCATGCCATAAAAAGAAGGAAGTGTGCGTGTGAAGTGGAGGAAGGTGCGAACGAGGACCGGAGGGCGCCGTATGTACGCCTACGTTGACCGGGCCATGCCTGGATTTGGCCTCCGGTTGGCCGAATGTACGCCTTCGATTGCTTCCATCGAGCGATGGACCACATCACGTTCCTCGTGGCGGTCGTCATCGTCACGGCCTTGGCCTTCGACTTCACCAACGGATTCCACGACACCGCCAACGCGATGGCGACGTCCATCGCCACCGGGGCACTGAAGCCCAAAACGGCGGTCCTGATCAGTGGGGCCCTCAACCTCGTCGGCGCCTTCCTGTCCACGGAGGTCGCCAAGACGATCTCCGGCGGCATCGTCGACGACACCCTGGTCACGCCAGGGATGATCTTCGCGGGGCTCGTCGGGGCGATCCTCTGGAATCTCCTGACCTGGTTGCTGGGACTGCCGTCCAGTTCCTCGCACGCCCTGTTCGGTGGCCTGATCGGTGCCGTCTGGGTCGGCGCGGGCTCCAACGGCGTCCACTTCGACAAGGTCGTGGAGAAGATCCTGATCCCCGCGGTGGCCTCCCCGCTCGTGGCCGGAATCGCCGCTCTCCTCGCCACCTACCTCGCCTACAAGATCACCGCCCGGGCCCGCAAGGACTCGGTCACCAAGGGGTTCCGGCTCGGCCAGATCGCCTCGGCCTCCCTGGTCTCCCTCGCGCACGGCACGAACGACGCCCAGAAGACGATGGGCGTCATCACCCTGACCCTGATCTCCGTGGGCGCGCTCGGCCACGACGCCGGTCCGCCGGTGTGGGTCATCACCGCGGCGGGACTCGCCATCGGCCTGGGCACCTACATCGGTGGCTGGCGCATCATCCGCACGATGGGCAAGGGCCTCACCGACATCCAGTCCCCGCAGGGCTTCGCGGCCGAGGCCGCCTCCACGACCGTCATCCTGACCTCCGCCCACCTGGGCTTCGCGCTGTCCACCACCCAGGTCTGCTCCGGCGGCATCCTGGGCGCGGGTCTCGGCCGACGCCTGGCCGAGGTGCGCTGGGGTACGGCGGGCCGCATGGTCATCGCCTGGCTGGTCACCCTCCCGGCCGCCGCCGCGGTCGGCGGTCTGTCCGCGACCGTCGTCAAGCACGGCGGCAACCTCGGTACGGCGCTGATCGCCCTGATCGCCGCCGCCGTGGCCGCGTTCATCGTGATCGCCTCGCGCCGCAACCCCGTGCACGCGGACAACGTGAACGAGACCCACGAGGTCACCATCCGCAGCGAGGCGTCCTCGGACGTCCGTACGGCCGCCTGAACCAAGGGAGTTGAGCTATGAGTCTGGACTGGAGCGCCCTCGGCGAGGTCTTCGCGGTGAGTGTCGGCGTGACCGTCGGTGTGGTCGTCATCTTCGCGCTGGGCATCCTGGGCCTCGCCCGGGTCGAGGCGGCCCGCGAAGTGGACGGCGGCACGCACGCCCTCGGTCTCACGCAGGCGGGGTTGTGCTTTCTCGCCTGTGCGGCTGTCGTGGCCTATGGCATTTATCTGATCGTGCCGCAGTTCCACTGAGTACGGCGGATCACCACCGATCACCTCTGAGCCACTGAACCCCCTTGAGAGGAGGCCGGTATGACCGAACTGCTGACCGGGCTGCGGGTCGACTACACCGACGCCGACGACCCGGTGCTGGTACGGCCCGACGGCAGCACGGTGGACACCTGGCGGGAGAACTACCCGTACGAACAGCGCATGGAGCGCAAGGAGTACGACTGGCACAAGCGGCTCCAGCAGATAGAACTGCTGAAGCTGCAACGCTGGGTCAAGGAGACCGGACGCCGGCTCGTCATCGTCTGCGAGGGGCGCGACGCGGCCGGCAAGGGCGGCACGATCAAACGGTTCACCGAGCACCTGAACCCGCGCGGCGCCCGCGTGGTCGCCCTGGAGAAGCCGAGTGAGCGCGAGAGCGGTCAGTGGTACTTCCAGCGCTACGTCCAGCACCTGCCGACCGCCGGCGAGATCGTGCTGTTCGACCGGTCCTGGTACAACCGGGCGGGCGTGGAGCGCGTGATGGGGTTCTGCTCGGACGACGAGTACCGCCGTTTCATGCGCCAGGCCCCGCTGTTCGAGCGGATGCTGGCGGACGACGGCATCGACCTGATCAAGTTCTGGTTCTCCGTCTCACAGGGTGAACAGCGCACCCGTTTCACGATCCGCCAGGTGGATCCCGTACGGCAGTGGAAGCTCAGCGCGATGGACCTGGAGTCCCTGGACCGCTGGGACGACTACACCGCCGCGAAGGTCGCCATGTTCCGGGAGACCGACACGGAGCACGCGCCCTGGACCGTGGTGAAGAGCAACGACAAGAAGCGGGCCCGGGTCGAGGCCATGCGCAGCGTGCTGGCCCGCTTCGACTACGCCGACAAGGACGACGAGGTGGTCGGCAGCCCCGACCCCCGCATCGTCGGCGCGGCGGCGAACCTGCTGGAGGAGGGCGAGGACGACACGGCGGCGGTGTTCTAGGGGCCGGGTCCGGTGTTCCGGGGACCGGGTCCTTCGGGGCCGGTCCTAATCGCCGTCTCGTGGCACGAGCGTCACCCGGTGGAAGTTGCAGCCGGTCATGGGCGGGCTCCCGGAAGGGGGCCCGCCCCCGTGTGCCTTGAGGGCGACGCTGACCAGGCTCAGCAGCAGGTCCACGTCCGTCTCGCAGTCCAGGTGGACCGTCACCCAGCGGGAGCCCGGGATGATCCGGATCGCGGTCGACTCACTGAGATCGTGATGGAACCGGAGGATGGCCCCGACGGTGAGATGCAGGTCCACATCGTGGTCGGAGTGGAAATGCACGATCTCGCTGTGGGCGGACCGCAGCGCCCGCCCCGTGCCACAGCTGGCCGGGACCGCGCTGAGGTCGCGCCAGCCTTCCAGTCGCTGCATGGCTCGCTCGGCCAGGGTCATGTGCCCATCGTGGACTGCGCACCGCTTCGCAACCAGAGGTTGAGCGATTTGTAACCGGGGCGTGAGGTACCGCACACCTGGAGAGCGTCAGGTGTGCGGTGCGCGAACCGGGTCAACTCCCCTCGGACACAGGCTTTTCGTAGCTCTTCTCGTACCCCACCAGCCGCACGCAGGTGGCCACCCCCTCGATGATCTCCTCGATCTCGGAGAGGTCCGGGAAGGAGGGGGCGATACGGATCGTCCGGTCCCTGGGGTCGTCGCGGTACGGATGCGTGGCGCCCGCCGGAGTCAGCGCGAGACCGGCGTCCGCCGCGCGGCGCACCACCTCGCGGGCGCACCCGTCGGGCACGTCGAGGGTGATGAAGTAGCCGCCCCGGGGCGTCGACCAGGACGCGAGCCCGGTGTCGCCCAGCCGCTCGGCGAGAATGCGCAGCACGGTGTCGAACTTCGGCCGCAGCAGCTCACGGTGCCTGCGCATGTGCTCGCGCACCCCGTCGGCGTCGCGCAGGAACATCGCGTGCCGCAGCTGGTTGACCTTGTCCGGGCCGATGGACCGCTTGGCGCTGTAGCCGCGCAGCCAGGCCACGTTGGCCGGGGAGGAGCCGAAGAACGCCACGCCCGCACCGCCCAGCGTGATCTTCGAGGTGGACCCGAAGACGAAGACCCGGTCGGGATGCCCGCTCGCTGCACAGGCGGCGAGCATGTCCGCGATCTCCACCTCCTCGTCGGTGAGGTGGTGCACGGCGTACGCGTTGTCCCAGAAGACCCGGAAGTCGGGCGCGGCGGCGGGCATGGCGGCGAGCCGCCGTACGACGTCGTCGCTGTAGCAAGTCCCGTCCGGATTGCTGTACTTGGGCACGCACCAGATGCCCTTGACGGCGGGATCCTCGGCGACCAGCCGCTCGACCACGTCCATGTCGGGGCCCTCGGCGGTCATCGGTACGGGGATCATCTCGATGCCGAACCGTTCGCACAGCGCGAAGTGCCGGTCGTAGCCGGGGACCGGGCACAGGAACGCGACCCGCTCCTCGTCCGCCCAGCGGCGCGCGGCCCCGGGCAGCGTGCCGAGCAGCGCGTGCACGAGGCAGTCGTGCATCAGCTCCAGGCTGGAGTTGCCTACGGCGAGGAGCTGCTCGGCCGGGACCTGGAGGAACCCGGAGAAGATCTCCCGGAGCTCCGACAGCCCGTCCGCGCCACCGTAGTTGCGGCAGTCCGTGCCGTCGGCGGAGGTGTAGCGGTCGCCGGGCAGCGAGAGCAGCGCGGCGGACAGGTCGAGCTGGCGGGCGGAGGGCTTGCCGCGGGTCAGGTCGAGCTTGAGCCCCTTCGAGAGAAGGGCTTCGTAGTCGCTCCGGGCCGCGTCGAGCAGGGCCGGGAGGGAGTCTGCGGGGTGCGCAGACGGGGGAGGAGGCGTCACGGAAGCCGACGCTACAAAGCCGGTGGTCACACCACAAACGCATAACCCGCCCGCAGCCCTGACGCCCGCGCCGGGAGTACGGTGATCCGTGCCTGACCAGGCCACGCAAGGTTGATGTCGGATTCCCGCCAGCCCCGGTCCGCCCCGTATCGGATGCTGGACGTATGCAGAACGGGATGCACACCGACACGGAGCGCTGCGTGCGCGCGGTCCAGTCCAAGGACGCGCGCTTCGACGGCTGGTTCTTCACGGCCGTCCTGACCACCCGCATCTACTGCCGGCCCAGCTGCCCGGTCGTTCCGCCCAAGCCGGAGAACATGACGTTCTATCCGAGCGCGGCGGCCTGCCAGCAGGCGGGTTTCCGGGCCTGCAAGCGCTGCCGCCCGGACACCAGCCCCGGCTCTCCGGAGTGGAACCAGCGGGCCGACCTGGTGGCCCGCGCCATGCGCCTGATCGCCGACGGAACCGTGGACCGCGAGGGCGTCCCCGGCCTCGCCGCCCGCCTCGGCTACAGCACCCGCCAGATCGAACGCCAGCTCCTCGCCGAACTCGGCGCAGGTCCCTTGGCCCTGGCCCGCGCCCAACGCGCCCAGACGGCAAGGCTGTTGATCGAGACGACCGCCCTCCCGATGGCGGAGATCGCCTTCGCCGCCGGCTTCTCCTCGATCCGCACCTTCAACGACACCGTGCGCGACGTCTTCGCCCTCTCCCCGAGCGACCTGCGCAACAGGCGCCCGAAGACAACCGTGTTGACCCCCGGCACCCTCACCCTCCGCCTGCCGTTCCGCACCCCCCTCAACCCCGACAACCTCTTCGGCCACCTGGCGGCGACCGCCGTACCGGGCGTGGAGGAGTGGCGGGCCGGCGCGTACCGCCGCACCCTCCGCCTCCCCTACGGCCACGGCATCGCGTCCCTGACTCCCAAGTCCGACCACATCGCCTGCCGCCTCACCCTCAGCGACCTGCGCGACCTGCCGGTGGCGATCAGCCGTTGCCGCCGCATGCTCGACCTGGACGCCGATCCGGTCGCGGTGGACGACCAGTTGAGGACGGACCCGGTGCTGGCGCCGCTGGTGGACAAGGCGCCGGGCCGCCGCGTCCCGCGCACGGTCGACGAGGCGGAGTTCGCCGTACGGGCCGTCCTCGGCCAGCAGGTCTCCACGGCGGCGGCCCGCACCCACGCGGCCCGCCTGGTCACCGCGCACGGCGAACCGGTCGACGACCCCGAGGGAGGCCTGACCCACCTCTTTCCGTCGATGGCGTCACTGGCGGCGGTGAACCCGGAATCACTGGCGATGCCGCGGACCCGCCGCACCACGTTCACCACCCTGGTCGCCCAACTGGCCGACGGCACCCTCCACTTGGGAGTGGAGAGCGACTGGACGGAAACCCGCGCCCAACTCCTCTCGCTCCCCGGCTTCGGCCCCTGGACGGCCGACGTCATTGCCATGCGCGCCCTCGGCGACCCCGACGCCTTCCTCCCCACCGACCTCGGAATCCGGCGCGCGGCCCAGGAGTTGGGCCTCCCGTCGACCCCGGCGGCCCTCACCGCACGCGCGGCGGCCTGGCGGCCCTGGCGGGCGTACGCGGTCCAGTACCTGTGGGCGACGGACAGCCACCCGATCAACTTCCTGCCGGTATAAGGGCATTCGGACTAGAAAAGTCAAGGTTATGAAGCACCACACGGTGATCGACAGCCCGTACGGCCCGCTGACCCTCGTCGCCGACGAGGACGGCGCCCTCTGCGGCCTCTACATGGTCGACCAGCGCCACCGCCCCCCGGAGGAGAACTTCGGCACCCCCGACGACACCCCCTTCGCCGAGACGACAGCCCAACTACAGGCTTACTTCGCGGGCGAGTTGAAGGAGTTCACGGTCCAACTACGCCTGCACGGCACCCCGTTCCAGCAGACGGTCTGGGACCAGCTCCGCCGCATCCCCTACGGCGAGACCCGCTCCTACGGCGACCTCGCCGACGCCCTCGGCAACCCGGGCGCCTCCCGCGCGGTGGGCCTCGCCAACGGCAAGAACCCCATCGGGATCATCGTCCCGTGCCACCGGGTCGTAGGCGCGAACGGCAGCCTCACGGGCTACGGCGGCGGCCTCGACCGCAAGCAGCGGCTGCTGGACTTCGAGAGCGGGGCGGCGCTCTTCTAGCAATCCGGGCGGTGCGGTGTCATGACAGCAGCCGTCGCTCCTGGGCGACGGCCACCGCCCCGGACCGGGTCTCCACCCCCAACTTGCCGTAGATGCGCCCGAGATGGGTCTTGACCGTCGCCTCGCTGATGAAGAGGGCCCGGGCGATCTCCCGGTTGCCGAGGCCGCGGGACAGCTGGCCGAGGATCTCGAGCTCGCGCTCGGACAGGGTGGGGTGCGGGCTGCGCATCCGCGCCATGAGCCGGTCGGCGACCGGGGCCGAGAGTGCCGTACGGCCGGACGCGGCGCCGCGGATCGCGGTGAACAGTTCCTCGGGGCGTTCGGCCTTGAGGAGGTAACCCGTGGCGCCCGCCTCCACGGCGCGGGTGATGTCGGCGTCGGTGTCGAACATGGTGAGGACGAGGACACGGGGGCCGTCACCGGCGGTCAGCTTCCTCGTGGCCGTCACTCCGTCCATGCCGTCGCCGAGCTGGAGGTCCATCAGCACCACGTCGGGCCGGACCCGGGCGGCCAGGGCGAGGGCCTCCTCGCCGCTGCCCGCCTCGCCGACCACCTCGATGCCGTCCGCGCTGGACAGCAGCGCACGCAGTCCGGCCCGTACGACCGCGTGGTCGTCGCACAGCAGCAGACGTACGGGTACGGGTGCGCTCACGGGACGAGCTCCTCACGGGAATCACGGACGCCGGGGCCGACGGGGACGAAAGGTACGGCGACCGACACGACCGTGCCCTCGCCGGGGGCCGACTCCACGCTCAGCGTGCCACCGGACTGCCGGGCCCGGATCCGCATCGCGGGCAGTCCGTGGCCGCGCGCCCGGCCGGGTGCGGACACCGGGGGAGAACTGGCAACGAAACCACGGCCGTTGTCGGCGACGTCGAGGGAGATCTGGTCGTCGAGGCAGGTCAGGGTCAGCGCGGCCCGGGTCGCGGCCGCGTGCTCGCGTACGTTGGCCAACGCGCCCTGGCCGATGCGCAGTAGCGCCGCCGAGGTCCGCTCGGGCAGCGCCCCCGGATCGCCGTCGAGCCGGAACTCCACCGTCAGGCCCGGCCCGCTCTCCCGCTCGGCGAGCGCGCGCAGCGCCGCGGGCAGGGAGTCCTCGACGAGGTCGGCCGGTGCCAGGTCGTGTACGAACCGGCGTGCCTCGGCGAGCCCGCGGGAGGTGATCTCGGCGGCCTTGAGCACGTGCGCGTGGGCCGCTTCCGGATCCGTCCGCCACAGCCGCTCGGCGGCCTGCAACAGCATCTGCTGACTGGACAGGCCCTGCGCCACGGTGTCGTGGATCTCCGTGGCCAGCCGCTGCCGTTCCGCCAGCACACCGGCCCGCCGTTCGGTGGCCGCGAGGTCGCGGCGGGTGCGGACCAGGTCGTCGATCAGGACGCGCTGCCGGGCCGCCTGCCGCTGCGACCGCACCAGTACGGCGGTGGCGACCGCCGCGAGGGCCGGCGGGGCGACGATCATGTTCGGGTTGAGCGCGCCGTCGGCCACCCGTATCTCGGAGGCGACGACGAGCGCGGTGAGTACGGCGGCCAGCGGCACCGCGAACCGCGCGGGCAGCGCGTACAGGCCGGCGAACAGCAGGGGCATCGCGCACCAGGTGGCACTCGGCGCGAGGGCGAGCAGCACGGTCCAGACGGCGAACACCCAGCCCAGCCAGGCGAGATGACGCGGGCTGGGCGCGGAACCCGGGCGGGGCGCCGGGGCCAGGAACTGCCCGAGGACGTACAGCAGACAGAAGAGCGCGTACAGCGCGAGCACCCAACTGGTGCGCGCCCCACCCTGGTCACGGGTCAGGAAGCGCACGAACGACGAGCCGAGCAGCAGAAAGAACGCGCCGTGCACCACCGCGGGCAAGAGCCGCTCGTCCGGACCGATGTGTCCCGTCCCCCGTCGTTCCCTCTGCCGTTTCCTCTGCCGTTCCGTGTGTCCCATCCTCCGTGTCTAACGCGACGGACGGGACGGCGCATCAACCGATCGGCTGACATCCGGATCACCCGAACCGCCCCCGGATCACCGCCCGTTGACCGAGCCGGAGACCCGACTCCCGCACCGAGGCTGGCATCACCACCCCGCACCCCACCTCGGAAGGCGACCACCCCGTGCCCACCAAGAACCTCACCGCCAACCGCGCCGCCCTCGGCCACCGCATCGCCTACGCCCTGCGCCACCCCGACCGCGTGCCCCGCCACCTGGCCCGTGCCACCCGGGACGCCTGGCTCCGTCACCGTCACCCGGACCACGTCTCCTACTACCGCGCCGTGATGCGCTCCGACACCCGGGCCGACCCGGACGCGGCGGTCGGCAGCGCGAGCCGCGAACGCTGGCTGGCGCTGGGCGCGTTGCAGTTCGACTACCTCCTGGGCCATGGCCTGCGCCCCGGACACCGCATGCTGGAGATCGGCTGCGGCAACCTGCGCGGCGGCTGGCGCTTCATCCGCCACCTGGACCCCGGGCACTACTACGGCATCGACATCTCGCCCGACATCCTGGCGGCGGCACAGGACACGCTCGTGGAGATGGGCCTGCAGAAACGCCTCCCCACCCTCACCCCCGTACACGACCTGACCCTGCGCTTCCTCCCCGACGCGCACTTCGACGTCGTCCACGCGCACAGCGTGTTCTCGCACTCCCCGCTTCCGGTCATCGAGGAGTGCCTCGCCAACGTCGGCCGCGTCCTGGCACCGGGCGGCTGGTTCGACTTCACCTTCGACCGCACGGAGGGCGAGGAACACCACGTCCTCCACGAGGACTTCTACTACCGCACCGAGACGTTGGTCGCGCTGACCGCCCAACACGGCCTGAACGCCCACTTCATGGACGACTGGGAGCAACTCCCGCACGGCCAGTCGAAGCTCCGGGTCACCCACTGAGTCCGTGGAGCAGCCGGGGCAGCGCGGTCCCGATCGGCTCCCGTACGACCTCGTCGGCGAGTTCGTCGTACGGCGTCTCCTCGGCGTTGACGATGACCAGCCGCGCCCCGTGATCGGCGGCGACACCGGCGAGCCCGGCGGCAGGTTGCACCTGGAGACTGCTCCCGACGGCGATGAACACCTGGCAGGCCTTGGTGATGGCGACGGCCTCGCCGAGCACGACGGGGTCGAGCCGCTCCCCGAAGTACACGGTCGCGGACTTCAGGATCCCGCCGCACTCCAGGCATGCGGGGTCGTCCTCCCCGGCCTCGACCCGGGCGATCGCGTCCGCCATCGGCCCGCGCGCAGGGCACTTGGTGCAGCTGAACTCCCGCGCGGTGCCGTGCAGTTCGACCACCTTGCGCGCGGGCAGCCCGGCGAGCTGATGCAGCCCGTCGATGTTCTGTGTGATGACCCGCACGGGTACGCCGGACTTCTCCAGCTCTACGACGGCCCGGTGGGCGGCGTTCGGCTCGGCCTGGAGCGTGTGGTTCTTGCGCCGCATCTGCCAGGACCGGCGCCGGATCTCCGGGTCACCCATGTAGTACTCGTAGGTGACGAGCTTCTCGGCCTCGGGGTCACGGCGCCAGAGGCCGTTCGGGCCGCGGTAGTCGGGGATGCCGGAGTCGGTGGAGATACCCGCGCCACTGAGGATCGCTACGAGAGGCCTGTCCATGGGCCGAGAGTAGGACGCCTGCCCACGCGGAGCGAACGGATATCGGGGTGCGCTTCTCGCCTCGCCCCTGCCGCCCGTGTCAGTTGGGGACACCCGCTGTGTCGAGGTGTCGGTGCATGGTTTCCACGGGAAGGCTCGGGTTGCTGAGAGCGTCGGCGGAGGTCTCCGGATTCTCGCAGCGCTCGAGGATGAGATCGACCGGCAGCGCGGGGTGCGCGGTTGCCCTGGCACGTACGAGATCGTCGGGGTCGGCAAGCAACCGGACCAGGGTGTCGACGGGCACGTCAGGGTCCAGCAGCGCCAGCCGGCGCCTCTCCGGATCGGGGTCGTCGGCGAAGCGTTGCCCGTTGCCCGCGCGCGGGAAGTTCGGGTGGGCCTGCAGAGCACCTCTGGTGATGACCCGGCATTCCAGATACGTCTGCAGCACCACCTCGCCGTCGACGGTCGGCTGGTTCTCGCACAGCAGGAGTCGTACGGGGTGGTCCTCGTCCTTCGAGAGCAGGTCGACGGCGTCGGCGGGCAGGTGCGGACTGCAGGCGGCGCTGCGCCGCAGCAGCGTGTTGGCCGACTTGGCGCATCGGCGCAGGACGTCGGGATCGGCGCAGAGACGAACCCATTCGACGGGGTCGAGCCGGTCGGACGGGCTGATGGTGACGTCGATGGAGTCGCGTTCCGTCTCGGTCAGTTCGGGGCGTACCGATACCGCCAGCCGTACGCTGTGCGCCTCGTCGTCCGCCAACGTCCGGACGATGTCGATGGGAACGTGGAGGTTGGCCGCCAGTTCCCGCCGGTCCGTCGCTTCGGTGCTTGCCGCGAGCCGTTCGGCGGTCGCCGCGCTCATGGCGCCGTAGCGGATCACCTTCCACCTGGCGAGGCCGCCGATTCCCGCGTCGGGATCGTCGGGAAGGCCGAGAAGGAGGTCCGTGCAGGCCGCGTCCTCGCGGCAGGCCTGGCTCAGGGCCGCCCGGCGGACTCCGTCATCGGCGTCGTGGAGCAGACGGCTTCGGGAGTCCTCGGACAGCGAGGCCCACTCGCGGCAGGCCGCCTGTCGAAGCTCCGCTTCCTGGTGGTCGGCAAGCCCGGCGACCAGGCTCGGAGCGGTGTCGTGGCAGAAGGCCGCGCTTCGGCGGACCTTCGGTTCGGGATCGTTGAGCAGGCGCCGCTGAGCGGACAGGGGCAGCGGCGGCGTGGGGATCCGGAACCAGTCGGGTCCCATGGCCAGACCGAGGCGGACGCGCGGATCGGGATCGTCCACGAGCCTGGCGCGTTGTTCCGCCGGCACCGAGATGTTCTCGGTGAGCAGGGCCCGCAGTGTGCGGTCGGGGTGCGCGACGATGGCGTCGACCACCTCGTCCGGCAGAGCCCGCCGGGCGAGCGTGCTCCATGCCGCCTTGGCTTCCTCGCACAGCAGCCTGGTCAGGACGTCGGCCGGCGCCGCGGGGTTTCGCGCGATCGAGGAGATGGTCTCGCGGTGACCGCGATCTCCACACATGCTGGGCCTCCCTGGTCGCCAACGGCCCTCTTGGGCCCGCAGATTGTGCGCAGGCCGGGTGTGCGGGGTCAACGTCGGTGATCATGTTCTGCCGCACATTCGGAGAGCGGAGAGCGGAGAGCGGGGCTGGGGCTGGGACTTGGCATGGGGACTGGCGAGCGGCTTTCCGGGGGAGGGCCTGGGATCGATCGGTGTCGCCAAGGCCGAGGCCTGACGACCGGACGAACTCCAGGGTTCTTGAGGCCTACGGCTGTGCGCTGCGGCCCGGGGCTGTGTCGCATCCACGGCACACAGGGATCCACCGCGGCAACGGATCCACGGGCGCATGCGACGACGGGACGGCGGACACCGCGTCGTCAGCCGGCTCCCACGTACCGGATCACCGCGACCAGGCCCGACACGACGGCCGGCCCCACCCACCACCACCCCATGACCCGCCGAACGGACGGCAGCAGCCACACCCCCACCACCGCACCGGCGGCACCGATGGCGAGCACACACGCGAGCGCGATGCCGGCGTACGCGTCGTCGTCCCAGGAGCCGGACGGGCGGATGGTCAGCACCGCCCAGCAGAAGTACACGGCGAGAAGGGTGAGCAGCACGAGGGGGACCGCGAGGACCAGGCGCAGGCAGCCGCGGTCGTCGTCCACGGGGGAAGGGCTCGTCATCGGCGGGGAGTTGCTCCTGGTTTCGTCAGGATGTCCGGGACGCGGCGGCGGGTGCTACCGTCCGCGCATGGCCAAGGTGACCGTCTCGCTGGACGCGGCTCTCGTCGTGGAAGTCATGGTGCTCGCGGGCGTGGGCAACCCGCAGGACGCCGTCGAACTCGTCGTCCGTGACTACATCGAGCGAGGCCACCGCACGGAGGCCAGGGCCGAGGCCCGCGACGACGCGCTGCGCGAGGTGGACGTGAAACCCCGGGACGTCGAGGGCTGAACCCGCGGGGCGTCGAGGGCTGAGCCCTGCGCGGCAGGGCGGCCGATGTCCGTCAACTTGCCCGGCCGCGCCCGGTGTTGCTCGCTCTCGGCGTCAGCCGACCCGCACCCCGTTCTCCAACTCCGCGGTCCCCGCCCCCTCTTCAAGCACATCCAGCGCGACCAGAACCCGCAGTCCCAACGACCCCGGCAGGTACTCCGTGACTTCCTCGCGCGGGACGAGCCGCCACGACAGCAGCTCCTCCTCCTGGAGTTGGATCGACTTGAGGTCGTTCGCCGTGAGGACCCCGCCGTCGTACAGGTAGGCCACCAACGGCGGGTAGTCCGGGCCGTGGTAGACCCAGTCGACGGCGAGCAGTCGGCCGAGTTCGACGTCGAGGCCGATCTCCTCCAAGGTCTCGCGGCGCGCGCCCTGGCGCGGGGTCTCGCCGTCGTCCGACTCGATCGTGCCGCCCGGAAGGGCCCAGCCCTCACGGTAGTTGGGCTCGACGAGGAGGACCTGGCCCTCGGTGTCACGGAAGAGGGCGGCGGCCCCGGCGAGGATGCGGGGGAGACCCGCGAGGTACGTGGCGAAGTCTTGCGTAGTGGTCATCCAGGAAGGGTAACCAGCCCGCGCAGCCGCCTCTCCGACTCGCTGCCCGGCACCGGGAAGTGACAGACCAGGCTCAACCAGGGCGCCTCCTGCACCGCGAGCCGTACGAACGACACCTCGATGTCACCCGCGAGAGGGTGGTGGTAGCGGCGCAGGGAGGAGCGGAACTCCACCACTTCGTGCGCCTCCCACAGGCGTGCGAAGTGCGGGCTGGTGGCGACCAGTTCGGCGATCAGCTCCGCGAACCGCGGGTTGTCCAGTTCGTACGCCGCCTGTTGACGCAGCAGGCCCGCCATCCACTCCGTCTCCGCCTCCCACTCGGGCATCAGCCCACGGATGCCCGGTTCCCTGAACAGCAGCCAGGCGCTGTTGAGTTCGCGGCGCGGCCGGTCGAGGAGAGCGGGGCCGAGGATGGCTTCCTGGGCCCGGTTCCAGGCCAGGACGTCGAAGCAGCGGTCGATGACGAAGGCGGGGTTTGGCATCAGCGTGTCCAGGAACGCCCGTACGGCGTCCGGGACTTGGAGGGACCGCTCGGCCGGTTCGGGGGCGGTCCGTCCCGCCAGCCGGAACAGGTGCGCCCGTTCCACGTCGTCCAACTGCAACGCGCGGGTGAGGGCCAGCAGGATCTGCGGGGACACATTGATGTCCCGGCCCTGTTCCAGCCAGGTGTACCAGGTGAGGCTCACGCCGGAGAGCAGCGAGACCTCCTCGCGGCGCAGCCCCGGGGTGCGGCGGCGACCGCCCGCGGGCAGCCCCGTCTCCGCCGGGTCGGCACGCTCGCGCCGGGACCGCAGGAAGGTGGCGAGGGCCTTGCGGCCGTGGTCCTTGGCTTCTGGTGGTGGTGTCACGGGCACCAGTAAATTCTGCACTCTTCAAACGGGGAACGGCTCGGCGCAGGGTGGGAGGGACACCGGACCCGCAGGTCCGCGGTGATCCCAACTCCCTGCCGAAAGGCGGCCCTTGTGGCTGAGCTGTCCCCGTCCACTCCCCGTACCGTCCTGGTCACCGGCGCGACCGGCGGCGTCGGCTCCGCGGTGGCACGCGCCCTGCACGCCGACGGCTGGACCGTGTACGCCGCCCACCGCCGCCCCGCGGACGCGGAAGCGCTCCGGGACGCCGGCTTCACCCCCGTCCGGCTCGAACTGACCGACGAGGACTCCGTCGCCGCGGCGGCCGAGCAGGTCGGCCCGCGGCTGGACGGGCTCGTCAACAGCGCCGCGATCATGGGCCAGGGCCCCGTCGAGCTGACGCCCGCCGAGGCATGGCGCCGCCAGTTCGAGATCAACGTGATCGGTCAGGCGACCGTCATCCGCGCCTTCCTGCCCGCGCTACGGGCGTCCGGCGGCCGGATCGTGAACATCGGCGCCGTCTCGGCCCGTGTCCCGCCGCCGTTCTTCGGCCCGATCGCCGCCTCCAAGGCCGCCCTCGCCGCCCTCACCCATGCCCTGCGCGCGGAACTCCGCTACCAAGGCGTCAAGGTCACCCTCGTCGAACCCGGCGCCATGGACACCCCCATCTTCGCCACCGCGGACAAGGCGAGCGCCGACCTGGGCTGGGCCGGTTCCCCGGCGACCCGACGCCACTACGCCCGCGCCCTGGACGCCGTACGCACAACAGCCGCCCGCCAGCAGCTCGGCCCGGTCGCTCCGGCCGTGGACGCCGTCGTCCGCGCCCTGACCGCCCGCCGCCCCGCCACCCTCACCACCACGGGCAAGGACGGCCGCGCCCTCGCCCTGCTGCGTTTCCTGCCGGACGGCCTGCGCGACCGGCTGGTGCTGCGCGCGTTCGGCGTGACGGCGGAGGCGTTCGGCGGCGCGGTGGCTACGGAGTCGCCCGCAGCCCGTCCACGATGAGGTCCAGAATCCGCCCGGCCCGCGCCTCCCCACCCCGCGCCGGATCGAGCCGCCACAACACACTCAGCTGAAGCAGCACATCCTCCGGATCGAGCCCGGACTTGAGCGACCCGTCGGCGGCACCCGCCTTCAGGAGTACGGCGATTGCGGCCACGAAGGGCGCGAAGTACTCGTCGTCCGCGCCCCCGTCCGTCGCCGCGTGGATGACCTCGGCGACGCCGTATTTGAGCCTCCCGTAGTGGGCGACCTCGTCAAACCAGAGGCGTAGAGCTGTGAGTGGGGGATGGTCCGCGAGGAGCACCGGCGCGCGGTCGATCAGGTGCTGTA
Source organism: Streptomyces sp. NRRL F-525 (assembly GCF_000716605.1). Taxonomy (GTDB): domain Bacteria; phylum Actinomycetota; class Actinomycetes; order Streptomycetales; family Streptomycetaceae; genus Streptomyces. Next base: position 226,604 of record NZ_JNXE01000003.1, on the reverse strand, counting down.
TGTCGTGCCGGTACAGCTCCAGGATCAGTGCCTCCCGGGTGGGGAAGTGGCGGTACAGCGTCCCGATGCCTACGCCCGCCTCCTTGGCGATCGCGGTCAGGGACGCGCTGCTCGACGCGGCGATCGCCTCGCGGGCGACGGTCAGGATGCGTTCCCGGTTGTCGACGGCGTCGCGGCGGGTCGGTTTCGGGTTCACGGGTCTGGGGCGTCCGTCCGGTGTCGGATTGCTAAGCGGAGGGTCCTCCGGTACGTTGATGGATGTACCGGAGGGGCCTCCGTTTCGCTCTCCATTCTGGCACATCCCCATCCGACACCACAGGGAGCAAGGGAGCACCGTCATGCCCGAAACCGTCCTGGTCACCGGAGGCAGCGGCTACATCGCAGGCTGGTGCATCGCCGAACTGCTCCGCCGCGGCTACGACGTCCGTACGACCGTCCGCGCCCCGGGCAAGGAACGCGCGGTCACCGACGCCGTCGCGACCGTCGCCGACCCCGCCGGCCGGCTGAGCTTCGCCGTCGCCGACCTCACCGCAGACGAGGGCTGGGACGCCGCGCTCAAGGGCGTCGACCTCGTCCTGCACGTCGCCTCCCCGCTCGGCGCCGCCTCGGACGACCCAGACGCGCTGATCGCCGCGGCCCGTGGCGGAGCGTTGCGCGTGCTGCGCGCGGCCACCGAGGCTGGCGTACGACGCGTGGTGATGACCTCGGCCGCGAACGCCGCGAGCCCCTCGTCGTACGCCTCCGAAGGCATCACCGACGAGTCGCTGTGGACCGATCCAGAGGATCCGACCCTCATCCCCTACCGGCGTTCCAAGACCCTCGCCGAGCGCGCCGCCTGGGACTTCATGCGTGACTACGACGGCCCGACCGAGCTGACCACCGTGCTCCCCGGCGCGGTCTTTGGACCGGTCCTCACCACCGCGAACATGGGCTCCGTCGGCATCATCGCGCGGATGGTGAGCGGGAAGATGCCCGGCGTCCCCCGCATCGGCCTCGAAGTCGTGGACGTCCGCGACCTGGTCGACGTCCACATCCGGGCGATGGAATCACCGGAGGCCGCCGGTCAACGCTTCCTGGCCACCGGGGAGTTCGTGTGGATGGAGGACATCGCCCGCACCCTGCGCGACGGCCTCGGCGAGCACGGCCGTACCGTCTCCACGCGCCGCCTCCCGGACTTCGCCGTCCGCCTCGCCGCCCGCTTCCGGGACCCGTCCCTGCGCGAGATCACCCCCGCGCTCGGCCGCCGCAACCGCCACAGCACGGAGAAGGCCCGCCGCGTCCTCGGCTGGGAACCGCGCCCCGCGCGCGAGGCCGTCCTCGACTGCGCCCGGAGCCTGATCGCGCAGGGAGCCGTCTAGGCATCGGCGGTCTCCACCAACTGAACGGTCCGCGCCGCCAGTTCAGTGATCCGCACCCCGTCGAAACCGAACACCGCACTGCGCACGGTGTCCTCCAGCGGGTCCTTCCACTGCCCCGGGATCGCGTCCGCGCCGTTCAGCACCCCGGCCACCGAACCGGCCGTCGCGCCGTTCGAGTCGGTGTCCAGGCCACCGCGGACGGTCAGGGTGATGGTGCGGGTGAAGTCGCCGTCGCCGTACAGGAGTCCGGCGGTGAGGACGGCCGCGTTCGGGATCGTGTGGATCCAGCCGAGCCCCGCCGTCTCCTCGGACACCGTGGTGAGCGTGTCCTCCCAGGTCATCCGGGTCTCGTGCAGCGTGAGCACCCGGCGCACGGTCCGCGCGAGGCGGCAGCCCGGCGGGATCACGGTCAGCGCCGTGTCCAGCGCGTGCCGGACGGTCGGTGAGGTGAAGGCCGACGAGATGAGAGCAGCGGCCCACATGGCGCCGTAGACACCGTTCCCGGAATGAGACAACACCGCGTCCCTGCGCGCCAGTTGGGACGCGCGACGCGGGTCACCCGGGCTCGTCCAGCCGTAGATGTCGGCGCGGATGAGGGCGCCGATCCACTCCTGGTACGGGTTGTCGTGCGTAGCCGTCAGCGGTGGCTTGAGCCCGTTGGCGAGGTTGCGGTAGGCGGCCCGCTCAGCGGTGAACGTCTGCAGGTACGGCAGTCTGCGCAGCCACAGTTCGCCGACCTGTTCGGTGCTGAAACCGAAGCCGTGGGTCTCCAGGAGGTCGAGGCCGAGGATGGCGTAGTCGACGTCGTCGTCACGGCAGCTGCCGTGGATCCGGCCGCGTACGCACCGCTGCCACTCGGGGCGCAGTTCGAAGCCGTCGCTGTCGCCGGGCGGCTCGGGGAGGTAGTCGGTCAGGGGCAGGGCGGCGGCCTGCCGGAGATAGCGGTCGATGCGGTCGCGCGTCCACAGGTCGCCCTGCTCGACCGGCTTGCCGAGCATGTTGCCCGCGATCCGGCCCAGCCAGCCCCCGAGGATGCGGTCCGCGAGCGCCGGCTCAGTGCCCAGAGGGGTCATACCTCCGGTGTACCCGATTCCCACAGCGTGTGCTCAGCCCGGTCCCAGCGTTCGGTCGGGGCATGACGCCGGGGGCGTCCGCCGGTTAAGGTCGCAGCGGCGCGACTGGCCCCTGAACGCGCGGGGGCCCGTAGAGCAAGGGGATCGCAAGGTGGCGAACGCTGCACAGAGGGGCACCCAGAGGGTGCTCATCGCCGCGGACAAGTTCAAGGGGTCGCTGACGGCCGTGCAGGTCGCCGAGCGGGTGACGGCCGGGCTGCGCCGGGTCGTACCCGATCTGGACGTGACGGCGATGCCGGTCGCCGACGGCGGCGACGGCACGGTGGACGCGGCCGTCGCGGCGGGCTTCGAGCGACGGGAGATACGGGTCGCCGGACCCCTCGGCGACGAGGTCACCGCGGCCTTCGCGGTACGCGGCGACACGGCCGTCGTGGAGATGGCCGAGGCGAGCGGGCTGCAACGCCTGCCCAAGGGCGTCTTCGCCCCCCTCACCTCCTCGACGTACGGCTCCGGCGAACTGCTGCGGGCCGCGCTCGACGCGGGCGCCCGCACGATCGTGTTCGGCGTCGGCGGCAGCGCCACGACAGACGGCGGCGCGGGCATGCTCTCCGCCCTCGGCGCCCGCTTCCTGGACGCGGAGGGCGAACCGGTGCCTCCGGGCGGCGGCGGCCTGACCGACCTGGCCTCGGCCGACCTCACCGGCCTCGACCCACGCCTCACCACCGTCGACCTGATCCTCGCGAGCGACGTCGACAACCCGCTCACCGGCCCCAAGGGCGCCCCTGCGGTCTACGGCCCGCAGAAGGGCGCCGCACCGGACGACGTGGACGCCCTCGACGCGGCCCTCGGCCACTACGCCAAGGTCCTGGAGGAGGCGATCGGCACCAAGGCCGCCGAGTACGCCTCCGCACCCGGCGCGGGTGCCGCCGGCGGCATCGGCTACGGCGCCCTCCTCCTCGGCGCCCGCTTCCGCCCCGGCATCGAGGTCATGCTCGATGTCCTCGGCTTCGCCTCCGCCCTGGAAGGCGCCACCCTCGTCATCACCGGCGAAGGCTCCCTCGACGAACAGACCCTCCACGGCAAGGCCCCCGCAGGCGTCGCGTCGGCGGCCCGCGCGGAGGGCAAGGAGGTCGTCGCGGTCTGCGGCCGCCTCGCCCTGCCTCCGCAGTCCCTGGGCCACGCGGGCATCCGCCGCGCGTACCCGCTCACGTCGATCGAGCCGGACGTCGTGAAGTGCATCGCCGATGCCGGACCGATCCTGGAGAGGGTCGCGGAGAACATCGCGCGGGACTTCCTGGTCTGACTCCCGCTCAGGGAACGGGGAAGGGCCCGAGCCGACTGGCTGGGGCCCTTCGTTGACACAGGCCGCTCATATCCAGCCCGTCCGGCGTTCGAGGACGAGGCCCCTTCAGGGCCGATGGGGGTCTGGGGGCGTGGCCCCCAGGACGGCCCGTGCCGATGCCGGGCACCGCTGCCGCACGAGCGAAGGGCCCCGAACCGTGAAACGGTCCGGGGCCCTTCGTCAGCTCTGAAGAACTACGGCAGCTGTGCCGCCCGCGCCTCACGCCGGTTGCCGCGGAAGTTGTTCACGCGGCGGGCCGTCGCGAACAGCGGGATCACCGCGCCCATGACCAGCTGGAGCGCGCAGCCCGTCTGCAGGAGCAGCTGACCGCCCGGGGCGTCGAACGCCCAGGATGCCAGCAGGCCCATCGACAGGACGATCCAGGCGAGCATCGCGACCGCGAGGCGACCGCGCGGCTTCGGGTACTCGACCCGGCTCACCATCAGCCAGGCGGTGCCCAGGATCGCGAGCAGCGTTGCCACGAAGGGCAGTTCGAGCAGGACGATCGAGACCACCGTCAGCGCGCCGAACGGGGAGGGCATGCCCTGGAACATGCCGTTCGGTGGTGTCACGCACGAGAAGCGGGCCAGTCTCAGCACCACCGCCAGCAGCACCACGATCGCCCCGACCGCGGCCACTCTCTGGTGCGCGTCGTCGGCGACCATGCCGTAGACGAGGACGAAGTACGCCGGCGCGAGGCCGAAGCTGATCAGGTCCGACAGGTTGTCCAGCTCCGCGCCCATGGGGGAGGAGCGCAGCTTGCGGGCGACGAGGCCGTCGAAGAGGTCGAAGACCGCCGCGCACAGCATCAGGATGACCGCGGTGGCCGCGCTGTGGCGGGCCATGCCGGTCGACTCGTCGTTGCCCGTCAGGTGCGGGATCAGGATGCCGGTGGTGGTGAAGTACACCGCCATGAAGCCGCAGGTGGCGTTGCCGAGGGTGAGGGTGTCCGCTATTGAGAGGCGGAGAGAAAGAGGCATCTCCTCCTCGTCGTCCACCTCATCGGCCTCGGGCACCCAGCCCGCCTGTGTCTCCGGATCAACCACGGTCAATGCGAGTCACCCCAGCCACCGTCTTCTGACCGACCTCCACGTCCACGTCGACACCCTCGGGGAGGTAGATGTCGACGCGCGAACCGAAGCGGATCAGTCCGATGCGCTCGCCCTGCTCGACCTTCGTGCCCTGCGGGACGTAGGGGACGATGCGGCGGGCGACGGCGCCGGCGATCTGGATCATCTCGATGTCACCGAGCTCGGTGTCGAAGTGCCAGACGACCCGCTCGTTGTTCTCGCTCTCCTTGTTGAACGCGGGAACGAAACCACCCGGGATGTGCTCGACCGACGTCACCGTGCCGGAGAGCGGCGCGCGGTTGACGTGGACGTTCAGCGGGCTCATGAAGATGGCGACGCGGGTGCGACCGTCCTTCCACGGCATGATGCTCTGCACCACACCGTCGGCGGGAGAGATGACCCGGCCCTGGGTGATCTCGCGCTCGGGGTCGCGGAAGAACCACAGCATGCCCGCCGCGAGCGCGGTGGCGGGTACGGCCACGGCCTTGGCGGCGCCGGACTTGCGCGCACGTACCAGGCTGAGGGCTGCGGTGGCGACGGTCGGCAGGAGCCACGGCGATGCTCCGCGCGCGAGGCGTACGCCTGCCAGGCTGTCGCGTGGTGCAGAGGTTTGGCTGTGGGGCATGGATGACCTTCGTAGCGGATGATGCCGCGCTGTAACGGGGGACGGCGGCTTTCCCGGGATCGTACCGGTCGCGGGCCACAACTGGGCAAGCCAGGAAGCCGAGTCGGCGGCTGAGGAGCGTTGACGGGGTGTGATCTTCTTCTCGAAGAAAACACCCCGAAACGGACAATCAGCCCTGGAATCGATACTCTTCGAGCAACCTGCGCCCGATGATCATTTTCTGGATTTCGGCGGTACCTTCGCCGATCAACAGCATCGGCGCCTCGCGGTAAAGGCGTTCGATCTCGTACTCCTTGGAGAAGCCGTACCCGCCGTGGATCCGGAAGGCGTCCTCGACGACCTCCTTGCAGTACTCGGAGGCGAGGTACTTCGCCATCCCTGCCTCAAGGTCGTTTCGTTCCCCGGAGTCCTTTTTGCGTGCCGCATTGACCATCATCGCATGGGCGGCCTCGACCTTGGTAGCCATCTCCGCGAGCTTGAACTGGATCGCCTGGTGCTGGGCGATGGGCTTGCCGAAGGTGTGCCGCTGCTGCGCGTACGAGACGCCCAGCTCGAAGGCACGCTGAGCGACGCCGCAGCCACGCGCCGCCACATTGACGCGGCCCACCTCGACTCCGTCCATCATTTGGTAAAAACCTCGGCCGGTCTCGCCGCCGAGCACCCGGTCGGCCGGAATCCGCAGGCCGTCCATGATCAACTCGGTGGTGTCGACGCCTTTGTAGCCCATCTTGTCGATCTTCCCGGGGATGGTGAGCCCGGGCCGGACCTCACCGAAACCGGGCTCCTTCTCCACCAGGAAGGTCGTCATCGACTTGTGGGGCGCGGTGCCCTCCGGGTGTCCTTCGTCACTTCGCACGAGTACGGCGACGAGTGACGACGTTCCGCCGTTCGTCAGCCACATCTTCTGACCGGTCAGGACGTACTCGTCGCCGTCCTTCACCGCCTTCGACGTGATCGCCGAGACGTCCGAACCCAGCGCGGGCTCCGACATCGAGAACGCGCCCCGGATGTCACCGGCCGCCATGCGCGGCAGGAAGTGGTCCTTCTGCTCCTGCGTCCCGTGCTGCTTGAGCATGTAGGCCACGATGAAGTGGGTGTTGATGATCCCGGACACGGACATCCACCCGCGCGCGATCTCCTCCACACACAGGGCGTACGTCAACAGGGACTCGCCCAGGCCGCCGTACTCCTCCGGGATCATCAGCCCGAAGAGGCCCAACTCCTTGAGCCCGTCGACGATTTGCTGCGGATACTCGTCGCGGTGCTCCAGCTCGGTGGCGACCGGGAGGATCTCCTTGTCCACGAAGTCGCGGACGGTGGACAGGATTTCCCGCTGGATGTCGGTGAGACCGGCGGTCTGGGCGAGTCGCGCCATGGCTACTTCTCCTGCTCCTTGAGCTGGGGGCGGCCGGGCTGCTCGCCGCCGCGCTCCTTGATGTACGTCTCGGTCGGCACCATCACCTTGCGGCGGAACACGCAGACCAGCGTGCCGTCCTGCTTGTAGCCCTTGGTCTCGACGTACACGATCCCGCGGTCGTTCTTCGACCTGGACGGCGTCTTGTCGAGGACCGTGGTCTCGCCGTAGATCGTGTCCCCGTGGAACGTCGGCGCCACGTGTTTCAGCGACTCGACCTCCAGGTTGGCGATCGCCTTGCCCGACACGTCCGGCACCGACATGCCCAGGAGCAGCGAGTAGATGTAGTTGCCGACCACGACGTTCTTGCCGAAGTCCGTTGTGTTCTCGGCGTAGTTGGCGTCCATGTGCAGCGGGTGGTGGTTCATCGTCAGGAGACAGAAGAGGTGGTCGTCGTACTCCGTGACGGTCTTCCCGGGCCAGTGCTTGTAGACCGCGCCGACCTCGAACTCCTCGTAGGTGCGTCCGAATTGCATGGGCTCAGGCCTCCGGGGCTTCGAACTTGGACGTGCGCTCCATGCCCGCGGCCCGGCCCTTGCCCGAGATGACGAGCGCCATCTTGCGGCTGGCCTCGTCGATCATCTCGTCGCCGAGCATCGCGGAGCCCTTCTTGCCGCCCGCCTCGGACGTGTAGTAGTCGTACGCGTCCAGGATCAACTCGGCGTGGTCGAAGTCCTCTTGGGACGGCGAGAAGATCTCGTTGGACGCCTCGACCTGGCCCGGGTGCAGCACCCACTTGCCGTCGAAACCGAGCGCGGCGGCCCGCTGGGCGACCGCGCGGTAGCCGTCGAGGTTGCGGATCTGCAGGTAAGGGCCGTCGATCGCTTGGAGGTTGTTGGCGCGGGCGGCCATCAGGATCTTCATCAGGATGTAGTGGTAGGCGTCCGCCGGGTACCCGGGCGGCTGTTCGCCCACCACGAGGGACTTCATGTTGATCGACGCCATGAAGTCGGCCGGGCCGAAGATGATCGTCTCGACGCGCTGGGAGGCCGTCGCGATCTCGTTGACGTTGTTGAGGCCCTGCGCGTTCTCGATCTGCGCCTCGATGCCGATCTTGCCGACCTCGAAGCCCATCGTCTTCTCGATCTGCGTGAGCAACAGATCGAGCGCTACGACCTGTTGGGCGTCCTGCACCTTCGGCAGCATGATGCAGTCGAGGTTCTGGCCCGCGCCCTCGACGACCGTGACGACGTCGCGGTACGTCCACTCGGTCGTCCAGTCGTTGACGCGCACGACCCGCGTCTTGCCCGTCCAGTCGCCCTCGTTGAGGAACTTGACGATGGTGTGCCGCGCCTCGGGCTTGGCGAGCGGCGCGCACGCGTCCTCCAGGTCCAGGAAGACCTGGTCGGCCGGGAGGCCCTGCGCCTTCTCCAGGAAGCGCGGGTTGCTTCCCGGGACGGCGAGACAGGAGCGCCGCGGGCGAAGCCGGTTGACGGGGGCGGGCGTGGTCATGCGGGGACCTCCATGGGGTCGAGCAGAGGGTCGAGCTTGTTCGCTTTCCGGATCTCGTCGACGATGCGGCCGATGATTCCGGTGATGTCGAAGTCCTTCGGCGTGAAGACCGCCGCGACTCCGGCGGCCCGCAGCGTTTCGGCGTCACCATTGGGGATGATCCCACCGGCGATGACAGGTATGTCTGTGGCACCGGCCACACGGAGCCGTTCGAGCACGTCCGGCACCAACTGGGCGTGCGAGCCGGAGAGGATGGACAGCCCCACCGCGTGCACGTCCTCGGCGAGGGCCGCGTCCACGATCTGCTCCGGGGTGAGCCGGATGCCCTGGTACACCACCTCGAAGCCGGCGTCACGCGCGCGTACGGCGATCTGCTCGGCGCCGTTGGAGTGCCCGTCCAGGCCCGGCTTGCCGACCAGGAAGCGCAGTTTCCCGGCGCCCATCTCGCGTGCCGTCACATCCACCTTGCGGCGGACCTCGGCCATCGCCGAGCCCTCCTCGGCGGGCACCGCCACCGGCGCCGACGAGACGCCCGTGGGCGCCCGGAACTCGCCGAACACCTCGCGCAGGGCCCCGGCCCACTCACCGGTCGTGACACCGGCGCGGGCGCACTCCAGGGTGGCCTCCATGAGGTTGCCGGTGCCCTTGGCGGCCTCCTTCAGCCGCTCCAGCGCCTTGCACGGGCGCGGGTGGTTGAACGGCGGCTGGTAGCGCGTGTCCCGCCAGCGCTGCAACGACTCGATGACCCGCGCCTCGACGGCCGGGTCGACCGTCTGGATCGCCGTGTCGAGGTCGGCGGTGAGGGGATTGGGCTCGGTCGTGTTGAAGATGTTGACGCCGACGATCTTCTCTTGACCGGACTCGATACGGCCCCGCCGCTCGGCATGCGAGGACACGAGCTGCGACTTGAGGTAGCCCGACTCGACGGCGGCCATCGCGCCGCCCATCTCCTCGATGCGGTCCATCTCGGCGAGGGACTCCTCGACCAGGGAGGCCACCTTCGCCTCGATGACGTGCGAGCCCTCGAAGATGTCCGCGTACTCCAGCAGGTCGCTCTCGTAGGCCAGCACCTGTTGCATGCGCAGCGACCACTGCTGGTCCCAGGGCCGGGGGAGCCCCAACGCCTCGTTCCACGCCGGGAGTTGCACGGCACGCGCGCGTGCGTCCTTCGACAGTGTCACGGCCAGCATCTCCAGAACGATCCGCTGGACGTTGTTCTCCGGCTGCGCCTCCGTCAGCCCCAGCGAGTTGACCTGCACGCCGTAGCGGAACCGGCGCTGCTTCGGGTTCTCGATGCCGTAGCGCTCGCGGGTGATCTCGTCCCAGATGCGGCCGAAGGCGCGCATCTTGCACATCTCCTCGATGAAGCGGACGCCCGCGTTCACGAAGAAGGAGATGCGGGCGACGACATCGCCCTTGCGGTCCTCGGGGATCTGGCCGGACGCGAACACCGCGTCCAGGACGGCGATCGCGGTGGACATGGCGTACGCGATCTCCTGGACCGGGGTGGCCCCGGCCTCCTGGAGGTGGTAGCTGCAGATGTTGATCGGGTTCCACTTGGGGATGTGGTTGACCGTGTAGCAGATCATGTCGGTCGTCAGCCGGAGCGAGGGCACCGGCGGGAACACGTGCGTGCCCCGCGACAGGTACTCCTTGACGATGTCGTTCTGGGTCGTGCCCTGGAGCTGGGTGATGTCCACACCCTGCTCCTCGGCGACGACCTGATAGAGCGCCAGCAGCCACATGGCGGTGGCGTTGATCGTCATCGAGGTGTTCATCTGGTCCAGGGGGATGTCCTGGAACAGCCGGCGCATGTCCCCGAGGTGCGCGATCGGCACACCGACCCGGCCGACCTCGCCGCGGGCGAGGACGTGGTCGGAGTCGTAGCCGGTCTGTGTCGGCAGGTCGAACGCGACCGACAGACCGGTCTGGCCCTTGGCGAGGTTGCGCCGGTACAACTCGTTGGACGCCTCTGCCGTGGAGTGACCGGCGTACGTGCGCATGAGCCACGGCCGGTCCCTTTCTTTTTGCGCCTTCGGCTGAGGGTGCTCTGTGCCGGTGTCGACGTTCCTCAGCCCGCGGTCGCTGCGCTCCCTTGTCTTCGTCTCTTTCGACACCGGCGCACCCTCAGCCGCAGGCGCTGTCTGGCGCTCAGTCATCTACGTGACCTCAGATGTTCCGGAAGCGGTTGATGGCGTCGATGTGCTGGGCGCGCTTCTCCTCGTCGCGCACACCGAGGCCCTCCTCGGGGGCGAGGCAGAGGACGCCGACCTTGCCCTGGTGGAGGTTGCGGTGGACGTCGTAGGCGGCCTGGCCGGTCTCCTCCAGGGAGTACACCTTGGAGAGCGTCGGGTGGATCTTGCCCTTGGCGACCAGCCGGTTGGCCTCCCAGGCCTCGCGGTAGTTGGCGAAGTGCGAGCCGATGATCCGCTTCAGGGACATCCACAGGTAGCGGTTGTCGTACTCGTGGTTGAACCCGGAGGTCGATGCGCAGGTGACGATCGTGCCGCCCTTGCGGGTGACGTAAACGCTTGCGCCGAAGGTCTCGCGGCCCGGGTGCTCGAAGACGATGTCCACGTCCTCGCCGCCGGTCAGCTCACGGATCCGCTTGCCGAAGCGCTTCCACTCGCGCGGGTCCTGGTTGTGCTCGTCGGCCCAGAACTTGTAGTCCTCGGCGGTGCGGTCGATGATCGCCTCGGCGCCCATCGCCCGGCAGATGTCCGCCTTCTGGGGCGACGACACGACACAGATGGGGTTGGCGCCGCCCGCGAGGGCGAACTGCGTGGCGTACGAGCCGAGTCCGCCGCTCGCGCCCCAGATGAGGACGTTGTCGCCCTGCTTCATGCCGGCGCCGTTGCGGGAGACCAGCTGCCGGTAGGCGGTGGAGTTCACCAGCCCCGGGGCGGCGGCCTCCTCCCACGACAAGTGGCCCGGCTTGGGCATCAGTTGGTTCGACTTGACGAGCGCGATCTCGGCGAGCCCGCCGAAGTTCGTCTCGAAGCCCCAGATCCGCTGCTCGGGGTCGAGCATCGTGTCGTTGTGCCCGTCGCTCGACTCCAGCTCCACGCTCAGGCAGTGCGCGACGACCTCGTCGCCGGGCTTCCAGGCGTTCACGCCGGGGCCGGTGCGCAGGACGACGCCCGCGAGGTCGGAGCCGATGACGTGGTACGGCAGGTCGTGCCGCTTGGTGAGCTCGCTGAGCTTGCCGTAGCGCTCCAGGAACCCGAACGTCGACAGGGGCTCGAAGATCGACGTCCACACGGAGTTGTAGTTGACGCTCGACGCCATGACGGCCACCAGGGCCTCGCCCGGGCCGAGTTCGGGCACCGGGACGTCGTCGAGGTGGATCGACTTGCGGGGGTCCTTGTCGCGGGTGGTGAGGCCCGCGAACATGTCCGTCTCGTCCTTGTGTACGGTGATCGCGCGGTACGACTCGGGGAGCGGCAGGGCGGCGAAATCGGCCGGAGTCGAGTCCGGCGACTGGATCGCTTCGAGGATGTCCTTCACGGTCACGGTGTTGCCTCCGGCGGTGAGCGCCCTGAGGGAGGGGCGCTGACGGTTACGTCGGTGCTGCTGCTGAGGGTGGGTGCTGAGGTGCCGTCGGTTCGGCGGGTGGTGCTTCGGCAGCGCTTTGTGGCGCGGGAGGGTGCCTGTGACGCAGGCGTCCGGGCGCGCACCCCAGTGGTGAGGTGCGGGGACAGCCGACGTACGAAAGGTCTCTGCACGCCGGCCGCCCGGACACCTTCAACGTATGACACTGCGTGTCACCTCGCAAGGCACCGAGTGCCATGAATCGCTCTCAGGTGAAATCTTTACGTAACAAATGAGCGATGATCGATCGAACGGCGTCTGAAAGGTGCCTGAAAACCTGCTCTGACATGCCAAAACGGCCACCCCGCAGGGTGGCCGTCATCACACAGGGGCGGGGGCTCAGCGGTCCCGCAGCGCCTCTTCGATGGTCCGCATGACCTCGTCCAGCGGGGCGTCGGTGCGGGCGACCGTCACCAGAACCTCGCCCTGCTGGTGCACCATCGCGGTGGCCGGCTTGGGGGTCGTGGTGCGGCCGGCGCCGATACCGCTGCCGAACGTCTTCCGTACGATCCCGAAGGCGTGGTCGAGCTGTGCCTCGACGTCGCCCTGGCCGCCGGCCCGCAGCCAGCGCCGCAGCACGTGGTTGTGGGCGGTGACCACGGCCGAGGCGGCGACCTCGGCGAGCAGCGGGTCGTCGTTGGCGTCGTCGTCGTGCGCGTGCTCGTCGAAGTGGCCCAGGAGATAGCGCGTGAACAGCCGCTCGTAGCGGGCCACCGACGCGATCTCGGCCTCGCGCAGGGTGGGCACCTCGCGCGTCAGCTTGTAGCGGGCGACCGAGATCTCCGGCTGGGCCGCGTACATGCGCATGACTTCCTTGATGCCCCGGCAGACCGTGTCGAGCGGGTGCTCGTGCGCGGGGGCCGCGTTGAGGACCGCCTCGGCCCGGATCAAGGTGTCGTCGTGGTCGGGAAAGATCGCCTCTTCCTTGGAGCGGAAGTGGCGGAAGAACGTCCGGCGCGCGACCCCGGCCGCGGCCGCGATCTCGTCGACGGTGGTCGCCTCGTACCCCTTGGTCGCGAACAGCTCCATCGCGGCCGCCGCCAACTCGCGCCGCATCTTGAGGCGCTGGGCGGCGGCGCGACTGCCCGCGGCACTCTCCGGTGCGTCGGGCGTGGCAGGTGTACGGGAGGGCTTGGCGGGCTGGGGCATGACCCGAACGTACTGCATGTGCGCAGCTTGGCGCGCACGTCGGAGGTTTCCCCCGCCCACCGTGGGCAGGGGTCCTCCGGTGGGGTCGAGCAGCCCGCCCCAGTCCCCGTCGATCCCGGACAGGTCCTCCGGATGCTCAGCGGCGGGCATATTCGCGGAAGCCGCGGCCCGTCTTGCGGCCGAGGCAGCCCGCGGCCACCAGGTGCTCCAGGAGCGGCGCCGGAGCCAGGCCCGGGTCGCGGAATTCGCGGTGCAGGACCTTCTCGATGGCCAGGGAGACGTCCAGCCCGACGACGTCCAGCAGCTCGAAGGGGCCCATCGGGTAGCCGCCGCCCAGCTTCATCGCGGCGTCGATGTCGTCAAGCGATGCATAGTGCTCCTGCACCATCTTGATCGCGTTGTTGAGGTACGGGAACAGCAGTGCATTGACGATGAATCCAGCTCGGTCACCACAGTCAACCGCATGCTTCTTGATCTTGACGCAGACCTCGTGAACTGTTGATTGGACGTCATCACCCGTCAACACCGTACGGACGACCTCGACCAACTTCATCGCTGGTGCAGGGTTGAAGAAGTGCATGCCGATCACGTCCTGCGGACGCGAGGTGGCACGGGCGCACGCGACGACCGGCAGCGACGAGGTCGTGGTGGCCAGGACCGCGCCCGGCTTGCAGACCTTGTCCAGCGTCGCGAACAGCTGCTGCTTGATCTCCAGGTCCTCGGCGACCGCCTCGACGGCGAGATCGACGTCCGCGAAGGAGTCGTAGGAACCCGCCGGCGTGATCCGCTCCAGGGTCTGCGCGGCGGCCTCGGCGGTCATCCGCCCTCGGTCGACAGAGCGCGAAAGCGACTTGCCGATACGGGACTTGGCGACCTGCGCCTTCTCCTCGCTGCGCGCGGCGAGCACGACGGCGTACCCGGCCTTGGCGAAGACCTCGGCGATCCCGGACGCCATGGTCCCGGAACCGGCGACCCCGACCGAGCGGACCGTACGGCCCGGCGTGAGCCGCGCGCCCTCGGCCGGCGTCAGCGCGTCCCGCACGACGGCCGCGCTGCCGGGAGCCTCGTAGGAGTAGAAGCCGCGGCCTGTCTTACGGCCGGTCAGGCCCGCCTCGCTGAGCTGCTTCAGGATCGGCGCGGGGGCGTGCAGACGGTCGTGGGACTCGGCGTACATGGCCTCCAGGACCGTGCGCGCGGTGTCGATGCCGATGAGGTCGAGGAGCGCGAGCGGGCCCATCGGCAGTCCGCAGCCGAGCCGCATCGCCGCGTCGATGTCCTCGCGGGAGGCGTACTTCGCCTCGTACATCGCGGCCGCCTGGTTGAGGTAGCCGAACAGCAGCCCGTCCGCGACGAACCCGGGCCGGTCGCCGACCGCGACGGGCTCCTTGCCCAGCTCGATCGCCAGCTCGGTGACGGCGGCGACGGCGGCGGGCGCGGTCAGCACCGACGAGACGACCTCCACCAGCTTCATCGCGGGCGCCGGGTTGAAGAAGTGCAGCCCCAACACCCGCTCCGGGCGGGCCGAATCGGCCGCCAGCCGGGTCACGGAGAGAGCGTTCGTGCCGGTCGCGAGGATGGTGTCGGGGCGCACGATCCCGTCCAGCTCACGGAAGATCTGGTGCTTGATCTCGTACGACTCCGGGGCGACCTCGATGACCAGGTCGGCGTCGGCCGCGGCGCTCAGGTCGGTGGAGGTGCGGACGCGGGCCAGGGCGTCGGTGCGCTCCTGCTCGGTCAGCCGGCCGCGTCGCACGGCGTGGGCGGTCGCGGTCTCCAGGGCGGCGACGGCGTGGGAGGTCGCGGCCTCGCTGACGTCGATGCCGACGACCTCGCGGCCGGCCCGGGCGAGGACCTCGGTGATACCGGTGCCCATCGTGCCGAGACCGACGACGGCAATGGTCTTGAACGGGGACAGGGGAGCGTCGGACAGGGGAGCTGCCATCGCGGGACTCCTGGAATGAGGGTGACGACTGGGAGCGCGCTCGTACGCCGAGGGGCGCACGGGTGCGAGAAGGAGTGCGGGTGGTGCCGGGCAACGAGCGCACACGCCCGGCGAGAAGAGGGAGTTCCGACCGGCCCTGTCCCAGGCCTGGTCGTACCGCGGTACACGAGGCACCGAACCGACTGCACTCACGGCGGCTGCGTCACCAGGCCGCCGTAAGGAGATACGCGAGTGGGTAACTCGCTCACCTGAGCTTAACCGGTGAGTAACGAGCGCGCCAGCCCCCGAGTTTGTGATGTAGGTCCCGGGCTTCCTGTGGCACCCATAGGCTCGGTTTCATGGACGAAGAGTTGCGATCACTCACGGAGCGCTTACGGCAGGAGTCGGGAGGGGCGGTGCCGTACGAGCGACTCGTGGCGACCGGCGACCCCGACGAACTGGCGGAGGTGCTCACGGCCGTCGGACAGCCGCTCTGGGCCCGGGAGTTGGCCGCGTTCCGCCTCGGCCTCGCCGGCGACCGGCGTGCCTTCGAGTCCCTCGTCCTGTTCCTCAACCACCGCGACCCACCCCGCTGCGCCTCCGCCGCGTACGCCCTGGCCCGCCTCGACGACCCCCGCACCGCCCGCGCGGCCGCCGCCCTCGCCACCAACGAACTCCGCGTCGCCTACGCCCTGCACCCCGTCCGCCTCCTGGCCGACCTCCACGCCCCCGAGTCGGTCCCGGCCCTCATCACCACCCTCCAGCGCCGCCTCCGCCCGCACGACCCGTACCGCCGCGTGGCCCTGGCCTGCGTCGAGGGCCTCGGCGAACTGGCCGACCCGCGCGCCAGACCGGTACTGAACGACGCGCTCGCGCACCCGGCGTTGGCGGAGGCGGCGGTGTATGCGTTGGGGAGGATTCCGAGGCAGCGGTGAGTGGGCGGTCGGTGGGGAGACTGGATCCGGGTTCGCGGGCGTTCGGCACGGCGGCCCCTCACCCGCTCAACTCCCTGACGTACCGCACCTCGGGCACCAACACCCCCTCCACCTCGTACGGCTCCTCCACCCCGTCCGCCCGAAACCCGGCCCGTTCGTAGAAGCGGCGGGCGCGGGCGTTGCCCCGGACGACCCAGAGGTAGACGTGGTCGTGACCGAGGGCAGCGGCTCGCCGTAGGGCCTCCTGCATCAGGGCCCGCCCCGCGCCGGTGCCCACGTGCTTCGGGTCGAGGTAGAGCGCGTACAACTCGGCGTCCTCGGTGCGGAGTTCGCCCTCGCGGTACGGGCCGAGCGCGGCCCAGCCGATGATCTCGTCGCCCACTGAAGCGACGAGGTTCAGCACGCTGCCGTCGCTCTCCGCGAAGCGGGCCCGGCGGCGTTCGGCGTCGGCCGCCGCGCTGAGGGCGTCCAGGAAGGGCTGCGGCATGAGGCCCCGGTACGCGAACTGCCAGCCCAGGACGCGGATTTCGGAGACGCGGTCGCAGTCGGCGAGGGTCATGGGGCGGATGCGGAGGGGATCGGCGTCGTCCATGGCGGCACCCTAGGGAGGTGCCGACCGGGCCCGCCTCCGAATTAGCCGCGCCCCCTTCCGAATTACTCGGCTTGCTCGGCGACCACCGCGAACGCCTCGATCTCCATCAGGAACTCCGGTCGCACCAGCGCGGCGACCTGGACGGCCGAGGCGGCGGGGAGCCGGTCGTCGGGTATGTGCGCCGCGCGGGCCGTGCGGACGGCCGGCATGTGGGACATGTCCATGACGTAGTAGGTCAGTTTGATCACGTCGTCGAACGTGGCGCCCGCGGCGGCCAGGCAGCGGCGGAGGTTCTCGAAGACCTGTCGGGCCTGCGCCGCCGCGTCGCCCTCGCCGACGAGCTTGCCGTCCTCGTCCAGGGCGAGCTGGCCGGAGATCGCGACGAAGCGGCCGGTGCCCGTCACGACGTGCGTGTAGGCCGCCGCGGGGGCGACGCCGTCGGGGGCGGGAATCCTCGTCAGTCCACTCATGCGTCCATGGTGGACCATGGGTCTGACAACGAGGATTCCCGCCCCCGAGGGACGTTCAGGCGGGGCTCAGCCGCGGAAGCCCAACAGGCCGTGCAGCGTCGAACCATGTGCCGTGCTCGTCGCCGCCTTCGCCGTGGTCAGCGGTTTCGGGTCCGGCGTCTTCTGGCACACCGCGTCGATCTCGCCGCCACTGCGCGGCACCTTGCCGTTGGTCAGATACGTCGCCAGGTACTTGTCCAGGCAGGCGTTCCCGCTCAGCGTGATGCCGTGGTTCCCGCCGCCCTGCTCGACCACGAAGCTCGAACCGGCCAGCATCTGGTGGACCGTGGCGCCGCCCTCGTACGGAGTGGCCGCGTCGTTCGTCGCCTGGAACAGCAGCACCGGCGGCAGCTTGCCGTTGGCGATGTTGATCGGCTGCTTCGTCTTCGTCGGCCAGAACGCGCACGGCGCGTTGTACCAGGCGTTGTTCCACACCATGAACGGCGCCTTGTCGTAGGCCGCCCAGTTGTCCTTGCGCCACTGGTTCCAGTCGCGCGGCCAGGACGCGTCACGGCACTGCACCGAGGTGTAGACGCTGTACCCGTTGTCCCCGGAGGCGTCGATCGCGGCGAAGTTCTCGTACGTCTCGACCAGCGGATCGGCGTTCTTGTCGTTCACGTAGGCCGCGAACGCCTCGGCGAGATAAGGCCAGTAGCCGTTGTAGTAGCCGCCCGGGATGAAGGTGTCCTCCAGTTCGGAGGCCCCCACCTTCCCACCGGCCGGCTTCTTCGCGAGCGCCTTCCGCATCGCGTACCACTTGGCCTCGATCCTGGCCGGGTCGGTGCCGAGCTTGTACGTCGAGTCGTACTTCGCGATCCACGCCATGAGCGCCTGCTGGCGGTCGTTGAAGGCGTAGTCCTGCCCGAGGTTGTCGTCGTACCAGACACCGGTGGGGTCGACGATGGAGTCGAGGACCAGGCGGCGCACGCGCTCCGGGTAGAGCTTGGCGTACACGGCGCCCAGGTAGGTGCCGTAGGAGTAACCGAAGTAGTTGATCTTCTTCGCGCCGAGCGCCGCCCGGATCGAGTCCATGTCCCGCACGGCGCTGATCGTGTCGATGTACGGCAGCACGCTCGCGTACTTCTTGCCGCAGGCGGCCGCGAACGCCTTCACGCGCGTGAGGTTGGCCTTTTCCAGCGCGGGGGTGCTGGGTACGGAGTCGGGGCGCACCGGGTTGAAGTAACCGGGCTTGCAGTCGAGGGCCGGGGTGCTCTTGCCGACGCCGCGCGGGTCGAAGCCGATGACGTCGTACTGGGACGCCACCGCCTTGGGCAGCGAGGACGCGACGAATCCCGCGAGGGTCAGCCCGCTGCCGCCGGGGCCGCCGGGGTTGACCAGCAGCGGACCCTGGTACGTCTTCGCGGTGTGCGGGACGCGGGACAGGGCGAGCGTGATCTGCCTGCCGTGCGGGTTCGCGTGGTCCAGGGGCACCTTGACGCTCGAGCACTGGAGCGTCGGGTAATTGGTGGTGGCGCAGGACTTCCAGGTGAGGTTCGCGACCTGGACGGCGGTCGTGGGGCGCGCGGTGCTCGCGTCGGCGGGGAGAGCGGTGACCGTCCCGGCCACGACGACGGCGGCACCGCACAGTACGGCTGCGCGTTTTCTCATACGTCCTCCCAGGACGGAGAGGCGGCGGCCGCGGGTTTCGCGGTCCGTCCTCGCCGCATAGTCCCGAAATCCCGGGGCGGAAGAACCTGTTCAGCCGATACTTGACCCAATTGGGCCGCCGGATGCGCTCGAACGCCCTGGGATCGGTGAGAAGCGCCCCCCAGGTCGACGCCCTCAGATCAGCGTGAGCTGCGTCGGCTCGGACACCGGCTCGTCCGCCGGGTCCGGCGGCTCGGGGATCCGGCGCGGCATCCCCGCGCGCGCGGGACCGATGCCGTACTCCTGCGCCAGGTCGTGGACCTGACGGGTGATCCGGCGCTGGTACCACTTCGGGGCGTACGCGCCCTCCGCGTACAGGCGCTCGTAGCGGCGCACCAGGTGCGGGTGATGCTGTCCGAGCCACGCCATGAACCACTCGCGGGCGCCGGGCCGCAGATGCAGTACCAGGGGAGTCACCGAGCTGGCCCCGGAGGCCGCTATCGCCCTTACGGTGGCGCGCAGTTGGGCCGGGTGGTCGCTCAGGAAGGGGATCACCGGGGCCATCAGAACGCCGACGTCGATGCCGTGCCCGGTCAGGGTCCGTACGGCGTCCAGGCGTCGCTCCGGGGAGGGCGTGCCGGGCTCCACCGTGCGCCACAGCGCCGGGTCGGTGAAGCCGACGGAGACGGAGATGCCGACGTCGGTGACCTCGGAGGCCTGCACCAGGAGGTCCAGGTCGCGCAGGATCAGCGTGCCCTTGGTGAGGATCGAGAAGGGGTTCGCGTGGTCGCGCAGGGCGCCGAGGATGCCCGGCATCAGCCGGTAGCGGCCCTCCGCGCGCTGGTAGCAGTCGACGTTCGTGCCCATCGCTATGTGCTCGCCCAGCCAGCGCCGGGAGCCGAGCTGGCGGCGCAGCAGGTCCGGCGCGTTCACCTTGACCACGATCTGCGAGTCGAAGCCGAGGCCGGTGTCGAGGTCCAGGTAGCTGTGCGACTTGCGGGCGAAGCAGTACACGCACGCGTGGGAGCACCCCCGGTACGGGTTGACCGTCCACTCGAAGGGCATCCGGGACGCCCCCGGCACCCGGTTGATGATCGAGCGGGCCCGCACCTCGTGGAAGGTGATCCCGCGGAACTCGGGTGTGTCGAAGGTACGGCTGACCACGGCGTCCGCGCCGAACAGCGCGGCGTCGGCCGTCCGGCTGTGGCCGCCGGAATCGGCGGTGAGGTTCTCCCAGCGCATGACGCCTCCTAAGTAGGCCTGCCCTCCGAGTGAAACACTTGTTCGAATTACTGTGCAAGTGTCATTCCCGAGCCGTTCCCGATCGCTTCCGGCGCCTTGAGGCACCCCGATTTGGGTGGCCGTGGGCGGGGGTGGTTGGCTTGCACCGACCCCGAGAACCGATGTCCTGACTCATGTCCTGGAGGAAACCGATGGCGCAGGTCGAGGCGACTACCGAGCGGGTCGTCGCAGCCGACGCGGAGGCTGTCTTCGACGCCCTCGCCGACTACAGCGGCACGCGCGCGAAGGTGCTGCCCGAGCAGTTCAGCGAGTACGAGGTGCGCGAGGGCGGCGACGGCGAGGGCACCCTCGTCCACTGGAAGCTCCAGGCCACCAGCAAGCGCGTCCGCGACTGCCTCCTGGAGGTCACCGAGCCGACCGACGGCGAACTGGTCGAGAAGGACCGCAACTCCACGATGGTCACCACCTGGCGGGTCACCCCGGCCGGTGAGGGCAAGTCCCGCGTCGTCGTGACCAGCACGTGGAACGGCGCCACCGGCATCGGCGGCTTCTTCGAGCGCACCTTCGCCCCCAAGGGCCTCGGCCGGATCTACGACCTGGTCCTCGACCGGCTCGCCACCGAGGTCGAGAAGTAGGCCTCAAGGGCCAAGCCTCCAGGGCGCGTTGACGCCCTGACCGCGTTCCTCACCGGTTCGAGTGGATCTCCGTTCGAGCCGGGCGTACGCCGTAACTCGTCACGCTTGCTCGCAGTTGTCGCCTAAAGCGGGAATTGTGCGGCAGGCGCGACGAGGGGAGCGGTACGTGGGCGGGACGACTCTGGTGCAGGACGAACAGGCCCCGGCACCCCCGGAGACCCCCGTCCCCGCACCCGTCGAGAAGGCCGAACTCAGCCCGCGCCGCGTGCGGTTGGTGTTCCTCGGCCTGATGCTCGCGCTGCTGCTCGCGGCCCTCGACCAGATGATCGTCGCCACCGCGCTCCCGAAGATCGTCGGCGAACTGCACGGCCTGGACAAGATGTCCTGGGCCATCACCGCCTACCTCCTCACCTCCACGGTCGGCCTCCCGGTCTACGGCAAACTCGGCGACCTCCTCGGCCGCAAGAGCGTGTTCCAGTTCGCGATCGGCGTCTTCGTCATCGGCTCCGCGCTCTCGGGCCGCGCCCAGTCCATGGACCAACTCATCGCGTTCCGCGCGGTGCAGGGCATCGGCGCGGGCGGACTCATGATCGGTGTGCAGGCGATCATCGCGGACATCGTGCCGCCCCGGGAGCGCGGCCGCTTCATGGGCCTGATCGGCGCCACCTTCGGACTCGCCTCCGTGGCGGGGCCGTTGCTCGGCGGCTACTTCACCGACCACCTCTCCTGGCGCTGGTGCTTCTACATCAACGTGCCGTTCGGCGTGGTGACGTTCGCCGTCGTGACCGTCGTACTGAAACTGCCGAAGCCGACTGCCAAGGCGCGCCTCGACATCCTCGGCGCGCTCCTCCTCGCCGCCGCCTCAACGTGCCTGGTCCTGCTGACCAGTTGGGGCGGG
Organism: Streptomyces sp. NRRL F-525; assembly: GCF_000716605.1. GTDB lineage: Bacteria > Actinomycetota > Actinomycetes > Streptomycetales > Streptomycetaceae > Streptomyces. The sequence continues at coordinate 205,211 of NZ_JNXE01000003.1, read as the reverse complement.
ACCGAGTACGCCTGGGGCTCGCACGTCATCCTCGGGCTCGGCGCGGGAGCCGTGGCCGCCGCGGTGCTCTTCCTCGTCGCCGAGCGCTTCGCGCCCGAACCCCTCATCCCGCTACGGCTGTTCAAGGACGCCGTCTTCAACGTCACCGCCCTCGTGGGCCTGGTGATCGGGGTCGCGCTGTTCGGGGCCGCCAGCTATCTGCCGACCTTCCTTCAGATGGTCGACGGGGCGAGTGCCACCGAGTCGGGCCTGCTGATGCTGCCGATGATGGGCGGCATCGTCGGCGCGTCGATCATCTCCGGCCAACTCATCAGCCACACCGGCCGGTACAAGATCTACCCGCTCCTCGGCAGCGCGCTGGCCACCCTCGGGATGTGGCTGCTCTCCCGGCTCGAAGTCGACACGTCCCGGCTGCAGTACAGCGTCTGGATGGCCGTGCTGGGCGCCGGTATCGGCATGGTGATGCCCGTCCTCGTCCTGGCCGTGCAGAACTCCGTACGGCCCGCCGACCTCGGCACCGCCACCAGCGCCAACAACTACTTCCGGCAGATCGGCGGCAGCGTCGGCGCCGCCATCTTCGGCACCCTCTTCGCCAACCGGCTCACCGACGCCCTGCGCGACCGCATCCCCGCGCGCGCGGGCGCCGGTCTCCCCGACCCCGAGTCCATCACCCCGCAGCTCGTCCACACGCTGCCCCCGGCCCTGCGCGACGGCTACATCCAGGCGTACGCCGACGCCATGCCGCGGATCTTCCTCTACCTGGTGCCGGTGCTCGCCCTCGGCCTGCTCATCGCCTTCTTCCTCAAGGAGAAACCGCTGGTGTCCCACAACGCCCCCGCCGAGACGTCCGAGACCGCGCCCCTCAACTCCCCGATCCCGCAGGCCCTCCCCCAACCTTCGGCCGGGGGGACCCCCATCTCGCTTCGCTCGGCGTACGCGGCCGGAATCCCCGTCTGCGGCACGGTGCAGCACCCCGACGGGACCGTCGTACCCCGGGCCGCGCTCACCCTCATCGACGTCTCCGGACAGCAGATCGGGCGCGGCGCCAGCGGCGCGGACGGGCGGTACGCGCTGTCGACGCCCGGCTCCGGGTCGTACGTCCTGATCGCGGCGGCCGGCGGGCACCAGCCGCAGGCGGTGTCCGTGACCGTGGGGGAGCGGCCGGTCGAACTGGACGTCGTCCTCGGCGGCGCCGGACGCCTTGCCGGAAGTGTGCTGACCGCGGACGGCACCCCGGTGCGGGAGGCCGCCGTGACGCTCACCAACGTGCACGGCGAGGTCGTGGCCAGTACGCGCAGCGGGCGTGAAGGCGGTTATGTCATCAGCGAGTTGGTGGCCGGCGAGTACACCCTCGCCGCGAGCGCGCCCGCGTTCCGCCCGGCCGCGCTCCCCGTCAGCGTGCAGGCGTCCCGCGAGACCCGCCAGGACGTCGAACTCGCCGGCGGCGCCGTGCTGCGCGGCACGGTCAGGGCGAGCGGCGGGCGGCCCGTCGAGGACGCGCGCGTGACGCTCCTGGACGCGGCGGGCAACGTCGTGGACACGCTCACCACGGGACCCGACGGAACGTTCCGGTTCGTCGACCTGTCCTCCGGCGAGTACACGGTGATCGCCGCCGGGTACCCGCCCGTGGCCACCGTGCTCCAAGTGGCGGGCGGGGGACGCACCGAGCGCGATCTCCAACTGGGCCACGAGGACTGACTCCTGCCCCACGGAGCGCGCAGGCGCACGCCGGTGCGATGGAGTGGAACCAATTCCAGGAATGCCACACATCGCCACCGGTCGCCCCCGTAGCGTGGTGAGTGGCGGTACAGATCTTGCGGAGCCGTGGGGAGAGAGGGCCTGGGCCATGGACCGTGGCACCGAGCGGGAGACACCTCCCGGCCGCGGGGCCGGGGACGACGTGGTGCTCGAACACACCGCGACGGGCCGGGTCCCCCTCGCCGTGATCCTCGTCGACCGCGACGGCCTCGTCTCGCACTGGAGCCGCGGCGCACGGCGCCTCTTCGGCGCCACCAAGGAAGAGGCGATCGGCCAGCCGGCCCTCGACCTGCTCCCCGTCTCCGGCGCCCTGCCCGACGACGAAGAGCCCAGTCCCTACGGCGGGTTCACGGCCTACGACGGACTCGGTCCCGACCTGGAGTCCTCCCTCGACGGACGCCTGTCCTACCCGGCCGCCGGACGCGCCCGCCTCACCGTCCCCGAGCGCGACCGCGTGGACGTCCTGTGGTGGGCGTACCCCCTGGTCGGCCCCGGACAGGAACGGCTGCTGGTGCTCGCCGCCGACGCGGGCGGCCTGCGCCAGGACCTCCCGGAAGCCGACCGCGCCTTCGAGCGCATAGCACCGGGCTTCGCCCTGCACACCGACTTCCCCGGCGCCGACGAACTCGCCCGCAGGCTCCCCGAGATCCTGCCCAGCATGAGCGTCGGCGAGAGCGCCCGCATCGTCGCCCAGGTCCTCGAACTGGGCTATCCCGTCCTGGAGTTCAGCCAGAACGAGCGGGTGCCGGTGACCCCCGACTGGGGCGTCGCCCGCCGCGCCGAGCGCAAGGCCCGCCGCGAGCGCGCCGCCCTCGCCGCGGCCGAGGGACTTCCCCTCCCGCAGGACGTCGCGGACGAGGGCGAGGACCTCGAATACGCCGCCGTACGCGAGCGGTTGGAGTTCCTCAACGAGGTCAGCGGACGCATCGGCACCTCGCTCGACCTCGCGCAGACCATCATCGAGGTCAGCAAGGCCGTCGTCCCCAAGTTCACGGACGTCGCCGGGACTTACCTCCGCGAACAGGTCGTCGCCGGTGAGGGCTTCCCGGACGGCGTGCCCGACACCACCACCATGTGGCACCGGGTCGCCCTGGAGCACACCGACGAACCCGGCCGCTGGGACGACGTCGTACCGGTCGGCGAGGCCATGCCGTTCCCCGCGCACACCCCGTTCTTCCAGTGCATGACCAGCGGCGAACCCGTCCTCGTGCCGCGCATCAGCGAACAGATGGGGCACATGATCGCCTCGCAGTTCGAGAAGCGCGACATCCGGCCGCTGATCACCGGCCGCTCCATGCTCGTCGTCCCGCTCAAGGCCCGCAACGTCGTCCTCGGCTTCATGATCCTGCTGCGCCACCCGGAGCGCGTCGAGTTCAACGACATGGACCGGGTCACCGGCGCCGAACTCGCCGCCCGGGCAGGCCTGGTGCTCGACAACGCGCGCATGTACACCTACCAGGAGTCCGTCGCCGAGACCCTCCAGGACAGCATGCTGCCGCACATCCCGCCGCGCATGGCGGGCTGCGACATCGCCACCCGCTATCTGCCCGGCACGCTGCTCGGCCGGGTCGGCGGCGACTGGTTCGACTCGGTGAAACTGCCCGGCGCCCGCACCGCGCTCGTCGTCGGCGACGTCATGGGCCACGGCCTCAACTCGGCAGCGATGATGGGCCAGTTGCGCACCGCCGTGCAGACCATGGCCGCCATGGACCTCCCGCCCGCCCAACTCCTGCGCAACCTCGACGACTTGGCGCAGCGCCTCGGCGACTCGTACCTCGCGACCTGCCTGTACGTCGTCTACGACCCGATCGCGAGCGAACTCCACATCGCCAACGCGGGCCACATCCCGCCGGTGATCGTGCGAGCCGGCGACGGCCGCAGCGAGCTGCTCGACCTGCCCACGGGTGCGCCCATCGGCGTCGGCGGGGTGCCCTTCGAGGCGGTTCGCGTGCGGGTGGCGCCCGGCGACCGGCTCGTGATGTGCACCGACGGGCTCGTCGAGGTGCGCGGCGAGGACATCGGCGTAGGACTCGCGGCCCTGAGCGAGTCGGCCGCGCATCCGGCCGCGTCCATGGACGACGCCTGCGACACCATCATCCGCACCCTCAACACCCGCGGCGGCCGCAAGGACGACGTCGCCCTCCTGATGGCCCGCCTCAACGGCATCGAGCCCGACGACGTCGCCGAGTGGCGGCTCTCCCTCGACCCGGTCGAGGCCGGCCGGGCCCGCGCGGCGGTCCGTGAACAGCTCCACGCGTGGGGCCTGACCCAACTCGCCGACAACGCCGCCCTGTTGGCGGGCGAGCTGGTCACCAACGCCGTACGGCACTCGCACGGCCGCCGGATCGCGCTGCGTCTGATACGCGGCGACACGCTGCTGTGCGAGGTGGACGACGACGATCCCACCCTGCCGTCCCTGCTCGGCGCGGGCCCCGACGACGAGTTCGGCCGCGGACTGCACCTGGTCGGCGTGCTCGCCCGCGAATGGGGAGCCAGCCGTACGACCACGGGCAAGACCGTGTGGTTCGAACTCACCCTGCCGCGCCGCTGAAGCGGGTGCGACCGAGGGGGTGCAAGGGGCGCACAACGGCGTACACCGGTCGAATGAGCGGTGAAGGAATGCGCCGTGTGCTTGTGAGCGGGACCGGGGCGCGATAGACCGTACTGGCCCGTCACTTACGGCGGAACGGCCTCGCATCCTGGGGAGTTGGGCATGAGCGTGACCAGTCGGTACCGGGAGGCCTGGGAAGGTTTCTGGCGCGAGGCGCCCGACGGACAGGGAGCCGTCTTCTGGGACGCGGCGGCCGCGCAGACGGTGGGACTCCATCTCGCCCTGTTCGAGCCGAAGTTGCGCGATCCCGGTCTGCGGATGGTGGACCTCGGGTGCGGCAACGGCACTCAAACCCGGTTCCTCGCGGACCGGTTCAGCCATGTGGTCGGCGCCGACCTGTCCGCCGCGGCCCTCGATCACGCCCGGCACGCCGACCCGGCGGGACAGGCGGCCTACCGGCTGCTGGACGCCGCCGACAAGACCGAGGTCGAGACCCTGCACGCCGAACTCGGCGACGCCAACGTCTACATGAGGGGCGTACTGCACCAGGTCGAGCCCGACGACCGGCAGCCGCTGGTCGACGGGATCGCCACCCTCATCGGCGAGCGCGGCCACGCCTTCCTCGTCGAACTCGCCGAGGCCGCCCGCCCGATCATCGGCGAGCTGGCCCAGGACCCGGCGGGCCCGCCCGCGAAACTCGCCCCGGTCCTCCGCCACGGCATCGCCCCCGGCGACGTGCCCGACGACGAGGTGCCGGAACTCCTGCGCGCGGCCGGTCTCACCATTCTCGCGAGCGGTGAACTTCCGCTGATCACCACCGAGTTCACCGCCGACGGCGCGCGCATCGAACTGCCGTCGAAGTGGGTGATCGCGAGCCGTACCACCTGAGACGGCAGGGGGAGGCGGGGCGGCTCACCGCCTCCCCCCACCCGCACTACCCGAACTGGTGCTTGAGGAACGAGCCGGACCACGCCATCAGGTCCGCGGGCACGTAGTAGCCCTTCTCGTCGTTGATCGCGTCCCAGTTCTTCGCCACGTCCTCGACCGAGGCGTCGCCCCCCTCGTGCGCGTACCCCTCCGTCGAGGCCAGGAAGACCCGCGCGAACCGGCCCGCGCCGGCCGTGTAGATCTCCCCGCTCACCGGGCAGTCCTCGTGCGCGAGATAGGCCACCATCGGTGCGACGGCCGCCGACGGCATGTACGGCATGCCCTCCGCGGTCTGTGCCGGCTCCTCCTCAGGGCCGCCGCCCATCCGGGTCATCGCGGCCGGTGCGATCAGGTTGACCTTGATGTTGTGCGGCTCTCCGGCCAGCTTCGCGCTGCGGGCCATACCGACCGTGCCGGCCTTCGCGGCGGCGTAGGACAGGTTGTTGTCCATGCCGAACATGCCGCTGGAGGTGGTCAGGACGACCCGGCCGTAGCCCTGCTCGACGAAGTGCGGCCAGGCGGCGCGCATCGTGTTGAACGAGCCGAGCAGGTGGACGGCCAAGTGCCGTTCCAGGTTGTCGAGTTCGATCTCCGGCAGGCCCGCGTAGCGGATGATTCCGGCGTTGTTGACGAGGACGTCGATCCGCCCGAAGTTCTGGATCGCGGTGTCGATGATGGCCTCGCCGCCCGCCTGCGTGGACACGTCGTGGGTGTCGGCCACGGCCTCCCCGCCGGCGGCGACGATCTGGTCGACGACCTTCTGTGCGGGTCCGGCGTCCGAGCCCTCGCCCTCCATCGACCCGCCCAGGTCGTTGACGACGACCTTCGCCCCGCGTTCCGTCAAGAGGCGGGCGTAGGCGCGGCCGAGGCCGCGGCCCGCGCCGGTGACGACGGCGACGCGTCCTTCGAAGCCGAACTCGCTCATGGGTGACTCCAGTTGTGTGCGGGTGACAGCGTGGGTGCTACCAGGCGACCGGCAGCTCGTGCAGGCCGTAGGCGAGCGCGTCGTCGCGGCGGAACCTCAACTCGTCGAAACCGACGGCCAGTCGGAGGGTCGGGACGCGGCGGTACAACGTGCCGTAGACGACCTGGAGTTCGATGCGGGCGAGCTGCTGGCCGAGGCACTGGTGGATGCCCCAGGCGAAGGCGTGGTGGTGCCGCGCCTCGCGGGAGATGTCGAACCTCTCCGGCTCGGGGAAGGCCGCCGGGTCCCAGTTGCCCGCGGGCAGCGCGACGACGATGCCCTCGCCGGCCTTGATGGTGACGCCCTCGATCTCGATGTCCTCGGCGGCGATCCGCCGCTGCCCGAGCGCCGGGATCGTCAGATAGCGCAGGATCTCCTCGACCGCGTTCGCGACGACCTTGGGGTCGTCCGTGCCGCGCAGCAGGGCGAGTTGCTCGGGGTTCTGGAGGAGCAGGGCGGTGCCCAGGGTGATCATGCTGGCGCTGGTCTCGTGGCCGGCGATCAGCAGGATCATGCAGAGCATGACGGCCTCGGGCAGGGTGACCTCGCCCGCCTTGATCCGCCCGGCGAAGTCCGAGATGACGTCGTCGCTCGGCTCCTCCATCCGCTTCTGGAGCAGACCGGCCAGATACCCGCCGAGCGCCTGGTTCGCCGCCCGGTCCTGCTCGGCGGTCTTGTCGCTGCGGGTCGCCAGCGAGGCGTGCTCCTGGAAGAACTCGTGGTCCTCGTACGGCACTCCGAGCAGCGCGCAGATCATCAGCGAGGGCAGCGGCAGCGACAGCGCGGCGTTCAGGTCCGCCGGGTTCGGGCCCGCGAGCATCTTGTCGATCAGCTCGTCGGTGAACCGCTGGATCTCCGGCCGCAGCTTCTCCATCCGGTTGCGTGTGAACGGAGCCGTCATCATGCGGCGGATCCGCGTGTGGTCGGCGCCGTCGGCGTTGAAGATGGTCAGCGGGTGATGGGGAGCGTTCTCCGCCATCGCCTCGTTCGGGTACGGGAACCCGGGCTGTTTGTCGTCGGAGCTGACCCGCGGGTCGGACAGGATCACGCGCTGCGCGGCATGCCCGGTCACCAGCCACGGGGTGCTGCCGTCCCAGATCCGGCCCCGGGACACGGGCGCCGTCTCGTTCAGGGCGCGCAGCCCGGCGGGCGGGGCGAACGGGCAGGCGCGGTCGCGTGCGCCCGGGTAGTCGAAGAGCTCCGCGTCAGGGGCGGCGAGTTCCGTCTCGGCCTCGGACATGGTCGTTCCTCCAGGTGAGGGTGGGGGGAAGGGCGATGAGGGGAGGGGCGGTCATTCCTCGATGCGGATCGCCAGCGCGGGGCACACCGCCGCGGCGTTCCGTACGTCGTCGGCCAGTTCGGCCGGCGGGTTCTCGTTCAGCAGGACGACGATGCCGTCCTCGTCGCGCTGGTCGAACACGTCCATGGCGGCGGCGACGCACTGCCCGGCGGCGACGCATTTGTCCTCGTCGACGACAACCTTCATGGCAACTCTCCTGATCGTTCCGGGTCGTTCAGTGGGCGGGAGCGGGGGAGGGGACCGCGTCGACGATCTCCTGACGGCGCTGTCTGGCCTGCTTGGGCATGTTCCAGCCGAGGATCCCGGTGACCCGGCCCCCGCTGCGGTAGCGCGCGACGAACCGGCGGGCAGCCAACTCCCCGTCCACGACGTCCACTTCGGCATCCGCCGGCAGGAACCCGTGCACCTGGAGCTTGGCGTCGAACTGATCGGTCCAGAAATACGGCACCGGCTCGTACGCCCGGTCCTCGCCGAGGATCGCCCCGGCGACCGCCATGGCCTGCTCGGTGGCGTTGGTGCGGTTCTCCAGCCGGATCAGCCGGCCGAGCTGTTCGTGGTGCCAGCGGGCCACGTCACCGACGGCGTAGATCCCCGGCGCGGCCTGGCAACGGGAGTCGCACACCACGCCGTTGTCGAGTTCGAGCCCGCTGTCGGCCAGCCACTCCGTCGCCGGGGTCGCCCCGATCGCGACCACGACCACATCGGCGGACAGTACCTCGCCGGTGCTCAACTCGACGCCGGTGACCCGGCCTTGGGCGCCGGTCAGGCCCACGACGCCGTTGCCGAGCCGGAGTTGCACCCCCCGTTCCGTGTGCAACTCCGCCAGCAGCCCCGACACCAGCGGGCCCACCTGGAGGGCCAGCGGTCCCGTCAGCGGGCCCGCGAGGGTGACCTCCAGGCCCAACGTCCGTGCGGTGGCGGCGATTTCGGAGCCGAGCACCCCCTCGCCGACGACCACCAGACGTGACCCGGCGAGCAGATCCGTGCGCAGTGCGAGCGCGTCGTCGAGGGTGCGCAGCACATGCACACCGGTCAACTCGCCCTGTCCGGGCAGCACTCGGGGCCGTACGCCGGTGGCGATCACGATCGCGTCGGCGCTCAACTCGCGCCCGGACTCGGTGCGTACGGTCCGGGTCGTGGTGTCCAGGGCGACCGCCGGGTCGCCGAGCACGAACTCGGTGTCGAGGCCGGACAGCATCTCCTCGGTGCGCAGGGCGGCGCGGGCAGGCTCCCAGGCGCCGGAGAGGATCTGCTTGGAGAGCGGCGGACGGTCGTACGGGGCGTGCGGCTCGGCGCCGAGCACCGTGATCCGGCCCGTGTACCCCTTGCGCCGGAGGGCCTCCACCGTGGTCAGCCCGGACGCGGAAGCGCCCACCACCAGCACGTGGGCCACGGACCCGGTGTCGTCCTCGATGCTCATGTTCTGCTCCGTTGCAGCGTTGGTGCGATGGTCTGTGCGGCGCTCACGCCAGATAGCGCCCGCCGTTGACACTGAGGGTCTGGCCGGTGACGTAGGCGGCTTCCTCGGAGGCGAGGTACGCCACCGCGTAGGCGATGTCCTCCGGCTCGCCGGCCCGCTTCATCGGCATGGTGGCGGCGGCCGCCTCCACGTCGACCGGACCCTCGCGGACCAGGGGGGTGTCGATGAAGCCGGGCGGCACGTGGTTCACGGTGATGCCCTGGCCGATGTACTCGACCGCGAGGGCCCGGGTGAGGGCTATGACGCCGCCCTTGGAGGACGCGTAGTGGGCCATGGCGGGCGCGCCGGTCTGCGCGGAGGACGAGGAGATGTTGACGATCCGGCCCCAGCCCGCCTCGACCATGTCCGGCACCAGCTCCCTGGTGACGAGGAACGGGCCCTTGAGGTTGATCCCGATCATGCGGTCCCAGGAGGCCTCGGAGATGCTCGTGAACGGCTCGTAGGCGGTGATGCCCGCGTTGTTGACGAGGATCGTGACCGGGCCGAGCTCCTCGCGGGTGCGGGCTGCTGCCCGGGCCACGGCGCCGGCCTCGGCCGCGTCGCCGGGGACGGCGATCGCCGTACCGCCGGATTCCTGGATGGCCGCCGCGGTCTTCTCGGCGCCCTCGCTGTTCAGGTCCCACACCGCGACCGCGGCTCCCCTGGCCGCGAGCACCGTGGCGATCGCCTGGCCGATACCGCGGCCGCCGCCGGTGACGACGGCGACCTTCCCTTGAAGTGACATGTGCGCTCCCTTGCGCTCGTGCGCGGTGCCGGAGGGCCGGACACCGGTGGTTCGGCTATTCGCCCAGGGCCTCGCGGGCCGCGGTGCGGGCGGCGACGGCCCGGGGGAAGCCGGTGTACCCGGCGGAGTGGTAGAGGATCTCGGCCAGCTCGTCCCTGGTCACACCGTTGGTGAGGGCGACCCGGACGTGGGTCTTCAGCTCGGTCTCGGCGCCGAGCGCGATCAGGATGCCGAGGGTGACCAGGCTGCGGTCGCGCGGGGCGAGGCCCTCGCGGCCCCACAGCGCGCCCCACACGGTGGACAGGCCGATCTCGACGAGATCCTCGCCGAGCTTGCCGTCCCGCATGTCGAGATCACCCTCCGCGGGGACCACCCCGGGCAGCGCGGCCCGCAGGGCTTTCAGTCCCGCGACGCGCAGATCGCTGGTTTCCTTGACGTCTTCGGCGCTCATGCCCGACTCCCGGTTCATGCGATTGCATTCGTCCCAAGCGAAAGTTAGATCAAACGGTCGGTACAATCAATGCCTGAACGGATATGGCTGGTCCAAGCTCTCTCCGTCATCGCCATTGATCGGGCCCAGCCCCTCATCTACTCTCGGTCTGAATATTCGACCGACTGGTCGAACTATCAAACCAGGGACATGTGCGAGCCGCAGCCCCAGTCGCCTTGGAGGGCAAATGAGCGAAGCTTCGAACCCGGCGGCCCGGGACCGGGTCGACGTGCTGGTCGTCGGCGCGGGCGTCACCGGCATCTACCAGCTGTACAAGGCCCGCGAGGCCGGGTTCTCGGTGCGCCTCCTCGAAGCGGGCACCGGCGTGGGCGGCACCTGGTACTGGAACCGGTACCCCGGGGCGCGCTTCGACTCGGAGAGCTACACCTACGGCTACCTGTTCTCGAAGGAGCTGTGGGAGGGGTGGGAGTGGTCGGAACGGTTCGCGGGCCAGCCCGAGATCGAGCGCTACTTCAACCACGTCGTCGACCGCTTCGACCTGCGGCGCGACATCCGCACCGGCGTCAAGGTGACCTCGGCCGTCTTCGACGAGCCCTCCGGCACCTGGACCGTCCGGGGCAGCGACGGCACCGAGGTGCGGGCCCGCTACGTCGTCGCCGCGACCGGCAACCTCTCGGTGCCGTTCATCCCGAACATCCCGGGACGCGACGACTTCCGTGGCGCGCAGCACCACACCGCGCGCTGGCCGAAGACGCCCGTCGACTTCACCGGCAAGCGGGTGGCGCAGATCGGCACCGGCTCCAGCGGTGTGCAGATCATCTCCGCGATCGCCGACGACGTAGCACAGTTGACGGTGTATCAGAAGGACGCCGACTGGCTCACGCCGCTCAACAACGGGCCCATCGCGCCTGAGGAGCAGGCCGAGTTGAAGGCGAACTTCGAGTCCATCCGCGAGACGCTGAACACCTCGCCGAGCGGCTTCCTGCACCAGATCGTCATGCGCTCCGGCCTCGACGACAGCCCGGAGGACCGCCAGGCGTTCTACGAGGAGCGGTGGAACGGTCCCGGCTTCACCAAGCTGACCGAGCACTACATGGACATGCTGTCGAACGAGACCGTCAACGCGGAGTGGTGCGCGTTCATGGCCGACAAGATCCGCAGCATCGTCAAGGACCCTGATACGGCCGACAAGTTGATCCCGAAGGGTCATGGCTACGGCGGCCGCAGGCCTCCCTTCGGCACCGGCTACTACGAGACGTACAACAAGCCGAACGTCTCGCTCGTCGACATCAACACGACGCCGATCACCCGCATCACCGAGGATGGCATCGAAACCGCCGACGGTGTCGAGGAGTTCGACATCATCGTCTGGGCCACCGGCTACGACTTCGGCACCGGCGCCCTCAACCGCCTTGGTGTGCAAGGCCGTCAGGGCCTTCCGCTGAAGGAGTACTGGGCGGACGGCCCGCGCACCTACCTCGGCGTCGCCACGGCCGGCTTCCCCAACTTCTTCTTCCCCGGCGGCCCGCACGGCGCCACCGGCAACAACCCGCGCTACGCGGGCGACCAGGTGGAGATCGTCACCGACGCCATCGTCCACGCCCGCGACCACGGCTACGACGTCGTCGAGGTGACCGAGGCCGCCGAGGAGGAGTGGACGGACAGCATGAACAACAGCACCATGTCCTCCTTCCTGGAGAGCAGCTACTTCTACGGCGGCAACATCCCCGGCAAGCCGGTGAAGCAACTCCTCAACCCGACGGGCCGGTGGGCGCTCCTGGAGGCGATCAAGGCCGTGAAGGAGAACGAGTTCCCGACGTTCGTCCTCTCCAAGGCGGAGACCCCGGACGCGTGAACGCCCGGACGCCCATGCCGCCCTGGACGTGGGCGGCACGGGCGTCCGGGTTGCTCCTACTCCGCGAAGGTGGTCACCCGCTGCTGGAAGCGCCAGACGCCGTCCTCGCGGCGCAGCACGTCGTCGTAGCGCCCGACCAGCTGGACGCTCCAGCCGGAGTCGCCGCGTGCGAAGAACGCCAGGTCGCTGGTGGCCGTCGCCTCGTCCTCGGTCGCCGAGGTGACGACGGTGTTGGCGATCAGGTGCAACTGCGGTGCCTGGGGCGCGAATCCGCCGAAGCCCTGCCGGATCGCCTCGCGGCCCTCGAACTTGGCCATGCCGACTATCTCGGCGACACCGTCCGCCGTGTACAGGTCGGCGATGTCGTCGGTCCGTCCGGCGTCCAGGGCCTGGGCGTAGGCGGCGATGGCGGTCTGTACGGCCGCGGTGACGGACGCGTCGATCGTGGTGGTCATCTCACTCCAGGGTCGGGAAGGAAGGTCAAGAAGGCTGTGGGGGACGGCAGTTACGCCTGGTACGTGGTCTTCCTGTGCTGCAGCAGCCAGGTGCCGTCGTGCCGGCGCAGGGTGTCGTCGTAGTGCCCGACCACGCCCACCGCCCAGCCCGCGTCGCCGCGCTGGAGGAAGACCACGTCGCTCAGGGCGCGGGCCTCGTCCTCGCCCGTGGACGTCACGACGGTGTTGGTGACCAGGTGGAGCTGCGGCCGGACCGGCTCCCAGCCCTTGAAGGCCGCGTGGATCGCGTCGCGCCCCTCGACCGGGTCCATGCCCGGGATCTCCAGGACGCCGTCGGGCGCGTACTGCGCGACGACGTCGTCGGTGCGGCCGGCGTCCTGGGCCTGGGTGTGCGCGCCGAGTACGGCCCGTACGCCTGCCACGACCCACGCCTGTGTGGATTCGCTCATTCTTCGCTCCAAGGTCGGGTGTTTCGACCACTCAGTCTATTGATGAGTCGAAGATAAAGGGAGGGGTGCGCGTCGGATTCGTTGACCGATCGGTACAATCACAAATAACATGCGGGCGGCTGGTCAACGGGGACTGTCGCCGAAGGAGGCGTGATCATGACGAAGCGTTGGAAGCAGCGTCCGCCGGGCTCTACGTGGGGCGATTGGGGCGAGGACGACGAACTGGGCCGTATCAACCTGCTCACCCCCGAGAAGGTTCTGCAGGGGGTCCGCGAGGTCGAGCACGGGATCAGCTTCAGCCTGAGCCTGCCGCTCGACTATCCGGGCGGGAGCGAGCTGAACCAGCGGCGCTACCCTCCGATCCTGCGGCCCACCGAGGACCTCGAGCACAAGCAGGACGTCTTCTACAACATCAGGGGGCGGGAGCACTTCTCGCCGCACCTCACGGATGTGTGGTCCGACGACGTGGTGACCCTCTGGCTCCAGTACTCGACGCAGTGGGACGCGCTCGCCCACCAGGGCCAGGAATACGACGCCGACGGCGACGGCGTCGCCGAGGCCGTCTACTACAACGGGTTCCGCGCCGACACCGACATCGTCGGACCGCAGGAGGACGCCAAGGGCGACGGCAGCGGCACCCTCGGCTTCGCCCGCCACCTCGGCCTGGAGCACATGGCCGAGCACGGGGTCCAGGGCCGGGGCGTCCTGGTCGACCTGGCCCACCACCTGGGCAACGCCTGGCAGCCGGTCAACCTGAAGACGCTTCAGGAGATCATGGCGGCGGACAACATCGTCGTCGAGCCCGGTGACATGCTCCTCCTGCACACCGGTTTCGACACCGCGGTGATGGCCTGGGGCAAGAACCCGGACCCCGTGGGCATCCACACCACGGCCTCCTACCTCGACGCGTTCGACCCGGCGCTGCTGGAGTGGATCGCCGAGTCGCAGATCTCCGCGCTGGTCTCGGACAACTACGCCGTCGAGGGCGTGGGCGTCGGCCCCGAGGACAACACCCCGCACTCGCTGCTCCCGATCCACAACCTCTGCCTCTTCAAACTGGGCGTCCCGCTCGGCGAGTTGTGGTACCTGGAGAAGCTGGCGGCCTGGCTGCGCGAGCACGACCGCAGCCGCTTCCTCCTCACCGCGCCCCCGCTCAACCTGCCGGGGACGCAGGGCAGTCCGCTCACGCCGGTCGCGACCGTCTGACGGCTGATCCACGACGGGAGGGCCCCGGAATTCCGGGGGCCCTCCCGTCGTACGTCCCGTTCAGACCGCGGCGATCCGCCGCAGTGTCTCCGCGATCGTGTCCCGCGACGGCAGCCACACCCGCTCCAGCGAGGGCGCGTACGGCGCCGGGACCGGCGGCGGCGCCACCCGGGTGACCGGGGCGTCCAGGTGCCAGAAGCCCTCGTCGACGGCCATCGCGGCGAGTTCGGCGCCGACGCCGAAGTCGCGTACCGCCTCGTGCGCGATGACCAGGCGGTTGGTCTTGGCGAGGGACGCGAGGACGGTCTCGCGGTCCAGCGGGGAGATCGTGCGCAGGTCGATCACCTCGACGCTGATGCCCTCCCCGGCGAGCAACTCGGCGGCGGCCAGGGCGTCTTGGACCATCCGTGACCAGGAGACCAGGGTGATGTCGGTGCCCTCGCGGACGACCTTCGCCTTGCCGAGCGGGATCAGGTGGTCGGCCGGGGGCTTGGGGCCCTTGAGGCCGTACTGGAGCCGGTTCTCCACGAAGACCACCGGGTTGGGGTCCTGGATGGCGGCGCGCAACAGGCCATAGGTGTCAGCCGGGTTGGACGGCATCACCACCGTCAGGCCGGGGATGTGGGCGAGGATGGCCTCCAGGCTCTGCGAGTGCTGGCTGCCCGAGGAGCGGCCCGCGCCGAACTGGGTGCGGACGACGAGCGGCATCGAGGCCCGGCCGCCGGTCATGAAGCGGAGTTTGGCGGCCTGGTTGAGCAGCATGTCGAGGCAGACGCCGATGAAGTCCATGTACATGATCTCGACCACCGGCTTCATGCCGGCCATGGCCGCACCCACCGCCGTACCGACGACGGCGCTCTCGCTGATCGGGGTGTCCCGCACCCGGCCGGGGAAGGCCTGCGCGAGTCCGCGGGTCAGTCCGAAGACGTTGCCGCCCGCGCCGACGTCGATCCCGGCGACGAACACGCTTGGATCGGCGGCGAGTTCGTGTTCCAGGGCCAGTCGTACGGCGTCCATGGACCGGAAGATCTCGGCGTCGGCCGGGAGCGGCGCCGGCTCGGGGATCGGGACGCGGGGCGCGGAGACGTAGTCGTGCAGGGTCTCCGGGGCGGGCTCCGGCAGGCTCCGCGCCCAATCGATCGCGGCCTCTATCTCCTTGTCGATCTCCTCGTCCACGGCGTCGGCCGCCGCCGCGTCCAGCCGGCGGCGGGCCACCAGCAGCGGGTCGCGCTCCTTGGCGGCGGCGACCTCCTCGGCGGGGCGGTAGCGCTCGGGGTCGCCCTCGTAGTGGCCGTGCCAGCGGTACGTCTCCGCCTCCAGCAGCACCGGGCCGCCGCCCGCGCGCAGCCGCGCGACGATCCCGGTCATGGTCTGCGCGACGGCCAACACGTCGTTGCCGTCCACGTGTTGGTACTCGATGCCGTATCCGGCGGCGCGCGCGGAGAGCGGGGCGCGGTGCTGTTCGGCCTCGGGGGAGAACTCGGAGTAGTGGTTGTTCTCGCAGAGGAAGACGACCGGCAGATCCCATACGGCGGCCAGGTTCACGGCCTCGTGGAACATGCCCTGGGCCACCGCCCCGTCCCCGAAGAACGCCACCACCACGTCACCGGCCGCGCGCAGTTTGGCGGCGGTGGCGACCCCGGCGGCGATCGGGAGCCCGGCGCCGACGATGCCGTTGGCGCCGTAGATCCCGAGACCGGGGTCCGCGATGTGCATCGAGCCGCCGCGGCCGTGGCAGGTGCCCGCCTCCTTGCCCATCAGCTCGGCCATCATCGACGCCGAGTCCAGGCCCTTGGCCAGGACGTGGCCGTGGCCGCGGTGGGTGGAGGTGATGCCGTCCCGCGGGCCCAGCGGCCAGCAGGCGCCGACGGCGCTCGCCTCCTGCCCGATCGACAGATGCAGGAAGCCCGGGATCTCCGTCACCTTGTACAGGTCGGACGCCCGCTCCTCGAAGCGGCGGATGCGGCGCATCCGCCGGTACATCTCCAGGAGCCGGTCCGTCTGTGCGGAGCCGGTGCCGGTGTGATGCGATGCCTGAGTCATACGGTCCTCGCTTTAATGTACCGTTTGGTCTAGCAAACTAGAGCGACGTCCCCGGGACTGCTTCCCCCAGGCGTGCCACGATCCGGCGCCTGTGCGGCCCCGGGACAGCACGCACGTCGTCACGGCAAGGGGAGAGAAGAGATGCCACGACCGCCGGGTCATGGGCCGGGCTTCGAAGTCAGACGCCAGAAGATCATCGACACCGCCGCGTCCCTGTTCGCGCAACAGGGCTACGCCGCGACCTCCATCAACGACCTGGGCCGCGCGGTCGGGCTCGCCAAGGGTGCCCTGTACTACTACATCGGCTCCAAGGAGAACCTGCTGATCGAGATCCAGTCGCGGGTGCTCGGCCCGCTGCTGGCCCGCGCCAAGGAGATCGCGGCCCTCGACGAGGTCCCGCTGCTGCGGCTGCGGCTGCTGTCCGAGTCGCTGCTGACGATCATCTTCCGCAGGCTCGACCACATCTGGGTCTACGAGCACGACTACCGCAGCCTCAGCGGCAAGGAACTGGAGATCGTGCTGCGGCAGCGCTCCGACTTCGAGCTGCTGATCACCGGCCTGCTCACGGAGGCCGTCGAGGAGGGGACCTTCCGTGCGGTCGAACCGCACCTGGCCACCCTCCAGTTCCTCAACCTGCACAACCACACCTACCAGTGGGTGCGGCCGGACGGCAGCTGGGACGCCGCGTTCCTGTCGGGCGAGTACTGCTCGACCCTGTTCCGCGGTTTCGCCGCGTCCGTCGGCGACCTCCCGGACGTCGAGGCGCTGGCCGCCGAGTTCAAGCGGGCCCGGCCCGAACTGCCCCTCGATCCCGAGGCGTTGTGGGAAGCGGTCGCCGTGGCGAGCTGACCGGACCCGCGGTGCGCCACCGCGCACCGCGGATCCCGCCCGCTCACGCGCCCTGGACCAGGGCCCTGGCGATGACATTGCGCTGGATCTCGTTGGTGCCCTCGCCGATCTCCAGGATCTTGGCGTCGGCGTAGAAGCGGGAGATCTCCGACTCCCGTACGTACCCGTAGCCGCCGTGGATCTGCAGCGACTGGGAGGCCGCCCGGTTGGCGACCTCGGAGGCGTACAGCTTGGCCATGGCGGCCTCCGTGCTGTGCGGGCGCCCCTGGTCGGCGAGCCACGCGGCGCGGTAGACCATCCACCGGGCGGCCTGGTACTCCGTACCGATGTCGGCGATCTTGTGCGCCACGGCCTGGAAGTCGGAGAGCGGACGCCCGAACTGGTGCCGTTCCTTGGCGTGTTTGACCGCGAGAGCCAGTGCCGCCTTGGCCAGCGAGAGGCCCAGCGCCGCCACGCTGATCCGGCCGCCGTCGAGCACGGACAGGAACTGCCGCAGCCCGTTGCCCTCCTCGCCGATCAGATGGTCGTCGGAGACCCAGCAGTCGGTGAACACCAACTCCCGTGTGTCCATGGCGTGCCAGCCGAGCTTCTTCAGCTTGGCGCCGACCGTGTAACCGGGCGTACCGGTCGGCACGTAGAAGGTCGCGTAGCCCTTACGGCCGTCCGCGTCCTTGCCGGTCGTGGCCAGCAGGGTGACGCCCTGGCTGATGTCGGTGCCCGCGTTGGTGATGAACATCTTGGTGCCGTTGATCACCCAACCCCCGTTCGCGCGGCGGGCGGTGGTCGCGATACCGGCCGCGTCGGAACCGGCGTCCGGCTCGGTCAGCCCGAACGCGCCGATCGCCTCGCCCTTGGCCAACGGGGTCAGCCAGCGGTGCTTCTGCTCCTCGGTGCCGTACGCGAGCAGCGGCAGCGTGCCGATGGTCGAGTGCGCGTTCCACGAGGAGGCCACCGACTGGTCGGCGGCGCCGAGTTCCTCCATCACCGCGACGTAGGTGACCGTGTCCGAGCCCGCCCCGCCGTACTCCTCCGGCACCAGCATGCCCATCAGGCCGAGTTCGCCCAGCTTGGTGAAGACCTTGGTCGGGAAGATCTCGTTCTCGGACCACTCGGCCGCGTGGGGCGTGATCTCGTTGGCCGCGAACTCGCGGACCATGTCCTGGAGAGCGAGGGTCTCCTCGGGCAGGTCGAAGTCCATGTCACAGTCCCTTCGGGGTCAGCAGCACCTTCAGGTGCTTGGCCCGGTCGGCGGCCAGGTCCTCGAAGACACCGGCTCCTCCCGAGAGCGGAAAACGGCCGGTGATCAGGGCGGAGGCGTCCAGGCGCCCGGTGCTCATCAGATCGATCACGCGCGGGATGTCGAAGTTGTAGCCGAGCGTGCCGACCACCGACCGCTCGTAGAACACGAGTTGGCCCATGTCGAACTCGACGCTGCCGTGTCCGACCCCGGCCAGCACGACCCGTCCGCCGCGCCGCACGATCGACACGGCCTGCCCCGCGAGCGCGGGCACGCCGGTCGCGTCGATGACGACGTCCGGGCCGATGCGGTTCGTTCGCACGAACACCTCACGCCGTACGTCCGTCTCGCGCGGGTCGAAGGCCTCGGTGACGCCGATGCCGAGCAGCATCTCTCGGCGGCCGGCGAGGGGTTCGCTCACGAACAGGCCTGCGGCGCCCGCGATTTGGGCGGCGAGGACCACGGCTACGCCGATCGGGCCGCCGCCGACGACGAGGACGTTGTCGCCCGGTTTGACGCCGGCCCGGGTCACGGCGTGCAGGCCTACCGCCAACGGCTCGGCCACGGCGGCTAGTTCGTCGCTCACGTTGTCCGGGAGGCGGGTGAGGCCGGCCAGTGGGACGGTGACGCGTTCTGCGAAGGCGCCGGGGGAGGCTAGGCCGACCGAGCCGCTCTTGGGGCAGATGTGGTATTCGCCTCGCGTGCACCAGAAGCAGGTGCCGCAGCGCCAGACCGGGTCTGCGGTTACTCGGTCGCCGACCTTGACGCCGGGCAGGTCCGCTCCCAACGCGACTACTGTGCCGCTGAGTTCGTGGCCTAGGGCGAGTGGGGGCTTGGCTCCCGTGAGGGGGTGCGGGGCCTCGCGAATCATGTGGGGGCCTTCTAGGTACTCGTGCAGGTCTGTGCCGCAGATTCCGCACCACGTCACTTCTACGACGGCCTCGTGGGGCGCCGGGTCGGGGGGGTCGGCCACCTCTTCGTAACGGAGATCCTGTGCACCGTGCCAGACGAGTGCCTCCATGTTTTCCGCCCCTTTCATGTCGTGGTTTGGCTGTCGGCCGGTGGGGGCTGGTCGCGCAGTTCCCCGCGCCCCTTAGGTGAGCTGCGGTTCAGGAACTTGTGGAGTCCCGCTGTTGCATCCCCTGTGCCGAACACCCCTGTGAACAGGGCGCGTTCAAGTGCTAGGCCCGCCGACATGCTCGCGTCCGTGCCGTGGTCCACTGCCTCTTTGATGGCTTCCAGGGCTGCGGGTGGGCCCTCGGACAGACGGCGGGCGTACGTCAACGCGGCTTTCAAAGCGGAGCCAGTAGGGACCACCTCGTCCACCAACCCCAGGCGCAGTGCCTCCTCCGCCTTTACCCTGCGGCCGGTCATCAGGAGGTTCTTCGCGCGGGACGGGCCGATCAGGCGGGTCAGGCGTTGGGTGCCGCCCGAGCCGGGCATGATGCCGAGCTGGACCTCGGGCTGGGCGAAGACCGCGTCCTCTGCGGCCACGCGGTAGTCGGCGGCCAGGGCCAGTTCCATGCCGCCGCCCAGGGCGTAGCCGGTGACCGCCGCGATCACCGGCATGGGCAGGCGGGCGACCTCGTCGAAGGTGCGCTGCAACGCGCGGTTCCAGCCGCGGATCTCCTCCGGGCCCATCGCGGCCAGGGCCTTGATGTCGGCGCCGGCGGCGAAGAGCCGTTCGCCGCCATGGAGCACGACGGCCCGTACGGCGGGGGAGTCGGCCAGCCCGCGTACGCAGGTGGCCAGCTCCTCTCTCTGGAGGGAGTCGAAGGCGTTCATCGGCGGGTTGTCGAGGCGGACCGTGACCACCGGTCCATCGGTGTCGAGCCGGATGCGTGGCACGAAGAACCCTCCTCGTCGGCGAAGCGACTTTGCGTGTGCGCGGACGGTTGTCGTCGCGGACGCTCCGTCGTACAGTGCGGCTCCCAGGTTTTATAGACCAAGGGGTACACTAAATCTTGGGAGCGGGCAACCGACCGGTCGGGACATTTCCGGCCGCCGAGCGAGAGAGTCGCCGTGCACAATTTCGCGAGCATCCTCGACCACCACCTGGCCCAGCGGCCCGACGCCGTGGCCGTCACGCAGGAAGGACGCAGTCTGACGGTCCGTCATCTGCATGAACGGGTGAACCAGTTGGCCGCCGGCCTGGCCGAACTGGGCGTCGGGCGCGGCGATGTCGTAGGCCTGCTGCTCTACAACCAGCCGGAGTTCCTGGAGCTGGTGTACGCGACCAATCAGCTCGGCGCGGTCTTCCTGCCGCTCAACTACCGCCTCTCGGAAGAGGAGTGGCAGTACATCCTGGGGCACGCCCAGGCCAAGGTGATCGTCACCGAGCCGGAGTTCGTGGGGGCGGTGGAGCGCAGCGCCGGGTGTCTGACGGACCTGGAGCACCGGGTCGTGATCGGCGGCGACCTGCTCGACGAGCCGTGGATCGGTTACGAGGAGCTGCTGGCCCGGCACAAGGGGGAGCGGGTCGAGCCCGTGGACGTCGGGCTCGACGACCTCCAGCGGCTCATGTACACCTCCGGCACCACCTCACGGCCCAAGGGCGTCCGCATCACCTACGGAAACCTCCAGGCCAAGAACCTCGCCCACATCGTCCACTTCGGGCTGACGGCGGCGGACACCACGCTGGTCTGCGGGCCGCTCTACCACGTGGGCGGTCTGGACATGCCGGCCCTCGGGGTCCTGTACGCGGGCGGCGGTGTCGTACTGCAGCGCAAGTTCGACCCGCAGGCCGTGCTGGAGGAGATCGAGAAGCACCGTGTCACCAATGTCTGGCTGGCGCCCGCCATGGTCAACGCGGTCCTGGAGGTCCCCGGCCGCGAGGAGTACGACACCAGCTCGGTCCGCTTCATCCTCGGCGGCGGCGAGAAGACCCCCGAACCGGTGCTCCGGCGCATCATGACCGCGTTCCCCAACGCCTGGTTCGCCGATGCCTACGGCCTGACCGAGACCGTCTCCGGCGACACCTTCCTCGACCGCGAGCACGCGCTGTCCAAGCTGGGCTCGGTCGGGCGTCCCGTGCCGCACACGCGCGTGCGGATCGTCGACGACACGGGGGCCGAGGTTCCGGCCGGTGAGCTCGGCGAGATCACTCTGCGCGGGCCCAAGGTCTTCGCCGGGTACTGGCGCGACGAGAAGGCCACGGCGGCGGCGATCCGGGACGGGTGGTTCCACACCGGGGACATCGGGCACGTCGACGAGGACGGCTTCCTCTTCATCGACGACCGCAAGAAGGACATGATCGTCTCCGGCGGCGAGAACATCGCCACGCCCGAGGTGGAGCGCGTGCTGTACGAGCACCCGGCCGTCCTGGAGGCCGCGGTGGTCGGGATCGACCATCCCCGCTGGGGTGAAGTCCCGCGTGCCTTCGTGGTGTTCAGGCCCGGCGAGAGCGCGGGGCCCGAGGAACTACGGGAGTTCTGCCGGGCGCGCCTGGCCAAGTTCAAGGTGCCGGCCCGCTTCGACATCGTCGACGAGCTGCCCCGCACCCCGTCCGGCAAGGTCCTCAAGCGGACCCTGCGCGACCTCCCCGCGAAGGGCTGAGCCATGACGGACGTGAACGACGTGAATGACGTGAATGCCCAACTCCGGCTCGACGGACGGACGGTGTGGGTAACGGGCGCGGGGAAGGGGCTGGGGCGCGCGATCGCCGTCGCCCTGTCCCAGGCGGGCGCCACCGTGGCGGCAACAGCCCGTACGGCGACGGACCTTGAGAGCCTGGAGGCCGAACTCGCCGCCCACGGCGGCAAGGTGCTGGTCCTGCCCGGCTCGGTCGCCGACTCCACCGTCGTACGGACCATCGTCGGGCGCATCACCGACGACACCGGCCGCCTCGACGCGGTCGTCAACTGCGCCGGTACGAGCCCGCACTTCACCCGGAGCGAGCGGGTCACCGACGAGGACTGGCAGCAGGTCCTCGACGTCAACCTCCAAGGCACCTTCTACTGTTGCCGCGAGGCGGGCAGGGTGATGCTGGACCAGCGGTCCGGCTCGATCGTCAACGTCTCCTCGGTGCACGCCCGCACCGGCTTCGAGCGGATCGCCGCCTACGCCGCGAGCAAGGGCGGGGTCGAGGCCCTCACCAAGTCCCTCGCCGTGGAATGGGCCGACCGCGGGGTCCGCGTCAACGCCCTCGCGCCCGGCTACTTCCACACCGACCTCAGCTCCGGCCTGCTGGCCAGCCGCTGGGGTGAACGCATCGTCGACAGCACGCCGTTGGGCCGCGTCGGCGACGTATCGGAACTCGGCGGAGCCGCCGTCTTCCTCGCCTCCGACGCGTCCCGCTTCGTCACCGGGACGACCCTCACGGTGGACGGCGGCTGGACCGCGCGGTAGGGCCCGCGCTCACTGCTCCGGCGCGGGCCGCACGGTGAGCATCTGGAGCGCGTGTCCGACCGGGCCGTCGACGTCGTGCAGCACGGTGCTCGTCAGGCCCTGTCCGGTGGGCCCGAAGGTGACCGTCGTGTCCAACCCGGTCCAGTCGCCCACGGGTTGGCGGTGCAGGTGGACGGTCAGGTCGACGTTCGGGTAGATCCAGGCGGTCGGCGGCTGTCGTACGGCGATGCCGTTCGCGGTGTCGACGAGGGCGAGGTAGGACGCGAGCGGGCTGCTGGGCTCACCGGCGACGAGGGTGTGCCGGGTGGAGACCCAGGCGGTCGTACGGCCCGGCCGGGGTGGCGCGAGCGGTCGTACGTCGACCGAGGCGATGTATCCGCCTGGCCAGAGCGCGCTCATCTCCCAGGGGGCCAACTCCTCGGGAGGGGTGAGCCGTTGGTCCGGGCCGCCCGCGACGGCGGCGGTGTCGATCGCGGCGAGGAACCAGGCCCGGGCCCGCACCACCGGCCGGTCGGCGACCAGCACCACCGCCTCGACCAGCTCGATCGTGCGGCCGGGGCGGACGACCTCCACCCGGATCTCGCACTCGTCCAGGGCGAGCCGCCCCAGGATGTCGTAGCTGATCCGCGCCATCACGAGCCCGTCGCCGCCCGGCCGCGTCGCCAACTGGCGCTCGATGGCGTGGACGACGAGTCCGCCGAGCGGGCTGAAGTGCAGCTCGTCCGGGTCCCAGGCGCCGCCCGCGTGAGCGGTGGGCTTGTAGCGGTGCTCGTCGATGCGCTCGTAGTAGCTGTCGGGGACCGGGGTTCCGGGGTTCAACGGACTTCTCTCCCAAGGCTGTTCTCGCCGTGCGTGCCGTGCTCTGTTCCGGTGGCCACTCTGCCACCTGCGGAAAGGTCCGTACCGGACGCGTCAAGTGATGGAGGAACAGGGCGGGTCGGAGCGCGGACTGAGGTCGGGTCCTGAACGGAAGTCGCGCCATCGGCGCCCGCGTCGACGAACTCCCGCTGATTCGGCTTCAGTTGTTGACGGCTGGCAGGGGCGGGACTACAACCCGGGGAGAGCGCTCCCAACCCCACTGAGGAGACCCTCCATGCAGACGTCCACCGGCATCTCCGCCAGACCTCCGACCGGAGCCGTGCGCTCCCGTACGGCTCTCGGTCTGGCCCTCGTCCTGATCGTCGCCTTCTTCGCCGCCCTGAGCCCCTCGCCCGCCCGCGCCGCCGACCAGTTGCTGTCCCAGGGGCGGCCCGCCACCGCGTCCTCGACCGAGAGCGGGTCCTTCCCCGCGAGCGCGGCCGTCGATGGCAACACCGGCACCCGCTGGTCCTCCGCCTTCGCCGACCCGCAGTGGCTTCAGGTGGACCTTGGAACGGTCCAGCAGATCACCCGCGTCTCGCTCAACTGGGAGGCCGCGTACGCCACCGGCTACCAGATCCAGACCTCGACCGATGCGACCACCTGGACCACGGTCTACTCCACCACGACAGCCACCGGCGGCACCCAGAACCTCACCGTCACCGGCAGCGGCCGCTACGTCCGCCTGTACGGCACCGCCCGTGCCACCCAATGGGGCTACTCCCTCTGGGAGTTCCAGGTCTACGGCCCCGGCAGCACCACCCCGCCCGACGACTTCTGGGGCAGCACCAGCGACATCCCGGCGGCCAACAACGCCGTGGAGGTGAAGATCCTCAACCGCACCAACGGCAAGTACCCGGACAGCCAGGTGTATTGGAGCTTCAACGGGCAGACGCACTCCATCGCCGAGCAGCCCTACCTGGACATGCCCGCCAACTCCGCGGGCCGCATGTACTTCTACCTGGGCTCGCCGACCAGCTCCTACTACGACTTCATCGAGTTCACGGTCGGCTCCAACGTCTTCAACGGCAACACCACCCGCGTCGACGCCTTCGGCCTCAAGCTCGCCATGCGCCTGCACAGCAAGGACGGTTACGACACCGAGGTCGGCGAGAACCGGGCGACCTTCGCCGAGGACCGCGCGACCACCTTCCAGCGGTTCACCGACGCGGTGCCGGCCCAGTTCAAGGTGCTGGCGCAGACCCAGGCGCCGTACCGGATCATCGCGCCCGGCAGCGACCCGAGCTTCCGCGCGGGCGGTGCCAACGCCAACTACTTCACCTCGTACGCCCAGTCGGTCGGCGTGAACGCGGCGACCTCCGACATCTTCGGCTGCGCGGGCTCGCTGGCCGCCGACCCCAACATGTGCGCCGCCCTCAACCGCCATGTGGCCACGCTTCCGGCGTCGCAGCAGTCCGACCCGGCGCAGTTCTACAAGGCGGCGCCCGCCAACTACTACGCCAAGTTCTGGCACGACAACGCCATCAACCAGCTTGCCTACGGCTTCCCTTACGACGATGTCGCGGGCCAGTCCTCGTTCATCTCGCACGCCAACCCGCAGTGGCTCCTGGTCGCCGTCGGCTGGTAGGCACGGACGCACAGCGAAACGGGGCCGCCCCTGTCAGGTGGGGCGGCCCCGTTTCAGCTTCTGTCGGCGGGAGTTACTGGACGTTGATCGTGAACGTGGACGTGGTGTTGCGGATGTCCTGCGCGTTGCCGCTCATCCGCAGGTTGACGAAGGTGGCCGAACCCACGGCGGGTCCCTGACCGGGTTCCGGCAGCTCGTTGGCCCAGATGCCCCAGCCGGACTTGGCGTCGAACGCGTCTCCGCTCTTCTTGGAGTTGGTGATGGAGATGTCGGTGAAGATCGTGTCCTTCACCGGGAACTGGGCCTGCCCGCCTACGTAGTTGGTCTGGAACATCACTCCGCCGTAGGTGGAGTTGTCGATGTCGACGTCGTTGACCCGGATGCCCTGGAAGACCTTCGAGGCCGAGAACGCCCAGATGGCGGGGAAGACTTGGGAGCCCCAGAAGTGGCCGCCCGTTCGGTCCAGGGAGACATTCTCGATCGTCGTCGGATCGGTCCCGAAGCCGTTCATCGGGTAGCCGAAGTCCAGCGAGGAGATCGTGATGCCGGAGTAGACCAGGGTGTCGGCGACCCTGATGTTGCGGAAGGTGTTGTCGTAGCCGCCGTAGACGGCGATACCGGCCGCACGCCAGGTGAGCGTCGAGGTCAGGTTCTCGTAGAGGTTGTTCTTCTCGTCGGCGCCGCCCGCGTCGATCGCCGAGAAGAGCGCGAAGCTGTCGTCACCCGTGGCCCGGGCGTCGTTGTTGACCACGTGGTTGTCCGTGGAGCCGTTCGTCATGTTGATGCCGTCGGCGAACGTGTCACGGATGCGGGAGTTCTTGATGGTCATGTTGTCGGTGTTGGCGCCCCAGTACATGCACACCATGTGCTCGACCCAGATGTCGTCGATGGTGATGTTGGAGACGTTGGAGAAGTCGAATACCTTGCCTGGTCCGTCGATTCGGGAGGTGTAGTTCCCGAAGTAGGCGAAGCCGGTGAACGACGAACCGTTCGCGGTGGCCTCGGCCCGGATGCCGACGTCGGTGTTCTCCTGCGAGGCGGGGGCGTGGAAGCGGGTGAACCACGACCCGGCTCCTACGACCTTGACCGCCTTGCCGTAGACCTGCAGCTTGCTGGAGGTCTCGTAGTCGCCGGCGGGCAGATAGACGCCGACGAGCTTGCCCGTGGTGTCCATCCGGACCTTGTCGAGCGCGTTCTGCACGTCCTGCTGCGCGAAGCCGGCCGGGACCACGTAGGCGGCCGGGTCCGGGTTCGGAGTCGCCGTCGCCTGCTCGGTGTTGATGAAGTCGATGGCGTAGGTGGAGGTGTTGGCCGCGTCCTTCTGGAGCCGGATCTTGGAACCGGCCGGAACCGTCTTGCCCAGCAGGAGATTCGCCTCGTCGTAGATGTGGCGCTGGGTACCGGCACTCGGCGAGTTGCCGGGCGCGGTCTCGGCGCCGTACAGCCAGGCGTACTTGGAGGTGAGGTCGATTGCCTTGAGGAACTGGCCGTCGACGTAGACGTCGAGTGTGGTGTCGGTGCCGTCGGGGATGGAGAAGCGGGTGACCAGGGTGTTGGTCGACGCGCGGGTGGTCCATTCGACGTACTGGCCGGTCGAGTTGAGGGTCACCGCCTTGCGGCCGCTCGCCTCCCCGGCGATGTCGCCGACGGTGCGGTTCGGTCCGACGACCTGGGCGCCGCCGCCCACCGCGCCGTCCTCGGCCTCGTACATGTCGTACGGCATGTCGGCGCCGCGGCCGACGAACAGGGGTTGTGTGGTGGTGTTGTTGGTCCGCTTGACCGGGAGTTCGTTGGTGTCGTCGGCGATGACCGTCTTGACGCTGAACTTGCCGTTGACGGCCGTCCAGGAGCCGAGGCTGACGGGTGCGGTGGTCTGGCCGGCGGCGATGGTGCCGTTGTAGGAGCCGGTGAGTGTCTTGACGGTGGCGCCGTTGGCGTCCAGGAGCGTCAGCGTGACGCCGTGGGTGCCCGAGGCCGAGTCGACCGTGCCCTGGTTCTTGATCGCCACGGTGAACGTGACGTTGTCGCCCGCCGAGGCGCTGGACGGGGTCCAGGCGACCGGTGCGGCGACCAGGTCGGAGCTGGAGACCGGCTTTACGACGAGGGCGTCGGGGGCGGTGTAGACGTTGTTGCCCTCGTTCTGCTCGATGACCTTGTTGGACGGGTCCACCTCGGCGCCGAGCGGGTAACTCCCCGCGTCCCGTGTGCCGATGCTCGCCGTGACCGTCGTCGACGCGCCGGCCGCGAGCACCGGGACGTCCGCCGTGGCGGCCTTGGTGCCGCCGAGCGTGAAGTTCAGGTCGGTGGCCTTGGACGCTTTGCTGCCGCTGTTGGTGACCGTCGCCGTCAGGCTGATGGTGTCCGACTCGACCGGGGCTGCGGGCGAGTGGGTGATGCCGGTGACCTTGAGGTCCGGGTTGGCGGCCGGGGTGCCGATCACCTGGAACTCGGCGACCTGCCCGCCCGGGGCACCGGTGTTGGAGGCGAACTTGAGCTGGATGTCGGCGGCTGCGCCGGAGACCGGGATGGTCACCGTGTTGCCGCTCGCCGGGTTGAAGACGTAGTCCTTCGCCGCGACGAGACTCGTGAACGCGGTCGCGTCCTGGTCCCGGCCCAGCACCTGGATGTTCTGCGTCCGCGTCGACCACGCGGGATCCGGGTTGAGCTTCACGACGACCTGACTGAGGTCGGCGTTCGCGCCCAGCTTGGTGGTGAGGGTGGCCGGGTAGGCACCGCCCCCGCCCTCCCAATAGGTCGCTGTCTGGCCGTCGTTGGCGTTCGCGGCGACATAGGTGAAGGTGTACGACGAGGCCTCGATGGGCTTGCCCTGCGCGAGGTCGGAGCCCGCGCCGTTACCGGCCCGCGTGACGCTGTTGCTCGCCACCGACACGTTCCCGGCGGCGTCCTTCGCCTTCACGTAGTAGGTGACCGTGGCCGTCGCCGACGGGGTGTCGGTGTACGAAGTCGCGTCACCGGCAAGGGACTTGAGGAGCTGGTCGTTGGCGTAGACGTCGTACCCGGTGACCTGGACGTTGTCGCTCGACGCCTGCCAGGTGAGCTTCACGTCGCTGCCCGACTGGGTGTAGGCGAGGCTGCCGGGCGCGGTCGGGGCCTGGGTGTCTCCGGTCGAGCCCTTGCGCGTGACGCTGTTGCTGTTGGCGGAGACGTTGCCCGCCGCGTCCTTGGCCCGCACGAAGTACGTGATGTCGCTGCCGGCCGGCTGGGTGTCCGTGTAGGTCAGCACGTTGCCGGCGACGCTCGACCTCAACTGCCCGTTGGCGTAGATGTCGTAGCCGGTCACGGCGGTGTCGTCGGTGGCCGCGGTCCAGTTCAACTCGATCTGCCCGGTGGCCGGTTCGGTGTAGCTCAGGTTGCCCGGCGCGGTGGGCGCCTGGGTGTCGCCGGTCGCCGGTCCGTAGACCTCCAGCTCGGACACCTGCCCGGCGGGCCAGCCGGTGTTCGCCGTGATCAGCACGCGGACGTACCGCGTGGTCGTCGCGTCGAAGGCGATCGTCGTCGACTGGGCGGTGGAACTGTCGAAGGTGTACGCCTTCGAGGCCGTCAGATCGGTGAAGTTCTGGTTGTCGGTCGACCCCTGGATCTTGAGCGTCTGACTGCGGCTCGGCCAGCTGCCCGGCAGCCGCAGCGTCACCTGGTTGACCCTGACCGACGAGCCCAGGTCGACCTGGAGCCACTGCGGGAACGCGTTGTTCGTGCTCTCCCAGTAGGTGTTCTGGTTGCCGTCACCGGCGTTGGCCGCGCCGTAGACATCGGCGTGCCCGCTCTCGCTGAAGGGCTTGCCCAGGGCGAGGTTGGCGGTCTCGGCGGTGGCAGTGAGGACCTGCATCTCGGCCAACTGGGCTGTTCCGGCGACCGAGTTGGCGCTGAAGTCGGCCCGTACGTACCGGGCGAGGGTCGAAGGCACCGAGATCTTCACGGTGTTGTCGTCGCCGGGGCTGAAGACGTACTGCGCCGACGACTTGAGCGTCGCGAAGCTCTTGCCGTCGTCGCTGCCCTGGAGCGCCAGCGTCTGCTTGCGGGTCTGCCAGCCCTCGGGCAGCCGCAGCACGACCTGCCGGACGCGCTCGCTCTTGCCGAGGTCGGTCTGCACCCACTGGGCCGACTTCTTCCCGGCCTGCCAGTAGGTGTCGGTGTCGCCGTCGGTGATGTTGGTGGCCTTGTGCGCGCCGCGGGTGCTGCCCGCGGTGGTCTTCGCGCCCGCGGCGACGTTCGGACCGCCGGCCGCGTGCGCGCCGACGGCGGGCAGGCCCAGCACCATCACGGCGGAGGCGAGCGCGGCGATCGCCGCGCGGCGTCTGGGGGATCTCTTCTTGTGTCGGGTGGGTCGAGTCATACGGGTCACTTCCTGCGGAGGCTCGCGCGCCGGTGGGGCGGCGAGGGCGGCTCGTTCCTGGGGCGTGGTGCAGGAGCAGAAAGGTGCGAGGTGACGAGGTGCGTGCTGCCCCTGAGAGGCAGGTTTTTGCGTTGTTTCATCGAAATATTGCAGAGCGATGGGAAGGGGTCTACAGCTGGAACAGCGCAATATTCACCAGAAACACTCATCGTCCCGGAGTGACACGGGAGTTGGCTTGCGCGCACTTGCGGCCGCTGAACGAAAGTGAACGCAAGTCACGCAAATTCTTGCGCGATCCGATGTCGTTGAATTCCGCGCCGCTTCTTCCTGGCGGATTCCCCGTCGGCGCGTAACGTGATGCCCCATGAAGATCCTCATCAGCGCCGACATGGAGGGTGCGACCGGCGTCACCTGGCCGGCCGACGTGTTGCCGGGGACACCGCAGTGGGAGCGGTGCCGTTCGATGTTCACCTCGGACGTGAACGCGGCCGTCCTCGGTTTCTACGACGGCGGCGCCGACGAGGTGCTCGTCAACGAGGCCCACTGGACGATGCGCAACCTGCTGCTCGAACAGCTCGACGAGCGCACCGAGATGCTCACCGGACGCCACAAGTCCCTCTCCATGGTGGAGGGCGTGCAGCACGGCGACGTCGACGGCATCGCGTTCGTCGGCTACCACGCGGGCGCCGGCATGGAGGGCGTCCTCGCCCACACCTACCTCGCCAACTCCATCACCGGCGTGTGGCTGAACGACGTCCGCGCCAGCGAGGGACTCCTCAACGCGCATGTCGTCGCCGAGTACGGGGTACCGGTGGTCCTTGTCACGGGTGACGACGTGGCCTGTGAGGACGCCCTCGGGTACGCGCCCGAGGCGCTGAAGGTGGCCGTCAAGGACCATGTGTCGCGGTACGCGGCCGTGTGCCGGACGCCGGCCAGGACGGCCGCCGACATCCGCGGGGCGGCGAAGGAGGCGGCGAAACTGGCGGTCCGTCAGGAACCGGTGCGGGGCGGCCCGTTCACCGTCGCCCTCGAATTCGACGCCGAACACCTCGCGATGGCCGCCACCGTCGTACCCGGCGTCGCGCGGGTCGGCGAGCGGAAGGTGGCGTACACCCACGACACCATGTACGAGGGCATCCGGACCTTCAAGGCGGTCACCACGATCGTCTCGGCCGCGGTGGAGGAGCAGTATGGCTGACATCGACGAGCGGGCCCTGGCCGAGGTCGTGACGTTCACCTCGGACCTGATCCGCATCGACACGACCAACCGGGGCGGCGGCGACTGCCAGGAGAGACCCGCCGCCGAGTACGCCGCCGAGCGACTGGCCGGCGGGGGGCTCGAACCGACCCTCTTGGAACGCTCCAAGGGCCGTACCAACGTCGTCGCCCGCATCGAGGGCACCGACCCCTCGGCGGACGCCCTGCTCGTCCACGGTCACCTGGACGTCGTGCCGGCGCAGGCCGACGAGTGGAGCGTGCACCCCTTCTCCGGGGAGATCCGCGACGGGGTCGTCTGGGGACGCGGCGCGGTCGACATGAAGAACATGGACGCGATGATCCTCGCCGTCGTTCGCGCCTGGTCCCGGCTGGGCGTACGGCCGCGACGCGACCTCGTGATCGCGTTCACCGCCGACGAGGAGGCCAGCGCCGAGGACGGCTCCGGATTCCTCGCCGACCGGCACGCCGGGCTCTTCGAGGGCTGCACCGAAGGCATCGGCGAATCAGGCGCGTTCACCTTCCACGACGGCACCGGCCGGGAGATCTACCCCATCGCCGCCGGTGAACGCGGCACCGGCTGGCTCAAGTTGACCGCCCACGGACGCGCGGGCCACGGCTCCAAGGTCAACCACGAGAACGCCGTCACGCGTCTCGCCGCCGCGATCACCCGCATCGGCGAGCACGAGTGGCCGCTACGGCTCACCCCGACCGTCCGCGCGGCCCTCACCGAACTCGCCGCCCTGTACGGCATCGAGGCCGACCTCGACGACGTCGACGGACTCCTCACCAAGCTCGGACCGGCGGCGAAGCTCGTCGAGCCCACCGTCCGCAACAGCGCCAACCCGACCATGCTGAACGCCGGTTACAAGGTCAACGTGATCCCGGGCGAGGCCGTGGCCTACGTCGACGGACGCTATCTCCCCGGCGGCGAGGACGAGTTCCGCACCACCCTGGACCGGCTCACCGGCCCGGACGTCGACTGGGAGTTCCACCACCGCGAAGTGGCCCTCCAGGCGCCGCTCGACTCTTCGACCTACGCCCAAATGCGCGCGGCCGTCGAGGAGTTCGCCCCCGAGGGTCATGTGGTGCCGTACTGCATGTCGGGCGGTACGGACGCCAAGCAGTTCTCGCGGCTCGGCATCACCGGCTACGGCTTCGCACCGCTGAAGCTCCCCGAGGGCTTCGACTACCAGGCGCTGTTCCACGGAGTCGACGAACGGGTCCCCGTCGAGGCACTCCACTTCGGCGTCCGTGTCCTGGACCGCTTCCTGAGGACGGCCTAGCAAGTGGGGGAGAACGTGCAGAGTTCGGCGTACGGCTCGTGGCCTTCGCCCATCGACGCGGCACTCGCCGCCGCGCACGACGGACACCCCGAGTACGTCGGTTTCGTCGGCGACGAGGCCTGGTGGACCGAACCACGGCCCACCGAGGGCGGCCGCCGCACCCTGGTCCGCCGCCGCGCGGACGGCTCCGAGGAGCCGGTGCTGCCCGCCCCGTGGAACGTCCGCAGCAGGGTCATGGAGTACGGCGGACAGCCCTGGGCTGGAACGGTCCAGGACGGTCAACCCCTCGTGGTCTTCGTGAACTTCACCGACCAGCGCCTGTACCGCTACGACCCCGGAAGCGAGCCGAGCCCGCTCACCCCCGTGTCGCGGGTGGGCGACGGTCTCCGCTGGGCCGAACCGCAGATGCGCCTGGACCTGGGTGAAGTGTGGTGCGTGCTGGAGGAGTTCACCGGCGAGGCCTCCGGTGACGTGCGGCGCGTGCTCGCCGCCGTGCCGCTGGACGGATCCGCCGCCGAGGACCGGCACGCCGTACGTGAACTCACCGACGACCGGCACCGGTTCGTGTCCGGGCCGCGCGTCTCGCCCGACGGGCGCAAGGCGGCCTGGCTCGCCTGGGACCATCCCCGGATGCCGTGGGACGGCACGGAGCTGCTGCTCGCCGAGGTCGCGGACGACGGCACGTTCGGGGAGCCACGGACCGTCGCCGGCGGACCCGAGGAGTCGATCGCGCAGGTCGACTGGGGCTTCGACGGTTCACTGCTCTACGCCAGCGACCGCACCGGCTGGTGGAACCTCTACCGCGACCACCAGCCGCTGTGCGCCCGCGAGGAGGAGTTCGGCGGCCCGCTGTGGAAACTGGGCCAGCGCTGGTTCGCGCCCCTGGAGAGCGGCCCGATCGCCGTCGTGCACGGCCGGGGCGCCACCCTGCTCGGCGTCCTGGACCCGGAGACCGGCGAGGTCGTCGACGCGGCCGGACCCTGGACCGAGTTCGCCTCCACCCTCGCGGTGAACAGCGAGCGGATCGTCGGCGTCGGGGCCAGCCCGCGCAGCGCCTACGAGGTCGTCGAACTCGACACCCGCACCGGCAGGGCCCGCGTGACCGGCGCCCCCCACGACGACCCGGTGGACCCGGCCCACTACCCCGAACCGCAGATCCGCACCTTCACCGGCCCCGCCGGACGCGACATCCACGCCCACATCTACCCGCCGCACAACCCGAGTTGGACCGCTCCAGGCAACGAACTGCCGCCGTACGTCATCTGGGCGCACGGCGGACCCACCAGCCGCGCACCCCTCGTCCTCGACCTGGAGATCGCCTACTTCACCTCACGCGGCATCGGCGTCGCCGAGGTCAACTACGGCGGCTCCACCGGGCACGGCCGTGAGTACCGCAACCGGCTGCGCGAGCAGTGGGGCGTCGTCGACGTCGAGGACTGCGCCGCCGTAGCGCTGGCCCTCGCCGCCGAAGGCACCGCCGACCGCGCCCGGCTCGCGATCCGGGGTGGCAGCGCGGGCGGCTGGACCAGCGCCGCATCCCTCGTCACGACCGACGTCTACGCCTGCGGCACCATCATCTATCCCGTCCTCGACCTGGCCAACTGGGCCACGGGGGAGACCCACGACTTCGAGTCCCGGTACCTGGAGAGCCTGGTCGGCCCCCTCGCCGAGGTCCCCGCCCGGTACGCCGAACGCTCACCCGTCGAGCACGCCGACCAAGTCACCGCGCCCTTCCTGATGATGCAGGGCCTGGCCGACGTGATCTGCCCGCCCGTCCAGTGCGAACGCTTCCTGGAGCGGATGCGCGGACGCCAAGTCCCGCACGCCTACCTCGCGTTCGAGGGCGAGGGTCATGGCTTCCGCCGAGCCGACACCATGATCCGTGCCCTGGAGGCCGAACTCTCCCTGTACGCCCAGGTGTTCGGCATCGACCCGCCCGGCGTCCCCACCCTGGAGCTCACCAAGTGACACCGCTCGTCCGCCCGTTCCGACTCGCCCCCGGCGCCCGCGTGGCCGTCGTCGCACCCAGCGGACCGGTGTCCGAGGAACGCCTGGAGGCGGGCCTCGACATCCTGCGCGGCTGGGACCTCGACCCCGTCGTGGCACCCCATGTCCTGGACCGCCATGGCGAGTTGGGCTACCTGGCCGGCACGGACGCCGACCGCGCGGCCGACCTCCAGAACGCCTGGTGCGACCCCACCGTGTCCGCCGTGCTGTGCGCCCGCGGTGGCTACGGCGTGCAGCGCATCGTCGATCTCCTCGACTGGGAGGCGATGCGCGCCGCCGGACCGAAGGCGTTCGTCGGCTTCAGCGACCCCACCGTGCTGCAGCAGGCGTTCGCCACCCGGCTGGGACTGGTCACGCTGTACGGGCCCGTCGCTTCGGGTGCCGACTTCACCAAGAACGCCCGCGCACAAGAGCACTTGAGGGCGACGCTGTTCGACCCGGAGTCCGTGCGGACCATCCGGGCCGTTCCCACCGGGGGTGGCGCGCTGGTGCCGGGGCGGGCTCGGGGTGTCACGCTCGGCGGGTGCCTGGCCCTGCTCGCCACCGACATCGGCACCCCGCACGCGGCGGCCGGTGCGCGGGGCGGGCTGCTGATGATCGAGGACGTCGGTGAACAGCCGTTCCGCGTCGACCGGATGCTGACCCAACTCCTGCGCAGCGGCTGGCTCGACGGCGTCGCGGGCATCGCCCTCGGATCGTGGGACCGCTGCGGACCGTACGAGCGACTGCGCCCGGTGCTCCTCGACCGGCTCGGCGGACTCGGTGTGCCCGTGGTGGAGGAGTTCGGTTTCGGGCACTGCGACGGGGCGCTGACGATACCGCTCGGCGTGGCGGCCGAACTGGACGCGGACGCGGGCACGTTGACACTGGACGAGCCCGCACTGCGCTAGCCGTCAGCCGTCAGCCGTCAGCCGTCAGCCGTCAGCCGTCAGCCGTCAGCCGTCAGCCGTCAGCCGTCAGCCGTCAGCCGTCAGCCGCCAGCCGCCAGTCGGCCGAACGGCCACCCGGTCACCAAGTCGTGTTGTCCTCAGTCGGGTTGTCCTCAGTGTGGAGGTCCCTGTGTCCCGTCGTGTCCGCGGAATCCGTGCCGCGCTGGCTCTCGCGCTCACCGCACCGCTCGCCCTCACCGCACCCCTCGCCCTTGGCGGCCCCGCCACCGCGGCGGATCAATACACCGTCACCGCACTGAAGTTCACCGTTCCCGCGGGTGGCCGGGACTGCACGGTCGACGCCGACCTGTACCGGCCCGTGGGCGTGGACCGTTCCAACCCGGCGCCCGCCGTGCTGGCCACCAACGGCTTCGGGGGCAGCAAGTCGGACGGTTCGACGGACGCCATCGGCAAGGTCTTCGCGCGACGCGGCTATGTCGGGCTCGTCTACTCCGGGCTGGGCTTCGGAAAGTCGGGGTGTCTCATCTCGCTCGACGATCCGCGCGTCGACGGGGCGGCCGCCTCGGGGCTGATCGACTTCCTGGCGGGGACACGGGCCGCCGACGACGGGACCAGGGCCGACTTCGTGACCCTCGACGCCAAGGGCGACCCGCGCGTCGGGATGATCGGCGGATCGTACGGCGGCGCGGTCCAGTTGGCGACGGCGGCCGTGGACCACCGGGTCGACGCCCTCGTCCCGCTGATCACCTGGCACGACCTGGCATACTCGCTCGACCCGAACAACGCGGTCGGCAAAGACGGTCGGACCGTTCCAGGAGCCTTCAAGTGGCAGTGGGCCAACAGCTTCTACCTCACCGGCGAGACCCAGCCCCTGACCGTGCCGAGCCTCGACCCGACCCGGATCAACTCCCTCACCTGCCTGCACTTCGTCACCAGGGCCTGCGCCATGTTCCGCACCCTGAACTCCGGTAGCTACCCGGCCAGGGCGACGGCCGACCTGCTCGCATTCCTGCACAGCGTCTCGCCGGTGTCGTATCTGAACCGGGTGAAGGCGCCCACGCTCCTCGTCCAGGGGCAGGCCGACAGCCTGTTCAACCTCAACGAGGCGACGGCGACGTACAAGACGCTGAAGGCGCACGGGACGACCGCGAAGATGATCTGGCAGTCGCAGGGGCACAGCAACGCGACGGCCGTCCCGCCCCCCGGTGAACTCGACCTGAGCAAGGGCGGCTTGGAGTCGAGTTACGTCGGCAGGCGCATCCTTGCTTGGTTCGACCGCTACCTGCTCCGGCGGACGGACACGGACACCGGGCCGGCGTTCGCCTACTACCGGGGCTGGATCAAGGACCCGGCCGCCACCTACGCCACCGCGAACCAACTCCCCGCGCTCGACGAGAAGTTGTACCTCTCCGGCGACGGCAGGCTCGTGGACAACCGGTCGAAGGTTGCGCGCGGCAGCCGGAATTACACCAACTGGCTTGTCCCCACGAGTCATTCGGAGAGTTCGCTGAGCGGGACGATCGGCCTGCCGGACCCGGCGCCGTACGACACGCCGGGCACGTACCTGGGGTGGACCAGTGCACCCCTGACGCGGACGACGGATGTCGTAGGCGCTCCGAAGGCGACGCTGAAGGTCGTCTCCCCGAAGGCGCAGCGCGTCCAGAACTCCGGCGACGCCGGAGACAACCTGGTCCTCTTCGCCAAGCTCTACGACCTCGCGCCCGACGGCAGCAAGACGCTGGTCCACAGGTTGGTCGCCCCCGTCCGCGTGCCGGACGTCACGAAGAGCTTCACGGTGAGCCTGCCGGGGATCGTGCACCGGTACGCGAAGGGGCACCGGCTGCGGTTCGTGATCGCGGCGAGCGACGACGCGTACACCGGGAACCGGGGGATCAAGCCGGTGACGGTGGTCAGCTCGCCGCGGGACACCGGGGTGCTGGAGCTGCCGGTGGTCGCGGACTGAGTCTCAC
The DNA here is from genome assembly GCF_000716605.1 of Streptomyces sp. NRRL F-525. Lineage (GTDB taxonomy): Bacteria > Actinomycetota > Actinomycetes > Streptomycetales > Streptomycetaceae > Streptomyces. Next base: position 168,447 of record NZ_JNXE01000003.1, on the reverse strand, counting down.
CGTGCGTGATGGCCGATTCGGGCTCACCCTGGAGTCATGAGCCCGAAGACCACCGAGAGCGGCGGTAGGACCGGCCAGCGGGAACGCGTGCTCACGCCCGCCCGGATCACGGTTCTGCTGCTCGCCGTCCTGGCCCTGATCTTCATCTTCGAGAACACCCGCGACACGAAGATCCGCCTGCTGATCCCCGAGGTCACCATGCCTCTGTGGATGGCGCTGCTGGGCACGGCGGTCATCGGCGCCCTGTGCGGATGGGTTTTCATGCGACGGCGCCGCTGACCCCGAACTAAGGTGACGGGATGCCGCACACCGAGTCCCGCTACCTTGCCGAGAGCCCCCGCGTGGGCATACGCCACTTCACGTACGAGGACGGTGCCGAGTTCACCGCGCGTGCCAGGGAGAGCAAGGACCTGCACCAGCCGTGGCTGTTCCCGCCGGCCAGCGGGGACGCGTACACCGCCTACGCGCGGCGGCTGATCCAGGATCCGGCCAAGGCCGGGTTCCTCGTCTGCGAGCTGGACGGCGGGGGCATCGCCGGGTTCATCAACATCAACAACATCGTCGAGGGCGGGTTCCAGTGCGGAGCGCTGGGATACGGCGCCTTCGCGCACGCGGCCGGGCGCGGGCTGATGCGCGAGGGGATGAACCTCGTGGTGAGGCATGCCTTCGGGCCGATGCGGCTGCACCGGCTGGAGATCAACGCGCAGCCCGGCAACGCCGGGTCGATCGGCCTCGCGCGCAGCTGCGGGTTCCGTCTCGAAGGCCTCTCGCCGAACATGATCTACATCGACGGCGCGTGGCGGGACCACGAGCGCTGGGCGATCACCGCCGAGATGCTGGCTTCCGGTTGACCTTCATCGTGTCGAGGTCCGTGACCGTCGACTTCAGGTCACGGAAGCCGTAGCCGAGGCCCTTCAACGCGGTCTCGGCGCGGTCCTCCGCGAGCGCCGCCGCCATCTCGTCGCCGTCGGCCGCGTCCGAGACCACCACATACCGCCACGAGAAGTGCTTGAGCGGCGCCGGTTCGTAACTGAGCGAGCCCTCCTCGGTGAACCGCATGCTCAGCATCCCGTGCTCCGCCGCCTCGCCGAGCAGCCGCTCCCGCGCCTCGTCCGTCAGCGCGTCCCAGGTGCCCCGGACGATCACCCGGTACGTGTGCTGCTCGCCCATCAGCCGTTCCACTCCTCGGTCCATGTCCTCGAACGGCCGACTGTACGTCGGCGGGCGGCGACCGCACGCGGATTTTTCCGCCCGCGCCCCGCGAGCCCCCGTCTTTGCGGAATCCTGACTGGCAATGCCCCTGGCCACCGCACCCGTTGCCGGGTTCCATGGTGATCGTGACGACGATCCGACGTGAGGTACTGACGCTCCCCGCAGCGGAGTTGGGTCCCGACAACCCGCTGCCCCCACTGCGTCCGCTCGACGGTGGGGGCACCTCCCACGCCCTTCAGGCAGTGGGGGAACACCGCATAGACGACCGCGACCGCGAGGACCTCCCGCGCGACATGGCCCGCCAGGTCGGCTACGAACCCCTCCGCAGCCTGCTGCCGACCCGCGTCCGGGACGGCTACGACAGAGACCGCGCACCCCGCCGCATCGACGCCCTCGTGATCGAGAACGACCGGCTCCGCGCCACCGTGCTCCCCGCCCTCGGCGGCCGCATCGCCTCCCTCGTCCACAAGCCCACCGACCGTGAACTCCTGTACCGCAACCCGGTGTTGCAGCCCGCGAACTTCGCCCTCAACGGTGCCTGGTTCTCCGGCGGCATCGAGTGGAACATCGGCGCGACCGGCCACACCACCCTCTCCTGCGCACCCCTCCATGCGGCTCGCGTCCCCGCCCCCGACGGCGGCGAGATGCTCCGCCTGTGGGAGTGGGAACGCCTCCGCGACCTCCCCTTCCAGGTCGACCTCTGGCTCCCGGACGGCTCCGACTTCCTCTACGTCGGCGTCCGCGTCCGCAACCCGCACGAGAGGCCCGCGCCCGCCTACTGGTGGTCCAACATCGCGGTACCGGAGGAACGCCGGGTCCTCGCACCGGCGGAGGAGGCCTGGCACTTCGGGTACGAGCGACGGCTGGGCCGGGTGCCCGTGCCCTCGTACGACGGAGTGGACCGGTCCTACCCCCTCAACAGCCCTTACGCCGCCGACTACTTCTACGAGGTGCCGGACGGCCGGCGCCGCTGGATCGCCGCGCTCGACGCGGACGGGCACGGGCTGGTGCAGACGTCGACCGACGTGCTGCGCGGGCGCAAACTGTTCGTGTGGGGAACGGGCAGCGGTGGCCGGCGCTGGCAGGAGTGGCTCACCGAACCGGGGACCGGTGGCTACTGCGAGATCCAAGCAGGCCTGGCGCGAACGCAGTTGGAGCATGTACGGCTGGACCCGGAGAGCGAGGTGTCCTGGCTGGAGGCGTACGGGCCGCTGGACGCCGAGGCGGCGGGGGAGTGGGCCACCGTCGTGGACGGTGCCGAGGCGCGGCTCGAAACCGCCCTGCCCCGCGCCGACTTGGACGCCGCCTACGCCTCCTGGAAGCCGCACGCCGACACCGAACCTGGCGAGATCCTCGCGGTCGGCTCCGGGTGGGGCGCGCTCGAAGTCCTGCGTACCGATTGGAAGTTGCCCGGCACGCCCTTCGAGGAGTCCACGCTCGGCGAGGCCCAGGCGCCCTGGGTGGAGCTGCTGCGGAGCGGGGTCCTGCCCGAGCCGCGCCGGGTCCGGCCGCCTGGGGAGACGCTGGTCGCCTCGCACTGGCGGGACATGCTGGAGACCGCGCCCGCGACCCCGCTCACCGAGTACCACCTCGGCGTCGCGCAGTGGCACGCCGGCGACCGGGCGCAGGCGGTGCGCAGTTGGGAGCGGGCCCTCGAACTCGCCCCGTCCCTCTGGCCGTTGCTGCGCTGTCTGGCCGTAGCGGATCAGGAGGCGGGGAACCACGGGCGGGCCGCGGACCGGTACAACGAGGCCTTCGCCGATCTGTGTCAGGAGCGGCGGGACGCGGGGGAGCGGTGGACCGCCGCGACGGCCGCGCTCGGGCGGGAGGCCGTCGAGGCGCTGCTGCGGGTGCGACGGACCGCCGATGCCCGGGCGGTGTGGGAGATGCTGCATCCCGGGACCCGGGAACGCGGCCGATTCCTGTTGCTCCAGGCCGAGTTGCTGCTCGCGGAAGGGCGGCGCGACGACGCGTGGGCCGTCTTCGACGAGGGGTTCGAGGTCGCCGATCTGCGCGAGGGCGCGGAGTCGATCGGCCGGCTGTGGTCCCGGCTCACCGACGAACCACTGCCGACGCGCTACGACTTCAGGATGCGGCCCGACACGCCCTGAGCCGACGGACCGGCGGCCGCCGATCAGGCCCGTCGGTCCACGTACTCGTAGACCATGCCGTCCGGATGCATCGCGATCAGGTTGCGGCCCGCCGGTGAGGCGATGGGGCCCGCGACGATGTGGGCGCCCAGTTCGGTGAGGACCGCGTGGGTCTCGTCGACGTCCTTGACGGCGATGGTGGCGGCCACCTTGCGCAACACCTCCAGCTCCGCCGGAGGCCCGCTCATCAGCAGGAAACAGCCGACCGCGGCCACCGACACCCCACCGCGCTCGAAGCGGAGCGCGGTGCCACCCGCGAGCCGTTCGTAGAAGGGGACGGCGGTCTCCAGGTCGTCGACGCAGATACGCAGCGTGGCTCCCAGAATCTCCATACGGACGAGCCTAGTTGGGGCGGACGGGCCTTGGTGATCCTTTCGGGCGATCCCGGTGAGCGTTCGGCACGTGTTTGGGCGGTCTGCTCAGGGGGACGCGGAATGCCTCGCAGGACCACCCCCACGAAGGAGCCCCATGGACACCGGTGAACTCGTCGAACTCGGACAGCAACTGCGCGTGGACAGTGTGCGGGCCGCCGACGCGGCGGGCTCCGGACACCCGACGTCCTCCATGTCCGCCGCGGACCTGATGGCGGTCCTGCTCGCCCACCACCTCCACTACGACTTCGACCGCCCCGCCCACCCCGGCAACGACCGCTTCGTCCTCTCCAAGGGACACGCCTCACCCCTGCTCTACGCCGCCTACAAGGCCGCAGGAGCCGTGGACGACGCCGAACTGCTCACCTTCCGCATGCTGGACAGCCGTCTCGAAGGGCATCCCACCCCGCAGCGGCTCCCGTGGGTCGAGACCGCCACCGGCTCGCTCGGCCAGGGACTGCCCGTCGGCGTCGGCATCGCCCTGTCCGGCAAGCGGCTTGAGCGCACCGGGTACCGCGTGTGGGTGCTGTGCGGGGACAGCGAGCTGGCCGAGGGCTCGGTGTGGGAGGCCGCCGAGCACGCGGCGTACGAACACCTCGACAACCTCACCCTGATCGTCGACGTCAACCGGCTCGGGCAGCGCGGCCCGACCCGGCACGGGCACGACCTGGACGCGTACGCCCGCCGGTTCCGGGCCTTCGGCTGGCACACGGTGGAGGTCGACGGGCATGACGTGGACGCCGTCGACCGCGCCTACAGCGAGGCCGAGGCCATCAGCGGTCAGCCGGCCGTGATCCTCGCCCGCACCCTCAAGGGCAAGGGCGTCGCCTCCGTCCAGGACCGCGAGGGCCTGCACGGCAAACCGCTGCCGGACGCGGAGGCGGCGGTCGAAGAACTCGGCGGCCTGCGCGACCTCCGCGTCCGGGTGCGGGAACCCCTGGACGCCCGCGCGTTGCACTCCGTACGCGCCGACCACCTGGAACTCCCGCGCTACGACCGGGGTGACGACGTCCCCACCCGCGACGCCTTCGGCCAGGCCCTCGCCGCGCTCGGCTCCGCCCGCGGGGACGTCGTGGCACTCGATGGAGAAGTCGGGGACTCCACGCGCGCGGAGTTCTTCGCCAAGGAGCACCCCGACCGCTACTTCGAGTGCTATATCGCCGAGCAGCAACTGGTGGGCGCGGCCGTCGGGTTGGCGGCGCGCGGCTGGGTGCCGTACGCCTCCACGTTCGCGGCGTTCTTCACGCGCGCGTACGACTTCATCCGGATGGCCGCCGTCAGCGGCGCGGGGATCAACCTGGTCGGCTCGCACGCGGGTGTGTCGATCGGGCAGGACGGCCCCTCGCAGATGGGGTTGGAAGACCTGGCGATGATGCGCGCGGTGCACGGTTCGACGGTGCTGTATCCGTGCGACGCCAACCAGACGGCCCGGCTCGTCGCCACGATGGCCGGCCTGGAGGGGGTGCGCTATCTGCGGACCTCGCGGGGCGCCGGGCCGGTCGTGTACGGCTCCGACGAGGAGTTCCCGGTCGGGGGCAGCAAGGTGCTGCGGTTCTCCAGCCGGGACCGGCTGACGGTCGTGGCCGCCGGGGTGACCGTGCACGAGGCGCTGGCCGCCGCCGACGCGCTGGACCGCGAGGGCATCCAGGTGCGGGTGATCGACCTGTACTCGGTCAAGCCCGTCGACGCCGAGACCCTGCGCCAGGCCGCCGAGGACACCGGCTGTCTGCTCACCGTCGAGGACCACCACCCCGAGGGCGGTCTCGGGGACGCGGTCCTGGACGCCTTCTTCGACGGCCGGCCGGTGCCGCGCCTGGTCCGGCTCGCCGTCCGCACCATGCCCGGCTCGGCGAGCCCGGCCGAGCAGCTGCACGCGGCCGGGATCGACGCGGAGTCGATCGCGGCGGCCGGGCGGCTGCTGGTGGAGACGGCGATCGTGCGCTGAACGCCGAGAGCCGGCGTCACCCTGATTCGGGTGACGCCGGCTCGACGTCTGTGTGGTTGTGGGGAAGTGCGGTTACCAGCGGTACCAACGACCCCTGCCGCCGCCGGCCGAGGTGCCGCGCACCAGGAAGCCGAGCAGCCATACGGCGAGCACGATCAGCGCCACCCACCAGAGGATCTTCACAGCGAATCCGGCACCGAACAGGACCAGCGCCAGCAGTAGGACGATCAGGATCGGAACCATAGTGTGTTACCTCCTGACGCCCGAGTGCCCCCGATCCCGCGGATCAGACGTCCTTGCGGGCCAGGATCTCCCCGTGCAGCACGGCGAACCAGCCGTCCTCCTGCTGTCCCCACTCCCGCCACGCGTCCGCTACGGCGTTGAGCTCCTCGGTGGTCGCGTGGCCGCCCTCGGTGGCGACCCCGGCGTACGAGGACGCGACGGTACGGTCCGCCCACAGGCCGCTCCACCAGGCCCGCTCGTCCGGAGTGTGGAACGTCCAGGTGCTGGAGGTGGCCGTGATGTCCGTCAGCCCCGCCCGCAGTGCCCACGATTTGAGACGGCGTCCGGCATCCGGTTCGCCGCCGTTGGCGCGGGCCACCCGGCGGTACAGGTCCAGCCAGTCGTCCAGCCCCGGTACCAGGGGGTACCAGGTCATCACCGCGTAGTCCCCGTCGCGGGCCGCGATGAAGCCGCCGGGCTTGGTCACCCGGATCATCTCCCGCAGCGCCTGCACCGGATCGCCCACGTGCTGGAGCACCTGATGGGCGTGGACCACGCAGAACGTGTTGTCCGGATAGTCCAGCGCGTGGACGTCGGCGACCGCGAAGTCGACGTTGGTCAGGCCGCGTCGGTCCGCGGTCGCCCGGGCCTGGTCCAGGATGCCCGGCGCGTGGTCGACACCGGTGACATGGCCGTCCGGGACCAGCGCCGCCAGGTCGGCGGTGATGGTGCCGGGACCGCAGCCGATGTCCAGGATCTTCATGTGCGGCTTGAGCGAACCGAGCAGGTAGGCCGCGGAGTTGGCGGCGGTCCGCTGGGTGTGCGAACGGAGCACGGACTCGTGGTGCCCGTGCGTGTAGACGGCGGTCTCCTGCGGCTTCGGCATGGCTCTACCTACCCCTTCGCGTCTTCTTCGGCGTAGGAGGAACGGTACGCGCGCATGTCGGATGATGAGACCTGCGTTTTACGATGTGGACTGACGGGTGATCAGGGAATCCGTCAGCGGGCGGTACACCGTCAGTGCCTCGGGCTGCTCCTCCAGCGTCAACTCGCCCTCCACGTCCGTGACTTCACCGTCGAAGGCGAGCAGCGTGCCCGGTGCGAGGCCACTCAGGCGCAGGCGGTGCACCTGGGCCGCCGCGTGGGCGGGGGAGCGCATGAACGGGCCTGCGAGCGCCGCCGAGAGCAGGCGCAGGGCGGGCCTGCGGCCGCCGTGCACGATCCGGATGTCGAGACGCCCGTCCGCCAGGTCGACGCGGCGGCCGGAGGCGACCCCCTTGCGGTGGTAGGTGCCGTTGCCGGCGAACAGCATCCACAACGGGCGGGTGCGGCCGTTCAGTTCGGCCTCCAGCGGATGCCGGTCCGCGCGCAGCACCCACAGCGCCGCGAGCACCCCCGCGGGCCAGCCGCCGATCCGGGGCGCCCAGCGCTCCCGCTCGCGCACCAGCTCCGGATAGACGCCCAGGCTCAGGGTGTTGAGGAAGATGCCCCGGGTGGCGCCGGACCTGAACCGGCCCACGTCCACGCGTACGGCGTCGCCCTGCCTGATCGCCTTGCTCAGATCGCGCGGGCCCTCCACGCCGAGGTCGTAGGCGAAGTGGTTGAGGGTGCCGCCCGGGAGGACGGCGAGGGGCAGGTCGTGGCGCAGGGCGACCGCGGCCGCCGCGTTGACCGTGCCGTCGCCGCCGCACACCCCGAGGACCCGGGCGCGGGTCGCCGCCTTCTCCAACTCGGCGTGTATGTCGGCCGGTTGGCAGGCGACGACCTCCGCGCCGGGCAGGAAGTCCGTCAGCGCGTCCGCCCGGTCGGCGCTGCCCGAGGCCGAGTTGACCACCATGACCAGGCCGTCGCCGTCCTCCAGCGCCGGGACCTCGGCGCGCCCGCGGGCCGGCGGCACGAACTGCCCGCGCGTCGGCACCATGCCGCGCACCGCGAACGCCGCGCACGCGCCCAGCGCGGCACCCGCCACCACGTCGCTCGGGAAGTGGACACCGGTGTAGACGCGGGACGCGGCGACCGACAGCGCGATCGGCGCCACGACCGCGCCCCAAGCCGGGGACTCCAGGGCCACCCCGGTCGCGAAGGCCGCCGCCGACGCCGCGTGACCGGACGGGAACGAGGTGGTGATCGGCTGCCGCTTCAGCTGCCGGCCCAGCGGGACGGGGTCCAGGGCGGGCCGGTGACGGCGCACGCTCCGCTTGCCGATCGTGTTGATCGCGAGGGAGGCCAGGGACAGGGAGGCGATGCCCCGGGCGGCGGCCCGGCGGGCCCGCGGCGTACGGCTGGCGGCCACAGCCGCGGCCGTCGCGAACCACAGCACGCCGTGATTGGCACTCCGGCTCAGCCGCGGCAGCACGGGCTGGGCCGCGGGCCACTTCCGCTCCGCCGCCACCTCGAAGAGACGGCTGTCCAGGGAGAGCAGCCACTCGCGCAGGGCGTGGCGGCCGGGGAGGGGGACCGTGAGGTCGACGTCAGGGCTCATGCGCTGCCGGGTACCCTGAAATGGCCGTTTGCTGCCCGGCGGACCGTCGGAGGAGCGTCTCCACCGCCCTTCACCGTCGGCGGACCGCTTCGTTCCGACCGTCGGCGGACCGTTCCATCGGAGGACCCCCGCATGCGCCTGATCCTCATCCGCCACGGCCAGACCACGGCCAACGTGGACTTCCGCCTCGACACGGCCATACCCGGCGCGGACCTGACCGACCTGGGCCGCCGCCAGGCCGCAGCCCTCCCCGAGGCCCTCGCCGACGAGGACATCGAGGCCCTCTACGCCTCCACCCTGATCCGCACCCAGCAGACCGCGGCCCCGCTCGCCGCCGCCCGCGGCCTCGACGTCCGCGTCCGCGACGGCATCCGCGAGCTCACCGCCGGTGACCTGGAGATGCTGCCCGGCGACACGGAACCCGGCCACGAGTACATGCGGATCGTGTTCGCGTGGGCCGCCGGTGACACGGAGCTGCGGATGCCGGGCGGCGAGAGCGGCGCCGAGGCCCTCGCCCGCTACGACGGCGTGATCGCGGAGGCCGCCGACAGCGGCGCCCGCACCGTCGCCATGATCAGCCACGGCGCCGCGATCCGGATGTGGACGTCCGCCCGCGCCGACAACATCGACGTGGACTTCGCCGCCGCCCGCCCCCTCGACAACACCGGCATCGTCGTCCTGGACGGCTCCCCGGCCGACGGCTGGAAGGCCCTGTCCTGGGAAGGCGCCCTGGTCGGGACGGCGGCACCGGACACCGACGGCGGCCCGGCCGGACAGCCGCTCGACGAGGACCAGAAGCCGTAGGCCGTGTCCTGGTGAAGCTCCGGGCCAGGTCATGGCGAGGCCCTGACGGGCACAATAAGGGTTTGCCCGGCCGCGAGGCCGCCCCACAGAATGCGTGGTCATGGGACATCTGGAAGCCGCACACCTCGAGTACTACCTCCCCGACGGGAGGCCGCTGCTCGGCGATGTGTCCTTCCGGGTCGGCGAAGGCGCCGTGGTCGCCCTGGTCGGGCCCAACGGCGCCGGCAAGACGACCCTCCTGCGGCTGATCTCCGGCGAGCTGAAACCGCACGGCGGCACGGTCACCGTGAGCGGCGGCCTGGGCGTGATGCGCCAGTTCGTCGGCTCCGTCCGCGACGAGAGCACCGTACGGGACCTGCTCGTGTCGGTCGCCCCGCCGCGCATCCGCGAGGTCGCCGCCGAGGTCGACAAGGCCGAGCACGGCATCATGACCGTCGACGACGAGGCGGCCCAACTCGCCTACGCGCAGGCCCTGTCGGACTGGGCCGAGGTGCACGGCTACGAGTTCGAGACCCTGTGGGACATGTGCACCATGGCCGCGCTCGGAGTGCCGTACGACAAGGCGCAGTTCCGGCAGGTGAGCACGCTCTCCGGCGGCGAGCAGAAGCGGCTCGTGCTGGAGGCGCTGCTGCGCGGCAGCGAAGAGGTGCTGCTGCTCGACGAGCCGGACAACTACCTTGACGTGCCCGGGAAGCGGTGGCTCGAGGAGCGGCTCAAGGAGACCCGCAAGACGGTCCTGTTCGTCTCCCACGACCGTGAACTCCTCGCCCGCGCCGCCGAGAAGATCGTCTCCGTGGAGCCCTCGCCGACCGGCGCCGACGCCTGGGTCCACGGTGCCGGCTTCGCCACCTACCACGAGGCCCGGCGTGAACGCTTCGCCCGCTTCGAGGAGTTGCGCCGCCGCTGGGACGAGAAGCACGCCCAGCTGAAGAAGCTCGTCCTGAACCTCCGTCAGGCGGCCTCCATCAGCCACGAGTTGGCGTCCCGCTACGCCGCCGCCCAGACCCGCCTGCGCAAGTTCGAGGAGGCGGGCCCGCCCCCCGAGCCGCCGCGCGAGCAGGACATCACCATGCGCATCAAGGGCGGCCGCACCGGCGTAAGAGCCGTCACCTGCAAGGGACTTGAACTGACGGGCCTGATGAAGCCCTTCGACCTGGAGGTCTTCTACGGCGAACGCGTCGCCGTCCTCGGCTCGAACGGCTCGGGCAAGTCGCACTTCCTGCGTCTCCTCGCCGGCGAGGACGTGAAGCACACGGGGGAGTGGAAGCTCGGCGCGCGTGTCGTGCCGGGGCACTTCGCGCAGACCCACGCCCACCCCGAACTCCAGGGCCGCACCCTCCTCGACATCCTGTGGAAGGAGCACGCGCAGGCCCAGGGTCCCGCGATGTCCCGGCTGCGCCGCTACGAGCTGACCGGCCAGGCCGAGCAGAGCTTCGACCGGCTGTCCGGCGGGCAGCAGGCGCGCTTCCAGATCCTGCTGCTGGAACTCCAGGGTGTGACCGCGCTGCTTCTCGACGAGCCGACCGACAACCTCGACCTGGAGTCCGCCGAGGCTCTGCAGGAAGGGTTGGAGGCGTTCGACGGCACGGTGCTGTCCGTCACGCACGACCGGTGGTTCGCGCGGTCCTTCGACCGGTATCTGGTGTTCGGCAGCGACGGCAAGGTCAGGGAGACGACCGAGCCGGTGTGGGACGAGCGGCGGGTGGAGCGGGCGCGATAGGTCCCGTCGGTGCGGAGGCCGCGGGGCCTGAATGTTCGTACAGTGGACTCAGGACCGTGAGACTCGACGAGCGGGGCACACCATGACCGGAGTCGACCCTGCGCGCCTGGACGATGCTCAGCTCATGAAGGAGCTGGAGACCATCCACCGCACGCGCCACGACACCCTGCTGTACGGCTCGAACGACGCGCTCCGCGCCCACAACGACCGTATGGCCGGACTGGAGGGCGAGTATCTGCGCCGCCATCCGCGTCGCCTCGTGGCCCCCGGCCGGACCCGGCTGGGGGCACGCGAGCGGGACTGAGCGGTGGGTGTCCGTGCCTTGAGATGGTGTGTGTTTGTGCCTTGAGGCCGGGGGCAGGCGAACGTTCAGCGCTGGATCGCAAACGCGTTCCCACCGACGGTGACCGTCCAACCCGGAGCATGCTCAAGGGAGTTGTGACGCACCATGCCTACTCGGCCTACCCGTACGAGCACGAAACGCCATTCCCACCATGACGCCCCCGACACCGTCGAGGCGTTCCGCACGCTGGCGGCGCTGCCTCCCGGGCCGCAGCATGACACCGTCCGCGAACGCATTGTCGAGGCGTGGCTGCCCATGGCCGATCGGCTTGCGGGGCGGTTCCGTAATCGGGGTGAAAGTACCGAGGACTTACGCCAGGTTGCTGCCCTTGGGCTGGTGAAGGCCGTGGATCGGTACGACCCCGAGCGGGGTAACGCGTTCGAGAGTTATGCCGTGCCGACTATCACCGGTGAGATCAAACGGCACTTCCGGGATCACATGTGGACGTTGCATGTGCCTCGGCGGGTGCAGGATCTGCGGAACCGGGTGCGGGTCGCCGGGCAGGAGCTTGCCCAGACCTTGCCGGGGCGGCGGCCTACCGTGGCGGAGATCGCCGCGCACGCGTGTCTCTCCGAGGAGGAGGTGCGGGTGGGGCTTGAGGCGTTGGAGAGTTTCAGTGCGTTGTCGCTTGACGCGGTTGTCCCTGGCGGTTCGGAGGGGTTTGCGCTGAGCGATGTTCTTGGGGCTGCTGATCCGGCGTTGGACGTCGTTGTTGATCGGGAGGCTGTGCGGCCTCGGCTTGCCGCGTTGCCCCAGCGGGATCGGGAGATCCTGTACCTGCGGTTCTTTGGGGATATGACGCAGAGCCGGATTGCTGAGCGGTTCGGGATTTCGCAGATGCATGTGAGTCGGTTGATCAGTCGGTGTTGTCGGCGGATCCGGGAGCAGGTTCTGGAAGGTGCGGCTTAGACGTCGGGTGCGGGCTCGTCGTGGCTGGTCGCGCAGTTCCCCGCGCCCCTAAAAAGCTGCAGCCGGCCCGTGTTTCACTCGCTCGGCCGGTCTCCTTAATCCCAATGGGGCTTGGCCGCGCGCGGTGATGACCGGACCGGGCTTCGATGGGTGTTGCCGTCGTCCTCGGTCTAAGGAGACCCGCTCATGCGTCGCATCGCCGTTGCTCTGTCCGTCGTCGCGCTGGTCGGCGCCGGTGGGCCCGCGCTGGCCGCTGATCCGGGGGCCGAGGTCAGTCCGAGCAGTGTGCGGGCGGGTGGGAGCGTCACCGTTTCCGTCACCTGCGAGGCCATCGGGGGGACCGTGGCCGAGACCATCGACGCGACGTCCCAGGGGTTCGACGACGGGACCGTTCAGCTTCAGCGGGTGCCCGGCAACGACGACCGGGGTGCCGGTGCCGCTTACCGGGGGACCGCGCGGATCTCCGCGGACGGGGGCGAGCGGGATGCCGCGTGGACCGTCGACGGGACCTGTCCCGCGCCGCCCGGAGGACAGGGGCGGCCCTGGAGCGCGACCTTCAGTATCGAGCGCGGGGGAGAGGGTGGGGGCGGGCAGCCGCCTTGTCAGGAGCCTCGGGGGGATGCCTGTGGTGGTGTGCCCGCCGCCATCCAGCGCGGGGTGCAGGCCGGGGAGGGCGGGACCTTCACCGACTCCGTTCCGGCTCTGGTCGCCGGTGGTGTACTGATCGCCGCTGCCCTCGGCGGGGCCGTGTACCGGCTGCGCAGGCGGACGCCCGGGCACTGAGCGCGCGATCGGGACACGGCACGGCACTGCACGAGGGACTGCGCGGAGGCACCATGCGGCAGGCGGACGCGGTAGGCCAGGGGCCCGTCCGGTATGGGCCGGTGTTTCCCGACGACGGGCTTCCCGTGCTGCCGGAACTGGCCACCGTCCTTGCCGCCGCCGCGTCCCGTACCGAGGAACAGCCGGTGGGTGGAGCCCCCGTACTGCTGGACGCCGCTTGCGGTTACTTCGAACGCAGGGGCCTGCCCGCCGAACCCGCCCGCGTGGCCGCCGCCCCGGGTGCCCCCGCGCTGCTGGTCGCGCTGACCGCCGCGCTCGGCGGTGACGTACTCGTGCCCAGACCCTGCGCCGCCTGGTGGGCGCCGTACGCGCGCCTGTTGGGCAGATCCGTGTTCCATGTGGGCACCCCGGCCGAGTGCGGCGGGGTGCCCGATCCGTATGTCCTGCTGGAGACCGTGCGCCGGGTCCGGGACGAGGGCGGTGACCCGCGGCTGCTCGTTCTCTCGGTGGCCGACGACCCGACCGCGACCGTGGCGCCGCCCGAGGTCATGCACGAGACCGTCGAGGCCGCCGCGGCCGAGGGTCTGCACCTGGTCAGCGACGAGACCTGGCGCGACACCCTGCACGCCCCCCGGGCCACCATGCTGCTCAGCCCCGCCGAGATGCTGCCCGACAGGGTCACCGTCGTCACCGACCTGGCCGGCGCGCTCCTCCCGTCCGGCTGGCCGGCCGCCGTCGCCCGCTTCCCCGCGGGCCGCGCAGGGCAGGCGCTCCGCGCGCGCGTGCTCGACGTCCTCACCGCACTCGGCGCCCGCGTCGCGGCCCCGGTCGCCGCCGCGGCCGGCCACGCCCTCGGCGAACCCCCGCCCGCCCTCACCCGCCGCGACACCGCCGTACGCCTCCACGCGCGCGTGGCCGCCGCCGCGCACGCCGCCGTCACCGGGGCAGGCGCGTTCTCCCGGCCGCCGCAGGCGGGACGTCATCTGTACGTCGATCTCGGACCGTTGCGCCACGCGCTCACCCCGCAGGGAGTGGGCGACGCGCAGGATCTGGAGGAGTTCCTCACCGCCCGGCTCGGCATGCCCGCGCCGGGCGGCCACCGTTTCGGCGACGACCTGGGCGCGCTGCGGGTACGGCTGTCCACCGGACCGCTGCTGGGCCGAACCGACACCGAACGCGCGGAATGCCTCACGTCACCCTTGCCGTTGGAACTGCCACACGTGCAACGCGCGTTGATGTCCTTGAGGTCGATCTTCGACGATCTCCGCGACGACGCTCAGCGATGGGAGCCTCCTCGATGACGCAGCAGTCCGAGTCGACCACCAGCGGTACGACCACACGGCAACCCACCGACCCGACGCCCCCGTTGCCCCCCTCGTCCCCGCCCCTCGCCGACCCCCGCCCGCTCGGCGAACGCCGCGTATGGCCCCGCGCCTTCCACGACCGGCTCACCGCCCCGCTCCCCGGCCTCAACGCCTACGCCCGCTTCGCCCGCGAGGGTTCCGTGCGCCCCCGCCCCGAGGGCCTCGCCGACATTCCCCAACTCCCGTTCGCCCCCGAGCCGTTGCCCCAGGTGGACGCCCTGACCGTCGCCGTCACCTGGGCGGGCCACGCCAGTTGGGTGGTCCAGATCGGCGGCCTGACGATCCTCACCGACCCGGTCTGGTCCCGCCGCATCCTCGGCACCCCGGCCCGGATCACCCCCGTAGGAGTCGCCTGGGAAGCCCTCCCACCCATCGACGCCGTCGTCATCAGCCACAACCACTACGACCACCTCGACGCCCCCACCCTGCGCCGACTCCCGCGCCACACCCCGGTGTTCGCCCCCGCCGGCCTCGGCAGCTGGTTCCGCCGCCGCAGATTCACCCACGTCACCGAGCTCGACTGGTGGGAAGCGGCCCAACTCGACGGCGTCCGCCTCGACTTCGTCCCCGCCCACCACTGGTCCAAGCGCACCCTCACCGACACCTGCCGCTCCCTGTGGGGCGGTTGGGTCCTGACAGCCCCCGACGGCCAACGCGTCTACTTCGCCGGCGACACAGGCTACGGCCACTGGTTCACCCGAATCGGCCACCGCTACCCGGGAATTGACCTCGCCCTCCTCCCCATCGGCGCCTACGACCCCCGCTGGTGGCTGAGCGACGTCCACTGCGACCCGGAGGAAGCGGTGAGGGCCGTACAGGATCTGGGCGCGAGGAGAATGGCCCCCATGCACTGGGGCACCTTCGTCCTATCGGCAGAGCCGGTCCTCGAACCCCTGACGAGGGTCAGAGCGGCCTGGGAGAAGGCCGAGCTGGCGCGCGAGAACCTATGGGACTTGCCGGTAGGAGCCTCAAGAGTCCTGGACTAGACGCCCTTTTTTAGGGGCGCGGGGAACTGCGCGACCAGCCACACGCGACCCGCACCCCGCAACGAACCATCAACTGGCAGCCCGAACCCGCCGCCACAAACTAGGCGCCACACTAATCACTACAGTCAGCACAACCGCCGCCACAACCCCCTCCCACGGCTTCGGAAACAACGACCCCCCAAGGATGCCGATCAACTGATACGTCACCGCCCAAGCCAGACACGCAGGCGCATTCCCCCGAGCGAACCGACGGATCGGCCACTCGGCCATCAGGCACGCCAACATCACCGGAATCCGCCCCGCCGGCACCAGCCGAGACAGCACCAACACCGCCACACCGTGATCCGCAAGCTTCGCCTGCGCCTGCTCCAACCGATCCTCCGGAGCCCGCGCCCGAATCGCCTCCAACCACCGCGACCCGTTCTTCGACCCCATCCCCCGCCGCCCCAGCCAATACAGCGCGACGTCCCCAAGAAACGCAGCCAGCGAAGCCGTGACAAAGACCAGCGCCAACGCGAACGGCGCCGTCTGGTGAAACGCGACCACAGCCGCCGAACTCACCAACGCCCCCGTCGGAATCACCGGCACCAGCGCCCCGAACAACACCAGCAGGAACAACGACGGGTACCCGATGGCCTGTTGAGCGGATTCGGGTGACGTCGTGGCCGTAGCGGCCGCGATCCAACTCACCGAGCGACCTCCGGCCGCACGCTCTCCCCGTGCCCGAGCCGATGCACCGAAACCGACGGCGCGAGTTGGGCCGCGATCCGCACGAACTCGTCGCCCGGCGTGTGGAATTCGTGCGGCCGCACCGCGTCCATCCCGATCGGCCAGTACGTGCCGTAGTGCACCGGCACCGCACTGCGCGGCGAGAGCCGGGCCAGCGCCTGGGCCGCGCGGCCCGCGTCGAGATGCCCCTCGCCGAGATACGGGCCCCAGCCGCCCACCGGCAGCAGCGCCACGTCGACCGGCCCGACCTCCTTGGCCATGTCGTCGAACAGCCCGGTGTCCCCGGCGAAGTAGGTGCGCGCCTCGCCCTCGACGACGTAGCCCAGCGCGGGGGAGCGGTGCGGGCCGACCGGCAGCCGGCGGCCGTCGTGCCGTGCGGGAACGGCCCGTACGACCAGGTCACCGACCATCGTCTGGTCGCCGGGGGCCACCTCGTCGATCCGCAGCTGCCGGAGCCGGCGCAGTCCGGGCACCGCGCGGAGTGCGCCCCGGGGCACGAGCAGGCGCGTACCCGGGGCGAGGGCGGCGAGCGAGGGAAGGTGCAGGTGGTCGGCGTGGAGGTGGGAGACGAGCGCCAGGTCCGCGCGCCGGGCCTCGACCGGCGGCACCGCGCCCCGACGGCGCCGCAGGTGCGCGAGGCGGCGCGCGAACAGGGGGTCGGTGAGGACGCGTACGTCCGAGTCCTCGATCGTGCAGGTGGCGTGACCCCACCAGGTGATCTCCACCGGCACCTTCTTTGCCTCCTTCGCGCGACTCCCCCGAAGCCTACGGGCAGGAGTAGGGTCGGCGGCGAAACCCGGAGGTGAGGGGGACGCCATGGGACAGGTACGCGGTGCCTCGGGTATGCCCTCGCGGCTGCGGGTCACGGCGATCGCCAGCCTGACGCCGCTGGAGGAGCTGGACGACGACCCCTTCCTGGTCGACTCCCGCAGCCAGCACGCGATGTGCGCCCGCTGGGCCGCCGACCACGGCTATGTGATCGCCCGCGAGCTGCTGGTGCGCGGGCTGCGCCCCGACCACTGCGCCCTGTGGGACGGCGTCCGCCCCGGCCTCGACCTGTTCGTCGCCCCCAGCCGCCGGGTCCTGGAGAGCGCGCTGTCCTCCGTCGAGGAGTTCACCGACGAGTGCGCGCGACGCGGGGTGCGGATCGAGACGGTCGGCCGCGCGGAACCCTGCTACGACGCCCAGATGAAGGCCAGCGTGCACCGACGGCTGTCCATGCCGACGGCGGGCTACGACGGCCGCTAGTTCCTGGGCGCCCGCGTCCCGTATGACAGGCTGGGGACAGGCCCGCCAGGTCGTCGGGCCAGGGACGTGAGGTGTACGGGGCGTGGGTGGAGCGCGTTGGCGGCGGCTCGCCAGTCAGGTCGGGCGGAGCATCGCGGTGTGGGCGGTCTCCACGCTCACCATGCTGGTGCTCGCCGGGATCCTGCCGGACTTCAAGCTCCAGTCGGCGGACGGCGACAGCGCCACCCGGATCGGTGTCACGGCCGCGTTCGGCGCCGGTGCCTTCGGTCTGCTGTCGGCGCTCGTGTGGCCGCTGCTGGTACGGCTGTTGCTGCTGGTGCCCGCGCTCGTCCTCGGCCTTCTCGTGTTCGTGCTCAACGGGTCCCTGCTGCTGATCGCCCTGCGCATCAACCCGGACGGCGGGCTGCGCGGCCAGGTCGCCCCCGAGACCGCCGTCGTCGTGGCCGCCGTGATGTCCGCCGTCGCCTCCGCCACCGGCGGTGCCCTCGCCGTGCGCGACGACGACGCCTACCGCCGCCGCCTCTACCGCCTCGCCGACCGCCGCCGAAGAGCCATGCCGCCCGGCCCGTCCAGCCCGGGCACCGTCTTCCTCCAGCTCGACGGCGTCGGCCACGACGTCCTGCTCGCCGCCGTGGCCAAGGGCCTGATGCCGACCGTCGCGAAGCTCCTCGGCGGCGACCGCCCCAGCCACCGCCTCACCCCCTGGCGCACCGACTGGTCCAGCCAGACCGGCGCCAGCCAGCTCGGCATCCTGCACGGTTCCAACCACGACATCCCCGCGTTCCGCTGGTACGAGAAGGACACCGGCGAGGTGATGGTCTGCAACCGCCCGACCAGCGCCGCCGAACTCCAGCGCCGGGCCGTCGAGTTCACCGGCGACGGCGGTCTCCTCACGCTCGACGGCGCCAGCCGCGGCAACCTGTTCAGCGGCGGCGCCGACGAACAGGCCCTCGTCCTGTCCATCGCCATCCGCCGCCGGGGGCGTGAGAACCGTTCCCGCGCGGGCTACTTCGCCTACTTCTCCGACCCGGCCAACGCCGTCCGCACCGCGATGTCCTTCGTCGCCGAGGTCGGCCGCGAGATCGGCCAGTCGACCCGCTCCCGCCTCACCAAGCAGCGCCCCCGGATCAAGCGCGGCGGCCTCTACCCCCTCGTACGCGCCTTCGCGACGGTCGTCGAACGGGACGTCGTCGTCGCCGCCGTCATGGGCGACATGCTCGCCGGCCGCACCGCCGTCTACGCCGACCTCGTGGCCTACGACGAGGTCGCCCACCACTCCGGCCCGCGCAGCCGTGACGCCGCCAAGGTGCTCCAACGCCTGGACCGGTCCATCGCGCTGATCGAGAACGTCGCCGAGCACGCCCCGCGCCCGTACCGCATCGTCGTCCTCTCCGACCACGGCCAGAGCCCCGGCGAGACTTTCCAGGGCCGCTACGGCCTCACCCTCGGCGACCTGGTCCGCGCGGGCTGCGGGCTGCCCGTGCCGCGCCGGGCCCGCCGCACCCACAGCGGCGCCGAGGCCCGCGCCGCCGTCCGCGCGGCACTGCGCCGGCCGGTCGAGGAACGCGACGGACCGCACGGCCGCCACTCCGAGCCGGTCGTGCTCGCCTCCGGCAACCTCGGCCTGGTCTCCTTCCCGGACGTGCCGCACCGCATGACCAAGGAGGAGATCGACGCCCGGCATCCGGCGCTGCTGACGACCCTCGCCAACCACCCCGGCGTCGGCTTCGTCCTCGTCCGCAGCGAGGAGCACGGAGGGGTCGTGCTGGGGGCACACGGCGCGGAACTCCCGGTGGCCGAACTCGACGACAAACAGGGCCCGTTGGCGGACTTCGGCCCCGGCGTCGCGGATGCCGTCCGGCGCACCCACTCCTTCCCGCACACCGCCGACATCATGGTCAACTCCTGGTACGACCCCGCCGAGGGCGAAGTCCTCGCCTTCGAGGAGCAGATCGGCTCGCACGGCGGCCTCGGCGGCGCCCAGGCCAAGCCGTTCCTGCTCTCGCCGCACACCTTCTCCGCACCGGTCGACGACGGCGAGGATCTCGTCGGCGCCGAGCAGGTCCACCGGGTTCTGCGGCGCTGGCTGCGCGAGTGCAACGGGCCCCAAGTGCCGCTGACGGACGAGCAGTCGGAACGCGCCGCCTGAAAATCGGCTGCGCCGGGTGGGTCGTAGGCACACACTGGGGGCATTGGAGCGCGTTTGCGTCCTTGTCGAACCCCCTTGAGGAGAGCCTCTTTTGCAGGCTGCCGTTACTGTCACCCCTGCTCGCATACCGGAGCTGCTGCTCGGTCTCGCGACCGTGCGGCCCGTGTTCATCTGGGGTGCGCCGGGCATCGGAAAGTCGTCCCTGGTAAGGGAGTTCGCCGAGTCGCTGGGCCTGGAGTGCGTGAGTCTGCTCGGTACGCAGCTTGCGCCCGAGGACCTGATCGGGGTGCCGCAGATCCGGGACGGTCGGTCGGTGTTCTGTCCGCCGGAGGCGATCGCGCGGGACGAGCCGTACTGCCTGTTCCTCGACGAACTCAACGCGGCCACACCGGATGTGCAGAAGGCGTTCTACTCGCTGATCCTGGACCGCCGTATCGGCAACTACGAACTCCCCAAGGGATCGATCGTGATCGGCGCGGGGAACCGGGCGACCGACAACGCCCTGGCCCGGCCGATCTCCTCCGCGCTGATCAACCGGCTGACCCACGTGCACCTTGAGGCGTCGCCCAAGGACTGGCTCAACTGGGCCGCCGCCAACGGGATTCACCCGTGGATCCTGGACCACCTCACGGACCGGCCCGACCATCTGTGGTCCAAGCCGCCGAAGACCGAGGAGGCCTTCTCCACGCCCCGGTCCTGGCACATGCTCTCCGACGCGCTGGGCTCCTTCGGGCCCGACCTCGACGAGGACACCCTCAAGGTCATCGCGCACGGCACGCTGACCCCGGCCCACGCGGTCGCGTTCTGCGGGTACGTCAAGATCGTGCGCAGCCGGTTCGGCATCGAGGCGATCATCAAGGGCGACGCCCGCTGGCCGCACCGCCCCGAGGACCGCGACCTGCTGTACTACCTCGCCGAGTCCTTCCGGGGCCGGCTCGTCAAGGAACTCCCGGTCAGCAAGGAGCACTTGTCGGCCAACGGGCTCCAAACCGCTTACCGCGCCAAGTCGTTGCTCGTGCAGCTCGCCGAGATCTCGGTCGAGGTCGCGCAGAGCGTCATCGCCCCGGACACCGACGGCAATCCGCTGCTGCCCGCCTGGTTCCTGGTCGAGGCGGCCCGTGACATGCCCCGGCTGGTCGAGGCCCGGCAGTGAGCCGCCCTCAGGGCAAGGGGAAGCCGAAGAAGAAGGACCTCGCCGCCGAGGCCTTCGAGGAGGGGCTGCGTCTCGTGCGGGCCAACCGCGCTCTCGCCGCCATCGGCTTCTCCACCTGCCGCCGGGACGACTGCGCCCACACGCCCAACTCCGGTCTGGTGCGCGTCGATTCCGACGGAGTGCTGCACGTCCACCCCACCCGCCGGGCCGAACCCGCCGAGTGGGCCTGGGCCATCGCGCACTGCATCATCCACCTGGGCTTCGGCCATGTCCCGGCCGCGGCGAAGCTGCGCGACCAGCCCGACGGCCCCGCCCTCGCGGCCAACTGCGCCGTCGTCAACCGCTTCCTGCTCGGCTTCCCCATCGGGGTCACCCCCGAGGACCTGCCCGCCTCCTACCCGGGCGGTGACGAGGACCAACTCGCCGCCCGCTGGCGCCGCGACGGCATCCCGCCGCTGTACGAGCGCTGCGGCACGGCGGGCGGCGAGCCGGACCAGCTGCTCGTGCCGTGGGACACCTGGCGGGGCGGCAAGGCCCCCGACTGGCAGCTCAACTTCGCCAACGCCCTCACCCGCACCGTGGCCACGGCGATGGACGTGGCGGGCGGCCGGCGTGCCTCGATGCGCGGCGGACCCACCCGACTCCAGCCCTGGGAACGGGCGTTGAGCTGGTTCGTCTCCTCCTACCCCCTCCTCGGCGGCATCGCGGCCGGCATCACCCTCGTCGCCGACGCCGAACTCGCCCGCGCCCACGGCATCTCCGTCGCCGCCGTCGACACGGGCGCGGCCGAGATCTACGTCAACCCGCTGCGCCAACTCGACGACGAGGAATGGCGGTTCGTCCTCGCCCACGAGATGCTGCACGCCGCCCTGCGCCACGGCGACCGCTGCGGCGTCCGCGACCCCTACCTCTTCAACATCGCCGCCGACTACGTCATCAACGGCTGGCTGTGCGAGATGGACGTCGGCCGGATGCCCGAAGGCCTGCTGTACGACCCGGAGTTGAAGGACCTCTCCGCCGAGGAGGTCTACGACCGGATCGCCGGCGACCTGCGCCGGATGCGCCGCCTGGCCACCCTGCGCGGCAAGGGCGTCGGCGACATCCTCGGCGGCCCGCTCGGCAGCCCGCGCGACTACGTGGACCTCGACGAGTTCTACCGGCGCGGCCTCGCCCACGGCCTCGACCTGCACCAGCAGTACGAACGCGGCTTCCTGCCCGGCGGGTTGGTCGAGGAGATCCGCGCGCTCAGTCATCCGCCGCTGCCGTGGGACGCTCAACTCGCCCGCTGGTTCGACGAGTTCGTGCCCCGCCCCGAGCCCGTACGGTCGTACGCCCGACCCTCGCGCCGCCAGTCGTCCACGCCCGACATCCCGCGCGCGGGCCGCTACTTCCCGCCGGAGGAAATCGCCCGCTGCACCTTCGGCGTCGTCCTCGACACCTCCGGCTCCATGGACCGCGGCCTCCTCGGCAAGGCGCTGGGCGCCATCGCGTCGTACGCCGAGGCCCGTGACGTACCGGCCGCCCGGGTCGTGTTCTGCGACGCGGCCCCGCACGACGTGGGCTATGTGTCGGTCACCGACATCGCGGGCCGGGTCCGGGTGCACGGGCGCGGCGGTACGGTCCTGCAGCCCGGGATCGACCTGCTGCACCGCGCGGACGACTTCCCGCCGGGCGCGCCGATCCTCGTCATCACGGACGGCTGGTGCGACGTGCTGCGGGTGCGGCGCGAACACGCCTATCTGATCCCGCAGAATGCTCGCCTGCCGTTCACCGCCCGTGGGCCGGTCTTCCGGGTGAGCTGAGGCGGAATGTGATCGGATGGCTCCGAAAGACATCCGCTTCGAAAGGAATCACCGTGGCTACCACGCGCACCGCACACACCGTCTGGGAAGGCGAACTCATCAAGGGCAGCGGCGAGGTCACCTTCGACTCGTCAGGCATCGGTGTGCAGCCGGTGACGTGGGCGTCGCGCGCCGAGCAGGCCAACGGCAGGACCAGCCCCGAAGAGCTGATCGCCGCCGCCCACTCCAGCTGCTTCTCCATGGCGCTGTCGCACGGCCTGACCGGCGCGGGCACCCCGCCCACCCGCCTGGAGACCAAGGCCGACGTCACCTTCCAGCCCGGCGAGGGCATCACCGGCATCCACCTCACCGTCCGCGGCGAGGTCCCCGGCCTGGACGAGGCCGGCTTCGCCGCCGCCGCCGAGGACGCCAAGAAGAACTGCCCGGTCAGCCAGGCCCTCGCGGGGACGACGATCACGCTGACGGTGGAATCCGCCTGACCCCCGCTTCCCCTCCCGTCTCGATGCCGCGCCCGGAAAAACGGGTGCGGCATTGACATTCCCGCACTCAAGTTCTCAGCTGGAGATCGGGCAGCGCCTGGCGGAAGGGGACGGCGATGGGACGTGCGGTCGGGATCGATCTGGGGACCACGAACTCGGTGGTCGCGGTGCTGGAGGGCGGCGAGGCCACGGTGGTGGCCAACGCCGAGGGCGCGAGGACCACACCCTCGGTCGTGGCCTTCGCCAAGAACGGCGAGGTGCTCGTCGGCGAGGTCGCCAAACGGCAGGCCGTGACGAACATCGAGCGCACCGCGCGCTCGGTCAAACGGCATATGGGCGACACGAGTTGGCGCTTCCCGGACACGGGCGCCATCGACGGGACGCGGTACACCGCCCAGGAACTGTCCGCGCGCGTGCTGCAGAAACTGAAACGGGACGCCGAGGCCTATCTCGGCGAGGACGTCACGGACGCCGTGATCACCGTCCCCGCCTACTTCGACGACTCCCAGCGCCAGGCCACCAAGGAGGCCGGCGAGATCGCGGGCCTCAAGGTCCTGCGGATCATCAACGAACCGACCGCCGCCGCGCTCGCCTACGGCCTCGACCGCGGCGAGGAGCAGACCGTGCTGGTCTTCGACCTCGGCGGCGGCACCTTCGACGTGTCGCTGCTGGAGATCGGCGACGGCGTCATCGAGGTCAAGGCCACCAACGGCGACACCCATCTCGGCGGCGACGACTGGGACCAGCGGGTCGTCGACTTCCTGGTCAAGAAGTTCCAGGGGCAGAACGGCATCGACCTCGGCAAGGACAAGATGGCGCTCCAACGCCTGCGCGAGGGCGCGGAGAAGGCGAAGATCGAGCTGTCCTCGTCCTCCGAGACGACGATCAACCTGCCCTACATCACCGCCTCCGCCGAAGGCCCGCTGCACCTCGACGAGAAGCTGACCCGCGCCGGGTTCCAGGAACTCACCGCCGACCTCTTGGGCCGGTGCAAGAACCCCTTCCACCAGGCGGTCAAGGACGCGGGCATCAAGCTCTCCGCCGTCGACCACGTGATCCTCGTCGGCGGCTCGACGCGGATGCCCGCCGTCACCGACCTCGTCAAGGAACTCACCGGCAAGGACCCGCACAAGGGCGTCAACCCCGACGAGGTCGTGGCGCTCGGCGCCGCCCTCCAGGCCGGGGTCATCCGCGGCGACGTGAAGGACGTCCTCCTCCTCGACGTCACCCCGCTGTCCCTGGGCATCGAGACCAAGGGCGGCATCATGACGACGCTCATCGAACGCAACACGACCATTCCGACCCGGCGTTCGGAGATCTTCACCACCGCCACCGACAACCAGCCCTCGGTCGGCATCCAGGTCTACCAGGGTGAGCGTGAAATCGCCGCGTACAACAAGAAGTTGGGCGTCTTCGACCTCACCGGTCTGCCACCGTCCCCGCGCGGGGTGCCGCAGATCGAGGTCGCCTTCGACATCGACGCGAACGGCATCATGCACGTCTCGGCCAAGGACCTGGCCACCGGCCGCGAACAGAAGATGACCGTCACCGGCGGCTCCGCCCTCGCCAAGGACGACATCGACCGCATGATGCGGGAGGCCGAGCAGTACGCGGACGAGGACCGCAAGCGCCGCGAGACCGCCGAGACCCGCAACCAGGCCGAGCAACTCGTCTACCAGACCGAGAAGTTCATCCACGAGAACGAGGAACGCGTTCCGGGTGACATCAGGTCCGAGGTCGAGGCGGCGGCCGCGGAGGTGAAGTCGCTGCTGGAACACGACGCCGATACGGCCGAGTTGCGCGCCGGCGTGGAGAAACTCGCCACCGTCAGCCAGCGGATGGGACAGGCGATGTACGCGCAGGCGGCGCAGCAGGCACCCACGGAGCAGGCGGAGAATGCGGAGGAGCCCGACTCCGCGCGGCAGCACGAGGAGGAGGAAGGTGTCGTCGACGCGGAGATCGTCGACGACGAACGGGACGCGAAGGGCGGTGCCGCCTAGCTTCCGGCCGGCAGGGTGGCGCAGACCGCGTCCAGGACGGAGGCGTACGGGGTGCCGAAGTCGGCCAGGTGGCAGCGGAGTTGGGCCAGGGCGGCGCGGTGCTCGGCGAGCAGGTCGAGGCTGCCGGTGCGGGACGTGAACTCCAGGACCGCGGGGAGGAAGTCGGGCAGCTCCTCGCCGGTGAACTCCAGGCAGTGGGCGCGGTAGAGGTCCTTGACGCGGGCCAGGGACATACCGCGTTGCCGGGTGTCGCCGTCGTGCCACCGGCTCAGGTACAAGGTGTGCCGGTTCCCGGAGTCGAAGACCTGGACGTAGTGCGCGGCCAGTTCCTCCGCCGGGGTGAGGGCCGCGTGGTCGGCGAACTCCCGTAGCTGCGGGGCGGCTTCGCGCAATAGGGGCAGCCGGGCGCGGAAGTCGTCGTCGGGGTAGGTCAGGCAGAGCGCGGCCGCCTGGTACAGCACAGCGTCCGAGGGCATCGGGCATCCTTCGCGTCGTGGTCTCTCCCGGCTCGGCGGGGGAGTTCGCGCGTCCGTCACCCGCGCTCCCTCGCCCGCCCGTGGTGTCGAACCTAGGGCGGGGCGGGGGAGCGCACCCGTTCACCGCAGCCGTACGGGTCAGGGCTTGCGGGCGACACCGCCGTAGACCGGCACGATGCCCTCCGCCTGGGCGGCCACGTCCTCCGGGGCCGGACGCCAGCCGTAGACCGGGATGACGCCCGGGCCGAGCAGGTCGAGGCCGTCGAAGAACCGCGAGAACTCGGCCAGGGTGCGCGGGAAGAAGGGGGTGCCGCTGCGCTGGAAGTGTTCGGCGGCCTTGGCGATGGCGGCGGGGCTGAGGTCCGGGGTGACCTGCGAGAGGACCAGGTAGCTGCCCGGGACGAGGACGTCGACGTACCGCTCGATCAGGCCGTACACGTCGTCGCCGTCGGGGTCCGCGCTCAGGTAGTGGGTGAGTGCGACGAGGGACAGCGCGACCGGCCGGGTGAAGTCCAGGGTCTCGCCGGCCAGCCGCAGGATCGTGTCCGGGTCGCGGACGTCGGCGTGCACGTACTCCGTGCTGCCCTCGGCCTCACCGTGCAGCAGCGCCTCCGCGTGCCGCAGCACGATCGGGTCGTTGTCCGCGTACACGACCTTGGAGTCGGGGGCGACGCTCTGCGCCACCTGGTGGAGGTTCGGCTCGGTGGGGATGCCGGTGCCGATGTCCAGGAACTGGCGTATCCCGGCCTCGGCGGCGGTCCGGGTCGCCCGGTGCATGAACCGGCGGTTGGCCCGCGCCCCGCGCACCGCGGCGCTGTCCGTGGCGAGGATCCGGCGCGCCAGCTCCTCGTCCACCGGGTAGTTGTCCTTGCCGCCGAGCCACCAGTCGTACACGCGCGCCGGGTGCGGCCGGCTGGTGTCGATACGGGTGGACGCGGCGTCGGATCCGGTCATGCGGTGTCGTCTCCTCGGGAGTTCGCGTGTTTGTGCCCGGGCCGTGCTCAGGAGGTGCTCGGAACGTGTTCAGAAGGTCTCGCGGTAGTCCCGCAGGATCTTCTTGGTGCGCTGTGCGGACGCGGCGTGCGCCGTCATGTGGTCGAGGACCTCCAGATGCGCGGAGACCTCCGTACGGGAGTCCAGGTACAGGGCGCCGGTCAGGTACTCGGTGAACACCATGTCGGGCAGCTCCGGTTCGGTGAAACGGAACAGCGAGAAGGGGGCGTAGGTCCCCGGGTGCGGACCGTTCTCGAACTCGGCGACCTGGAGCGTGATCCGGTCACGTTCGCCGAACTCCAGGAGTCTGTCGAGCTGTTCGCGCATGACCTCGCCGCGCATGCTCACCGGCCGGCGCAGCACGGTCTCGTCCATGATGACCCACAGGTGCGGCGGATTGTCCCGTTCCAACAGCCCCTGCCGCGCCATCCGCAGCGACACATGCCGCTCGATGGTCTCGGGACCGGTCTGCCCGATCGTCCCGGCCTCCAGCACGGCGCGCGCGTAGTCCTCGGTCTGCAACAGGCCGGGCACGAAGTGCGGTTCGTACGAACGGATCAGCCCGGCGGCGCCCTCCAGGCTCACGTACAGGCTGAACCACTCCGGCAGCACGTCGTGGAACCGCTGCCACCAGCCCGGCTGGTTCGCCTCCTCGGTGAGCGCGACGAACGCGTCAGTCTCCTCCTCGGACACCCCGTACGTCGTCAACAGCACCTGGACGTACGGCACTTTGAGCGCGACCTCGGCCATCTCCATCCGCCGTACGGTCGCCGGGGCCACCCGCAGGACCTGCGCGGCCTCCTCACGCTTGATGCCGGCCGCCTCACGCAGCTCCTGCAGCCTTCTGCCCAGCACCACTTGACCCACCGTGGGCGCGGGCCGCCGTTCACTCACAGCCACGCCTCCCCATACGCGCCGAAGTCTGGGGGCAGTGTGCCATGTTCCGGCCACTCTCTCAGCGGTTCGGAGGTGATCATCCGTCAGTCTCCCAGCGCGTGCAGGTACTTGGCGGTCGCCGGGTCGGCCGGGAGGAAGGTCTCGATCGCCAGCTCCGAGACCGTCACGTCCATGGGTGTGTTGAACGTGGCGATCGAGGAGACGAAGGACAGCACCCGGCCGTCGTGCCCGATCCGCATCGGCAGCGCGAAGTGCGGGACGGGCGGGGGGTGTTCGGCTCCGTCGTCGGCCGTCTCGGGCGCCGGGTACGCCCTGACCTCCTCGTACAGCGCCCGCAGCGGCTCGGAGCGGTGCAGCGCGATCTGCCGTTCCATCTGTGCGAGGAGATGCCCGCGCCACTCACGCAGATTCCGGATGCGCGGTGCCATGCCCTGCGGGTGGAGCGTCAACCGCATCGCGTTGAGCGGGGGTTGGAGGAGGAACTCCGGTACGCCGTCCAGGAGCATGGTGATGCCCCGGTTCGCCGCGACGACGGTGTACGTCGCGTCGACCACCAGCGCGGGATACGGCTCATAGCCCTGAATCAGCCGCTCCAGACCCTCGCGCAACGCGTCCAACGCCGGGTCGTCCAACGGGGTCTCCGGATAGCGCGGGGCGTAACCGGCCGCCAGGAGAAGGGAGTTGCGCTCCCGCACCGGCACGTCCAGGTGCTCGGCGAGGCGCAGCACCATCTCCTCGCTCGGCCGCGACCGCCCCGTCTCGACGAAGCTGATGTGCCGCGCCGAGGAGTCGGCCCGCAACGCCAGCTCCAGCTGACTGACCCGCCGCCGCTCCCGCCAGGCACGCAGCAGCGGGCCGACACCCCTGCCGGCCGGGGCGGCGTCAGCGGCGTCGGTGCGGGTCGGGACAATGGTCATACACACGACCGTAGTCGAAGGAGCACGCACGTGAACGAGTCGAGGATCCCCTCCGGGCAGGCCGCCGGGAACTCTCTGGGGGAGGCCACGGCGATGTACCGGTCCAGAGTCCGCGGCTGCCTCCTCGGCGGCGCGGTCGGCGACGCCCTCGGCTACCCGATCGAGTTCGCCTCCCTCGACCGCATCCGCGCGAGCCACGGACAGCGCGGGGTGACCGGGTACGCGCCCGGCGCGCACGGCGCCCTGGGCCTGATCAGCGACGACACCCAGATGACCCTGTTCACCGTCGAGGCGCTCACCACGGCCCACGCGCGGGAACGGGAGAAGGGCATCGGCGGCGCCTGGTCCACGCTGCTGCGCGAGGCGTACGAACGCTGGCTGGAGACCCAGTCCAAGCCGGCCCCGGGCGACAGCGCCACGTCCGGCCTGCTCGCCCAGCCCTGGCTGTACTCCCGCCGCGCCCCCGGCAACGCCTGCCTGTCCGGGGTCGCCCAGATGTACGCGCCCGACCCATGGCTCCCCCTCGACGGCAAGCCCGGCCGCGTCAACCCCGACTCCAAGGGCTGCGGCACGGTGATGCGCTCGGCCCCCTTCGGCCTGGTCGACACCGCCGACGGTGCCTTCGCGATGGCGGCCCGCGGCGCCCAGATCACCCACGGCCACCCCACCGGCTACTACGCGGCGGGCGCGTTCGCCGCCATCGTCGCGCACCTGGTCGCCGGGGACTCCCTCGAAGGCTCGGTCCTGCGCGCGCTACGACTCCTGGAGCGCCACCCCGGCCACGAGGAGACCTCGGCCGCCCTCCACCAGGCCCTCGACCTGGCCGCCGAGGGCTCGCCCACCGCCGAGAAGGTCGAGACTCTCGGCGCGGGCTGGGTCGCGGAGGAGGCCCTGGCGATCGGCGTCTACAGCGCGCTCGTGGCGAGCGACGTGCGGGCCGCGCTGCTCCTCGCCGTCAACCACTCCGGCGACAGCGACTCCACCGGCTCCATCTGCGGCAACCTCCTCGGCGCCCGCTACGGCGACCACGGCCTGCCGCACGACTGGGTCCAGCAGGTCGAGGGCCGCGCCACGATCGCCGTCCTCGCGGACGACCTCGCGGCGGAGTGCGTACCGGGCTGACCGCCGGGCACCCGTCTGACCAGGGACGCGACCACCTGCCCGGGGCGCGCGGCCTGTGGCACGCTGAACAGAGACCCGACCTCGAGGAAGGAGCGCGGCCATGCCCGTCGCCCCGCTGTCGCAGAAGGAGATCGAGGACCGCCTCGCGGAACTCCCCGGCTGGTCCGTCGACACCGACCGCCTCACCCGCGCGTACCGCCTCGCCTCCCACTTCGCGGCCACCGCGATGGTCGTCCACATCGCCCAGGTCCAGGAGGAACTCGACCACCACTCCGACCTGACCCTCGGCTACAACACCGTCACCCTCACCGTGAACACCCACAGCGTCGGCGGCGCGATCACCGAGCTGGACTTCCAACTGGCGCGCAGGGTCGAGGACTTGGCCCCGGGACACGGCGCGAGCTGAGCGGAGGCCGAAGAGGGGAGACGGGGAGAGACGGGGGCAGAGGCGCGTGCTCGACTACGACAAGGAAGCCGACGCGTACGACGCGACCCGCGGCGGTGAGCCCCGCGCCGCCGCGGCCGCCGAAGCGGTACTGGGCCTCGTCCCGCAGACCGCCCGGACCCTCCTGGACGTGGCCTGCGGCACCGGCATCGTCACCCGCCGCCTGGCCGCGGCCCGCCCCGGCCTCCGGGTGACGGGCCTCGACGCCGCACCCGCGATGACCCGCACGGCGGCAGCCCGGCTGCCCGGTGCGATCGTCCTCGCGGACAGCCGCCGACTCCCGTTCCCGGACGGGGTGTTCGACACGGTGACGACCGTATGGCTGCTGCACCTGGTGGACGGCCCGCAGGACGCCAGGGCGATCATCGCGGAGTGCGCGCGGGTGCTCCGCCCCGGCGGCGTGTACATCACGACGGTCGACAAGGCCGCCGCCCACGACGTCGGCAGCGACATCGACGCCGTCCTGGCACCCCGCCCACGCCGCCCCGCCCAGGACAGCGCCGACCACGTCCGGACCTACGCCGCCGAACACGGCCTCCACCCGGCGGGCACCGCCCGCTTCCGGGGCCACGGCCAGGGCCGCAGCCCCAGCAGCACGAGGGCGGACCTGCGACGCGGCTGGTTCACGATGCTGCCACCCGGCGAACCGCTGACCGAACGGTTCGCGGGGGAGCTGGAGTCGCTGCCGGACCAGGAACGGCCGCGCGCCGACCCCCAGTTCACGATCCTGGCCTTCAGGAAGCCGTCGGCCGGGTGAAGTCCATCGTCCAGTTGGTCACCCAGTTCGCCCCGTCGTCCACCGAGAACGCCTGCTCCCACCGGGCGCCGCTCGCGGAGACCCCCGACCACACGAACCGCACCCGCACGTCCTTCCCGTCGTGCGTGTCGTCGCCGTAGAACTCGCCCCGGCCGTCTTCGAACCGCCCGGTCACCGGAGGGAACAGCTTCCCCGTGCCGCTCGACGACCAGTTCAGGGACCACAGTCGGGTGTCCTGGTCGAAGAGCCGCAGGGTCAGCCCCTTCGACCCCAGGTACGGCATGTCGATCTCGTCGACGTTGGCGGCGCCGTCGAAGAACGGCAGGCAACGGCTCGTGCCCGCGAACTCCTCCCAGCCGCTGCCGGGTTGGAGGAAGTCGGTGAGCCGGCGGTTCGCGACCTCCCACGCGCCGTGCAGGAAGTCGAAGTCGTGCGGGCTGCTCATGCGCGGTCTCCCGTGGTTCCGGCGGGCAGGGAATCGGCCAAGTAGGCGTCGAGGTCCGGCACTTCGGGCGCGAGCAAGTGCCGTACCCAGGCGTCCCGTTCGTGCAGGATCGGCGGCAGCTCCCAGACACAGCCGATCCACGGCAGGTCGGGAGTGACGAAGTGGGCCGGGTCGAGGTCCGGGCAGCCCAGCGCCGGCTGACCCGCCGACGCGCCCCGGAAGTGCAGGACGTTGTCCCACACCCAGCTGTACGCGTTCAGGTAGGCACCGTCGTCACCGCCCCGGTGCAGCACGACGAACGTGGCCGGCGGAGTGCCGTCCGGCTCCGGCAGCAGCTCCGGCAGGATCGCGTACGCCGCCTCCTCCACCTCGGGTGCGATGCCCTCGGGGTCGGCGGTGACGTGGTAGCGCTTGATGTGCCGCCCGGCCACCTCGATCGGCGGTGGCACGGTCAGCAGTTTCTCCGTGAAGGGCATGGCGGGACGTTAGGACGGCTTCACTGACATCCTGTGTCAGTGAAGTCCAGCCGACTCGTCTCGATCCTCCTGCTGCTCCAGACCCGCGGCCGGATGACCGCCGCCCAGCTCGCCGAGGCACTGGAGGTCTCGGTGCGCACGGTCTACCGGGACGTCGAGGCCCTGAGCGCGGCGGGCGTCCCGCTGTACGGCGACGCGGGCCACGTCGGCGGCTACCGCCTCCTCGACGGCTACCGCACCCGCCTGACCGGTCTCTCCGCGGACGAGGCTGAGGCCCTGTTCCTCGCGGGCGCACCGGGACCGGCCGCCGAACTGGGCCTCGGCCCGGTGCTCGCCGCCGCCCAGCTGAAGGTGCGCGCGGCTCTGCCGACCGAGCTGAGGGAGCACGCCGACCGGATCAGCGGCCGGTTCCACCTGGACGCGCCGGGCTGGTACGCGGACGCCGACGAGACACCGTTCCTGCATACAGTCGCCGATGCCGTATGGAACAACCGTGTCCTGTATGCCGTATACCGACGCTGGCGCGAGCCGACCGACGTGGAGCGCCGACTGGAGCCGTACGGCCTCGTGCTGAAGGCGGGCCGCTGGTACGTCGTCGCCGGCCCCGGACCGCGTACCTTCCGCGTCGACCAGATCCTCGAACTCACCCCCTCCGCCTCCGGCGAGGAGTTCACCCGCCCGGAGGACTTCGACCTGGCCGCGTACTGGACGGCCCACCAACGGGACTTCCACGACCGCCTGTACCGGAACGAGGCGGTGGTGCGGCTGGCGCCGGGGGTGACGCTCGCCCGTGCGGTGCCCGTCAACGGGCAGACGGAGCAGGACGGTTGGACCCTGATGTCGGTGCCGATCGAGTCCGTCGAGCACGCGCACGGCGAGTTCCTGCGCCTGGGCACCGACATCGAGATCCTGTCACCGCCCGAACTGCGCGACCGCATCGCCCACACGGTGGCCGAACTGACCAGGAGATACGGCAACTTGCTTACCGGAGGCGGCAACTGAGGGCAAGCACCCTGTGTTCAGGCGACCGCGCAGCTCTGATCGCCCACCTTGAACGCGCCCGGCTTCGAGTTCACCCCCGACCAGCTCCCCGTGAACCCGAACCCCACCGAAGACCCCGCCGCCACCGTGCCGTTCCAGCTCACGTTCTTCGCCGTCACCGCCGCGCCCGACTGGGTCCAGTCGGCGTTCCACAGCTGCCCGATCTGCTGCCCGTCGGCGAAGGACCAGCCAAGTGCCCAGCCGTTCCAGGCGGTTGAGCCGGTGTTCGTCAGCTGCACGTCGGCCTGGAAGCCGCCCGCCCACTGGTTCGTGATCTTGTACGTGACCGTGCAGGCGCCGGTCGGCGTCGGATCGGTACCGCCACCACCCCCGCTCCCTCCGTCGCCGGCGGCGGAGGAGTCGCCGTAGACGATCCCGCGCCCGTTCGTCGACACGTACACCCGCCCGTACACCCTCGGGTCACCGGTGATGGCCGCACCCGTCCAACCCCATTGATGCGCGTCGTCGTTGATCCGCGTCCAGGTCGCGCCCTTGTCGGTCGAGCGGAAGACGCCGCGTACGCCGCCGATCTTCGCGCTGGTGTAGAGCGTCTGGTACGAGGCACCGGTCGCCGCCTTGCCGAAGCCGATGGTGTCGGCCTGGTCGACGTTCGCGAGCTTGGTGAAGCCGGCACCGGAGTCTGCGGAGTGCCACAGCCCGTACGCCCCGTCGCTCGCCCCGCCCGCCAGCCACACGTCACCCTTCGTGCCGGGCAGCGCCTTGAACCGCACGCTGTCACCGCTGGGCAGACCGGTCGCCGCCGACGTGGTGAAGGTCGCCCCGCCGTCCGAACTGACGTAGAAATGCCCGGACTTGAAGCCATAGAAGGTCTTCGCGTCCACCCGGTCCGACTCAACGATCGCGCCCGCCGGGATACCGCTGGACGCGGCCCAGGACGAGCCGAAGCCCGTCGTGTACTGCACACCCGCACCGGCCGGACTCCACACGAACCGACTCCCGTCGGCCGCCGCGGCCACCGTCCCCCCACCGCTCACGCCCGAGGGATCCGTCCCCGCGAACCAGTTGGCGCCGTTGTCCGTCGAGAACGCGATGTGCGCCCCCGAGTCCACATTGCCCACCCGCACCACGGTGTTGGGGTTGGCCTCCGCGAAGTCGAGGCTGGTGGTCGTCGTGAACGAAGGCGAAGTGAACATCATCGAGGGGACCTTGGTCAGATCCGTGTGCCGGAACCCGCCGATGTCGCCCAGCGCGCTGAGGAGTTGGGCCCCGCCGGACGGGGGAGCGGCGAGGTCGTTGACGGCCGTCTCCTCCAGCCCCTGCACCATCGGCTTCACGGTGAACTGGCCGCCGCTGTCCCAGTTGGTCAGGTTCTCCGTGCCGTAGAGCGTCGCCCCCGTCCCGTACATCATCCGGTTCGAGTTGAACGGGTCGATCTCCAGCGACTCGGTCATCCAGCCCAGTTTCGGGGCCTGTTCGGGCGGCGACGGGTTCGCGCCGAAGGTCAGCCAGGGCGAGGACGACACGTCCATGGTGTAGCGGTTCGCACGGTTGGGATACGACGTGTAGTCCCACGCCTTCGTCCAGGTGCCGCCGCTGTCCGTGGAGCGGAAGATCTGCGTGTCGGGCCACCAGGAGCTGTACGCCGTCGCCATCACGGTCCCGGGATGCTGCCGGTCGACGGTCAACCCGCTGAAGCCGTAGTAGGTGTCGGCCTCGGCGACGGGGCTGATGTTGGTCCAGGCGCCGGTAGCGGTGGCATACCGCCACAACTGCCCCTTGCCGCCGTCGTACGGGCCGCCCTTGTCGCTGTATGCGATGTACAGATAACCGTTGACCGCATCCAGTACACCCTTGTGCGCCAGATATCCGGTGGGCTGCCCGGCCACCCGCGACCAGGTGGCCCCCGCGTCCGTCGACCGGTACACGGCGTTGGCCTGGTCGGCCACCCCGACATAGATCGTCTTCGTCGCGCTGCCGGCCGTCCCCGTCGACTCGTCGAAGGTGACCCAGACGATGCCCTGGTTGTCGTTGGCGTACCCGCTTGTGTCGGTCGGATCCTGCACGTAGTTACCGACGTTGGGGAAGTTCGTCACCTGCGACCAGGTGACCCCGGAGTCCGTGGACCGCCACAGCCCCTTCCCACTCGGCGCCCCCAGATACAACACGCTGTCCTTGTTGGGATCCACGGCCAACCGCTCACCCATACCGCGCCCCGGCATGTTCCCACCGAGCTTGAACGGCAGGTCGGTCTTCTCCCAACTCCCGCCCCGATCACCGGACCTGAGCACGGCCCCGTTCGTCGGATCCCAACTGTTCGTGTACGTACCGACAGCCGCGTACACCTTGTCCGGGTCGACGGAGTCCGACGCCAGACTCACCACCCCGGTATGCCCCCACTCGTCCCACCCGACGGAGTCCAGCAACGGCGTCCAGGTCTTCGTCGACTCCTGCCAGCGATAGGCCCCGCCGATGTCGGTCCGGGCGTAGGCGAGGTTCTTCTCTTTCCGGTTGAAGACGATGCCGGGCACGAACCCGCCCCCGTCGATCCGGGCGTTGTGCCATGTGTACGTGTCGGCCGCGAGCGTCGCCCTGGGTGCGTTCGCGGCGAGGGCGGACGGACTACCCGCCAACAGCCCGGCGGCGAGGGCGAGTACGGCCGTGAGAATTCGGGTTCTTCGCACGGGAGGTCCTCTCACGAAGAGGGATTCAAGACACGAGCGCCGGGCGACCCCCAGTGCGGGTGGGGGCCGCCCGGCCGGTAGGCCCCGCCGTCAGGTGACGGGGCCACGCACACGGAACTTCGGGGCACTCTCCGAGAAACGCCGCTGTCCAACGCCCTGTCTTTTGCTTTTAGGGGCGCGGGGAACTGCGCGACCAGCCACAACGGCCCCGCAGTCAAAGAACGACCCAACCCGCGGAGCACCCGGCGGGGCTATTCGAGAAGCTCCGCATACGACCCCATGGCCAAGGCGACATCCGCCTGAGCCCAGAACCGGTGATACGTGAAGACAGGCGCAGCCCCACCCGCCAGATAACTCTGGATCTTCGACCAAGCCGGATCGTTCTTGTAGAACGACCTCAACGAGGCAAACGTAGAAGCGGAGTTGACCGCGTCCCCGTTCGGCATCGTCCCGCTGAACCCACTCGGCACATACACACTGTCGTCGAACCGGTTGTAGTCCGCGCGAGTCTCCGGAACGGCAACCCCCAGACTGTCCTGGTAGTTGCCCCACATCCCGTCGAGCAGCGCCTTCGCGGTCGTCTTCGCCGCCGCGTTACCGGACTTCGCGCCGTAGTACGTCAGCGTCTTGGCATACGCGGCAGCCACACCCACGTCATTGGTGTAGTCGGCCACGGTGACATGAAGTCCCGCATTGGCCCCGGGACTTGACGCGTTCCACGTGTCCGGCTGCCCCGACCACTGCAACGTCGAGGGAATCAGATACGTCCCGTCCGGATTGACTGTGGTCTTGGACAACGCCCAGGCCACCCACTTGTCGAGAACCGCCTTCGCGCTCGCGTTCCCCGTCTGCTGGTAGTACTCGGCGACCCGCTCCATCGACCACGCCTGGAACCCGAACCACTGATTGGACGGCGGGTCGTGATACACGGGCTGCTGGTCGTAGTACATGCCGTAGAACGTCGACGTCCCGGCCGGCGGACTCGCGTACCGACCCTGCCAACTGTTCGTCGCCCCACCGGCGATGGCTCCCTCACTCGACTGCAGCCAGCGGTAGAACTCCAGCTGCCGCGACAGCGAGGTACCCCAATCCGCCGCGCCTGTAGTGGACTTGGGCTTCAGATCGGCATACGAGCTCAACGCATAAGCTGCCAGAGGGTTTTGATAACCCCCGTGCACATGGCTGGACCCGATACGCCAGGCCCACCCCGCACTGGTGTCATTGGCGCCGCCCCACGCGTAGTACCAGGACAGCAGATAGTCCGACGCGTCCTTGCCGGTCCCGGCCGGGCAGGTGGACGGGCCGACGCAGTTGCCGATTTTCTTGAAGTACTTGTCGTACATGGCGTAGCGCAGATAGTCGCCCATCTTCGCCGCCTTGCCGACGGTCGTGGAGACGTCGGAGCCCTTGCCCTGCTCCTTCGCCCACACGTCGGCCCAGTACGCGGCCTGCACGGCCCGCGCGTCGGCGTCCGGCGCGTCGGTGTACTTCCACTGCTTGGCGTACGAGGAGTCACCGGTGAAGAGGTCCAAGTACCCGTTCGTACCGCCGTACTTGAAGGCGTCGCAGGTCGGCTGCGGCACCGTCTCCCACACCGACTCCTGCGGTCCGCGCTGGAAGGTGTTGATGTACGACGGCCCGCTCGCCGTCGGCCCCGCCTCGCACCCGCCGCCCGGCGTGTCACCGTAGCCGTAGGTGTTGTCGACGTCCTCCAGCCAGTGCATACCGTAGACATCGTCCGTACCGTATGCAGTTTTCAGTTCACCGGCGATCGGATCCGATCCCACCGGCACCGAGGTGTCGAGCTTCGCCGGATACTCGTTCGGGGTGTCCAGCTCGGGCGCGTAGGTCGCCGGCTTCGAGGCGTTGTAGAAGGAGTTGGTCGGCTGGTCGGCGTGGGTCGGGATCATGTACTTCTCCATGAGAGCCCAGGCACCGTTGAACTTGGACCAGTCGCCGGTCACCTTGCCGTACATCGCCTGCAGCCACAGCAGATAGCTGTACGCCTCCGACGTGGTCTCGTGCCCCTGGTCCGGCGCCTCGACGATCAGGGTCTCCACCGAGTGGTAGGGGATGCCCTGGGGCGAGAAGTAGCCGTTCGCCGGGTTGGTGATCTTGCCGTACAGGTCCAGGAAGCGGGCGTCGTACGCGTTCGCCGCCGCCAGCTCCGTCACCGTGACCGTCGCCTTGGTGAACCCTGTCGCCGTCGACTCGAAGGACGCCGAACCGGTGCCCGACGCGTCGGCCGTGAGGGTCACCGTCTGCGCGGTGTTCCAGTTCGACGGCGTGAAGGTGAGCGACGCGCCGCCGGTGACCGACAGCCCCGTGTTGCCGCTCGCGCGAGCCGTCGTCACCGTCACGTTCGACGCCGGCTGCGAGGACAGCGACACCGCGTAGGTGCCCGTCTTGCCCTGCTGGACGCCGAGTTGGGCCGGTGAGGCCACCACCGCGGGCCCCGACGCCACCGTGATGCCGACCGGGGTCGACTCCCCGGACGCGCCCAGACTGTCGTAGGCCTTCGCCACCAGTGAGTGACTGCCCACGGTCAACCCAGAGGCCGAAAGGGAGTACGGCGAGCTCGTGTCCGTGCCGAGCAGCGTGGTGTCGTCGTAGAACTCCACCTTGCTGATCGTCGCGTTGTCGGCTGCCGCCGCGGTCGCCGCGAGCGGGACCGCGGCCCCCTGCGTGTAGATCGCGCCCGCGCTCGGGCTGGTCAGCACGGTGATCGGCGGCTGGTGCGCGCCGGCGCAGGTCGTGCCGTTGACCGCGAACGAGGTGGGCGCGGCGTTGGTGCCGCTGTAGCTGAACTGCGCGCCGGTCGAGACGGCCGCGCCCGCGGCGATCGTCCCGTTGTACGACGCGTTCGTCACCGAGATCGTGGAACCGGACTGGGACCAGGTGCCGTTCCAGCCGTTGCTGAGCTTCTGGTTGCCGGCGTAGGCGTACGTCAGGGTCCAGCCGTTGATCGCGTCCGTACCCCGGTTGGTGAGGGTCAGATCCGCGGTGAAGCCGGAGCCCCAGTCGTTCGTCTTGTAGTCCACGCTGCACTGAACTGTCGCCGCCTGAGCGGGAGTTGTGCCCGTCGCGAGCATCGAGACGGGAAGTGCGAGGGCCGCCACGACAGCGGTCCACAGTCGCCGCGTCAAACGGCGTCTCCTTCTGGGGTGCATGTGCTGGTTCCTCCTTGCGGCTCGGAGGGGTGGGGGCGGAGCAGCAACAAGCCTTGAACCAGTGGGAGCGCTCCCATCGTGGGGACGGGGGTGTGAGCCGTCAAGGTGCTTACGGAGTCGAAAAGATTCGACGGGCCCGGGTTGAGGGAAAGTCAGCGAAAGTCTGTGACTCCCCTGTCCTTTACCGTCACTTGGCGCTACCTTCCTGGACACCAGTGGGAGCGATTCCGTCAGTCGACGCGTCCGTGCGACGTGCCCGAGCTGCAAGGAGTCGCTCATGCGACACCCCCCGCGTTCAATGCTTTTAGCCGTCGCCGGCGCGACCGCCCTTGTCGGGGCATTGGTCGTTCCGGTCGTCACGGCGTCCGGTGCCACTCCCGCGTGCACGGTGGAGTACTCGGTCACCAGCCAGTGGGACACCGGCTTCCAGGGTTCAGTGCGGATCACCAACAACATGGCACCGGTGAGCAGTTGGAGCCTGAGCTTCGACTTCGCCAGCGGCCAGAAGGTCACCCAGGGCTGGAACGCCAAGTGGTCCCAGTCCGGCACGACGGTCACCGCGACCAACGAGAGCTGGAACGGCGCGCTCGGCACCGGCGCGAGCGTCAGCGCCGGGTTCCTCGCCAACTGGTCGGGGAGCAACGCCGTACCGTCCGCGTTCAAGCTCAACGGGACGACCTGCAACGTCGATTCGGAGCCGACACCGCCCACGTCGCCGCCTCCGACCTCACCGCCGACCGGCGGCACCGCACCCGCACTGCACGTCTCCGGGAACAAGCTCGTGGACGCCGACGGCACCAACCGCCGTCTGCTCGGCGTCAATCGGTCCGGCGGCGAGTTCATGTGCGTGCAGGGCTACGGCATTTGGGACGGCCCCGTGGACGACGCGGCCGTCGCGGCGATCGCCGACTGGAAGGCGAACACGGTCCGCATTCCGCTCAACGAGGAGTGCTGGCTGGGGCTTTCGAACATCAAGCCCGAGTACGCGGGCGCCAACTACATCGCCGCCGTCAAGGACCTGGTGGCGAAGGTCGAGGCGCACGGCATGACCCCGATCGTCGAACTGCACTGGACCTACGGCCAGTACACCGGCAACTCGACGGGCTGCTCCGACGTGCACGCCACCTGCCAGAAGCCGATGCCGGACGCGCAGTACACCCCGTCGTTCTGGTCCTCGGTCGCCAGCACCTTCAAGGGTGACCAGGCCGTCGCGTTCGACCTGTTCAACGAGCCCTTCCCGGACCGCGCCACCTCCACGACCACCCAGGCGTGGCAGTGCTGGCGCGACGGCGGCACCTGCCCCGGCATCGGGTACGAGGTCGCCGGTATGCAGGATCTCGTCGACGCCGTACGGTCCACCGGCGCCACGAACGTGATCATGGCCGGCGGGCTCGCGTACTCGAACGACCTGAGCCAGTGGCTGGCCTACAAGCCCACCGATCCGACCGGCAATCTCGTCGCCGCGTACCACGTGTACAACTTCAACACCTGCGCGACCGAGAGCTGCTGGAACTCCACACTCGCCCCCGTCGCGGCCCAAGTGCCGCTGGTGGCAGGGGAGATCGGCGAGAACACCTGCTCGCACGCCTTCGTCGACCAGGTCATGAAGTGGTTCGACGACCGCGGGCTCTCGTATCTCGGCTGGACCTGGAACACCTGGGACTGTTCCGCGGGTCCGTCACTGATCTCCGACTACGCCGGTACGCCCACCGCGTACGGCATCGGGCTGCGCGACCATCTGCGCGCCCTCAACGGATAGGCGCCCTGGACCGATCCAACAGCACCCGCAACCACCTTCCTTCACAGACAAGGAAACCCGCACTCATGAGCCGTACCAGAACAGCGTTGCTCGCTGCCTTGGTGCTCGTCGCCGGGGCCTCGGGGACGGCGGTCGCCGCCGCACCCTCGGCGGAGACCGGCATCGCCGCGATCCCGTGCAGCGTCGACTACAAGGTGCAGAACCAGTGGGACACCGGCTTCACCGCCGCCGTCACGATCACCAACAACGGGGCCGCCAAGTCGAGTTGGGCCGCGAAGTGGTCGTACGCCGGTAACCAGAAGATCACCAGCGGCTGGAACGCGAAGATCAGCCAGAGCGGGACCGCCGTCACGGCGGCCAACGAGACCTACAACGGGAGCCTGGGGACCGGGAGTTCGGTCAGCTTCGGCTTCAACGCCTCCTACAGCGGCACCAACGCGCTGCCGACCACCTTCACCCTCGACGGTGTGACCTGCAACGTCGACGACGGCAGTGGTGGGGGAGGCGGTGGCGGTACCGATCCCGGCACGCGCGTCGACAACCCGTACGCGGGCGCCAAGGTGTACGTGAACCCGGAGTGGTCCGCGAAGGCCGCGGCCGAGACCGGCGGCAGCCGGGTCTCCAACCAGCCCACCGGCGTCTGGCTGGACCGCATCGCCGCCATCAACGGCGTCAACGGCGGGATGGGCCTGCGCGCCCACCTCGACGCGGCGCTCGCCCAGAAGGGCACCGGCGAAGAGGTCGTCCAGCTCGTCGTCTACGACCTGCCCGGGCGCGACTGCGCGGCCCTGGCCTCGAACGGTGAGCTCGGCCCGACCGAGATCGGCCGCTACGAGACCGAGTTCATCGACCCGATCGCCGCGATCCTCGCCGACAGCAAGTACGCCTCGCTGCGGATCGTCACCACGATCGAGATCGACTCGCTGCCCAACCTCGTGACCAACACCGGCAGCAAGGCCACTGCCACCCCGCAGTGCGACACGATGCTCGCCAACGGCAACTACGTGAAGGGCGTCGGCTACGCGCTGAACAAGCTCGGCGCGATCCCCAACGTCTACAACTACATCGACGCCGGACACCACGGCTGGCTCGGCTGGGACGACAACTTCGCCCCCTCCGCGAACCTCTTCTACCAGGCCGCGAACGCCGAGGGCGCGACCGTGAACGACGTGGCCGGCTTCATCACCAACACGGCCAACTACAGCGCCCTGAAGGAGAACAACTTCACCATCAACGACAGCGTCAACGGTGTCTCCGTGCGGCAGTCCAAGTGGGTCGACTGGAACCGCTACGTGGACGAGCAGTCGTACGCCCAGGCGTTCCGCAGTGAGTTGGTGTCCGTGGGCTTCAACTCCGGTATCGGCATGCTGATCGACACGTCGCGGAACGGGTGGGGTGGTTCTGCTCGGCCGACCGGTCCGGGTGCAACCACCAGTGTGGACACGTACGTTGACGGTGGGCGCTACGACCGGCGGATCCAGGTCGGGAACTGGTGCAACCAGTCCGGTGCGGGTCTGGGTGAGCGGCCGCAGGCTGCTCCTGCCGCCGGGATCGACGCGTATGTGTGGATGAAGCCGCCGGGGGAGTCGGACGGGTCCAGCACCGCCATCGCCAACGACGAGGGCAAGGGGTTTGACCGGATGTGCGACCCGACGTATACGGGGAATGCGCGTAACGGGAACAACCTGTCGGGTGCGTTGCCGAATGCGCCGTTGTCCGGGCACTGGTTCTCGGCGCAGTTCCAGCAGCTGATGGCGAATGCGTATCCGCCTCTGTAGGGCTGATTTTTGACTGACGGCCGGTGGGGGCCGGTCGCGCAGTTCCCCGCGCCCCTAAAGACACGGGGCGTGGGGGTCAGACCTTGTTGGACAGGGCCTGGCGGATCGCGAACTCCACGACCGAATAGTTGCCGTTGGACCGGTCCAGGTCGTACGGGGCCGCCGGAAGCAGCGGCGGTTGGCCCATGAAGCGGGGGCGGGTGCCGTGATGTGGCTGGGCCGCGTGGACCAGGAAGGGGTGGCATAGGTAGACGTCACCGGGCTGACCGGTGGCGTACGCGAGGGGGCGCCCGGCGGATGCCTCGGCCACCTTCGGGCCGAGGGTGAGCGACGAGGCGCCCTTCTCGCCGTACGGTTCCAGGACACGCGGGACGTCGAGGTGGGAGCCGACCCGGATGCGGGTCGGCGCGTTCTCCTCGGTGACCTCGGTGTAGAGCATCAGCATCAGCAGGGCCCGGCCGCGTGAGGCCAGGTTCGCGTACGGCCACTCGTTCTCCGCGCCCTCCGCGACGTAGCTGCCCTCGATGTGCCAGCCGGCGTCGTCCGGCTCCGTGGCGTGCGGGAAGCGCAGCGGGAAACTGCCCACCGAGTACCGGGACTGCCAGCGGCCGGCGCCCACCAGGAGGTCGAACGCCTCATGCAGGGCAGGGGAGTTGACCGAGGCGGCGAACGGTCCCTGGGCCATGTCGCTCACCCACACCACCGGGTCCTTCCAGGTGCCGGGGTCGTCGGGGTCGTAGCCCGTCTCCTGCCAGAGCAGCCGCGCGCAGTGCTCGGCGACCCGTGGTGGGAAGGCGCCCTCGATCTTCACGAACCCGTCTTCGAGGAAGCGTTCCACCATCACGTCGGCCGTGTCGTCCATACGGGCATGCTCGGCGACGGACGCCCTGTTCCGCACCTCGTTTTTTGCCGCTTCGGCAACGCGAGTGGCCGCCGGACGGTGCGTCGGCGCAGGCTGGCGGCACGCGGACGAGAGGGTGACCACCATGGCGCACGAGCACAAGCACGACCACGGGCCTGATCACGACCACGGGCATGACCAGAAGCCCGGCGGGGATCGCCACCACCACGACCACACCGACCTCGACTGGGCCGTCATGGGTCCGATGTTGGAGACCCAGGCGGAACTGTTCGCGCCGCTGTACGAGCGGGCGATGGCGTGGCTCGCGAAGGAGCGGACCGATCCGGGGCTGATCGTCGACGTGGGCAGCGGACCCGGGGTGGTCGCGTGTCTGTTCGCGGAGACGTTCCCGGGTGCCCGGGTCGTCGCGGTGGACTTCTCCGAGCCGCTCCTGGAACGGGCCAACGCCCGGGCCGACCGGCTGGGCTTCGGCGACCGCTTCGGCACGCTGACCGGTGAACTGCCCGAGGTTCTGGGGCAGTTGGAGTACCCGGCCGACCTCATGTGGGCCGGCCGCAGCCTGCACCACCTCGGTGACCAGCGGGCCGGTCTCGGCGCGTTCGCGGAGCGGCTCGCACCCGGCGGCACCCTCGCGATCATGGAGGGCGGCCTGCCCTCCCGGTTCCTGCCGCGCGACTTCGGCATCGGGCGCCCGGGCCTGGAGGCGCGGATCGACGCGATCGAGGCCGAGTGGTTCGCGCAGATGCGCGCCGACCTCCCCGGCGCCGTCACCGAGACCGAGGACTGGCCCGCACTCCTGGAGTCGGCCGGCCTCAAGCACACCGGCAGCCGCAGCTTCCTCCTCGACCTGCCCGCCCCGGCCCCCGACCGCGTCCGCGCCTACGCCGCGACCTGGCTGACCCGGGTGCGTGACACCTACGGCGAGGCCCTCGACGCCGACGACCGGGCCACCCTCGACCGGCTCGTCGACCCGGAGGACCCGGCGAGCGTGCACCGGCGCGCCGACGTGTTCGTGCTCGCCACGCACACCGTGCACAGGGCGGTGCGGGCCGAGTGAACGGGCCCGTGATCTCGGCGGCTTGACTTCGAGCCTGCTCAAGGTGATGAACTGCCCCTCCGACTGCGCGGAGTTCACCGACCCACGGGGGGACCACCACCATGAACGACAACTCTCACGTCGCGCTCATAACCGGCGGCGGCAGCGGTATCGGCGCTGCCGTCGCCCGTCAACTCCTCGGCGCCGGGGGCCGGGTGGCCGTCACCGGCCGCAGCGAGCAGCGCCTGTACGACTTCGCCGCCCAACTGGGCCACCCCGAGGGCCTGTTGACCATTCCCGGGAGCGCCGCCGAGTACGGCGAGGTGCAGGCCGCCGTAGAGGCGACGCTCAAACAGTTCGGGCGGCTCGACGCGGTCGTCGCCAACGCCGGTGTCGCCACGCACGATTCGGTCGCCGAGGGCGACCCGGCCGGGTGGACCGAGATGGTGCTGACCAACGTCCTCGGTCCCGCCCTGCTGATCCGCGCGTCCGTCGACGCGCTGAAGCAGACGCACGGCCGGATCGTGCTGATCGGCAGCGTCGCGGGGTTCGTGCACACCCCCGGCAACATCTACGGCGCGACCAAGTGGGCGATGACCGGGCTCGCGGAGAACACCCGGCGCGAGGTCACGGAGTTCGGCATCGGCGTGACGCTGGTCGCCCCGGGCCGGGTGGAGACCCCGTTCTGGGACGGCAACGGCAGCCTGCCGCCCGGCCATCTCCTCACCGCCGACCAGATCGCCGACACGATCCTCTGGTCGATCCGCCAGCCCGCCGGCGTCGACATCAACACCGTCGTCGTCCGGCCGATCGGGCAGCCCAACTGACAAACGCATGGGGCCTGTTGTCGCTACGGACAGCGGCAACAGGCCCCATCCGCACGTCAGTTGTTCGCCAGGAACTGCTTCGCCAGCTGGTCGCCCAGCGACACCGCCGCGCTGTGGCTCTCGATGGGGGAGACCGTCGAGTTCTTGAACAGGATGTACGTCACGCCGGAGTCGGCGCCGCCCGTCGCCGGGTCGGGGTCGATGCCGAGGGCGCTGGCCGTGGCGTACGAGGCCTCGCCGATGATGTTGGTGGGGCCGGTGTCGCCGACGACCGCGTACTCGACCTTGTTGTTGTAGATGACGGCGACCACGCCGCCGCCCTTGATGCCGTAGCTGGAGTACTTCCAGATGCTGCTGGAGCTGGGCACCACGATGTACGGGAGTGAATCCGCCTTCAGCGGCTGGCCGTTGGACTGGTGGAACGCCGTGTCGTCCTGGTACCAGGGGTCGGCGTTCTCGTTGCACTTCGAGGTGCGCTGGCCGTCG
This sequence comes from Streptomyces sp. NRRL F-525, assembly GCF_000716605.1. GTDB lineage: Bacteria > Actinomycetota > Actinomycetes > Streptomycetales > Streptomycetaceae > Streptomyces. The sequence continues at coordinate 123,467 of NZ_JNXE01000003.1, read as the reverse complement.
CAGTCGATGTCCATGTCGGCCTTCCAGAACACGGCGCCGTTCTTGCCGCAGACCGGGATGGTGGCCGAAGTCTCGTCGTCCGTACGGTACTTGCCGTTCGATATCTGCGAGCAGGACGTCACCTTGGAGAGCAGGTCGGCCGCGCTGACCGAGCCCTCCTGCGCCGACTTGGGGGTGGCGCCGGAGGCACTCGCGGGGAGCACTCCGGCGGCGAGCAGGGCGGCAGCCGAGGCCGCGGCGAGGGTCAGTGTTCGCATGCGCACTGTGGGGGACCCTTCTGTTAGGAAAGTTTCCTTACCGGGTGCGCAACAAGGTGGCCCCGACGGCATGCCCGCGTCAAGACCCTGGTACGAACCAAGTGGGCCGGCGGCACGGAGAGCGGTACGGAAAGCCGCGGGGAAAAACGATGCGCCCCGGAGCCGACAGGCTCCGGGGCGCTCGCGCTACCTGGGGTTCAGGCCAAGTGCCTTGGATTCAGGCCGCGTTGAACGTCGACGGGTCGGGACCCAGGCGTCGGTCCTCGTTCAGCGCGCTGATGGCCGCGAGGTCCTCGGTGTCGAGGCTGAAGTCGAAGACCTCGATGTTCTCCTTGATCCGCGACGGCGTCACGGACTTGGGGATCACCACGTTGCCGAGCTGGATGTGCCAGCGCAGCACGACCTGGGCCGGGGTGCGGCCGTGCTTCTGGGCGATGGCGACGATCGCCGGGACCTCCAGGAGGCCCTTGCCCGAGCCGAGCGGCGACCAGGCCTCGGTCGCGATGCCCTGCTCCGCCTGGTACTCGCGCCCGGCGCGCTGCTGGAACTGCGGGTGCAGTTCGATCTGGTCGACCGCCGGGATGACCGAGGTGCCCTCGATCAGCCGGGCCAGGTGGTCGGGTTCGAAGTTGGAGACGCCGATGGCACGCACGCGGCCGTCCGCGTACAGCTTCTCGAACGCCTTGTAGCTGTCGAGGTACTTGTCCCGGGCCGGGGTCGGCCAGTGGATCAGATAGAGGTCCAGGTACTCCAGGCCGAGCTTCTCCAACGAGACGTCGAAGGCGCGCAGTGTGGCGTCGTACCCCTGGTCGCTGTTCCAGAGCTTGGTGGTGACGAAGAGGTCCTCGCGCGGGACGCCGGACGCGGCGATGGCCTTTCCGGTGCCCTCTTCGTTGCCGTAGATCGCAGCCGTGTCGATGCTGCGGTACCCGGCCTCCAGCGCCGTGGCCACCGCCCGCTCCGCCTCGTCGTCCGGCACCTGCCAGACGCCGAAGCCCAGCTGGGGCATCTCGACACCGTTGTTGAGGATGATCGGGGGGACCTTGCTGCTCACGAGCTCTCGATCCTTCAGTCGTCGGGTGGTACTCATATCGTCAACGATCACGGGCCGTGTCGCATTCCTGACTGCGAAATCCGTCCGGACTCATCGGCGGGTCGGCGCCGTCCGCTGAAGATTGGCGAGAAATGCATCCGACCTTTTTCGGTCCGGACCATTGACCGCGGACCGTCGTGCCGCAACCCTGAAACACGCCGCCGGACGCGTCCGTGAACGCGATACGTACATGTGAACGCTGGCGCCTGTTGTGACTCCGAGAACCCCCATTCCTCAGGAGAGCAGGTATGCGCACCCGACCAGAGCGCTGCCCAGGATTCCGTAGACGGTGCATCGTATGCCAGAGACATCGGATGAAAAGGTGTGGTGAAGGCCTCGTCGCCCATGGGCGCGCACGGCATGCGGACCCGCGGCGGCGAGCGGTTGCCTCTTCGCCCAGTACCGACTGATCGGTCGGTCAATAGGCCCCGGTCGACAGACCATGAAAGGGAGGAACATGAGACGCCGACGACTGCGAACGGCCCTGACCGCGGCAGCCCTCGCCACCGCCACCCTGACCGGGGCGGCCCCGCCGCTCGAAACGGCGGTGGCGGCGAGCCGCCCGGCCGCGGCACCCGACTGGTCCGTGGCCGTGGTCGACTCCACCACGGCCCGCTACACACCGAGCACCATCGGCGGCTGGTCGTACCCGGTCGGCCTCTACCTCTACGGCCAGTACCTCACGTACGAACGCACCCACGACGCCCGCTACCTGACCTACATCAAGAGCTACGTCGACCGTTTCGTGAAGAGCGACGGCTCGATCGCCCAGTCCTTCGACAGCCTCGACAGCATGCAGGCCGGCCGTCTCCTGGTGATCCTGCACCACGAGACCGGCCAGGACCGCTACCGCAAGGCCGCCAAGAAGATCCGCGACCGCCTCGACACCTACCCGCGCACAAGCGACGGCGGCTTCTGGCACGCCGACAGCAGCAGCCGCGCCCATCAACTCTGGGCGGACGGCGTCTACATGGTGAACCCGTTCCTCGTCGAGTACGGCAAGGAGTTCGGCGACAGCGCCTACACGAACGACGAGGCGGCCAAGCAGTTGTACGTCTACGGCAGTCATCTCCAGGTCGCGAACGGCCTGTTGAGGCACGCCTACGACGAGTCGCGCACCGCGAGCTGGGCCGATCCGGTGACCGGACTCGCGCCGGAACACTGGTGCCGCGCGGTCGGCTGGTACGCGATGGCCATCACGAACGTCCTCGACGCACTCCCCGCCGACCATCCGCGACGGCCCCAACTCCTCGGCATCCTGCGCCGGTTGGCGGCCGGACTGGAGAAGTACCAGGACCCGGCGACCGGCCGCTGGTTCCAGGTCATGGACAAGGGCGCCCGCGGCGACAACTGGACCGAGACGTCCTGCTCCAGCATGTTCACCTACGCCCTCTCGCGCGGCGCCCAACAGGGCTACCTGGACCGGCACTTCGCCGACGTCGCCCGGCGCGGCTACGAGGGCGTCCTCGCGAAACTCTCGGTCGGCACCGACGGCCGCACCGACCTCACGGACATCTCCATCGGCACGAACGTCGGCGACTACGCGTACTACGTCGCCCGCACCCGGGCCACCAACGACTTCCACGGACTGGGCGCCTTCCTGATCATGAACGAACAACTGCGAGGTGATTAGTGTCATGAGCACGTCCAGAAGGGCCCTTCTCGGGGCCGCCGTGGGCGGAGCGGCCGGTGCCGCGGTGGGCCTCCCGGCCGCAGCCCCCGCGCACGCGGCCTCCTGGCAGCAGAAGTGGGCGCCGACCGCGACCGGCGACGGCCTCGGCGCCTTCGAGACCGTCGAGGACGACCGCGCCGACTCGCACCCGGCCGGACACCCGCACATCTACGCCACCGGGGACAACTGGCGCTTCAACATGCATACCGTCGACCGCGACACGTCGACCGACCGGCAGCGCCAGGAGGTCACCGGTCTGCGCACCGGCAGCAGCAGTTACCTCAAGTGGACCCAGGGGCAGACCTGGCGGATCACGTACTCGATGTACATCCCCGGCTCCCTGAAGGCGACCACGACCTTCACGCACATCATGCAGATGAAGCAGCCCGGCAACGGCACCTCGCCGATCGTCGTGCAGTCCCTGCGCCGGGTGAACGGCGTGCAGACCATCGAGCTGAACCTGCCGATCGCCGGTGTCCTGGTCGGCCGTACCGACCTCGAACCGCTCCACGACACATGGACCGACGTCGACTTCCAGATCAAGGTCGGTGACGGCACGGCCGGTTCGGTCCGCTGGATCCTCAAGTCCGGTTCCACGACCGTGATCGACAAGTCGAGGACCGGCGTCGACACCTTCCTGGCCGATCGGGTGCGCCCCAAGTGGGGCATCTACCGCTCCCTCGGCGACACCTCCGGGTCCCTGCAGGACACCTATCTCCTGCTCACCGATCTCCGCGGCTACCAGCTCGGGTGAGGAGCACGCTCCATGAAACCCCCCATGAAATCGCCCCTGTACAAACGGAGTTGGGCGGCGAGCGTGTTCTTCGCGTTCGCCGTCGTCCTCGGCCTCGCCCACCCGTCGGCCCTCGCGGCCACGCCTCCCGCACCGCGCGCCACCGTCTACGACGTCCGCGACTACGGCGCCAAGGGTGACGGCTCCGCCAACGACACCCCGGCCGTCAACAAGGCCATCACGGCGGCCAATTCGGCCGGCGGCGGCACGGTCCGCTTCCCCGCCGGCACGTACAAGTCCAAGAACACCATCCACATGAAGAGCAACGTGACGCTCCAGGTCGACACCGGCGCCACGATCCAGGGCTCGTCCGCGGGCACCTACGACGCCCCCGAGGCCAACCCGTACGACCAGTACCAGGACTACGGGCACAGCCACTTCCACGACGCGATGATCTACGGCGACCGGCTCACGAACATCGGCTTCGTCGGCGGTGGGGTCATCGACGGGCTCGGCAACCTGATCACCGGCAACCCCAAGTCCGGCCAGGCCGACAAGATCCTGTCGCTGACGCGCTGCGACGGGCTCCGTATCGGTGACGGGCTCACCCTGCGCCGGGGCGGCCACTTCGCCGCGCTCGTCAACGGCTGCACGAACGTCACCTCGGACCACCTGACCATCGACACCGCGAGCGACCGCGACGGCTGGAACATCATCTCCACGACGAACGTCACCGTCACGAACGCCAGCATCAAGGCGAACGACGACGCCCTCGTGTTCAAGAGCGACTACGCGCTCGGCGCCAAACTCCCCAACGGCCATGTGCGCGTGAGCGATTCGTATCTGTCGGCCAAGTGCTGCAACGCGCTGATGTTCGGCTCCGAGACCTGCGGCGACTTCTCGGACTACCAGTTCCAGAAGATCCGGATCGAGGGCGCCGACAAGTCCGGCCTCGGCATGGTCTCCATGGACGGCGCGAAGATCTCCGACGTCCACTACCGCGACATCACCATGACCGGCGTCCACTCACCGATCATGGAGAAGATCGGCACCCGCAAACGCTGCGGCAACAGTCCGGGCGTCGGTTCGATCAGCGACGTCACCTACGACAACATCACGGCCACCGGCAACAGCCCCTCGTTCAGCCCGACTCTGTGGGGCGAGACCGGTCACCGGATCAGCGGGATCACGTTCACGAACGTCGACATCACCGTCCCCGGCGGCAACGGCACCATGTCCACCGGCGTGCCGGCCAACGACCCCAAGGACTACAACCCGAAGGCCATCGGCACCCGGCCGGCCTACGGCTGGTATCTGCACAACGCCGACAACGTCCAATTCACCGACAGCTCCGTGAAGTTCGCGGCGGACGACGGCCGGCCGGCGGTCGTCGCCAACGCGGCGAGCGGCATCCGGTTCACGGGCTTCACCGCCCAGCGCGGCTCCAACTCGCCCTACGACCTGGGCTTCCAGGACGTGAACGGCTACTGCGTGAGCGGCGCCGGTTCGCCGCGCGTGTCCAGCACCGGCTCCACCGAGAACTGCGCGGCCGCGAACGCCCGCCCGCTCGACCTGGAGAACCCCCGCCAGGACTTCCTCCGCAACTCCGTCGGCGGCCTCTTCCTGCACTGGGGTCTGCGTACCGCGCCCGCCCACACCAGTTGTACCGGCTGGGAGAGCGATGTCACCAACGGCGGCTGGACTCCGGACTACTGGGTGAACGAGGCCCGGAAACTGCATACGCAATACCTCGTACTGGCGACCTTCCACAGCCGCCTCGGCTACGCCCGCCCCTGGCCCTCGAAGATCCCCGGATCCTGCTCCACGAAGCGGGACTTCCTCGGCGAACTGATCACGGCGGCGAAGGCCAAGGGCATGAAGGTCGTCCTCTACATGACCGACGACCCGCAGTGGCACGACGAGGGCGGCCACGAGTGGCTCGACTCGGCCGCCTACTCCGCCTACAAGGGCAAGAACGTCGACCTGACCACCCGGGACGGCTTCGGGCAGTTCAGCTACGACAACTTCTTCGAGGTCATGGACCGCTATCCAGACCTCGGCGGCTTCTGGATCGACAACGACAACGCGTACTGGGAGAGCCACGACCTCTACCAGCAGATCTACCAGAAGCGGCCGAACTACACGCTCAGCAACAACAACGAGGACACGCCGATCATGGACATGATCAGCAATGAGCAGAAGACGGGAATGTCGCCCGCATACGACTACCCGCAGGCTGTGTACACCGCACAACCCCGCCTGACGGAAGCCGACTTCAAGCTTCCGTCGACCGGAGCCTGGTGGTACGACGGCTCCGACCCGTCCGTCGACCGCGCGCTCACCCTCGGCCGCCTCGTCACCAACGCCGGCTCCTCGGTCAAGGCGCTGATGGCGGAGACCGCCCAGGTCAACGGTAAATTCCCGGCGAACCAGGCCGCCTTCAACACCTTCGCCGACTCCTACCTCGACCCCATCTGGGAGTCCCTGCACGGCACCGAGGGCGGCGGCTACCTGTACGGCGGCCTCAAACCCGGCTTCTGGAACGACGGCGCCCACGGCGTCACCACCATCAGCCGGACCGACCCGGACCTCCAGTACATCCACGTCCTGACCCCGCCCGGCACCAGCACCCTGCGCATCCGCGACAACGGCTACCGCATCGCCTCCGTCACCAACCTCCGTACCGGCGCGGCGATTTCGTGGTCCCAGTCCGGCGGCGTGCTCACGCTCAGCGGTCTCGGCGGCTGGGACCCGTACGACACCGTCTTCAAGGTCACGACCGCCGGCCGCCAGGGCATCCTGTCCGGCGTCACCGTGAGCGCGAGCGCCTCGGCGAGCGGACACGCGGGTTCGGCCGCGGGGGACGGGAGTTACCTCACCTACTGGGACAACGGCAAGACCCTGCCGGTCAACCTCACCTTCGACCTGGGCAGTTCGAAGAGGGCGCAGTACATCGGGCTCAACCAGCGCGAGGACTCCGTGGCCTACGCCCGCTCCGACACCGAACAGTCGGCGCGCATCAAGGACTACAAGGTGTTCCTGAGCAACGACGGCACGAACTGGGGGAGCGCCGTCAAGACCGGCCAGCTCCCAAGTCGCCGCGGAATCCAGGGCATTGACCTCACCGCGGCCAACGCCCGCTACGTCCGCCTCGAAGTCGACTCCACCTGGGCCGCCGCCACCGACACCACCCGCTACAAGCGGCTGCGGATCGACGAGGCCTGGATCGGCACGTCCTACGCGACCCCTGGGGGATCGTCATGACACACATCGGACCCAGGCCGTTCGTGGCGGCGCTCGCCGGGCTACTGGCCGCCTCCGCGCTTCCCCTCCTGAGCGGCCCGACTCCGGCCGTGGCCTCCGACAACGGCCAGTCCACCCGGCCCGCCATGGGCTGGAGCAGCTGGAGCTACGTCCGCCGCACGCCCACCGAGGCCAAGATCAAGGCCCAGGCGGACGCCCTGGTGTCGAGCGGCCTCAAGAACCACGGCTTCGTGTACGTCAACCTCGACGACTTCTGGCAGAAGTGCGATGCCAACGGCTTCACGGTCGACTCGTACGGCCGCTGGGCCGTCGACCCGGCCAAGTTCCCGTCCGGAATCAAGGCGTTGGCCGACTACATCCACTCCAAGGGACTGAAGTTCGGCTTCTACGTCACCCCGGGCATCGCCAAGAACGCGGTCACCGCGAACACCCCGATCGAGGGCACCTCATACCACGCGAAGGACATCGCGGACACGACCAGGACGGAGAAGAACTACAACTGCAAGAACATGTACTACATCGACTACGGGAAGCCAGGCGCGCAGGAGTTCGTGAACTCGTGGGCGAAGCAGTTCGCCTCCTGGGGCGTCGACTACCTGAAGATCGACGGCGTGGGCAGCGCCGACATCCCGGACGTCCAGGCCTGGGACAAGGCACTGCGGGCGACTGGCCGGCCCATCAACTTCGCGCTCTCCAACAACCTTCCGATCGCCGATGCCGCCACCTGGCGTTCGCTGGCGAACAGTTGGCGCACGCAGGGCGACGTCGAGTGCTACTGCGGACCCGGCGCCAACGGCAGCGGCTACCCGCTCACCGACTGGTCGCACGTCTCCGCGCGCTTCAACACCGCCGCCTCCTGGCAGCCGTACGCCGGTCCGGGCGGCTGGAACGACCTGGACTCCCTGGAGGTCGGCAACGGCGACCAGGTGGGCCTGACGGCCGACCAGCGGCGCTCGCACTTCACCCTGTGGGCGATGGCGGGCTCGCCCCTGCTGCTCGGCACCGACGTCACCCAACTCGACCCCGTCGACAAGGCGATGCTCACCAACGACCGCCTCATCGGCGTCGACCAGGACGGTGTCGCCGCGAAACGCGTGGTGAACAGCGGCGTGAAGCAGGTCTGGAGCAAGCGCGAGAGCGACGGCGCCTATGTGGTCGCCCTGTTCAACACAGGTACGTCCGGCAGCGCGACGGTCTCCGTGAACTGGTCGCAGGTCGGCTTCACCGGCTCCGGCGACGTCACCGACCTCTGGTCCGGCTCCCACAAGGGCACCGTCGCGGACTCGTACAGCGCGACGCTACGGCCGGGCGAGACCCGCCTGATCCGTGTGAACCCGGTCGACAGCACCCTGAGGGGGCACTCATGACACGCGGCAGAACACCGGCGCGAGGCGCACGGGGCCTCTCCCCGGCTCTTTCCCTCGCCCTCACCCTGGCGCTCGCGGTGCCGCTCGCCGGTCTCACAGGCGGCACCGCGCACGCGGCGACCACCGACTACCAGGCCGAGGACGCCACCGTCGTCCAGGGCACCGTGGCCACCAACCACACCGGTTACACGGGCACCGGCTTCGTCGACTACACCAACGTGACTGGTTCGTATGTGGAGTTCACGGTGAGTGCCGCCGCCACCGGCACCGCGTCGGTCGCCGTTCGCTACGCCAACGGCACCGCCGTGGACCGCCCGTTGGACATCTCCGTCAACGGCACGGTCGTAGCGCCCGCCGTCTCCTTCCCGGCCACCGCCGACTGGAACACCTGGGCGACGAAGACCGTGAACGTCCCGCTGACGGCCGGCACCGACAAGATCCGGGCGACCGCGACCACCGCGAACGGCGGCCCCAACCTCGACCGGATCAGCGTCGGCACCGCGACCGACGCACAGGCCCCGACCCGTCCCGGCCAGCCGAGTTGCCCGGACATCGGCGAGGACGGCCTCACGCTGACGTGGGGTGCCTCGACCGACAACGTGGGCGTCACGGCGTACGACCTCTACGAGCACGGCAACAAGATCGGTGAGGCGCCCGGGAGTTCGACCAGCAAGACGCTCACCGGGCTCGCCCCGAACACCACCTACGACCTCACCGTCATCGCCCGCGACGCGGCCGGCAACACCTCGCCCGCCAGCCCGGTCGTCGACTGCACGACGAAACCCAGCTCGGACACCACCCCGCCCACCAAACCCGGTACTTTGTCGACCGCCGACATCACATCGAATACGGTCGACCTCGCCTGGGGTCCGTCGACGGACGACCGTGCGGTGATCGCATACGACATCCGCAGTGCGGATACCGTCTACAAGACGGTCACCAGCGGCACCTCGACCACCCTCACCGGCCTGGCCTGCGACAGCCCGTACACGCTGAACGTCGTCGCACGCGACGCGGCCGGCAACCTCTCCGAGCAGAGCAACACCGTCACCTTCACCACGAAGGCCTGCGCGACCGACGGCGGTGTCCCCTCGTCGATCGCCACGCTCTCCACCGGCTGGACCATCCCCTGGGGCACCTACTGGATGCCGGACGGCCAGAGCGCCCTCGTCACCGAGCGGGACGACTTCCGGGTCTGGAAGACGGCCAAGGACGGCACCCGGACCCAGGTCGGGACCGTGCCCAACGCGGTCACCACCAACGGCGAGGGCGGCCTCCTCGGCGTCGCCGTCGACCCGAAGTGGGCCACCAACCACTACGTCTACTTCATGCACACCGCGTCCGAGGGCAACCGCGTCGTCCGCATGACGTACGACGGCACCACCCTCACCGGCTACACCGTCCTCCTCCAGGGCATCAAGAAGAACCGCTACCACAACGGCGGACGCCTCGCCTTCGGACCCGACGGCTACCTCTACGTCTCCACCGGCGAGGCCCAGACACCCGACCTCGCCCAGGACAAGACCTCCCTCAACGGCAAGATCCTGCGCATGACGACGGACGGCAAGCCGGCCCCCGGCAACCCGTTCGGCAACTACGTCTACTCGTACGGCCATCGCAACCCGCAGGGTCTCGCCTTCGACCGCAACGGCCGCCTGTGGGAAGCGGAGTTCGGCAACAGCTCCAAGGACGAACTCAACCTCATCAAGCCGGGCGCGAACTACGGCTGGCCCACCTGCGAAGGGAGTTGCAGCGTCGCCGGGATGACCAACCCCAAGGCCACCTGGAACGTCGACGAGGCCTCGCCCAGCGGGATCGCCATCGTCCGCAACGTCGTCTACATGGCGTCCCTGCGCGGCGAACGCCTGTGGCGCGTCCCGATCAACGGCGACACCGAGAGCGTCGGCACCCCGACGGCGTACTACGTCGGGACCTACGGACGCCTGCGCACGGTCACCAAGGTCCCCGGCGCCGACCAGCTGTGGCTGTCGACCACCAACTGCGACAACAACGGCAACCAGCCGGACGGCTCCGACAAGATCTTCCGGGTGAACATCGGCTAGGGAAGGGGGAGTTCAGGCCCGGTACAGCGCCTCGACCTCGTTCGCGTACGTGTTCTCGATGGCCTTGCGCTTCAGCTTCAGGGACGGGGTCAGCAGACCGTGTTCCTCGGTGAACGGCTGGGCCAGTATCCGGAAGGTGCGGATCGACTCGGCCTGCGAGACCAAGGTGTTGGCGGCTACGACCGCGCGCCGCACCTCGGTCTCCAGGTCGGCGTCGCGCACCAGCTCGGCCGGCGACATCTGCGGCTTGCCGCGCATGGTGAGCCAGTGCTCGACGGCCTCGTGGTCGAGGGTGACGAGCGCGGCGATGTAGGGGCGGTCGTTGCCGACGACGATGCACTGCGAGACCAGTGGATGGTCGCGCACCCGCTCCTCCAGCAGCCCGGGCGCGACGCTCTTGCCGCCGGAGGTCACCAGGATCTCCTTCTTGCGCCCGGTGATGGTCAGATAGCCGTCCTCGTCCAGGGAGCCCAGGTCACCGGTGGCGAGCCAGCCGTCGTGCAGGGTCTCGTCGGTGGCCTTCTGGTTGTTGAGGTAACCCTGGAAGACATTGGGGCCGTTGAGCCAGATCTCGCCGTCGTCCGCGATGTGCACGGTGACACCGGGGATGGCCTGGCCGACCGTGCCGTAGCGGGTGCGGTCGGGCGGGTTGGCGGTCGCGGCGGCCGTCGACTCGGTGAGGCCGTAGCCCTCGTAGATCTGGACGCCCGCGCCCGCGAAGAACAGTCCGAGGCGGCGGTCCATGGCCGACCCGCCGGACATGGCGTTGCGGATCCGGCCGCCCATGGCGGCCCGCACCTTGGAGTACACGAGCTTGTCGAAGAGCTGGTGCTGCATGCGCAGGCCCGCCGAGGGGCCGGGGCCGATGCCCCAGGCCTTCGCCTCGATCGCGTCCGCGTACTTCACCGCGATCTCGACGGCCTTCTCGAACGGCCCGGCCTTGCCGTCCTTCTCGGCCTTGCGGCGGGCCGCGTTGAAGACCTTCTCGAAGATGTACGGCACGGCCAGGATGAACGTCGGCTTGAAGGCGACGAGGTCCGGCAGCAGTGCTGCGGCGTTCAGCTGCGGCTGGTGGCCGAAGCGGACGCCGCCGCGGATCGCCGCGACCTCCACCATCCGCCCGAAGACGTGCGCGAGCGGCAGGAACAACAGGGTCGCCACCTCCTCGCCCCGCTTCGAGTGGAAGACGGACTCCCAGGTGTCGATGACCGTGTCCGCCTCGTACATGAAGTTGCCGTGCGAGATGACACAGCCCTTGGGTCTGCCCGTGGTACCCGAGGTGTAGATGATCGTCGCGGTCGAGTCCGGGGTGACGGCCTGGCGGTGCCGGTGCACCACCTCGTCCTCGATGTGCGCGCCGGCGTCGTACAGCCGCTGCACGGCGCCCGTGTCGAGCTGCCACAGCTGGTGCAGCGCGGGGAGGCGGTCGATGACGGTGGCGATGGTCATCGCGTGGTCCTCGTGCTCGACCATCGCCGCCGAGACCTGCGCGTCGTGCAGCATCCAGAAGCACTGCTCGGCCGACGAGGTCGGGTAGATCGGCACCACCTGGGCGCCGATCGTCCACAGCGCGAAGTCGAACAGCGTCCACTCGTAGCGGGTACGGGACATGATCGCGACCCGGTCGCCGAAGCGGATGCCCTGGGCGAGCAGGCCCTTGGCGAGGGCGAGGACCTCGTCGCGGAACTCGGCGGCGGTCACGTCCCGCCACTCGTCCTGCTCGTTCTTGCGGCCGAGGGAGACGTGGAGGGGGTCGTCCTGGGCACGCTCGAAGACGACGTCGGCCAGACCGCCCACCGGCGGTGCCAACGCCAACGGAGGGTTGTTGTACTCGCGCAAACCCCGCTCCCCGCTCCTGTTGGCACTCCCCTACAGCGCCGTGAAAGCTACCCCACCGGGCCGAAGGGCGGGAGGGGGTGGGAAAAGGAGCGGTGTTCACGTCCGCACTGGTCAGCGGCGGAAAATGCCCTCACAAGGGGAAGGGTCGGACAGAAATCCTTACGGTTCCGTAGGTTTCGGGCCCGTAATCTCCACTGAATCTGTACGACCCGATTACCCCCGGCGTCCGGTCACACCACGTCACCGGGGCGACGTCGTCTCCTCCCCGGAGGGCCTCCGCGCGGCGCTCTCCGTCACTCCCGGTGCCGTGCCCGCCGTCCCGCCGGTCCGCTCCGCGCGACCCGCCCCGACCAGGGCGAGCACCAGCGCGCCCGCCGCCGTACCGACGAAGCCGGCCGTCACGAGCGCCGAGTCGAGCCCCGACGCGAACGCGGCCCGCAGCACGTGTTCCGGGAACGTTCCGCGCAGCGCCCCGGCCCCGCCGCCCGCCAGCGTGTGCGCCGCGTCGTGCGGGAGCGTGTCCCGCATCCGCGAAGTGAGTACGGTCCCCGACACGGCGACGCCGAGTGCATACCCCAACTGCCGTACGGTATTCACCACGCCGCCCGCCATGCCCGCACGCTCGGTCGGCACCGCCGCGAGGGCCGCCCCGGCTATCCCGGGCGCCACCAGACCCGTACCGATGCCCACCAGGACGAGCCCCGGCACCAGCGCCGTCCAGTCCGAACCGGCGCCGAGGACGGCCTGGCAGAAGCAGCCCGTGCCGATCAGCAGCAGCCCGCCGCCGACGGTCAGCCGCGCCGGCACCCCGTGCAGCAGCTTCCCGGCTAGGACCGACACCACGACCGCCGCACCCGTCAGCGGCAGCAGCGTCAGGCCGCCGCGCACCGGGCTCATCCCCAGCACCGTCTGCAGCCAGATCGACAGATACGGCATCCCGCCGAACGCCACCCCGTTGAAGGCGAGCGCCCCCGCCATCACGCCCACGAAGGCAGGCTTCCGCAGCAGCGACAGGTCGAGCAGCGGATGCGCCACCCGCCGCTCCACCAGCACGAAGCAGACCAGCGCGAGGGCCGCGACGGCGAACGACCCGAGCGTCACCGACGCACCCCAACCGTCCTCACCGGCCCGCACCACCGCATACGTCACCCCGCCCGCGAACCCGGCGAACGCGACCGTGCCGAGCCAGTCGATCCGCATCCCGCGCGGCCCCCTCGACTCCGGCACCACCCGCAGCGTCAGCCACACCGCGGCCACGCTCACCGGCAGGTTCACGAAGAAGATCCACCGCCATCCCGGCCCCTCGGTGAGCACCCCGCCCAGCACCGGACCGACCGCGGCCGCGCCACCGCTGACCGCGCCCCACACCCCGAGCGCCACCGACCGCTGCCGCCCCTGGTAGACGGACCCGAGCAACGGCAACGTCGTCGCCAGCATCGCCGCGGCCCCGACACCCTGCACGGCCCGCGCGGCCACGAGCGCGTCCGGCCCGCCCGCGAGCCCGCACAGCAGTGACGCCACCGCGAACAGCACGACCCCCACCACGTGCACCCGCCGCCGCCCCAGAATGTCGGCGGCGGCACCAACTCCCAGCAGCAGCGCGGCCAATGCCAGCGCGTACCCGTCGACCACCCACTGCAGATCACTCAACGACGCGTGCAACGACCGCGCCATGTCCGGCAGCGCGACGACCACGATCGTCACGTCCAGCAACAACATGAACGTGCCCAGGCACACCGCCGTGAGCGGCCCCCATGTACGCATGACCTCAACTCCCCTGTCCCGGATGTGCGGTTCTCCGTACGATGGGCTCCACCCGGACGATCAGCGCCGTGTTGGACACCTCGCCGCCGGAATCCGACAGGAGCAGGCATGCTGGAGATGGAATCCGATACTCTTGACCAGCTCGACCTGCAACTGCTGACCGCGCTGGAGGTCAACGGCCGGGCCTCCTTCAGCCGTCTCGGCACGGTCCTCGGCGTCTCCGACCAGACGATCGCCCGCCGCTTCCGCCGACTCACCGCCGAGGCGGGCCTGCGGGTCGTCGCGATCCGGGACCCCGAACTCCTGGGCCAGGACCAGTGGATGCTCCGCCTGCGCAGCGCCCCCGACAACGCCCTCAACATCGCCGACGCCCTCGCCAAGCGCCCCGACACCGCCTGGATCGGCCTCGCGTCGGGCGGCACCGAGATCGTCTGCCTGACCCGCCCCCGCAGCCCCGGCGACTACGACGACCTCCTCCTCGGCAAACTCCCGCGCACCCCCAGCGTCCTGGACATCCGCGCCCACCAACTCCTGCACCGCTTCTACGGCGGCCCGACGGGCTGGCTGCGCCGCTTCAAGGTGCTCGCCGACGACCAGATCGCCGCGCTCCTCCCCGAACCGGCGCCCGCACCGGGCCCCGCCCGCATCACCCCGGAGGACGAGGCCCTGGTCACCGTCCTGGAACGCGACGGCCGCGCCACGTACCCCGAGCTCCAGCGCGCCACCGGCCGCTCCGAGTCCGCCGTCAAACGCCGGCTCGCCTCGCTGATCGGCTCGGGGGCGGTGTACATCGACGTCGAGTACGACTCGGAGGTGTTCGGGTACACGCGTGCGGCGGTGCTGTGGATCACGGCGACCCCGGCCGCACTGCACTCGGTCGGCGAGGCGCTGGCCACGCACGACGAGGTCGCGTACGCCTCCGCGACGGCCGGCACGTCCAACATCGTCGTGACCGCGGTCGTGAGGGACACGGCGGGACTGTACGACTACCTCAGCGGGCCGCTCGGGCAGCTGGACGGGATTCGGCATGTGGAGGCGAGTCCGTTCCTGCGCAGGGTCAAACAGCTGACGTATCGGACGCTCCCTCTCAACTCGCCCTCCCTCAAAGTAAGTTCAAGATAAATCATGCGCAAAACCAAGCACCCGGAGATGGGAATCACAGTGTTCGGCGATCGACTGTGGCTCGTCCAAACCGATGCCGCAGGGATTTCCCGAAAGATCTTTTAGAAATAGTCTTCGGAAGTCCTTCCGGTGAGCCCCGTGAAGGGAATATCGAATTGAAGCCCCAAAACGCTCACCGCAGGTCGCTGGGTCGCCGCAGGAAGATCGTCATGGCCTTAGCCGCGGCGACGACCCTCCTCGGCGGCGCGATGTACGCCAACGCGAACGCCGCGTCCGTCACACCCGACCCGTCCACCAGCGCGTCCCCGACCACCCCGGGATCGACGTCCCCGACCACTCCTGGAGGATCCACCTCCCCGTCCACGCCGGCCTCCGCAACCGCCCCCGCGCCCACCGGCACGGCCGGTACGGGCTCGTCCGTCTCCGACGTGGTCGACGCCGCCGACGCGTTCCTGAAGACCCTGGACGACGACCAACAGGCCTCCGTACTCCTCGACTTCACGCAGGCGAACGCCACCGCCTGGTCGAACGAGGCGTGCGGCGCGGACTGCCGGGTCGGCATCGAGCTGAGCACGCTCAGCGACACCCAGCTCGCCGCCGCCGAGGCGGTGGTCGAGGCGGCCACGGGCACCGGGACCGGCACCGGCTACGACCAGATCAGCCAGATCCTGGCCGCGGACGACGTCCTCGGCGAGACCGACAGCAGCTACGGCAGCGGCAACTACTACCTCGCCTTCCTGGGCACCCCGAGCACCTCCGGGACCTGGCAACTCCACTTCGGCGGCGACCAGTTGGCCGTCAACCTCACCTACAAGGACGGGGAGGTCGTGGGCACCACCCCGTACTTCGCCGGCGTGGAACCCGCCACCTGGACCGACGACGACGGCACCACCTACGCACCCCTGTCCGGGATGCACGACGGCGTGGAGTCGATGCTCGAAGGCCTGAGCGACGACGAGCTGTCGGAGGCGAAACTCTCCGACTCCACCACCGGCGTGGTGCTCGGCCCGGACGAGGACGGCGACTTCCCCGACACCAAGGAGGGCCTCGCGGTCAGCGAACTGACCGACGACCAGCAGCAGTTGGTGCTCGACGCCATCACGCCGTGGGTCGAGGCCGCGGACGACACGACCGCCGCGTCCACCCTGAGCACCTACAAGTCGGAACTCGACGACACCTACATCTCGTACTCCGGCACCACCGCGCTGGACACCGCGGGCGACTACGTCCGCATCGACGGACCCGGCGTCTGGATCGAGTTCTCGGTCAAGGACGGCGTGGTCGACACCGGTCAGCTCAACTACAGCTCCGTGTACCGCGATCACGACACCGATTACGGAGGGGAATTCTCGTTCTCCTGAACTGCCCGCCGATGACATAACGGGCGGCGCTGCTTCCGGCAGCGCCGCCCGCTGTCGGGAATTCCCGCACGGTCGGCCGAGAAATTCATGGACGTCGGTATTGTTGTAGAAGCCGGCTCACGTTTTCCGTAATGAAAAACCGGGATTACGGACCGCGCCGGTGCAATCGATCCCCACCCGCCAGAATCGCCGCCGCCAACGCGTCCGCGGCCCCCTGCGCCGACACCCTGCGCCGCCCGTGCACCAGCACGAAGTCCACCTCGCCCAGCTCCGGCAGCCCCGCCCGCTCCGGCATCCGCACCAACCCCGGCGGCACCAGCCCCCGCGAGTGGGCCATCACCCCCAGTCCCGCCCGGGCCGCGGCGATCAGGCCGTTCAGGCTCCCGCTCGTGCACGCGATGCGCCACGCCCGCCCCTGCCGCTCCAGCGCCTCCAGCGCGAGCGCCCGTGTGATGCCGGGCGGCGGATAGACGATCAGCGGCACCGGCCGATCCGCGTCCAGGCGGAGCCGTTCCGCACCGATCCACACGAGCTTGTCGTGCCAGACCAGTTCGCCCCGCGGATCCTCGGAGCGACGCTTCGCCAGCACCAAGTCCAGCTTCCCGGCAGCCAGTTGCTCGTGCAGCGTGCCGGACAGCTCGACCGTCAGCTCCAGGTCCACCTCGGGATGGTCGTAGCGAAAGCCCTCCAGGATCTCGGGCAGCCGGGTGAGGACGAAGTCCTCGGAGGCGCCGAAGCGCAGGCGGCCGCGCAACCGGGTGCCGGTGAAGAACGCCGACGCCTGTTCCTGCACCTCCAGGATGCGGCGCGCGAAGCCGAGCATCGCCTCACCGTCCTCCGTCAGCTCCACCGAGTGCGTGTCCCGGGTGAACAGCTGCCGCCCCGTCGCGTCCTCCAGCCGCCGCACGTGCTGGCTCACCGTGGACTGGCGCAGCCCGAGCCGGCGGGCGGCCTGCGTGAAGCTCAGCGTCTGGGACACCGCGAGGAAGGTCCGCAGGTGGGAGAGGTCGTACATGGCATACACCATGGCATACACGGTAACCGCTTATCGCGAAACGTGATGGCAGTCAGAGCGGTATGACGGATTCCCGATCAAGAGTCCGGAGAGGAGGATGGGGAGGGCACGGGTCCGTGCCGGAAGACGGACCGGACGTACAGCGAGACACGCGAGACAGTGGAGCACAGTGAAACGCCTGCGATGGCCGAGTCGGATGCCGGTCGACCCCTACATCCTGCTGCTGCTCGGGACGGTGGGCCTCGCCGCGCTCCTCCCCGCGAGAGGCACGGGCGCCGACGTCGCCTCGGGCGCCTCCACGGCCGCGATCGCCTTCCTCTTCTTCCTCTACGGCGCCCGCCTGTCGACGCGTGAGGCACTGGACGGCCTCAAGCACTGGCGGCTGCACACCACCGTCCTGGCCTGCACCTTCGTCGTCTTCCCGCTGCTCGGCCTGGCCGCCCGCGGTCTCGTCCCGGTGATCCTGACCCACCCCCTCTACCAGGGGCTGCTGTTCCTCACCCTGGTCCCGTCGACCGTCCAGTCGTCGATCGCGTTCACCTCGATCGCGCGCGGCAACGTGCCCGCCGCGATCTGCGCGGGCTCTTTCTCCTCGCTCGCCGGCATCGTCATCACCCCGCTGCTCGCGGCGGCGCTGCTCGGCAACAACGGCGGTGGTTTCTCCGCCGATTCACTCCTCAAGATCGTGCTGCAACTCCTCGTGCCGTTCCTGGCCGGGCAGGTGCTGCGGCGCTGGATCGGCGGGTTCATCACCCGGCACAAGAAGATCCTCGGCTACGTCGACCGCGGCTCGATCCTGCTCGTCGTCTACACCGCGTTCAGCGAGGGCATGGTCCAGGGCATCTGGCACCAGGTCAGCGCGGTCCGCCTCGCCGGACTCCTCGCCGTCGAGGCCGTCGTCCTCGCCGTGATGCTCACCCTGACCTGGTACGGCGGCAAGGCGCTGCGCTTCGACCGGGAGGACCGGATCGCCATCCAGTTCGCCGGTTCGAAGAAGTCCCTCGCCTCCGGACTGCCCATGGCCAGCGTCCTGTTCGGCGCCCACGCCTCCCTGGCCGTGCTGCCGCTGATGCTCTTCCACCAGATGCAGCTGATGGTGTGCGCGGTCATCGCAAAGCGCCGCGCCCGCGATCCGCTGCCCGAGGTCACCGAGCCGGCGGCCCCAACCGCAGGGTCACGAACCGCGGTCGGTACAGCGACACGTTCCGGCTGAGGTTCAGCGCGGCCGAAGTGGCCGTCGCGTCCAGCCAGTTGACGTCGTAACTGAGGACGAGCCGGTCGCCGTCACTCAACTCCGTGTGTACTTGCGGGTTGTACGCGGCGACCTGGCCCGGCGGCAGCGGCGGGCTGAAGCTCCGGGTCGGTCCGTGCCAGGGTCCGGTGGGCGAACAGGCCCAGTACGAGGTGACGGTGGTGAGCCCCCGGCTGCCCGCCGCCATCGTGAACAGGACGTACGTCCCGCCGTCCCGCACCACCGAGAACGCGCTTCCCACACCGCTGTGTTGGCCGTCCCCGAGCACCGTTCGCGGCCCGGCCCGGGCCGTCCACGCCGAGCCGTCCCAGTACTCCCAGGCGCCCGGTTCCCCGAGCCGTCCGTCCGGCACCCGTGCCACATACGCCGAGGAGGTCGGCCGGGCCGCGGCCTGCGCGTCGTTCCCGCCGAAGACGTACGTCCAGCCGCCCACCGAGACCATCGTCGTCCCGAACTGCACGCGCCGGGACGGGTCTTGGACCAGCTCCTGGCCGAAGACCTTCACGATCGACTCCACCCGCAGATCCGGCAGCGACAGCGTGGCGACCTCGGTCGCGAGCGGCACGCCGTAGATCCACGGGTACGCCCCCGCTGTGCGCGTCCACAGCAGCACCCGTACGACGGACTCGGGCGAGCCGGGGGAGCGGGGCTCGACGCGGGCCGCCACCGGCCAACGCCACTCGTTCGGGGCGGGGTCGGGGAACAGCGGGGCGGGGAGCGTGAGTTGGGGGTGGCCGTCGCGCATCACCACCGCCGAGTTGCGTACCAGCGGCGCGGTCGTGTCCCGCCAGGCGTACGACTCGCCGACCGGGTTGGGCGGGGCGTACACCTGACCGAGGTAGGTGTCGGAGAACAGCCACAGCACCCGGCCGTCCGGCAGCCTGACCGAGTGCGTGCCGTCGCCGCCGGTCCAGTCGTCGGCGCGGGACTCGTCGTCGCCGTACGCGGCAAAGGAGTTGGTGAGCTGCGCGTCCGGCGACCAACTGCGCACCGTTCGGGCCGTGCACGCGCCGCCGCTCTCCCCGTGGTGGTCCTTGGGGAGGGCGGTGAGCAGCACGGCCGCGAGAGCCAGGGTCAGCAGCAGGCCGACCCCGGCTCCCAGGCGCTGTCGTGCTCGTCGGTCCTCGGGCACGCCCGGGACGTTAGTGGCTGCCGCTCACATGGTCCATGGGCAGCCACAGGACGGTCCCGGCGGGGGACGGGTGCTGGGCGGCGAGTTCGTCGTCCGTCAACAGCCGGTCCCAGACGTGGACTTCGTCGATCGACCCGGTGAAGTACTGCATGCTGTCCATGCGTTGGCCGATGTGCACACCGAACGGCGAGTTGCGGCTGACCGAGCCCACGATGTCCGCGGTACTCACCGTCGTACCGTCGACGGACAGGGTCAACTGCCCACCGCCGCGCCGCAGTACGGCCTGGTGCCACTGGCCGTCGTTGTAGGCGCCGGCGGTCACCACGGAGGTGGTGTGGACGGTCGTCGCGCCGACCCGGGTGGTGATCAGCGCCCGCACGTGGTTGCCCGCGGGCTCACCGCGCAGCCACACCTGCGGCTCGGTGGTGCCGACCCCGCCCATCCACAGGAACGGCTGATCACCGGTCGTCGCGGTGTAGCGGAACCAGAGCGACACCGTGAAGTCCTTTGTCCCCAGCGGGAGTCGGTCGCTGTACGGCAGGCGCACGGCGTCGTCCACGCCGTCGAAGGACAGGGCGCCGCCGGACACGCCGTCGGTCTCCTGGGCGCCGCCGAGGACCGCTGCCCGCTTCGCGTACGGGGCGAGGTCGGCGGTCGTCGGGTCCGGGCCCCGACGCGGTTGCAGCCAGGCCTCGTTGAAGCGCGCGAAGCGGATCTCGTCGGTCGCGGTCACGGCGCCGCCCTCGTAGAGCAGGCCCACCGTGTCGCCGTCGATGCGCGCCATGTCGGAGTAGCCCGACCAGTCCTTCGTCACGACCGTGCCGCGGTCCACGCTGTCCCAGGTGCGGCCGCCGTCGTAGGAGGAGCGGATCATCATCGTGCGGCGGCGGTCGGGGTCGGCGTCGCAGGCCAGCAGGATGCGGGAGCCGACGCCGAGCGTCGAGCACTGGACCTGCGGCGCGTACAGGTCGGGCAGGGCGTGGAAGGGCGCGGTGAAGCTGTCGCCGCCGTCGCGGCTGACCGCCTGGGTGCGCTGCCCGAGGTCGGTGCCGTCCTGCTCGCGGCCGCTCACCAGGATCGAACCGTCGGTGCGCTCCGTCAGCGTCACCTCGGACGGCTTCTGCCGCCAGGTCCCGTCTGCCGCGATCGGATACGAGTCGGTCGCGCCGATCTTCCAGTGGTCGCCGCCGTCGTCGCTCACGATCAGCGCCGCGTTGTTCGCGGTGACCCGACTCCCGTCCCAGGTCTCGGTGTTGACGCCGAACACGAGCCGGCCCCGGTGCTTGCCACGGGTGAGCTGGATGCCGTGCACGGGTCCTGTGGCGTACCAGGAGTTCCAGGTCGGGGGCAGGATCTCGTCACTCAGGTCACGCGGCTGCGACCAGGTGAGGCCGTCGTCGTCGCTGTACTGCAGGTGCGGGGTGCGGTCGCAGGGGACCGAGCAACTGGCGCTGTCCGTACGGCCCGTGTTGTACGTCTCGGCGATCAGGATGCGGCCCGTCTTCCGGTCCACGATGGGTGCCGGGTTGCCGTGCGTGTCGCCGCCGCCGTGGTTGACGACCTGCAACGGGCTCCAGGTGACGCCGTCGTCCGTGGAGCGCTTGACGACGATGTCGATGTCGGCTGCGTCACCGCAGTTGAGCACCCGGCCCTCGGCGAACGCGAGCAGGGTGCCGTCGTTGGTCCTCACCATGGCCGGGATCCGGAAGCAGGCGTAGCCCGCGTCCTGGGGAGCCTTGAAGAGGACCTGTTGGTCGAACTCGGGGGTGGGGGAGGTGGTTTGGGCGGTGGCGTGCGCGTGGCTCGGGAGCATGAGCAGCGCGGCCAGGGTGAGTGCGGCGGTGAGGGTGGATCTCAGACGTGCGCGAAGACTCGACGGCATGGTGGTGCTACCTGCCCTTCATTCGTCTGGACATCCGGACATCCCACGTCCAACGGGCGTGTCACAGACGTTAGTTGCGGCCTCCGGCGCCTCACAAGAAGCGTGCAGTGCCCGTCACTCCATAACTTCGCAACACCGCACCGGCCGTGACCGACCGTCAGGTTCGGCGGGGTGATTCAGGGGCGCAGTACGACCTTGCCGAGGTTGCTGCGCGACTCGATCACCTCGTGCGCCTTCTCCGCCTCCGCCAGCGCGAACTCGCCGTGCACGGACGGTTTCAGGGCGCCCTCCGCGAACAGCCGCCACAGCTCCCGCCGCCACCGTTCGTACAACTCCGGCTTCCCGCGCGCGATCCGCGCCATCTGGAACCCGATCACGGACTTGGCGCCCACGAGAAGGTCGTACGCCTGGATCGTCCCGCCGCCCGAGCTGTACGCCACGAGCCGCCCGCCCGGGGCGAGTGCCGCGACGGCCGGGGTGAGCAACTCGCCGCCCACCGCGTCGAGTACGTAGTCGACGGGCTCGCCCCAGCCCGGCCGGTCCAACTGGTCGTAGGTGATCACCTCGTCGGCGCCCAGCGCGCGCACGAAGTCGCCCTTCGCCGGATCGGACACCGCGCCCACGACCCGCCCGGCACCCCGCGCCCTCGCCAACTGCACTGCCAGATGGCCGACTCCACTCGCCGCGGCCGTGATCAGCACGGCCTCATCGGGTTCGGGTCGGGCCGCGTCCAGCGCGCCCAGGGCCACCAGCCCGCTGCGGACGAGCGCGACCGCGTCGACGGCGGAGGCGGTATCGGGCACGGGGGAGGCCATGCCCTCGTGGAGGACCGCGAAGTCGGCGTACCCGTGCCCGAAGCACAGCCCGGTCACCCGCTCGCCCGCCCGGCACCGGGTCACGTCCTGTCCTACGGCGACCACCTCGCCCGCGATCTCGCCGCCGAGCGGGATCGGCTCGGCCGCCTCGGTCACCTTGCGGACGACGGGCAAGGTGACTCCGATCGCCTCGGTACGGACGAGGAGTTCACCGGGCCCCGGTGCGGGGACGGGGACCTCCTCCACGAACAGCGGGCCGCCGGTGGAGTCGTACCGGACGCGACGCATCGCACCTCCAGGGATCGTGACAGCGCTTGAGGGGATCAGCGGGGACCATCGGGGGTCGTGGGGATCGTTGGGGGGCCCAATGATATTCACGGTTTCATTGGGAAGTCCAACGACTTTTCGCTAGGCTGCCCGCATGGCCGAAGCACCCCTCCCCGTGATCCGCGCCCTCCCCAGCTGGCTGCTCGGCCGGGCAGCCGCCCGTGGGCGTGCCCTCGTCGCCGACGCGCTGGCGGTCGAGGGGCTGAAGATGTGGCACCACGTGGTGCTCTCCGCCGTCCGTGACCTCGCGCCCATTGCTCAGGCCGACCTCGGCCGCGGTGTCGGGCTCGACCCCAAGGACCTGGTCGGCGTGCTGAACGACCTCCAGGCCGCCGGCTCGGTCGTACGGGAGCCGGACGCGAAGGACCGCCGTAAGAACGCGGTGTCGCTCACGCCGGAGGGCGCGCGGCTGCTCAAGCGCTCCGAGAAGGCGGCCCGTGCGGCCAACGAGGAACTTCTCGCCCCGCTGTCGGAGGCCGAACGCGACCAGTTCATGGGCCTGTTGATCCGGATTTCCGGTACGGACGGCTGACGGGGGCTAACGTTCCGTCATGACCCCACCCCGGACTCCCGAATCCCTGCTCGCCCTCGACCCCGAACGCACCGCCCTGGTCCTCGTCGACCTGATGGACCGCATCGTCGCGCTGCCGCTCGAACCGTACAAGGGTCCCGAAGTCCTCGCCGTGGCCGAGGAGTTGGCCGGCGTCTTCCGTTCCGCCGGTGCGCTCGTCGTGCTGATCCGGGTCGAACGTCCCGGCATCGCCGAGCAGCCCGCCGGCAGTGGACTCGCCGACGGGCTGTTCCGGGAAGGGGACCTGGAGATCGTGAAGCGGACGATCGGGGGCTTCCAGGGCACGGGACTTGAGGAGCGGCTGCGTGAACGGGGCGTCGACACCCTGGTGTTCGGCGGGATCGCCACCAACCTCGGCGTGGAGTCCACCGCGCGTGCCGCCGGCGACCTCGGCCACCAACTCGTCTTCGTCGAGGACGCGATGAGCGCGCTCACCGCCGCCGAGCACCAGGCGTCGGTCAAACTCGACTTCCCGCGCCTGGGGTTGGTGGTCGCGGCGGGGGAGGTGCGGTTCGCGGCGGGCGGCTGACCCCGGCGGCCGAGCGGTCAGACGAGGACCGTGCCGCCGTCCACGACCACCGTCGAACCGGTCGTGTAGCCGCCACGCATCAGATACAGATACGCCTCGGCGATGTCCTCCGGCTCGCCGATCCGGCCGACCGGCAGCGACCCGGCGACGGACTCGAACAGCCCGTCGCGCTGCTCGTCGTCCAACTCCCGCCAGAGTTCGGTGCGTACGACACCGGGGGCGACCACGTTGACCCGCAGCGGCGCCAGCTCCAGGGCAAGTGCCCGGGTCAGCGACTCCATCGCCCCGCACAGGGCGGCGGCGACGGTCGTGCCGGGGATCGGCCTGCGTCCGGCGGTGCCCGTCGTCAGGACCACGGAACCGCCCTCCCGGATCGACGGGGCGCCGTACTTCACCGCCGTGTAGGCGCCCCACAGCCGGGTGTCCAGGAAGGCGCGGGCCCGCCCGAGGTCGGACTCGGCGAGGCTCCCCATCAGCAGCGCCTCACCGGCCGTGTAGACCAGGTGGTCGTAGCCGCCGAGCCCCGCGAAGAAGGCCCGCACCGCCTCCTCGTCGCTCGCGTCGAGGACCTGCCCCTCGGCGTCCTCCGGGAGCCGTTTCAGCGCCGCGTCCACGCTCTGCTGCCGGCGCGAGGCGACGACCACCCGGGCGCCCTCCCGCGCGGCCGCCTCCGCGACCGCGAACCCGATCCCCGCCGTACCGCCGATGACGACGATCCGCTGTCCTCGCAGTCCCATGTCCTGCCCCTCTCGGGTTGTGCGCGTTGCTGTGACGTCACCCAGCCTGCGGCCGTGGTCGCCCCGCCGTCCAAGACCTCTTTCGGCCGTGGCGATACCCTGAAGGCATCGCCGACGGCGTACGGAAGGGCGGCCCCCCATGGACCTCGACCTGCGGAAGGTCCGCTACTTCGTCGCGGTGGCCGAGCTGCTGCACTTCGGGCGCGCGGCCGAGCAGTTGCACATCGCGCAGCCGGTGTTGAGCCGTCAGATCCGGGCCCTGGAAAAGGACTTGGACTCCGCGCTCTTCGAACGGGACAGTCACGGCGTGTCGTTGACGGCTGCCGGGCGCCAACTCCTCGACGACGGGCGGGCGTTGCTCGCCTCGGCTGATGCGACGCGCCGTAGGGTGCAGCGGTCCGCGCGGGGTCCGCACCGGCTCGTCGTCGGCTTCCGCGCGGGCGTCGTGATCACCCGCACGCTGCGGGCCTACGGCGCCGCCCACCCCGGCATCGAGGTGAAGGCCCGCCGGGTCGAATGGGACGACCAGGAGCAGCTGATCCTCGACGGCACCGTCGACCTCGCCTATCTGCGCCGCCCGATCCGCGAGCAGGGCCTCACCCTGCTGCCGCTGTTCACCGAGACCCGGGTCGCGATGCTGCCCGCCGACCACCGCCTCGCCGGCAAGCAGGACCTCGTGCGGGCCGACCTAGACGGCGAGGCCTGGCTGCGGTACGCCAACCCCGGCCCGGACGACGTCCCGATCCGCAGCATCGAGGAGAAGTTCGAGGCCGTGGCCTCCGGCGCGGGCATCACCCTCGTGCCCGTCTCCGTCGCCGAGAAGTACTCCCGCCCCGACATCACCTACGTCCCCGTCACCGACGCCGAACCCGACGAGGTGATCCTGGCCTGGGAGGCGGCCCGCCGGTCACCCTTGATCACGGCGTTCGTGGAGACCGCGCAGGGCGTGCGGGGCTGAGGCGGGGCCCCTGCGGCGCAGGGGGCGCTCCCCGCCGGTCGGGGCCCCGCCGCCGTGACGCGGGGCGCGGATCTCAGCCCTGGGCGGCCGCGGCCCGCAGGGCGATGCGGTCCTCGCCCGCGTACACGTTCATGTTGCTGCCCCGCAGGAAGCCCACCAGGGTCAGGCCCGTCTCCGCCGCCAGGTCCACGGCCAGCGACGAGGGCGCCGACACCGCCGCCAGCACCGGGATCCCGGCCATCACGGCCTTCTGCGCCAGCTCGAAGGAGGCCCGGCCCGACACCAGCAGGATCACCCGGGACAGCGGCAGGTCCCCGTTCTGCAGGGCTCGGCCGACCAGCTTGTCGACCGCGTTGTGCCGGCCCACGTCCTCCCGTACGTCCAGCAGCTCGCCCTCCTCGCTGAACAGGGCCGCCGCGTGCAGACCCCCGGTCCGGTCGAAGACCTGCTGGGCCGCGCGCAGCCGGTCGGGGAGGGCCGCGAGCAGCGAGGGCTCGACACGGACCGGGGGAGTGTCGGCGATGGGCCAGCGCGCCGTCGTACGGACCGCGTCCAGGCTTGCCTTGCCGCACAGACCGCACGAGGACGTCGTATACACGTTGCGCTCCAACGTGATGTCCGGCATCACCACGTCGGGGGCGGTCCGTACGTCCACGACGTTGTAGGAGTTCGAACCGTCTACGGTCGCCCCCGCGCAGTACACGATGTTCTGCAGATCGTATGCGTTCGCCAGTACACCTTCGCTGACCAGGAACCCGGCCGCGAGCGCGAAGTCGTCGCCGGGGGTGCGCATGGTGATCGCGAGCGGCTTGCCGTTGAGCCGGATCTCCAGGGGTTCCTCGGCGACGAGCGTGTCCGGGCGGGTGGTGACCACGCCGTCCCGGATCCGGGTCACCTTGCGTCGTTCCGTGACTCGTCCCATGTCCTGATCAGCCCCGGTTCTGTACGTGCTGGTGGCCGAAACGGCCCTTGCTGCGGAGGGTGCCGCGGGTCACCGGGCCGTCGTGCGGCGAGGTGACCTGCTCGCTCTCATTGTCCTGCATGTGCGGAGTGGGCTCGCGGCCACTCGCGTCTCCTCATGCGGCACTCCTCAGCGCGAGCAGGTCCGAGATGGCGTGCACGGTGCGCAGGGTGGGCACCTCCACGCCGGTGATCTCCGCCAACTCGACCACGGCCGCGAGGAGTACGTCGAGTTCGAGCGGCTTGCCGCGCTCCAGGTCCTGGAGCGTCGAGGTGCGGTGGTCGCCGACGCGTTCCGCGCCCGCGAGCCGCCGTTCGATGGAGACGCCGACCTCGCAGCCCAGCGCCTCGGCGACGGACAGCGTCTCGGTCATCATGGTCTCGATGACCTTGCGGGTACCGCCGTGCAGACACATCTGCCGCATGGTGGCGCGGGCCAGCGCGCTGATCGGGTTGAAGGAGATGTTGCCGAGCAGCTTGAGCCAGATGTCGTTGCGCAGCTCCGGCTCGACCGGGCACTTCAAACCGCCCGCCCGCATGGCCTCGCTCAGTGCCAGACAGCGCGCCGAGACGCTGCGATCCGGCTCGCCGATGGAGAACCGGGTGCCTTCGAGATGGCGCACAACTCCCGGTCCAGCAAGCTCCGTTGCCGCGTAGACGACACAGCCGACGGCCCGTTCGGGCGCGAGCACCGCACTGACCGCGCCGTCCGGGTCCACGCTCTCGACGCGCTGCCCGTCGTAGGGGCCGCCGTGCGAGTGGAAGTACCACCAGGGGATGCCGTTCTGGGCGGCCACGACCGCCGTGGTGTCGTGCAGCAGCGGCTCGATCAGCAGCCCGCACGCCGCGTACGAGTTGGCCTTCAGGCCGAGCAGGACGAAGTCGACCGGGCCGATCTCGGCCGGGTCGTCGGTGGCGTGGGCGCGGGCGGTGAAGTCGCCGCGCGGGCTGAGGACCTGGACGCCGTGCTGCCTCATGGCCGCGAGATGCGGTCCACGGGCGACGAGATGCACATCGGCGCCCGCACGGTGCAGCGCGGCGCCGACATAGGCACCGATCGCACCGGCGCCGAGGACTGCGACTCTCACTGGAGACTCTCCGTTCGGTCGAGGGAGTACCGCGGAGGTGGGTGCCGTCCGGGCCGTGCCGGGCGGAGCCGGACAGCGCTGGGCGGCGTCGAACAGTGTCGACTGAATATTGTCTACAGTATGGAGGAGGGGTCGGCAAGGGTTCGGGCAGGGACTGTGCGCTGCGCCCCTGATCGTGCTGAATCCCTGAGCCCGCGGCCCGGGCCGCGCTAGCGTCGGGTCCATGATCGTATGGCTCAACGGCACGCACGGAGCGGGCAAGACGACGACCAGTCCGCTGGTGCAGCAACTGATCCCGGATTCACGGGTGTTCGACGCCGAGAAGGTCGGCGAGACGCTCATGGACATCACGCCGGGGCTGCCCGCGACGGACAACTTCCAGCACTGGCCGCCCTGGCGCCCGCTGGTCGTCGAGACCGCCCGCCGCGTACTCGACTACACCGGCGGCACGCTGGTGATCCCCATGACGGTCCTGGTCGAGCGGTACTGGCGCGAGATCAGCGCGGGCCTCGCCCAACACGCCATCCCCGTACGGCACTTCGTCCTCCACGCCGACCAGGACACGCTCCGCGGGCGCATCGCGGGTGACACTGTCCTCGGCCCCGACTCGCCGTTCCGTCTGCGATACCTGGAGCCCTACGCCGAAGCGGCCCGCACCTGGCTGCACCGTGAGGCCGAGGTCGTCGACACCACGCACCTCACCCCCGCCGAGGCCGCACGGCGGATCGCGGAGTCCGTCCAGGGCTGAGGCTGGCCCGCCGCACGAGAACTGGCCCGGGAGAGGAGCGAGTTCAGGCGCGGGGACCCGTGCGGGAACGGGAGTTGGAAGTCCGCGCCGACCGTTCGGCGCACTCTGCATACCGCTCATCGCATACGGTCGACGCGCCGCCTTCTCAACTCCCTTGCCACTCCCTACCGTCCGGGATCATGAGTCCCCCAGTCGCACCCCCGGCGTGGAGCCGCTGGATGGTTCCGCCCGCCGCCCTCTCGGTACACCTCTCCATCGGCCAGGCCTACGCCTGGAGCGTCTTCAAGCCGCCGCTCGAGTCCTCACTGAACCTCAGCGGCACACAGAGCGCCCTGCCCTTCCAGCTCGCGATCGTCATGCTCGGCCTGTCGGCCGCGTTCGGCGGCACCCTCGTCGAACGCAACGGGCCGCGCTGGGCGATGACCGTCGCCCTGGTCTGCTTCTCCTCCGGCTTCCTGATCTCCGCGCTCGGGGCGGAGACGAAACAGTTCTGGCTGATCGTCCTCGGCTACGGCTTCGTCGGCGGGATCGGCCTCGGCATCGGCTACATCTCACCGGTGTCGACCCTGATCAAGTGGTTCCCGGACCGCCCCGGCATGGCCACCGGCATCGCCATCATGGGCTTCGGCGGCGGCGCGCTCATCGCCTCCCCGTGGTCGGCCCAGATGCTGAAGTCGTTCGGCTCCGACAACACGGGCATCGCCCAGTCGTTCCTCGTACTCGGTCTTTCGTATGCGGTATTCATGACACTCGGCGTGTTCCTCGTGCGGGTTCCGCGCACCGACGACCACAAGGACACAGCGAGCGCGCCCAGCGTCCTCACGGGCGTGCAGGTCTCCGCCAACAGCGCCGTCCGCACCCCGCAGTTCTGGTGCCTGTGGGTCGTCCTGTGCATGAACGTGACCGCGGGCATCGGCATCCTGGAGAAGGCCGCCCCGATGATCACGGACTTCTTCGCGGGCACCTCAACCCCCGTCTCGGTATCGGCCGCCGCCGGCTTCGTCGCGCTGCTCTCCGCCGCCAACATGGCGGGCCGTATCGGCTGGTCCTCGACCTCCGACCTGATCGGCCGCAAGAACATCTACCGCGTCTACCTCGGCATCGGCGCGGTCATGTACGCGCTCATCGCACTGTTCGGCGACTCCTCGAAGCCGCTGTTCATCCTGTGCGCGCTGGTGATCCTCTCCTTCTACGGCGGCGGCTTCGCGACCGTGCCCGCCTACCTGAAGGACCTCTTCGGGACCTACCAGGTCGGCGCGATCCATGGCCGGCTGCTCACCGCCTGGTCCCTGGCCGGTGTCCTCGGACCGCTGATCGTGAACTGGATCGCCGACCACCAGAAGGCCGCCGGCAAGCACGGCGCGTCCCTCTACGACACGTCCTTCATCATCATGATCGGGCTGCTCGTCATCGGGTTCGTCGCCAACGAACTCGTCCGGCCCGTCGACGCCCGCCACCACATCCCCGCCCCGAGGGAGGCCGCCGATGTCGAACGACAGCAGTCAGAGTCCGCCTGACCGACGGCCGCTCATCGCCTTCGCCTGGCTCTGGGTGGGCGCGCCCCTTGTGTACGGCCTGTACGAACTCGTCCTCAAGGCGAAGCAGCTGTTCACCGGCTGAATGTTCGGGCGACACCGTCCATCACAGGATGGATGACAGAAGCCGACAACCCGGACCGTTGTTTCCTGTGGCATCACCTGCCGTCGTACCCGCGAGTCACTGGCAAGACTGGTGGATCCCGCTACCCAAGGCAACGAGGGGGACCACCCAATGAACGGCACGCGGATCGCCGCCGTCGGTCACTACCAGCCCGCCAAGGTACTCACCAACGAGGACCTGGCGGGCATGGTCGACACCAGCCACGAGTGGATCACCTCCCGGGTGGGCATCAAGACGCGACACATCGCCGGGCCCGACGAACCGGTCGACGAGCTGGCCGCGCACGCCGCCGCCAAGGCCCTCGCCGCCGCGGGCCTGACGCCCGGGGACATCGACCTGGTGCTCGTCGCCACCTCCACGGCCATCGACCGCTCCCCGAACATGGCCGCGCGCGTCGCCGCCCGCCTCGGCATCCCGTCGCCCGCCGCCATGGACATCAACGTCGTGTGCGCCGGCTTCACCCACGCCCTGGCCACCGCCGACCACACCGTCCGTGCGGGAGCGGCCACCCGCGCCCTGGTCATCGGCGCCGACAAGATGTCCGAGGTCACCGACTGGAGCGACCGTACGACCTGTGTCCTCGTCGGCGACGGAGCGGGGGCCGCCGTCGTCGAGGCCGCCGACGAACCCGGCATCGGACCGGTCCTGTGGGGTTCCGTGCCCGAGATGGGGCACGCGGTACGGATCGAGGGCACGCCCCCGCGGTTCGCGCAGGAGGGCCAGAGCGTCTACCGCTGGGCCACCACCCAGCTCCCGCCCATCGCCCGCAAGGCCTGCGAGAAGGCGGGCCTGACCCCGGCCGACCTCGCCGGTGTCGTCCTGCACCAGGCGAACCTGCGCATCATCGAGCCCCTCGCCGAGAAGATCGGCGCCGTCAACGCGGTCGTCGCCCGCGATGTCGTCCAATCGGGCAACACCTCGGCCGCCAGCATCCCGCTAGCGTTCTCGAAACTCGTCGAACAGGGCGCCGTCCGCACCGGCGACCCCGTCCTGCTGTTCGGCTTCGGCGGGAACCTGTCGTACGCCGGCCAGGTCGTCCGGTGCCCGTGACCTGCGCACCCGCCCGGATCCGCCCCCGGATGTGACGAGGCTGACTCCCGTACTCTCTGGCTACTGTGCGCCGTAGACTGTAGACGATAGACAATCAATACTTGGTCGTACGGCCAGGTACGGCGACTGGCTGCCGTCTACTGTCCACAGTCTGCAAAGTGCCGATGTTGCCCAGGAGGGGGACCGCGATGTTGTCGCCAGGACTGCCGCAGGGGGCTGTGCCCAAGCTCGAACGTCCGGGCCCGCTGCGCGACCGCGTCTACGAGGCGCTGCTCGAACTCATCACCACGCGCGCCCTGCAGCCCGGTCAGCATCTCGTCGAGAGCGAACTCGCCGGGCACCTGGGCGTGTCCCGGCAGCCGGTGCGTGAGGCGCTGCAGCGGCTCAACACCGAGGGCTGGGTCGATCTACGGCCCGCACAGGGCGCGTTCGTGCACGAGCCGACGGAGGAGGAGGCCGACCAACTCCTCACCGTGCGCACGCTGTTGGAGGCCGAGGCCGCCCGGCTCGCCGCCGTCAACGCGGGCAGCGCCGGGATCGCCGTCCTGGAGGAACTGTGCGCGGAGGGTGAGCGCGCCGTCGACGCCGACGACGTGGACGCCGCCGTCGCCATGAACGCCCGCTTCCACGCGAAGGTCATGGAGCTCGCGGGCAACGCCGTCCTCGCCGAACTCGCCGCGCAGGTCGACCGCAGGGTCCGCTGGTACTACACCCCGGTGGCCCGTCAGCGCGGCCTGACGTCCTGGATCGAGCACCGCGCCCTGATCGGCGCGATCACCGCCCGCGACGAACTGCGCGCCAGTCTGCTGATGCGCGAACACACCGAGCACACCCGGCGGTCGTACCACGAGCGCGCCAAGTCCTGATCCTGGGACGGCTGTTGGCGCGGAGGCGGTCCGCTGTTCAGGCGCCGACGCGGCGCGATGGCCCTCCCGACCGGGGAGGGCCACCAGCTGGTCCGACGACCGTGACGTACGAACTGTCAGGCAGCGGGCTGCGGTTGGGGAACCTTGGTCAACTCCCTGTCCCCCCGCCCTGGTTGACGCAGTAGCAACGCGATGGCCGCCGCCACCATCGAGACCCCGCCGGCGAGTGCGTACGCGCCGTTGTAGCCCCAGGCCGCGACCACCATCGAGCCGAGGCCGCCGCCGAACAGGCCGCTGACGAGCTTTCCGCTGTACACCAGGCCGTAGTTGGTGGCGTTGAAGTTCTCGCCGAAGTAGTCCGGGGTCAGGGCGGCGAACATCGGGTAGAAGGCGCCGCCGCCGAAGCCGGAGAGGAAGGCGAAGAACAGGAACAGCCACTCGCTGCGCAGATGGCCGGCCCAGATCACGCCGAACTGGGCGAGGCCCAGGACCAAGATGACGAAGACCAGGGTGAGTTTGCGGCCCCACAGGTCCGACAGCCAGCCGACGACCGCGCGGCCGATGCCGTTGATGACGGCCATGATGCCCATCGACGAGGCCGCGACCAGCGGGCCGAAGCCGACGTCCTTGGCGAAGTCGACCTGGAACGAGATCCCGAAGATCGACACTCCCGCGGTCAGCACGATCGACAGCCACATCAGGGGCAGCATGCCGGTACGGATGGCCTCTTTGGGCGTGAACTGCTTTACGGCGGGCGGGTTCTTGGCGAGGCTCGTCGCGCTCTTGTCGTTGCCGCCGTAGGTCAGCGGGTCGATGTCGGCGGGCCACCAGTTCTGCGGCGGGTCCTTGAAGAAGAACGCGCAGCCGAACACCACGATCAGGATGTAACACCCGATCAGATCCAGGACCCGGTGGTAATTCCCGGTGTCGAAGGCGTAGTTGAAGATGAAGATGAACGGCAGCGAGCCGTAGGCGAAGCCGCCGTTCACGAACCCGGTGCGGGCGCCCCGCCGTTCGGGGAACCACTTGCCGACCATGTTGATGCAGGTCGCGTAGACGAGACCGGCGCCGACACCGCCGATGACGCCGAAGCCGATGATCGCCAGCCACACATTGCTCAGGTGCGACAGGGCCAGGAAGCCGATGACGCACAGCACCGAGCCGATGTACATCGCCCGGCGTGCCGTGAGGATGCCCTTCTCGCGCATCCAGCCCGCCGGGAAGGCGATGCCGGCCTGGAAGAACACCCAAATGCTCAGGATCCAGAAGGTGTTGCTCTGCGTCCAGCCGTGCGCGCTGGACAGGGTGTCCTCCGCGGAGCCGTACGCGTACTCGAAGACACTGATCGCCATCATGGCGATCCAGGGGAGGTAGACCATGATTTTGCGTGAGTGGCCGAGGATGTCGCGGTCGGTCTCGCCGACGCGGTAGACGCGGCCGTGGGCGTCGGTCACTTCACGGTAGGGACGGTTCGCGGCGCCGGATTCGTTCGTGGTGATGGGATCTGCGGTCATGTCACGCCATCTCCTCGCCGAGCGGGTGCGGATTGGGCACGATGCGCCGGGAGTCGGGCCTGCCCGGCGCCTTGAGGAAGAGCGCCAGCACCGCGGAGGCCAGGCCCACCGAACCGGCCAGGACGAACGCGCCGTGGTAGTCCCACTCACCGACGACGACCGCGCCCAGACCGGAGCCGACGAGCCCCGAGATCAGCTTCGAGCTGTAGACCATCCCGTAGTTGCTGGCGTTGTTGTTCTCACCGAAGTAGTCGGCCGTCATGGCGGCGAACAGCGGGAAGATCGCACCGCCGCCGAAACCCGAGACCATGGAGCAGAACAGGAAGAACGGCATGCTGCCCATCTGGCCCGAGACCAGCACGCCGAACTGGGCGGTGCCGAGCACGAGACACACGATGATCAGCGTGTGGCGGCGGCCGTAGCGGTCGGAGATCCAGCCGATGACCCCGCGCCCGGTGCCGTTCACGATCGCCTTGAGGGACATCGCCGTGGCCACGATCCCGCCCGCGAAGCCCATGTCCTTGCCGAACGGCACCTGGAAGGCGATGCCGAAGATGTTGATGCCGGCCGTGCAGAGCAGACAGAACCACATCATCCAGAGCACGGGGGTACGGGCGGCCTCCTTGGGTGTGTACTGCTTGACCGCCGGCGGGTTCTTCTCCAACGCCCGCCGGATCCTGGGGTCTTGGGCCGCCTTCAGCGGATCGACGTGCGCGGGCCACCAGTTCTTCGGCGGATCGCGGAAGAACCAGCCCGCTGACGCCACCACCAGACACAGTCCTACGCCGACCAGGCTCAGCAGCACCTTGTAGTTGCCGAGGTCGAGCACGGAGGTGAAGAGGAACACGAACGGCACGGACCCGTAGGCGAATCCGCCGTTGACGAAGCCCGTCTTGCCGCCCTTGCGCTCCGGATACCACTTGCCGACCATGTTCACGCAGGTCGCGTACACCAGACCGGCGCCGATCCCGCTGCACATGCCGAAGCCGAAGTAGGCGACGAGCACGTTCGGCGCGAACGCGAGCGCCAGATAGCCCAGCAGGGTACCGAGCGCGCCGAGCAACATGGCCGTACGGGCAGGGAGTTGGCCGCTCTCGCGCAACCGCCCGGCCGGGAAGGCCACGGCCGCCTGGAAGAACACCCAGACGCCCATCAGCCAGAAGATGTGCCCACTGCTCCACAGATGCGCGTCGTGGAGCGTGTCCTCCGCCGACGTGAACGCGTACTCGGCGGAACTGATGCCCATCATGCCCACCCAGGGCAGGACGACCATCCACTTGCGCGCCCGGCCCATGATGTCGACATCGGACTCACCGATGCGGTACACGCGGCCGTGACGATCCGTCACCTCCCTGTAGGGGGCGGACGTTTGGTAGTCCGTTCTTGCCATCGCTCAGTGCCCCTTGCGTCGAAAGTTCTGGCCAGCGCCCCCTGTCCAATGCCTTTCGCGTGCGCACGGGTCCCAGGGGCCGGCCGACCGCACTGTCGGCCGGCCCCGCGTCGGCTCACGTCATGAACCACCGCCCAACAGCCCTGCCGCGCGCGCCCATTGGTACTTCGCGCCGAGCACGGCCACCGGCTTCTCCGTCGTGTACGGGTACGCCACGACCCCGCGCTCGTACAGGTACTGGCAGGCCTCCTCGACCTCGACGTCACCCGCGAGCGACGCCACCACCGGCTTCTCGATCCCGCGTTCCTTGAACTCGGCGACCACACGCGCGGTCAGCTCCGCGAAGACCATCGGGGGAGTCACGATGGTGTGCCAGTAGCCCAGCACCAGCGCGTGGATGCGCGGGTCCTCAAGCCCCAGTCGGATCGTCGCCTCGTACGTCGACGGCGGCTCGCCCCCGGTGATGTCGACCGGGTTGCCCGCGGCCCCGAACGGCGGGATGAACTTCCGGAAGGACGCGTCCAGATCGGCCGGAATCTCCATCAGGGAAAGGCCGTTGTCGGTCACCGCGTCGGAGAGCAGCACGCCGCTGCCGCCGGCGCCGGTGATGATAACGACGTTGTCTCCCTGGGGAGTTGGCAGCACGGGCAGGCCGCGCGCGTACTCCAGCATGTCGTTGAGCCCGGGGGCGCGGATGACACCGGCCTGCTTGAGGATGTCGCTGTACACGGCGTCGTCGCCGGCCAGCGCGCCCGTGTGCGACCCGGCGGCCTTCGCACCCGCCGCCGTACGGCCCGCCTTCAGCACCACAACTGGCTTACGGGGCACGGTCTTTCGGGCCGCTTCCACGAACGCGCGGCCGTCCTTGAGGTCCTCCAGGTGCATCGCGATGCACTCGGTGTGCGGGTCCTCGCCGAACCAGGTCAGCAGGTCGTCCTCGTCCAGGTCCGACTTGTTGCCGAGCCCGACGATCGCCGACACCCCGGTCTTCGTGGTCCGCGCGAAGCCGAGGATGGCCATCCCGATGCCACCGGACTGCGAGGTCAGCGCCACCCCGCCCTTCACGTCGTACGGCGTGCAGAACGTGGCGCACAGGTCCTGCCAGGTCGAGTAGTAGCCGTAGATGTTCGGGCCGAGGAGACGGACGCCGTAGCGCTCGGCGATCTCGACTATCTCTTCCTGGAGTTGGACCTCACCGGTCTCCGCGAACCCGGAGGGGATGAGGACGGCATTGGGGATGTTCTTGCGTCCCACCTCCTCCAGTGCCGCTGCCACGAACTTGGCGGGAATGGCGAAGACGGCCACATCCACCTCACCGGGAACGTCCGTGACACTCTTGTACGCCTTGCGGCCGAGGATGTCATCGGCCTTGGGGTTCACCGGGTGGATCTCCCCGGCGAAGCCGCCGTCGACGAGGTTGCGCATCACCGAATTGCCGATCTTGCCCTGCTCGTTCGAGGCACCGATCACGGCGACCGAGGTCGGCTCCATGAGGTGGCGCATGGTCGTCAGGATTTCGTCGCGCGTATACCGTCGACGGGCTACCGGCTGCGACTCGGCGAGGATCACCCGGATGTCTGCCGCGACCGCGCCCTCCGGTGTCGCGATCACCGGGTTGAGGTCCACCTCGGCGATCTCCGGGAAGTCCGCGACCAGTTGGGAGACCCGGCGGATCTGCTCGGCGATCGCCCACCGGTCGACGGCCGGCGCGCCGCGCACCCCGCGCAGGATCTCCGCCGCCCGGATCGAGTCGAGCATCGACAACGCCTCGTCGGGGGTCACGGGCGCGAGCCGGAACGTCACGTCCTTCAGCACCTCGACGAGCACCCCGCCGAGCCCGAACGCGACGACCTTGCCGAACGTCGGGTCGGTCACCGCGCCGACGATCACCTCCTGTCCCTGCGGCAGCAACTCCTGTACCTGGACGCCCTCGATACGGGCGTCGGCGTCGTAGGCACGCGCGTTGTCGACGATCTTGTGGAACGCGGCCCGTACGTCCGCAGCGCCCTCGACCCCGACGACGACTCCGCCGGCGTCGGTCTTGTGCAGGATGTCGGGCGAGACGATCTTCATGACGACGGGCCCGCCGAACCGCGCCGCGAACGCCACCGCCTCGTCGACGTCCGTCGCCAACTCCTCGCCGGGTACGGCGATCCCGTACGCGTCGGCGATCACCTTGCCCTCCGGCGCCGTGAGCGCGAACCGTCCCTCGGCCCGCACGGAGTCGAGGAGTGCGCGCACCCTCAGGGTCCGGTCCTCTGCCATCACGTCAGATCACCCCGTTCGACTTGAGGAGGCGCAACTCTTCGTCGCCCAGCCCGAGTTCGCCGATGTAGACCTCTTCGTTGTGCTCGCCGAGCAGCGGTGAACTGGTCACGTCCACAGGGGAGTCGGAGAGCTTGAGCGGGCTGCCCACGGTGACGAACTCGC
This sequence comes from Streptomyces sp. NRRL F-525, assembly GCF_000716605.1. Classification (GTDB taxonomy): domain Bacteria; phylum Actinomycetota; class Actinomycetes; order Streptomycetales; family Streptomycetaceae; genus Streptomyces. The sequence continues at coordinate 86,009 of NZ_JNXE01000003.1, read as the reverse complement.
CGCGCTCGGGGTGCGGCACCGTCACCACCATCTCGTTGGCGACCAGCGACTCGTCCTCGATGATCTCCCTGGTCGACAGGATCGGCCCGCACGGGATGTTGTGGGCGTTGAGCCGCTCCAGCACCTCCCACTTGGGCAGCGTGGACGACCACTCCTCGATCAGCTGGAACATCTTGGAGAGCTGCGGCAACCGGGCCTCGGGCGTCGCCCACTCGGGATCGTCGGCCAGCTCGGGCCGACCGATCAGCTCGGTCAGCGGCTTCCAGCCGACGGGCTGCACGATCACGTACACGTAGTCGTTCGGGCCGCCCGGCGCGCACTTGACCGCCCAGCCGGGCTGCCCGCCGCCGGACGCGTTGCCCGAGCGGGGCACCTCGTCACCGAAGTCGTCGTTCGGGTACTCGGCGAGCGGCCCGTGCGCCAGGCGCTGCTGGTCGCGGAGCTTCACCCGGCACAGGTTGAGCACGGCGTGCTGCATGGCCACGTTGACGCGCTGGCCCCGGCCGGTGTGTTCGCGCTGGAAGAGTGCCGCCAATATCCCGGCTACTGTATGCACTCCTGTGCCTGAATCACCGATCTGAGCGCCCGTGGCCAGTGGCGGGCCGTCCTCGAAGCCGGTGGTCGACATCGAACCGCCCATGGCCTGCGCGACGACCTCGTACGCCTTGAAGTTGGTGTACGGGCCGTCCCCGAAGCCCTTGATGGACGCATACACGATGCGGGGATTGATCTCCTGTATGCGATCCCAGGTGAACCCCATACGGTCGACCGCGCCCGGCCCGAAGTTCTCGACCATGACGTCGGAGCGCCGGATCAGCTCGGTGAGGATCTCCTTGCCGCGCTCGGTCTTGGTGTTGAGGGTGATGCTCCGCTTGTTGCAGTTGAGCATCGTGAAGTAGAGCGAGTCGACGTCCGGGAGGTCTCGCAGCTGCTTGCGCGTGATGTCGCCGGTCGGTGCCTCCAGCTTGACGACGTCGGCGCCGAGCCAGGCGAGGAGTTGGGTGGCGGAGGGGCCGGACTGGACGTGCGTCATGTCGAGGACGCGGATGCCCTCAAGTGCCCTGGCGGTCATGGCCGTTCACCTCACTTGTACATCGTCTGGTTCATGGTTCCGGGGGCGTACGCGTCCGGGTCGACCCAGACGTTGATCAGCGACGGCTTGCCCGACTCCCGGGCGCGCTGCAGCGCGGGGGCGATGTCGGCGGGGTCTCGGACCTCCTCGCCGTAACCCCCCAGCATCTGGGCGAACTTGTCGTAGTGGACGTCGCCGAGGGTGTTGCCGACCCGTTCGCGTTCCAGGCCGTACTTGGCGGCCTGGCCGTAACGGATCTGGTTCATCGAGGAGTTGTTGCCGACGATGCCGACGAACGGGAGGTCGTAGCGGACGAGCGTTTCGAAGTCCCAGCCGGTGAGGGAGAACGCGCCGTCGCCGAAGAGCGCGACGACCTCCTTGTCGGGGCGGGCCTGCTTGGCCGCGAGGACGAACGGGACGCCGACGCCGAGGGTGCCGAGCGGGCCCGGATCCATCCAGTGGCCGGGCGACTTGGGCTGCACGACCTGGCCGGAGAAGGTGACGATGTCGCCGCCGTCGCCGATGTAGATGGAGTCCTCGGTGAGGAAGTCGTTGATCTCGCTGACCAGGCGGTAGGGGTGGATCGGTGACGCGTCCGACCTCAGACTGGGCAACCGCTTCTCGATCGCGGCCTGTTCGACGGCCCGCAGCTCGTCGAGCCACTCCTTGCGCCTGCCTGCACCGCCGTTGACGCGTCCAGAAGCGGCCTCGGCGACCGACTTCAGGACGAGTCCCGCGTCGCCGACAATGCCGAGGTCGATGTCGCGGTTCTTGCCGACGGTGCGGTAGTCGAGGTCGATCTGCACGACGGTCGCGTCGGGGGAGAGGCGCTTGCCGTAGCCCATGCGGAAGTCGAAGGGCGTGCCGACGATGACGATGACGTCGGCGTTGGAGAAGGCGTACCGGCGCGACAGCTGGAAATGGTGCGGGTCGCCGGGCGGGAGGGTGCCGCGTCCCGCGCCGTTCATGTACGCGGGGATGTTGAGGGTGCGGACGAGGTCAATGGCCGCCTCGGTGCCGCGAGTTGTCCACACCTGGCTGCCCAACAGGATCGCCGGCTTCTCGGCGTGGACCAGCAGATCGGCGAGCTTCTCGATCGCCTCGGGGTCGCCGGGGGAGCGGGTCGAGGCGCGGTAGGAGCCGGGCTTGGGCACCCGGGCCTTGCCCACCGGCACCTTCGCGTCGAGGACATCGCGCGGGATCTCCAGGAACGAGGGCCCCGGCGCGCCGTGATAGCACTCGCGGAACGCCATCGACACCATGTCGGCGGCGCGCGCCGTGTCCGGCACGGTCGCCGCGAACTTGGTGATCGGCGTCATCATGTCGACGTGCGGCAGATCCTGCAGCGACCCCATCTTGTGCTGGGTCAGGGCCCCTTGACCGCCGATCAGCAGCATCGGGGACTCCGCGCGGAAGGCGTTGGCGACACCGGTGACGGCGTCGGTCGTACCGGGACCCGCGGTGACCACCGCGCACCCCGGCCTGCCGGTGATCCGCGCGTAGCCGTCCGCCGCGTGGGCTGCCACCTGTTCGTGGCGTACGTCGACGACTTCTATGCCCTCGTCGACGCAGCCGTCGTAGATGTCGATGATGTGGCCGCCGCACAGGGTGTAGATGCGGTCGACCCCCTCGGCCTTCAGGGCTTTGGCGACGAGATGACCACCGGAAATCACGTCCTGGGTGTCGTCGGGCATGGCGAAGTCCTGTCCCTTCGTAGGGGGGTTGGAACGCTCTCGCGGTACATTGCATACAGTCGACGAATACTGTATGAAACTTGTTATCCCGCATCCGGTGGGTGGTGTCCAGGGGGCGTGCGGCACTTTTAGGTGAGGAGCCCGGATGGATCTGTACGAGCACCAGGCAAGGGAACTCTTCGAGGAACACGGCATCTTGGTGCCCCGGGCCGAGGTCACCGCCTCGTCCAAGGAGGCACGCGAGATCGCCCGCAGGCTGGGCGGACGCGTCGTGGTGAAGGCGCAGGTCAAGACCGGCGGGCGAGGCAAGGCGGGGGGAGTGAAGTTCGCCGCGGACCCGGCCGCCGCCGAGCTCACGGCACGCCAGATCCTCGGCATGGACATCAAGGGCCACACGGTCGGCAAGGTGATGCTGGCCCAACCCGTCAAAATCGAGAGCGAGTTCTACGTCTCCTACGTCCTCGACCGCGCCGCGGGCCGCTTCCTCGCGATCGCGTCCGCCGAGGGCGGTATGGAGATCGAGGAGATCGCCGCCGGTCGACCGGATGCGGTCGCCCGTATACACATCGACCCGACGGAGGGCGTCACCTCGGCCAAGGCGGGCGAGATCGCCGAGGCGGCCGGCCTGCCGCCGCAGACCGTCGACGTCCTTGTGCGACTGTGGGAGGTGCTGGTCCGCGAGGACGCCGTCCTCGTCGAGGTGAACCCGCTCGTGCGGACGAAGCGGGGGCAGATCCTCGCCCTCGACGGCAAGGTCACCCTCGACGACAACGCCCTTTTCCGGCAGGCGCGTTGGGGTGCCGAGGGTGCGGCACACGACGATCCGCTGGAGGCGGCGGCCGCGGCGAAGGGGCTCAACTACGTCAAGCTCGACGGCGAGGTCGGCGTCATCGGCAACGGCGCGGGCCTGGTCATGTCGACGCTCGACGTGGTCGCCGGGTGCGGTGCCCGCCCCGCCAATTTCCTCGACATCGGCGGCGGGGCGTCGGCCCAGATCATGGCCGACGGACTGTCCGTCATCCTCTCCGACCCGGCCGTGAAGTCGGTGTTCGTCAACGTCTTCGGCGGGATCACCGCGTGCGACGCGGTGGCCGACGGCATCGTACGGGCCCTGGAAACCGTCCAGTTGACCAAGCCGCTGGTCGTCCGGCTCGACGGCAACAACGCGGCCCGGGGTCGAGCCATCCTCGACGGGCACGCCCATCCGCTGGTCCAGCAGGCCACCACCATGGACGGCGCCGCCCGCCGCGCCGCCGACCTCGCCAACGCACGCTAAGGAGCCGGGACATGGCGATCTACCTCACCAAGGAGAGCAAGGTCCTCGTCCAGGGCATGACCGGCGGGGAGGGCATGAAGCACACCCGCCGGATGCTCGCGGCGGGCACGAACGTCGTCGGCGGCGTCAACCCGCGCAAGGCCGGCCGTACCGTCGACTTCGACGACCGGGCCGTACCGGTCTTCGGGTCGGTCGCCGACGGTATGCGGTCGACGGGAGCCGATGTCAGTGTCGTGTTCGTGCCGCCCGCCTTCGCCAAGGCGGCGGTGATCGAGGCGGCCGACGCGGGCATCGGCCTCGCCGTCGTCATCACCGAGGGCATCCCGGTCCACGACTCGGTGGCGTTCACGGCGTACGCCGCGTTGAAGGGCACCCGGATCATCGGCCCCAACTGCCCCGGTCTGATCACCCCCGGCCAGGCCAATGCGGGCATCATCCCCGCCGACATCACCAAGCCGGGCCGCGTCGGCCTGGTGTCCAAGTCGGGCACGCTTACCTATCAACTCATGTACGAACTACGGGACATCGGCTTCTCGACCTGCGTCGGCATCGGCGGAGACCCCGTCGTCGGTACGAGTCACATCGACTGCCTCGCCGCGTTCCAGGACGACCCCGACACCGAACTCGTCGTCCTCATCGGCGAGATCGGCGGCGACGCCGAGGAACGCGCCGCCGCCTACATCCGCGACCACGTCACCAAACCCGTCGTCGGCTACATCGCCGGCTTCACCGCACCCGAGGGCAAGACGATGGGCCACGCGGGCGCCATCGTGTCCGGCTCCTCGGGTACGGCGGCGGCGAAGAAGGAGGCGCTGGAGGCCGTAGGAGTGAAGGTCGGACGTACGCCGACGGAGACCGCCCGGTTGGTGTTGGACCGGTTGAATCTCCGGTGAGAGGCGCTGGACCTCAGGCAAGAGGCACTGGCGCTCCCGCGAGCGGCACGTGATGTCACTCATAGTTGATGTGCCGTCACTGTCGCGCTCCTTCGAGCGCAACTAGCCTCACCTGTACGACAGTTCGCGAGTTGGACCGTTCCTGCCTCACCCCGCCCCGACTGTGCACCGAGAGCGGAGCAGAAGCATGGCATCAACCCTCAGCCCCAACCCCGGCCCCACCTCCACCCCCTCCCTTCACCCCCCGACGCTTAAGGCGGGCACGTCCTGGAGTGACGCCTGGCGGCGTTGTCTCGCCGTCGCGCCCGAGGCGTTCCAGGACGACCGTGTCCTCAACCTCTGGAACGCGGCCTGGCAGCGGGACGGCCGGGCCCTGCCCGCCACCACACCCGTCGACGGCAGCCCTATCGCCGGCCCGCCCCGCTTGGACCGGTCCACCGCCCACCAGGCCGTACGCGCCTCCCTCGACCAGCACCGCGCCTGGCGCCACGTCCCGCTCGACGAGCGGCGCGCCCGCGTCGCCGCCACGCTGGACGCCCTGACCGAGCACCGCGAACTCCTCGCGCTGCTGCTGGTCTGGGAGATCGGCAAACCGTGGCGGCTCGCGCAGGCGGATGTGGACCGGTCCATCGACGGTGTGCGCTGGTACGTCGACGGCATCGAGCCGATGCTCGCCGGCCGCACCCCGCTCGACGGCCCGGTGTCCAACATCGCGAGCTGGAACTACCCGATGAGCGTGCTCGTCCACGCCATGCTGGTCCAGGCGCTGGCCGGAAACGCGGTCATCGCCAAGACCCCGACCGACGGCGGCGTCGCCTGCCTCACCCTGGCCGCCGCGCTGGCCGCGCGCGAGGGGATTCCCGTCACCCTCGTCAGCGGCAGCGGAGGCGAGCTGTCGGAGGCGCTGGTGCGTGCGCCCGAGATCGGCTGCGTCTCCTTCGTCGGCGGGCGCGACACCGGGGCCGCCGTGGCAACAGCCGTAGCCGACCTGGGCAAGCGGCACATCCTCGAGCAGGAAGGACTCAACACCTGGGGCATCTGGAACCACACCGACTGGGACACGCTCACCGCGATCATCCCCAAGCTCTTCGACTACGGCAAGCAGCGCTGCACGGCGTATCCGCGCTTCGTCGTCCAGCGTGAGCTGTTCGACGAGTTCCTCACCGCCTACCTCCCCGCGGTCCGAACTCTCCGTGTCGGCCACCCTCTTGCGGTCCAGCACGCTCAAGACCCCTACCCGGAACTGGACTTCGGGCCGGTCATCAACGCGGCCAAGGCCAAGGAACTGCACGACCAGGTGGCCGAGGCGATCGACCGCGGCGCCGTACCGCTGCACCGCGGCAAGTTGTCCGAGGCCAACTTCCTTCCCGGGCAGGACACTTCGGCGTACGTCCGCCCCGTCACGCTCCTCAACCCGCCTCCGTCGTCCCCGCTGCACCACGCGGAACCGTTCGGCCCGGTCGACACCATCGTCCTGGTCGACACGGAGGCGGAGCTGCTGGCCGCGATGAACGCGTCCAACGGTGCGCTGGTCGCCACCCTGTCCACCGACGACCGCGCGACCTACGACCGACTGGCCCCGCAGATACGGGCGTTCAAGGTCGGCCACGGCACACCACGCTCCCGAGGCGACCGCGACGAACTGTTCGGCGGCTTCGGCGCGTCCTGGCGCGGCGCCTTCGTCGGCGGCGAACTCCTCATCCGGGCGGTGACACACGGGCCGGTGGGGGAGCGGCTGCCGGGCAACTTCCCGGAGTATCAGCTCATGCCGTGATCTGCGGCCGGGCAGCACTCGCGTCCACCTGGTCAGTGCCGCCCGGCGATGATCTCGTCGGCCAGCCACCGGGCCACGCCCCGCGGATAGGGGCGCGGCAGACTCAGCACGATGTGGTTCATCCCGGCGTCGACGAGCCGCCGGACCGTCTCCCGTGTCGCGGCCGGATCGTCGTACGACACCAAGAGCTGCACCGAGCGTGTGATCTCGCCCGGGTCGCGGCCCAGTTCGGCGCAGTGCGCGTCGAGGACGCGGGCGCGCTCGGCGACGTGGTCGACGGTGTTGTGCGGCGGTCCTGGAACGTTCCAAATATCTGCGTGCTCGGCGACCAGCCGTAGCAGCCGGGTGCCCCAGCCGCCGATGAGCAGCGGGGGACCCAGTCGCTGCACGGGCTTCGGCTCGCACCGTGTGCCGCGGAGCCGGTAGTGGCGGCCCTCGAAGTCGAAGACGTCCCGGGTCCACATCCCCTTCAGGATCTCGACGGTCTCCGCGAGCCGCGCGAGGCCCTCGCCGGGCGGGACGAGCGAGAGACCGTACGCCTCGTACTCGGCGATCGCCGGATTGGCGCCCTCGATTCCCCCGGCCCCCGGCGGCTGATGCGTGCCGCCGACGCCCAGTCCGAGCACGAGACGCCCACCAGAGATCACGTCCACCGTGGACGCCATCTTGCCGAGCACGGCCGGCGGCCGGATGCGGTTGCTGGTGACGAGGAGCCCGAGCCGCAGCCGCTCCGTCTGCGCGGCGAGCGCGCTCAGCAGGGTCCAACTCTCGTGTATCTGCCCGTCCTTCGGCCCGGCGACCGGCAGCAGGTGGTCCCACAGCCAGGCATCCGCGATCTCCGGCACGGTGTCGGCCTCCAGTAAGACCCGCCGGATGTCCTCGTACGGCACATGCATGGGGGTGGTCTTGATTCCGAAGCGCACCGTGGTAGTGGGGGTCATGACGTCCGCGTTGTCTGCCATGGCCGTCAGTATAGTAAATCATCAGGAGCGCTGACGATCAGATGAGGGATTCAGTGGGGATACAGTCGACGAATGGCCAACGATCAGCAACCCGCGCCCCTGGAGTCCCGGCTCGGCTACCTCCTCAAGCACGCCCAGGCCAGACTGGCCAGGACGTCGGCGGAGGCGCTGGCGCCGCACGGAGTGGACGGCCACGAGTTGGCCGTACTGGTGGTGCTCGCCGCGGGGGAGCCGTTGTCGCAGGTCGAGGCGGCCGGGCGGCTCGGGGTCGACCGGACCACGATGGTGTCGTTGATCGACGGCCTGGAGGACCACGGTCTGGTGGAGCGGCGCCGCAGCCCGCAGGACCGCCGTAAGAACATCGTCGAACTGACCCCGGAGGGCCGGGACTGCCTGCGTCAGGCCGAGCGGGCACGCCGTGCGGCGGAGCGCCGTTTCCTCGCGCCGCTGGACGAGGAAGCGGCGGCGTCGCTCGTCCGGGCGCTGCAGGCGCTGGTGCTCACGGAGCGGGAGTGAGCGGGTGGCGGGATCCGGCCTGCGTTCGTAGTCGACCGTTCACCCGCAGTGGTGGGTTTCCGCAGGTCGCGGGTGCTCCGCGGTCCGCGCTCCCAGGGGTGGATATGCAGGTGAAGGGCACTCCGAAAGCTTGGTATTGTTGTCCATGTCGCCGCGGGGAACACCCCCCGGCCAGGCGGCAGACACCTGGTCCGGGTGGCGGAATGGCAGACGCGCTAGCTTGAGGTGCTAGTGCCCTTTATCGGGCGTGGGGGTTCAAGTCCCCCCTCGGACACAAGCTCTGTGCATGTGGATGGTGTTGGCTGGGCTCCAGTCAACACCATCCTTTTTTCGTGGTCGTATGTCATGCGGCACCGAGGGCGCCAGGGTCTTCCGGAAAGGGGGATCCGTATTGGTGCGTTGATTCTTCTGATTCTCCTCGCCCTCATATTGGGTGGCGCCGGATTCGCTCCTCATATTCTGTGGTGGATCGTTGTCGTGGCCGTTCTGTGGCTGCTGGGATTCGTCTTCCGGAGTGCCGGATGCGGTGGGTCGAGGGGCCGTTGGTACCGGTGGTGACCTCGCGCGGTGCGTAGTCGAACATTAAAATTGTGTGGGACGGAAAACGGTGGGCACTCGACCTGCCGAGGGGCGCCCACCGGAATACCGGACGGGCTTCCTCGGTATTCGCGCACTGCAAGGGGAGGTTTCGCATGACGGACAACGTATGGGGTTACCAGGCCGAGTCGGGCCACCAGCCGGGCACTGATCTGACCGGATTCAAGGTCGAGGCGACGGACGGCAGTATCGGCAAGGTCGACAAGCACTCCGACGAGGTCGACGACTCCTACCTGGTGGTCGACACGGGTGTGTGGATCTTCGGCAAGGAGGTCCTGCTCCCGGCGAGCACGGTCGTGAGCATCGACCCGAACGAGAAGAAGGTCTCCGTCGGCCTCACCAAGCAACAGATCAAGGACGCCCCGGAGTTCAACCGGGAGAAGCACCTCGGCGACCGCGGTTACCACGACCAGGTCGGCACGTACTACGGCACGGGCGGCGGCGGTCCCTTCGGCGGCCCGCTCGTCTGATCCGGCAACTGCCGCGAGCACCACGGCCCCGGGATTCCGCGAGGAGTCCCGGGGCTCTCGCATGCCCCGTCGTACGAAGCCGGTCGGCGACGAGGTCGGCCGCCTACGAGAACAGGGCGGCGATCAGGGCGATGTCGTCGTCCTTGTTGTGCCCGAAACGCGCGAGCAGCAGATCGCACAACTCCTCGAGATCGTCGGGGCCTTCGGTGACCGCGTCGCTGAACTCGCCGAGTGTGGTGTCGAGATGGGCGGTGCGTACCTCCACGAGGCCGTCCGTGACCATGAGCAGGCGGGTGCCGGGCGGGGCCGGTACGACGGTGGGCGGGGGATGCGGGAGTCCCATGCCGAGGAGCGGGCCGTGAGGGTGGTGGAAGCGTGGCCCGTGGTCCGGGTCGATCAACAGCGGGGGAATGTGACCGGCGTTGGCGATGTGCAGTCGGCGGTCGTGCGGGGTGACGAGGGCGAGGCAGAGGGTGACCGTGACGCCGGGCTGCGACTGGCCGAGCAGCGTTTCCAGGCGTTCCAGGATGTGGTGGGGAGGGTGGCCCTCGATGGCGTAGGCGCGCAACGCGTGACGTACCTCGCCCATCACGGTCGCCGCCGTCACCGAGTGCCCGACCACGTCTCCGATGGCGAGCAGCAGGCCGTCGACGGTCCGCACGGATTCGTAGAAGTCCCCGCCGATCTCGGCGTGTTCGGAGGCCGGGAGGTAGCGGAAGGCCAGTTCGACGCCGGGGACCGTCGGCAACTCCTTGGGGAGGAAGGAGCGTTGCAGGGCCAGGCCCAGGGCGTGTTCCTCGTTGTACGTGCGCAGGGCCTCCAGGGCCAGGGCGCTCGCGTTGGCCAGCTGCTGGAAGAGCTGCTCGTCGTCGGGGCCGGCCAGGGCGGCCGCGGGGACCGCCAGGCAGACGGGAGGACGGCCGCGTTTGGTGCGGGCGACCGCGAGCGCTATCTCGCCGGGCAGGTGGTCGGCCGGCAGCAGGGCTCGCCACCGGTCCTGCGGCACACGGACGACCGCGACCCCGGTGTCCTGGTTCAGGCCCTGCGCCGCCAGTCGGTCCAGGAGGCCGGGATGGGCCGGATGTGTGCGTACGGGGGTCCGCGGGTCGTCGATCATGCTGTGCACGGCCTGCGCCTGGGGCGAGAGGAACACCGCGCTCGCCGGACTGTCCAGCACTCCGGCCGCGCCGCCGGTGGCCGCCGAGGCGAAGGAGTGGAAGCCCACGGCGCTGTACACGTCCAGCGTCGCCGTGTTCAGGGCGATGAGGCGTCGCGTGAGCCGTTCGGCGCGCTGGCGGGCCCGGGCGTAGCGCAGGGTGGCGGTGACGGTGGCGAGGAGTTCGCCGGGGTCGATGGGCTGGTCGAGGTAGGCGTCCGCGCCCCGGCGCAGTCCCTCGGCGTGGTCGTCGGCGCTGGTGGCGGCGGCGGAGATCTGGATGACCGGCAGATGGACCGTCCGCGGGTCGTCCTTGATGCGTTCGCTGACCTCGAAGCCGCTCATGTCGGGCAGCCGTACATCGACGATGGCGAGGTCCGGCAGCGCGCTCTCGGTGGAGTGCAGCCGTGCGAGCCCCTGTTCACCGGTGGCGGCGCCGACGACGGTGTGTCCCGCGCGCCGGAGCCAACTGGTGAGGACGTAGCGGTTCGTCGCGTTGTCGTCGATGACCAGGACGGTCGCGGGTGAGGGATCCTGGACGTTATCGGTCATGACCCGACCCTCCGGTGTCCGGTTCTTTCGCGGGTTCCCGGCCGAGATCCGGGAGGCGTACCTGTACCCGGGTGCCGACCCCCGCGGTGCTGGTGAGGGTGAGGGAACCGCCGAGCAGTTCGGTGAGCGTGCGGGCGTAGGGCAGGCCCAGGCCGGTGCCGGGGCGGCCCCGCTGGTGGGGGCCGCGGACCTGGTAGAACGCCTCGAAGACCCGGCCGAGTTCGTCGGCGGGGATCCCCACTCCCGTGTCCGTGACGGTGAACAGGACGGCGTGCGGGGAGAGTTCGGGGTCGACGGCGACGTCCAGGCGCACCTCGCCCCGCTCGGTGAACTTCAGGGCGTTGGACAGGAGGTTGCGCAGGATGCGGATCAGCAGTGTCTCGTCGGTCACCAGGGCGGGCTGTTCTTCCAGACCAGGGGTGACGAGGGTGACCTGGTCGTGGTCGGCGCTGCTCATGAGGAGGCTGCCGAGGTGGGCGAACAGCAGCCGCAGATCAACCGGTTGAGGATGGATGTCGAGGTGACCGGCCTCGGCCTTGGCGACGTCCAGCAGGTCGTTCACCAGCGACAGGAGGGTGTGGCCGGAGGACGCGATGAGGTCGACCTGTTCCCGCTGCTCCTCGGTGAGCGGTGGTGAACCGGTCGCCAGCAGCAGGGCGGAGAGGCCGACCACGGAGTTGACCGGAGTGCGCAGTTCGTGGCTGATGTTGGTCCAGAACCGGGTCTTGGCCTCGCTCGCCGCCAGCAACTGGTGCCGCTTGTCCTCCAGTTCGGAGTGCAGGGCCAGTACGCCACTGTTCGTGGTCTCCAGCTCCTGGGTCAACTCCGAGTAGAGCGCGAGCACTCCGCGGTTGGTCTCCTCCAACTCCTCGTTCAGATGGAGGAGTTCCTCCCGCTGGGCGCGGGTCTCCTCCAGGGCGGCGACCAGGTCGCGGGTCTGGGCGCGCAGATCGTCCGCCTCGGTGGAGCGGGCGCCGCCGGCGAGCACTTTGACCAGACGTGCGCGCAGGTCGGCCGCCGTCAGCCCCTGTGCGGTGAGCGGCTGGGTGACGACGATACGGCTGACCGTGGCACCGGCCTCGTGGTCGACCCGCACGAGCTTGGCCGCCAGGTCGAGCGTGTCCCGGGCCGGCGGCGGTCCGCCGATCCAGACGAACGTGATGACGAGGGCCATCGGCTGCGCCGCGGCGTCCAGGCCGAAGGCGACTTCCAGGCCGCGGCAGCCGAGCCGGTCGCGGCCCAGTTCGCTCAGCGCGGTGGCCAGCCGGACCTGGTCCTGGTGGTCCAACGCCACGGCGGCCGCGGCCTGTTGGGCGCTGCGCCGCAGGCCGAACACGTCCTGAGGCGTGGCGAGACCGAGGGACGCCACCCGGCCGGCGTCCGGCGAGCGGTCGTGGCGCAGTGCCCCGCCGCGCGGGCCCGGCTCAGCCGTGTCGGCCGGCATGCCCGCTCCTCTCCCCGGTCACCAGGCGCCCTTGACCACGACCGCACACGCGTCGTCCAGCCGTACGGCCGCCTCGCGCAGCAACTGCCCGGCCATGACGAGCGGTGAGTGACCCAGAAGGCCCGGCAGGGCCGCCGGGTCCCAGCGTTCGGTCAGCCCGTCGGAGTGCATGACCAGGGCGCCGTGCGCGGGCAGCGGCTCCTCGAACGTCCGCAGCCGCCGCATGTGCGCGCCGACGATCCCGGGGGCCGACAACAGCGCGCGGCGGCCACCGTCGTCGACGAGGAAGCCACTGACGTTGCCGATGCCGCAGTACAGCAGCCGTCCCGCGGCGGGCTCGATCCGTGCCACCGCGACCGCCCCGCCCCGCGTCCCGCGCAGCGCGCGGTGTACGGCGTTGAGGACACCCTCCGGACTGAGATCCTGCGTGGCGTGGAACGCCCTGACCGCGGCTTGGCTCGCGCGCTCCGCGAGCGGTCCGTGGCCCAGACCGTCGCAGAGCATGACCAGGAGCACGGGGTGGTCCCCGTCGCCGTCACCGCCCACCGCGCGTACGGCCCAGGCGTCCCCGCACACGGTCTCCCCGCTGATCGGCCTGGTCACGCCAGCGGCGGGGGAGTCGCCGGGGGAGTCCACGACGGCTCTGCCGTCCCCGGTGCGCGGCCAGAACCGGGCGGCCATGACCGTGCCGCGGCCGGGCACCGAGTGCAGGTCGAAGTGGTCGGCGAGGCGGGAGACCGCGCCCAGGCCGATGCCCAGGGTGCCCGCGCTGGACGTCCCGTCGGCGAGCGCGGCGGACACGTTCGTCATCCCGGGCCCCGAGTCCACGGTGAGGAACTCCACCCCGGCCGTGTCCCCGGAGCGCACCACCCGCAGCAGCAGGGCACCGTCCACGGCGTGCCGCTGTACGTTCGTGGCGGCCTCGGTGACGGCGAGGGCGACCTCGCCCGACCGATGGCCGCTGAGCCCGATGCGCCGGGCCAGCGCGGTGGCCGCGCCCCGGGCGGCCACCGACAGGGACGGTCCGTCCCGGAACCACGCGAGGTCCTCGGACTCCAGGAGGGTCGTGGTACTCATCGCGCCCACTTGATGATGGTGACGGCCGTGCCCTCGCCGGGCGCGGTACGGAGCTTGAAGTCGTCGACGAGCCGCTTGGCACCGCTCAGGCCCAGCCCCAGGCCGCCGCCCGAGGTCCAGCCGTCCGTCATGGCCTGCTCGACGTCGGGGATCCCCGGGCCGGTGTCCTCGAAGACCGCGCCCACCCCCCGTCTGCTGTTCGCGCTCACCAGCCCGGCTCTGACCGTGCCCCCGCCGCCGTAGGTCAGTGTGTTGCGGGCGAGTTCACTGGCCGCGGTGATCATCTTCGTCTGGTCGACCAGGGACAGACCGCACCGCTGGGCCAGCGCCCGGATCGCCTGGCGGACGTGGACGAGATCACCGCTGCGCTCGACGGCGTAGACCTGCGGCTCTTCGTCGGCTGTCCAGGGCGCTGTCACCTGGGGCCCGTACTGGTGGACCGGCTCAGCTTCGCCAGCCCCTTCTCCAGATCGAGAGCGGTGCTGACACCGCCGAGCGAGAGACCCAGCTCGACCAGGGTGATGGCGACGGCCGGGCGCATGCCCACGACCACGGTCCTGGCGTCGAGCACCCGCGAGATGGCCGCCACCGTCGCCAGCATGCGCCCCACGAAGGAGTCGACGATCTCCAGAGCGCTGATGTCGATGATGACGCCCTGGGCGGACTTGGCCACGATCTGGTCGGCCAGATCCTCCTGGAGATTGAGGACCGTCTGGTCCTCCAGGTCGAACTGGACGGACACCACCAGGGTGTCCCCGATCCGCAGGATCGGAATGCGCTCGCTCATCGCTGCGCGCCGGTGTGCGCGACCAGGTCCACGCCCGACCTGCGCAGGGCCAGCTTGAGGGCGTCCGCCAGGCTCGCCTTCGTCACGATGCCGTCGAACTCGATCCCCAGCGCGACGATGGTCTGCGCGATCTGCGGACTGATGCCGGACACCGTGCACTCGGCGCCCATCAGCCGGGCGGCGACGATGGTCTTGAGCAGGTGCTGGGCGACCTGGGTGTCCACCGCGGGAACGCCCGTGATGTCGATGATCGCCTGCTCCGAGCCGGTGTCCACGAGGGCCTGCAGCAGCTTCTCCATCACCACCTGGGTCCGCGCCGAGTCCAGGGTGCCGACCAGCGGTACGGCGATGACCCCGTCCCACAGCCGCACCACCGGCGTGGACAGCTCCAGCAACTGCTCCGCCTGCGCGGTGATGAGTTCGTCCCGTGTCTGTGTATAGGTCTCGATCGTGAAGAGCCCCAGACTGTCGAGTATTCGGGCAAGCCGCAGATAAGCGCGTATGTCTTCCGCGGTGCCCTTTTCCAGCACGGGTTCGAGGACGCGTTTCAGCGCGAATACGCTGACGGCGGTCTCGCTCGGCGAAAATCCCTGCCGGGCACGGTTTCTCGACAATTCCGTCAAATGGGCGCGGACTTCGGACATGTGCTCCGAGTGGACATCCGTGGCGCCCTTTCGCAGCGCGTCCACCAGGGCTTCGTACAGCTCACGCAGTTCACGATTGAGCTCTGCCGCGCTGACGCGGCCGCCGAGTGACCCGGTCACCTCTCCGACCCAGGACGCGGCCAGATCCTGCCCTTCGACCGACAGGAGCCCCACCAGGTCCACGGCGTTGTCTCGCTTCACCATTCAGGTACTCCTTCGATATTCACATGTAGGTGTCAGGACTGACCGGTGCAGCCTACGGCACGTGTGTGGAGGTCATTTCTCCATTGCCCGGCGCACGATGCGCAGGCGGGAAATGAGGGACGGCAGGGGGAGCCGCGCTCTGACACGCGGTCAATTCGACCGGCAGGAACATGAGGTACGTCGGGCCGGGTGGGCGTCGGCCCGACGACGGGAACGGAAGGTGACACGGGGTGGCCGTCTCCGCCCGGGCCATGGACCTCACGCGCCTGGTGGTCAGCGAGGCGGTCACCAACGCCCGCAGACACGCTCCGGCCCGCTGCTATGCGTCCGGTTCATCCGGTACGGCAGCCTGGGTGCTCTCCCCGGAGGGCCGTTCCTCGGCGCCGCCCGATGCGGAAGCGTCCTCCGGTGTGCGGGGACGGGCCGCTTCCTCCGCCTCCTCCCGGGCCTCCGGGTCGCCGTCCTCCCCGGGAGCCTGCGACGGAGGGGTGGGACGTGCGTGTTCGTGCTTGGTCATCGTTGCTCCAGTTGGTGCGTGAGGGCTGTGCGGAGGACTACCAGCGATACCAGCGCCCCCGACTTCCGCTCGCGCTCGTTCCGCGCACGAGGAACCCCAGGAGCCAGAGGACGAGTACGACCAGGGCGATCCACCAGAGAATCTGGACCGCGAAACCGGCGCCGAAGAGAATCAGCACCACGAGCAACACCAGCAGGATGGGAACCATGATTGAACCTCCTGACCGCCGAGTGCCCTGAATCGTTCAGGTCAGACGCCCTGACGGCGGCCGATCTCGATGGTCGGGCCCTTCCGGTTCGGACCGTGTGCCGGCGGGGCCGCCCTCGGGTCCCCCGTGCTCAGTCCGCCGGGTGGCCCGGGGCGATGCCCTGGGTGTCGTTCAGGGTCAGCAGAGGGGTTCGGTCGTCCGCGAAGTTCTCCGCCGCCTCCGGAGCGAGCAGGAAACCGACGTGGTCGCCGCCGTCGACGCGGTTCTCCACCCGGCCGACGAACCAGGCGGGGGCCTCGTCGAGGATCACTGATCCGCCCGGTCCCGGATGCCACGGGACGTCCGCGAACTTGTCGGTGCGGTCGCCGGTCTCGCCGCCGAAGTGCCGGGCCAGCCGGTCCTGGTCGTGGCGCAGGAGGTGGACCGTGAGGCGTTCGGCGTGCTCGGCGACCCGGTACGTCCGGTTGGCCCGGGACAGCCAGACCATGAATCGGGCGGGCTCGATCGAGCACTGCGAGGCGAATCCGACCAGACAGCCGGCTCGTTCCCCGGCGGCCTCGGCGGTCACGACGTACATCGGATAGTCGAGCAGGTCGGTGAAGGGGTCGAGATCGGTCACGGTGCCTGGCTCCCGCCTCAGGAGATCGGACGCCGGTGCGCGGCTCCGACGCCCTGATGATCGTAGAAGTGTCCGTTGTGCCGTGTGAGGTCCGGATTGCCGGGCACTCGGCGCAGTGACGCATTGGTCGGGTGTTCCCTATGAGGTTCGCCCGTGAGGCGCCTCCTCGCATGGAACCACCCGACGGGTGCGTCCGGTGACACGCTCGGGGCGCGGGCTGTGAGGTGTACGGGTGTTCAGCACGACGGCGCGAGACGACGGCGGGGGTGCCACGGTACTGGCGCCGTGGCGGGTGTACGCCCCCCAGCACGACACCGAACTGCTGACGCGGGCACTGGACCGGGAGCGCGTCGGCGCCGGAGGCGCGGTCCTGGACCTGGGAACCGGTTCCGGTGCCCTCGCCCTGGCCGCCGCCCGGCGGGGCGCCCACGTCACCGCCGTGGACCGGACCTACCGGGCGGTCCTCGCCACCCGCCTCAACGCCCGGCTCGCGCGCCTGTCCGTCGAAGTCCTCCGCGGTGACCTGTTCGGCCCGGTCGCCGGCCGCCGGTTCGACCTCGTCGTGAGCAATCCGCCCTACGTCCCGGCACCCGGAGCCGCTCCCGGCCGCCATCGTGCCGCGGTGGCGTGGGACGCGGGTGCCGACGGACGCCTCCTGCTGGACCGGATCTGCCGCAGGGCGCACACGTCGCTGCGTCCCGGCGGCGCGCTGCTGCTCGTGCACTCCACCCTGTGCGGCATCGCGCCGACCCTGGCCGCCCTGGAGCGGTCGGGACTCGAGGCCCGGGTGACCGACCGGCGTCTGGTGCCCTTCGGTCCCGTACTCCGCTCGCGCACCCCGTGGCTGCGGGAGCAGGGGCTCGTCGACGCCGGCGAGGAGAAGGAAGAGCTGGTGATCATCCGTGCCGAACGGACCCGCTGAGCCCGCGCACCGCGTCACGCTGACGAACGACGGGCCGATCCTCCTCGAAGGACCGGTCGAGGTCGTGCTCGACGACGGCACCACCGTGTGTTCGGACCGCTTCGTCGTCGCCCTCTGCGTCTGCCGCCGCAGCCGCTCCTACCCCTGGTGCGACACCAGCCACCGTGCCCGAGCCAAGAGGCGGACCCCATGACCACCACCGCACCGCCCACCCGGGACCACACCACGGGCCCCGCGCTGCCCCGCAGCAGGGGCGACCTCTCCCGTACGGTCCGCCAGGCCCTGACCCGCCCCGCCGGGACGCCGCTGCCGCAGCGGGTGACGGCGGCGTACGCCGACCCGTACGGCGACGATCTGCAACTCGCCCTCTACCTCTGCTACGAGCTGCACTACCGCGGCTTCGCCGGCGTCGAACCCGGGTGGGAGTGGGACCCCGGCCTGCTGCGGCTGCGGGCGGAGATGGAGCACCGCTTCCTGTCCGCGTTGCGCGCCGACGTCGGCCCGCCGAGAGGGGCGGAGGACGCGCTCGCGGACCTGCTCGTGGAACCCGCCGAGCCCGAAGGACCCTCCCAATTCCTCAAGGAACAAGGGGAGTTGTGGCATTTCCGGGAGTACGCGGCGCAGCGCTCCCTCTATCACCTGAAGGAAGCCGATCCGCACGCCTGGGTCATCCCGCGGCTGACGGGACGCGCGAAGGCCGCGATGGTCGCCGTGGAGTACGACGAGTTCGGCGCCGGACGGGCCGAGCGCATCCACGCCCGGCTGTTCGCCGACCTGATGACGGACCTCGGCCTCGACACCGCGTACGGGCACTATCTCGACGCGGCCGGCGCGGAGATGCTGACGAACGTCAACCTCATGTCCCTGTTCGGACTGCACCGGGTGCTGCGCGGAGCCCTGGTGGGCCACTTCGCGGCCGTGGAGACCACCTCGTCGCCCGGCTCACGACGTCTCGCCCACGGCCTGCGCCGCATCGGCGCGGGTGCTGCCGCCGTCCACTTCTACGCCGAGCACGTCGAGGCCGACGCGGTCCACGAGCAGATCGTCCGCCGGGACGTCGTAGGCGGCCTCCTCGAAAGCGATCCCTCGCTCGACGAGGACATCGCCTTCGGCGCCGACGCCACCGAATGGACCGAGAACCGGCTCGGGAACCATCTCCTCAACGCCTGGCGGGACGGCCGTAGTTCACTGCGTACGCCCCTGTGACCGGCTCCCGGCGCATCGGCCGGACAGACGGGCTCCGCGCGTACGCGGTACGAGCGGAGTGCCTGGGTACCCGGGAACGGTGCCACCCACCCATTGGAGGCAGCC
This sequence comes from Streptomyces sp. NRRL F-525, assembly GCF_000716605.1. Taxonomy (GTDB): domain Bacteria; phylum Actinomycetota; class Actinomycetes; order Streptomycetales; family Streptomycetaceae; genus Streptomyces. The sequence goes on along the minus strand of NZ_JNXE01000003.1, from coordinate 67,314 downwards.
GAGGAAAGGCGTCACGATGTCTGCGCAGTCCGAGTCCGGGTCCACCCGGGACGAGCACGGCGGGCCGGAAGGGGCGGACCTGAACGGCTCCGACGACGGACCGGCCGACGCCGTACGGGAGTTCCGGCAGCCTCCGCAACGAGCATCACGCGGCGGGCGCAGGCGGTCCTGGGTGACGGTCGGCTTCGCTCTGGGGCTGGGGGCGAGTCTGGCCTGGCTCACCGTCCAGACCGTGCTGCGGGTCAGCTCGATGCTGACCCTGCTCCTGCTGGCCGTGTTCATCGCGATCAGCCTGGAACCACTCGTCGTCTGGTTCACGCGCCGGGGTCTGCGGCGCGGCTGGGCCGTCGCGATCGTACTGACGGGATTCGTCGTCGTGCTCGCGGGATTCCTGGCGCTGGTCATTCCGCCGGTCGCCAAGGAGATCAGCGCGCTGGTCGACGCGGTGCCCGGCTGGCTGGAGCAGCTCCACAACCACCAGTCCACGATCGGCCGCCTGGAGGACCGCTACCACGTGGTCGAGAAGGCCAAGGAGCAGATCGGCTCGGGATCCGGAGCGTCCGGTCTGGCGGGAGGCGTCCTGGGTGCCGGGCAGCTGGTTCTGAGCACGGTCACGTCCACGGCGATCGTGATCACGGTGACCCTGTACTGCATGGCGGCCCTGCCGACGATCAAGCAGTTCGGCTACCGCTTCGTGGCGGCCAGCCGCCGCGAGCGCGTCGAGGGCGTGGCCGAGGAAATCATGAACCGCATCGGCAAGTTCATGCTCGGCAACCTGGTCACCTCGGGGATCGCCGGAGTGGCGACCTTCGGCTGGTGCGCGGCCACCGGCGTCCCGTATGCCGCCGCGCTGGGCATCTTCACCGCCCTGATGGACCTGATCCCGATCGTCGGCTCCACCCTCGCCGGAATCGTCGTCAGCCTCGTCGCGCTCTCCGTCTCCCTGCCCATCGCGATCGCGACCGCGGTCTTCTACGTCGTCTTCCGCCTCGCCGAGGACTACCTCATCGTGCCGAGGGCCATGAAGTTCGCCGTCGACGTCCATCCGCTGGTCACCGTCCTCGCGGTGCTGGTCGGCGGCGCGCTCCTGGGCATCATCGGCGCCCTCGTCGCCATCCCGGCAGCCGTCGCGGCCGGCCTGCTCCTCGACGAGTACGTCTTTCCCGAGAAGGAGCGGAAGTGATGCCGCGTCGGCAGTGGACGTGCCGGGCAGGCGGGCCGTGTTCGTCGGCGACACCGGCTCGGGACGGGCCTGAAGGCCGCGGGGCCCGGGCTGTCTGCCAGGACCCCGCGGCCTCCTCGGACACCGGTGTGGTCAGTTCGTGGTGAGCATGCCCGCGCGGAGTTTGGCGAGGGTGCGCGAGAGGAGGCGGGAGACGTGCATCTGGGAGACGCCGAGGTGCTCGCCGATCTGGGCCTGGGTGAGTTCGTCGACGAACCGCATGTGGATGATCTGCCGTTCGCGGTCGTCGAGTTCGGCGATCAGGGGGGCCAGGGCGTTGAAGTCCTCGACGAGTTCGAGGGCGTTGTCGTCGAGGCCGATGAAGTCGGCCAGCGCGGCTTCGCCGTCCTCGCTGGAGCTGATGGCCGCGTCGAGGGAGGCGGAGCTGTAGCCGTTGGAGGCGAGACGTGCCTCGTTGACCTCTTCCTCGCTGAGGCACATCAGCTCGGAGAGTTCCTTGACGGTGGGCATACGGCCGAGCCGGCTACGGAGCTCTTCGTTGGCCTGGGCGAGCTGGATGCGGGCTTCCTGGAGACGGCGCGGGACGTGGACGGCCCATGAGGTGTCGCGGAAGAAGCGCTTGATCTCGCCGACGATGTAGGGGACGGCGAAGGAGGTGAACTCGACTTCGCGGGTGAGTTCGAACCGGTCGATGGCCTTGATCAGCCCGATCGTGCCGACCTGGACGATGTCCTCCATCTCGTCCTGGCCGCGGCTGCGGAACCGCGAAGCCGCGTACCGGACGAGCGTGACGTTCATTTCGATGAGCGTGTTGCGCGCGTACTGGTACTCGTGCGTGCCCTCTTCGAGGACGGCGAGCTGGTCGAAGAACAGCCTGGTCAGCTGGCGGGCGTCCTTGGGGGCGACCCGCGAGGGGTCCGCGATCTCCGGCAGCACCCCGGTCTGTGCCTCTGCGGTCTGTGTCTCTGCCGTCTTCGTCACCGTCATGTCAGGCCCCTCCCGTGTGATCCAGTCGCCGTGCCGCCGGTTCCTTGTCCGCCGACAACAATCGGCCTACCCCGGTTCGGAGAATGCATACCGGGTGACTTCGGAGTGGGTTCGAAGGCAGCCTCCGGACCCGGTCCCCCGGACGCCCGAAGGGGCCGGCCGGAGTAGCTCCGGCCGGCCCCTTCGGGCTGATGCTGAGGTCAGACGACTCGCTGGGTCTGGTAGTAACTGGCGACCTGCTCGTGGTAGCCGGCGTCACCGACGTGCTTGTCCTTGTCGAACTCCGGGGACTCCCTGATCTGGTCCTTCGTGAGGCCGACGTAGATCTTGCGCTCGGCCGGGTCGAGCGTCTTCACGGTTCCGGCGGGCAGCAGGACGTGCTTGCCGAAGATCCACACGCCGGTGTCGACGACGAGATACGCGGAGGCGACGTCGTCCGAGTACTTGTCGACCTTGCCGATGCTGCCGTCGGTGGCCTCGACCGTGTAGCCGATCAGGTCGGTGCCCGCGGTGTGGCCGGTGGTCGGCTCGTAGCCCCAGATGTTGTCACTCATAAAGAACGGCTCCCTCATCGAGATTATGTGTTGTTCCCGCAGTCGAACCGTGGGGTCTTGCGGGTGCTGTCGAATTCGGTGCCCGCCTACCAGCGGTACCAGCGGCCGCGCTTACCACCGCTTGCCGCGGGGCGGATAACGAAGCCCAGGACCCACACGACCAGCACGATGACGGCGATCCACCACAGGGCCTTGAGTGCGAAACCGGCACCGAAGAGAATCAGGGCAAGCAGAAGAACAAGAAGAATAGGAACCATTGTTATCAACCTCCGCCCCCTCGTGTGCCCCGCGGAATGACCTGTATTCCTGCGTGTCCTCTGTGTTTTCTGGACGGCCCGGCGCTGCTGGAAGTGCGTACGGAAACTGTCCGGTTTGAAGGCGGAATCCGCGGTGAGACGGGTGGCGAACCCGATTCGAGACAGGCAGGGGTGAGTGGTTGTGGCTGCGAACGAGAAGGCCAAGGCGAAGGTCGAGCAGACCAAGGGCAAGGTCAAGAAGGTCGTCGGCGGAGCGGTGGGCAACGCGTCCCTCAAGGCCGAGGGCCGTGCCGAGGAGACCAAGGGCAATCTGCGCGCGGCCAAGGAGAAGGCCAAGGACGCCATCAAGCCCAAGTAGGGCACCACTCCTGATCCTGGTCCCGGCAGCCCGTTGGCTGCCGGGACCAGTTGCTGATTCAAGGCCCCGGCTGCTGTTTCAAGGCACCGGCGTCACCGGGCGAGGAGGGCGCTCACGGTCTTGCCGCCGGCGGCCCGGCTGGTCACGGTGGTGGCCCGGGCGAGGCGGTTGACCATGGGCCAGCCGAAGCCTCCGGTGCCGCCGTTCAGGTCGGGGGTGCGCATGCGCGGCGTCTGGGGGCTGCGGTCGTGCACGGCGACCTCGATGCCGTCCGGGTGCGCGGTCAGGTCGAGGGTGCAGGTGCCGCCGCCGTGGCGCAGGGCGTTGGTGACGAGTTCCGAGACGACCAGGGCCACGGTGTCGGCGGCCTCGGCCGCGATCGGCCGGTCGAGACCTCCGAGGAAGTCCCGGGCTCTTTCGCGCGCGTCGGCGAGGGACGTCGCGGAGCGGACGGTTGCCACGTTGACGCTCATCGTGTTCATCAGGTCTCCCCGGTCTCTGGATCGTCGTCCGGTTCTGCCTGCCGGATCTTGTGCCCCCGCCTGCGGCTCGTTAACCAGGCGGGGCAGCCCCTCGGTCCAGGCTTCGGCTGCGGACGTGCGCACCGGGAGACGCGACGTTGGCTTCGCCGGCGGGTGGTGCGGTACGGAGCGCGAGCATGCGCGGAACGCAAGCAAAGGTTGCGCCACCGTGCCCTCGCCATCCGGAGATTCGCTCTGCTAGCTTCCCGCCTGGGCCGAATTCAGCGGTGAATTCTGCCCCGTCTCCTTCATGTCAATCACGCGGAGAAGGATTTTTCTGCGTTTCCACTAGAACGTTCCAGTTCATGGCTGGGCGAACGCCGGAAGAAAGCGAGCCTCGTGAGAACGGCCGCGCTTCAGGACGGCATCGCTTTACGCCGGGGCAAAGGGGCGGAACCGGGTGCGCGGGTGCCCCGGCGTCAGAACCGCGGCGTGTTCGACTTCGGCCTTCTTCACGGCCGCGCCACCGCCCCATGGGCCCCGTTGAGCAATTCACGCCCATCCTGCGACCCGTCCGCGCGTCGCCAAGTCGACCGTGTGCCCTCGCCCGGATCCGCGTCACCGTCGTCCGCCTCGGCGACGGCGGCCCCGTACCTCCTCTTCCCCCATCGCAGGGTTCCCCTGCAACAGCCCAGCGCTGTCTGCCTCGACACCGACGTCACGTGCAGCAGAAAGGCTCCCTCCTCATGCCCCTGTCCAGCAGACGACTGCTCGCAACGGCCGTTGGCCTCGGTCTCCTGGCCACCGGATGCACCCTGGTTCCCACCGACAGCACCCACACCACCGGCCCTGTCGTCTTAGGGTTCATCAACGGGGGCACCACGTCGTTCCACACCTGTCTGCGGACGGCGGTCACGAAGACCACGTCGAACAACCTGGCAAAACTGCGGACCGCCGACTCGAACGGGAGCAAGTCCGCGGAACTGCGCAACGTGCGGGACATGATCGCGCACAAGGTCGACGCCATCATCCTGCTCAGCGTGGACGCCAGTGCCCTGGACGCCGACATCGCCGCGGCGCGGAAGGCGAAGATCCCCATCGCGCTGATCGCGGTGACGCCTTCGGACGACAGCGAGATCCTCGGAGCCGTCGTCAGCGACCTGCCCGGGATAGGCAAGTTGGACGCCCAGTGGGTCGACGACGACGCCGCCGGAAAACCGGTCGAGGCCGGTGTGATCTCCGGCGACGGGAGTACGTCGTCCAACCTGATGGTCGACGGATTCACCAAGAACCTGGCGGACAACGTTCAGGTGGTGGGGGACGAGCGGGGCATGTTCGTCCGGGCGACGGCCAAGGCCGCCGCGGCCAGGATGATCCAGGCTCACCCCGACCTCCAGTACGCGTTCGTGGCCAACGAGGACATGGCCTTCGGCGTGCGGCAGGCGTTCGACGCGGCGGGTGCGCACAGCGTGAAGATCGTGACCGTCAACGGCACGGACCAGGGACTCGCCGCACTCAAGGACGGGAAGTTCGCGGCGACGGTCTCCAACTCGGTCCAGGACCTGGGAGCACTGGCCGTGACACACACGCTCGCCCTGCTGCGAGGGGATGAGAAAGACAAGGTCGAACACATCGATGCCCGTCTGGTGACCAAGGCCAACGCGGACACCGCGCCCGTGTATTGCGATACGGATGACTGAACTGATCGGCCAGGTCAAGGCGTCGAGGAGGCCGTCGGCTTCAGCCTCGGCGCCTCGCGGGATGTCAGGTGGTCGGGGTCGGTCGCTCGGGGTTGCCGGCGAGGAGTTCTTGGTACGCCTTCGCCACGTGCGCGGGGGAGTTGTGCGGGCGGGAGTCGTGCGGGCGGGGCACCAGGCGGGAGCCGCCTGCCTGGTGCCCCGCCGGGAGCGGGGGAGACGCCGTAGCCGACCGCTGTCAGCCTTTGTTGCCGGTGAAAGGCCTGCGGGTGACGGTGGCGCGGATGGTGGTCTGGGCGTGGCGTTCGACGGTGGGGTTGGCGGAGCCGCCGTCGGGCTCGCCCCAGACCAGGTCGACCTGCTGGCCGTAGTGCACGTCGTCGTCGATCATCACGACGGAGATCCAGCCGCGGACGTTGGCGGTGTAACTGCACAGCGTCGAGATGCCGACGAGCCGGCCGTTGCTCTCGACGCGGTCGAACTGGGAGGCGGCGTAGAAGGCGGCGGGCATCTCGATGTGCTTGAAGCGCCGGTCACCCTGTTCGTACTGGGAGGCGAAGACCCGGGCCACGTCGTCGCGGTGCCAGGCGAGCCATGCCTTCCGGCGGTGCTTCTCGCTCTTCCGGCGTTCCAGGGCCTCGCGGCCGATGAAGTCGTGGTCGAACTTGAGGATGTGTCCGTAGCCGAGGTCCCAGGGGGTGACGTAGTAGTCCTCGACGCGGTCGGAGGCGAAGCTGCCGCCGAGGGAGAGGTTGGCCTCGAAGGTCCTGGCGCCGAGCCACTCGCGGTAGGTCTTCATGCTCTCGCCCGAGTACACGGCGGGGACGGTGTTGGCGATCCAGCCGGACTCGGTGGCCACGGAGGCGTAGGCGCGGGCGCCGATCTGACGGACTCCGAAGGGCTCGCCGGCTTCGAGGACGGCGTCGCGGATGTCGTCGATGTGTTCGTACGGGCCGAAGAACTCCAGCCCGGGGAAGCCCGACATACGGTGGTTGAGGGCGGTGACCTCGTGCTTGCCGATGGTGAACTTGCCCATGCTGAAGAAGGGGATGTCGGGCATGGGGCCGCCGTTGACCTTCTCGAAGATCGCCGAGGCGCGCGGGCCCTGGAGCTGGAGCCGGAAGAACTCACGGCCGTCCGGGTTCTGCGCGGTGCGTTCGTCGCGGCGCAGGGTGACGTCGTAGCCGCCGGTCTCGGCGTGGAACTGGACCCAGTTGAGGGCCGGCGGGCGGCCGACGAGGCGGACGTCGTCGTCGGCGAGGCAGAAGAGGATGCAGTCGCCGATCATGTTGCCGTCGTGGTTGACCGCGATGAACTGCTTGGCCTTCATCGGGCCGAAGCCCTGGAAGGTGTTGGCGCCGACGTCGGCCAACAGCCGGTAGCAGTCGGGTCCTTGGACCGTGAGGTCGGTCATGTGGTGGGAGAGGTCCATCAGCGCCGCCGAGGTGCGCCAACTCTCCTGCTCGTCACGCCAGTTGGTGAACTCGGCCTTGATCGGGAACGGATACGCGCCGGAACGGCCGCTGCGCAGCAGCCCCAACGGGCCTCCGGCCGCCTGGAGTTGGTCTTCGAGGTGTGCCATCGGTATCTCCATGTCGTCGCGATGCGTAAGGGGGGTGCCGGTGAGGGCGTGGGGCCGGCCGTTGTGGCGGCGGGGCGTAGCCGTTTGCGGCGCCTGGCGTCGTGAGTGACGGGCGGGCACGCCGAGAGGAGCGGAAGCCTTCGTCGGCGGCGTAAACCGTACGGTACGGTACGGTACGGTACACCTCCGATGCGCTCAAGGGACCTGGCGCGGAATTTCTGGAGGGGATGGACGGCGGCGGGTGGGCCGCAGGTCACGTTCCGGATCGTACGAGCTTCGGACCTGCGCCTTTACGGGTCGCCTCCGTTGGCCCGGTTGGGAAGTTCCCGGCGGCGGTCACGGCTGACGCTCCCGGTGGTGAACGCGTGCACGTGAAGCTGAAGCGCGTACCTTCCGGGAGACGGCGTGCGGCACACCGTCATGACGCGGAGCTCCGCCCCGCGACGGAGACCGCAGTCACCACGACGGGACCGCAGTCACCAACGCGGGACGGCGAAGCCGCAACCGTGGAGTGGCCCGCCCCGTCAGACCGACTCGCGGACGACGACCCGTGCGGGCGGGGGCTCCAGGCCGTCGGTGTCGAGCCCGAGGGCGAGTCGGGCGCTGAGCCGGCCGTGGGCCTCGCCGTCGACGCTGATCGTGGTCAGGGAGGGGATGACGTGTTCGCCGTAGCCGTTGTCGTCGAAGCCGATCACGGCGGTGTCGTGCGGTACGCGCCGGCCCAGGTCGCGCAGGGCGGTGAGGACGCGCAGGGCGACGTCGTCGTTGAAGCCGGCGATCGCGGTCACCTCGGGGGCGCCGGAGAGGAACGCGCTGACGGCGTCGGCGGACTTGGACCGGTCCTGCGGGGCGACGAAGGGTACCGGAGTGGGGATGCCGAGGTTCTGCGCGGCGTGTGCGGTGAAGCGCAGGCGGGCCTCGGCGAGCGGTGACTCCGTGTCCGGCAGCGCCAGGGCGATGTGGGTGTGGCCGTGGTCGACGAGGTGGCGGAGCTGGAGGGCGGTGTGCGCGGCGAGACCGTTGCGCCAGCCGCCTCCCAGGTCGTCGAGGGCGTGACCGGTCAGGTACGTCTCGCCGAAGCGGATCACCGCGCGGGGGACGATGGCGTCGAGGACCTGCTGGGTGGACTGCGCGGTGTGGCGGCCGTGCCGGACCAGGAGGACATGGTCGTGGGCGGCCAACTCGGCGTCGAGGCCGTGGATGTAGCTGCGGGAGTACGCGCCTTCCATGCCCGCGTCGATGTTCAGGACGACCACCCGGGAGGTCCCTTCGCGCAGCGCTCGCGCCACGCCGTGCGGAACGTAGCCGAGCGTCCGGGCCGCTTCCTTCACCCGGTCACGCGTGGCTGCCGAGATCGTCTGGTGGGGGTCGTCGTTGAGGACGAAGCTGACGGTCGCGCGGGAGACACCGCTCGCCGCGGCCACGTCGTTCAGCGTGACTCTTCTGGACGTCCCCATCACCCATGCTCCGACCTTGTCGTGCGCACCTGAGTCCCAGCGACACGGCGTTCACTCATTGTAAGGAGGCCGACCGGAGCCGAAGCACTGGCGGCCACGGGACGCCGGGTGCACCGGTTCTGGCGGATCGAATTGCCCGGCCTTGTGCGGCACTGAACCGTACGGTACGGCGCGGTGGGGATCAGGACCCTGAAGCGGGCTCGTACCGGGAGTTCCGCGTCCCTCCGTACCCTCGCGTGGTCGCGCAGAGCCGTCTTGAAGAGAAGGGTGAGGGTGGTGCGCCGAGCCGTCTTGAAGGGACAGGCGATGGCGCTGCGCCGCCGCGCCAACGGAAGGCCAGCCGCGTGTCGCCCCCCACCGGCCATCCTGCGCGCGGGCGAGGACGACACCATCGCCGAGACGCGCTCTCTGCCGCCCATGGGGGTGGTCGGTGACACGACCAGTCTGGCCGCCGGTCATGTGGTCGCCCGCCCGCCTGCGCGCCGAGCCGCCCGGCGACGTGGTCGCCCACCGCCGGGACACGCCCGGCAGCTGGCGCCGCAGCGCTCCGACCGGTCACGACCGCTACGCCCACGTCGAGGGGCGGCGTCGGAAGGCCGGCGACGAAATCGAACCGCCAAGGACTAGAACGATTTAGCAATCCGTTGTAACGTGCCCGCTATATCGATTTAGCTTTTCCAGCTCGCAGGGCGTACGGCCCGCAGGCGGAGGAGGTCGTTCGACCGATGATCGACATGCGACGCGCGTTCGCGCAACCACCCCCGAGAGGCCCGGCGGGGCTCCCGCAACCCGGCCGGTGTCTGGTGATGGGCATCCTGAACGTGACTCCCGACTCGTTCTCCGACGGTGGCCGGTACGCCGAGACCGGACGGGCCGTGGAACAAGGCCTGCGCCTCGCCGAGCAGGGCGCGGACCTGGTCGACGTGGGCGGCGAGTCCACCCGGCCGGGAGCCCAACCCGTCTCGGTGGAGGCGGAGTTGGCCCGTGTGGTGCCCGTCGTGCGGGAACTGGTGCGCGCGGAGGTGGCCGTCAGCGTGGACACCATGCGCGCCGCGGTCGCCCGCGCCGCGATCGAGGCCGGCGCGTGTCTGGTGAACGACGTCAGCGGCGGGCTGGCGGATCCCGCCATGGCCGCCGTCGTCGCGGAGACCGGGGTGCCGTACGTGGCGATGCACTGGCGTGCGCCCAGCCGCGAGATGGACCGCCACGCGGTCTACGGCGATGTCGTCGGCGACGTCACCTCCGAACTGCTGCGCCGCGTGGAGGCACTCACCGCGGCCGGAATCGATCCGGGGCGCATCATCATTGATCCCGGAATCGGGTTCGCCAAGTGCGCGACCCACGACTGGGAACTCCTTGCCCATCTGCCGGCCCTGCGGGCCACCGGGTTCCCGGTGCTGGTGGGGGCATCCAGGAAGCGTTTCATCGGTGCCGCGTTGAGCGACCGGGCGGGGATCGACTCGGTGCCGGGCGACCGTGACGCGGCCACCGCGGCGGTGTCCGCGCTGGCCGCCGCGGCCGGTGCGTTCTGCGTGCGCGTGCACGACGTCCGCTCCAGTCTGCACGCGGTGTGCGTGGCCGCCGCCTGGGCGGGCGACCGTCCGGTCTCGGCGTCGGAGAGCGGCGTGCGGAGCCCGTACAGAAAGGCGCCGCACGAGTCTCGCCAAGCTCCAAACGCTTCTGCTAGCTTGCGCTAGATCGTTCTAGCGATCCCCCTTTTTCCTTCCCGAAGTGAGCCGGTCACGAGGTGACGAGCCGCGTCACTAGATCGATCTAGTACTTCAGGGAATTGGCTTTGAGAGGAGCCGCAATGGCAATCCCCAGTCTTCAGGACGGCATCGACAAGGCCGGTTCGGCCATCGGTCTGCTGTGGCAGCCGAACGCCGAGCCGTGGACCCCCGAGGTGGTCGAGCGGGAGTACGTCGGCTGGCGTCAGGAGCAGGCGGCCTGGCACGAGGGCGTCGCGCTGCTCAACCTCTCGCACCACATGTTCGACCTGTGGATCGAGGGCCCCGACGCCACCCGCGTGCTGGCGGAGTACGGCGCCAACAACTTCGAGAAGTTCGCGGTCGGCCAGGCCAAGCAGTACGTACCGGTCACCCGCGACGGCAAGATCGTCACCGACGGCATCCTCGCCCGGCACGCCGAGGACAAGTACCTCCTCAGCGGTGTCCCCGCCGCCCAGCACTGGGTGCAGTACCACGCGGAGAAGGGCGGCTACGACGTCGGCTTCGAGACCGACGCGTCCTCCGCCTTCCGTCCCGGCGGCGGTGACCCCAAGCTGTTCCGCTACCAGATCCAGGGTCCGCTGGCGCTGGAGGTGATCGGGAAGGTCTTCGGCGGGCCGCTGCCGGAGACCAAGTTCTTCCATTCGACGCCGGTCACGCTGGACGGCCGCTCCTTCGAGGCGCTGCGCCACGGCATGGCCGGGCAGGCCGGCTACGAGTTCATCGGCCCGTGGGAGCACGCGGCGTACGTGCACGAGGCCTTCCTCAAGGCCGGCGAACCGCTGGGCCTGGTCCAGGTCGGCGCGCTGGCGTACACGACGCCGAGTGTGGAGAGCGGCTGGATCCCCTCGCCGGTCCCGGGCATCTACGGCGACCCCGAACTCGCGGAATACCGCGCCTGGTTGCCCCTGTTCGGCATCGAGGGAAAGCGTCCCCTCAACGGCAGCTACTTCTCGGAGGACATCGCCGACTACTACGTCTCCCCGTACGAGCTGGGCTACGGCAAGCTGATCCACTTCGGGCACAACTTCCACGGCCGTGACGCCCTGCTCAAGGCGAAGGACGAACCCCGCCGCACCAAGGTCACGCTGGTCTTCGACGCCGACGACGTGCGCCGGGTGGTCGGCGGGGGAGAGGACCCCGGCTTCGTCCTCACCTACGCCCGGCACCGGGTGGAGACCTCGGCCGGTCTGGTCGGTACGACCATGCAGACCGCGTCGATCGATCCCGTCGGCACGGTTCTGGCGCAGACGCTGATCGACTCCGCGCACGCCGAGCCCGGTACCGAGGTGACCGTGGTCTGGGGTGAGCACCCGGGGCTGGGTACCGACCCCGAGGCCGACCTCGGGTTCCCGCGCATCCGCGCGACCGTCCAGGTGAGCCCGTTCGATCGGCATGCGCGCACCGAGTACCGGCGCGGGTAGCTCCGCTGGTTGCCGGTGCGTCGGCTGCGGGTCCGCGGGGGCTGGTCGCGCAGTTCCCCGCGCCCCTAAGGGGCGCTGGACATCGCCGGAGCTGTTTCTTCCCCTCTCTCTATCGACTCTCTCTATCGACAAGGAGCACGATGAACCCCCTCAGCACGGCCTCGGCGGCGGTGAGTACATCGCTGCTGGAGGGCTTCTCCCTGGAGATGACGGGCAAGGACGTCCCCAAGCTGGAAGAGGCCCGGGACTCCATCCCGCAGGGCACCCGCATCAACGTCACCTTCCTCGGCAACGAGAACCTCGCTATGCGCCTGGAGGCGTCCCGGGCGGTGAAGCGGCTCGGCTTCGTGCCGGTGCCGCACATCTCCGCCCGGCGCCTCGGCTCGCAGGGTGAGTTCGAGGAGTTCCTCGCCGCCCTGCGGGCCGACGGCACCGGCGCGAATGTCTTCACCGTCGGCGGCGACCCGACCCACCCCGAGGGCCCCTACGAGGACGCGCTCGCCCTGATCGAGACGGGACTGCTGCGGGAGTACGGCGTCCGGCACGTCAGCATCAGCGGTTATCCCGAGGGCCACCCGGACATCGCCGGGGACGTGCTGTGGTCCGCGCTGCGGGAGAAGAGCGCGTCCATCGCCGGGCAGGAACTCGACGGCAGTGTCATCACCCAGTTCGGGTTCGACGTGGACCCCGTCCTGGACTGGCTGGAGAAGGTCCGTGCGGAGGGCATCACGCTGCCCGTCCGGATCGGTGTCCCGGGCCCGGCCGGTGTGCGGCGGCTGATGTCGTACGCCGCACGGTTCGGCGTCGGCACCAGCGCCTCGATCGCCAAGAAGTACGGCCTGTCCATCACCAACCTGATGGGCACCGCGGGCCCCGACAAGTTCCTGCGCGCGCTCGCGGACGGCTACGACCCGGCCCGCCACGGAGACATAAAGATCCACTTCTACACCTTCGGCGGCCTGCGGGCCACGTCCGAGTGGGTCGCACAGTTCAGGAAGGACAACCTCGTATGACCGTCACGCAGGCCGCCCCCAACGGCACCGCCCAGAAGACCGGGGGAGCGGGGCACCAGGCATCGCTGATCGTCCAGGGTGCCGACGCCACCGGCATCGTCGCGGCCGTGACCTCGGTACTCGGCCGGCACGGCGCCAACATCGTCTCCCTCGACCAGTACTCCGACAACCCGCAGGGCGGTGCCTTCTTCCAGCGCACCGTCTTCGGACTGGACGGCCTGCGGGCCCAACTGCCCGCTCTCCGCGCCGACTTCGACAAGGAGCTGGTGAAGCCGTACGGCCTCTCCTACACCCTGCGCGACCTGTCCGTGCCGAAGCGGGTGGCGATCTTCGCCTCCAAGTCCGACCACTGTCTGCTCGACCTGCTCTGGCGCCACCGACAGGGCCAACTCCCCGTCAGCATCAGCATGGTGATCTCCAATCACCCGGACACGGCCGAGGAGGTGCGGTCGTTCGGCATCCCCTTCTTCCATGTGCCGTCGATGGGGGCGGACAAGTCGGCCGCCGAGGCGGAGCACCTGCGGCTGCTCAAGGACAACGTCGACTTCGTCGTCCTCGCCCGCTACATGCAGATCCTCTCCGGCGACTTCATCGAGCGGGTCGGTGTGCCGATCATCAACATCCACCACTCCTTCCTGCCCGCGTTCATCGGCGCCGGTCCCTACGCCAAGGCCAAGGAGCGCGGTGTGAAACTGGTGGGCGCGACCGCCCACTACGTCACCGAGGACCTCGACGAGGGCCCGATCATCGAGCAGGACGTGGTGCGCGTCAGCCACGCCCACACCGCCGGCGACCTCACCCGGCGCGGCGCCGACGTGGAACGCGCCGTCCTCTCCCGCGCGGTGCTGTGGCACGCCGAGGACCGCGTCATCCGCGACGGCAAGCACACCATTGTCTTCGCTTGAACCACGTATCGGCCCAACATCCGTCCAGCAACCGGTAGTTGTGCCGCGCCCTCAGCAGACAGTCCTCCTCACCGGGTGAAGCGTTCACCAGCAGAAAGCGGTTCGCCATCATGACAACCACCATCGACGGGGCCCGGATCGCCCGTGACATCCGGGCCCGGGTCGCCGAACGGGTCGCCGAGGGGGCGGCCCGCGGACGGGTGCCCGGCCTGGCGACCATCCTGGTCGGCGACGACCCGGCCAGCGCCGTCTACGTCGCGGCCAAACGGCGCGCCATCCGCGAGGCCGGTATGCGCGACTTCCACCGCCACCTCTCCCGCCATGCCCGCCAGGACGAAGTCGCCGCGGTCATCGACGAGTTGACGGCCGACCCGGACGTCTCCGGCATCCTCCTCCAACTGCCCCTGCCCGCAGGCCTGGACGCCGCGACCCTGATCGACCGGATCCCCGCCGCCAAGGACGTCGACGGTCTGACCACGGCCAGCGCCGGCCGACTGGCGCGCGGGGAACGGGGGTTGCGCCCCTGCACCCCGAGCGGGGTCGTCGAACTCCTCGACGCGGAGGGCATCGAGATCAAGGGCGCGTGCGTCGCCGTCGTCGGCTGGGGCGAACTCGTCGGCCGCCCCCTGGCCCAGTTGCTGCTGCGGCGCGGCGCCACCGTCACGGTCGCCCACGAGTTCACCGCCGACCTCGCCGCCGTCACCCGCCCCGCCGACATCGTCGTGGTCGCCACCGGCGTACGGGGGCTCATCGGCCCCGAACACGTCAAGCCCGGCGCCACCGTCATCGACGTCGGCATCCACCGCACCCCCGACGGCCTGACCGGTGACGTCCGCGCCGCCGAACTCGACGGGATCGCCAGCCGCATCACGCCCGTACCGGGCGGGGTCGGCCCGATGACCATCGCCATGCTGATGGTCAACACGCTGCGCGCGGCCGAGTGGAACGCGGTGCCCAAGACCGTGCCCGCATAAGCGAGTTGGGCACCTCGTGCCCGGGGCCGGGCCCGGCGACGAGGGCCCCCACGGTCCGTCTCCGCGCTCGGGAAAGGTGCCGGACATGATGCAACTCCCCCCGCTGGCCCGGCTCGGCGGCCGGGTGGCGACCGGGCTCGCCGACGTCACGCACGACCCCGCCGCGCTCGAATCCGCGGGTTTCTGGGCCGTCGTAGCCGACTTCGAAGGGCGTCTGACCTGCGCCCGCTTCCGGGATGTACGGCCCGCCGCGCAGCGCCCCGCCCGAGCTGCCCGCTGGGACGGGCCCGCGCCCGGGCTGTGGACCACCTCGCTGGATCGCGACGCCTACAAGGACGGTGTACGGCGGATCCGCGAGCACATCGCGCGCGGCGAGGTGTACCAGGCCAACCTCTGCCGCGTGCTGTCGGCGCCCATCGCGGCCGACGCCGACATCGAGGCGCTGGCCGACCGGCTGGCCGCGCGTCACCGGGCGCCGTACGCGGGCCTGATCAGGCTGCCGGGTACGGGAGTCGAGGTGGCCACGGCCTCCCCTGAACTCTTTCTGCGCCGCGAAGGGCGGCTGATCGAATCGGGTCCCATCAAGGGCACCGGGCGTACCGAGGCGGATCTCCTGGAGAAGGACCACGCCGAGAACGTGATGATCGTCGACCTGGTCCGCAACGACCTGGGGCGCGTGTGCGCCACCGGCAGCGTCACCGTGCCGGAACTGTGCGCGGTGGAGCGCCATCCCGGACTCGTCCACCTGGTCTCCAAGGTGAGGGGCGAGCTGCGGGACGGAGCGGGATGGCCCGAGTTGCTGGCCGCGACCTTCCCGCCGGGATCCGTCACGGGCGCCCCGAAGGAGAGCGCCCTCGGCATCATCGCGGCCCTGGAGACCGCGCCGCGCGGGCCGTACTGCGGCGGCATCGGCTGGGTCGACGCCGATCGCGGCACCGGCGAACTGGCCGTGGGCATCCGCACGTTCTGGATCGACCGGTCCCTGCAACGCCTCAACTTCGGTGCCGGAGCGGGCATCACCTGGGGCTCGGACCCCGAACGGGAGTGGCAGGAGACCGAGTTGAAGGCGGAGAGGCTGCTGACCATCGCGTCCAACGGTTCGCCCTACGACGCGAAGCCGCACCGACGGCTCGCCGCCCGCCCCGGCGTCTGAGCCCCCGGCCGCCGCGGTGCCCGAGGTCGCCGCCCGCCACCTCAGGCCGTGGGCGGTGTTCCGCCGTCAGCCCCAGACCAGACGCGCCGTCTCCGCGACGAGTTCCAGCTTGCGGCGCTGGTCGTCGACGGTCAGCAGATTGCCCTGGCTCGTCGAGGCGAACCCGCACTGCGGACTCAGGGCGAGCTGCTCCAGCGGCAGATACCGCGAGGCCTCGTCGATGCGCCGCCGCAGCGTGTCCACCGACTCCAGCTCCGCCACCTTGGATGACACCAGCCCGAGGACGACGGTCTTGGCGGGCGGCACGAAGCGCAGCGGCTCGAAGCCGCCGGAGCGCTCCGTGTCGTACTCCAGCAGGAAGCGGTCGACCTCGACCTCGCCGAACACCCGCTCCGCGATGGGCTCGTAGCCGCCCTGGGCGGACCAGGCGCTGCGCATGTTGCCCCGGCAGAAGTGCATGGCCACGGTCATGCCGGGGCGCCTCGAACGGGCGGAACGGATCAGGCCGTTGTCCGTGTCGATGATGTGGGAGAGGTGCCCCTCCAGGTCAGTGACCCGGCGCATCCGGGCGGCCTCGGGATCGATGTTGGCCCAGTAGGCCAGCGAGTCGAGCTGGAGCCAGGAGACCCCGGTGTCGATCAGGTCGGCGATGTCCTGTCGGTAGATGCCGGCCAGCGCCGCCACCGCGTCCTGCCGGGTCGGATAGACGCCGTCGGAGATCCCCGGCCGCCAGAAGCCCGCCACCATCGTCGGACTGGCCATGGTGATCTTGTACGGCCCCGGTGTGTTCCCGGACAGCCAGCGGGCCTCCGCGAGGGACAGCGGCGTCCGCCGGTACAGAGGCTCCGTGATGGCCACCGACGCGACGTCACCCTCGAGTTCCGCGCCGTCGCTGTCGCGGATCCAGCGCGGCCGGGACGAGGACTCCTCGGCCGGTGCCAGCCCGCCGACCGTCTCCACCACCGAGGCCATGAAGTCGTCCCGGCGCACCTCGCCGTCGGTGAAGACCTGTATCCCCGCGTCCTGTTGGAGCTTCACCGCGGCTACCGCGGCCTGGTCCTCCAGCTCGGTGAGTTCCTTGTCGGAGAGAGCGCCGCGCCGGTGTGCGGCGCGCGCCGCCAGCAGTTCCTCGGGGCGCAGCAGGCTTCCCACATGTTCGGCACGGATCGTCGTCGTCGGCATCGGCCGTCCCTTCACGCCTGGCACTCGGGCAGCTGTACGGTACGGTCCAGTACGCTTCGAGGGCAAGACATGTGCCGGCCACGGCGGTGTCCGCGGGGAAGGTCAGGCCGGGTCGACGGAGACGCCGTGCAGGAAGACCCGTACCGCCTCCTTGATCGACGCGTGGACCTCGGCGTCGGTCAGCTTGACCGGGGCGTTCGTCAGCAGTCGCATCTGGGCGTGGCCGAGCATGGCCTGGTAGAGCTGTTCCGCCGCTCGCACCGGGTCCTCGACCTTGATCAGGCCGTCGTCGTGGGCCTGTTGGAGGCAGCGCCCGAGCACCGCGTGGCCCGCGTTCGGCCCGTGCTCCGCGAAGACCTCGCCGAGCCCGGGGATGCGTACGGCTTCGGAGGTGACCAGGCGGTGCAGGGCGATGGCCTCGGGTGTGAGGACGACACCGGCGAAGTGCTCACCGAGCGCGACCAGGGTTTCGGTGAGGTTCGCGCTGCCCGGCGTGAACGTGTGCAGCGGCTGGGACCACTCGTCGCACAGCGCCTCCACGGACGCGCGGAACAGGGCGCTCTTGTCGGTGAAGTAGCGGTAGAGGGTCGCCTTGGAGCCGCCCACCGCCGTCAGGACGTCCTCCATGGAGACACCGGCGTAGCCGCGCGCGATGAACAGCTCACCCGCAGCCCGCGTGATGAGTTGTCGCCGGTCCGTCGCTGTCATCCTCACACCGGCCATCGTAGGTGCCCGCCCGCGGCGGACCTCCCGTCGGCCGGCCTCGGCCGAAGCCCGCGGCTCGGGTCTCGCGGTCGCGAACGCGTTCTGTTACCTTCACTAGATCGATATAGTGAAGGCAGGCGTGACGACCGATGTGACCCTGACGGTCTTCCCCTCTGCCGCCCCATGTTCGACGCGGTCCGGAGGGACACCGGTGCCGTGGACGACCGGAGGACCGCCATGGACCGTCTGCTTCTCATGCGTTGTTTCGTGATCGTCGCCGACCTCGGCAGTTTCAGCGGGGCGGCCAAGGCGCTGGGATCGTCGGGATCACTGGTGTCCCGGCATGTCGCCGAGCTGGAGCGGCAGGTCGGGGTCCGGCTGGTCAACCGCACGGCCCGCTCGGTGAGCCTGACCGAACCGGGCCTGCGGTACGCCGAGTTCGCCTCCCGCATCGTCAAGGAGATCGACGCCGAGGACTCCAGCATCGCGGATCTGCACGACCGGGCCGAGGGCGCGCTCAGCATCATCTGCCCGAAGTGGATCGGGAGCCTGGACCTCGGGGACGCCATCGCCGCGTTCTCCGCCGCGCACCCGAAGATCCAGATCCGGTTCGAGCTGGGAGGCGTGTCCGACCGGACGTACGACTTCCTCGACGGCGGTTTCGACCTGGCGTTCCACACCCGGGACCTCAGGGACTCCAACGTCCGGCTGAAGAAGATCGCCTCGCTGCCCTTCGTCCTGTGCGCGTCGAAGTCGTACGTCGACGAACACGGACCCCTGACACATCCGAACGACCTGGCCGCCCACGACTGCCTGGTGCACGTCAACGACCCGGTCTGGCGCATCGGGCACGGCCCCACCTCCACGCTGCACAAGATCCGCAACGTGGCCTTCTCGTCCAACTCGTACATCGCCCTGCAGAAGGCGGCCGTCCACGGCCGCGGCATCGCCCTGCTGCCACAGCGGTCCGCCTACGACGATCTCGTCTCCGGGGCCCTCCAGGTCCAGCTGCCCCACCTGGCGGCACCCGACCGGCCGCTCTACGCGATCCACGGGCCAGGGCCGGGTACCCAGCGCAAGATCACGGTCTTCCTGGACTTCCTCGCCCAGTGGTTCGCGGAGAACCCGATCCCCACGATCGGCCGTTGACATCCGCCGACGCTTGCGCGGCGCGAAATCTCATAGTTCGTCATAGGAACCCATAACTTGCGGCGACTGATGGACAGTTGTGCCCGATGCGGCCACTGTGGCACCGCGAAGGAGCTGTTGCGTCATGTGCGAACCCCTGGGTGAACCGACGTCCCGCCGGACGATGCTGGGCGCGATGGCCGCTGCCGCCGTAGCCGTACCCCTGCTCGGCGCGGAGCAGGCCGCGGCCGCGACGGACACCGGATCCGCGCCCTCCGGATCGGGCCTGACCGTGACCCTCCTCGGCACCAACGGCGGGCCACCACCCCTGGCCACCCGCTACGGCATCTCGTCGGCGCTGACGGTGAACGGCAGAACGTATGTCGTCGACTGCGGACGAGGAGCGGTGACCCAGTACCTGCGCGCCGGTCTGTCGATGCCGTCGCTGGCCGGGATCTTCCTGACCCACCTGCACGCGGACCACATCGTCGACTACTACTCCTTCCCGCTGCTGTCGGCGGGCGCCTCGGGCGCGCAGGGCTTCCAGAACCCGATCGAGGTCTACGGCCCGGGCTCCGCCGGTGTCGCGTCGACCGTCGCCGGGGCTGCCGGGCTCGTGCCGGGCACCGTCGGGATGACGAGGCTGGCGGGCCAGGCGTACGCGGCGTCGCCGACCTTCTTCATGACCGAGCACGCGGGCATCGACCCGGCGACCCTGCTCAACGTCCACGACGTGCTGCCGCCGTCGAGTGTCGGCGCCTCGGCGACGAACTCCGCGCCGGCCATGGCGCCGTTCACCGTCATGGAGAACGACGACGTGAAGGTCACCGCCGTCCTGGTCCCGCACGGCGCGGTGTTCCCCGCCTACGCGTACCGCTTCGACACCGACCACGGCAGCGTCGTCTTCTCCGGCGACACGGCACCGACCCCGAACATCATCAGGCTCGCGGCACACGCGGACGTCCTGGTCCACGAGGCCCTGTACCCGGCGGGGCTCGCGAGTCTCGGCCTGCCCCAGGCGCTGATCGACCACATCACCTCGACCCACACGGACGTGGCCCAACTGGGCCGGATCGCTGCCGAGTCGGACGCGGGAACGCTGGTCGCCACCCACCTCGGCCCGGGCCAGCAGACCGTGGTCTCCGACGCGACCTGGCGCCGCCTGCTCCACGACAGCGCCCGCCGGGCGGACTTCGGCGGATCGATGGTGCTGGGCACGGACCTGCTGCGTCTGCCGGTACGACGGCGCGGGCCCCGCCGGTCCTGAACCACCCGGCGTTGCGCGGAAGTTCCGCATTGCTTGCGCCGTGGGACCGATCACCGGTGTGTCACGACTCTCGCCCCGCCCCGAAACGCCTGTTACCGTCCGACTTAATCGATCTAGTACAGGGTGCCGCTCCGGACGACACCCTGGACGACGGCCACTCGACGGAGAGTGAAATGGACCTTCTCTCACAGCAGCGCAGCACCTACGAAGCGGTCCTCCGGCTGCACGACGCACCGTTCGTCACCGAGCGCCCGGCGATGTTCAGCCCGGCCGCCGCGGCCCAGGACGAGGGCAACACCCGGGGCACCTACGGCCGCTTCGCGCAGATCCTGCTCCCCGAGGAGTACGCGGACTGGGTCGAGGAGAGCGCCGCCCATGTCGGCTCGTGCTACGTCGGTGACTGGACCTCGCTGCACAAGGTCAAGGTGCACGGCCCACAGGCGCTCGCGTTCCTGAGCCGGCTGGGGATGCGGGACCTGTCCCGCTTCGAGACCGGGCAGATCAAGCACCATGTGCAGCTCGACGACAACGGCTGGATCGCCTCCGAGGGCGTGCTGTGCCGGCTCGGTCCCGAGGAGTTCGTCTACACCGCGGGCAGCTGCGACTGGCTGTTGTGGCAGCTGAGCCAGGGCGGTTGGGACGCGGCGGCCACCGACATCAGCCCCGACCGGTTCATCTTCGGCGTCCAAGGACCGGCGTCCCTGGCCACGTTGGAGAAGCTGACGGGGGACGATCTCCGCGACCTCGGCTTCAGCCGCAGCCGGATGTCACAGGTCGACGGGATCCCGGTACGGGTCCTGCGCACCGGGATCTCGGGCGAACTCGGGTACGAGCTGCACGGGCCGACCGAGCACGCCAACGGGATCTGGGCGGCGGTCGTGGCGAGCGGCCAGGACGTCGGCATCCGTCAACTCGGCTTCCGCGCCCAGCCTGTTCAGCACATCGAGGCCGGGATCGCGACCAACGGCCTTGACTATCTGCCGGCTTCGATCCTCACGCCGGGCGCGCCGAGGCAGTTCCGCAAGGGCGTGCCGACCGGCAGTTTCGTCCCGGCGGGCGGGGTGACCGACTACTTCCGCAAGCCGGGCGAACTGGGCTGGGGGTTCCGCAAGGGCGTCCCCGACCGCGACTTCATCGGCCGGGACGCACTCGTCCGGGACGCCGAAAGCGGCGTTCCCGCACGGCAGTTGGTCGGTCTGCGCTGGAACGAGCAGGACGTCGCCGCCGTCCTCACCTCACTCCTCAGCGAGGCCGAACTGCCCGACCAGATGGAGATGCCCCGCGGCCGCGGCCCCCACTTCGACCAGGTACTGGTGTCCGGCACCCCGGTGGGCGTGGCCACGGGCCGCACCGTGAGCCCGACCCTGCGGGCGATGATCTCCCTCTGCGTACTCGACCCCGCCCACACGACACCCGGCACGGAGGTCACCGTCCTGTGGGGCCGACCGGGCACCCCGCAGCGGGAGATCCGGGCGACGGTCACCACGCTGCCGTTCAAGCCGGACAACCGGCGCACCGACGTCACCGCACTGTGATCGCCCGGCACCTCGCTCTCGCCACGACGTGCGCATCGCGCGGTCACGGTCATGTCGCGCCGCGGGACGATCGCGGTGCCGGTGACGACGGACGCGCCGCCACGACCACGGTCCTGGGGCCGTCGGTCGTCACCGTGCACCTCGCGAACCCGTCAGGCCGGCTGCTCCGGCGCCGACGCCGTGATCACGGCGAATCCGCCGCCCTGCGGGTCGGCGAGTACGGCCATCCGGCCGGCCGCCATGTCGAAGGCCGGAGCCATGACGCTGCCACCGGCCCGCACCAGGGCCGCCTGGACACTGTCGACGTCGTCGACGTGGAAGTACGGCAGCCAGTGCGGCGGGACTCCGGGCGGCATCGCGGACAGGTCCATCATTCCGGCGACGGCGCGGCCGTCCACCGTGAACTCGGTGTATCCCTCCGCGCCCGGCATCGCGGACGGGGCCGCACTCATCGGCAGCACCGCCGAGTAGAACGCCGCGGCGGCGCCGGTGTCACCGGTGCTCAACTCGTTCCAGATCAGCGCGCCGTGCTCGTTGACGATGCCCGCGCCGTCGAAGGAACCGGCCTGCCAGAGGCCGACCACGGCGCCGGTCGGGTCGGTGACGACCGCCATCCGGCCCAGCTCCATGACGTCCATCGGGCCCGCCATGACGCTGCCGCCCGCGTCCCTGACGGCCTTGAGCGTGGCGTCGATGGCGTCGGTGGCCAGGTACGTCGTCCACACCGTGGGCGGCAGCGGGTCCGGCACCGTCCCGTCGGGGTTCATCGCCTTCATGATCCCGGCGACCGGCTTGCCGTTGAGCAGACAGACCGAGTACCCGCCGGTCTCGGGCGGGCCGATCTCGCCCTGCCAGCCGAACAGGTCGCGGTAGAAGTCGAGCGCCGCCTGCTGGTCGGGGACCATCAGGTCGATCCAGCACGGGGTGCCGGACTTGTAGGAGCCGTTCACTTCGGGCACGGGTACCTCCGGGGGGAGAGGGGGAAGAACAGGCCATCTCATACTCGGCCAGGACCGCCTGAACCGCGCTGAACGGGTAGCGGGAAGTGAGTCGTGTCGGCCCCGTGTCGCGTGCCTGCCGCAGCCAAGTGATCCCGGCCCGGCGCACCGATGAGTTTCCCGCGCCGCGCCGGTCTGTACGCGTGAGACCGATTCACGGAAGGCTGACGCCATGCGGAAACTGATCTACGGCATGAACCTGAGCCTGGACGGCTACATCGCCGCGCCCGGCGACGACATCGGCTGGAGCGTGCCGAGCGACGAGCTGTTCCAGTTCTGGTCCGACCAGTTGCGGGCGACCGACCTGTCGCTGTACGGCCGCAGGCTGTGGGAGACGATGAGCTCCTACTGGCCGACGGGCGACCAGCAGCCCGACGCCACCCCGGCGCAGGTCGAGTTCGCGCGCCGCTGGCGGGACATGGCGAAGGCGGTGTTCTCCTCGACGATCGACAAGGTCGACTGGAACACCCGCCTGGTCACCGGTGACGCGGTCGCCGAGATCACCCGGCTCAAGGCCGAGGACGGCGGCCCGATGGACATCGGCGGCGCGACGCTCGCCGGGGCGGCCATGAGGGCCGGGCTGATCGACGAGTACGTGCTGGCCACCGCGCCGGTCCTGGTGGGCGGCGGCACACCGTTCTTCGCCGCACTGGACAGCTGGGTGAACCTGAACCTGGTGGAGACGCGGACGTTGCCCGGCGGCGTGATCCTGACGAGGTACGAGACGAGGCGCTGACTGCCCGTCACGCAACACGTGACAACACCTCGCATCCTGAACTCCCTTGTGAGGGGCGGGTGTTGCGCGAGGGCTGGACACGCGCCCCGAGCGGTGCTGTCATCCATCGACACCGCACTTCCGTACCGCACACTCCCTATCGCACTTTCCGTACCGCACTTTCCGTCGCTGGAAAGGCAGTTGGCGCAGCACCCGCCCCTACGGCGGCCCCGCCCCGGTCCGCGCACCGGGCCTTCCGTCACGCTCGGTTCCACAGGCACGAAGCACGCGTTTTTCGTGACGCCCCGTCAGCATCGCCTGCTGACAACGATGTCGAACTCTCGTCGCCCATCGAAGGAGCCCCCCATGCCCCACTCCGAAGATGACGCCCGCTCTCCCCTCACCACCGGCCTGCCCCCACTGACCAGACGCGACCTGCTGCGCTGGGGAGGAGTGGCCGCCGCGGGCCCCCTGGGCGGCCTCGGCATCGGTGGGTCACCTGCCCATGCCGCCACCGCGGCCTCGACCTTCAGCCCACTGCGCCCACCCGCCACCCCCCTCGCCGTACGCTCCCCGTACCTGACCACCTGGCTGGCCGGGGACAACCTGGCCGGCACCTGGCCCACCTTCTGGAACGGCCGGATCACCGCGCTGGCCGGCATCGCCCGCGTCGACGGCACACCGTACGTCTTCCTCGGCGCCCCGGCGCTGCCCGGCGGCCCGACGCTCAGCACGATGACGCAGACGTCGTTGCAGCTCACGGCGACCCGGTCGATCTTCACGCTCACCGGGGGCGGCGTCACACTGACGGTCACCTTCTTCTCGCCCGTGGACCTCGGCAACCTCCAGCGCCAGTGCGTGCCGTTGAGCTACATCAGCGTTCAGGCCGCCAGCAGTGACGGGGCGAGCCACACCGTGGACGTGCATGTCGACGCCTCCGCCGAGTGGGTGCACGGCGACAGTTCCACCCAGGTCACCTGGGCCGAGCAGGCGACCGGCAGCATGACCGCCCTGACCTGCCAGCCTGCCTCCCCGGGGGTACTGGCCGAGAACAACGACCAGGCCTCGTGGGGTTCGCTGGTGCTGGCCGCCCCCACCGCGAGCGGGCTGACCTGGCAGATCGGCCAGGACACCGTCGTACGGGCGGCGTCGGCCGCGAACGGGACGCTGGCCGGCACCTCCGACACCGCCCAGCCCCGCGCGATCAACGACCGCTGGCCCGTGCTGGGTCTCAACCAGAACCTGGGCACCGTCACCGCGTCCGCCCCCTCGGCGGTGTTCCAGATCGTCGTCGGCCATGTGCGCACCCCGGCGGTGAGCTACCTCGGCACGAACCTGAACCCGTGGTGGACGCACTACTGGAGCTCGTGGACCGCCATGCTCGACTGGTTCAACGGCGACCGCGCCGCCGCCCTGACCGCCGCCGTCGCCTTCGACAGGGCGATCCACGACGACGCCGCGAACGCCGCCGGCGGCGGTGACACCGGCGAACGCTACGCGGCCGTCTGCGCTCTGGCGGTGCGTCAGGCCGTGGCCGGGACGGAACTCGTCGACCGCAACGGCTCACCGTGGGCGATGCTCAAGGAGATCTCCTCGAACGGCAACTTCTCGACCGTGGACGTGATTTACCCGGCGTCCCCCGCCTATCTGCACCTCTCGCCCGCGTACCTGCGGCTGCTGCTCGAACCGCACTTCTTCTACGCGGAGCACGCGGGCTGGCCCAAGGTGTACGCCGAGCACGACCTCGGCTCCAGCTACCCGAACGCGACCGGGCACCTGGACGGCAACGAGGAGGCCATGCCGATCGAGGAGTCCGCCAACATGCTGATCATGGCGGCGGCCGTGGCCCAGCGCCTTCCGGCTGCCGACGCGGCCTCCTTCGCCACCGCGCACTACGCGATCCTTCGCCAGTGGGCCGAGTACCTGGTGGCCAACGCCCTCGACCCCGAGAACCAGAACCAGACCGACGACTTCACCGGCTGGATCGCGCACAGCGCCAACCTCGCGCTCAAGGGCGTCATCGGCATCGGCGCGATGAGCGTGGTGGCCAAGGCGGCGGCCAACTCCCCGGACGCGGCGCACTACTTGACGGTGGCGCGCGGCTACATGAGCCGGTGGGTCACCCTGGCACAGGACTCCTCCGGCACCCACCTCAAACTCGCCTACGACCAGGACGGCACCTGGAGCCTGAAGTACAACGGCTACGCCGACCGCCTGCTGGGCGTGGACCTGGTGCCCACCGGAGTGGCCGCGCAGGAGGCCGCCTGGTACCTGTCCAAGGCGGGCACCTACGGCGTGCTGCTGGACCCGCGCAACGACTACACCAAGACCGACTGGGAGCTGTGGACCGCGGCCTGGCTCGCCGACCACGCCGACGCCCGCAGCATGCTGATCAACGGCGTCTACGGCTTCGCCAACTCGACGCCGTCGCGGGTGCCCTTCACCGACTGGTACGTCGTCGCCAGCGGCGCCCAACGGGGCTTCGCCGACCGGCCCGTGATCGGCGGTGTCCTCGCCCTGATGAACGCCCCGGCGGCCGACTCCGTCTCCTGGAAACGTATCCAGAACAAGAACTCCGGCAAGCTGCTCGCCGTCAGCGGCATGTCCCTGGCCGACAGTGCCGAGGTCACCCAGTACGAGGACAACGGCACCGCCGACCACCTGTGGACCGTGGTGGACAACGGCGACGGCACCGTCAAGATCTACAACCGCAACAGCGGCAGACTGCTCGCCGTCCACGACCAGAGCCTCGACGACGGCGCCCACGTCCAGCAGTACAACGACAACGGCACCCAGGACCACCTCTGGCGCCTCGTCGACAACGGCGACGGCTGGATGAAGATCGTCAACGTGCACAGCGGCAAGCTCATGGCCGTCGACGGCGCCTCCCAGGCCAACGGCGCCCAGGTCACCCAGTGGAACGACAACGGCACCTCCGACCACCTCTGGCGGCTCGTCTGATCCACCCGCGTGGCACCCGACCTCGGTGAACGCGCGGCGCACGAAGTCGTGTCGCGCATCTAGTCATACCGACTAGTCGGTACTAGCCTCCGCTCGAACGGAAGGAGCCCCACCTCCCGCCGCCCCCTCTGTCCCCGGCCGTTCCAAAGGGAGCCGTATGCCCTCCGCCTCCGCACCATTCGACACACGAGGCCCCGGTGCCGACGCGCCCGGCGCCGGTGCTCGCGGCTCGTTCGCCCGGCTGTACCGCCGAGACCTGGCGGCGTATCCGGCCACCGGGCGGCGCATGTCGTATCTGGCGATCGTGGTGGTCACGACCGTCGTGCTCTACTACATGCTCTACATCCAGTACGCGGTGGCGACGTCGATCATCACGCACTTCGACATGACCTACCGCTACTTCGTGTGGGTCTCCGTCGTCGGCAACGCGGTCGGCGCCTTCGCCTCCCTCGTGGCCGGCCTCGCGGACCGCTGGGGGCGCGCGAACCTCGTCGTCTACGGCCTGCTCGTCGCCGCGCTCCTCGTCTTCTTCGGGCTGCCCAACGCCGGTGACAAGACGACGTACTTGGTGCTGTTCGCGGTCGTGAGCTTCATCGAGGGCATCGTGCTGGTCGCGACCCCGGCGCTGATACGGGACTTCTCACCCCAGCTCGGCCGGGCCACCGCGATGGGCTACTGGACGATGGGCCCGGTCATCGGCAGCCTGGTCGTCACCTCGGTGACCAGCAGCACGCTCTCCTCCTCCACCTGGGAGGACGAGGTGCGTTACTCCGGGGCCGCCGGGCTGATCGTGTTCGTCGTCGCTCTGTTCGCCCTGCGCGAGCTGGCGCCGGGGCTGCGCGACCAGATCATGGTGAGCCTGCGCGACCGGGCCCTGGTCGAGGCCCGCGCCAAGGGTCTCGACACGGAGGCGGTACGGCGCGGGGAGTGGCGGCAGATGCTGCGCCTGGACATCCTCGGCTCCGCCTTCGCGATCGCGGTCTTCCTGCTCCTGTACTACGCCGCGGTCGGCAACTTCGTCGTCTACTTCTCGACCACCTTCGGCTACAGCGAGCAGCGCACCAACGGTCTGGCCAACTGGTACTGGGCCGCGAACGCCCTCGCGCTGATCGTGGCCGGACTGCTCTCGGACCGGCTGCTGGTGCGCAAGCCGTTCATGATCGTCGGTGGGATCGGCGCGATCGTGGCCACGGCGGTCTTCGCCTCCCTGGCCACCCACGCGACGACCGACTACTACACCTTCGCCTGGCTGTTCGTCGCGATCGGTGTGTTCAGCGGCGTCGCCTACGCGCCGTGGATGGCGAGCTTCACCGAGACCGTGGAGAAGCGGAACCCGGCGGCGACCGCCGCGGGGCTCGCGGTCTGGGGCTGGACGGTACGGATCGTGGTCGCCGTGTCGGCGGCCTTCATCCCGGTGCTGGTCACCTCGGTCACCCCGCTCGTCGAGCACGGCGCCGAGGTGGCGGCGGCGACGAAGCAGGCCGCTCCGGCCCTCGCCATCGTCGACGCCCATCCCCAACTCTTCGCCGAGCTGGGCAAGTACACGCCGACGACGACGCCTCCCGCTCTGGCGGCCCAGGCGGTCAAGGAAGTCGGCCCCGCCGACCTGGCCGTCGTACAGAAGGCGCAGCCGCAGCTCAAGGTGCTCAAGGAGTACGGGCCGAAGGTGCAGAAGGCCGCGAAGGACGGTCCCGGGGAGTGGCGCACCTGGTGGTGGATCTGCGTGGGCGGGCAAGTCCTGTTCCTGCCCTTCGTGTTCGTGATGGCCGGCCGCTGGAGCCCGAAGAAGGCCCGCGAGGACGCCCAGGCCCACCAGGACGCCGTCGACCGCGAACTGGCCGCGCTGGCCGGGAGCGAGGCCTGACCGGCGTAGGGACGGACCGACGCCGTGGCTGGGCACAACTGCCCAGCCACGGCGCCTTGGTGACGTAGCGTCAACACATGTCTGGTCGTGCGGGTTTGCTCAGCCGAGGGTGAAGTCGTCGGCTGTGACGGCGGATTGGCCGTACCAGCCGTGTACGAAGACCGTGACCGCTCCGCTGCTTCCGGTGGTGAAGGTGACCTTGAGCTGGTTCCAGGTGGAGCTGTTCGACCAGGTGCTCGCGGAGGCGCCGCCGGTGACTCCGATGTAGGCGTACGGCCCCTGGACCCAGGAGGTCAGCGTGTAGCTGGTGTTGGGGGACAGGGTGACGTTCTGGTCGCACTCGCCGGTGCTGCTCGCGCTCGGCGTGACCTGGAGGCTGTGGCTGCCGCTGTGCACCGGGGTGGAGACCACCGCGCTGCCGCCCGTGCAGGTCCACGGGCTCAAACTGCCGGTCTCGAAGCCCGCGTTGGTCAGTGACCCGCCGCCTCCGCCACCGCCTCCCGTGGTCGTGACCGTGAGGGTGTACGTCGCACTGTGGCTGCCCGTCGCGGCCGTACCGGTGACGGTGATCGGGTACGTGCCCGCCGCCACCGACGATCCGACCGTCGCCGTCAGTGTCGAACTGCCGCCGGAGGTGACGGAGTTGGGGCTGAAGGAGACACTGACGCCGGACGGTGCGCCAGAGGCGGCGAGGCTGACGGACTCGGCGCTGCCGGAGGTGACTGCCGTAGACACGGCCGCGGTTGCCGAACCGCCCTGGGTGACCGAGGCCGAACCCGGGGACAGGGACACGGAGAAGTCGCTGGTGGTGCCTCCACCGCCGCCGCCCGAACTGCCCTCGTAGGGCACGAACGCGTCGGTGAACGCGAGGCTGCTCTGGCTGATCTCGCTGCACGTGGGAAGGGAGTTGGCGCTTCCGCCGCACGCCTGGTCGCGGGTGATGGCCCAGAAGGCCAGCCGCCCGATACTGTTCTGCGCGGCGAAGCTCTCCACGGTCTGGGCGTCCGCCAGCGTGAAGGTGGAACCGTCGTCGTTCTTGCCGATCATCGGGGTGATGCCGAGGTTGGCGTAGGTGTAACCGGAGTCGACGGACTGCATCTGCGCCAGCGTGGCCTTGGCCGCGGAGACCGCGCCCTGGCCCATCTCGGTGCCGGTGCCGGCGTAGTAGTCCATGGCCATGATGTTGACCACGTCGATCTTGATGCCCGCGTTCTTGGCGGCCTTGAGGATGTTGACGCCGTCGCCGGTCAGCCCGCTGGTCAACACGGGCAGGGTCATGGAGAACTGGAGGTTGGGGTTGGACGCCTTGAGGTCCTTCATCGCCTGCATCTGGCGGGCCGCGGCCGCGGTGTCCGCGATGGCGGCGCCCTCGATGTCGAAGTCGAGCTGGGTGACGCCGTAGTCGTTGATGATGGCCTGGTAGCCGGCGTCGATGCTGCTCTGGGTCGAGCAGGTCCAGGCGAGCGGTTCGCCGCTGGCTCCTCCGGAGGAGACGATGACCGACGCGCCTTCGGACTTGGCCTTGGCGATCAAAGGGTCGGTGTAGGAGTCGTTGCCGATCGGGAGCGTGTCGCCCCAGATCTGGTTGCAGCCCACGCCGAGTACGAAGGCGGCGGTGTAGGCCTTGAGCTTGTGTCCGGTGATGGCGGTGTCGAGCAGTCCTTCCTGACTGTTCGACATGTCCACGTAGGGGGCCACGGAGTAGACGCTGCTTGCCGCCGCGCTGCTCGTGGGGGCCAGGGCGATGGTGACGCCGGTCGCCGCGAGCGCGAGGGCGGACACGGTGGCCGCGAATCTTGCCAGGCGCATGACAGTTCCCCTTTCGGGGTGCCCGCTGGGGGTGAGGGGGTGCTCGGGATATTGGTACATACCAAACATCTCGTGGAGCCCTCCGTCAAGAGGACTAGACCAACTTGGTCCGGTCGGGTCGGGTCGCGTCAACTCCGGTCAGGGGAACGGTCGTAGCGACTGTCTGCCCATGTCCGGCTCGCGGGCTAGCCCGCAGGCGTGCGCTCGTCGTCGTGACATGAAAGGCGCCTTGTTCGGGAGCTAAAACTCCCGCAAAGACTCCGGGGGTTCGGCGCGGTCTGCTCGGTCGGCTCGGCTCCTGGCCGGTCTCGCGCAGGGGTGGTGCGGGGGTACGTCCTCGACGGCTCGGGCCCGCGCCGAAGCACCGACCGGGTTCGGGGCTGCTTGGACCGTTCCACCCGTCGGACCAGCCAGGTTCAGTGAGTCCGCTTGGGCGTGGGACTCCTTACCGGTCCCGCCCGCAGCCCCCTGCGTCGAGGCCGTCGACGTCACGCGCACCCCGCGCACCCGCGGTCCCCAGCCCCGCCCGTTCAAGAACTCCGCCCCCAGAAACCCCCGCTCGCCTCGTTGACACACCATCAACACACCCGTTTCACTCGACACTCGTGCATTGGCAACGTTGTCAGGCCGTGGGAGCGACCAGGAACTGTTGCCTGTCGCCGGCGTTCCGGTGTTCTCCGGTGCGCCGCCACCTGATCTGCGAAGCACGAACCGCTGCGGAGGCGACCGATGGTGAGACCCCGACGTTCAGCCGTGCCACGTGACCGCAACAGATTCCGTCAACGCCTCGCCCTGGTCTGCGTGTTGGGCCTGACCGCCCTTCCGCTCACGGCGATCGGCAGCGCCGCCCAGGCCGCGGGCACCGCGACACCGGCGCTCGTGACGGACCCCGCGTCCCTCGTCAACCCGCTCATCGGCACCTCCGGAGCGGTGGACACCTTTCCCGGCCCGGACATGCCAGCCGGCATGGTGCAGTGGGGGCCGGACACGACGCCCAACCGCCCTGACGGCGGCGGCTACGAGTACAACGCCACCAAGCTCTCCGGCTTCAGCCTCACCCACGTGTCGGGACCCGGTTGTCCCGTGGCGGGCGACCTGCCGATCCTGCCGGTGACCGGTTCGCTTTCGGGCGACCTCGGCAGTACGTCCGTCGGTTTCAGCCACGCCGACGAGCAGGCCGGCATCGGGAGCTACAAGGTCACCGACGCGAACGGCGTCAGGACCGAGCTGACCGACACGACCCGCGCCGGGCTCGGCGCCTTCACCTTCCCGACGGGTCAACAGGCCAACCTGCTCTTCAAGTTGAGCGGCGGCGCGACCCAGGTGGACGGGACCCGCGTCCAGGTGATCAGCGACAAGGAGATCAGCGGGGCGATCGACAGCGGGCACTTCTGCGGCGCGAGCAACAGGTACACGCTGCACTTCGACATCAAGTTCGACCAGCCGTTCACCGCGAGCGGCACCTGGGTCGGCGGCACCATCAACCCCGACGCGAAGTCGCTGAAGGCCGGCAAGGCCCAACTCGCCCCGCAGACGACCAAGTCCGCGCCGCTGAAGGAGAAGCACTTCACCGTCCCGGCGAAGCCGGCCCCGACGATCCACGGGACCGGTCCAACGGGCAAGGCGTCCGGTAAGGCCTCCGGTACGTCCTCGCCGGCGCCCGGCGCCAGTGCCGGGTCCACGTCGTCCGCCACGTCCCGGTCGTCCGCCACGAGCAAGGCCGCCCTGCCGCCCACGACCGGCGCGAACGGCATGTACCTCACCTTCGACACCACCGCGAACCCCACGGTGAGCGCGAAGGTCGGCGTCTCGTACACGAGTGACGCGGGGGCCGCGAACAACCTCGCCACCGAGATCAAGAACTGGAACGTCGGCGCCGTGGAACGGTCCAACCACGACGCCTGGAACGCCGTACTGAACAAGATCCAGGTGGGCGGCGGGTCCGCCGACCAGCAGACGCAGTTCTACACCGCGCTCTACCACGCGCTGCTGCACCCCAACGTCTTCTCGGACGACGACGGCCAGTACATGGGCATGGACAACCAGGTCCACAAACTGGCCAAGGGGCAGAAGGCCCAGTACGCCAACTACTCCGGCTGGGACACCTATCGCTCCCAGACCCAGCTGATGGCGATGGCCGAACCCAAGGTCGCCTCCGACGTCGTCACCTCGATGCTCAACGGCTATGACCAGACAGGTCTGTTGCCCAAGTGGGCCTCGAACAACGGCGAGAGCTACGTCATGGTCGGCGACCCGGCCGCCGGCATCATCGCCGACGCGTACGCCTTCGGCGCGACGGGCTTCGACACCGACAAGGCCCTCGCCGCCCTCCAGCACGAGGCCACCGTCCCGAACAACGACCGCCCCGGCGAGTCGGTCCGGGACGCGAAGGGCTACCTCCCGCTCGACGAGAACGACTACAACTGCTGCAACTTCTACGGCCCCGTCTCCACGCAGCTGGAGTACGACTCCGCCGACTACGCCCTCGCCTCCTTCGCCAAGTCGCTTGGTAAGACGGCCGTTTACGAGAAGTTCGCCACCCGCGCCCAGGACTGGATGAACGTCTTCAACCCGCAGACCGGTTACATGCAGGCCAAGAACAAGGACGGCCAGTTCGCGGGCGGGTTCACCCCCGGCACCTCCAACGGCTTCGTCGAGGGCACCTCCGCGCAGTACACGCCGATGGTCCCCTTCAACCTGCAACAGCTCATCCAGGCCCGCGGCGGCACCAAGGCGTACTCGTCCTACCTGGACAGCCTGCTCGACGACATCACCGCCCCCGGCAACACCGACGCCGACCTGAGCAACGAGCCCAGCGTCGAGATCCCCTGGGAGTACGACTACACCGGCCAGCCCTGGAAGACGCAGGCGGCCGTCCGCGAGGCGCAGCAGAAGCTGTACTTCAACGCCCCGGTCGGCTCGTTCGGCAACGACGACCTCGGCGCGATGAGCTCCTGGTACGTCTGGTCCGAGCTCGGCATGTACCCGGAGACCCCGGGCACGGACACCCTCGCGCTCGGCAGCCCGGCGTTCCCGGCGGCCAAGGTGACCTTCGGCAGCGGAAAGACGGTGCGGATCAACGCGCCGCAGGCCGCGCCCGACGCGCCGTACGTGCAGTCGCTCGGCGTCAACGGCAAGGCGTGGAACGCCTCTTGGCTCACCTACCAGAAGTTCCAGGGCGCGGGCACGCTCGACTTCACACTCGGCACGCAGCCCAACACGGCCTGGGCGTCAGGCCCTTCGGCGGCTCCGCCCTCGGACACCACGGGCGGCGGCCGGGTGCTGGCCGCTACCGGTCCCGCCAACGGCCTTGTGCTCCAGCCGGGTTCGGCCGGTGACGGCACGCTCGACCTGACCAACCTCGGCAGTGCGGCCGTCACGGTCGACTGGAAGGCGACGGCTCCCGCCGGCGTCACGTTGGACGCGGCGTCCGGTTCGCTGACGGTGCCCGCCGCGGGCAGCGCCGAGGCGAAGGTCAAGGTGACAGCGGGCGCGGACGAGGGCCTGTTCCCGGTCACCTTCGCGCTCACCGAGCACGGCACCGGTGCGGCACTGTCCGGGGCGACCCTCCGGGTGGCCGTGGCCAAGGCCGGTGCGCTCTGGCCGTACAACACCAACGAGGGCATCTATCCCGACGGCGTAACCTTCTCGGGCGGCTTCGACGGCGGTGGCTGGTCCTTCTCGCAGAACGCGTTGGCGGCCGCCGGCGTCACGAGCGGCTCGCCGCTCACGGTCGACGGCATCAACTACACCTGGCCGACGGTGACTTCGGGTCAGCTGGACAACCTGGAGATGGCCGGCCAGACCATCTCGATGCCGGCCGGCACGTCGGGTGCGTCGCTGGGTCTGCTCGGCACGGCGACCAACGCGCCGACCGACGGCAGCGGCGTCTCGGGCGCGGTGACCGTCACCTACACCGACGGCACCACCTCGCAGGGGACGGTCGCCTTCCCGGACTGGACCCTCAACGGCGGTTCCAGCAAGCCGCTTCCGGGTGACACGACGGCCGCGACGACGGCCTACCGGAACACCGGGAGCGGGGGCCGGGACGGCGTGAAGACCTACGTCTTCGCCGCGAAGGTCCCGTTGGACCCGTCCAAACAGGTCGCGTCGATCACCCTGCCGGTGACGGGCTCGACGGGCACGGACCACCTGTTCTCCTACGGCTTCGGCCAGTAGGCGCAAGCGGAGGGACGGAAGGGCCGGCTCCCGGGTTCACGCCCGGGGGCCGGCCTATGGGCGTGGCTCAGACGGAGCAGTCGCGGCTGGAGCCCTGCGCACGCCAGCCGTTGAGTCGGGTCACGACCACGGTCACTCCGGTCCGCACGGTGTCGGGGGCGTCGGAGAGGCGTGCCTCGGCGACCGTGCAGATCAGCTGTCGGGTGGCGATCGGCACCAACGGGGCGCTGTGCGGGGACAGTTGAACCGACACCCGGTCGCCGTCCGTGCTGAACGTCGGTGTGGACATGCGGGCGAACGCGGTCGTCAGGCCGCGCCGCCGGTCCCGGCCGTCCGGTCCGGCGAGCAGCAGTTCCATGGCCGTGTTCACATGGACCGGGTCGGTCATCTCCCGGTACACGGGGACGAGTTGGTCATCGGCGATGAAGTAGAGCACCGCGGTGGGCCGGACACCCGTGGCCGGGTCACCGGCCTGGACGACACCGGTCGCGGGGATGCCACAGCCGGCCAGCACCAGAGCCGCGGCGAACAGCATCCCCGACCTCATGCCCGACCTCATGCCCAGCGTCATGCCCGGCCTCGCGCCCTTCTTCATGACCGACCTCATGACCGACCTTATGACGGACCTCATGTCCCTTCCCCTGACGGCCCTCATGACCCGTCCTCCAACTCCGGCTGCGACAGCGGGAGTTCTACGGTGATGAGCGCGCCGCCGCCCGGATGGTTGGCCGCGCGGATCGTGCCGCCGTGGAGACGCACGTTCTCGGCGGTGATGGCGAGCCCCAGGCCGCTGCCTTCCGTCCGGGTGCGGGCGGTGTCGGACTTGTAGAAGCGGTCGAAGATGTGCGGCAGGACGCTCTCGGGGATTCCCGGCCCGCTGTCCAGCACCTCGAGCACCGCCCACCCCCGCGCACCGCCCGGTTCGGTCCGCCGGCGTCCGTACAGCGAGAGTTGGACCGGAGGCGCCCCGTGACGCAGGGCGTTCCCGGCCAGGTTGGCGACGATCACGTCGAGGCGGCGCGGGTCGACGCGTCCCCGCAGGGCCCCGGGCGGTGGCAGCAACGTGGTCACGGTGTCCTGCCATGCTCGGGACGAGAGGGTGCGCCGGACGGACTCCGCGAGGTCTATCTCGTCCAGGTGCAGGGCGGCGGCGCCGGCGTCGAAGCGGGAGATCTCCATCAAGTCCTCGACCAGCCGGGCCAGATGGGCGGTCTCCTCGCTGATCAGCCGGACCGCGCGGGCGGTGTCGGGATCGAGTCCGGCGGCGTCCTCGTCGAGGATGTCGGTGACGACGGACATGGCGGCCAGCGGGGTGCGCAGTTCGTGGGAGACGTCCGCGGCGAAGCGCCGGGCCTTGGCCTCCATGCGGCGGAGCTCGGCGATGGAACGTTCCAAGGCGGCGGCGGTCTCGTTGAACGTGTGGGACAGATCGGCGAGTTCGTCCGAACCGTGCACGGCGAGGCGGGTGTCGTACCGGCCCTTGGCGATCCGCCGGGTGGCGTGCCGCAGTTTCCGTACCGGACGCAGCACGCCCCGGGCGGCCAGCAGCGCGAGCAGTACGGCAAGACCCACGGCGGGTACGGTGGCCCGTTCCACGGCGGCGACCAGGGCCTGGACGGAGGACTCCTCGGCGGTCTGGGGGACCGTCAGGAAGACCGTGAGTCCGGAGGCCCTGCGCTCGCCGTTCGGGGAGGCGAGCATGACCGGCATGCCCACGACCAGGGAGGAGTGACCGTCGTGCGTCACGCGTTGGAAGACGGTCGGCGTCTGGGTGGTCGCTGTCGCGCGCAGGGAGGGCGTCAGTTCGGCGAACGGGTCGTGCGGTACCGAGGTGGCGCTTAGGCCGCGGTAGGTGACCAACACCCGCCATTTCCTTGAGGAATCGGCCTGGGCGACCTGGGTCGCGAACGACGTCAGGTCCTTGGCATCGGGCGGGACGGCCAGGCCGGGCGCGAGGGTGCCGGCCCGGTCGCGCAGCAGGCGGATGACGGAGTCCTGGCTCTGCTGGAGGATGCCGGTGCGCGCCTCCCGGAACGTCAGCGCCCCGGTGGACAGCGTGGCGACGACGGCCACCAGACCGAACGCCACCACCAGCCGCACGCGCAGCCCGCGCACCACCGGGAGGCGGAGCCGCGGTCGGCGGCGGGGCGGGGACGTGTGCGCGGGCGACGCTTCCGCCACCGGGGCTTGTCCAGTCGGCGCTGTCACCGGGGGCTGCTGAACCGGTAGCCGAAGCCCCGGACGGTCTGGATGTAGCGCGGCTGCCGCGAGGGCTCGCCCATCTTGGTCCGCAGCCGCTTGACGCAGGCGTCCACCAGCCGGGCGTCGCCGTGGTAGTTGTGCTCCCACACGGCCTCCAGGAGTTGCTGCCGGCTGAACACCCGGCCGGGGGAGGCGGACAGCGTCAGCAGCAGCCGTAACTCGGACGGGGCCAGCGGGACCGCGGCGTCCCCGCAGGTGACGGTGAGGGCCGCGCGGTCGATGCGGAGCTCGCCGTACGTCTCGGGCGCGGAGACGGTGCCGTCCGGGAACGGTCCAAGTTCGACACGGCGCAGTACGGCCCGGATCCGGGCCTCCAGGACCCGGGCCCGGACGGGTTTGACCACGTAGTCGTCCGCTCCGGTCTCCAGTCCGACCACGACATCGATGTCGTCGCCCATGGCGGTCACCATGATGATCGGCACCTGGCTGTCCCCGCGGATACGGCGGCACACCTCCAGCCCGCTCATCCCGGGCAGCATCAGATCCAGCACCACGACCTCCGGCCGGAACGACCGGAACCGTTCCAATCCGTCCTCCCCGGTCCCGGCCGCCTCGATGTCGTGGCCCTGGCGGCGCAGGGCGAGCAGGGCGCCTTCGCGGACGGCGGGGTCGTCTTCGATCAGGAGGACACGTGGCATGCGCACAGTATCGGTGCCCAACACCCGTTGGTCGTACGGCTGTTACGCGATGATCACATAGCCGGGGCTGTTGCGGTTCGGTCATCTTCCCGGCCGGTCGCGATCACATGGCCGGGCCAGTCTGAGCGGCCGTGAGCACATCAACGAGGCCTGAATTACGCACAGTTGCCGTCCGGAGCGGCGGATCGATACAGCCCTCCGGTCTCAGGTTCTGAACCCACGGCAACCTCCCCGACTCCCCGGCGGCACGGCGTCCCCCTCCGTGCCGCCGGGGCCTCAGCCCTGCCGGACAACACCCACCCAAGGAGCCATGCGTGAGATCAACCCTGTTCTCCACCAGGTCGTCCGCCGCCGGAGCCCTGGCCCTCGGCATCGTCGTGACCGCAACGGCCACACTGGGCTCCCCGGCGCTCGCCGCCGACGGAGCCCCGCCGGGCAAGGCGGCCGTCAAGGCGTCCGCCTCCCGGACCGTCACGCTGGTGACGGGTGATCAAGTCACCCTCAGCGCAAGGGAGTCGGGGCCACCGGTCATCGCCGTACACCCGGCCTCGCACGCCGCGGGCAGCGGTTCCTTCCTGTCGTTCCAGGACGGATCGGGCGACCGCTATGTGATCCCGGCCGTGGCACAGCCGTACGTCGGCAGGCAGCTCGACCTGTCCCTGTTCGACGTGACCGCGGCGGCCAAGAGCACGGCGACGGACGACCGTGTCCCGGTCACCGTCTCCTACGCCAAGGGCGTCGAGCCGACCGCCCCCACCGGGCTGACGCTCACCTCGACCGGCGGCTCGTCCGCGCACGGCTACACGACCGCCGCGTCCGGCCGGAAAATCGCGCGGCTGTTGAAGCAGCGGATCGCCGCCGACGTACGGGCGGGTCGCAAGCCGGGCAGCACCCCGCTGTTCCCGGGCGTGACGTCCGTCGCCGGGACCGGTCCAAAGCCCGCCGCGAGCACGCCCGACGCGAGCGGCCCGGCCGCCAAGTACAAGCTCAACATCCTCCAGATCACCGCCGAGGACCGGTCCGGCGCGGCGGCCACCGGGCAGGTCCTGGTGACCGACACCGACAACGCGGCCATGATGAGCGCGGTCCTCCCGGTGGACGACGGCCTCGAGAAGGTGGCCGTGCCGACCGGTCACTACAGCCTGGCCGCGCCGATGGTCGACTTCGACGCCTCGGGCAATGTCACCGCGCAGTCGCTGGTCACCGTCACCGACCTCGACGTGACCGGCCCGGCGAGCACGGACCTCGACGCCCGCACGGCCACCTCGCAGGTCGCCGCCGGCACACCCCGCCCGGCCACCGCCGACTTCACCGCCGCCACCTGGGCACGCACCGACGCCACCGGCGGCTCGGTCGGCGCGGCCCCCACCGCCTCGGCGATCTCCACCGACTCCACCCCGGTCTACGTCAACGCCCAACCGGCCGCCACCGTCGGCAAGGTCGCCTACTTCACCCAGTGGTCGGGCCACGGCACCGACACCGCCGACCCCTACCGCTACGACCTCGCCGGGCAGCTCTCCGACGAGGTGGCCGCCGACCAGCGGATCACCGTCACCGGCAAGCAACTCGCCGCCGTACAACAGCGGTTCGTCCGCGACCCGGCGGCCTCTCCCGACGGCCGCCTCACCAGCGGCGAACTCGCCCCCGGACTCCCCGCCGCCATCTCGGCCGGCGTGCCGCAGACCATGCCCGCCCGGGTCACCGACTACCTGAGCACCGACAACGGCGGCGTCTGGATCCAGCAGTCCTTCCCCGGCACGAGCGTCGCCTTCACCTCGGGCTTCCGCGCCCTCGTCGCGGGTCACGCCTACACGCAGGACTGGGCGCGCGGCCCGATCGGCCTGGGCCTCGGCCAGTACACGAGCGGAGCGTTCGGCGGCTCGGACTGCGCCGCCTGCTTCGCGGACGGCACCCTGCTCGCCTTCCTCACCCTGACCGACACCGAGCCCGACCACAACGGCGGCACCACCGTCTACGACGAGCAACCCCGCGTCTCCAGCGCCCAGTTGTACCGAGACGGCACGCTCATCGACGACGAGCCCGGCAGCACCGCCGCCTATGTCGACGGCCAGACCGCGCCCGACGCCCGCTACCGGCTGGTCGCCGACCAGGACTTCACCGGCGACACCACGCTCAGTCAATCCTCCACCCTCCACACCGAGTTGACGTTCGGACTGCCTTCGGCGAGCGACACCGGCTCCCTGCTGCCGGACCCGTTCACCTGCGAGGGACAGTCGGCGACCACGCCCTGCACGGTCCTCCCGCTGCTCACCGCACGCTTCGACCTCGCCGCCGACGACCTGAACACCAGCCACCGCACCGCCCAGACCATGGGGCTGGACATCGGCCATGTGACCGTCGGCGGGGCCGGTTCCCGGGCGGCTATCACCTCCGCCTCGGCCCAGGTCTCCTTCGACGGGGGCCAGACCTGGCAGGACACCGTCCTCACCGGTTCCGACGGCACCTACCAGGCCTCCTGGACCAACCCGGACTCCGCCCGCGGCACCAGCCCCGCGCTCCGCGTCACCGCCGAGGACGCCGACGGCAACGCCCTGACCGAGACCATCACGCACGCCTACACCGTCGCGGCGACCACCTCATGACGACCCGCGCCACCCGCCAACAGGCCCAACAGCACCAGGAGTTCGATCCCCGGATGAGCGCCCGCCCGATACGCACAGCCCCTCTCATACGCACCCTCCGGGCCGCCGTGCCCGCCCTCCTCGTCGCCCTCGCGCTTCCCGCCGCAGGCACCGCCCACGCGGCCGGCACCGCCACCGCGCAGCCGCACGTCGTACCCGCCTGCGTCGCCGCCCCGGTCGGGCAGGCCCGGTGCTTCGCCCTCCTCCGTACGGACGTCCACGGCGGCCTCGGAGTACGCGGACCGGCCGCCGCGGCCAAGTCTTGGACCGGTGCAACCGCCGCTGATACGGCCCTGCCCGCCGGCTACGGCCCGGCCGACCTGCGCGCGGCCTACGGCCTGCCGTCGACCGGCGGCGCCGACCAGACCATCGCCCTCGTCGACGCCTACGACGATCCGACCGCCGAGGCCGACCTCGCCGTGTACCGCGCGACCTACGGACTGCCGCCGTGCACCACGGACGACGGCTGCTTCCGCAAGGTCAACCAGCGTGGCGACACCGCCCCGTTGCCGGCCTCCGGTGCCACCAGCAACTGGGCCACCGAGACCGCGCTCGACCTGGAGATGGCCTCCGCCGCCTGCCCGCAGTGCCACCTCCTGCTCGTCGAGGCGGACGACCCCGTCCTGTCCGACCTGGCCGCCGCGGTGGACACCTCCGTCGCGCTCGGCGCCACCGAGGTGTCCAACAGCTACGGCGGCACCGAGGCGCACGGCACGGTTGGCTACGCGAAGGACTACAGCCACGCCGGGGTGGCGATGGTCGCCTCCACCGGCGACTCCGGTTACACCGTTCCACCCTTCCCGGCCGCGTACTCCAGCGTCGTCGCGGTGGGCGGCACCTCACTCACCCGTGCCGACAACGACCGCGGCTGGGCGGAGACCGCCTGGGCCGGGGCGGGCAGCGGCTGTTCGGCCTGGGTCGACAAGCCGGCCTGGCAGCAGGACACCGACTGCCCCGGCCGCACCATCGCGGACGTCTCCGTCGTCGCCGATCCCGACACCGGTCCCGCCGTCTACGTCACCTCCACGCCGCGGGGCAGCGGAGGCTGGACGGTCGCGGGCGGCACCAGCGCCTCGGCGCCGTACGTGGCGGGAGTGATCGCGCTCGCCGGCGACCCCGGCACCTTCCCCGACGCGTCCCGCCTCTACGCCGCCCCGGCGGCCGGCCTCAACGACGTGACCGAGGGCGCGAACGGTACCTGCGACGGCGACTACCTCTGCACCGCGGTGCCGGGTTACGACGGCCCCACCGGCAACGGCACCCCGAACGGCCTGTCGGCGTTCTGACCGGGACCGGTCCAACGCACGGTGTCCGGCTCCCGCTCCGGCGCGTCGGCCGGCGGAGTCAACGGAGGTGGACCAGGATCCGGCCCGCGTTGGTCGGATCCTGTTCCACGCGGGCGTAGAGCTTCTTGATGTGCTTCTGCGCCAGCACGGCCAGCACCCGCTTCTTCAGCTGGCCCGTGCCCTTGCCCGGGATGATCTGGATGGTGTCGACCCCGGTGGCGGCGGCCTTGAAGAGGGTCTGCCGCAGGGCCGTGTCGATGTCGCGGTCGCTGCGGAAGTAGGGGTGCAGATCCAAGGTGATCAGGGCCATCGCCTCCGAGGTGTTCTCCAACTTTGGTTCTACGAGGCGGTCGTCCCGTAGCGCGAGGACGGAGCCTCGCCCCGACCCTAGGCTCGATCACATCGAGAGAGCGACAGCTCTTCCGCGGCACCGGCCGGCGCCTGTCCCATTCCCCGAGAACGAAGAGGCGTTGTGTCCCCTTTCGGATTGATCGGATCGAACAGTTCCCCGGGCAGCCAGTCCCGGACGCGCCGCGCCGCCGCCGGAGCCCTGGCCGCCTCGGCCGTCGTCGTCACGCTGGCCGCGCCGACCGCGACAGCTCACAGCACGACGGCCACCCCCACCGGCGGGCCCGCCTATGTGGCGCTCGGCGACTCCTACGCCTCCGGTGCCGGACTTGCCGGAGTGAAGGACAAGGAGTGCGACCGTACGACGGGCAGCTACCCCAGCCTCATCTCCAAGTTCGCCTCGATGGTGGGCCTGAACCACACCTTCGACGACGTCACCTGCAGCGGCGCCACCACGAACAACTACTGGAATCCGCAAGGCAGTAAGGCTCCCCAGGCCGACGCGCTCACTCCCCGCACGAGACTCGTCACCCTGACCATGGGCGGCAACGACGTCGGCTTCAGCAGCGTGCTCGCCACCTGCGCCCGCGTCGCCGCGACGGACCGCGAGGGCACCCCCTGCAAGCAGTACTTCACGGCGGACGGCAAGGACGTACTGGCCGACCGCGTCGCCACCATGGAGGGGCGCGTCCACGACGTGCTGGCCGACATCAAGCGCCGCAGTCCACACGCCAAGGTGATCGTCGTCGGATACCCCGCGCTCTTCCCCGACGACGGCGTCGGCTGCGCCGAAGTCCCCTTCGCCAAGGGCGACTTCGCCTATCTGCGGGACGCGACGAAGCAGGCCAACGCGGCGCTGCGCCGCCAGGCGTCGGCCGACGGGGTCAACGCGTCCTACGCGGACACCTACACGCCGACGGTGGGCCACGACATGTGCCAACCGCGCGAGGAACGATGGGTCGAGTCGCTCACCCCCGCCGTCGACACCGCGGCCGCGCACCCCAACGCGTCCGGCCAGTTCGCCATGGCCATCGCCACGCTGCGACAGATCCACAGGGCGTAACAGCGCCTCAGGGCCTACATCCCCAGACTGACAGGGCGCCCGGATATCCGTCGGTGGCCGGATGACGCCTCCTCGGTCCTGCCTGCAAGGTGGCGGCCATGGGAGAACCCAGAGAACTGACGAAGCGTCATAGACATTCTTTAGTAAGCAAGTTGGCCGCTGTGGCGGCCACTCTCTGCCTGGCCTCGGCCACTGTCGCCGCCCTGCCCGCGACCTCGTCCGCCGTGACGGGGCAGGGTGGCCGGACGATGGCCGAGGGCGGGCACACGGTCCGGATCAGCCGGACCGAGTACGGCGTACCGCACATCCTGGCCCAGGACTTCGACGGGCTCGGATACGGGTACGGATACGCCTTCGCGCAGGACAACGTGTGTGAACTCGCCGACCACGTAGTGACGTTGAGGGGGGAGCGGTCCCGGTTCTTCGGGCCCGACGGCGAGTCCGGCCAGGGGGAGGCGGACGGTACCAACCTCGCGAGCGACACGTACTACAGCGGTCAGCAGCGCGCCGGCACCGTCCGCCAACTGCTCGCCCAGAAAGCCCCGTTGGGCCCGACAGCGGAACTGCGCCGCATGGTCGAGGGATACGCCGCCGGGTACAACCGCTATCTCCGCGACACCGGCGTCGACCACCTCCCGGACCCGACGTGCAAGGGCAAGCCCTGGGTACGGCCGATCACCGCACTCGACCTGTGGAACGTCGTCTACGACGTCAACAGGGTTACCGCGACAGTGCCGTTGGTCCCGGACATCGGCGACGCGAAGCCCCCGACGACGACCGCCGCCGGCAAGGACACGGCGGCCTCCAGCTCAACAGCCGCGACCCTCGCCACCATTACCCCTACGGCCCCCGGCATCGGCAGCAACGGCTGGGCCCTCGGCCGGGACGCCACCCGCACCGGCAACGCCATGGTCCTGGCCAACCCTCACCTCCCCTGGGCGGTCGGCTACTTCCGGCTCTACCAAGTGCAGTTGACGATCCCCGGCACCTTGGACGTCTCGGGCGCCGGCCTCTACGGCACACCTCTGGTCGAGATCGGCCACAACAGCACCCTCGCCTGGACGCACACCGCGACCGACGCCCAGCACGCCTCCGTCTACGCGCTGAAGCTCGCGCCCGGCGACCCGACCAGCTACGTCCTCGACGGCAGAACCGTGCCGATGGAACGCCGTACGGTCCCGGTCACCGTCCGGGACGCGGACGGTGACCTCTCGACCGTCCAACGGACCCTGTACTCCTCGCGGTTCGGCGCCGTCCTGTCCACCGGCTGGACCACGACGACCGCCTACGCGATCCGTGACGCCAACGCCGGCAACCTGCGCTCCATGAACACCTGGCTGGCCATGGGCAAGGCACGGAACCTCGCCCAACTCCGCGCCGCCCAGGACGAGTTCCAGGGCATCCCCTGGACCTACACCCTCGCGGCCGACACCAGCGGCGGCACCTACTTCACCGACTCCTCGGCCGTCCCGCACCTCACCGACGCCCAACTCGCGCACTGCACGCTCCCGGACGACCAGTTGCCCACCGCTCTGGACGGTTCGACGTCGGCCTGCGCCTGGGGGAGCGACCCCGACGCACTCGTGCCCGGGCTCTACGGACCCGCGCACCAGCCGAAGTCGAGCCGCACCGACTACGTCGCCAACTCCAACAACGGTCCCCAGTACGTCAATCCGGAGGCGCCCATCACCGGCCTCCCGGGCGTGTACGACACCGATCCCCACCTCGACGGGCGGGCCCAGCTCGGACTCCGCATGATCGCCCAACGCCGGGACGGCACCGACGGGTTGGGCGCACCGGGCTTCACCGAGAGCACCCTGCGCGACTCGATGCTCGGCAACCGCGTCCTGTCGGCCGAGACGGGCCGTGACGACATCGTCGGCATGTGCCGCGCCCACCCGAGCCTGACGGCCACGGACGGCACCGAGGTCGACGTACGACAGGCCTGCGCGACCCTAGCCCGCTGGGACACCCGCGCCGACACCGCCAGCCGGGGCATCGTGCTCTGGAGCGCGTTCTACAACCGCCTCCTCGACGGCGGCCCACCCGACACCTGGCGCCGCGTCCCCTACGACCCCGCCCAACCCCTCACCACACCAAGGGGATTCAACGGCGACGACGTACGCGTCCAACGCGCCCTGGCCGACGC
The DNA here is from genome assembly GCF_000716605.1 of Streptomyces sp. NRRL F-525. GTDB lineage: Bacteria > Actinomycetota > Actinomycetes > Streptomycetales > Streptomycetaceae > Streptomyces. Next base: position 22,851 of record NZ_JNXE01000003.1, on the reverse strand, counting down.
CGTCGAGGACTTCGCGGCCCGTGACCTCCCGGTCGACGTCGCACTCGGCGCCGTACAGAAGTGGGACGGCATCCCGCTGCCCGGCTGCGACGCGGGCTGTTTCGACGTCGTGGAGGCGAGCCCCGACTCGGGCACCGGCACCCCGACCGCCGGAGCCTTCGGCAGCAGCTTCCTGATGACCGTCGAACTGACCCGGAACGGGCCGCGCGCCCACACCCTGCTCACCTACGGCCAGTCGGCGAACCCGGCATCGCCCCACTTCTCGGACCAGACCCGCCTCTTCTCGCGCAAGCAGTGGGTCTTGGAACGGTTCACGCAGGCGGAGATCTCCGACGACCCGGGTCTGGAGGTGACGACTCTGCGCAGGTGACAGGGGTCGGCGTAGCGCGGGCCGGTCGTAACTCGGCGGCCGTGGTGTGGGGTTGACTGGTCTATACCCTTGACTGGTACATACCAATACGGTTCAGTGAGGGGGACCATCCCCCACCACGGCCGCCCCCCACGCCGTGACCGGTCCGACCGGCCCGTGCGCACAAAGGCTCCGCTTCGCCCTGCCCTTGGCGGGGTACGGCCGTGCTCCACAGAGGAGTTGAACCCTGTGTCGAGACGCCGCATCGCCGCAGTACTGACCGCACTCGTCCTCGGTAGCCTGACGCCCGTGGTCCTCCCCGCCGCCGGCGCGTCCGCCGCCTCCTGTTCCAGCTATCCGAACTGGGTGGCCGGCCAGTCGTACGTCACCGGCCAGATCGTCCGCTACACCGACGGCAAGGCGTACATCGCCGAGCACGACAACCCGGGCTACGACCCGGTCATCAGCACCTGGTTCTGGGAGCCGTACGCCTGCGACGGCTCCGGCACGCCCGTCGGCAACTTCGTTGTCAGTGAAGCCCAGTTCAACCAGATGTTCCCGAGCCGGAACTCCTTCTACACCTACAGCGGTCTCACCGCCGCCCTCAGCGCCTACCCGGGCTTCGCGAACACCGGCAGCGACACGACGAAGAAGCAGGAGGCCGCCGCCTTCCTCGCCAACGTCAGCCATGAGACCGGGGGGTTGGTGTACATCGTCGAGCAGAACACCGCCAACTACCCGACGTACTGCGACTGGAGCCAGTCGTACGGCTGCCCGGCCGGCCAGGCCGCCTACTACGGGCGCGGTCCGCTGCAGATCAGCTGGAACTTCAACTACAAGGCGGCCGGGGACGCGCTGGGCATCGACCTGCTGGGCAACCCCTGGCTGGTGCAGAACGACTCGGCCGTGGCCTGGAAGACCGCGCTCTGGTACTGGAACACCCAGAGCGGTCCCGGCTCCATGACCCCGCACAACGCGATGGTCAACGGCGCCGGCTTCGGCCAGACCATCCGCAGCATCAACGGCTCCATCGAGTGCGACGGCAAGAGCCCCGCCCAGGTGCAGAGCCGCGTGGACGCCTACACGCGGTTCACCTCGATCCTCGGGACCAGCACCGGGGCCAACCTCTACTGCTGATCGCGCGGTACGGGCACCGTCCGTTGGAGCGGTCCAACGGCCGGTGCCCGTCCCACCCCAGCGTTCCAGGGACGGTACGTTCCGGCAGGTCAGCACCTGTCTGAGCGTTCCAGCTTCCCGTTTCCCCCGACTGTTCTGGCGGCTGGGACGGATCGCCGCGCAAGCTGCGGTTGTTCGCAGCGAGACCCACCACGAAACCCGGTGGCTCGCCTTCCAGCTCCGCACTCAGGGGGAACCCGATCATGTCCAGCACCGTCTTCCGCAGCCGTACGGCACTCCTCACCGCCGGCCTCGCCGCGGCCGCCTCGCTCGCACTGACCGCCTGTGGAACGAGCCAGGACACGGGGGCCAAGAGCACCCCGACCGTCGTCACCGGCGACGGCGTCTCCTCGACCGCGACGCCCAAGGCGGCCGCCGAGGACATCAAGGCAGCGGCCTCCGGTACGGACACGCCCGCGACCGTCTCGCAGCCGGTCCGCGGCAGCACCACCGCCAAGGGGTCCACCGGGTCCAAGGGGTCGACCTCGACCATCGTCACCTGCACCGGCGCCAACACCAAGGTCACCGCGCAGACCGTGTCGCGTCCGCTGAACCACCTGCTGCTGACCGTCAAGAACACCGGCTCCAAGACCTGCTACCTGTACGGCTATCCGGCCCTGCAGTTCACGAACGCCCAGGCTGTCCCCCCGGTCGACGAGGACACGCAGCCGCAGGCGGTCACCACGCTCCGCCCCGGACAGTCGGGCTACGCGGGCGCGCTCCTCTCCGCCGCCGACGGCAGCGGCACCAACGGCTACACAGCGAAGACACTCAAGGTGATCTTCCAGAACCGCGCGCTCGAGTTCGTGGGCTCGGGCGTCGAGGTCGCGCTGCCCAGCAAGGGCGTGTACATCGACAGCTCGCTGCGCACCACCTACTGGCTGACGAACCCCGCGGACGCCCTCAACTAGGCAGTCCGTGGCGCGAGTTCCCTGCCGCACAGAAAGGACGTAGGTGTGCCCAGTACATCGAACGACGTGGACCGGCGGCCCGATCCCGGGGTGCCGGCGCACGAGCACTTCGAGGTGGTGTGGCACACCTCGTCCGACGGCGCGTTCAAGAGAGCGGGCGTGCTGGTCTGGGAGATCATCGGCATCGCGGTCGGCCTGCGGTCCGCCGACGAGGTGCAGCCGACCGCCATCGAGATCCGCGCGTGCGAAGGCCCGCTCGTCGTCAGGTTCGCCTACGGCGACGACCGCGAACTCGCCCGCAGGCACAGCGCGTTGGTGGAACGCCGGCTCTGGAGCTGCACGGTGGGGGAGTTCCTCGCCTTCCTCCGTGAGACGGCCGCGCCTCCGGCGACGCAACCCGAATCACCGGATCTACCTCTCTTGGACTGCGCGTAGCCGGACCCATGTGACCCACTTGAACGAGTCGAGGAGACATCCCCCCATGTTCGACAGCTCCCCTCCGGCGGACCGGCGCTTGAGCCGCCGCCGTGTCACGGCGCTCGCCGTGGCCGGTACGGCCCTCTCGCTCGCCGTCCCCGTCTCGGCCACGGCCGTCTCCGGCGCCGGCCGCGCCGCCGCCGCTGCCCCCGACCCGGTGTCCTCCTTCTCGTTCACCGCCCAGGAACGCAAGGACGCCCTCGCCTACTGGAGCCCGGCCCGGATCAAGGCCGTGGGAAAGTCGGTGGACCTGGGCCCGACCGGGCCGAAGACCAAGACATGGACCGGTCCACAGCTGAAGACCGTGGGGCGGATGTTCATGGTCAACGCCGCGGGGGCCGACACCTGGTGCACGGCCACCGCCGTGACGAGCGCGAACCGTTCCGTGGTGATGACCGCGGGACACTGCGTCCGGCGCTCCGCCTCACCCGACAACACCAACATGTCGATGGTCTTCGTCCCGGCCTACAGCAAGGGCAAGCAGCCGTACGGCGCCTTCGCGGTCCGTACCGTCCTGACCCCGCGCACCTTCGCCGAGGAGGGCACGAACGACGTGGCCGCGATGGTCGTCGACGCCGACAAGAGCGGTCGTAGGCTCACCGATGTCGTGGGCGGGACGCCGGTCGCGTTCAACCGGGCGGTGGGCGGCACGATTTCTTCCTTCGGCTACCCCGCCACCCACCCGCAGCTCGGCGAGGAGGTCCTGCGCTGTGTGGGCACGGCGAAGAAGGAGAACGGCCAGCAGGTCATCCCCTGCGACATGACCGGCGGCTCCAGCGGCGGCCCATGGCTGGCCGACTTCAAGGAGGCCACCGGGCAGGGCACCCTCGTCTCGGTCAACAGCGGGCTGGACGGCTTCACGCCGACCAAGATGTACGGCGAGATCCTCGGCGCCACGGCCAGGACGATGTACGAGCGGGCCGAACGCGGCTGATCTCAGGGCCCTTTGAGGAGGGCTGCCCCCGCCGACAGGGGCAGCCCTACGCGAATACCGCCAGGGGAGGTGCGGTGCCGGATGCCTTGCCATGACAGCCGTGGGGTTGACCAACACTGCCGGCCCCGACACTTCCCGTTCCCCTGGCGGTAGGACCAGCTTGGGGTGCCGGGTGGGGGCGGGGGGCGTGAACTCCCGTAATTCGGTGGGGATATCGGTGCACGTAGTCGTCGGCGGGGGCCTCGGAGGGGGTACGTACGTACCGGATACCTACGCCGACTTGGTGCCCTCGGGCTGTGCCGCGGCCAGGATCTCGGTACGGGAGGCGATGCCCAACTTGGCGAGGATGTGCTCGACATGGGCGTCCACGGTGCGTTTGGAGATGACGAGCCGTTCGGCGATCTCCCGGTTGGACAGGCCCTGCGTGACGAGCGCGGCGACCTCGCGTTCGCGGCGGGTGAGGGGATCGGCGGGGCGGGTGTCCGCGCGGGCGGGGCGCGCCGCGGGGATGCCGGGCGGTTCGTCGGCGTCCGCCCGTACGGCGTCCAGGAGTTCGCGGCCCGACATCCGGGCCCCGGCCGCGCGCCACCGCTCGTACTGTTCGGCGCCCAACGCCGTTCGTACCGCCCGCTGTTGGGACTCCTGTTCCTCCAGCAGTCGGGGCAGCATGCCGACCGGGTCGCCGCCCAGCCGTCGCGCGTGCTCCGCGTACCCCATCAGCCAGCAGGCCCTGACGTACCGCTTCTGCCCGGCCGCGTGCCAGGCGAGGCCCAGCGACGCGAGCGCGGCGACCAACACTTCGCCGATCTCGCTCGCCGCCTCCAGGCCCCGGCGCAACGCCGTCGCGCTCTCCTCCGGTCGGCCGACGAGCCAGAGGATGACGCCCTGGACGGAGAGCGTGGAACCGTACAACTGCCGTTCGCCGCGGCCCTCCAGATACGCGAGGCCCGTCTCGCACCACTCCAGCGCGCGGTCCGTGAAGCCCAACGCGGCGTACAGCAGGGCGCCTTCGTAGTGGACGACGCCGATGCCCAGCGCGTCGTCCGCCGCGATCATCCGCCGGCGGACCGCTTCGAGCGTGGCCGCCCCCTCCTCGACGGCCCCGCCGAGCAGCGTCAGGGCGCCCAAGTAGCCCTCGCTGAACAGCTCCACGCGGCTCTCGCCGACGCGCCGCGCCACGTCGAGGGCCTGCGGGAACCGGTCCAACGCCGTCTCCAGATCGGCCGTCCAGACCCCGAACACCCCGGTCATGAACAGCCCCCAGGACCGCGTCGCGGAGTCCTGCGGGACGAGGCCGAGCCCCTTGTCGATCCAGTACCGGCCCTCCGACAGCGTTCCCGCCGCCCGCCAGTACGCCCCGAGTCGCGTCGCCAGCCACAGCGCGTCGCTCGCCCGTCCCTCGGTGGCGCAGCCGTACTTCAGGGCGGCCCGCACGTCGGCGATCTCCGCGCGTACGGCGTGGTGCAGCTGGACGTGGCCCCGGCCCATCAGACCGTTCCAGAAGCGGTCGACGAGTTCGTCGTAGTGGGCGAAGTGCCGTTGCCGTACGGCTTCTGCGTCGTCGGTGGCGGCCAGGCGCGCGGTGCCGTACTCGCGGATGGTGTCCAGGAGCCGGTAGCGGCCGCCGTCCTCGCCGATGCGCTGGACGACCGACTTGTCGACGAGCCCGATCAGCGCCTCGACGACCTGCTCGCCGTCGAGTTGGACCGTTCCAGCGGGGTCGCCGCCCGCGCACACCTGCTCGGCGGCGGACAGTTCGAAGGAACCGGCGAACACCGACAGCCGGGCCCACAGGAGTTGTTCCTGGGGGGTGCACAGGTCGTAGGACCAGTCGATGGCCGCGCGCAGGGTCTGGTGGCGGGTGAGTGCCGTGCGGCGGCCGCCGGTGAGGACCTCGCAGTGGCGGTCCAGACGGGCGACGAGTTCCGCGAGGGGGACGGCCCGCAGGCGGACGGCGGCGAGTTCGAGGGCGAGGGGGATGCCGTCGAGGCGGTCGACCAGGGCGAGGGTGTGCTCCCGGTCGGCGCCGTCGAGGGCCGGGCCGCCGGTGACCGCCGCGGCGCGCTGCACGAACAGGTCGACGGCGTCGGCGCGGGCCAGCGGGGCGATCGGCAGACAGCGCTCACCGGGCACGTCCAGCGGCTGCCTGCTGGTGGCGAGGACGCTCAGTCCCGGGGCCTCGCGCAGCAGGATGTCGCAGAGCATCGCGCACGCGTCGACCAGGTGTTCGCAGGTGTCGAGGACGATCAACATCCGCCGCCCGCGCAGGTGTTCCACGATGGCGTCCAACGGCGTCATGCCGGACTGCTCGGGCAGTTCGAGGACGCCCGCGAGGGTCGGCGGCACCAACTCCGGGTCGTGCAGGGCGGACAGCTCCACCAGCCGCACCCCGTCGGCGAACCGCTCCGCGACCGCGCGGGCCGCCCGCAGCGCCGTACGGCTCTTGCCGACCCCGCCCGGACCGACCAGCGTGACCAGCCGTGACCGCGCCAACTCGGCGTGCAGCACCGCGAGTTCCTCGGTGCGTCCGACGAAGGTGGTCAACTCCACCGGGAGTTGACCACCTCGCCGCTGTCCGAAGCCGTATCCCATGCCGCCCCCATACCCGTCCGCCAACCGGTCACCACAGCGTAGGCGAGTGACTCCCGAGAGTGAACGGTAGTCGAGTCCGGCGGGTGGGCGCGAGATCGCGCGGGCGCCCGGCGGCGCGCCGATCAGGCGACGCGCGCGCCGTTCACGCCGGGCTCGCCCAGGTGCCGGTCTCGACGGAACGCACCATGGCGTCCAGAACCGCCGCGCTGTGTACGGCATCCGGGAGCGTCGCGCCGTACGGCACGCCCTCGGCGACGGAGCGCAGGAAGCGGTAGGCCTCGATCACCTTGAGGTCGTCGTAGCCCATCGCGTTCGCCGCGCCGGGTTGGAACGCTCCAAACTCGCCGTCGCCCGGGCCGACGTACACCGTGGTGACGGGCTGGTCCTGGTAGCTCGTGCCGCGGCTGACGGCCAGCTCGTTCATCCGGCGGAAGTCCCAGAACACGGCGCCCTTGGTGCCGTGCACCTCGAAGCCGTAGTTGTTCTGCTCGCCGACCGAGACCCGGCAGGCCTCCAGGACACCCCGGGCGCCGGAGGCGAACCGCAGCAGGCAGTTGACGTAGTCCTCGTTCTCCACCGGGCCCAACTCGCCGCCGGTGGCCAGGGCGTGGCCCGCGGTCGCGCCCGTGGGGCGGGCCCGCTGCGGCAGGAAGATCGCGGTGTCGGCGGCGAGGGACGTGATGTCGCCGAGGAGGAAACGGGCGAGGTCGGCGCCGTGCGAGGCGAGGTCGCCCAGGACTCCGTGGCCGCCGCGCTCCAACTCGTAGCGCCAGGTCAGAGCGCCGTCCGGGTGGGCCGCGTAGTCGCTGAAGAGACGGACGCGGATGTGCGTGACTGTGCCCAGCTCGCCGGAGGCGATCAGGTCGCGGGCGGCCTCCACTGCGGGCGCGTTGCGGTAGTTGAAGCCGACCGCGCCCTGGACGCCGGCCTTGCTGACCGCGTCGGCCACGGCGGAGGAGTCCGCCGTGGAGAGGCCCACCGGCTTCTCGATCCAGATGTGCTTGCCGGCCTCCGCCATCGCGACGCCGATCTCGCGGTGCAGGAAGTTCGGCGCGGTGATGCTCACCGCCTGCACCCGCGGGTCGTCGACCACCTCGCGCCAGTCTCGGGTGGTGGAGGCGAAGCCGAACTGCTCGGCCGCCTGCTCCGCCCGCCCGGGCACCTCCTCGGCGACCGTCACGAGCTGGGGTCGCAGAGTCAGCTGCGGAAAGTGGTGCGGGACACGGGCGTACGCCTGCGTGTGCACCCGCCCCATCCATCCGAAGCCCACGACGGCAACACCGAGCGAGGTCACCATGACTGCCCTTCTTTGGACCGGTCCAAAAACTGTCCCAGCCACACTCGAACCCATTCGTCCTAATGTCAATACCTGGACGTCCGCACCGGGCGTCAACACCAGGTGACCACAGCTTTGACAGGGTGCGCGACCGCGTGGAACGGTCCACCCATGAGCGCTCCGACCATCCGTGACGTCGCCGAGCGGGCCGGTGTGTCGAAATCCCTGGTCTCCCTGGTGCTGCGCGGTTCCGAGCAGGTCCGACCGGAGAAACGGCAGGCTGTGCTGGCCGCCGTGGAGGAACTCGACTACCGCCCGAACGCCGCCGCCCGCAGCCTCAGCGAACGCCGCACCCGCTCGGTCGGCGTGCTGCTGAACGACCTGCGCAACCCCTGGTTCGTGGAACTCCTCGACGGTCTGGGCTCCCGCCTGCACGAGCACGGCCTGCACATGATGCTGGCCGACGGCCGCCTCAACCGTCACCTCGACGAGGACCTCACCCGCATCTTCACGGAACTCCGCGTCGACGGCCTGGTCGCGGTGGGCACGCTCCCCGGCTCCGACGAACTCCTCGCCGCCGCGACCCACCTCCCCACGGTGGTCGCGGGCGCCGTCGAGCCGGACCTGCCCTACGTCGACGTCGTGGCCGGCGACGACGCGCACGGCGCCGCCCTGGCCACCGAACACCTCATCGACCTGGGGCACCGCCGTATCGCCCACATCGCCGGCCAGGGCATCGCCGGCGAACTCCGCCGCACCTCTTTCGAAGGGGTCATGCACGCCCACGGCCTGACCGGCCTCGCGACGGTCGAAGAGGGCGACCACACGGAGGAGGGCGGCTATCGCGCGATGGTCCGCCTGCTCACCGCCCCGCAACGCCCGACGGCCGTCTTCGCCTTCAACGACATCGCATGCGTCGGCGCGCTCTCGGCGGCCGAGGAACTGGGCCTCCAGGTGCCTCGGGACCTGTCCCTCGTCGGCTACGACAACACGTACCTCGCGCGCCTACGACACCTCTGGCTCACCACCGTCGACAACGGCAGCCACAACATCGGGCGCCGTGCCGCACAGCTTCTCGTCGACCGGATGAGGGATCCGCGGCGGGTGGCGGAGATGGTGTTGTCGGAACCGAGGCTCGAGGTGCGGGGGAGTACGGGACCGCTCTCGACGGAGTAACTCTGGGGCGGGCATGATCCGTTGGGTGTCGAACGAATCCGCGGAAGCGCGCCGCCCACCCCTCCTCTGGGACCAACACTGCTGCCTGGCGCTGGAGAAGAACGCCGACGTCGGTGAACTCGCCCGCTACCGCAGGCCGGGCGGCAGTTTCGTCTCGGTGAACGTGGGCTACGCGCCCCACGGCACCGACGACGTCACCGGTCTCCTCACGAATTGGCGGCGGCGGATCGCCGCCGACGGCCGGCTGCAACTCGCCGCGAGCGTCGACGACATCGACGCCGCCGGGCGTGCAGGGAAGGTGGCGGTCGCCTTCGACCTGGAGGATTCCGGGCCGCTGGAAGGGGAGTTGGACCGGGTCCGCCACTTCTACGACCTCGGTGTCCGAACGATGCTGCCGAGCTACAACACCCGCAACGCGGCCGGCGGTGGTTGCCTCGACGAGGTCGACGAGGGACTCACCGCCTACGGCCGGGCGCTGGTACGGGAGTTGAACGCCGTCGGCATGGTCGCGGACGGCTCGCACTGCGGTGCCCGTACCGGCCTCGACCTGTGCGAGGTATCCCAACTGCCCGTCGTCTACAGCCACTCGTGCATGCGCGCCGTGTGGGACCACCCCCGCAACATCACCGACGAGCAGGCCAAGGAGTGCGCGGCCACGGGCGGGGTGGTCGGCATCACCGGAGTCGGTATCTTCCTCGGCCCCAACGACGCCTCCGTCGACGCCCTCGTACGCCACATCGAGCACGCCGTCGACCTCGTCGGGCCGGAACACGTCGGGGTGTCCACCGACTACCCGTTCGACGAAGGGGACTTCAACGCGATGCTCGAACAGAGCCCGGAGCTCTTCCCCGACTGCTACACCCGCTGGGGCCCGATCGACTTCATGCCCCCGGAGGGCCTGCTGACCGTCGAGGGCGCGCTGCGCGCCCGCGGCTATCCCGCCGACGCCGTCGCGGCGATCCTGGGCGGCAACTTCCGTCGAGTCGCCGAGGCGGTGTGGCGGTAGGGGGCAACTCGTATGCGGTGCGGGGCAGTTGACTGGCAGGATGGGCGAGCGTGAGTGAACGCACCGCCTTCACGACCATCGCCAGGGCCGCCGCGCCGCTGTACGTGAGCACCCTCGCCGCGTCGGCCGGGTCGCTCGTCGACACCGCGTTGTTGGGGCGGCACGCCACCGTCTCGCTGGCCGCTTTCGCCGTGACGATCGCCGTGTTCAGTCCGGCCACCGCCACCGTGGTGGGGGCGTTGCGCGGGGTGATGCCGTTCGTCGTGCCCCATCGCGAGGACCCCGACGGGCTGTTGCCGTTGGTGCGGAGCGGGATGTGGCTGGCGTTCGCCGTGGGCGGGGTGTGTGCGGCGGCGGTGGCCGCTGTGCCGTTGCTCGGTGGGGTGTTCGGGGTGCCGGGGGCTGTCGTCGATCAACTGGGTCTGTTTCCCTGGATGTTGGCGGGGAGTGTGCTGCTGATCGCCGTCACCTCCTCGGCCACGTCCGTGCTGGTCGCGCTCGGGCGGTCTCCGCAGGTGATGCGGTCCGGGCTGGTGGGGACCGGGGTGTCCGTGGCGTTGTCGGTGGTGTTGGTCGGGGGACCGGGGGCGCTGCCGAGCTTCGGGCTCGCGGGGGCCGGGGTGGCCATGCTCGCCTCCTGCGCGGTCGGGGCCGGGCTCAATCAGTACGCGTTGCGTCGTCGGACCGTTCTCGCCGGGCGGCCGATCCGGCCCGGCAGGCCCGATCCGCGCGAGGTGCTGCGGCTGGCCCGGGTCGGGGTGCCACTCGCGGGGACCGTGCTGGTGAAGTTCTCCGTGCTGGGCGTGCTGACCTTCGCCGCCGCCCGGATCGGCACCGACAGCGCCGCCGTGCACAGCGTCTCCGAGTCCCTGGTGAACGTCGTCTTCACCGCCGCCGTGGCGGTCGGGCAGGCCACGGTGCCGCTGATCGCCGGGTACGCCGAGGAAGGCGACCTCGCGCGCGTCCGGCGCAGTGTGGACGCCGGGATCGGGCTCGCCCTGTGTGCGGTCGTCGTGCTTGGAACGGTCCTGGTCGTGCTGCGGGACCCGTTGATCGGCCTGTTCACCAGGGATCCGGGGCTCGCGGATCAAGTCGTACGGCTGCTGCCGCTGGTCCTCGCGGTGGTCGTCACCGATGCCCTGCAGGCCGTGGCGGGCTTCGGACTCGTCGGGCTCAAGCGCACCGTGCCGAGCCTGGTGTCCACGGCGGTGTGGTTCGGCGTGCTCGCGGCCCTCGCTGTGCCGGTCGCCGACACGGCGGGGCTGGCCGGGCTTTGGACCGCTCTGGCCTGCGCGAACCTCCTCCAGGCCGTGACCAAGTTCGCCTCCTTCCGGCGGCACAGCGGGCGGATCGTCGGGGCGACCCCGACGGTGGACGTGCGGGACGGCAACACCGGCGCGGTACGAGAGCCTGGGCGGGGGCGCTGAGCGGGTGCCGACCCCCCGGGCCGTCAACAGGGCGTTCCCGTAACCCTCGTGGCGTGCCCGCAACCGTCGTAGGGACCGGTCCAAGTCGTGGAACAGGCGCTGAACATCCATGGTCCTGGGCGTATCGGCGGTGTGCGGGACCCGGGTACCCGCGACGGGCACCTGGTGCGGTGCCGGCCCCGGTGCGCGTCCCCGCGATGTGACGGCACGGCACGCGCCCATTACGGTCGTACGGACGACGGTGGCGCCGGAAGAGGGGCAGCATGAGCAGCCGGGACCTGGGTGAGATCACGCGCATCGAGGACGCGGCGCTCACCCTGGCCGCGCAGGCCGGGGACGTAGCCTCCCTGGGGCTGTTGCTGGAGCGGCACCGGGCCGGGATGCGGGCCGTCGCGGTGAGTGTGCTGGGGCCGGGGACCGATGTCGACGACGTGGTGCAGGACGCGGCGCTGACCGCTCTCCGGCGAGTGGGGGATGTGCGGGATCCGGAGGCCGTGGGGGCCTGGTTGCGGATGATCGTGCGGAATGCCGCCCGGTCGTTGCTGCGGGGAGGTGTTGATCTCCGGCCGCTCGATGATCTGCATGTGCCCGTCACGGAGTCCGGTCCTGAGCGGTGGCTGGAGCAGCACGCCCTGCGGGACTGGATCTGGGAGGCCATCGAGGAGCTGACTCCCGCGCTGCGGTTGCCGCTCGTGCTGCGGCATTTCAGCGTCGGGGTCACGTCGTACGAGCAGATCGCCGCGGCCTGCGGGGTGCCCGTTGGAACGGTCCGGAGCCGGCTCAGTCAGGGGCGGGCCAAGCTCGCGCTGGCCCTCGCCGCGACGGCCGACGCACCGCACGGAGACGTCGGGCGGCGTACCCGGGCCAGCCGGATCGAGGCGCGCGAGACGCTGCACGCGGCCGAGAGCGGGCACTTCGGAAAGCTGCTCACCGAGCGCTGGTCGCCCGAGGCCGCGCTGGTGCGGGGGAACCAACCGGTGGGCGGCAGAAGCCTGTTGGTGCGCGGGATGGAGTGCGATCTGGAGGCGGGCGTGCGGCAGCATCTCGCGAACGCCGTGGCCGGGCGGTCGCTCGTCGTCTGGGAGATGGACATCAGCAATCCCGACGACGACCCCGACCACTGCCCGCCCGCCGTGGCCTGGCTGATGAGTCTGGACGGTGCAGGGCGGGTGCACCGGCTGCGGCTCGTGCATCCCCGGCCGGTGCCCATCCCGCAGCTCCTCACCATGTGACTGGCGTCACATCATTCATTTCGAACTTCGTCCTTTCCCCCGCGTCCTGTCCGTGTCATCGCCGTATGCCGAACAGGGAGATCCCATGAGCACCACCTCCTCGACCGACCCGCTCGCCACCGGGACCCACACCGTCGAGATCGACGGGGTCACGCAGAGCTACCACGTCCACGGCGTTGGACCGGTCTGCATCGCGCACTCCGGCGGGCCGGGCATCTTCTGGGACTACCTGCGGATGCCCGCGCTGGAGGAGCACCTCACCGTCGTCTACCCGGAGCCCATCGGCACCGGTGCCTCCGGCCGACTGGCCGCCCACCCGCACGGCTACACCCGGGCCCGCTACAGCCGCTTCCTCGCGGCGCTGATCGAGCACCTCGGCGTCCCCGAGGTGCACCTCCTCGGGCACTCGCACGGCGGCTTCGTCGCCCAGTACCACGCCCTGAACCACCCCGACCGCGTCGCCGGCGTGATCCTCTACGACAGCGCTCCGGTGACCGGTCCCGAGCACGGCGCCGAGGCCATGCGCAAGGTGCAGGAGTTCGCCGCCCGGCACGCCGACAACCCGGGGCTCCCGGAGGTCGTTGGAGCGTTCCAAGGCATCCCCACCATCTCCGACGACGCCCAGATGACCGCCGTGGCGCGGGGGATCTTCCCCGCGTACTTCGCCGACTTCTGGGGCCGGGAGGACGAGTTCGGCCCCGCGCGCGCCGCGGTGACGGCCACCTACATCTCCGGGCTGGACGACGACCTCACCCCGGACGTCATCGACGACCGCGCCGACCTCGGCTCGCTCACCGTGCCGGCCCTCGTCCTGGTCGGCCGCCACGACGTCATCTGCGGAGTGCGCTGGGCGGAGGAGCTGCACGAGCTCATCCCGGGTTCGGAGCTGGTGATCCTGGAGAACAGCGGGCACTTCGGGCACCTGGAGGAGCCCGAGGCCTTCGCGAAGGCGGTGACGGCCTTCGTCGAGGCCGCCGCGGGCAACGCCGAGACCGCTGCCGGCAACTAGGTCATTTGGTCGAAGCCCAGGCGGGCGGTCCGGCCTAGTTTGGACTTGCCCGCAGGGTTTCCGACAAACAAGGAGCATCGGCATGAGTGCCGTGAAGAACATCGTTCTCGTGCATGGCGGATTCGTCGACGGTTCCGGCTGGCAGTCGGTGCACCGCCTGCTCACCCAGGACGGCTACAACGTCAGCGTCGTGCAGAACCCGACCCTGTCCCTCGTCGAGGACGTGGCCGTCACCCAGCGGGCCCTCGACGCCCTCGACGGCCCGGCCGTCCTCGTCGGCCACTCCTACGGCGGCGCCGTGATCACCGAGGCCGGCCGCCACGACGGTGTCGCCGCGCTCGTCTACATCGCGGCCTTCGCGCCGGACAAGGACGAGTCGGTCGGCACGCTGGTCGCCGACCCCGCGCCCGGCGCGCCCGTGCCGCCGATCCTGCCGCCGGTCGACGGCTTCCTCTTCTTGGACCGGGACAAGTTCGCCGCGTCCTTCGCGGGCGACCTGCCGGCCGAGGACGCCGCGTTCCTCGCCGACTCGCAGGTTCCGTGGGGCCTGGACGCGCTCAACGGACCGATCACGGAGCCGGCCTGGCGGGCCAAGCCCAGCTGGTACCTCGTCGCGACCGACGACCACATGATCCCGCCGCCGGTCCAGCACCAGATGGCCGAGCGCGCCGGAGCCACCGTGGCCGAAGCCGCCGGCAGCCACGCCATCTATGTCTCCCAGCCCGCGGCGGTGGCCGACCTGATCAAGCAGGCGGCGGCCCGCCAGGCGTGACCACCGACCTCTGACCGCATGTCAACTCCCCGCTTCAGCCCGCCTGTTCACAGGCGGGCTGTCCGCGTGACTTCCCGAGGGAAGCCGGGACAACCCGAGAGGGAAACAGATCCATGACGACCGTCGTCCAGCCGTCCGTCGCCGAACAGTCCGAGGCCGAGGCCCTCTACCGATTCCAGACGGAGACCCCCGAGCCCGTCCGCACCGCGCTGGGCATGACCGCCACCAGGATCGGCGGCGGTGTCGTGCTGTCCATGCGCAACGACATCACCCGCTTCTGGAGCAAGGCCCTCGGCTTCGGTGTCACCGCGCCCGTCACCGCCCAACTCGTCGAGGAGGTCTGCGACTTCTACCGCGCGGCGGGCACCCCGCAGGCCGCCTTCCAGATAGCGCCCGCCTACCTGCCCGAGGACTGGCCGGAGATCTGTGCGCGGGAAGGCATCGTCCAGTCCTCGTCCTGGGCGAAGCTCGTCGGCACGACCGAGGAAGCCGTAGCGCGCGCCGACGCCCTGGACGTACCGCCCGACGGCATCAGCGTCACCCCGCTGGAGGCCCAACACGCCCTGGAATGGGGCACGGTGATGATGAAGGCCTTCGGAACACCGGTCGAGCACTACGCCGAGATGGGCGCCGCGACCGTGTCCCGGCCGGGCTGGCATCCCTACGGCGCCTGGCTGGAGGGCGAGTTGGTCGGCACCGGCACCATGCTCGTCCGCGGTGACACGGCGCAGATGTTCGCCGGCGCCGTACTGCCCCACGCGCGGGGACGTGGTGGACAGACCGCCCTGCTCGCCGCCCGGGCGCGCACGGCACGGGAGTTGGGGTGCCGTGTCCTCGTCGCCGAGACCGGCGCCGAGCAGCCCGGCACCCACAACAGCTCCCTGCACAACATGCTCCGCCTCGGCTTCGAGGTGGCCTACGAACGCCCCAACTGGACCTGGCAGTTGGAACCCGAGGCGGCCTGAGCGGGAGACGTCACGGCATGGGGCCGGTCAGCGCGTCGCGCAGGCCGCCCCGCGAGGTGACGTTCAACTTCCGGAAGACACTGCGGAGATGGGCCGCCACCGTGCGCGGCGACAGGAAGAGCCGCGCGGCGATCTGCTTGTTCGTCAGCCCGGTGGCGGCCAGTTGGGCCGCCACCCGCTCCTGCGGGGTCAGCAGCGCGTGCCGGTCCCGGCCGTCGGACTCGACGAGCTGGAGCGGCCTGACCGGAATCCCGCTCGCCCGCAGCTCGTTGGCCGCCCGCGCACTCCACGGGGCGGCGCCGAGCCGCTCGAACGTACCGAGCGCCGCGTCCAGGTGGACCCGGGCCGCGCCGCCCGCCTTGGCGCGGCGCAGCCGCTCGCCGTAGGCCAGGCAGATCCGCGCCCAGTCGAACGGCCAGCGCTCGGCACCGGGCGTGGCGATGGCCGCCTCGAACAGGTCGTGGTCGATGACGTCCGGGTCAGCCATCGCCTCGGCGGCGTCCGTCAGCATGGCCAACCGGGGTGAGATCAAAGGGATGTCGGTCCTGCGGACCGCCGCGATGTGCGCGGCCGCCTCCTCGTGGTGGTCGGTGTGCACGGCGGCCTCGGTGAAGTCCAGCAGGAGCCACAGCGCGTGCGGCATGAACCGCGGCACCTCGCCGGGGGTGACCAGGGCGCGCAGCAGGCGGTGGGCGGTGTCGAAGTCCGCGCCGCCGAGCGCCGACAGGGCCCGGATGTGCGAGGCGTAGATCCGCAGCGCGCCCAGTCCGCGCGGGTTGCCCCAGGAGACGAGCCGGTCCGCGGTCTCGCGGGCGGTGCCGCCGTCGCCGCGCGCGGCGGCCACAAGTCCCCGCTGGAAGTGGCCTGTTGAGGCGGTGAGCCGGTAGTCGTACGTCGCGCACCAGGCGAGGCCTTCTTCGGTGATCTCCAGCAGGTCGTCCCACTGGCCGCCCGCGTAGGCGTCGTTGCCCAGCAGGAACTGCGCCTGGATCGCCAGGGCCACGGCCCCGCCGTCGCGGCCGTCGTCGATGATCCGGCGCAGCGCGCCCCGGCAGCCCGGGAGGCGGTCGATGTAGGAGGAGGAGAGCGCGATGCCGAAGACCCGTACAGGATCGGGCTGTTGGTGCACTCCGGAGACGAGGTGGTCGAGCCGGTCGAGGAAAGGCAGCGCGCCGTACGCCGGATCGCCGAAGGTGCCCAGGATCACCGGCAGCAGACGGCCCGACGTGGGCGGGCGCCGGCGCTTCACGACGTCCTCGAAGGAGTGCCACAGTTCGGGTCGGCCGCCGTAGAAGCACACCATGAGAAGGGTGTTGAGGGCCTCGCGGAAGATGTCCTCCACCATCTCCGTGTCGTCGGGCCAGGTATGGGCCTCGATGGCGCCGATGAGCAGCCGGTGGGCGGTGTCCACGTCGCCCTCGCCGTTGAGGAGGTGACTGGCGGCTGCGGTGGCGGCGGCGAGGGAGTCGACGCCGGACGGGTCGGCGTGGTCGGCGTTGGCCAGCAGCGCGCGGACGTTGCGCAGATCGCCGGTGATGTTGGCGCCGAGGCAGGCCGCCTCCGCCAGTCGGCGGGCCTTGTCGGTGCCGGTGGCGCTCAACTCCGAGGCGCGCAGCAGGGTGGTGATGGCGCCGACCGCGTCACCGCGGCGCAGGGTGCCGTACGCCACCTCGTGCAGCAGGGCGGCGACCCGGTCGTCGGGGCCCACGGCCGCGTCGGCGAGGTGCCGGGCCCGGTGCTCGGAACCCTCGGGAAGCTGGGCGGCCAGGGCCAGTTGGGCCGACCGGCGCTCCTCGCTGGTCGACAGGTCCAGCACCGCAGAACGGGTCAGCGGATGCCGGAACTCCAGCCTGCCGGTGACACCGTCGACCTGGACGAGGCCGGCGCGCTCGGCCGGGGACAGCCCGGCGAGACCGTCCGGTCCGCCCGACGCCCGCTGGAGGATGTGCAGTTCACCCGAACCGTCCAGCACGGCGAGCAGCAGTAGCTTCCGTGTCGCGGCCGGGAGCGCGGCGACCCGGGTGGAGAAGATGCCCTTCAGACGCTCGGTCAACGGCAGTACGGCTGGCAGGGTTCCGCGCTCCCGCTGCTGCAAGTCGTTGAGCGGGACGGGCAGTTCGAGCAGGGCGAGGGGGTTGCCCCGGGCCTCCGCGACCAGCCGCCGTCTGACTCTGGGCGTCATCGCGGGGAACCGCTCGGCCACCAGCGCGTTCGCCGAGACGTCGTCCAGCGGCCGGACCTCGTACTCGGGTATCCCGATGTTGCTGAGGAAGGACTCGTCGCCGGTCCGGGAGGCGCCGAGCAGGGCCATCGGTCCGGTGTGCAGGGCGCGGGCGAGGGTGCCCAGGACGGTGGCGCTGGGCCGGTCCACCCACGCCACGTCGTCGACGATCAGGGCGATCGGGCCGGTCTCGGCGGTGGACCGTTCCAACAGGGCCTGTACGGCGTTCGCGATGGCGAGCAGCTCGGTCGGCGGCTCGTCGGAGAGCCCGCGGACCGCCTGGAGGGTCTCCGCCTGCCGGGCGGGCAACGCGGGAATCCCCTCGGCGAGCGGTTGCAGCAGCTGGTTCAACGCCGAGAAACCGAGGCCCCGTTGGAACGGACAGCCGGAGATCCGCAGCACCCGGAAGCCCGCCCCGGACGCGCGCGGTGCCGCGGCCTCCAGCAGGGCGGTCTTGCCCACCCCGGGCTCCCCGGTCAGCATCAGCGCGGCTCCCCGCACACGGGAGGCATCGAAGTGCCCGTCGAGGACGGCCAGTTCGGCCGATCGTCCGATGAGGGCCGGCGGGGTGAGGGCTGCCGATGCCATGACGCCTCCCGTAGGGGTCGAGCGGTCGAGCGGGAACAGGAACGGTCCAAACGCGCCTGAGGTCGGATCAGGCGATGCGTGCGGCCGCCTCCGCGGCCGCGTGCTGGGCGGCGACACGGTCCACCTTCACCGTCTCGCCGTCCACGACGACGGGCTCGCCCGCGACCCACACGTCCTGGACCGCTCGGGAACCGGCCGCCCACATCAGGTTGGCGAGCAGCCGGCCGTCCTCCACGTCGAGGCCCGCGGCGAAGTACGGCCCGTCCACGGAGAGGTGGATCATGTCCGCCCAGTTTCCCGGCCGGAGGGCGCCGATGTCGGTCCGGCCCAGGGCCGCGGCACCGGCCGAGGTCGCCATGAGGAAGGCGTCCGCGGCGGTGAGGGCCATGGCGTCGGCCGTGGCGAGACGGCAGAACATCATCGCGAGGCGGGCCTCCTCGAACAGGTCGAGGTCGTCGTTGCTCGCGGGCCCGTCGGTGCCGAGGCCGACGGCGACGGACGCGGCGCGCAGGGCGTGCAGGTCGGCCGTACCGGAGGCGAGTTTGGCGTTCGAGCCCGGGCAGTGCGCGACACCGGCACCCGCCTGGGCGAGCAGCCGGATGTCGTCGGCGGAGAGATGCACGGCGTGGGCCGCGAGCAGCCGCCCGTCCAACAGCCCGGTCTCCTGGAGCAGTTGAGGCACCGAACCGTGCGACTCCCGCTGGACGACGTCCTCGGCGAGGGTCTCCGCCACGTGGATGTGCACCAGGGCGCCGCGCTGTGCCGCCTCCTCCGCCGTGGCGCGCAGGGCCTCCGGCGGCAGGGTGTAGGCGGAGTGCGGTCCGTAGCAGAGCTCGACGCGCTCACCGGGCCCGAAGCGCAGACCGTCCGTGTCGATCCACTTGCCGATGGCCGCGAGGTCCGTGTGCCAGTCGTCGCCGGGCCGGTCGAAGTAGGCGGGCGCGATCAGGACCCGGCTCCCGGCTTCGAGTGCCGCGTCGGCCACCTGCTCGGCGTGCGCGTACATCTCGGCGCTGGTCGTCACGCCGTGGCGCAGCATCTCGACGCAGCCGAGCAGCATGCCCGCGTGGGCGTCGCGGGGGCGCATGCGGGCCTCGGCGGGCCAGACGGCGTCCTGGAGCCAGGACGCCAGCGGGAGGTCGCCGCCGAGTCCGCGCAGGAGGGTCATCGGGGAGTGCGCGTGGGTGTTGACCAGGCCGGGGGCGAGGATGCCGGACAGCGAGGTGAGGGGGACGCCGGCCGGAAGCGGGGGAGCGGTCGCGGCCGGTCCGCAGTGGGTGATGTGGCCGTCCGCGCCGACGTCGACGACGGCGTCGCGCAGGACCGAGCAGGACGGGTCGGCCGGCAGGACCACGGGGGCGAGAAAGCGACGAGGCACGGACATGGGGGGAGCTCGCTTCCGGAGGGAGTGCTGTCAACGAGAACAAGATGCGGGACCGGTCCAAAAGTTCGATCCCGGGGGCGTGAACTCGATCACAGGAGTAGGAAAACGGGCCGCTCCGCTGTCATGAGCATCGCCGGTTTCGGGTGGATAGGATGAACTGTGCCTTCCTGGAGCCAAGCTCTGACCGTCTCCTCCGCGAGTGCCTGGGACGAGGTCTTCACCGGCCTCCACGGCGCGAGCCGGATCAAGGTGCCGGACCGCCGCGCCCCGTGGACCGGGCACCTGGAGTGGCAGCGGTCGAAGACCTACAGTCTCGCCCTGTGCTCCGACGGCGAGGAAGTCGTGGACCGGGACAACCGGCACATCCGCACCGATCCCCGCGGCACGTACGAACTCCTCGTCCCGCTCTCCGGATCGGCCTGGGTCGAACAGGGCGCGGCCTCCGGCGAGATCGGGCCCGGCGTCATGGCGCTGTGCGACATCGACCGGCCCCTGACCTTCGCGCACGGCGCCGACCTGCGCAGCATCTCCCTGATCGTGTCCGGGCAACACCTCGCCGCGCGCAGCGCGCTCGCCGCCGGCGGACCGCACCTTCTCGGCGGCGAGCGCGGACTCGGCCGTGTCGTACGGCAGTTGACGACCACCCTGCACGAGGAGCGCGAGCACCTCTCCGAGACGACCTTCGACATCGCCTGCGACCGGCTCCTCGACCTGGTGTGCCTCGCCGCGGAGGGCGGCGTCGACTCGGCGCCCACCGGACAGCGGGCGAGCGTCGAGGCCGCGATCCGGCGCTACGTCCGCGAGCACGCCTGCGACCGTGACCTGGACGTCGTCGGTATCGCGCGGGCGCTCGGCTGGTCCGCGCGCTATGTCCAGCAGGTGCTGCAGGCCGCGGGCACCACCTCCCGCGACCTGATCCGCCGCGAACGGCTGAACGTGGCGCGTGCGCGTCTGGGGAGCGCGAGTTGGACGACGTACTCGATCGCGGAGATCGCGCATGCCAGCGGCTTCGGCAGCCACGCCTCCTTCGCCACCGCGTTCCGCGCGGAGTTCGGGCTGACTCCGCGCGAAGCGAGGCGCAACGGCTAGGCGTTGGCCAAGTGGTCCGCAACGACCAGGAGTTGGCCAAGTGAGCCGTGATGGCTAGGAGTTGGCCGGGGTGAAGTACCGGCGCGGGTTGTCGACCAGCATGGTGGTGAGCTGGGCCTCGGTGACACCGGCGGCGCGCAGGACCGGGAGCACCTCGTCGTGGAGGTGGGTGTGGTGCCAGTTGGGCGCGATCTGCTCCCGTACGCCCGGCGGGAACCAGTCGATGTGGCAGGACGCGTCGTGCGACAGGACCATCCGCTCGGCGAACCCCTCGCGCGCCAGGGCCGCGACGGTCGCCACCCGCTGGTCCTCGGGCAGCAGGACGTCGAGACCGAAGCGGTCCATGCCGACGTACGAGCCGTTGTCGATGAGCTGGTGCAGATAGTCCAGGTCGGCGGTGTCACCGCTGTGCCCGATGACGACGGCCCCGAGGTCCACGCCCTCGCTGCGCAGGATGTCCTGCGTGACAAGTCCCGTACGGGCGGCGGCACTTGTGTGCACAGTGATCGGGGCGCCGGTGCGCAGATGGGCCTGGGCCACCGCACGCATCACCCGTTCCACGCCCGGGGTGAGCTGGTCCTCGATCGCGCACTTCAGGAACGCGGCCCGGATGCCGGTGTCCGCGATGCCCTCGGTGAGTTCACGGACGAACAGGTCGGTCATGCCCTCGGGGCCGCCGAGCAGGGTGCCCGGGCCGTGGTAGCGGTAGAAGTCCGGGATGTCGGCGAGGGTGTAAATGCCGGTCGCCGCAACGATGTTGAGGTCCACCTGCTCGTTCACCAGGGCCACGCGGGCGACATTGCGGCCGAGTCCGATGACGGTCGGGTCGACGAGCGTGGAGACACCGGTCGCGGCGAGGGCCTTCAGCCGGGAGACGGCGTCGGCGACGCGTTCCTGCTCGTCCCAGGTCTCCGGGAGGCTCTGCCGGAGTTCTTCGCTCACGACGAAGACGTGTTCGTGCATCAGGACGGTGCCGAGGCCGGTGACGGGGACGGGACCGCGGACGGTCTGGACTTGGGGTACTTGGGGGACTTGAGGGCTGGTCATGGTGATCCTTCGGTGCGTGCCCGGCGGCGCGTGCCTTTTTGAACGGGCGGCCAGGGGTGGGGAGTTGCGGTACGTGCGGGGGAGTGGAGGTGAGGTGCGGCGGGTGTCAGGCGGCGTCGACGGCGTCGGCCGCGGCCTGCCGGACGAGGTCGGCCACGGCGTCCGGCCGCGACACGTAGACGGAGTGGCCGGCGTCGGTGCCGGTGACCGTGCAGCCGGCCCGCCGGGCCATGGCCCGCTGCGCGGGAGGCGGGATCATCCGGTCGTCGGTCGCCACCAGATACCAGCTCGGCTTGTGCCGCCAGGCCGGTTCGCCGATCGCGCCGCGGAGCGCGTCGAGCCCCCACGGCACCTGCGCGTCGGCCATGGACTCGGCCTCGGCGACCGGGACGTCGGCAGCGAGGACGTGTGGAACTTGGCCCGGTCCAAGAACAGGAACCCGTCGACCGGCGGCAGGATCGGCGGCACCGGCACCGGCACCGGCACCGGCACCGGCACCGGCACCGGCGCCCCCAGCTCGGGCTCGGCGATCAGCGTGCTGACGGACTCACCCTTGTCGGGCACGAACGCCGCGATGTATACGAGCCCGGCGACCCGGTCGTGATTGCCGGCCTCGGTGATGACGGCCCCGCCGTAGGAGTGCCCGACCAGGATCGCGGGCCCGTCCAGCGCGTCCAACACCCGCTCGGTCAGGGCGACATCGCCCGCGAGGGACAGGGCCGGATTCTGCACGACGCTCACCCGGAACCCGTCGTCCGTCAGCAGCCGGTGCACTTCCCGCCATCCGGAGCCGTCCACGAACCCGCCGTGGACGAGTACGACGTTCTTCACCCGTTCCGATGTCATGGAACCGACTCTTCCAAGGGGACACGGTCGCCGTCTTTCGCGACGGCGCGCAGTCCTTTCGCGTGGGCGCGCGTCGGGTGTGAGGGGAACGGCTGTTGGAGCTTTGGCGCGGCGCCGCCCGGGTTCGCCCCCTTCCGGGTTCCGTGGTTCAGGGCCGGGCAGCTGACGAAGCTCGTTGGACCGGGCCAACGCCGGCGGCGGCATTCTCCGCTACACCCGGCGCTCATGTCCCCTATAGCGCGCTACATCCTCATCTTCCGCCCTGCGCTGATACGTTGCTCGGGCGCCGGAGCAACCCCCGCATCCCCGTTTCCTCGCACCCACCACACCCCCTGCACCCACCACACCCCCTGCACCCACCACACCCCCTGCAC